>NZ_JAAKGI010000026.1 GCF_011762485.1 Yeosuana marina
AATAGAGGTGGACTGATTCATATTTGGGGATATGTCTCTCAATAGCTTTTATAAATGCTATGGAGTTTAACACAAGGATATCTGAAGTTTTTAATGGGTCTTCATTTAAAGTGGCCAACGTTAACAGATCAAACATACCTTCCAATATGATTAATTGCTTGCTGTTTTTTTGGATGTAGGTATAGGATTTGGGGCTGCTACTGTTTTTAAAAATCTTATTGCGTAACTCCCAACCGTTTTTAGCGTTCCTTAACCCAATGGCGAAATACTGGGTCTGATTATATCTGTACCAAACTTCTTTGCAATGGGTTCTGGCAATCTTTAACGAAATCCCTCTAAGTTTTACATATTGGACTAAAGCAGGATGTATGATTTCTTGAACTTTAATGATTTCAATATGAGCACCTGTCATTATGTTAATAGCCGTTGTATCCCACTGATGTCGTTGTTCCATTATGTTAATTGGAATGGAGTCACTTAAATACACCAGGGTGTCTTGTATAGAGCATTTTAAAATTCTACTTACTAAATCTATCACGTTTCCTCCAACACCCTCACCATGGTCGTACCATCTGTTCTTGGTTCTGGAGACTTTCAAAGAGGCTTGGGTTTCTGACCTGAAAGGACTCAGAAACCAAGCTTCTTTTTCCGTTGTCCTTTTGGGAAAGTGCCCTAATTTTTCCAGTGCTTTTTCCACTGAAAAATCTCGGGCTGTTTCACAATTTAATTTTTTTCTTTTCATCAGCTAAATAATTTCTTTTTTCTATTTTCACCTACCTAGTTACCTAAGCCGCTATTCATAAGGGTTAAGGCCTTAGGTTAGTTCGAAATTCACCTTACCTTTCCTACCAATCAGGTAAGTTGGAAGGGAAATAGGTAACCTAGTTTTTATTAATCTTACCTAAGAAATTCTCTGTATCTATAAGACATTTAAACCTCTTAGGTAACTAGGTAGGTTGTTTTACCTGTTTATAGGTAATTCCACTTCCCATGGACTGCTTTTAAAAGTTGATTTTGCCAAATATCCATAAACCTGTCTCTTGGAATGCTTCACGCGCTGAAAGTTAAAACCCGTAAAAGCTTTGCCTATATTTACTTGGTTCAATCTTACATTTAAACAGGACAATGCGACCATGACATCGGATGCCGTTACAAAATCTTCGATGTCGGTCGATTTTTCATAATACTTGGCAACCAGTTCTTGTTCTGTGGTGAGATTGGTATATTTCTTATTACGTTCTTCGTTTTCGCAAATATCCTGAATGGATAGTTCTGGATTAAACGTAGTGTCTTTGTAAGCTAAATGATATGCTTGCGTCCATACCTTTTTGATATCAACCTCTTTTGAATACGCAAAATCAATTTGATCCTTTAGCTCAAAGCACAACCAACGCACAGAACCCGTTTCATCATTAAGAAAGGAAGACATATTGGTTGATCCCACAAAAGAACATATTCTGGGCAGGGTTGTGTTTTTTCTATCATAGGGCAATCTTTCATTGATAAAGGTCTTAGAGAAAAAGGCTTTAAGAGCATTGACATCTTTTTTGGAAAGCACCGCCAATTCATCCAGGTTATAAAGAAAATTTCTGCACAGTTGAATTCTTGCATCCTTATCATTACTGATATCCTCGGCCATATATTCGCTCAATTCAGGAGGGCATAAGTATCTGCACCAGGTCGACTTCCCTGAACTTTGGCCTTTATGGCTGATTATCAAGGCCTGTTTATTGAAATAATTGGGTTCAAAGGCGCATCGTATGGCCCGAACCAACCATTTCCTTAAGTGGTATAAGAAAGCATCATCGTCATAGGTAGGTACATAGGAAGCTAATTTAGCAATATGGTCCAACCCGTCCCATTCAGGGAGGACTTGAAAATACGCTTTAATAGGGTTGTGTTTTTTGATAAGCTCTGACTTGATCAAGATCTCAAGCCTAGCGGAACTAATATCAACTCCTGCTTTGGCCAACTCTATGATCAAAGAGTTCACATTGAGATAATGCCATGATTTGTCCCCTTTCAACGATATCTGAAAATCATGTGATATTTCATTATAAAAAATGTCATATTTTGAACATAGATATTCGTAGGTATAATCATAAATTGTTTTCTTTTTGGGGTCTTTAACAAGATAAAGACCATTGTTTGTTGAAGCCATGTCATACGGTCTAGAAAACGGCGAAAAGTGTTGCCATTGAATTAAAAAAATGTTTTTGGAATTGGATTTCTTTACCTTCTTTTATTTCTAAAAGTGTATGCAATGGCTTCCGCCTCAATCTCATTCTTAGATTTACGACTATTTTGCAGTAACCATTCCACAAGTCTCTTCTTCTCAAAAAAGAGCATTTTTCCGTTGGGTTTAGAATGTGGAATTTTTCCGGAAGCCGTTAGTTTATAAAGATAGCTTCTGGATATACCTGTATAGTCACAGGCTTCGTCAAAAGTCAAAACTTCTTTGTTTCCAATGAGTAGTTTTTCTAAACGATTTAATCGTTCAAGAATTAAAATAGTGTCCATTTTTATTGTTTTTAAATTTATAAAATGAACAAAAGCGCTTTTGCCTTCCCTTATGGGATTATGGTAATAAAAGTATAAAATGTGGCTATTGAAAGAAAAAATAAAATCAATTAGTTATTCACAAATATTTGATAAACAACTTGTTAAAATAAAATAAATCAATTTTTATGACTTAATGACAAATATATTTTGAATGATATCATTTGGTATCATTTACCACAAAACTAAATGACCAAAAAATGACAGTTTTTGAATAGAATTAGAGTTATTAACAGTTAAAAAAGGTATAATAAAAATTTTGAAAGTGTAAACATCAACTTTACCTCCATCTAATCATCAAAATTTTTCAAATACAACATCCTTAGAATGATAAATTAATTTAAAAATTTTATCATTAATTAAAATTATGATAAGAAAAATGCATTTTCTTATCATAACAAGTTATCTTTGTAAACAAAATTAACATTTTTATACATAATGGAATCTGAAAATTTAAGACCTCTTCCTCTAAAACAGGATATTGAAAGCAAAAAAGTACTAAAAAAATTAGCTTCAGCACACAGGGCATTAGCTGAATTAAAAGGTATTGTATCAAGTATTCCTAATGAAAATATTTTAATAAACACATTAGGTCTTCAGGAAGCAAAGGACAGTTCTGCTATCGAAAATATTATTACAACTCATGATGATATCTTTAAAGCTGAATTAAATTTAGATGGTTTTAAGTCTTTAAATGCAAAAGAGGTCCAGAATTATATTTCTGCATTAAAAAAAGGATTTGAATTAATTAAAAAAAATAGAATATTAAAAAACAATGATATTATTACAATTCAATCCGAATTAGAAAAAAACAATGCTGGTTTCAGAAAAGTCCCAGGAACAAATTTAAAAAATGCAACAACAGGAGAAATTGTATATACACCACCTCAAGACTATAATACTATAAGAGATTTAATGAAAAATCTTGAACAATATATAAACGATCCAACAATGTCTGATTTTGACACGTTAGTCAAAATGGCTATTATCCATTATCAATTTGAAAGTATCCATCCATTTTATGATGGTAATGGAAGAACTGGACGTATCATTAATGTATTATACCTAGTAATGAATGACTTACTCAATTTACCTGTACTCTATTTAAGTCGTTACATTATTGAACATAAGGTAGATTATTATAAGCTTTTACAGGAGGTTAGAGAAACTGATAATTGGGAAAATTGGGTTTTGTACATGTTAGATTCGGTGGAACAAATTTCAAAGGAAACTATCGTTTTAATTGGAAAAATTAGAGATTTAATATATGAATATAAAAATTTATTGAGAAACAATTACAAATTTTATAGCCAAGACTTATTAAATAATTTATTTAAGCATCCATATACAAAAATCGAGTTTATAGAAAATGATTTAGGTGTCTCCAGGATAACAGCTTCAAAATATTTAAATCTATTAGCTAAAGACAATGTACTAAAAAAAGAAAAATTAGGTACTGGAAACTATTATGTTAATGAGAGATTAATAAAAATACTAACTCTTAGAGATTAAATACTGCTACTCCATATTGATGAAGGCTATTAAAAACAAAAAGTAATACACTATTACTTTTTGTTTTTAATTCGTCAATGGATAATTGCAAAATAAACTTTGAATAGTATTATGTCGTTTTGACCTTCTTATCAAAACCCAAATGTTAAAGTATGTTAAATCGAGACCAATTCGGTGACCTATAAAAACCGGACCTTTCTTAAGCCCTATAAACACTAGAAAGTTAAATTTATGGTCGTTGTCTCCGACTCCACAAATAACCCTTGTATAGTCAATATATACGAGGGTTATTATTTTTAGTTGACAATATAGTTGACATTTTTTTATGTAATTTTAGTGATATCTAAAACTCATGATACAACGGGATAGGTCGGACAAGGTGATGAAAGTGATCATAGCAATAATTATTGTAAATCCTTTTAATAGCTTAGGATGAAAAGAGTTTTTAAGCGGCTCAAAAAATTCCGTTTTCAGTGGTTTGCTTTAACCTTTTTTTGCATTCATGTGAGAAATTAAAAAAAAATCAAAAAGATGAAACTAATTGATAAACCTATCTCCAAAATATTACTACTTGTTTTCATAAGCTTGACATATCTTTCTTGTAGTAATTCAGATTCACCTCCTGATGACCCTATTGATAATCCAACGCAAGAAATACTTCCAGCAAATTTAGTGCTAAATGTAACGGTATTAAATACTGATGCCACAAATCCAAATGGAGATGGTTCCGGAAAAATACAATGTACAGCAACTGCAGATAATGCTGTTAAATACGGTTTTATATTTGGTAATGCTTCAGAAATACAAAATACTACAGGCACCATAGATTATACATTTACTGAGCCTGGAACTAATAATTATACCATTTCGGTAATTGCTTATTCAAGTACAAACAATACAGTTAGCACATTTAAGATAACTACTGTATATGTAACTGAACCCGAACTGCAACTAGTTTGGTCTGATGAATTTGATGTAGATGGAAGTCCAAATCCCAATAACTGGGGGTATAATATTGGAACAGGATCTAATGGTTGGGGAAATGGCGAAAGTCAATACTATACAGATAGAAGTGACAATGTAATTGTAGAAGGTGGCTTGTTAAAAATTACAGCAAAAAAAGAAAGCTATAGTGGTTCAGAATATACTTCAGCGCGTTTGTTAACTCAAGGCAAATATGAATTTACCTATGGCCGCGTAGATGTGAGAGCAAAATTACCAGAAGGTGATGGCACATGGCCGGCTATATGGATGCTGGGCGCTAATATTAATACTGTAGGCTGGCCAGCTTGTGGAGAAATTGATATTATGGAGCACTGGGGATACGACCCAGGAAAAGTTCATAGTGCAACACACACTACAGCATGCTCAGGAGCTTGCACTAGTGCAAGGGTGGGCACAACAAATTTACCAGATTTTTCAACTGCATTTCATGTATATTCCATTGAATGGGATAAAAATGAAATACGATTTTTAATTGACGGTGTATTTAAATACAAATATGCACCAGCTACAAAAACCAATGATAATTATCCTTACACTGCAAATCAATTTATTATACTAAATGTAGCCATGGGCGGATCATGGTTTACAATAGATCCTAATTTCACAGAATCTACAATGGAAGTTGATTATGTTAGAGTTTATCAATAATTTTTTACAAAACAAACAAAAATGAACAAACACATATTTACATTTGCTTGCATTACTACGCTTTTTTTATCAATAATTAGTTGTCAAACTACTACAAAAGATTCATCAAAAAAGTCCGTAGACAAAAAAGTAGACTCTTTATTGAGCATCATGACTCTTGAAGAAAAAATTGGACAAATGAATCAGTACAGTGGTTTTTATGATGTTACGGGTCCTGCACCTTCAGCAGGAGACGCTGCCAATAAATACAAACATTTAGAACAAGGTTTAGTAGGCTCTATGCTAAATATCAAAAGTGTTAAAGAAGTTAGAGCATTTCAAAAAATAGCTGTTGAAAAAACTAGATTAGGTATTCCTTTGTTATTTGGTTTTGATGTTGTTCATGGTTTCAAAACATTAACGCCAATACCACTCGCAGAATCTGCTAGCTGGGATTTAGAAGCTATTAAAAAATCTGCAGAGAATGCTGCAATTGAAGCCTCTGCGGCTGGTATTAACTGGACATTTGCTCCCATGGTAGACATTTCAAGAGATGCACGATGGGGAAGAGTTATGGAAGGCGCTGGAGAAGACACTTATTTAGGTAGCTTAATAGCAAAAGCAAGAGTTGAAGGGTTTCAAGGAGAAGATTTATCAGCAAATAATACGATAGCGGCCTGTGCTAAACATTTTGCTGGTTATGGTTTTGGCATAGCGGCTAAAGAGTATAACACTGTAGATATGAGTTTAACCATGTTGCATAACGTTGTATTACCTCCTTTTAAAGCCGCTAAAGATGCTGGTGTAAAAACATTTATGACTGCATTTAACGACTTTAACGGTATTCCGGCAACGGGTAATGTGTATTTACAACGAGATATCTTAAAAAAGGATTGGGATTTTAAAGGCTTTGTAATTTCAGATTGGGGTTCAATTGAAGAAATGCGAACTCATGGCTATGCTAAAGATATGAAAGATGCGTCTAGATTAGCCGTTTTAGCTGGATGTGATATGGATATGGAATCCTATGCCTATGTAAAAAATTTAGCCGATTTAGTTAAAGAAGGTCTAGTTGATGAATCTTTAATTAATGATGCTGCAGGTAGAATTTTAAAAGTAAAATTTGAGCTAGGTCTTTTTGATAATCCTTATAAATATTGCAATGAAGCAAGAGAAAAAGAAATTATTGGCAACAATAAATTACATGATGCTTCTTTGGATATAGCAAAAAAATCTATTGTATTGTTAAAAAATAACAATCAATTATTACCGCTTAAAAAAGGAGGTTTAAATATTGCTGTTATTGGAGATTTAGCTGATGACAAATCAAGTCCGTTAGGAAGTTGGAGATTAGCAGCGGATGACAATACGGCTGTTTCTGTTATTGAAGGTCTTCAAGCGTATCCTGACAATAAAATTACTTACGCTTCTGGACCAAAATTATTTGAAGATTCACCAAATTTTGTTAATGAGATTAAAATTAACACAACAGATAAATCTGGATTTAGTGAAGCTGTAAATGCTGCCAAAAACAAGGATGTTGTAATTATGGTATTAGGTGAACACGGATTTCAATCTGGTGAAGCACGAAGTAGAACAAATTTAGATTTACCTAGTTTCCAAGAAGAATTGCTCGAAGCTGTTTATAAAGTAAATAAAAACATCGTTTTAGTTATGATGAATGGACGCCCATTGGCTATAAACTGGGCCAATGATCATATTCCTTCAATTGTTGAAGCTTGGCAATTAGGAACAGAAAGTGGTAATGCCATTGCTCAAGTATTATATGGCGACTACAATCCTAGTGGAAAATTAACCATGAGTTTTCCTCAAAATGTAGGTCAAATTCCTATTTATTATAATTATAAAAATACAGGAAGACCTCAAGCCAAAGGACCTGATCAAGTATTCTGGGCACACTACTCAGATGTTAGCAATGCGCCTTTATATCCATTTGGATATGGTTTAAGTTACACAACATTTACCTATGAAAACATTAAATTAAGTTCAGAGTCATTTAATAAAGAAGGCTCATTAAAGGTGTCTTTCACATTAAAAAATACAGGTAATTATGCAGGACGAGAAGTTGTTCAAATGTATATTCGAGATATGGTAGGAAGTACAACAAGACCTATTAAAGAACTAAAAGGCTTTGAGTTAGTTAATCTTAAGCCCGGTGAATCTAAAGAGGTTTCTTTTACTATTGATACCAAAACAATTCAGTTTTATACAGCAAACAATAAATGGGAAGCAGAACCTGGAGATTTTAAAGTATTTATCGGAGGAAGTTCTGTAACATCATTAGAAGCTGATTTTTCTTATGTAGACTAATATATACTAGATAAAAATCACATTCCTTTTAAAATGGTTAAGTTTAAGTGATGAAACCTACTTTGGATTGGATAAAAGCGATGTTGAAGTTGAATTTTCTCCATTACTTTATCATCCACAGTCGAAGAAGTAATATTAACTAAAAAGACCACAAATTAAGTAATATCATAAGGTTTTGAAAAAGTTGACAACGGAAAACCATTAATTATCGCTCCTAAAAATGGAACAAATGGTATAAGTGGCATTGGATTAAACCAAGGGCATAACCCTGGAATTATTGGCGTTAAATGAATGGCAGAAGCCAATTCCTATATAAATGACGGTCTTTTTTCAAGCAAACATGATAGATCTCACTTTGTCATCGGACAATTACACACCATTTGGGTAACCAAAAGTGGTGGTATTTTTATAAACTTCTGGATTAACGACAGAAAGCCAAAACTATCATTTTACATGAATAATACCAATATACTAGGAAAGATTTACGAAATATCTGTAGAACACCATAAAGACTTAAAAGTTAAACTTGAAAACGTATTTTTAGCGCCAGCATAGACGCAGAAGGAGCTTACTCAAAAACTCCAGTAGAACTTAAAATCCTTACCGAAGAATACGATATAAATCTCACTGGTTATCAAGGTTATATTCCAACAGAAACATTAAAAGCAGACAATCTAACAATTAAAGTAAGAAAATTATATAAAGATGTTATTTTAGCAATACATTAATTCAAATACCTAATACCTAAAAAACGCAAATGAAGAGAAGAATTTTAGTTGTAATCTTGTTAGCAGCTTATCAAACAAGCACTTTTTCACAAACTAAACAACCCATTTATAAAGATAAAAACGCTCCCGTAGAAGCACGTATTGATAATTTATTGAGTCTAATGACCTTAGATGAGAAAATCAAGCAAATGAATCAATGGACGTATGGTAAAAATGCCAATCCAAACAATATAGGCGATCAAATGAGAGCTGTAAGTCCTTTAATTGGTTCTCTACTTTACAGAAGCACCAATCCTGAATACCGTAATCAAATTCAAAAAAAGGCAATGACTGAATCAAGATTGGGCATCCCTATCATTTTTGGTTTTGACGCTATTCATGGGTACAGAACGGTATTTCCAATTCCATTAGCACAATCCTGTTCTTGGAATACGGATTTGGTAAAAGAATCTTGCGAAATATCAGCCAAAGAAAGCTGGCTTTCTGGTTTAGACTGGACGTTTTCACCTATGCTTGATGTTGCCAGAGATGCTCGTTGGGGACGTGTTGCAGAGGGCTATGGCGAAGATTCTTATGCAACATCCCAGTACGCTATTGCTGCGATTGAAGGCTATCAAGGCACTAATTTAGCCAATAAATATACCATTGCAGCCTGTTTAAAACATTATATAGGTTACAGTTTGTCTGAAGGAGGTAGAGATTACCATTACAGCGATGTTTCTATGCAAACACTTTGGGAAACTTTTATGCCACCGTTTGAAGCGGGTATTAAGGCAGGAGCAGCTACTGTAATGAGTGGGTTTAATGACATCACAGGTGTGCCTGCATCTGCTAATCATTATACCTTAACAGAGGTTTTAAAAAACAAATGGGGACATGATGGCTTTGTGATTTCAGATTGGGGTTCTGTTCGTAATTTAGTAGAACAAGGTGTTGCTAAAGACAAAAAAGAAGCTGGAATGAAATCCTTTTTAGCAGGTGTTGAAATGGATATGGTTGATAATGTTTATGTTGATTATTTACCAGAATTGGTCGCCGAAGGCAAAGTTCCTATGACAGCTATTGATGAAGCCGTTAGAAGAATTCTTCGTGTGAAAATGAAATTAGGGCTTTTTGAAAACCCTTACGTAGATGTGGTCCCTGAGGAAAAACGGTACCTATTACCAGAATATCTAAAAGCTGCTGAAGAATTAGCCTCAGAATCCATGGTGTTGTTAAAAAACGAAAAAGAAACATTGCCAATTACTTCAAAATATAAAAGCTTAGCCATTATTGGTCCTATGGTTAAAGATTCCATAAATATTATGGGCTCTTGGGAGGGCAAAGGACAACCTAAAAATGTTGAAACTATTTACGAAGGTTTGGAAAAAGAATTTAAAGATAAAGCAACTTTAAATTATGCCTTAGGATGTGATTTTGATGGCGAGGACCGAAACGGATTTAAAGATGCTCTTGAAGCCGCAAGAAAATCAGACGCTGTCATTATTTTCTTAGGTGAAAAAAAACATTGGAGTGGTGAAAATGGATCACGTTCAACCATTGCCTTACCTAAAATTCAGGAAGATTTGGTTGTAGAATTACTAAAAGCTAAAAAACCTATTATTTTAATGCTATCCAGTGGGCGACCATTAGAGCTTATCCGATTAAATAAAATAGCTGATGCGATAGTAGAAATATGGCAACCAGGCACAATGGCTGGTTCTGCCGTTGCTGGTATTTTATCTGGCAGACACAATCCTTCAGGGAAATTATCAATAACCTTCCCACAAACAACTGGCCAGATTCCTATTTATTATAATATGCGACAATCTGCAAGACCAAAATTAGGGCACTATCAAGATATTCCCAGAGATCCTTTATATTGGTTTGGTGATGGTTTAAGCTACACAACTTATGATTATAGTGACATTAAATTATCGGCAACTCAAATTAAAAAGAATGAACATTTAATAGCCGAAGTAGATGTCACAAACTCCGGTAACAGAGATGGCAAAGAAACCGTGTTGTGGTTCATAAACGATCCTGTCGCCAATATTTCCAGACCTATGAAAGAGCTTCAATTCTTTGAGAAAAAATTAATCAAATCTGGAGAAAAAGTAGCCTATCGTTTTGAAATAGATCCTATGCGTGATTTAAGTTACGTCGACAGTTTTGGAAACAACCATTTAGAAACCGGTGATTACTTTGTTATTGTAAATGACCAAAAAGTAAAATTTGAAATTGTAGATTAATCAAAATTCTTAAAACGCAAAAACTAAAAAATGATTACAAACACTAAGCTTTCAGTAAAAGAAAAAATAGGCTACGCACTAGGAGATGGCGCAGCAAATATAGCATGGCGAGGTGTTTCTACCTTCTTGTTTATTTTTTATACAGACGTTTTTGGTATAGACCCAGTTTCTGTTGGTTTATTAATGTTAGTTGCCAGATCTAGTGATGGTATCAGTGATGTCTTAATGGGTGTTATTGGTGATAGGTCTAATTCAAAATATGGTAAATTCAGACCTTGGATTCTATGGACAGCAGTGCCATTAGCACTTATTTTATCGCTGTTATTTACAGCTCCAGAATTAGGTGAGCAAGGTAAAATCGTATATGCCTATATAACCTACATACTTTTTACACTTATTTATACAGCCAATAATATTCCTTATGGCGCCCTTATGGCGGTAATGACAGGCGATGATAAAGAACGAACAAGTTTAGGCTCTTACCGTATGGTTGGTGCTTTCGCCGGTGGAATGCTCGTTCAAGGAGCACTTTTGTATTTAGTTGTTTTCTTCGGAAATGTAAACCCTAAAATTCATGTAACTGACATTCCAAACTCTTCAAACTATGAAGTTACTGTATCTGCCCCTTTAAATGTTGAAAGTGCGCGAATAAAACTAGATGAAGGCTTAGGGAAGTTTGAATATGCAGACACTACAGTTAAAGACAACGAACCAACAGCAACAAAGAGTTTCCAAATGGAAGCTAATAAAGATTATCATTTTATAGTTTCTAATTTTAAAAATCTTACGCCCGAAAATATCACAATTATTAATCAGAAAAAAGGCTATAGTCAATCCATGTATTTACTATCCGTGTTTTTAGCTATTTTTATGATTATAACCTTTTTATCAACTAAAGAACGTGTTCTACCACCTAAAAATCAAGAAAGTGATATTAAGAAAGATTTAAAACAACTATTTAAAAATAAACCTTGGGCCGTTTTATTGGTTATTGGTTTATTGTTTAATATTTACACGGCGATAAAACAAGGTATGGTAGTTATTTACTTTGCACACTATTTACATAAAGAATTATTGGCTGCCAGCTTTATGATTGCGTTAACGTTAGCATCTATAGGCGGTGCCATGCTAGTAGCTCCTTTAGGTAAAAAATGGGGTAAAAAGAAGTTGTTTATTTACGCTTTAATATTTTCTGCAGCCGTAAACTGCTTGTTTATATTTTGTGGTCCTCAGGATACTACAGCTATTTTTACAATAGGTATTATTTCTGAAGCCGCATCAGCCATGTTCCCTACCCTATTATTTGTTATGTTAGGTGATGCAGCCGATTTTTCCGAATGGAAAAACGGAAGACGCGCCACTGGTTTAATATATTCGGCAGGGTCACTTGCAACCAAATTTGGCGGCGGTATTGCGGGTGCTATCATCGGCTTTGTGTTATCTTCATTTAATTATAGTGGTCAGGATGCCGCAGCCATTGAAGGTGCCATTCCTGGTATAATTATGCTTATGAGTTGGATTCCTGCTGTTATAGCATTCGGAGCCGCAGGTATCATGATGCTCTATCCTCTTGATAAAGAAAAAATGGATCTCATAACATCCGATTTAAACGCTAAGAGAAAAGCACAACTAACAGATTAAAAATTGTATTTATATAAAATGAAAACATTTCCAAACGATTTTATCTGGGGTACTGCAACCTCATCTTACCAAATTGAAGGAGCAGCAGCTGCTGATGGCAAAGGACCATCTATATGGGATGCCTTTTCAAGTATTCCAGGTAAGACTTTTAATGGCGAAACAGGAGAAATTGCTTGTGACCATTATCATAAATTTAGAGAAGATATCCAGTTAATGAAAAACATGGGTGTTAAAGCTTATCGATTTTCTATAGCATGGGCTAGAATTATGCCTACGGGAAAAGACACTATTAACGAAGCAGGTATTGCTTTTTATAATGAATTAATTGACAACTTACTTGAAGCTGATATTACACCTTGGGTGACTTTATATCATTGGGATTTACCTTTGGCGCTTCAGCTTGAGGATGATGGTTGGCTGGGAAAAAATATTACTGATTATTTTGCAAACTATGCAAATGTTTGTTTTGAACGTTTTGGTGATCGTGTTAAAAACTGGATTACTTTGAACGAATCATGGGTGGTAGCTATTTTAGGTTATGGACAAGGCGTTTTTGCTCCAGGAAGAATATCAACTTCCGAACCTTATTTAGCAGCACACCATTTAATTTTGGCTCATGCCAAAGCAGTACAAATTTTTAGAAATAGCTATGCCCATCAAAATGGACGAATTGGTATTACTAATAATTGTGATTGGAGAGAGCCACTAACAGATAGTCAAGAAGATAAAGATGCCGCAGAAAGAGCTCTTGAATTTTTCTTGGCTTGGTTCGCAGATCCTATCTACAAAGGTGATTATCCACAGGTTATGAAAGAGCGTTTGGGTGATAGATTACCGAAATTCTCTAAAGAAGAAAAGGTAATGATTAAAGGAACGTCCGATTTCTTCGGCCTTAACCATTATACAACTATGTATGCTGCCCATTCAGATGGAACCAATAAAGACACTAATGTGTATGGTAATGGTGGTATTTCTGAAGACCAAGATGTTGATTTATCTTTAGACCCAGAATGGAAAGTCACACTCATGCAATGGGCTGTAGTTCCTTGGGGATGTAAAAAAATGTTACATTGGATAAAAGACAGGTATGACAATCCAAATATCTATATTACTGAAAATGGATGTTCTTACTCGGATGAATTGATTAATGGTGAAGTTGATGACCAAGAGCGATTAAACTTTTATAAGCACTATTTAGAATCCTGTCAAGAAGCCATAAGCGAAGGTGTTAAACTTAAAGGCTATTTTGCCTGGTCGTTTATGGATAATTTTGAGTGGGCTTCTGGCTATAAAATGCGTTTTGGTTTACATTACGTTGATTTTAAAACATTAGAACGCATCCCGAAAAAATCGGCACTTTGGTTTAGAGACGTCACCGCAAAAAACAGTGTTGATTTTTAAATCAATCTAATATAAAAATAATATAAACTAAAACAGAATAACATGAGTTACATAGCAGACGAAAAACGATACGATACGATGCAATACAACCGTTGTGGAAAAAGCGGTATAAATTTACCTTTAGTTTCACTAGGTTTATGGCATAACTTTGGAGGTATTGATGTTTTTGAAAATGGACGAGAAATGATTCTTAAAGCCTTCGATTTAGGAATTACACACTTCGATTTAGCAAACAATTACGGACCACCAGCAGGTTCAGCTGAAGAAAATTTCGGAAAGGTATTAAACACCGACTTAAAAGCTTACAGAGACGAAATGATTATTACATCTAAAGCTGGCTGGGGCATGTGGCCGGGACCTTATGGTGATTTTGGTTCTCGAAAATATTTAATTGCAAGTTGCGACCAAAGTTTAAAACGTATGGGATTAGAATATGTAGATATTTTCTATAGCCATAGACCAGACCCTAGTACACCTGTTGAAGAAACCATGAGGGCTTTAGACCAAATTGTGCGATCTGGAAAAGCACTATACGCCGGAATTTCATCCTACAGCCCAGAACAATCTAAAAAAGCCTTCGAAATTTTAAAAGAATTAGGAACGCCTTGTTTAGTACATCAACCATCTTACAGCATGTTTAATAGATGGATAGAAGATGGCCTATTAGATGTTTTGGAAGACCACGGCGTTGGTTCGGTTGTTTTTAGTCCGTTGTTTCAAGGGCTTTTAACCGATAAGTATTTAAATGGTATTCCAGAAGGTTCAAGAGCATCAAAACCAAATAGTTTCTTAACCTCAGCAGATATTAACGAAAAAAACATTGGCAAAGTAATCGCTTTAAACGAAATCGCTAAAAAAAGAGGACAAAAAATGTCTCAATTGGCATTAGCATGGGTTTTAAGAGATAAAAGAGTGACTTCTGTTATTATTGGAGCAAGTAAAGTGTCACATATTACGGATGCGGTTGGTATCCAAAACAATCTTGAATTCTCATCGGAAGAATTACAAGCTATTGAAACGATTTTAAAAGCTTAAAATCAATTTTATTCTTTTATTGCTTGTTTGTTTGTAGTAATTCTTCAAGTTAAGTATTATTTAATGGAGAACCAGACCCCAATGAATGACACGTTTTTATTTTTTATTATAAAAGGTGTTTTATGGTCTTTGTTCTTACGTAGAGTATCAATCAAGACAATGTAATTTATCAATAAAAAATTCTTTGTATTTAACACTATTTATTTCAAAGGGATATTTCGTGCCTCTAAATTTTAATGATTTAATTGGTGATTTTTTTAATATGGCTATTTGCGAACTGGATAACTTTCCTTTCAATTTAAAGTTACCACAATCAATATCCCAAGAATGATAAAAAGTTACTACTTGATTATTTTCAAGCTTCACTCTAACATAAGATCTATTGTTTGAAAGATAACTTACACAACCCAAATCTTGTTCTAAATTAAAAAACACATACTCACGCTGTCCTTGTTTATATAACTCAATAGTAAGGTTATCATTCACTTTATAGGGAATGGTTCTAATGATCTTGACATTGTCAATATCATCAAATTCATTCATGCTATAATTACATGTATTACGAAGGCCCGTTGTATCTGATTCTGGCGTCTTCTTCTCTTCTAAAACTTTAGCAATAGAGTCCTCATGTTTTTTTGCATTTATGTCCTCTTGATTTTGTCTAACTAATTCTTGATGCTCTTGTTGATGCTTTTGCTCATCTACTACTTTGGCAATAGAGTCTTGACGTTGTTTTTCTCTTTTCTCTTCTTCGTTCTTTCTCAAAGCCTCTTGTAATTCTTGCTGATGTTTTTTCTCTTCTGAAACTTTAGCTAAAGAGTCCTCTAGCCTCTTAGCGTTTATGTATTCTTCGTTCTTTCTTGCCAACTCTTGAAGCTCTTGTTGCTTCTTTTGTTCTTCTGCCGCTTTGGCAATCGAGTCCTTTCGTCTTATTTCCTTGAGATATTCTTGATTTCGTCTAGCTAACTCCTCTAATTCTTGCTGTTTCTTCTCTGATTCTTTAACTCTAGAAATTGAATCTTGTCGTTGCTTTTCTCTTATAGCCTGTTCCAGAAGTTCTTGTTGCTTCTTTTCTGCTTCTTTTACTTTATCTATAGAATCCTCTCGTCTCTTGGCATTAAGATACTCTTGGTTTCTTCTTGCAAGCTCTTGAAGTTCTTGTTGCTTCTTTTGTTCTTCTTTGACTCTAGAAATGGAATCTACTCGTTGCTGTTCAATCTTAGCCTCTTTTTTCTTTCTTGCTAATTCTTGTTGTTTCTTTACTTCTTCTTTAATCTTGACTATAGAATCTTCACTTCTTTTGGCATTAAGGTACTCTTGATTTCTTCTTGCAAGCTCCTGAAGTTCTTGTTGCTTCCTTTCTGCTTCTTCTCTAACTTTAACTATAGAATCTTGTCGTTGTTTTTTCTCTCTCGCTTCTTCGTTCTTTCTTAAAGCCTCTTGTAATTCTTGCTGACGTTTTTTCTCTTGTGAAACTTTAGCTAAAGAGTCCTCTAGCCTCTTAGTTTTTATGTACTCTTCGTTCTTTCTTGCCAGTTCTTCAAGCTCCTGTTGTTTCTTTGCTTCTTCTTTAATCTTGGCTATAGAATCTTCACTTCTTTTGGCATTAAGGTACTCTTGATTTCTTCTTGCAAGCTCTTGAAGTTCTTGTTGCTTCTTTTGTGCTTCTTCTTTAACTTTAACTATAGAATCTTGTCGTTGTTTTTCCTCTCTCGCTTCTTCGTTCTTTCTTAATGCCTCTTGTAATTCTTGCTGACGTTTTTTATCTTGTGAAACTTTAGCTAAAGAGTCCTCTAGCCTCTTAGTTTTTATGTACTCTTCGTTTTTTCTTGCCAGTTCTTCAAGCTCTTGTTGTTTCTTTTGCTCTTCTACTACTTTGGCAATTGAGTCTTTACGTCGTTTTTCCTTTAAATAATCTTGATTTCGTCTAGCTAGCTCCTCAAGTTCTTGTTGTTTCATTTCTGATTCTTTAACGCTAGAAATGGAATCTTGTCGTTGCTTTTCTCTTATAGCCTGTTCCTGAAGCTCTTGTTGCTTCTTTTGCTCTTCTACTACCATGGCAATGGAATCTTGACGTCCCTTTTCCTTTAGATACTCTTGATTTCGTCTAGCTAGCTCCTCAAGTTTTTGTTGACGTTTTTTCTCTTCTAAAACTTTAGCTATAGAATCCTCTCGTCTCTTAGTTTTAATGTATTCTTCGTTCTTTCTTACCAACTCTTGAAGCTCTTGTTGACGTTTTTGCTCTTCTGCCGCTTTGGCAATTGAGTCTTTACGTCTTGTTTCCATGAGATATTCTTGATTTCGTCTAGCTAACGCCTCTAAGTCTTGCTGTTTCTTCTCTGATTCTTCAACTTTAGCTATAGAATCTTGTATTATCTTTTTCCTTTTAGCTTGTTCCTGAAGTTCTTGTTGTTTCTTTTTCTCTTCTACTACTTTAGCTATGGAATCCTCATGTTGTGTTCTCTCTTCAAACCCTCGATTCTTTCTTACAATTTCCTGTATTTTACGTCTTCTATCTTCTTCTTGTTTTAAAGCCTCTATTCTTTGTTTTTCTTGATAAGCATAAAACAAATCCATCATGTCTTCAGTGACCACTAAATATTGTGAATCGACAAAACCTTCCCACTCTTTATACTTTATTTTGTATTTATCCTTACCTAAATAATCAATAACAATACATTTCTCATGATTTTCAAATTCAACTAATGGATTGGAAAAATTATCAATATTTTCATATAAAGCCCCGTCCTGAGAAAACTCAGTCTCTATATTTATTTCTTGTGAAAATAAATTTAAAGATAAGCCTAAATAAAAAAGAATGAAGTAAACATATTTAGTCATAAAAAAACTTAAGATAATTGGGGTTTACAAATCTGTAATGTATTTGTCTTTTTATTTAATTGTAATTGTATAGTTCAAAAATAAAACAATTCTTTTACTCAAAGGTTATAAAAACCCTCTTTTAAATAGGGTTTGTTATTCGTTTTATTTACTTGTTGAATGTGTATAGAATATAATAAAAATGTTACTTAAACTACTATAAATTTTCTGTATTTAACAGTTAAAAGACCCATAATTATAAATTTATAATTATGGGTCTTTTAAGAAAAACTTCTTACAATTACCAATATTTTTTTTCTAGTGTCCTGATTTTATTCAAAATATAATCAGAATTTTTATCCATCCACGCTTTTTGATCTTCGCTTGCATTAAAATATTGACTTGAATAGCTAGTATACGTCTTTTGTGCTTGAATAGCATCATTTTTTAAATATTCCGATTGTTTAAGAATATCTAATTTTTGAAGAAAAATACTTTCAGTCTTTGACATATTGAAAAGAATTAGTTAATCTAACAATGTAATAAATTTAATAGAGGTTTTTTATGATAAAAGTCATGTGCATAGACTTATAAATCTGTTTTTATAAATAATTAATTTTTATATACTAAATTAAGAATGAAACGTTTTATAGAGTATTATTAATCAATTTGTTAGTAGTTAATCGATTTATTGAAGTAATATATATTATAACTAAATAATAATTTTATTTTTAAGCTTTACTTTTATTCCCTTTTTATGAAAAGACTTTTTAAATTTCTTAAAAAATTTACAAGCTACTTATTTAATACTAGAGCTGCCGGATTATATATCTTGCTATTTGCTGCTGCTATAGCCATTGCAACCTTTGTTGAAAATGATTTTGGAACAAGTGCTGCGCAAAAAGTGATTTTTAAATCGTGGTGGTTTGAATTGCTACTGATTCTTTTTGGAATCTCTATTCTTGTAAACATCTTTAAATTTAGAATGATTCAACAAAAAAAATGGCCCTTAGTCATATTTCATGCTGCAATCATTATCATTTTAATCGGTGCAGGAGTTACACGTTATTTTGGCTATGAAGGTATCATGCATATTCGAGAAAATAATTCTTCAAATAATTTTTTATCTTCTAACACGTATTTGAAATTTCGGGTAACCAAAAATAATCAAACCTACAACTTTGATGAAGACGTATTATTTGCATCGCTAGGCAATAATTATTTTAAAGAATCATATATTATTGATAACGATTTAATCGAAGTAGAGGTTAAAGATTTTATTCCAAACCCAAAACAAGTACTACAAGCTAGCATTGATGGAAAGCCCTCCCTTAAAATAGTGGTTTCGGGCATGAATGGTAGAGAAGAATATTTTATTAGCGAAGGAGAAAGTAAACGTATAAACAATATCCTATACAACTTCAATGATCAGGAGGTACCGAATGCCTTTAACATTCTGTTTAAAGGTGATTCCTTATCTTTTAAAACTAATACCACATATTCACAAATGGTTATGGCTACGCAAACTCGCGATACCATTTATCCTTCAGGCTCCTACCAATCATTAAAATTACGTGCGCTATACTCCAATGGTATTAACAATGTTGTATTTCCCGAATTTAATCCTAAAGGGGTTGCTAAAATGGAATCTGAAAGTACGAAAGTTAAAAATGAAAGTATAACTGCATTAGTCCTTGATGTTACAGTAAATGGAGATACACAAGAAACCATTGTTTATGGTGCTAAAGGCAACCCAGGCAGACCTCAACTGTTAAACTTTAATGATTTAAATCTGGCCATATCGTATGGTTCAAAAGATATCTATTTACCATTTTATATTAAACTTAATAAATTCATTCTAGACAAATATCCAGGTACTCAAAGCGCTTCTTCGTATGCTAGTGAAGTTACTTTAATGGATAGCAATAATAGTGTAAACATGGATTTCAGAATTTTCATGAATAATATTTTAAATTATGGTGGGTATCGCTTTTTTCAGTCGTCATTTGATAAAGATGAAAAAGGAACTTATTTAAGTGTTAATCATGATTTTTGGGGAACAACAATATCTTATTTAGGTTATATCTTGCTCACTGCAGGTATGATTTGGACCTTATTCAGTAAAAAGACAAGGTTTCATCAAGTCATTAAGAAAATTAAAAAAATAAGAGCTTCAAGTTCTACATTTATGTTTGTTTTAGGTTTTTTAATGACCTCACAATTAGTACAATCTCAAAATCAAATATCGCATATTACGCATTCGGCGGTGAGTGCAGAACATGCTGAGGCTTTTAGTAAACTGGTGGTTCAAGATTATAAAGGCAGAATGAAACCTGTACATACACTATCAAGAGAATTAATGCGAAAAATTTACAAAAAAGAGAGTTACAAAGGGCTCAACGCCGATCAAATCTTGCTAAGTATTTTTGTTAATAGTCAAGATTGGTATGGTGAAAAAATTATAAAACTAGGAAAACATCAAGATTTATTAAATAAAATTGGGGTTACGGGCAGCTATGCCTCTTACCAAGACTTTTTTGACACCAATGGCAATTACAAATTAAGAGATGAAGTAAGCCGTGTATATGATTTAATTCCGAAAGACAGAGGTGTTTATGAAAAGGAATTGTTGAAAGTTGATGAGCGTCTAAATATTTTAAATATGATGTTTTCTGGTGGCATGCTAAAAATAATCCCTGTTACTAACGATGAAAACAATACCTGGATTTCCAATCACAGTCACGGAAACGGGCATGATAGCCAAATAGCATCAGACTTTTTCAGTTCGTACACCATGGCACTTAAAAAAGGTATTGACACTAAAAATTATGGTGATGCCAATAGATTGCTAGCGGAATTAAAAGATTATCAATTTAAAAACGGTGGTGAGATTATGCCTAGTGCAGCTAAAATTAATGCTGAAATATTGTTAAACAAACTAAATATTTTCAACAGGTTAGCTTTACTTTATTTTTTATTAGGTATAGCCTTTTTATTCTTCTTATTCTTATCGGTTTTTAAACCCAGAATCAAATTAAAAACTATTTATAAAGTCTTATTTGCTTTAGTTATAACAGGATTTGTATTCCACACCCTAGGATTAGGCTTACGATGGTATATCTCAGGAAGAGCGCCATGGAGTAATGGCTATGAATCTATGATCTACATTGCATGGACAACCACCTTAGCTGGTATTCTTTTTACACGAAAATCCTTTGGTGGTTTGGCAGCAACAATGGTTTTGGCAGCTACTATTCTGTTAGTATCTATGTTGAGTTTTTTAGATCCTGAAATTACGCCTTTGGTTCCGGTTTTAAAATCGTATTGGCTAACAATCCACGTGTCGTTAGAGGCTGGTAGCTACGGGTTTTTAATGTTAGGTGCCATTATTGGATTAATTAATTTGTCATTAATGATTTTCACTACATCCAAAAATAAAGAACGTGTAAAAACCATCATAACTGAAATGTCTTATATAAGCGAATTAACGATAACTGGCGGCTTGATAATGGTAAGCATAGGAACTTATTTAGGTGGTGTTTGGGCCAATGAATCTTGGGGTCGTTACTGGGGTTGGGATGCTAAAGAGACATGGGCTCTGGTAACCATTTTAGTATATGCCTTTATTCTACACATGCGAATCATTCCGAAATTAACAGGGCTATTTGTTTATAATGTTTCTACCATTTTTGGTTTAGCCACAGTTATCATGACATACTATGGTGTGAATTATTATTTGTCGGGATTACACTCTTATGCAACAGGAGATCCTATTCCTATACCAAGTTGGGTGTATATTGTAGTTGCGTGTATAATTGCAATTACTGCCTTAGCGTATTTAAAAAAGCGTAAATACAAGGTTATATCATAACATAAAAACCTTTGAAATATAAAAGAGCATAAACTTCGTGAAGTTCATGCTCTTTTTTACAAGTATTGATATTGCTATTTTACAAGAGTTCCCTGTTCTAAAATAATATCATATTTATAACCTGCACCAAAATCCTTATTTAACACAACGACCGCTTTAATAGTAAATTCTGCTCCTTCTGGCACGTAATCATCAGACGTAACAACTAAATCATAATCATCCTTACTTCCGTCTTTAATATGTATCCAATTTCTATCCATAATTCCAGCATTTATTTTAGTACAAATACCATCTAACTGAACTGTTTTGCCTTCATATTTTTTAGGATTATTAACCAATTCGGCTATTTTTATAGAACCTTTATGTTGCACTATTTTTTCAGCATGCATAGGTATATCTTCTTTTTGCACATCATTTTGTGGTGCGCTCGCTAAATCTCCAGTCATTCCTGATTTTGCCATACTTGCATGATTGGCAGAAACTAAACTTCCTACTAAATACACTTTATCAAATACTCTATTATATTCTTTACTTTCAAAATTAGTTTTTAAAAGTCCTCCTTTGTAATAATAGGTCTCTCCAACCTTTGCATCCATACTCCGAGTAGCAATCCAGTAATTATCTGCTCCTTCAGTCACTTTAAGATATACATATTTTGATGTTGGAAGAATTTCATTGACAACTACTGAATGAAATTCATTAGACATTGCTTGATCAGTTCCTGAGGAATCTGAATTAGAAAACACGCTTGGTGCATTAGGTGAATTTTCAGTATTAGAAGTTATGGGAATAACTTTAGGTTCATTTTTACATCCAATAAAAACAACTGTAACAAGTGCTGCTACTACAATTTTAAGTTTCATAATTTATTTCTTTTTTCTGCTTCTAAAAAAGCGTTTAATAATTTGAGTGTTTACTCTATAATTTGTTTCGTCATTATATTTTGATACTTCACCCGAAAAACTAATGGTAAATGATCTATCAATATAATATGATAAATAGGCACCGAGATAATGCTGATTAAAATCAGGCACATTTGTTTCATATTTATAATTTACAAATCTATAATAAATATCGGTACTTAACCTGCTATCCCAAAATTCTCTTGAATACCTAAGAGATACAATATTACTTTTTAAATAATTAGAGGCATTGGAATTATATGTTAAAGACAACCGACCATCTATCGGTAACTTTGAAAAACTGACATAACCATACATATTATCAGATTTGTTTTGACTATCGCTTTGGAATCTTTTGCTATAACTAAACCCTGTAAATACATACTTAAAAGGTTTTATATTTAACCTAGCTCTTAATCCTTGTCTAGCAATATCTTCATCCAATAGTTGCTCAATATCCGTTTCGTAGGTTTTGTAATAAATAATCCGCTTTCTGGAATCATAGGACAATGCTACATTTAATTTACTGTTAAAACGGTAACGACCAGACACATACAAGTTAGTAATCCGTAAATTATCCTTAACCGAGTCATTGACCTTATTATATAAATCAACCTCTAAAGTTGAAAACACATTTAGTTTTTTAAAAATAGTACTTGAATGCTGCAGATATGTAAAACGCCTGTCAATTTCATTATTATTTTTTTGTTCGGCAAAACCTAAGGTTGTTTGAGAACGAAAATTTTCATGATCTGTGAGTTGTCCTACGTAACCACCGTACTGTAACAAATTGGTATTTAGTCCATAATCATAAATATCTGGTCTGAATCCTGCGAGTACACCAACATAACTGTTTCCAAAGAACTTTTCTGCTTGTAAACCATCAATAGCACCGAGCGATGATATTTTATAATTAATTTTTCTGCCAGCAGTTATGGATAGCGTTGAATCTACATCATACTTTACAGCTAAATTATACACGTTTAAATCACTATTATTTAAGTTTCTAGTGGTGTCCTTGGGATAGATGTTTTGCCTGTAATTAAGATACGTCTCTACTGAAACTCTAGAATTATTGATGTGATTAGCTTCTAAAGAAAACCGAGTCATCAATCTGTGATTATCATCCCTAATTTTAGAAAAATTGCTGTAACTGGCCGCTGATAAACGTCCTGTAATTTCTTCTACATAATTGGTTTTCTTAGAGGTATCTTCAATAGCTTGTATAGAATCATTAAAACTAATGCCTATATTTTCTTGAATCTCTTCAGTCTCTAAAACTTTATTTGTTGTTTCAAATTCATACACATATGAAATTTTATCATCTTTATTAACCTGACAATCATTTATTTTAAGACAAACTACCGAGTTTGACGACTTATTTGTAACCACCAAACATTTTTGTTTATTAGGTGCTTGAAGCGTGTCTCCAATTTTAATGACAGTCGTATTATCAAATTTTACATAGGCATTTTTAGACGTGACAAAGGTCACTTTTCCTATGATTGTTTGAAGATTATCTTGGGCTAATGCACTACCCGACAATACCATATATAATATGGAAATAAAATAAAACTTATATCTCATGGTAGTGTTTCTCCTTATCCTCTTCCGTTTGGATGACATTCATAACATGCGTTACTTTCATAAACATATCCATTTTCACCTCTATGCTTGTTATCTACATCATTTTTATTACTATGCTCATGACAAGTAATACAAGAAAAACTTGAATAATCATTAGGATTAGTATGGCATTCCACACAGTCATTCCAAGCTTCCCCTTGCCTGTGTTTTCCTGAGTAAATTGGAAAATATTGCCCATCATGATCAAATTGAGCAGGTTTCCAATTAGGGTTTGTTGTATGACAGGTTGAACAATCGGTTGGGAAGTGAGCTGCTTGATGATTTGGATCATTAGTATTATTATAGTCCGTTTGATGACAACTTATACACTCTGGCGATGCATCTGCATAGCTATTTGTAGTATGACATTGTTTACAGTCTTGAATATCATGGCCTAAGGTTAACGGGAAAAAGTCATGATTGATAGTTGCTGGCGTCCATCCTGGATTTGTGGTGTGACACGACGCACAATCTGTTGAAAATCCATTTGTGCTATGATTTGGATTATTTGTATTATTATAATCTGTTTGGTGACAACTTACACAATTTGGATCGGCATCAGCATAATTATTAGTTTTATGGCACTGTTTACAATCCTGTATATCATGACCCATAGTTAATGGGAAAAAGTCATGATTAATAGTTGCTGGCGTCCATCCTGGATTTGTGGTGTGACATGTTACACAGTCCGTTGAAAAACCAGCATCTCTATGTATTGGATTTTGAGTATTATCATAATCCGTTTGATGACAACTTACACAATTAGGATCGGCATCTGCATAATTGTTTGTTTTATGACATTGTTTACAATCCTGTATATCATGACCCAAAGTCAATGGGAAAAAGTCATGATTTATGTTTGCTGGTGTCCATCCTGGATTTGTGGTGTGACATGTTACACAGTCCGTTGAAAAACCAGCATCTCTATGTATTGGATTTTGAGTATTATCATAATCCGTTTGATGACAACTTACACAATTAGGATCGGCATCTGCATAGTTATTAGTTTTATGACACTCTTTGCAATCTTGTATATCATGACCCATAGTTAATGGGAAAAAGTCATGATTGATGTTTGCTGGTGTCCATCCCGGATTTGTAGTATGACATGATGCACAATCGGTTGAAAATCCTGTATCTCTGTGTATTGGGTTCTGAGTATTGTCATAATCCGTTTGATGACAACTTACACAATTAGGATCGGCATCTGCATAGTTATCAGTTTTATGACACTGTTTACAATCCTGAATATCATGACCCATAGTTAATGGGAAAAAGTCATGATTAATGTTCGCTGGTGTCCATCCCGGATTTGTAGTGTGACACAATACACAATCGGTTGAAAATCCCGTATCTCTGTGTATTGGGTTCTGAGTATTGTCATAATCCGTTTGATGACAACTTACACAATTAGGATCGGCATCGGCATAATTATCTGTTTTATGACATTCTTTACAATCTTGTATATCATGCCCCATAGTTAATGGAAAAAAGTCATGATTGATGTTTGCTGGTGTCCATCCTGGATTCGTAGTATGACATGATGCACAATCGGTTGAAAAACCAACACTTGAATGATTAGGATTTTGAGTATTATTAAAATCTGTTTGGTGACAACTTATACATTCTGGTGATGCATCGGAATAATTATTTGTTTTATGACACTGTTTGCAATCCTGAATATCATGCCCTTGCGTTAATGGGAAAAAGTCATGATTGATATTTTGAGAATCCCAACCTGTTCCTAAAGGTGTATGGCATTCAATACAATCCGTTGAAAATCCTAATTCACTATGATTCGGACTTTGTGTTGCATCATAATCTTGTTTGTGACAACTAATACAATCATTACCAATTCTATCGAATCGTATACTAGTTTCAGACGTATGGCATTCATTACAACTTAACCCTCCATGAGACCCAATTAACGGAAACCCGTTTTCTTCGTGTATCTCAGGTATATTATTAACAATCCAAGTATTTGTAGTATGGCATTGAGCGCAATCATTCCCTACAGACATACTATGAATATCCTTATGGCAAGAAGCACATTGATCAGGAGCTTGATTAAAAACTAAACTTTCATGACATGCTTTACAATCTGTTTGCGTATGAGCACCTTCTAATTTAAAATTGGTTTTTTTATTGTGATCAAATCTCATTAAATAAATATCCAACTCCCAACCTGAGGGGTTGTGACATTGATTACAGTTTATTTTAAAATCGTCACCATGTGGCGATTGCGCTGGTGATTGTGCCATAATTGGCATGACGACTATTAAAAATAAACCTATTATGAGTGACAGTCTACGCATTCAAACTTGTTTAATTTATATATTACTTGAGCTTTTCCGTTTATAGTTTCGCTTATATGACAAGCTTTGCAATCTATTTCGGCATGTCTACCTTCAAGAGGGAAATTGGTAGTATTATGATCAAAATTTTCAGGAAACCAACTACTTGTAACGTGGCACCTTTTACAGTCTGTGACCCCTTCTATTGCAAAGGTATCTCCATGTTTATTTTCATGGCAAGACTCACATTTGGTGTCCAAATTAGCAAATTTTTGAATTGTAACTACATTATTATCAGACTTTTCGATGAAATGACATGCTCTACAATCAACTTCTGTATGTTTCCCATCCAATCTAAATTTTGTCTTGTTATGGTCAAAACTGTTTATTTTAGACCAACTTTCATTGATATGACACGTTTTACAATCATTATCTGGATAAAACTTTTTACTAATAAATCCATCGTGAATATCATTATGACAATCCTTACAATCGGATCCTAAATTTGTAAATGTCCATCGTTCTTCTTTTTCACTTACATGACATGCAAAACACGGTGTTGCTACATGAGCTCCTTTTAAAGGAAATTCTGTTTCTTGATGCTTTTCAAGTGTAAACAGACTATAATCAAATCCTTCTTGTAAGGAATGACAAGTAACACAATCTGGAACAATCCCATTTTCCTTAAATTCTCCTTTATGATAATCAACATGACACTTATTACATGCTGAAAAGTCTATGGCTTTTGTATATCTTCCTTTATGACATTGCTTACAATCTACCTGTAAATGCTTGCCTTCCAAAGGGTAATCCGTCAAATCATGATTAAAAGACTTCATACTTTTTAACGCAAAAAAACTCGTTTCATTGTGGCACTTGGCACAGTCTAATCCAAATTTACCCTCATGTTGGTCTTTATGGCATTTCACACAATTATTTTCTTTTATTCTAAGATTGTCTTGAAACACTAAAAGAGGATTAGTTGTTTCTTTATGACAAGCAAAACAATCAACCTCAGCGTGTTTTCCTTTTAACGTGAAATTTGTAGTACTGTGATCAAAGGTAGTTTGACCATTAAATAATTTAAAGTCGGTCTCTGTATGGCAGGATTTACAATCTCCTGGAAGCTTACTCTCATGAGGATCTTCATGACAGGACTTACAGTCTTGAAAAGCAATCCCTGTAAACTCTTGAAAATCTTCCCCGTTACGTGTTGTTTTTTTATGACATTTAATACAATCAACTTCAACGTGCTTACCAAGTAGTTTAAAATCTGCTTTATCATGGTTAAACTTTGAAGCAGGTTTAAAAGACTCAAAATCATGGCATTGTTTACAATCTTTTGGAAGTGTATTTTGATGAAAATCATCGTGACAAGTTAAACACTCTTGATTTAACCCTAAAAAGGTATTGGTTCTCTTTCTAATCTCTGAGTCTTCAATAAAGTCTGGTTTATGGCATTGATTACAATCAATTGTATTGTGTTTTCCCTCAAGTTTATAACCTGTATCGTCATGCTTAAAATTATCTTGATCAAAACGAGCCATTTCAAACTTGCGCCCGTTATGGTCACTATGGCACTGAAAGCAATCCTTTTTAATAACAGTAGGATTGGCGTGCAAACCTTTTTTATTATTTATAAGAGACTGTATTTCTTTATGGCATTCTAAACATTTACTATCCTGTACTTTTTCCCCTATTTCATGGCATTGGGTACAATTAGTCATCCCTTCTAGTTTGGCATGAGCTTGAGACAAATCTCCAGGAGATATTTGTCCGTAACCACATATTACCGAAAGGAACAGAAATAAAAGAATGCTATTTTTAAGAAATATCTTCATATTAACTAATCGTGCCTTTTCATAACGTAACCAAAACGCTTGGTAATATTAACACCAGACTTTTGTAAAAATCCTGTTGGTAATTCTCCACCTGCAAAAATGTACACCAAATCATTATCTAACTTTTCTGGTTGATCATTTTCATTTATCGTAATCATGACATGATCGTCATGAATGGACACAAGATTTGAGTTATAAATAACCTTAACGCTTTTATCATTAATAGCTTGTTCTATTTTTTCTTTATTTTTCGGTTTTAACCTTGAAAACTTGTCTTTTCTATAGGATAAAATAGCTTCATTTTCATCCTTTAATAATAGAACAGTTTCAATAGCAGAATCCCCACCTCCAACTACTAAAACTTTTTTATTTTTTATTCTTTCTGGTTCTAAAAGTCTATAAGCCACTTTGGTTGATTCTTCTCCAGGTACATTAAGTTTTCTTGGGGTTCCGCGTCTACCTATAGCTAATAATATATGATTACAAATATATTCGTCCCCCATTAAAGTTATAACTTTAAACGTATCATTTTCAATAGGAATAATTTGCTCGACCTTTGTGTTTTCTGTTATTTTTATATCATGCTCTGTTATAACTTTTTTCCACAGTTGTAATAATTCATCTTTTGAAGTATCGTATAACTTGGCTTTACCATAAAGAGGCAAATCCATTGGTGCGGTCATGACAATTTTTGATCTAGGAAAGGTATAAACAGTTCCTCCAAGCGAATCTTGTTCTAGAGTAACACTGGTTAATCCATGTTTTTTAGCAGCGAGCGTTGCCGAAATTCCTGCTGGCCCTGCTCCAACAATAAGTACGTCAATAACATTAGGTTTTGATGGTTTCTTACTTTTAACAATACTATCTATGGCTTGCTGACCTTGCTCAACACTATTTTTTATAAGTCCCATGCCTCCAAGTTCACCTGCTATATAAATTCCCTTTGTGTTAGTTTCAAAATTTTGATTAACATGAGGTAAGTCGACACCTCTTGTTTCTGTTCCTATTCTAAGAGAAATAGCTTCAACTGGACAGGCATGAAAACATGCCCCATGACCAATACAATTAGCTGTATTTATAACTGTAGCAACGCCATCAACAATTCCTAAAATATCCTTTTCAGGACAATCTGCTACACATGCTGCGCTTCCTATACAGGATTTTAAATCGATGTGAGGATATAAAGACACAGGTTCAAACAAGCCTTCTTCTTTGGCTATGTGAACTTTTTTTTCAACATCTTCAGACTTAACTCGTTTTTTCCGTGTATAGAAAAAAATCACAATGGCACATAGTAAGAAGACTATACCATACACAATAACTTGTTCTAAAAATACTTCATCTTCCATTAGAATATCCATTTATAACCAAAAGCCAACGTAACTCCAACATGAATGACCACAATTACAAGCATAATTAATGCAAACGGTAAGTGTGCTACATGCCAGTATTTAAAAAGCTTTTGCATGAGTAATAGTCTATCTATCTTTTTGGATAAAGACATATCATCCTTTACCAATTTTAAAATGTAATGCCTATCCTCTTTTGGGAAATTTTTCCTTTTAAGTTCTCTTTTAAGTTTTCTAACATCCTTGGAAGATGGTTTTTCTGCATTTGAAATATTGAGAATAACTTGTTTGGTTTGGTCATCCACTTCAATCTCATCCTGTATCGTTGTGGCCAAATCGGTTTTTAAACCTTTTACTTCGTTAAGAGTTAGTTCTCTTCCTTCAAGTGTTCTTGGTATTTGAATATAAATAAACCGTCCTACCACACCACTTAAAACAACCGCTACCATGCTCCAAAATGCAATAGACACAATCCCTCCAAATTTAAAAGCCGTATGAAATAAAATCATGATAGGGCCCAAAGTGCATAAAAAAATATGAAACTCTAATAAATATTTTAAACGAATTATTTTTGATAAAAAATTATATCGCTTTCTGGCTATGTAGATTGTTACGCCAAAAAGGATAAGAAGTGTTCCTACAATACCTAAGCCATGACCATAGACTCCGCTGGGTTTAAACCACTTGTGTTCTGGATGATAAAAGCGTTCTTCTAAAGGGGTATTATAATATGTGTAGCCTATATAACTAAGGTAGGCAGTAACAACTAAAATAATTAATACCATTAAGGCTATATAAGCACTATGTATCTGTTTATTCAATGGTTAGTTTTAATTTGGGTTAACTTATGTACGACAATATATCTGTGTTTGGATTTTTCAAGAGTTTATATGCTTTATGTAATACAATTAACCCTAAAAAAACCCTACCATAAAATACTTTTACACCATTGTTCGTCAAGCAATTAACTAAATAATTTCCAATAAAAAAAACCCATACTAAAAATTAGTACGGGTTCATATTTTTTTAAAACTAAAAAATATTCGTAAAATATTATATAATTATAACCTTACATGCATCGTGAAATTCCAAAAAAAAAGTGCAACTCTATTCTATAAGTTATAAGATTTAAAGCGCTAATTTACCACTAACAAAATTTAAATTTATTGCCTTAGCCTGGTAAAGTAATTCACAAGAAATCTCTCTAACTTATTTTGAGATTTTTCATTTCTCTTTCTTGCTTTTTTTGCTCCAATCTTTCTAATTCAAGCTTAATTTCTTGACTACGCTTGTTTAATTGTCCGATTTTCTCTTCTCTACTTTTTTGTTTTAGAATTTTTTCTTCAAGTAATAATTGTTCTTTTTTAAGTTCAATTTTTTTTAACTTTTTTTCTTGAATTTTTTCTAAAACGACAGACGCATATGCATAACCATACATACATATGAAGAGTAATGCTACAATTCCTAAAATGACATAACCATTTTCCATGAGGGTGAGGGATGAAATTAATTAATTAAAATATTTAAAATTTAATTTTTCTCAAAAAAACTTGATTTTTTTTAAGAATATATAAATCTGTATTCAAAATTAATAAAATAGATTCTTTGATTAAAAATTAATAGTTAAAGCACAAAAAAAAGTAGTCAAAATCAAAATAAAAGTATAACGGCTTAGTTTTTAATACCGTAGAGGTTTAAACTATTACATAAAAAAACTGCTTCATTTATTATTATGAAACAGTTTTTAAAAAATTTATTAAGTACTAAAATCGTGATAACCTCAAAATTTCATTTTACACTAACATAGTTACAGGATTTTCAATATATCCTTTTAATGTTTGAAGAAATTGGGCCCCAGTTGCTCCATCTACTGTTCTATGATCGCAAGCTAACGATAATTTCATAGTATTACCAACTACAATCTGACCATTTTTAACCACCGGTTTTTCAACAATATTTCCAACAGAAAGAATTGCTGAATTAGGTTGATTAATGATTGATGTAAAAGTATCTATACCAAACATTCCTAAATTCGAAACGGTAAATGTACTACCTTCCATATCAGCTGGCGTTAATTTTTTATTTCTTGCTTTACCAGCTAAATCCTTAACAGCAGCACCAATTTGTGGTAAACTTTGCTCATTTGCAAACTTAACAACAGGCACAACCAATCCATCTGGAACGGCAACTGCCACACCAATATGCACGTGGTGATTTAAGCGCATTTTATCTGGAAACCATTGTGAATTTACTTGTGGGTGCTGTTTTAATGCTAAAGCACATGCTTTAACAATCATATCATTATAAGATATTTTGGTATCTGGAATGGTATTAAACTGAGCACGAAACGCTATAGCATTATCCATATCAAACTCCACACTTAAATAATAGTGAGGGGCAGAAAATTTAGAATTTGTTAATGCTTTTGCTATGGCTTTACGCATTTGTGAGTTTGTTATATCCTCAAAATCTTCTTGACCCATTGGTACAAATTTACCAACAGATGCAGCTGAAGAAGCGGCTGGCACAAAATTCTCAACATCGGACTTTACAATACGTCCGTTATCTCCAGATCCTTGAACCTGTGATAAATCAATACCCTTCTCCTCTGCTATTTTTTTAGCTAAAGGAGATGCAAATAATCGTCCGTTTGAAGATACCGAAGCAACAGGTTTTGATGCTTTAGGAGTCTCCTGCTTTGGAGTATCAGAAACTTTTGGTGTTTCTGCTTTTGGAGCTTCAGCTTTCTTAGGAGCTTCTTCTATTTTATCTACAGATTTATTAAAATTAGCAGCAACTCCTGAAACATCTGTTCCTGCAGGACCAATAATAGCTAATAGAGAATCTACTTTTGCAGATTCACCTTCCTTTAATCCTATTTGTAGTAAGGTACCAGATTGGAACGATTCAAACTCCATAGTTGCCTTATCGGTTTCTATTTCTGCTAAAATATCACCTTCAGAAACCTCATCACCAACTTTTTTAAGCCATTTAGCAACAGTTCCCTCTTCCATAGTGTCACTCAAACGCGGCATTGTTACAACAATAACACCTTCAGGTAAATCAACATCCGCAGTTGTTTTTTCTTTAGATTCTGTAGGTTCTTGAGCAACTTCTTTTGATTCTTCTTTTTTTGTTTCAGTAGAAGATGATCCGTTAACTAAATCTGAAATATCTTCACCTTCCTCTCCAATAATTGCTAAAAGTTCATCTACTTTGGTTGTCTCTCCTTCTTGAACTCCAATATGAAGTAAGGTTCCTTCGTTAAAAGATTCAAACTCCATGGTAGCTTTATCGGTTTCAATTTCTGCTAATATATCTCCTTCTTCAACCTTATCACCAACTTTCTTTAACCAAGTGGCAACAGTTCCTTCTTCCATGGTGTCGCTTAAACGCGGCATATTTACTACTATAGCCATAGTTTATAATTTATGTTTTATAAATGGGTAATCTTCTTGCTCATAAACCACATCGTACATGACGCTTTTGTCTGGGAATGGTGATTCTTCTGCAAATTTTTCGCATTCTGCAACTAAACTCTTAACGCGTTTGTCAATAACTTTTAAATCATCTTCAGTCGCATATTTCTTTTCTAATATCACATCCTTTACTTGAGTAATAGGGTCAATTTTCTTGTACTCTTCAACCTCATCTTTAGTTCTATAATGCTGCGCATCACTCATTGAATGCCCTCTGTAACGATATGTTTTTAACTCTAAAAATGTTGGCCCTTCTCCACGACGTGCTCTTTGGATGGCTTCATCAAAAGCTTCAGCAACTTTTACAGGATTCATACCATCAACTGGTCCGCAAGGCATTTCATATCCTTTTCCTAATTTCCATATATCAGTATGATTTGCCGTTCTAGCAACAGAAGTACCCATAGCATATCCATTGTTTTCGCAAACAAATACAACAGGTAGATTCCATAACATTGCTAAATTAAACGTTTCATGCAAAGAACCCTGACGAGCAGCGCCATCTCCAAAACAACATAAAGTAACAGCATCGCTACCATGGTATTTATCTCCAAATGCCATACCAGCACCCAACGGAATTTGTCCTCCTACAATACCATGACCACCAAAAAAGCGGTGTTCTTTAGAAAATATATGCATAGAGCCACCTAAACCTTGAGAGGTACCTGTTGCCTTTCCATATAGTTCAGCCATAATACGTTTAGGATCTACACCCATTCCTATTGGTTGTACATGATTTCTATAAGCGGTTATCATCTTGTCTTTAGTCAAATCCATAGCGTGTAAAGCACCAGCTAATACAGCCTCTTGACCATTGTATAAATGAAGAAACCCTCTTACCTTTTGTTGGATATATACAGCTGCCAACTTGTCCTCAAATTTTCTCCAGAACAGCATGTCCTCATACCATTTAAGATATGTATTTTTAGTGATTTTTTGCATTGACTATTTTATGTTTTACTTATAAAGAGTACAAAAGTAATACTTTGTCTCCTATTGAAAAAGTCTTAATTAATTAAAGTCTAAAAAATATTTAAAAAAAAGGTGTAGACCTTCAACATTGAATTTTTAATAATTTTGATCAAAAATAATGTCATATCAAAAAAATTAAGAGGCTGCTTCTATCAAAATTTATTAGATTTCTTATAAAACTAGAGAACTTTTTTATCAAATACTAAGGGTAATAAATTTGCTAAAGAATTTGATTTTGCAATTTTACCTACTTCACCCATAAAATAAATCTCAATAGGGGTCTCTTGTTTTATTTCATATTCTGCAATAGCTTGTCTGCATGAACCGCAAGGTGGAATAGGGCTTGTTGTTTGGTTATTTTTAGAACCTGCTGAAATAGCCATTCTTATCACTTTAGCATTGGGATATTTAGATCCAGCATAAAATATTGCAGTACGCTCCGCACACAACCCTGATGGATATGATGCGTTTTCTTGATTATTACCAGTAATAATTTTGTTATTATCTAAAAGTAAAGCGGCTCCTACATAAAAGTTTGAGTAGGGAGCATACGCACGTTCTCTAGCTTCAATAGCCTTATTCATTAATAAAACAACATCCTTTGGTAATTCATCGAGAGTATCATAAAGATAAAGTGTCGATTCAATTTTTACTTCTTTCATCTGTTAATTTGTGTTTTTATAGGTCAGATGAAATGCTCTTGAGAAACATTCTAGCTGTTTTTTAAAATTTTTTCGCATGTATTTTATTTCCTATTCTAACCTATAAAGTTAAGAAACAATTTTAGACAAAAAAACTATTGCCTCCATGAGAGCAATAGTTTTTATTTAACGTTTAATAGTTAATTAATATTCGTTATACTCTCCAGCTCCAATATTAAAGGTTAGTGAAAATCGTAACGTATTTTCTAAAGGGCTCTGTATTTTAGAGGCAGAAAATAAATATGATAAATCTATATTGACAACATTATATTTAAATCCTGCTCCTAAAGACAAAAATTTTCTAGCCCCTTTTTCTTCACTCTCATTGAAATATCCTGCTCTAAAAGCAAATGAATCTTCATAAGTATATTCTGCACTTAAAGCCCATGTGAATTCTTTTAACTCTTCGCTAAAACCGCCTGGCGCATCACCAAAAGATTGAAAAACACCAGATAAAAAGTCCACATTTGGGTCTTTACCTTTAATAATTATAGGCTCATCATTAACTGGACTATTTGGATAGCCAACCAAGTCATCAACTCCTTCATCATAAGTACCATTTGAATTATTATCCGTATAATTATATTCATTTCCATAAATTGGAGGCGTTGGCACTAATAACTTAGCAACTTCTGCTGTCACAGCTACTTTGTTATAATTATCAAAAATAAAATCAAACCCTGCTCCTAATCTTAAATTAGTTGGTTGGAAATTATCTAATCCTCCCTGATCGTATTTAAATTTTGGACCTAAATTTTGAATGGCAAATCCTAGTCTCCAACGTCCATTAAAATCGGTATAAGCCTCTTCTTCAGATTGATAATATCCAGAAATATCTACACCAAATGTATTTGCAGGTGACACATCTCCACCCAGACCTTGAATTCGTAAATCGGAACGTAAATAACGCATGGCAACAGACATAGCAAATTGATCTGATAAACGTAACGCATAGGATATATCAAGAGAAAGTTCACTTGGTTTTTGTATTCTCGGTGTGTCTGTTTCATTATCAACAAATTCAATTTCACCTAACGAAAAATACCTTAAACTGGTCCCAAAAGCACTCTTCTCATCTAATCGATTAAAATACGTAAAGCTTCCTAAAAAAATATCATTTACTAATTTGCTCAAATAAGGCGTATAACTCACACCTATTCCAGATTTAGCCTCAGAAAAAGCATATTTAGAAGAATTCCACTGCTGAGAAAAAGCATCAACAGAAGTAGCAACTCCCATATCGGCCATACCTGCCGCTCGCGCATCGGAAGAAATTAACAAAAAAGGAATTCCTGTTGTAATAACTCTACTATCATTAGAATTAGGGATTATTGTTGTTTGAGCGTTTACTTTCACAATCAAAAAAAAGATTGATATAGATAATAACGTGGTCTTCATCTAGTCTATTTAGTTTAACAAATATAAATTATTTTAAAGTATTACAAGCTTTTCAATTTTCTCTACTTTTTTGTTTAGTAACTTAGAATACACTGTCAACTTATAAATATATACTCCTTTTCCTATTTTATCTCCAAAATCATCTCTTCCATCCCAGACAATATCTCTTGAAAGCGAACTTGTTATAGTTGCTCCCGCACTAGTTTGACCATTTAAGGTTCTAACTAATTTTCCTGAGACCGTGAATATTTGTATTGAAACGTCTAAAGGGGCTGAACTATTGTGATTAAACCAAAATTCTGTATAATTAACAAAGGGATTTGGATAGTTTAATACATTATTTATAACCAACTCCTGATCTTTATCATATACAATAAATTGAATTTCGGCTGTTGATGAGTTATTATAAACATCCCATGCTTTTAGGGTTAATGTATGAAGCCCGGGCGATAAATCCCTAAAAGGGAAACTAACGACTCCCTTTTGATAATTGTCCAATTCTGTTTGATAGTAATCATTCAATATATAAGGATTAGTTTCATCACCATCAATAATAGCAACAATATCATGCCCTATACCGCTAGCTGTATTAATTCCGTTAGTATCTTCAAGCTTTACTATTAATGTTGGAGATTCATTGGTTATTCCACCAGAAACAAAGTTTTCATCATTCATATACAAAGAAATGACCGGACCAATATCATCAGTTTCAGCATTTTCATTAACGCCTCCTATTTTAACAGCATTAATATTGTAACCTGTTTGATCTTCAAGAACTTGGTCGTCTTTAGCATAAAAACTTACTTTTCCAAATCCAACTGGAATACCAATATCTTTAGGAACCACGAAATCAAATTCAAAAGCTCCATTTTTAACTGATGCTTGCCCTCTAAATATAATCTCTCCAAGTGTTGTGAAATCTAGTTTTATAAGTTGACCATTTAACCTTGTTCCATCATTAGCCAAAGTTTGTCTGTCTATTTGCTTATCGTAAATAGTTGTTGAAAGCTTACCGTTGTAATTACTTAAAAGGTTGCCATTAACATCTGTTACTTCTCCTGCTAACTTAATATGGCTTAAGGCTTTTAGAGTATCTGTAGCTTGACCAATAGGCACATCATTTAATTGTGTTAATCTGATATTAGGTTTAGGAAATGCTAATTTCATGGCTGGGTCTCCAATAAAAAATACTAAACGCCTTTGACTGATTCCTGAAATTGCAGGATCAATTTTTGTTAACCTCAACGCTTCAGCCATTGAAGGATACTCACCATCTTGATAGGCGCCATTAGTATTATATGAAAATAGATATTGTCCCAACGCATTATTAAAGGAAATTCCTGTGGTAACAAAAATCTGTCTCGTTGTGGTTATCAAACCAATAGCTCCTGCTTGTTTATTCCAGTAGGCAAACTCTCCAGCAGTTTCTCTCAAAGGATTATCAAATCTGGTGAATTCGCAAGTTACTGTAACAAAGCAATTAAGCTTGTAAGAGTTTCTAAGATCTTCTATGTTTGGCTTTGTTAAGATTCGTTCACTTGCCAAACCATCTTCACCACCATGGCCAAAGTAATTAATAACCAAAGTTCCGTTATCAATGGCATTTATCATAGCTTCGGTAACTTGAGGATAGGTATTCCCTCCTGCAGAGGATTCTTGTTTGTATGCATCTGAATGAATTTTTACAACATTCATAAACGGTTTATTCTGGGTAACCAAATTACCAACATTATCGGTCGTTTGTTCTAAAATGCCCTCCCAATCTTGATCCACATCATCTGAAACAACGACAAAATTATTCCTCCAACTACCATAAGATTCTTTGTTATAGTAGGATTCTATTTTATCAACTAGTTCTTTGGCTCGTTGTGGCGTATCGGCTAATATTCTACCAACAGCAATATCCAATTTGTCACTATTAGCCATGGTTCCTTCATTGGTATCCATCATTCCGTAAAAATCATCAGACACAAAAGAATTTGTTAAACTAAAGCTGTTATAGGCATACCATGAAGGCATTATATTGGTATTATTTTGAATTCTATCTTTATAATCAAAGGAGCCATCACCAAACAAACAAACATATTTTACTCTGTTTTCAGGTGTGCTGGCGTTATCATAAACATATTTAATTAGATTCCGAATAGCGCCTACATCTTGATTACCTGTACTAAATTCGTTGTAAATTTGATTTAACCCAACTACTTTTACATTTAGGTTGTATTGATTTCTATCAATTTGTGCCAAACGTTCTGCTTCGCTTAACATCGCATTTGGAGCAACAATAATATAATCTACATCTTGAAATTGTCCTTGACTATTTAAAAAAATAGTTCCTTTTATATTTTGATTAGCCACGGAGGTATTAGAATCTTTTTGAGGCTCAAAATAATCTGACGATGTTACAGCCACATAATTCCTTAAGGTTCCTAGCGGTGCTGTAAAACTAAAATTAGCTTGCCCTTCAGAATTTAAAGCATTTGAGACATTATAAATATCGGTGACATCCCAAACTTCAGACACTCCTGTTGCATTAGTAATAGTATATTGACCAATACCAGAGGTTAAAGCAACATTATTATTTTTAAACTGAAATTGCTCTCCCAAAAAATTTAAGGCTCTAGTCGCTTCAATAGAAATATAATCTAAATACGCTAGCGCACTAGGATTGCCAGAATTATCAAAATTAAGATTCACCGTAATAGTTGGAGATCCTACAGTTACGTTCCCAATATATGATGCACCATTTGCGACAATGGGTGCAGAGGCCGCTGCTATTGATAATGTTGTTACATTATTCCCGTTTACACTAACACTCATAGAACTTTGGCTAGAAGATGCTACAGCGGTGTAAACCTTAAGATTTATAGGTTCATTTGTAATGATACCAGGAAAATCAAATGTGAATGTTTTGTTATTTTCAATATCAAATCGATCTCCAAACCAGCGCCTGCCCAATGAAGCTATATTATAGTCATCACGTTCGTGAAACTTATAATCTTGATATGTATTTATAGTCATATCAACAGGACCTGTTGGCTGAACAAATGACTGAATACGTTTACCAGGCCCAGAACTTACATTAATATAATAATAGGTTTTATCTGTATAACAATTAATGTTTGTATTACTGTCTGCTTGATAGCCTTTCGGACCTTTGGCATAAAACAATATATAATCATCATTATTAAAAACACCGTCTTCTTCACCAATAAATTCTATGGCATTTTCTTGAATATCCAACGGATAAGAGATGCTATTGGAATAAGGTATCATATCCCCCCCATTACCAAAAAGCTTAATATTTCTTGGATTAACCTTATCAACATTAACGCCTAATTGCTTTAAAAAGCTTTTTGAAAGTTTAAAAACACCTGTTGTATCAACATAAAAACGATACCATTCTCCTGAATTTAATACTGAATTTGTAATCCCACTTGTTGAATTACTGGCTTTACTTGAAGATAATTTGTTGCTAAAAGCAGCTGTTTTATAATTTATAGTAAACCCTATCACTTTTTTATAACCGCTATTTACATCCTTAATAATAGGAGATAATTGAAAAAAAGCGAATTGTTTATTTCTAGCCTTAGAATTTTTTAAACTATAAGTTAATTTATTTGGAATTGTTTTTAAATCTAAATCCTGTAGCTCACTAACCGAAATATTAGAATACGTTATATCACTTAAAACTACATTTGTTTCATCTATATAACTATTTTCCTCCCATTGAGCAACAAATAGCAAGCCTTGATCCAAATTATAACTTAAATTATCTTTATTAAACGCAGGAATCTTCATTGAATAATTTCCTGTTGATATGGTTTGAGAAGCTTCCCAAACAATATCATATCTTTTTTGTTGTGAAAAGACAAAAAACGATATAAAAAAGGTAAAAAGTAAAAATCTCTCTTTCATTGACTAGATAAACGTTATAAATTTATTCATATTATTAAATAAAATAACAAATTTGAAAACTGATTCAAAAATACAATAATATTTCTCCAAAATAAGCGTTATTATACCACAAAAGAACAGCGAAAAACAGCAAAATCATCGTTGTAATGTTAAAAAAATAGGGTGAAATACACTTTTTTTTGATGAAAATGTGAAAAATCGCTTGCAGTATTGGGTTTAATTCTTATATTGCACCACCAAAACATATTAGCTTACTTAAACATATGGATATGAAAAGAGTATTAGCATTCAAGACTTTAATAGTCCTGACGTTATCTTTAGCCACAATTAGTTGTAAAAAATCAACAAGTTCAAAGAATAGTTCTAGAGCTACAGGATGGCAAATTAACAGCAAAGAGGGTGGTTTTCAATATAACACCAACTTTCAAGAACAAGAAACATCTCCTGGATTAGTTTTTATTGAAGGAGGAACTTTTACAAAAGGACGAGTTCAAGATGATGTAATGCACGATTGGAATAACACGCCAAATCAGCAACACGTTCAGTCATTCTATATGGATGAAACTGAGGTTACAAATATGATGTATACCGAATACCTAGACTGGATAAAACGTGTATACCCGCCAACAGACGAAAATTTCAGAGCTATCTATAATGGTGCGTTACCAGATACATTAGTTTGGAGAAATCGTTTAGGCTTTAATGAAGTAATGACTGAAAACTATTTACGTCACCCTGGTTATGCGGAATATCCAGTAGTTGGTGTAAGTTGGATTCAAGCTGTTGAATTCTCTAACTGGAGATCAGACCGTGTTAACGAACTTTATTTAGAAAAAGCGGGGTATTTAAAAAGAGATGCCAGAATAACAGATGTAAATGCTGAATCAACGTTTAGTACAGATACATACATTAATGCTCCAACATTAACTTATGGAGGTAATGAAGAGATTATTAATGGTGATGGTCGTAACAAAAGAAACGTTCAGGTTGATGCAGATGGCAACGAAACTAATATTTATGCAACCAGAGAAACCGGTATTATTTCTCCAAAGTACAGACTACCAACTGAAACAGAATGGGAATATGCTGCTTTAGGCATGAGCGAAATACGTAGTTACAACTTATATCGTGGCCGTAAAAAATACCCATGGGAAGGACAATATACACGATCTGGAAAACGAAAAAATCGTGGTGATCAATTAGCTAACTTTAAGCAAGGTAAAGGTGATTATGGCGGAATTGCAGGTTGGTCTGATGATGGTGCTGATATAACAAACAAAGTAAAATCTTATGCGCCAAATGATTTTGGACTGTATGATATGGCTGGAAACGTTTCGGAATGGGTAGCTGACGTATATAGACCTATTATTGATGATGAGTTTAATGATTTTAATTACTATCGCGGAAATGTGTACACAAAAAATGCAATTAATGATGATGGTAGTGTAAAAATTGTCACAGCAGAAGATATCGTTTATGACACATTATCTAACGGAAAATTAATTGCTAGAAACTTACCTGGTGAGATAATGCAAGTACCAGTTGATGAAAACGAAACTTATTTAAGAACCAATTTTGATAAAAGTGATGAAATAAACTTTAGAGATGGTGACAGACGTTCATCTCGTAAGTTTGATACAAGTTTTAACGATGATGAATCTGGCAATAAGCAAGGTTCAACTACTAAAGACATGTATAATTCACCACGAAATATGGTTTCAAGAGATTCTACTGGACAACTTATTAGAGAGTACGATCAAAACAACAACAGAACATCTTTAATTAATGACAAAGTACGAGTTTATAAAGGTGGTTCTTGGAAAGACAGAGAATATTGGTTAGATCCAGCTCAAAGACGTTATTTCCCTCAAGATATGGCAACAGATTACATTGGTTTTAGATGTGCTATGTCAAGAGTAGGTTCAAAATCAAAAGAAAAAAACAAAACAAAGAGTTAAAATAATTCTTGATATATTAAAAAAGTCCTAGCATTAGTTAGGACTTTTTTAATACTTTTAATTTATGAAAATAAAAGAATTACACGCCCGTTTTTTAAAATGCTCATCAGCCTCAACAGATACTAGAAAAATAACACCTAACGCCATGTTTTTTGCTTTAAAAGGCGAAAATTTTAACGGCAACACCTATGCTGAACAAGCAATCAAACAAGGTGCAAAATATGTTGTAATTGATGAAAAAGAATATATGCATTCATCAAAAACTATATTGGTTAGTAATGTCTTGGAAACACTCCAGCAATTAGCTACTTTTCATAGAGAGTATTTAAAAACTCCTATTATAGCTCTTACAGGAAGTAACGGAAAAACAACCACGAAAGAACTTATCAATGCTGTTCTATCCAAAAAATATAAAACATCGGCTACAAAAGGAAACTTAAACAATCATATTGGAGTGCCTTTAACTTTGTTGTCTATGACTAAAGAGACAGAATTAGGCATTGTAGAAATGGGAGCTAATCACCAGAAAGAAATTGAGTTTTTATCCAACATTGTAAAACCAGATTACGGATTGATAACAAATTACGGCAAAGCTCATCTTGAAGGTTTTGGAGGTGTAGAAGGTATTATTAAAGGAAAGTCTGAATTATATACGCACTTAATAGAGTATGACAAACTTGCATTTATAAACGGATTAGACCCTATTCAAATTGAAAAATCAAAAAAGGCTAAGACTTATAAATTTGGAAATACATCAGATTTTGATGTAGAGATTCACTTTATTGAAGCGCAACCATATGTTTTCATTAACTATCAAAATCAAATTATAAAGAGTCAATTAATAGGTTCTTATAATTTCACTAATATTGCTATTGCAATTACTATTGGCGCCTTTTTTAAAGTACAACTTAGGGATATTAAAGAAGGTATTGAAAGTTATGTACCTTCTAATAATCGATCTCAAGTTTTAATAAAAGCGTCTAACAAAATTATTCTGGACGCTTACAATGCCAATCCTACAAGCATGAAAGCAGCTTTAGAAAATTTTGAAAAACAATCAGGAGACAAGATAGCAATCCTTGGTGATATGTTTGAACTAGGCGAAGATGCTCCAAAAGAACACCAATATATAGCGGATTTAGCATCAAAAATGCCTTTTAACCAAATTGTATTAATTGGAAGTAATTTTTACAAGATAAAAGCTCAATCAGAAAACACAACTAAATTCGAATCTTTTGAAGACTTTAAAGCAAATTTTCTCCTATCTAATATTAAAAATTCTACGCTTTTAATTAAAGGGTCTCGGGGTATGGCTTTAGAAAGAATTATGGATATTCTATAAAACAAAAAAAATCTTCATCTAAAATCATAAATTTGATTCTTCAGATTTTCATCGTGTTAAGAGCCTGTTAAAAACTCCATATGAATACAGACTCTTCTTTTAAAAATATTAAAATCTATAACCTATCGATTTATATCATAATATTTTAAAATTCAACTACTTAAAAAAAATACTACATATATTTTTTCTTGTTGAAATTCTAAAAATGTTAAAAATTATTTTTTAAAATTTTTTTAAGATTTCACAATTGATTTTTTAATTAGCTTGGTTTCCGCATTTTTACAATGTACCTAACTATTAATATTAATCTTTATTCAAACCAAATTATGTTAGTATGTACAAAACGTCTGTTTCGTGTGTGTTTTAGTTTTTTAGTTCTTTACATTCTTTTCCCAACAAATGCACAAGCTCAAAGTGTATCGTTGTATACACCTTTCACAAAAATAGTGGCTCCTCCTGGAAAAACTATTAACTATTCGGTTCAAGTCATCAATAATAGCAATAGTATTAAAACATCGAACATTAAAGTTTTAGGACTACCAGAAGACTGGAGTTATGAACTTAAATCTGGAGGATGGCTTGTTGAACAGGTTTCTACACTTCCTAAAAAAGAAGAAAAACTAACTTTAAATGTCAATGTTCCTTTAAAGGTTAACAAAGGGGCTTACCATTTTAAGATTCTTGCTGAAGGATACACAACACTCCCATTAACAATCATTGTTTCTAAAGAAGGAACTTACCAAACTGAATTTGCCTCTAAACAATATAACATAGAAGGGGCTTCAAATTCAACCTTCACCTATAATGCTACTCTAAGAAATGGCACCGCTGAAAGTCAAGTGTATGCCTTAAAAGCACTTGCTCCTCCTGGATGGAATGTGGTTTTTAAATCTGTTGGTAAGCAGGTTTCTTCTTTAAACATCGAAGCAAATAAAACAGAGAACATTACGATTGATGTCAATCCACCAAGCTATATTAAATCGGGCACTTATAAAATACCAATTCTGGCAAATGCAGATAATAATGTAGCTCGTTTGGAACTTGAAACTGTTATAACAGGTACCTACAGTATTGATTTGGACACGCCTACAGGATTATTAAGCACCGATGTTACTGCTGGTGATAATAAAAAATTAAAAGTATTAGTTAAAAATACTGGCTCTACACCTCTAAACAATATTAAACTAAAAGCCCAAACGCCGGCAAACTGGACTGTTACGTTTAATCCTAAAGACGTATCTCATTTAGATGCTGGAAAAATTAAAGAAGTAGAGGCTACAATTGATGTAGACAATAAAGCTTTATCTGGTGATTATGAAACAAAAATAAACGTAAGATCCCAAGATGCATCAACAGACAAGGTGTTTAGGATAACCGTTCATGCTTCTGTTCTATCAGGATGGCTTGGTATTTTAATTATTTTAATGGCATTAAGTAGTGTTTATTTCCTGATTAGAAAATACGGACGAAGATAGCCATGGAACCAATTATAAGTTTAAAAAATCTCACTAAAAAGTATGGAGATTTCAAAGCGGTAGACTGCTTAACCCTTCAAATACAAAAGGGAGAAATTTTTGGTCTGTTAGGACCCAATGGCGCTGGAAAATCAACCACAATTTTAATGATGTTGGGTTTAACAGAACCAAATAATGGGAATGCTTTAGTTTGTGGTTTTGATGCGACTTCTAATCCTATTGAAGTGAAAAAAAAAGTTGGATACTTACCAGATACTCTCGGCTTTTATGATAACAGAACAGGGTTAGAAAACCTTATATATGTGGCTCGATTGAATGGAATACCTGAACAAAATGCCAAGCGAAAAGCCGAACAACTCCTTGAAAGAGTAGGTCTAACAAAGGTAAAAAACAATAAAGTGGGCACCTATTCAAGAGGTATGAAACAACGTTTAGGATTAGCCGATGTACTTATTAAAGATCCAGAAATTATTGTTTTAGATGAACCGACACTTGGTATCGACCCTAGTGGTGTTAAAGATTTTTTGTTATTAATTAGTCAATTAAGTAAAGAAAATCACTTGACTGTCTTATTATCATCACATCACCTTCATCAGGTACAACAAGTATGCGACCGCGTTGGCCTCTTTGTAGGTGGCAAACTAATAGCTGAAGGTGATATTCCTACACTATCAAAAACATTGTTTTACGAAACCCCTTATATGGTTGAAGTGCAATTGCTTGAGAGTCATGAGAAAAATTTAACATCTATACAGAAATTGCTAAAAGACTTACAAGAAGTTAAATCTATAGACATAAAGAAAGAAAAACTTGTAATTACTTGCACAGAAGACGTCACTAGCATTATTGCGAAAACGCTAATTGAAGCCAATTTTAATATCGTTCATTTAAACAAAATCGAGTTTGGCTTAGATGATATATATCAACGTTATTTTGAGACTACAAATGAAAACCTTAAACAGACTGCATAATCCCTTATTATATATTAAAGAAAGTTCTTTTTTAGATGTGCTTTTTAAAAAGGAACTCAAAGAAAAAGAAACCAGTCCTTTTTGGATAATGGTACAAAAGGAAATATCTGACCACATACACAGTTGGCGGTTTATTGTTCTTTTGGCTTTAATTGTTTTTACCTGCTTTGGATCACTTTACACATCCATTGGCAATTTACAAGAAGCCCTAAACAACCTGAAAGACCCTAATCATTCCTTTGCCTTTTTAAAATTGCTTACGGTAACCGATCATACTTTACCTCCTTTCCATGTTTTTATTGGTTTTTTAGGTCCTCTTTTAGGGATTAGTCTAGGATTTGACGCCGTAAATTCAGAAATGAATAACGGGTCGTTAGTGCGTATTATGGCACAACCTATTCATCGTGATTATTTAATCAATGCCAAATTTACTGCTGCAATTATTACTATAAGTACTTTGTTTATAAGCTTAAGCCTTTTGTTTGTTGGCTCTGGTATTTTAATTACTGGTTTAACCCCTAGTCCAGAGGAGTTTTTAAGAATTTTAGCATTTACAGCCTTAAGCATCTTATATGTATCGTTCTGGTTGAATTTATCTATCATATTTTCAATCAAATTCAAACAAGCAGCAACCTCGGCTTTAACATCTATAGCTGTTTGGTTGTTTTTCACGATTTTTTACCAAATTTTAGTCAATATTGTTGCTAAAGTTCTGATGCCAAGTCATGTTTCAAACCCCTTACAGTTAGAAAGCTATAAAAGAGTAATAATGGGATTTATGGGCATTGTTCCGAGTCAATTATTTTCTGATGCCACGACAACCTTATTGGTGCCATCTGTCAGAAGTTTGGGGTCGCTTTCTATGAGCCAAATGTATGGAGCTCTCCCTTCAGCATTGCCTTTAAGAGAAAGTCTTATTGTTGTATGGCCTCAATTAACAGGTCTTTTTGCAGCTACCATTGTTTGCTTTGCAATATCTTATTATTTATTTATGAGACGTGAAATAAGAGGGTAAATTAAGTGTTTGAAAGAGATAAACGTTCAAAAAAAAGTGCCCAAACAATTTTGTTTGGACACTAATTTCATTCTCCCAAAGAATTAATTTAATAGCACCGTAAAGTTGCTTAACTTTTTAAATCCATGCAATACTCAATTTGAGTATTTTAAGAAATTATATAATATTTTGATGTTGATTTAGTATTAAAACACAAAGAAATTATTAGTTCTAATCATTCCTATAAGCTCACCTGTAGAAGAAATATTAAGCTTTTTTAAAATATTTCTTCGATGTGTATCTACTGTATTTGAGCTTATATTAAGTCTTTCGGCAATATCTTTACTAGAAAGATTTAAAATTAAAAGTCTTACCACATCACGTTCTCGGTTACTCAATCCATCCGATAATAACTTCTGAGAAAAATTATTAAAATACTTGGTTTCATATTCTTTATTTTCATTTAAAAGCTTCGCTGTCGCAGATACTTGTAAATTAATTTTCGAATCTAAAACTGTATAATGTGCTAATCCAATAATTGGTTTGTCGTGCAAATCAAATTCTAAAGGTGTTGTGTTTTGTATAACATTTACATAAACATTATGAGCATTTTTAATCCTATAGTTCCACGTGTAGCTCATTCTCTTTCGTTCTTCAAATGTAATTTCAGTTAAAGTGAAATTCATCAATTCATTCAAAGCATTCAGCCAGTGCTCGACATCTTCAGGATGCATTCTACTCCAAAAATAGCGCATCCCTTGTGTCTTCATTAAGCCTTCATCTAAACCTAAGCACGAAAACATATTTTTACTTATATATTCAAAAGTAAGGTTCTGTGTATTAGTAATGCAAAAAAAAGTACTACTATAAGGTAAGTAAGCATCTAATTCAATAATCTTATTGATGTGATCTTCAAGAGAAGGATTGTCATAAGATTTGAAAATGTCTTTATATATACTTTTTATATTATCAACAATCATATAAACAGATTAAAATAATCGGTAATATATAAAAAATAATAAATATATTTCTAACAAGTGGGTCATACTGGATTCGAACCAGTGACTTCTACCCTGTCAAGGTAACACTCTAAACCAACTGAGTTAATGACCCTTTTGATGGTTTTAAGACAACTAAAAACATCTTAAAATTAAAAAATCCTAAAGCAAATTACTTTAGGATTTTGTGGGCAATGAGGGATTCGAACCCCCGACCCTCTCGGTGTAAACGAGATGCTCTGAACCAACTGAGCTAATTGCCCTCATAATTGGACTGCAAATATAATCTAGATTTTCAATCTGCAAAAACTTTTTATGCAAAAAATTAAATTATTTCTGCAACTACGAATGTGCTTCCGCCAACAAATATAAAATCATGAGTGTTCGCCCTACTCAAAGCTTCCTTATACGCCTCATTTACTGAATGATAAGCATCACCTTGAAAGCCATGTTTATTCATATCATCCTTTAAAATATGAGCATCTAAACCACGTGGTATATTAGGTTTACAGAAATAATAAATTGCCTTTTTGGGTAATAAATGCATAATAGATACTAAATCTTTATCATTAACAACACCAAACACGATATGTAAGGTTTCAAAATCTTCTTCTGAAACTTGTTTCATAACATACGCTAATCCATCTTTATTATGTGCCGTATCGCAAATAACTTTAGGGTTTGAATGTATCTGTTGCCAACGCCCCAATAATCCGGTATTCTTAACAACATGTAATAACCCGTCTTGAATCTGCTTTTTGGAAATTTTATACCCTTTTTGTTGAAGTTCTTTGATTGTTTGTAATACCGTTATGATATTCTTTAATTGATAACTTCCTTGTAAATCACTTTTAAAAACGTCTGTAACTTCTTTATCTGCAAAGGTTATTTTAGAAGCATTCCTTTTAGCAATATTCCTAAAAACATGGGTAGTCTCTGTTTGGGTTTCTCCTATAACCACCGGTACTTTTGGCTTTATAATTCCGGCTTTCTCAAAAGCTATCTTCTCCAAAGTATCCCCTAAAAACTGTGTGTGATCTAATCCTATGTTGGTAATTACCGAAATTTCTGGAGTAATAATATTGGTAGAATCGAGTCGTCCTCCTAAACCAACTTCAATAACTGCAATATCTATCTGCTGCTTTGAAAAATAATCAAATGCCATCCCTACCGTCATTTCAAAAAACGATAAACTCTGGTTTTCAAAAAAAACTTTATTTGTCTTTATAAAATTTATAACAAACTGCTTACTAACAGGTTTTCCATTAATTTTAATTCGTTCTCTAAAGTCTTTTAAATGTGGGGATGTATAGAGTCCAACTTTATAACCTGCTTCCATTAACACTGAAGCAAGCATATGACTTGTGGAGCCTTTCCCATTGGTTCCTGCCACATGAATAGATTTAAAATGCTGTTCTGGAAAATTTAAATATTCGGCTAATTTTATCGTATTAGATAAATCGTTTTTAAAAGCCGTTTTTCCCTGCCGTTGATACATTGGGAGTTGAGAAAACATCCAATTTAAAGTATCTTGATATGTCATTTCTTATTGTCCTAATTGGAAATTAACTTTTACAAAACCAATTTGTTTTGCTGGGGCATTAGGATCTGGTCGCCATTTATGGGATAATGCGATTTTTTTTGCTGGTTCCAACAAGCAAGGTGCTGTATTAGTAGTGCCTTTTACTCCAGGCTCTGCGTCAATAACATTACCGTTATTGTTAACAATTATTTTTACTATAACGAGTCCGGACTCATTGCAATCTTGCTTCATTTTTTGATAGGTTGCTTTTCCTCGTCCATTTAATCCATAACCAACACCACCACTTCCTGATCCACCTGAACCAAAATAACTGGGTGCATACGGATCTCCATCTAATTGCCCCTTATCACCAGCTATTTTATCATTTCCTTCTCCTCCAGTTGCAGTTCCTTCAGATTTACTAACGCCACCTATTAAAGCATCCAGTTTTTTCTTTTTTTCTTCTTGCTCTCGCTTTTCTTTAGCGATTCTTTCTGATTCAGCTTTTGCTTTTGCATCTGCAATAGCCTTCTCTTTTGCTTCTGCCTGTTTTTGTTTTTTTATAGCAATAGCTTCTTCATTTTCTTGAGTTAACACCTCCTCTTTGGCTTCTGAAGCCTTTGTAGGTTCTGGTTTTGAAACTTCTGGTTGAGGAGGTTCGTTGATTTTCTTTGGTTCAGATTTTATTGGTTTTAATGGCTGAACTGTTCCCTTGCCAAAATCTGACGTACCAAAATTTACGGCCACACCATACTCTATTGGTGGATCCATATAAGGCGCTCCTACTACAAATAACAACAAAATCAATATAACCATGATAAGTGTTGTTAATTTAGCAGAATTCCTTTCATGCTTGGTCTCAAAGTATTTCATCCAGTATTTGGTATTATTCTTTAGTTTTCAGGTGCACCATAAAGATTTCGTTTAGCACCCAAACTTTAGTTAAAGTCATTTTATCTAAGATTAATAATAAAATATTTCTATGAATTAATCATTTGGTCTCACTGCCAAAATCACCTTAAACTTGTTCCTATTAGCAATATCCATAACTTTTACAACATTTTCTACAGGCACGGATTTCTCGGCACGTAACACTACGGTAGGTTTTTCTTCAGAAGAAAGTGCAGCAATCAATTCTGATTCCAAAACACTTTCGCCTACACGCTTTTCATTAATATAATATGTTAAGTCTTTCTTGATACTAACCGCTACAGATTTTTTGTTCTCTGTTTTACCACTTGCTTTTGGTAATAAAATATCAATAGCACTCGTAGAAACCAAAGTAGAAGCTATCATAAAAAATATAAGTAACAGAAACACAATATCTGTCATAGACGACATATTGAATTCTGGCGACACTTTATTTCTTCCTCTAATATTCATACTAGGATGGCTCGTTTAAATGATCAAGAAATTCCAGTGAGTTCGCTTCCATTTGATACACAACTTTATCTGTTTTTACAACCAAATGGTTATAAGCCATAAAAGCAACAATTCCCACTATTAATCCTGCAACGGTTGTGGTCATAGCGGTATAAAGTCCACTTGCCAAAACATCCATTTGTATAGTACCTCCAGCATTTGCGAGTTCGAATATGGCTAAAATCATTCCAATTACTGTTCCAAGAAACCCAATCATAGGACCTGCACCAGAAATAGTAGCCAACATACTTACGTTTTTTTCTAAGCCATAAATCTCTAATCTACCTGCATTTTCCAATGCTGTATTAATATCAGCTAAAGGCTTTCCTATTCTAGAAATTCCTTTTCCTATTAACCTAGATACAGGCGAATTTACTTGGGCACAAAGTATTTGAGCTGAATCAATTTTTCCATTACTGACATGGTCTTTTATTTGATTCATAAAATTAGAGTCTATTTTTGATGCCGCTTTAATAGCAAACAACCTTTCAAAATAAATGTATGTTGCTAAAACAAGCATTAAAAATAAAACAGCTATTATTAATTGACCAGCAACTCCTCCGCTACTAATTAATTCTATAATTGAAAGTGATTTTTCGACTGGTTCTGCATTTGCAAGCAGGTCTGCTCCTTCTTGGGTGCTTTGTAATAAGGTATTTAACATATAGTATTTTGTTTCTTAGCGATTATATAACGCTACTTTTATTGCTAAAGTATAATTAAAATAAAGTTCTGGTTACCATAAATGCAGCAGCACCTACAAGGAATCCTATTAATGCCATCCAAGATATTTTTTTAAGATACCAGAAAAAATTAATTTTTTCCATACCCATAGCAACAACTCCGGCTGCAGAACCAATGATTAGCATACTTCCTCCTGTTCCAGCAGAATAGGCTACAAAATGCCATAACTCATTATCTATTGGCTCTGAAAACATTCCTAAACTAGCGGCTACCAAAGGCACATTATCAATAACGGCAGACCCTACACCTAGCAATAAAATTACTAAATCTGACACTGTATGCGCTTCATAAGCATAATGCGTTTCTGTACCAAGCAAAGGCATATTTTCCTGCAATGTTGATGCAAACTCAAATAATATACCTAACGATTCTAAAGCTGCAACAGCCATTAAAATACCAAGGAAGAATAAGATGCTTGGTAATTCAATTTTTGATAATGAATGATGTACAGGACTATGTAAAGCATGAGCATCACTCTCTCCAGAATCAAAATCTGACATACTAAATTTAGAACTACTGTAAATTTCAGCAAAAGTAGCTACAACACCTAATGATAACATCATTCCTACATATGGAGGTAAGTGTGTTATCATCTTGAAGACAGGAACAAATACGATAGCACCCAAACCAAGATATAACATCGTAGCACTAAATTTTGATTTCTTTTTCTCTTCTATCTCTTCTTCTATCTCCAAATCACCTTTAAAGATTGGTAAAAAGGATGCTATTAAGGAAGGTATTGCCATACATAAAAATGATGGAACAAATAAATAACCAATTAAATGACTTGTTGTTACTTTTTTACCAATCCACAACATGGTTGTGGTAACATCTCCAATTGGTGACCAGGCACCTCCAGCATTAGCAGCAATTATAATTAGTCCAGCATAATAAAGGCGTACATTTCTATCTTTAACTATTTTTTGTAAAATGGAAATTAGTACTATGGTTGCTGTAAGGTTATCAATAATGGCAGATAAGAAAAACGCCAAAATAGAGAACACCCACAAGATTTTTGTTTTGCTTTTTGTTCTAACAAAATCCTTTATGGTTGAAAATCCATCAAAATAATCAATAATCTCAACAATAGTCATGGCACCCAAAAGGAACACTAATATTTCAGATGTCTTACCAAGATGGTGTAATAGAGTTTCCTCCATAAGCTCCATCTTTTCTGCTCCCGTAAAAGAAGCAAAGCCTTCCATTAGCGTATGATTGGCAGAATCAAACCACTGGGGGAAGCTTTCTATTCCTAGAGCTATAAGTGCCCAGCAAATAGCCATCATAACTAATGCAGGGATAAGTTTATCTATTTTTAAACTGTGCTCTAAAGTAATGGCTAAATACCCCATTACAAATACCAAAATAATTGCTGCTTCCATAAATTTTATTTAAATAAGTTGATCTAAAGCGATTTCAAATGCCGTTTCGCTAATTGCTGTTTTACTTTGTTTTTTGTTATATACTTTTTCTAAGGCTTCTCTAATTATATTTGATGTATCATTAAAAATAGCTTCATCTGTCATCTGTACTTTTCGTTCCATAAAGTACGCAAAAACTCGAGCCATTCCACAATTTGATATAAAATCTGGTATTAAACTAACCCGATTATCTGTATGTTCCATTATAGGTCCAAAGAAAATTTCTTTATCGGCAAAAGGAACATTAGCACCACATGAAATAACTTCTAAACCGCTATCAATAAGTTCATCTATTTGATTAATAGTTACCAATCTTGACGCGGCACAAGGTGCAAATATCTCTGCATTCAATGACCATATCCTTTTATTAATCTCTTCAAATGGAACTAAATGATCACTTACCAATGTGTTTCCTGTTTTTGCCAAAAATAAACGTCTTATTTCTTCAAATGTAAAACCTTCTTCATTTATTAAACCACCAACAGCATCTACAATTCCAACAATTTTAGCTCCCATTTGAGATAGGTAAAAAGCAGCGGCAGCACCTACATTTCCAAATCCTTGTATAATCGCTTTTTTACCTTCAATGTTACCGCCGTAAATATGATAATATTGCTTAACTGCTTCAGCCACACCAAAACCTGTTATCATGTCTGCTACAGTATATTTTCTTGAAACACTAGGTGAGTAAAGCGGATTTTCAATGACTTTAATAACTCCTTGTCTCAATTGCCCTATTCTATTAATTTTATCTGCTTCTGTTGGTTTAAAATGGCCATTAAAAACTCCTTCTTGAGGATGCCAAACTCCACTTTCTTCTGTAATAGGAATGACTTCATGAATCTCATCAACATTTAAATCTCCTCCCGTACCATAATAGCTTTTAAGTAAAGGTGATACGGCACTATACCAACGTTCTAACACCTCTATCTTCCTAGGGTCATTTGGATCAAAATTAATTCCAGATTTAGCACCACCTATTGCTGGACCTGAGACTGTAAATTTAATTTCCATTGTTTTAGCCAATGACAAAACTTCATTCATATCAAGACCTTTTCTCATGCGCGTTCCACCACCAGCGGCACCTCCTCTAAGTGAATTAATAACAACCCATCCTTCTGCTTCTGTTTTAGAATCTTTCCAGTTGAATACTATTTCTGGTTCTTTGTTTTCGAATTTTTTTAATAAATTTTTCATCTCTATATAATTATGATTCTTTTTTAGTTTGCATTAAAAATTTGTGGTTAGATATAAGCGTAGCTAAAGCTGATTCATAATAAAAATGTTAAATCATTAAAGTAACAAATATAAAAAACTAAAAATCTTTAAGATTATTTTTTTGCTATTTTTAAGGAAGAAATATATTACCGGAACTATGGTCTTTTGAAGCTCCTGTAACAGATTGTAGGCAATTAACTTCATTTCTAAGTTTTAAAACACCTAAAAAAGCAAAAATTAATGCTTCTTTAAATTCAATAACCGTTTTCGTTGGAATACAAATTGTATTATTTGTATGCTCTTTTATCTTATTAATTACCAACGTATTATGCACACCGCCGCCAGTTACAAGAACAGTTGCATTATGTTTATAACCTATCTCTTTTGAGATTTGAATAGCGACATGTTCAACAAATGTTCTTAAAATATTATTTGTTTCAAGTTTGTATGAATCTATTTTTGGAATAACATTTTCATACACCCATTCTAAACCTAAAGATTTTGGATAGGGCTCTTTATAAAAATCTAAATCATTTAATTCTTTAAGTAATTCCTGATTTATAGCCCCTGATGCTGCAATTTTACCCTCATCATCGTAATCAAGATTTAATTGTCTAACATAATAATTCAAAACAATATTTACAGGACAAATATCATAAGCAACACGTCTATTATTTGTACTTGTAGACATATTAGCAAACCCACCTAAATTTAAACAATAATCAAATTCTGAAAACAGCAACGCATCTCCAATAGGAACTAACGGTGCTCCTTGTCCTCCTAGTTTAACATCTTGAACTCTAAAATCACAAACAACGGTTTGTTGCAGCAATGACGACAAACTAGGTAAATTACCAATTTGATATGTTATTTGCTTATGTGGCTGATGTAATGCGGTATGCCCATGTGAACAAACAGCATCAATATCCTTAATGTCGTATTTAACTATAAAGTCATTAATGACATCTGCTAGATATGCTGTATAATCTATATCTATTTGTTTCAACTCGGTTTCTGAAAATAAAACCAAATCTTTTAGTTTTTGCAACCAAGCTGAATCATAGGAAACAGTGTCTCCAAATATAATTTCAAAATGCCATTTCGTATCCAATGTGAAAGACGTATAAACTAAATCAATACCATCTAATGACGTCCCAGACATCACACCGATAACCTTATATTCAGATTTTATCATATTCAACAAAAATAACAATCATTATTGAAAATATATTATTAAAAACCTATATTTGTTTACATTTTTTATTAAATCAACAGTTTATTTTTTATTATGGATTTTAATCTTACTGAAGAACATAAAATGATTCGCGACGCTGCTCGTGATTTTGCACAAAACGAATTACTACCAGGCGTTATAGAAAGAGACGAAAAACAGCATTTCCCAGATCAATTGGTTAAAAAAATGGGCGCATTAGGCTTTTTGGGAGTTATGGTTGATCCGAAATATGGTGGAAGCGGTATGGATGCCATATCGTATGTTCTTATTATGGAAGAATTATCTAAAATAGATGCTTCGGCTTCGGTTATAGTATCTGTTAACAATTCTTTAGTCTGTTATGGTATTGAAGCCTATGGAAGTGAGGCTCAAAAAGAAAAATACTTACCCAAATTAGCAACAGGTGAGTTTATAGGTGCTTTTTGTTTAAGTGAACCAGAAGCAGGTAGTGATGCTACTTCCCAAAAAACAACTGCCATTGATAAAGGCGATTATTATTTGCTTAATGGCACAAAAAATTGGATTACCAATGGAGGTCGTGCTGATGTTTACTTAGTGATGGCTCAAACTGATAGAGATAAAGGTTCTCATGGAATTAATGCATTTATTCTTGAAAAAGGAATGGAAGGGTTTCATATAGGCCCTAAAGAAAATAAGTTAGGAATTCGTGGTAGCGATACGCATACACTTCAATTTAATGATGTTAAAGTGCCTAAAGAAAATCGTATTGGTGACGATGGTTTTGGATTTAGATTTGCCATGAAAACATTGTCTGGCGGAAGAATAGGAATTGCAGCTCAAGCCTTAGGAATTGCTCAAGGTGCTTACGAATTAGCTATGAAATACTCTAAAGAACGAAAAGCCTTTGGAACTGAAATATCTAATCATCAAGCTATCGCTTTTAAGTTAGCTGATATGTATACAGACATTACAGCGGCTCGCCATTTAGTGATGAAAGCAGCTTGGGATAAAGATCAAGGCAATAATTACGATGTATCGAGTGCTGTTGCAAAATTATATGCCTCGAAAGTTGCGATGGAGCATACAGTGGAAGCGGTTCAAATTCATGGCGGAAATGGTTTTGTAAAAGATTATCATGTAGAACGACTGATGCGAGATGCAAAAATTACGCAGATTTATGAAGGTACTTCTGAAATTCAAAAAATTGTCATTTCAAGAAGTATCATTCGAGATTAAATTTAATTTCAATCTCTGCGCATTATTATAGATAACTTGAAATTTCTTATATAAATAAAAAAATCCAACTATTAGTTGGATTTTTTTTTAACTTAAACTCTATAAGTATCAGCCTTCCAATTCTTTATTTCCAGTTTAATAGCTTTTTCTGATAGATTTTCTTTTTCTGCCTTATCAGCCAAAGCCACCAACTCTTCATCAGAAGCAAAGCGTAAACCAATAATTTGTCTAGTTGTTAATTTACTACTTAACGCCTTTCCTGTTAAAATAAAATAACGCAATTTTTCTTCTGCTCTAATAGCTCGATCTTGAGCTTTTAATGGAAACGTTCTAAGAAAAACAAACATTAGTAACAAGATTACAGCAACTAAAACTAGGAGCGTAGCAGAATATAAATTCTCCTTCGTTGAATGCACTACATTTATTATTGAACCAATTAATAATGCAATCGTCGCTACTGAGAGCACTAAATGGTAACCAAGCACCAAACGGCTATGGTTTTTTAAATTTTGTTCCATAATTTGATTTTATTGTTAATTAGAATAAAGATACAGTTTATTTAGCTTATTTAATCAAGCCCGTTTATGTAAACAAAAAAATCTGTGTGAGAAGTATTTTGAGAGATTGGGTTTACTTACTTAAATCTTCAAGAACTAAACGTAATTCACCATAAGAATATTTCTCATCTAACTGATGTTTTAAATCAGATAGATTATCGAAGGTCTTACTTGGAATCATTTTTTTTAATTCATTATAATGTTTTTTAGACATTAAATCTGTAATCTTCACCTCTCCTGAAGGAATAAAACTGGCTAAATGACCAAAAATAGTGTTTTCATTTAAGTCTCGTTCATTAGCTATCTCTTCAATAGATTTACCCGATTTAAATAATTCTAATGATAATTTTTTAGTGTCAACTTTCTCTTTTTTTGATTTTACTTCTTCAAAAATAGATTCATCATTAGGAATTTCTATATCATTATCTTCACAATAGGCTTTTATTACTTCCAAAATAGCATGACCATATTTTTCAACTCTGGTTTTTCCCATACCATTTACTTGCAGCAATTCTTTTTTTGTTAATGGTAAGGTTTCGCACATCTCATATAATGCCTTTTGAGTGAATACTTGGTAATGTATTAAATCATTCTCATTGGCGATTTCATTTCTAAGCACTCTTAATAATTCAAATAACTCTACATTCGTGGTACCATCAATAACAGCTTTCCTAGGTTTTTTAGGTTTTTCTTTGGAAAGAAATACCGATTTTGCACGTAACTCTAAAAGTTTTTTCGTTTTAAAACCATCAAACAATCCGTTGAAGTATAGTGATTTAACTTCCAGCAATTCTTCGATGGTATCAAGATTTTTAGTAATATCAGCACCAATAGTTTTATTATCGGTAGTAAATCCAAATTCTTTTAAAGGAGCAACTAGATTTGTGTTTGTTTCAGTTTTAAAATAAGTAATAGCCTTCTTAAATCGGTCTTGAATTTGGTCACTTAATTCTGGTAATCGTTCATTCTCGGCAAGTTGTTTTAATTGCGCATTAAAGCCATTACTCACTTTTAAAAAATTGGTAATCGTATTTTTAATGCTAAGCATTGGCAATTCCACCTTTCCTTCAATACTGTTTCGATTTTTATAATAAATGTCGAGTATTCTATTTACGGGATACAGAAACTCATAAAAACCAAAAACTTCAGCTATCAAATCTAACTGAAACATTTTTTGCGAGTTTTCTAAAACCGCTTGATCAGGCTCATTGGCTTCTGCATTTTTATTAAACGAGATAACATGACTATCGCTTATAATTTGATTCGAACTAATTTTACTTTTTAAAACCAAACCCTCTAAAGATTTACATCTACTCAAAGCTACATAGGTTTGTCCATGTGCAAATGCACCCTGCGCATCAATAATCGCTTTTTCAAAGGTTAATCCCTGACTTTTGTGTATGGTAATAGACCAAGCCAATCGCAACGGCATTTGTGTAAATGCTCCAATTTTATCTTCAGTAATGGCTTTCGTTTCAGCATCAACCGTATAATTTATATTTTCCCAAATCTCTGGTGTCGTTACAATATTAAAATCATCATCAGGGCAATGTACCGTAACTTCATCTTTATCCAAATGGATAACTTTCCCGATTTTTCCATTAAAATAACGTTTATCTGGACTACTGTCATTCTTAATAAACATAACTTGTGCTCCTACTTTCAATTTAAGAGCTTCATCGTTAGGAAATGAAAATTCCGGAAACTTCCCTTCTACTGTGGCTTTATAAGTAAATACTTTAGTTTTAAGCTTATCTAATTCAGCTTTATTAGTTGCTTCCGCTTTATTATTATGCGTGGTCAATGAAATATAACCTGCATTAGGTTCTGGTGTGAAATCTGGTATAAATCGTTTATTTAATTCTGTAGCTGCTGCTTCGCTTAGGACATTGTTTCTAATCTCATTAAGTATTTCAATAAACTTAGGATTTTCTTGCCTATAAATATGTTTCAACTCTATAGTAATCGCATGACATTCTTGATAAGACTTACTACTAAAAAAGAATCCGTTACTGTAAACATGCTTTAACAACTCCCATTCGTTCTCTTTAATAACAGGCGATAATTGTTGTAAATCTCCAATCATAAGCACTTGTACGCCGCCAAAAACCTTATCTCTATTTCTAAAACGACGTAAAGTTCTATCAATACCATCCAATAAATCTGCGCGCACCATACTAATCTCATCAATAACTAATAAATCCATCGACTTAATAATATTAATTTTAGTCTTACTAAACTTCCTATTAAAATTTGTAGAATTATTTAAGTCTGTATCTGGTAAAATTGGTCCAAAAGGCATCTGAAAAAATGAGTGTATTGTAACGCCTTTCGCATTAATAGCGGCTACACCTGTAGGAGCAACCACAACGAGCCGCTTTAAACTATCCATTTTCAATCGATGTAAAAACGTTGTTTTACCTGTTCCAGCCTTCCCCGTTAAAAAAATCGATCGGTTTGTATTATTTACAAACTCCCAAGCTAATTCTAGTTGTTTATTTACAGTCATTAAGCGATATTAAAAATAGAATTTGAAGATACTACTTTTGAAGATTTTTTAGGACGGGTTTTTACGAAAATTAAAAGTGAAGACAGTCCGTGGCTGTCAGGTATTTTTAGCTTCCTTCAGTTTAAAGCAAAAAAAATCCCGACTCTAAAAAAGAATCGGGATTCAAAAAAGGCAACGACCTACTCTCCCACAAATGCAGTACCATCGGCGCTAACGGGCTTAACTTCTCTGTTCGGAAAGG
>NZ_JAAKGI010000027.1:0-73736 GCF_011762485.1 Yeosuana marina
TGGATTTTTAATCTTAAATCGTTTTTTTAGTTCATTTTCAGAAATGCTCATAGTTTTAGCCATTTCTAAAAACATATCGCATAAATGATGGTAGAATTTCTTTCTGATTCTTTTTATGTCGTCTTCAGTTTTGTCAGGAAAAACCAATCTTAAGTTGTCATTAACTACTCGTTTTCTATAGCCAAAAACATAGTATATCAGTACATAAATGCAGTCTGAAAACACATACAATAATCTAAAAGGTAAAATAGATATAAGCCACAAAAGCGGATAAACTAGAATGTAAACAAGAAATTGCATTAATTAATTTTAAATTTGCACAACAAATATATGTTATAAATTATTTAAACGTTTACTCCTTATGGGCAAATTAGATGTAGTAACTATAATTATTATCGCGGCCAATGTTATTATTTCATACAAAGGCTTTAGTGATTTTGGTTTTTTTGAAAAATACAAGTTCAATGTTGGAGCTGTAAGACGAGGAGAGCAATTCCGGTTATTTAGTACAGGTTTTTTGCATGCAGATAATGCACATTTATTTTTCAACATGTTTTCCTTATACTTTTTTGCCGATGTGGTCATTGGGTTTTTGGGAGTTTTTAGTTTTGTTATAATTTATGTAGGAAGTTTGATATTGGGTAGTTTGCTGTCTTTATATTTTCACAAAGATGAATATCATTATAGTGCTGTAGGTGCCAGTGGTGCCGTTATGGGTATTATTTATTCAGCTATTCTATTACAGCCAGGTATGAGCTTATACATGTTTTTTATACCAATTCCAATTCCTGCTTATATCTTCGGAATTGGGTATCTATTATATTCTATTTATGGTATGAAAAATAGAATAGGCAATATTGGTCATGATGCTCATTTTGGTGGTGCTATAGGTGGTTATGCAATCACTTTACTATTAGCTCCATGGCTATTTGAAGAAGACTTGTTAATGATAGCCTTATTGGCGGTTCCTATTGTTTTACTTTTTGCTTTAAAGAAAGCTGGGAAAATGTGAAAAATAAAAAAGCCAATTTGAATTACAAATTGGCTTTTTTATTAATAGGTTTCTTTAAAACTATTCATAGAAAAATTCAATGGTTTCAACATCTTCATCTTCATTACCATATTGAGATGTGTATATGCAAGTTTTTGGATAATCATTTTCGTTATAAGTATACTCATATTTATCATTATAATTGTCACTAGTATTAGTGTCACTTTCTACATAACTAACAATATTATTGGTATTTCCATATATGTAAGCTCCAAATTCATTTTCACTCAAGATGTTAAGTACTTCAATAGCGTGAACGTTTTTGAACATACCATTTTTGTCATCATACCCATATGATATTTTATAGTCTTTATCATCGGCTATTTCTGCAATATTTTTTCCGTTTAGAGTAATTGTTTCTGTCCAGTCTAATTCAAAATCAGAATTAGAATAACTCACATAAACTTCATTGGTTAAAGTACCGTCATTGTTATAAGTGAAAACACTTTTATATTTACGATCACCTAATTCAGAAGGCTCAAGAAAAATTTCAGTATATGTAGCAATTTTATTTTCAGAATTATATTCTAATACAACAGAAGCATTATGTCCGTCTGCATCAAAATAATCATCTTTAATTAAATTGTCATTATCGTCATAGGTATAAACATTTTTCCATTCTTCACTACCATCAGTTCCAACAACACTTATTAATTTGTTGCCATTATAGTTATAAGTTTCTGAATATTCGTCAACTGTTCCTCTGTTGTAAATTGCTTTTTTCAATAAAGTATTGTCAGGAGTGTTTTCGTCAGGATTATCAGTAGATTCGGTGTTGCAAGAACTAATTGCAACACATAACATTAAAAGTAGGAGTTGTTTTAATTTCATTTATATTATTTTTAAGATTAAGTTACAAATATAGAATTATATGCTGTAAGATTTACCACATAATTTAATTTTTTATTACTCCGTGTTTGAGTATGGCATGCCTATTGAAATTATATTGGTATTGAATATTTAATATTGGTTTTAATTTATTGGTATTCAATTATTTATTAATTTTAATAATCTTTAAAAAACAAATAGTCATTTGCTTTAATGACATATTGACTTAAATAAGTATATGAAGAAATCCGATTTTATAAGTCTTGACAGTTTGTCATTCCAGGAGTTTGATGAGAATTCAGAATTAATTCCTTTAATGACACCTGAAGATGAAGAAGAAATAAACAACGAAAATTTACCTGAAACACTACCTATATTGCCATTAAGGAATACCGTATTGTTTCCTAGTGTTGTCATACCTATTACAGCGGGACGTGATAAATCAATAAAATTGATTAATGATGCCAATAAGGGTAGTAAGGTTATTGGTGTTGTTTCTCAAAAAGATGAATCTGTAGAGGATCCAACGGCAAAAGATATCCATGAAACAGGAACAGTTGCTAGAATATTACGGGTATTGAAAATGCCAGATGGTAATGTAACGGTCATTATCCAAGGAAAAAAACGCTTTAAAGTAGCCGAGGTTATTACAGAAGAGCCTTATATGAATGCAACCATAAGGGAAATTCCAGAAGCGAGACCTGCTCAAAATAATAAAGAGTTTGCAGCTATAATAGATTCTATTAAAGAATTAGCATTACAAATTATTAAGGATAGTCCTAATATACCAAGTGAGGCCTCTTTTGCTATTAAGAATATTGAGAGTAATTCATTTTTAGTGAATTTTGTATCCTCAAATATGAATTTGTCGGTTACAGAAAAGCAAAGTCTTTTGGAAGTTAATGATTTGAAAAAGAGAGCACTTGCTACCTTAAAATATATGAATCTTGAATTTCAAAAGCTAGAGCTTAAAAATGATATTCAGTCTAAGGTTCAAATGGACATGAGTCAACAGCAACGTGAATATTTCTTGCATCAACAAATGAAAACCATTCAAGAAGAATTGGGTGGCGTGAGTCATGATGAAGAGATTGATGAGATGAAACAGCGTGCTAAAGACAAAAAATGGGATACCAAAGTAGCTGAACATTTTGAAAAGGAATTAGCCAAAATGCAGCGCATGAACCCCCAAGTGGCAGAATATTCTATTCAAAGAAATTATTTAGACCTGTTTTTGGATTTGCCATGGAATGAGTTTAGTAAAGATAAGTTTGATTTAAAAAGAGCGCGAAAAATACTTGATAGAGACCATTTTGGGTTAGAAGATGTAAAACGTAGAATTATAGAGCATTTAGCGGTTTTAAAACTGCGTAATGATATGAAATCGCCCATATTATGTTTGTATGGACCTCCAGGAGTTGGTAAAACGTCCCTTGGAAAGTCTATTGCAGAAGCTCTTGGCAGAGAGTATGTGCGTATGTCATTAGGCGGATTACGTGATGAGGCTGAAATACGCGGACATAGAAAAACTTATATAGGTGCTATGCCAGGACGAATTGTTCAAAGTTTAAAAAAAGCAGGCACCTCCAATCCAGTTTTTGTTTTGGATGAAATCGATAAACTATCAAACTCTCATCAAGGAGATCCGTCTTCAGCAATGCTTGAAGTATTGGATCCAGAACAAAATAACGAGTTTTATGACAACTTTTTAGAAATGGGTTATGATTTATCTAAAGTCATGTTCATTGCTACCTGTAACAGTTTATCAACCATTCAACCAGCGTTATTAGATAGAATGGAAATTATTAATGTGACAGGATATACCATTGAAGAAAAGGTTGAAATTGCCAAACGTCATTTATTACCTAAACAATTAAAGGAACATGGGCTTGCGGAAAAAGATTTAAAAATAGGTAAACCTCAATTAGAAAAAATTGTTGAGGGGTATACACGAGAGTCTGGTGTGCGTAGCCTTGAAAAGCAATTAGCAAAAATGGTGCGCTATGCGGCTAAGAATATCGCCATGGAAGAAGATTATAATATCAAAATATCTAATGCCGATATTATTGAAGTTTTAGGTGGTCCTAAACTAGAGCGTGATAAATATGAAAACAATAATGTAGCCGGTGTAGTTACTGGATTAGCTTGGACACGAGTAGGGGGTGACATTCTTTTTATAGAATCTATTTTATCTAAAGGTAAAGGCGCTTTAAATATTACAGGAAATCTTGGTAAGGTGATGAAAGAATCGGCTACCATAGCCATGGAATACATTAAATCGAATGCTGCGGAATTTGGTATTAACCCAGAGGTTTTTGATAAGTATAACGTCCATATCCATGTGCCCGAAGGCGCAACGCCTAAAGATGGACCAAGTGCTGGTGTAACAATGTTAACCTCATTAGTGTCATTATTTACACAACGAAAAGTAAAGAAAAGTTTGGCTATGACTGGTGAAATCACCTTAAGAGGTAAAGTGCTTCCAGTAGGCGGTATTAAAGAAAAGATTTTAGCGGCTAAACGAGCACGAATTAAAGAAATTTTATTGTGTGAAGATAATAGACGTGATATTGAAGAAATTAAACCTGATTATCTTAAAGGATTAACGTTTCATTATGTGACGGATATGAGTGATGTTATTAAAATAGCACTCACAAATCAAAAAGTTCAACACGCAAAGAAATTATAATATATAGACCTCGATTAAATTCGAGGTTTTTTTTGATTTAAAATAATTCGTAGGCACTTTCGTTCTAAGATAGATTTAGTTACTTTGCGGTCTATATGTTAAAAAAAATTGTCCCTTTTTTTTGGTTGCTAGTAGGTGTTGTTTCCAGCGCACAAGTTGGGGGTGAATCAACCTATCAATTTTTAAATTTGGTTTCATCGCCAAGACAAGCAGCTCTTGGAGGAAAGGTTTTGACTAATGTAGATTATGATGTGGCTCAGGGACTCTACAATCCAGCAACTATTAATGCTAATATGGATAATCAATTGGCATTAAATTATACCAGTTACTTGGGAGGTATTAGTTATGGAACGGCTTCATATGCGTATACTATGGACAGGCGTACGCAAACATTTCATGCAGGAATTACTTATATAAATTACGGTTCTTTTGATGGATATGATGAAAATGGAAATGCAACAGGATCTTTTACAGGTAATGAAGCAGCATTATCATTAGGCTATGCGTTGCAAATAGGATATAGTGATTTTTATTTTGGTGCTAATCTTAAATTTATCACCTCTAAATTAGAACAATACAATTCGTTAGGTGTCGCTACAGATTTGGGTTTACTTTATATTAATGAAGACTTAGATTTTAATGCCGCTTTAGTAATCCGGAATTTTGGAACACAACTTACAACCTACGCAGGACAAAATGAACCCTTACCGTTTGAAATAGATTTTGGAATGTCTCAACGCCTAGAAAATGTTCCGATAAGATGGCATATTACTTTTGAAAACTTGCAGGAATGGCCTATTGCGGTTTCAAATCCTGCGCGTGTTACCACCGATTTATCTGGTAATCAAACCCCAGAGAAAGTGGGGTTTTTAGGAAAAGCTATTAGGCATACTATTTTGGGCGCCGAATTATTTCCTGAAGGCGGATTTAATATCCGTTTAGGCTATAATTTTAGAAGAGCAGAAGAATTACGTATTGTTGATCAACGTAATTTTTCAGGATTATCAGCAGGATTTTCAATAAAATTAAATAAAATGCGATTTAGTTACACGCATGCTAAATATACAAGTGCAGCCAATTCAAACTTTTTCGGATTACAAATAGATTTACAATAGGGTATGAGTCAAAAAAAAATTATAATAGCTATAGATGGATTTTCTTCAACTGGAAAAAGTACGGTTGCTAAACAACTTGCTAAACAACTTGGTTACATATATGTAGATTCTGGCGCCATGTACAGAGCCATTACTTATTTTGCGATGACGAATGGTTTTATTGATGAAAATGGCTTTGATGTTGACGGACTTATTTCAAAATTAGAAGATATTCATGTAAGTTTTAAATTTAATAAAGACTTGGGGTTTGCTGAAGTGTATTTAAACGGTATAAACGTAGAAAAGGAAATCAGAACCCTAGAAGTTTCGAACTTTGTGAGTAAGGTATCGGCTATTCCAGAGGTTAGAAAACAATTGGTTAAACAACAACACCAATTGGGTTTACAAAAAGGTATTGTTATGGATGGTCGAGACATAGGTACGGTCGTTTTTCCTGATGCAGAATTGAAACTATTTATGACCGCATCAGCTGAAACAAGAGCATTACGACGTTATGATGAACTTAAAGCAAAAGGAGATGATGTAAGTTTTGAAGATGTCTTAAACAATGTTCAAGAGCGTGATCATTTAGATTCAACAAGAAAAGATTCGCCATTGTATAAAGCAGAAGATGCTATTGAAATTGATAACTCGAATTTGTCTTTAGACGAACAGTTTGATAAGATTCTTAAGTTGGTTACTATGACTTTGGAAGATTGAGATAACACTATGTCATGGAGAACGCAGTGAAGCAATCTGTTTATTTTTAGTTCTATTTCATAAGATTACTTCATCATTCGCACCTCATTCCTGGTAATGAAGTCTAGTTTCGTCATTGCGAGAGAAACGAAGCAATCTTTTTTGTCGCGAGTGTCATTGAGAATATTGTGAAGCAATCTGTTTAATATTAACTTCTTTTCAAGAGATTACTTCGTCGTTATCTCCTCGTAATGACATAAAAAAACGAACCTTTAAATGAATAAAGATTCGTTCTAAACTATTAAATATTTCTAGTTTTTATAAGTTAGGAATAATCAATTCTTGATCTGGATAAATAATATCAGGATTTTTTAAGATATCTGAATTTGCTTTAAAGATTGCTTGATATTTAGAAGCATTTCCGTAATAATGTTTAGCAATTTTGCCTAAAGTTTCTCCGCTTTTCACGGTGTGTCTATGGTAAACACTCGTATCGGCTACAGTTATGTTAGCTAAAATATCGGTAGGTTTTTCACCACCAATTTCCTTTATTTTATCCCAAATTAGGTTTTTTTCATATTGTGTTTTAGCTTCTCCTTTAACTTTTAAGATGCCGTTTTCTTCGGTAACATTACCGTCTTTAATGTTTAATGCTTCTCCTAAATCAAGCACGTCTTGATATTTTGCTTTCGCTGTCATAATTGTTTATTTTTAGTATTACAATATATTAATTTTTCTGCTTAATGTAATAGTATTAATGTGTTTAAATTTCATTCGTAGTATTAGACACAAAACAACATAAAAAGTCACTATAATTTTATTTTATTGAAATTAGGCTATTTTATTGAAAATGTGTATTTTTGCACTCCTTTTAGCGAGTCGTCGGAAAGATAAAAGGAATGAAACGATAAATAAAAATAACACTTCTGTGTGTTAATCGCTTAAAATCTTCCGAAACATACAGAATACAAAACGTAATGTAATTGCGTTTCCGCGAAGGCGGAAAACTATACATTAAATTATTATTTAAATGGCTGAAAAAGCAAAACAAGCTGAGGTTGAAGCAGTTGAAGTTCCAACTGAAGAAACTCCAAAAGCAGAAGCTCCAGTAGTATCTGAAGCTCAAGCAAATCCTGAAAAATTCTTAAAAGACTTTAACTGGCACAATTACCAAGAAGGTATTGATGAGGTTGATGACAAACAATTGCAAGAATTTGAAAAATTAGTAGCAGAAAATTTCGTTGATACGCTTAACGATGAAGTTGTTGAAGGTACGGTAGTTCACATTTCTGATAGAGATGCGATTATTGATATCAATGCAAAATCTGAAGGTGTTATCTCTTTAAACGAATTCCGTTACAACCCAAATTTAAAAGTAGGAGACAAAGTAGAAGTATTAATTGATGTGCGTGAAGATGCAACAGGACAATTAGTATTATCTCACAGAAAAGCTCGTGTAATTAAAGCATGGGACCGCGTTAACAAAGCTCACGAAACCGGAGAAATCGTTAATGGTTTTGTAAAATGCAGAACTAAAGGTGGTATGATTGTAGATGTTTTTGGCATTGAAGCATTCTTACCAGGTTCTCAAATTGATGTCAAACCAATTAGAGATTACGATCAGTATGTAAATAAAACTATGGAATTCAAAGTTGTTAAAATCAACCACGAATTTAAAAACGTAGTTGTTTCTCATAAAGCACTTATTGAAGCTGATATTGAAGAACAGAAAAAAGAAATCATTGGTCAATTAGAAAAAGGTCAAGTACTAGAAGGTGTTGTTAAAAACATTACATCTTACGGTGTGTTTATCGATCTTGGTGGAGTTGACGGATTAATTCATATTACAGATTTATCTTGGTCTAGAATCAATCATCCAAACGAGATTGTTGAGCTAGATGAAAAACTTAATGTAGTTATTCTTGATTTTGATGAAGATAAATCTAGAATCCAATTAGGTCTTAAACAATTAAGTAAACATCCTTGGGAAGCTTTAGCCGATACTGTAAAAGTAGGAGATAAAGTAAAAGGTAAAGTAGTTGTTATTGCAGATTACGGTGCGTTTATCGAAGTGGCTGATGGTGTTGAAGGTTTAATTCACGTATCAGAAATGTCATGGTCTACACACTTACGTTCGGCACAAGATTTCGTATCTGTTGGCGATGAAGTTGAAGCAATCATTTTAACGTTAGATAGAGAAGAGCGTAAAATGTCTCTTGGTATTAAACAAATTACACCAGACCCATGGACAGATATTACAGGAAAATATCCTGTAGGTTCTAAACATGTAGGTATTGTACGTAACTTTACAAACTTTGGTGTGTTTGTTGAATTAGAAGAAGGTATTGATGGGTTAATTTATATCTCAGATTTATCTTGGACTAAGAAAATCAAGCATCCAAGTGAGTTCTGTTCTGTTGGAGATAAATTAGATGTTGTAGTATTAGAGTTAGATGTTGAAGGACGTAAATTAAGTTTAGGTCATAAACAAACTACAGAAAATCCTTGGGATAAATACGAAACAGAATTTGATTTAGACACAGTTCATACGGCTGAAATTTCTGAAATCGTTGACAAAGGTGCTACTGTTGAATTTAACGAAGATATCGTAGCATTTGTACCAACACGTCATTTAGAAAAAGAAGACGGTAAAAAACTTAAAAAAGGAGATTCAGCTGAATTTAAAATCATTGAGTTTAATAAAGAGTTTAAACGCGTCGTAGCATCTCATACAGCTATTTTTAGAGCTGAAGAAGCTGCTAACGTTAAAGCTGCCGTTAAAAAGGCTGCTGCAACTGCTGCTGAAGCAAAACCAACTTTAGGTGATGCTAATGATCAGTTACAAGCACTTAAAGATAAAATGGACGGAAAAACGACTAAATCAAAAAAATAGTTTTTTTTCAAACCTGAAAAAATCAGGTATTCATTTATAAATTAGAGCCTTCAAGAAATTGAAGGCTTCTTTTTTATTAAACATTTTATAAAATCTAAAATTTTTAAAATTTTGCATTACCTTTGTTTACCAAATACGTTTGGATAGTATATGAGTCAAAAAGTTTTACTTAACGCAAAAGAGGTAAACATCATTCTTCATCGATTGGCTTGTCAACTCATTGAAAAACATAATGATTTTTCTAATACCGTATTAATAGGTTTACAACCTCGTGGTATATTTTTAGCCAACAGAATTGCTAAAATACTTCGGGAAGATTATAATGTTAAAAACATTCAATTAGGATTTTTAGATATCACTTTTTTTAGAGATGATTTTCGTAGAGGAGACAAACCTTTAGAAGCCAATACAACCAACATTAATTTTATAGTAGAAGATAAAACTGTTGTATTTATTGACGATGTACTCTATACAGGCAGAAGTATTCGTGCAGCATTAACCGCCATACAATCTTTTGGGAGACCAAATGAAATAGAGCTATTAACATTTATAGATAGACGTTTTAGCAGACATTTACCTATACAACCAGATTATAGAGGCAGGCAAGTAGATGTGATAAACCATGAAAAAGTAAAAGTCAATTGGGAGGAGAATGAAGGAGAGGACATTGTTTACTTAATTAATAAATAATTACCCATGAGCGAATTAAGTGTCAATCACTTATTAGGAATCAAATATCTTAACAAACAAGATATTCAACTTATTTTTGAAACCGCCGATCATTTTAAAGAAGTTATTAATAGACCCATTAAAAAAGTACCTTCGCTTAGAGATATTACGATTGCCAATTTATTTTTTGAAAATTCTACCAGAACAAAATTATCATTTGAATTGGCTGAAAAACGATTATCAGCCGATGTTATTAATTTCTCATCAGGACAATCGTCCGTAAAAAAAGGGGAGACGCTTATAGATACTGTCAATAATATTTTATCAATGAAAGTTGATATGGTAGTTATGAGACATCCAAACCCTGGCGCAGGTGTGTTTTTATCAAAACATGTAAAAGCAAGTATTGTCAATGCAGGCGATGGAGCTCATGAACATCCAACACAGGCTCTTTTAGACTCGTATTCCATTAGAGAAAAACTTGGAGATGTCAAAGGTAAAAAAATTGTAATCGTAGGAGATATTCTTCACAGTCGTGTGGCATTATCTAATATTTTTGCGTTACAACTTCAAGGAGCTCAAGTTATGGTTTGTGGCCCAAAAACTTTAATTCCAAAATATATTGATAAATTAGGCGTAATGGTTGAACCCAATTTAAGAAAGGCCTTAAACTGGTGCGATGTAGCCAATATGTTACGGGTTCAAAATGAACGCATGGATATTAGTTATTTTCCTTCAACCAGAGAATATACACAACAATATGGTGTAAATAAAGAATTATTAGATTCTTTAAACAAGGAAATTATTATTATGCATCCAGGTCCTATTAATCGAGGTGTAGAAATTACAAGTGATGTAGCTGATTCTAAACAGTCTATTATTTTAGAGCAGGTACAAAATGGAGTAGCCATAAGAATGGCAGTTATTTATTTATTAGCATCAAAAATAAAACAGTAAATTATGATTTTAGATCAAGATGGAAATATTTCTATTATAACACAGGAAAAAGCAACTATAATAGAATTAGTTAAAAAAATACAAGACGTTTATTCAAAATTAAAACACGATAATATTATTGTAAATCTAACTAGTTTAAATAAACTAACTTTACAAGATATTATTGAATTTTTGGAGATATCAAACAGTCATAGAGCTTCAAAACAATCTTTTGTAATTGTCTCAAATAGTATTGATATTAATGATACCCCAGATGAAATAATTGTTGTTCCTACCCTGCAAGAAGCTTACGATATTATTGAAATGGAAGAGATGGAAAGGGACTTAGGTATTTAATATGAAGCTAACAATTTTAGGATGCTATAGTGCAACACCAAGAGCATTAACCAATACAACTTCACAGGTTCTTGAAATTAAAAATCATATGTTTTTGATTGATTGTGGAGAGGGTACCCAAGTACATTTACGAAGACATAAAATTAAGTTTAATAGAATTAAGCATGTTTTTATCTCTCATTTGCATGGAGATCATTTTTTTGGATTAGTAGGTTTAATATCAACGTTTAGATTGCTGACTCGTGAAACGGATTTGCATGTCTACGGACCGAAAGGCATCAAAGAGGTTGTTACGCTACAAATGAAGTTAGCCGACTCTTGGACCAATTACAACCTTTATTTTCATGAATTAGAATCAACAACATCAGAATTAATCTTTGAAGATGATGATGTTGAAGTTTATACAATTCCTTTAAAACACCGTATTTATACCAATGGATTTCTTTTTAAAGAAAAAGAAGGAGAACGAAAACTTGATGTGGACGCTGCCGAAGACCATAATATTAACGTGGCTTATTATAGAAAATTAAAGCAAGGTTTTGATGTTGAAAATGAAGAGGGTGATTTGATTAAAAATAAAGAAGTTACATCACCTCCTATAAAATCAAAAAGCTATGCGTTTTGCAGTGATACGGCCTATAACGAATCAATTATTCCAATTATCAAAGATGTCGATGTTTTGTATCATGAATCTACGTTTTTAGAGAAACACGAAGCTCTTGCAGATCCTACCAAACATAGTACAGCAAAACAGGCAGCTACTATAGCAAATAAAGCCAATGTTGGCACCTTAATTTTAGGCCATTATTCCACAAGGTATGGGGGTTTAGATGATTTTAAAACGGAGGCTGAAACTATTTTTAAATCGGTTGAATTGTCAGAGGATGGTAAAATTTTCGATTTTAACTAAACTCATTTATTGTTTTCATCCAATAAATAGCTTCATCTAGATTAATACATCGCTTTAAACTTTTTTTGGAAAACAACTTTTCAAGGGTTGCGTTTTTGTACATTAAATCATTATAGTACACTATAGCTCCTGCTACAATCACTCCATATTTTTGATCCACTTTTTGCCATGAATACGGATCCATGGAATACGAATGTACTCTATTTGAAATGTAGCCTAATTGACTATTATCGCCATAATAATCTATAATTTTAGGCATTACTATTTTAATTTTTTCCCAATCAAAATGAACGCCTTCATTTATTTCAGAGATGAAAAAATGGTCACATAAATAAAAATTCCCAAATGTAAACTCTAATTTTTTATGTTCAAGTTGTTTAAAATAATTACTGTTTTCGAAATACATTGCTATTAATTAATGCTTAAATTTATATGATTTTATTTAACTCTAAAACATTTAATTTATAATTAATTTCGAGAATTTTATAATGAATACAGACTTAGGCGATTACAGAAAATCATATGAAAAAGAAGAATTACTAGAAAGTAATATTAGCGACAACCCAATGGAGTTATTTCAAAAATGGTTTTATGAAGTAGATACAAAATTTAATCAAGACGAAACAAATGCCATGACTATTTCAACATTTGGATTAGACGGTTATCCAAAGAGTAGGGTAGTGCTTCTTAAAAGATATACGTATGAAGGCTTTATATTTTACACCAATTATCATAGTGAAAAAGGAAAAGCCATAGAAAAAAATCCAAATGTTTGTCTGTCATTTTTTTGGAACAGTGCAGAGCGACAAATTATTATTAAAGGGAAGGCTGAAAAAATAGCAGAGAATTTAAGTGATGGATATTTTGAATCTCGTCCTAGAGGCAGTCAATTAGGGGCGTTAGTCTCAAATCAAAGTGAGGTCATAGAGAACAGACAGGTTCTTGAAGATAAATTGTTAAGTTTAGAAAAAGAATTAGAAGGCAAAGACGTTGAAAGGCCAGCATTTTGGGGAGGTTACATTGTAAAACCTATTGAAATGGAGTTTTGGCAAGGTAGACCAAACCGATTGCACGACCGAATACGGTTTAAACTTCAACCTGATTATAATTGGAAAATAGATCGATTATCTCCGTAAAAAATCGATAAAAATCATTTTTATTTTATTTAGCTTGTATTTTATCGACGAAAAACAAATAATAACGTTAATATGTGTGTTTTTAGTCGATTTTAACATTTTTTTAACATTTGCTTCATTTCATGTAGGTTAACTTTATAGTACCAAATTACCTACTTATGAAATCATTAATCAAACTACCAGTATTGGTACTGTTGGCTGTATTGACATTTTCTTGTTCTACTGACAATTTAGATGATAACGTTGCAGCATTAAACAAAACCGCTGTTGTTCCCGAAACTAAAACAATAGAAACTCAAATTCTTGAACTTATTAATAATCATAGATTGAGTATGGGTTTAAATCCATTAGAGCACATGGATATTATAAAGTCCCAAGCTTATTCTCATACCGAGTATATGGTCGAGATAAACGAAGTTAATCATGACAATTTTTTTCAACGTAGCAATTACTTAAAAGCAAATGCTGGCGCTAAATATGTATCTGAAAATGTAGCTTATGGATATACGAAGGCAGAATCAGTTGTAAATGCGTGGTTAAAAAGTGAATCCCATAAAGAAAATATAGAAGGAGATTTTACTAATTTTGATGTGTCAGCAGAGCAAAATTCAGACGGTGATTGGTTTTATACAAACATATTTATAAGAAAATAGATGCTATAGTTTTTCAGAATACTAATTTTAAATAAAAACCCCACTCAATAACCTTATTGGGTGGGGTTTTTATCTTAAGTTTTTAAATATCTATTTTAGATAGATCTCTGGTTTTATTTTAAACTACCTACCATATCTTCAGGTTTCACCCAAGCATTATAATCTTCAGCTGTGACATATCCCAGATTGATAGCTTCTTCTTTTAGTGTTGTCCCATTTTTATGAGCGGTATTAGCTATTTCAGCAGCTTTATAATAACCAATTTTAGTATTAAGCGCTGTTACAAGCATCAATGAATTATTTAAAAGTTTAGTAATGACCTCATAATTTGGTTCAATACCAGAAGCACAATGTTCTTCAAAACTCATACAAGCATCTCCTAATAATTCTGCAGACTGTAATAAGTTGGCAGCCATAACAGGCTTAAATACATTCAATTCATAATGGCCTTGCATACCTCCAACAGAAATTGCTATATCGTTACCTATAACTTGTGCGCAAACCATTGTTAATGCTTCACACTGAGTAGGGTTGACTTTCCCTGGCATTATAGAACTTCCCGGTTCATTTGCAGGAATACTAATTTCTCCAATTCCACTTCGTGGACCGGAAGCCATCATACGTATGTCGTTTGCAATCTTATTTAAAGAAACTGCTAATTGCTTTAACGCACCATGCGTTTCCACCAAGGCATCATGAGCAGCCAAGGCTTCAAACTTGTTAGGCGCCGATGTAAAAGGTAATTCTGTAAATTTAGCTATATATTCTGCTACACGTTTGCTATAGCCTTTAGGCGTGTTTAATCCTGTTCCAACCGCAGTTCCTCCAAGTGCCAGTTCGCTTAAATGAGGTAAGGTGTTTTCTAAGGCATTTAAACCATGATCTAGTTGCGCAACATATCCTGAAAGTTCTTGACCTAATGTTAAAGGAGTGGCATCCATTAAATGAGTTCTTCCTATTTTAACTACATTTTTAAAGGCTTCAGATTTCTTTTTTAAGGTATCTCGTAGTTTTTTTACCCCTGGAATGGTTTTTTCTACTACTTTTTTGTAAGCAGCAATATGCATTCCTGTTGGAAAGGTATCATTTGAAGATTGAGATTTGTTAACATCGTCATTAGGTTGAATAACTTTGTCACCTTCACCAATAGTTTTGCCTGCTAATTGTTGAGCTCTGTTGGCAATCACTTCATTCACATTCATATTACTTTGTGTGCCAGAACCCGTTTGCCAAATAACTAAAGGGAATTGATCATCAAGTTTTCCCTCTAAAATTTCATCACAAACTTGTGCAATTAAATCACGTTTTTCAATAGGTAGCACACCTAATTCACAATTAGTAAAAGCGGCTGCTTTTTTTAGATAAGCAAAGCCGTAAATAATTTCTAATGGCATAGATGCTTTCGGACCAATTTTAAAGTTATTTCTAGAGCGTTCTGTTTGTGCTCCCCAAAGTTTATCAGCGGGCACCTTAACCTCGCCCATCGTATCTTTTTCTATTCTGAATTCCATTTTAATAAGTAATTAATTTAAAACAAATTTACGTTTTTTAGCACTTAATTTTAAGCGAAATATGTTTTATTTCAACTATTTATTTAAGGTTTAAATAACATTTTAAAATTTAATTTTTGTTTAAAAATGAGTAAATTCGGTGATAATAACACAAAAAAATTATACTATGGCAACAATTAGATTAGGAGATGAAGCTCCAAACTTTACAGCAAATTCTACAGAAGGGACTATTAATTTTCATGAGTGGCTAGGTGATAGTTGGGGAATTTTATTTTCGCATCCAGCTGATTACACGCCTGTTTGTACCACAGAGTTGGGTACAGTAGCTAAATACAAAGCTGAATTTGATAAGCGAAATGTAAAAGTAGTGGCACTTAGTGTTGATGGTTTAGACTCTCACAATGATTGGATAAAAGATATCAATGAAACACAGCATACTACGGTAAATTTTCCAATAATTGCAGATGAAGATAAAAAAGTATCTGAACTTTATGATATGATTCATCCTAACGCTAGCGAGAAGTTTACCGTGCGTTCAGTATTTGTTATTGGGGATGACAAAAAAATTAAATTAATAATTACATATCCAGCTTCAACAGGTAGAAATTTTGACGAATTACTGCGTGTTATTGATTCTTTGCAGTTAACCGCGTATCATAAAGTGGCCACACCTGCAAATTGGAAAAATGGTGAAGACGTTGTTATTTCTCCAGCCGTAACTAATGAACAGATACCGGCACTTTTTCCAAAAGGTCATAAAGAAATAAAACCTTATTTAAGAATGACTCCACAACCAAATGTGAAATAGGAAGAACAAAAAAACAATTCAACTAAGTTTTAGAAATAAAAAAGGGTGTTACTATAACACCCTTTTTTTTTGATTAAGAAGATATTATTTATTTAAACTCACTATCTTCTATATTGCTGTTTATTTTTGCTTCTTTAAGATTTAATTCCATGTCTTGACCAAATGAATCAGTTGTTTGTTTAAAAGGAAGCATAATTCCGTTTACATTTTGATAATTTGAATAGGTGGATTTTGTAGTATTTCCGTCAATAGAAACTTCTTTTTTTACTCTCAAACCAGAGTCGACATTAAAGTAATCTTTAATGAATTTTCCATCTGGAGTTGTAATTTGTACAACATTCAATTGGTTGCCATTCTCATTTTCTATGCCTAAAAGTTTAAGTGTATAATCGCTAGTTTTATATAATAATTCAGGGAAAATAGATGTACTTTTTTTAATTGATTCTTTCTGTTCATCACTCAGTTCTTGTTTTTGTCCTCGAGCTATTACAGAAACGTTATCACCATTAACTACATATTTTAAAACTGATTGATTCATTGCAGGTACTTCAATGGACATCATGTATTTTTCAGGACTTTTTTTCTTTGTAATTATATTAACTTCTGTTCCATTTATAGTAGCTGACATTACTTCTGAAATATCTTTTACGCTTTCTAAATTTTTACGCCCTCCAATGGCTTGAATATAGTGATCGATTACTGTTTTGGCCGTAACTCCTTCTGGAGCGTCCATTAGAGGAACCATTATATTGTTTAGAAGGTTGACATCAGGAACTTCGTGATTTGGATCTATTTCCACTGAAACAATATTTGAGGTAGAAGGATAATTATAAACATATTCTGGTCCAGTCATCCAAATCTCTACAGGAAGTTTAACGATTTCTGTTTTGCCGTTTTCTTGAATAATCTTCAAAGAAGTAGGCATAACCATTCTATCTTTATTGATTAAGCTAATTAGAGCTCCTTTTGCAGGATCATTATCTACATATTTAATATCTTCTACACCCTGGTCTAATTTCCAATTGTTCATAAACCAGCCTTTCCAGAACCAACCTAAATCTTCGCCTGCGGCCGAGTTCATGGTATTAAAGAAATCCCATGGAGTAGGATGCTTAAAAGCCCATCGTTTTATGTAGGTTCTGAAGGCATAATCAAAACGATCTTTACCTAAAACAGTATTTCTTAAAACCTTAAGTGCTGTGCTAGGCTTGTAATAGGCTTCAATGCCTAGGTTTTGCTGATTATGAATAACATCAGGCACTGTAAATACCGGATTTAAATAGTCGTTAAATAATCTTCCTGTTGCGCTTTGCACATCACTTTCGTTATAATATTCACCGTTATTGAATTCCTTTGTGTCAACATCGTTTATAAAGGTGTTGAAACCTTCATCCATCCAGGCATACTTACGTTCGTTAGAGCCAACAATCATAGGAAACCAATTGTGACCAAATTCATGGTTAACTACGCCCCATAGCTCTGCATTTTTACTTTTATAATCACAAAATACAATACCAGGATATTCCATTCCGCCTTCATGACCAGCTACATTTGTAGCAACGGGATAGGTGTAGGGAAACCATTCTTTAGAATATAATTCGATAGAATTTTTAACATATTCGGTAGATCTTGCGTAACCATCTTGACCAGAATTTTCTACGGGATATACAGATTGTGCTAATGCTGTTTTGCCTTTAGGAAGGTTGATACGAGCGGCATCCCAAATAAAAGCTTTTGAAGCTGCCCAGGCAACATCACGACTTTGATTCATTGTAAAATGCCAAGTAAGCATTCCATTAGCATCACCTTTCACATGTTTATCTGCCTTAACATCTTCAAGAGATCTTATAGTAACTGTTTGATCACTTTTTCTAGCTTTTTCAAGTTGGTCACGTTCGTAATCTGTTAAAACATCTTTAGGATTTTGTAATTCACCAGACCCAACTACTACCATATTAGCGGGAGCCGTTATTTCGTAGTCAAAATTCCCATATTCTAAATAAAATTCGCCAGTTCCTAAATAAGGTAATGTATTCCAGCCATCTACTTCATCTAACACTTCCATTCTTGGGTACCATTGGGCCAGCGTATAAATCCAACCATTTTCTGTTTTTACGCGCCCCATTCTGTCTTTACCATGTTCAGGTATTTTAAATGAATACTCAATACTGATATCCATTTGTTGTCCTTTAGCTTCAAGTGCTTCCGGAAGTCGAATCTGCATGCGGGTATCTGAAACTATATAGTCGGCTATTTGAGTACTTTTTCCCATTTTAATGGCAACCTTTTGAAGTTCGTATCCATCGGTAAAAGTATGTACACCGTTTCTATCATTAGCAGGGTAGAGTTGAGAGCCTCGAGAATCTTTTCTAAAAGTATTTTGATCTAATTGCAACCATAAAAAATGTAGCTTATAAGGACTATTATTTATATAGGAAATAGTTACTTTTCCCTTAACTATATGGTTAATAGTATCTAAAGTAGCTTTAATGTTGTAATTGGCCTGATTTTGCCAATAATCTTCTCCTGGATTACCCGTTGCACTATGGTACGCACTAGTTTCTCCCGTCATAAACAACGGGCTAAAAGCTTCATATTTATTAAAGGTAGATTCAGATGTGTTTGTTTGTTCTTGTGCTTGTAATTTGTTGATAAGTCCACTAAAGAGTAGAATAAAAGCTAAATATTTAATACGGAATTTCATAGATAAAAATTTAATTTTTTTTGAGAAGTTAAAAGTATGAAAACCCTTATTTTTTAGCTTATAAACCCCGTAATTTTAGGAAAATTTTCACTTATTAAATGATATTAGACTTATTTTGGAAATAGATATTTATAAGAAATGAGGTTAAAACAATGAAAGACTACAATTAAATAATAAACTTGAAAACCTTGTTAATAAATCTTAAATTTAGTTTTGTATAAATACATGCTTTACATTATATTTGCTGCATATTTGATTTTAAAAATAAATAAGGATGTTTCAATTTGACCAATATTTAGGATTTTTAGCGTTTTTAACCATACTAACCATAGGATTTTGGTTAATGATTTTTTTAATCTCTTTTGTAATTCCGTATTGGATTTTTGGTGCATCAATTGAACGCTATAAAGAAATTAAAGCTGAAAAAAAGGCGAAAAGAGAAGAAGCAGCAATTCGTTAAAATATTAATTGTTTATAAAATAAAAAAAGGAAGCTAAATTAGCTTCCTTTTTTTATGAATTATGTTTGTTAAGTGGTTGATTATCCTTCAAAATCAAAGTCGTCATTACCACCGTTTGGATTATCATTTCTTCTATCGTTTCGTTTCTTTTGTTGGTTAAAACGATATCTAAGAGATAAATTGACTTGACGTTGTCTCCATTGTGATTCATTATACCTTGAGAAAAACTCTGTTGTTGTTAATGACTTACGTTTTCTGGAGTTAAAAATATCTCTCGCATTTAATGAAATGGTTAAATGGTTGTCAAAAAATTCCTTACTCAACGCTAAATCCATTGTAAAAATGCCTTCTCTGGTGCTTTGAGCATTTTCACTAGCGCCTCGATAGTTAGCATTTGTTTGCCAATCAATGTTTGAAGGAAGTGTAATTTTACTACTAAAACGGGCAAACCAACTCGTGTTTTTTGCACCATAGTCAACTCCATTAAATTCTCCTATTGTTTCAAACTGAAAAAAGTTAAAACTAGAATTTAACCTCAACCATTTTTCTGGATTATAAAGAACTCCTAATTCTGCACCTGTTCTATTGTTAGTGGATAAGTTTACTGGTATGGTCCTAATAATATCAATGCCATCAGAAGTTTGTTGACCAGTATTTTCTTCTATTCGTTCAAAAGAATCGGTTTCGTGTTGATAATATATCGAGGTCGTTAATGTTAGTTTTCCCCATCGTTTTAAATAGCCTATATCAAAAGTGCTTGAAAATGCAGGGCGTATATTAGGGTTACCTTGGAAGATATTAGTACGACTTGAACGTGAGGGAAATGGATTAATAAACCAACCGCGTGGTCTGTTAATTCTTCTATTAAAACCAAATGTGACACTTTCTTCTGAATCATCATCGCTTTTAGCTAAATTATATATAAGATTTAATGTAGGAAATAGACCGAAATAATTATTATTAAAATCTGTATCAATTGGAAAACCAAAAGAAGCTTCAAGTTCAGCATCACTTAATCGCGAATCAATTTTTCCTTTTAATTGGGTGTTTTCTACTCTTAATCCCAATAGAAATGAAAATTTACCAAATTTAGATCCATATTGTGTATATAGTGCATTGACGTTTTCTGAATAATCAAAAATATTAGAAATAGTATCATTGATAAAAAAATCATTTGTTGCAATATCTTCCTGTTGTAAGGTGTAATCCGTAATTTCATTTTCAAAATTACCTCTGTAACCGGCTTCAAATCTTGAATCTTCTCCAATAGGCAACACATAATCTACCTGGTATAAGGACTCCTTTTTATCTTGTGTTTGACTTACTTTTTCGTCTTGGAAGGGTACAGGGTTGGTTTGATTGGTAATAATATAGTTTTCGTTAATATTATTGGATTGATCTTCAGACCCATTTTCAAATTGAACATCTGCCGTTAACTGATGCCCTTTATCGTTAAATTTTGTAATATAATTTAATGACACTTGAAAGTCATCGCCATTTTCATCTTGTTGCTCTTTTCTTAAGGTTTGCTCTACGATGCTACCTCCATTAAACCGATCACTGTTGTTGAGTCCTAAATCGGCATCTTCACCATATCTGTAAAACAAACTTCCTGTAACAGATGTCTTTTTAGATAAAAAATACTCCATACCTAAGTTTGCATTGTAATTTCGATTAAGGCGTGTTACATTTTCTTTTTCACGAATTCTCTCATATTCTGGTGCTTCTAAAACGCCATTAATTAATCTATCAAAATAATTGGTGTCGTTAAAGCTATTTCTTGGAGCATTAAAATATCTGAACCCAATGTTAGAAAATAAATTGAATTTTTCTGTTCTATAATTAATGTTTGAAGAAATTCCAACATTATCAGGATTACCTAACGTTACATCAAAAGAGCCATTAAAACCTAATGTTTCCTTTTGCCTAAGTATGATATTTAGGATGCCTGCAGTTCCTTCGGCATCATATCTCGCGGAAGGCGATGTAATCACTTCAACTCGCTCTATAGCTTCGGCGGGTAACTGACTTAAAACATTAGTATCGCCAAAACCTGCCATTGCAGATGGTTTGCCGTTAATTAAAATTCTAACATTTTCATTACCTCTTAAACTTATAGCGCCGTCAATATCAACAGAAACCGAAGGCACATTATTAAGCGCATCACTTACTGTTCCTCCAGCAGTCGTTAAATCTTTACCAATATTATATATCTTTTTGTCGAGTTTAATTTCAACTGAGGTTTTTTCAGCAATCACTTCAACAGCATCAAGCGCTTCTAAATCTATATGTAATGAAATAGTACCTAAATCAAGATTTTCGGTAATATTTCGGTTTTTTAATGTTACTTTTTTATAAGAAATATACTCAATATTTATATCGTAAATCCCTTTAGGTATTTTGACTTCAAATGTACCATCGGTATTGGTGATTACACCATCGACTATCTTTTGTTGTTCTTGACTATAAAATGAAACAGTCGCATACTCTAAAGGTGTCTTCGTTTCAGCGTCAATGACTGTTCCTGAGATTTTTATTTCTTTTTCATTGAGATGTGTTGTTTCGCTTGAAGTGTTTTTTAAAATAGGTATCGATTCGATGCTCTGTGAACTAGTTTGAGCATTTAAATTTGAAACAATACTGAATAATAAAGAAAAAATGGTTGTGGTTAGGATATTTTTGATCATAGATATTTTTCTTTGTTGGACAAAGAAATTATAGGAAGGTTTAATACTAAAAGGTTAATTAATTGTTAAAAAAAATATGAGCGTTAAACTAATTTAAATGATGCTAAGAATAGTTTCTGTAGGTCTGCCAATGACTGCTTTATTTTCGTTAATAACAATAGGTCGTTCTATGAGTTTCGGATTTTCAATCATGGCATTAATCACTTCGTCATCTGTTAAGTCTTTTCCTTTATACTGCTCTTTCCAAATGGCTTCATTTTTTCTAACCAATTCAATAGGTTTTATATCCAATAAATTAATAATTTCTTTTAATGTTTCTTTAGAAGGACTATCTTCTAAGTAATTTATAATTTCAAAATCTTTACCAGATTCTTCAAGTAATTTCAATCCGTTTCTAGATTTACTGCATCTATTGTTGTGATATATTTTAATCATGTTATTTAAGTTTTATTATAGTGAATTATCGTCTTCTTTTTGTCCCATCATCATTAAATACGACTTTAAAAACGGACCAATATCACCATTCATAACGGCGTCTAGGTTGCTGGTTTCATGTCCGGTTCTAACATCTTTTACCAACTTATAAGGCTGCATGACATAGTTGCGAATTTGGCTACCCCATTCAATCTTCATTTTACCAGCCTCAATATCGTCGCGTTGTGCCATTTGCTTTTGAAGCTCGATTTCATATAATTGAGATTTAAGCATTTGTAATGCCCGAGCTCTGTTATCATGCTGAGAGCGTGTTTCTGAGCATTGAATTTGAATACCCGTAGGTTTGTGTGTTAATTGGACTTTGGTCTCTACTTTATTAACGTTTTGTCCGCCAGCACCACTAGAACGTGCTGTGGTAATTTCTATATCAGCAGGATTAATTTCTATTTCTATACTATCATCAACCAACGGATATACGTAAACCGAAGCAAAACTGGTATGTCGTTTCGCGTTACTATCAAATGGAGAGATTCTTACTAATCTATGGACTCCATTTTCACCCTTTAACCAACCAAAGGCAAAATCGCCTTCAATCTCTAAAGTCACCGTTTTTATGCCCGCAACATCACCTTCTTGAAAGTTTAATTCTTTTACTTTAAAACCACTTTTTTCGGCGTACATTAAATACATACGCATTAGCATGCTCGCCCAATCGCAACTTTCTGTGCCACCAGCACCAGCAGTAATTTGAAGTACAGCACTTAAACTATCACCTTCTTCAGAAAGCATGTTTTTAAATTCGATATCTTCAAGGAGGTTTTTAAGCTTGTCATAACTTTCTTCAACTTCTTCAAGGGTGTATGCTCCTTCTTTATAGAAATCATATAAGATTTCTAGTTCTTCTAAAAGTGATTTTGAGGTATTGTAATCTTCAACCCATTTTTTCTTAACACGAAGCGATTTCATAACTAACTCAGCAGCTTTTGAATCTTCCCAGAAGTCAGGAGCAAAGGTTTGCTCTTCTTCGTTTTGTATTTCTATAAGTTTGGCATCTATGTCAAAGATAGTGCCTAAGTTTGTCTAGGCGGGTATTAAGAGACTTGATTTGGTCTGATGTAATCATGAAAATTAAATTTTGAACAAAAATAGAACATAAGCTTTAAGAACATAAATTTTAATGATATTTTTATCAAATAATTAGTAAGAACATTTTTATGATTATAGACCTAAGAAGCGATACCGTTACCAAGCCTACAAAAGGCATGTTAGATGCTATGATGCAAGCCAAAGTAGGGGATGATGTGTTTAGTGAAGATCCAACAGTTATTATTTTAGAGGAACGGTTAGCCAACATGTTTGGTAAAGACAGAGCCTTATTTTTTCCTTCAGGTACGATGGCAAACCAAACAGCGATTAAGTTGCATACCAATCCTGGAGAACAAGTTGTTTGTGATAAATATGCCCATATTTACAATTACGAATCTGGAGGTGCTTCTTTTAATAGTGGGGTGTCTTGTAGACTATTAGATGGTAATCAAGGTATGTTCACAGCAAATCAAGTACTAGAGGCTATTAATCCTGATGCGTTTTATTACAGTCAGACTAGTTTAGTTGAAATTGAAAATACTACCAATAAAGGCGGGGGAGCGTGTTGGGATTTCAATGAAATTTTAAAAATTAAAGAGGTTTGTAAGTCTAATAATTTAGGGTTTCATTTAGATGGCGCCAGACTATGGAATGCTTTAGTAGCTAAAAATGAAAGTACTAAACAATACGGAGACGTGTTTGATACTATTTCGGTATGTTTAAGTAAAGGGCTTGGTTGTCCTATTGGTTCTGTGTTGATTGGTGATGAAGATATTATGAAAAATGCCATTAGGGTTAGAAAGATTTTTGGCGGTAATATGCGTCAAATTGGATATTTGGCTGCCGCTGGATTGTATGCCTTAGATAATCATATGGAGCGCTTAAATGATGATCACACTAAAGCAAAACAAATAGGGGAGGTTTTATCAAATTTGTCATACATTAAAACAGTCGAGCCTGTTGAAACGAATATTGTAATTTTTGAATTACATGAAGGCGTTAATGAAAAAGAGTTTGTTCAAAAACTACAAGAAAACAATATTTTGATTATCAGTATGGGCAGTAATAAACTGCGCATGGTAACTCATTTAGATTACACCAATACTATGCATGAAAAAGTTCTAGAAATTTTAACAAGTCTAAAATTCTAAATACAGTTTACTTAAACATATCCAATCCCGGAATATTTGGCATACCTTCTTTAGCAACTGCTGCTAATTCTGCTTCGTTTACTTGGGTTGCTTTTTCAATAGCTTTATTTAAAGTGAGGATTAAATAATCTTCAAGTTGTTCTTTATCTTCAAGTAATGTTGCATCAATTTCAATAGATTTTATAGTTCTATTCCCTGTTAAAGTTACTTTAACTTTGCCATCATTACTTTTTTCATCAATAAACACCGTATCTAGACGTTTTTTTGTGTCTTCAACTTTTTTCTGGGTCTCTTTTAATTTACCCATCATATTCATCATATCTCCAAACATAGTTTTAATTTTTTATTGGGTACAAAACTATATAATTTTTATATTTTTGGCACTTTCATTTTAAATAAATAATCCATTTGAAAAATACTGTAGAAGTACCTTTAGCAAAGAAACAACCAAAAGAATTAAAAATTCATTCTGATGTAAGAATTGATAATTATTATTGGTTGAATGACAGAGAAAATCCAGAGGTTATAGATTATTTAAATTCAGAAAACGACTATACCAAGCAGATGATGTCTCATACCGAAGATTTTCAAAACGCATTGTTTGAAGAAATGAAAGGTAGAATTAAAGAAGATGACTCAACAGTTCCTTATAAATTAAATGGATATTGGTATATTACTAAGTATGAAAAAGGAAAGGATTATCCTGTTTATATAAGAAAAAAAGAACTTTTAACAGCTCCAGAAGAAATTCTATTTGACTGTAACGAGATGGCTAAAGATTTTTCTTATTTTAATTTAGGAAGTATTGCTATTAGTCCAGATAATATATTAGCGTGTTTTTCTACGGATACAGTGAGTAGAAGGCAATATACTATTCAAATAAAAAATTTGGTTACTGGAGAAGTTTATCCAGATAAAATATTAAACACCACTGGTAGTGCTACTTGGGCCAATGATAATAAAACGTTGTTTTATTCAATGAAAGACGAAGTAACACTTCGTTCTCATAAAATATTCAAACATAAACTTCATAGTGGAACCAAGAATGATGAATTAGTGTTTCATGAAAAAGACGAAACCTATAATACCTTTGTTTATAAATCAAAATCAAGAAAATACATCATTATAGGATCTTCAAGTACTTTGACTTCTGAATATAGAATTTTAAATGCAGATACGCCCGATGATGCCTTTAAGATTTTTCAAAAACGTTTACGTGAGTTAGATTATAGTATTGCGCATTATAAAGATCACTTTTATATTATTGCTAATAGCGACGGAGCTACTAATTTTAAACTCTTAAAAGTCAACGAAACTCAAACTCAAAAAGAATTTTGGGAAGACGTAATTCCTCATCGAGATCATGTTTTAATTGAGGATATTGAGATTTTTAAAGATTATCTAGTGGTTAATGAACGTGAAAACGGATTGAATAAGTTGCGTATTATGAGTTGGAACGGAACGGAAGATTACTATCTGCCTTTCAATAGCGAAACCTATAGCACCTATATTGGTAATAATCCTGATTTTGATAGTGAAGTGTTACGTTACGGTTTTAACTCGCTTACCTCTCCAAGTGCTGTTATTGATTATAATTTTTATACTAAACAAAGTGAGATAAAAAAAGAACAAGAGGTTCTTGGTAACGATTTCAATAAAAATGATTACGAATCTAAGCGCATTTGGGCTACAGCAAGAGATGGTGTAAACGTACCAATATCAATAGTATATAAAAAAGGAATTCAATTAAATGGAGAAAATCCATTACTCTTGTATGCCTATGGGTCTTATGGTTCGACGACAGACCCATCGTTTTCAACGATAAGATTAAGTTTGTTAAACAGAGGTTTTATTTATGCCATTGCTCATGTACGTGGTGGTGAGTATTTAGGTAGAGAATGGTATGAAAACGGTAAACTTTTATCAAAACTTAATACGTTTTATGATTATATAGATTGTTCAAAATTTTTAATAGAACAAAAGTATACGTCAAATAAGCATTTATATGCTTACGGCGGTTCTGCTGGAGGTTTGCTTATGGGAGCCATAATAAATATGAATCCTGAATTATACAACGGCGTTTTGGCTGCTGTTCCTTTTGTGGATGTAGTTACCACGATGCTAGATGATACAATTCCTTTAACAACAGGAGAATATGATGAATGGGGAAATCCAAATCAATTAGAGTATTACAAGTATATGAAATCATATTCACCTTACGATAATGTTCAAGAGAAGGAATATCCTAACATGTTAGTAACAACAGGTTTATATGATTCTCAGGTACAATATTGGGAACCAGCTAAATGGGTTGCTAAGCTAAGAGATTTAAAAAAAGACTCAAATAAACTCCTATTACACGTAAATATGGATTCGGGTCATGGAGGGGCTTCTGGGCGTTTTGAAAGCATCAAAGAAGTGGCTTTGGAATATGCGTTTTTACTAGATTTAGAAGGAATTCATTGCTAATAAAAAAAAATATTCTATTTTTGTTTGGTTTTAGGCTATAATTATTTTCATGCAAAATTGTAGCTTTTAAAAAACATTTATGAAACAAAAAAATCAAGTTTTTAACAATGTGTTAGATTTAATAGGTAAAACACCACTTATTAAATTAAATAAAATCACCTCTTCTTTTAAAGGTGATTTTTACGCAAAAGTTGAAGCTTTTAATCCCGGACACTCTTCAAAAGACAGAATAGCGCTTTACATTATTGAAAAAGCAGAGAAAGAAGGAATTCTAAACCCAGGAGACACTATTATTGAGACTACTTCTGGAAATACAGGATTCAGTTTAGCTATGGTAAGTGTTATAAAAGGCTATAAATGTATTCTAGCGGTAAGTTCCAAGTCATCACCAGATAAAATAGACATGTTACGATCTATTGGAGCAAAAGTGTATGTTTGTCCAGCACATGTAGCGGCAGATGATCCAAGATCTTATTACGAAGTAGCAAAACGTTTACACCAAGAAACAAAAGGTTCTGTTTATATCAATCAATATTTTAACCAATTAAATATTGATGCACATTATAATTCTACAGGTCCAGAAATTTGGAATCAAACAGAAGGTAAAATAACACATCTTGTTGCTTGTAGTGGTACTGGAGGAACAATTTCAGGTACCGCAAAATATCTAAAAGAGCAAAATCCTAATGTAAAAATAATAGGCGTGGATGCTTATGGTTCTGTTCTTAAAAAATATCATGAAACTAATGAGTTTGATGAAAAAGAAATATATCCATACAGAATAGAAGGTTTAGGCAAGAACTTAATTCCAACAGCAACAGACTTTAGTCAAATAGACAAATTTATTAAAGTAACAGATGAGGAAAGTGCCCATACGGCCAGAGAAATTTCTAAAAAAGAAGGTCTTTTTGTTGGTTATACAAGTGGAGCAGCTCTACAAGCTGTAAAACAACTTAATGAAACAGGAGAGTTTAAAAAAGGCGATATGGTTGTTGTTTTATTTCCTGATCATGGGTCACGTTATATGAGTAAAATATATAGTGATAAATGGATGAATGAACAAGGCTTTTTTGATAGTGTAAATATTGAAGCAGCAGAAATTATTGAGTACATAAAATAAGAATAATTATAATTTTTAAAAGAGATAGTAATTGTTATTCTAACATAATGCTGTCTCTTTTTTTATTTTATTAATAATTGAAGTCTAAAAATTATGTACAAACAATATAAATATTTAATTTTGCTCCTGCTAACTAAGTAAAACTTTCAAGTATTACAGATAACATAAGTTAATTAGATTTATTAACTTACATCACAGTCTTCTTAGTAGTCATGTTGAATTTTAATAGCAATAACATTTATTTTAAATGAAAGATTTATTTGAAAAAATTTATAAAGATAAGGGTCCGCTAGGGAAGTGGGCATCGCAAGCAGAAGGATATTTTGTGTTTCCAAAATTAGAAGGTCAAATTTCTAATAGAATGAAATTTCGTGGTAAGGATGTTATTACTTGGAGTATTAATGATTATCTAGGCTTAGCCAATCATCCTGAAGTAAGAAAGATAGATGCTGAAGCTGGTGCTGCTTACGGTTCTGCCTATCCAATGGGAGCAAGAATGATGTCTGGTCATACAGATCTTCATGAGACTTTACAAAAGGAATTGGCAGAATTTGTTAATAAAGAAGCTGCCTATCTTTTAAATTTTGGTTATCAAGGAATGGTTTCTACTATTGATGCCTTAGTTTCAAAAAATGATATTATTGTATATGATGTTGATGCCCATGCATGTATCATTGATGGTGTGCGTTTACATATGGGTAAACGTTTTACGTATAAACATAATGATGTAGAAAGTTTAGAAAAAAATCTTGATAGAGCTACCAAAATGGCCGAACAAACCGGTGGAGGAATTTTAGTTATTTCTGAAGGCGTTTTTGGAATGCGTGGTGAGCAAGGTAGATTGAAAGAAATAGCTGCATTAAAGAAAAAATATAATTTTAGATTTCTGGTAGATGATGCTCATGGCTTCGGAACTTTAGGAAAAACAGGTGCAGGAACAGGTGAGGAACAAGGGGTTCAAGATGACATTGATGTTTATTTTGCAACATTTGCTAAATCAATGGCAGGAACGGGAGCTTTTATTGCAGCCGATCAAGAAATTATAGATTATTTAAAATATAATTTACGTTCTCAAATGTTTGCCAAATCATTGCAAATGCAATTGGTTGTTGGTGCTCGCAAGCGTTTACAGATGCTTAAAACAATGCCCGAACTTAAAAATAAGCTTTGGGAAAATGTTAATGCACTTCAAACAGGACTTAGAAAACGAGGGTTTGATATTGGTACTACACAAAGTTGTGTAACTCCCGTTTATTTAAAAGGAAGTATTCCTGAGGCAATGGCTTTAGTGAAAGATTTGAGAGAAAATTTCGGTATTTTCTGTTCTATCGTAGTGTATCCTGTGATACCAAAAGGAATGATTTTATTGCGCTTGATTCCAACAGCAACACATACGTTAGAAGATGTTCAAATAACACTGGATGCATTTGAATCCATACGTACAAGACTTGAAAACGGAACTTATCAAAGGCTTTCTGCAGCGGTTATGGCTGCTATGGGAGAATAAAAGTTTTAAAAAATAGTATAGTATAAAAAAAGCGCCTTTAAGTATTAAAGGTGCTTTTTTTATAAATTTTTTCTAAATGTTTTTCGTCTTCTATACACTTCAGGCGAAAAGTGTTTCCATATTTGGTGAATGGCTATATTGTCTTCTAATTCAGGAGTTCTAAAACAGGTTTTAATCCCTTTTTCGGTAAATGTATTATAATATTCATTGAAAATTACAGCATGAACTCCTTTGTTTTGGTACTCAGGATGAATTCCTATTAGGTAAAATATAACATCTTTACTATTTTTCTTAGCATTAAGAATATGTTTAAAACCAAAAGGAAATAAACGTCCTTTAATTTTTTGTAATGCTTTGGCAAAAGCAGGCATTACAATAGCAAATCCAATTAAATTATCATCTTTGTCTACAACAAATTTGATATATTCAGGATTGACAAAACTGATAAATTTCTTTTTAAAATATTCTTTTTGAATATCTGTAATAGCAACAAAAGAGGATAATGATGCGTAACTTTTATTAAACAAGTCAAACATTTTATCAACATAAGGCATGACTTCAGATGTTTTAGAAAATGTCAATGCTTTTAATTGATAACGACGTTTTATTAATTCTTGAGCTTTAAGAAAAAAATCAGGGTGTACATTTGCAAAAGGAAACCGACTTTCTGAATACGCTTTTTCTATTTGATAACCAGCAGAATCATAATGCTTCGCATAATACGGATAGTTGTACCATGTAATCATAGGGGCTATAGTTTCAAAGCCTTCTGTGATTACTCCAACCTTGTCAAGATTTGAAAAACCGACGGGCCCTTCAGTATAATCTAAATTATTCTCTTTCCCTATGCGTTCAATAGTATCTAAAAGAGCTTGAGAAACCTCGATATCATCAACAAAATCAAACCAACCAAAGCGCATTTTTTTCTGATTTTGTTCTTTCACTTCTAACCAGTTAATAATAGCAGCAACACGCCCAACAAGTTTATTGTTTTTATAGGCAAGAAAAAAACGAGCTTCGGTATCATTAAATACAGGATTCTCTTTTTTGTCAAACGTTTTTAATTCCTGACTAATAATAGGTGGCACCCAAAACTTTGAATCTTTATACAATTCAAACGGAAACTTTACAAAAGCTTTTAAGTCTTTTTTAGTTTTTACTTCTTTTATTGTGATCATGTTAAAGTGAGATATCTCTGCTTTTAATTAAATTTTTGTACTTTTCTTTTGTGCTTTTTGTTATAATCTTCAATAACATCCGTTGTTTTTTTATTTTTTCTGGACCGTCTTTTACCTTCTTCTTTAGCTGATGCGCCATTATCAATATTTTCGTTTTTTTGTATTTTATCTTTATGAAAGTCAAGGCGGTAGGATGCTCCAAAATTCACACTAAAAACCGACGGGGTGTCTTTAGTGTTTAGTGTAACAGCTGTATCTAATTGAAAATCTTTCCCCCATAAATAAGCACCACCAAACCTAAAAAGATTATCAGCATAAAAATCGCTTTTTATGCCTTGAGTTTCGCCAAAAATAACCCATTTAGGACTAAACGAATGGGTAAGGGTTAATATATATGAAAAATCAGATTGATCGGTTCCAATTCTATCTTTAATTAAGTTAATGACAAACACCCAACCACTATTAAAATTATTTTGTGAAATAAGCATTACTTTCGGACTAATACCTTCAACGCCAGGAGCTGTGTAAGGATTATTTTTTGTATCATAGTTAACTCCTATATAAGCTGAAACAGCGGGTATTAAAGAACTCCATTTAAACTGATGATTTGCTTTCCAGCTATACAAATTAGGTTTATCATTTTCAGAATTTTTATAAGGGTCAAAAATTAAATATTTCGCACCTATTGTTAAGTTTTTAAAGTTTGATCGGTTTTCATCAAAAGGGACCGTTGAAAAATAAGTTTTTGTATCATTTTGGTAGGTGCCTTCAATATTAAGTTCTAATTGCTCAAGTAAAAAGCCATAACGTGCAGCAAAATCGATACCATAACCCGAAGTTTCCGTTTGTAGAGCAGGAGTTCGTTTTTCTTTAATAAAATAAGGGCCAACTTCAAATTGGGCTACTTTTGTGCCTACAGAAAAAGCACTACGAGATACGCCTGGTCTATTTGAATTTATAACATCTGTATATTGACTATACATTTGGGTAGATACTAAAACAAACAGAATTAAAATAGTAGATTTGATAAGCTTCATAATTAAGGTTTTAGATTTTGATATAAATATAAAATCGTAAGGATATTCATTAATTTACGAGTTAAAGGGTTCCCAAATATAGAGATTTTATAGTTTTTTTATCATTTTTGACTGCTTTTTCAATACATAGAATTGTATTTTTGCTAAAAAATATTTTTATGTTGCAATATGCATCCGCTACAGGGTTGGTTAGAACCATACTAATTATATTGGTTATTTATTTTGGAATAAAAATTTTAGCTAGATTGTTTTCGCCATTTCTTATAAAGTTTGTAGCTAAAAAGGCAGAAGAACGTTTTGGTGGTCAATTTGGTTCTCAACAACGACAAGAACCTCCTAAAAAGGAAGGTGAAGTAACTATTGATAAAATGCCTAATACAAAATCTTCAAATAAAAATGTAGGAGACTATATTGATTACGAAGAAATTGATTAATTTTCGCTATCATTGTTTTTTAACATAAATTCATGCAATTTTCAATTAAAAAAGTACTACCACACCAGCTGGTCATTGTAGGTTTTATTATCCTGTCTTTAGCGTATTTCAGTCCTGTTTTAAAAGGCAAACAACTCTTTCAGAGTGATATCATGCAATATATAGGCATGAGTAAAAAACAAAATGATTTTAGAGCAGATACCGGTAAAGAAACCTATTGGACAGATAGTGCTTTTGCAGGAATGCCTACGTATCAATTGGGCGCAAAATACCCTCATAATTATATTAAATCGTTAGATTTATCATTGCGGTTTTTACCACGCCCAGCAGATTATTTATTTCTGTATCTTTTAAGTTTTTACGTATTACTATTAGTTTTAAAAGTAGACTTTAAATTGGCTGCCTTAGGCGCCATTGCGTTTGGGTTTTCAACTTATTTAATTATTATTCTAGGAGTTGGTCATAATAGTAAAGCACACGCTATTGCTTACATGCCATTAGTTTTAAGTGGTATTTTATTAGTCTTTCAACGAAAATATATAATTGGATTTTTACTGACTACTATTGCGTTGGGGTTAGAGCTTGTTGCCAATCATTTTCAAATGACCTATTATTTGTTATTTCTGGTTGTTATTTTAGGAATCGTGTATGCTATTGATGCTTATAAAAATAATGATTTACCTCATTATTTTAAATCTATAGGTATCTTAATTCCGGCGGCACTTTTGGCTATTGCCTTAAATGCAACCAATATATTAGCTACTCAACAATATGTTAAAGAAAGTACACGTGGCAAAAGCGAATTAACTATTAATCCTGACGGAACACCCAAAGAAGTAACTTCTGGGTTGGATAAAGATTATATTACACAGTTTAGTTATGGGTTGTGGGAAACATTCAATTTATACATTCCGCGCTTTATGGGTGGTGGTAATGGAGAAGATGTTGGTAAAGACTCAAAAACATACACTGCCTTTCGAAAACTAGGAGCCTCACCAGCACAAGCGCTTCAGGAATCAAAGCGTGCGCCTATGTATTGGGGAAATCAGCCTATTGTAGAAGCACCGGCTTATGTTGGGGCTGTTATCTTATTTTTATTTGTATTTGGCTTATTCTTAGTAAAAGGCAGACGTAAATGGTGGTTGGTTGCAGGAACCATAGTATCACTATTATTATCTTATGGCAAGAATTTAGAATTCCTAACTAACTTTTTTATTGATATTGTACCGCTTTACAACAAGTTTAGAGCCGTAACATCTATTCAAGTTATCTTAGAATTGTGTATTCCTGTATTGGCTATTTTAGGGCTTTCGAAACTTTTCAAAGATTCTGAAACAGTTCAAGAAAAACAAGATGCCTTAAAGTATTCTTTGGTAATCACTGGAGGTTTGGCAATACTGTTTTTAGTGTTTAAATCCTCTTTTGATTTCGCAGGGATTAATGATGGCTATTATCGTCAAAACTACGGTCAGGACTTTATTAATGCTATAAAAGAAGACCGTAAAAGTATCTTTGTTAGTGATACGATACGAACATTGATTTTAGTATTACTATCCGCTGGAACTATACTCTTGTTTTTAAAACATAAAATAAAACAGACCTGGGTTATTATTGGTTTTGGTGTTCTAATTTTGTTCGATTTAGTTGGAGTTGATAAGCGTTATGTAAATGATGATGATTTCGTCTCGGCTATTCAAGTTAATAAACCGTTTCAAGAAAATGCCGCAGATAAAGCAATTTTAAAAGACACGACCTATTATCGGGTTTTCGACCTCGTATCCGGGCCCGCAAAACCATCTTATTTTCATAATTCATTAAATGGATACAATGCTGCTGAATTAAAACGCTATAGTGAACTGTTTGATTTTTACGTAGAAAAAAATAAATTGAATGTCCTAAATATGCTGAATACGAAGTATATTATTGCAAAAGATAAAGATGGACAAATTTTCCCATATACCAATGACGAAGCTAATGGGAATGCTTGGTTTATTTCTCAATTACATAGTGTTCAGTCTGCCAACGAAGAAATTTTGGCATTAGATAGCTTAAATACAAAAACAACAGCGGTTATCAATAAAGATTGGATGGATAAAGAAAACTATAAGACAACATATAGTGTTGATTCAACTGCTACAATCAAACTTTTAGATCATAAACCTAATTATTTAAAGTATCAATCTAACAATAGTAATAAGGGATTTGCTGTCTTTTCTGAGATTTATTACCCTCATGGTTGGCAATCTTTTATTGATGGTCGAGCAGTCAGCCATAGTGAAGTGAATTATGTGTTACGAGGTATGGAGGTTCCTGCTGGAGAGCATATTATTGAGTTTAAGTTTGATCCTCAAGTGGTTAAAACGGGTAGTACTATAGCGCTTGCTAGTTCTATTTTGGTTGGTTTGTTAGTTATTTTAGGAATTGCGTTTGGTATACGAAAAAAAACAAATGACAGTGCATAAAAAAGCGCTCATAATAACCTATTACTGGCCACCTGCGGGTGGGCCTGGTGTACAACGCTGGTTAAAATTTGTAAAGTATCTTCCTGAATTTAATATTGATCCCGTTGTATTTATTCCCGAAAACCCCAATTACCCGATTATTGATGAGACATTACTAAATGAAGTTCCACTTGATGTTACCATAATAAAGCGACCTATATTAGAGCCTTATAAACTTGCGAGTCTGTTTTCAAAAAAGAAATCGAAAACAATTAGTAAGGGCATTATTACAGATGTCAAAAAGCAAAGTTTACTAGAAAAAATAATGCTTTTTATTAGAGGTAATTTTTTTATTCCTGATGCTCGTGTCGGTTGGGTAAAACCTTCTGTGAATTTTTTATTGGATTATATTAAAAACGAACAGATTGAAACCATTATCACTACAGGGCCACCGCACAGTTTACATTTAATAGGAAAGCAACTCAAAGAGCAACTAGGAGTGAAGTGGATAGCTGATTTTAGGGATCCATGGACACAAATAGGTTATCATAAGCAATTAAAACTGACCAAATCTTCTGAATTGAAGCATAAAACATTAGAGAGAGAAGTCTTAAATAGTTCAGATCAAATTATAGTTACAAGCTTTACAACCAAAAAAGAGTTTCAGCTTTTAACGAAGCAACCTATAGAGGTTATCACTAATGGATATGATGTAGAGTCTTTAAATTCTGTAACCTTAGATTCTAAATTCTCTATAGCACATATAGGCTCCTTATTATCTAAAAGAAATCCTAGAGTATTATGGCGTGTTCTTAGTGATTTAGTTAATGAATACAACGATTTTTCAAACGATTTTCAGCTTAATTTTATAGGATTATTAAGTAAGGATGTGTTGAAATCTATTCAAATACATAATTTAAGTAAGTATTGTAATGAGATAGGATATGTATCACACAAAGAAGCTCTTATGTTTCAAAAAAAATCACAAGTATTACTATTAATTGAAATCAATTCTGAAGAAACAAACTGTATTATCCCAGGAAAGTTATTTGAATATATGGTCTCTAACAGACCTATTATTGCATTAGGCCCCAAGGCATCTGATGTAGAAACAATAATTAAAGAAACCAATACAGGTAATTACTTTTATTATGATGATTACCAATCGCTAAAAACAGTGATACTAAAACATTATAAGGACTTTCAAGCTAAAAATCTGCAATCGCATCCTATTGGATTACAAAAGTATAGCCGTAAATCGTTAACAAAACAATTAGCTGATTTAATATAGTAGCTATTAAGTCATTTTTTTGTGAGTTCAATTGTTAAATACTGCTATCTTTACATATAAACATTTTCTTTTTTAATTAGTATTTTAGCGTAGAAATTTTAAGTACATAATGGGGCTAGTTATTTCTCAATCTATTAAAAACACACTTACTACATATTTAGGTTTTGGTATAGGCGCTATTAATGTTTTGTTTTTATTCACCAATTTTATAAGTGACACGTATTTTGGACTGATTACTTTTATGCTTTCTACAGCCAATATCATGATGCCATTAATGGCTTTTGGCACCAATAATACCATTATTAAGTTTTATTCTATATTTAAAACAAGGCAGTCGCAAAACAGTTTTTTAACGCTGATGCTTTTTTTGCCTTTGGCAGTTATAATTCCTGTAGGTTTCATTGGTCATGTGGCTTTTGATACGATTAGCACTTGGTTGGCTCAAAAAAATCCAATTATCAAAGATTATGTGTGGCTTATTTATTTTTCTGCCATAACGTTTGCATATTTTGAAGTGTTTTATGCGTGGAGTCGTGTTCAATTTCAAAGTGTTTTGGGTAATTTTATGAAGGAAGTGTTTCATAGATTATGCACAACAATTTTGTTATTTGCACTTTATTTTGAATTTATAAATGTTGAAGAATTAATTTATGGAATTGTTGGCATTTACTTTTTACGAATGCTTATCATGGCTATTTATGCCTTTAGCTTAAGACAACCTATTATAAAATTTAAAAAATTTAAAAGCTTAGTTAAGGTTTTAAAATATACTTCATTGATTATTGTTGCAGGTTCTGTAGCTAACTTGATTCTTGAAATTGATAAGTTTATGCTAGGTTATTATGTGGATATAGAAAAGGTAGCTTATTACGGTGTAGCTATTTACATAGCGAGTGTTATTGGAGTGCCTTTGCGGTCGTTACATCAAATTATAAGTCCGGTAACGGCTAAACTTTTAAATGAAAGAAATAAAGTAGAGTTAAAGTCCCTCTACCAAAAAAGCTCTTTAAATCTATTTATTATTAGTGGATTTATATTTTTACTAATTATCTTAAATATTAATGAGTTATACCTATTGATTCCTGAGAAGTTTAGTGGAGGCTTATTAATTGTTATTTTAATAGGAGTGGCTAAAGTAGGAGATAATTTATTAGGAAATAATAATGCGATTCTCTTTAATAGCGATTATTATAGAATGGTCTTACTGTTAGGTGTTTTTTTAGTAATTATAACGGTTGTTTTAAATATGATTTTCATTCCTTTATTTGGTATCAATGGGTCGGCTATGGCAACTTTTATAGCCATATTAATTTATAATATTGCTAAAATACTGTTTGTAAAATACGCTTTTAATATGATGCCTTTTACTATTGCAACACTAAAAACGTTTAGCCTGATTGTAGTTTGCGTTGTGATATTTTATTTTTGGGAATTTCCGTTTCATCCTATTATAAACATCAGTTTAAAATCTATACTTGTTTGTGTTTTCTATGGATATATGGTTTATGCTTTTAAATTTTCAGATGATATATCTTTAATTATTAATAAGCTATTAAAACGCTCTTAAAACCAAAAGAAAACCCTACGAAGTCGCTTTGAGGCAAACTTATCGCAGGGCTTTCCAACTAACCAACCAAAATTGTTATGACCGTCTTCTTGTAGGTGTCGATCTTGTATTGTTATTACTAGAAGTGCTTCTACTTTTTGTAGCTTTACTTTGAGTAGGGCGTGAGTTTGATTGTTTTACAACTCGTTGTCTACTTTCAGTATTTCTATGTACTTGTTGTGTGTTTCTAGTAGTATTTACTTTATTATAGGTACGTGTATTTGTTGTTTTTGGTTTTTGTAAGACCGTATTATTTCGTTGTCTTATAACCTCACTATTTCTTACTGTTGTATTAGGTTTATAGGTTCTTTTAACGGTTTCTTTAGTATTTCTATTGTTATTTATTTGAGAATTAGTTCTAACAGGACTTGTATTATTGCGTCTTATTACCGTATTATTAGATGTATTATTGCTTCTTGTTATACGTTTGTTATTTTCTACATGCGCATAATCCCTTCTAGTATTTGTGTTTGTTCTTAATTGAGAGTCATTTCTTCTCGTATAGTTATTACTTCTGTTAATTGTAGCATAACTTCTGTGTCTTTCTACTGTATTTCCTCGTCTAGTAGCCACAGCGGTTGATCGTCTGTAATTATTGTAATAGGGTCTTGAATAGTTGTAACGAACAGGTTTGTAATACTGTCTGTAAGGTCTATTGTATACTACACAATAGTTTCTAGGTGGAATTCTATAATAATTATGCCAAGGTCTGTATACATAATGTCTGTTATAAATGTTTATATAGCCTGTGCAATATGAAAATACATTGTAGCGATTATAGTGAACATACAAACCACCAACACGAGATACATAACCGTAGTTGTTATAATTAATATTTACATTTCCTGCTTGACTGATGCGTCCATAATAATCATAATAAATAGGCACATTTTCTATTTGAATGATAGCACCAAACTCATCGTATTGTATGTAAGGATTGTAATCATATCCAGAGTTAAAGCTGAAGTTTATATTTGGAGTTCCAATAGCTACATTAACATTAGATCTGTTTCCTAAAATATTAAAATCGAATTGTCCATCACGGAATACAGAAAACTCAATGCCACCTTCTACAAATATGAAAGAATTACCATATCCATTAATATAGGTAGATGTATTAACATTCTCAGTAGTATTTATTGTTGTTGCTGAAGCTGTTAATCCTGTAAAGATTAAACCTGCTAATATTAGTAATTTTTTCATAACTGTAAGTTTTAATTGTTCTACGCTTAGTTAATTACAAACAGCGTGCCAAAAAACAACAGAGCTATTTAAGTAGTTGATAATCAATTAAAAATAAAAGTTTATAACTTTTTTAATAACTCATAACGATTATATATTTTTTGAAGGAAAAAACTACTAAATTCTTGTAGCAGTTGATATAAGTTATTAAAATATACTCATATCATTAAAGTTAGCTGTAAATATGAAAGAGAATTATTCTTACTATATAATTGATAATGTTTGGAAAGCAACCGGACAAGAGGTAAATACTGATACAAGAATAATAAAAGTTCCTGATTATTATCCCATTCGAGAAGGAGAAGGACCATATAAATCAATTAGAAACCTAAGGAGAAGTTCGATGATTTTTAAAAAGGTCGTTTTAAAGGGTTCTAAACACGTTCAAAAAGTTTTGAATAATATTTCAACAATTGAAAAATACATTTTAACTCCTGCAGGTAAAACATATAAAGAGGATTTCATAAATGTTTACTTGCATGCTACAACAGGTAAAGTGAAAAATAGAAAAGTTACTGGGTTACATTATTATGATCCAAATAAAATTAGAATTATAGAAGAGGAAGATTATGATAAAAATACAGGTGTTTTTAAAGCAAAAATTGAATTTTACGATAAAAACACAAATAGATGGATTCCAAAAAAAACGTCTTCTACCTTTTTTCCGAAAACTTGGATTCCTACGACATTATTCAATGAATGTGATTTTGCCAATTCCAATAAAGTTAAAAATGAAGAAACTGATTACGTTTATTTTTCCAAAACATTATCTGGAATACCAGTTAAAATTATTATCATAGAAGGAAAGTTAATTTCGATTTATCCGATAATTCAAGGTAACCACGTCAGTAGCCAAAAAATAAATCAGCCAACATGAGTTAGTATAGACTGTTTTAAAACACAAAAAATCCCAAAACACCAACTAAGGCATTTTGGGATTTAACTAACTAATAAAAAAAGATTATCGTTTATTCTTTTTAACTTTTTTTACTTTACCATTTTTATTGTAATAGAAATACGTATCGTCATAATCATTATCATAAAACGTATCATTATTTAAAGCATAGTAATTATTAAAGGTTCTATTTAAAGAATTAACATAGCCTTTAGTCGTTACAATTTGCCCCCAATGGTTATAGTTTACTCGTAATCCGCCAACTTTAGCAACTATTTTATTTCCTCGGCTATAATCAATATCCACGGAACCTATTTGAGTTACATCTCCCATACGGTCATAATAAATAGGACTGTTGCCAACTCGGGTAATCTTTCCAAATCTATCTTTAACAATCACTGGCGCATTTGAACGCACAGAGGTATATCTTACTTGTACGCCTCTTGTTGCATAACCTGCATTGATAGTTGTTCTTCTTGTATTTGAGTTATTGTAATAAGTGTTGTGTAATACATCAAAGTCAAAACTTCCGTCAGGAAAAATTGAGAATTCTACACCGCGTTCCACAAATACAATAGGTTGCGCATAGCGATAATATTTAGTAGGATTCACATGGTTATCTTTTGGCTCAGGGTGTTGCTCTGTTGCTGATGTTGCTGTTATACTTAATAACAAGCTTGTCATAAAAAGTAAAAGTGTTTTCATAATCATCAAATTTTATATGATGCCTACTCTTTAAGCTTTTCGGCTTCCGCTATATTGTATTTATTTACAGTAATCATTACTACATAAATTGTTCATAAGTATGAAAGGACTTAATTATTTCTTCATAAAACAAAATGGCCTTAGCTAAGTTATTGGTGTCAGAGTAGGGCAGGATTATTTTCTGAAATTCAATAGTGTTATCTAAATAGTTCTCTGTGTTTTCGTGAAGCTTTTCAAGTGCCTTTACATTCTCTTTGCTTTCTGGTATACCTACTGAGGACATTGTTACGTTAGGTTTTGTGCCAAAGGCTATGTATGGTAATGTATTAGTAAGAGTCGTCATTCTTTCTAAATACAATTCTAATAACTCCCCTTTTTGCATTTTTTCTAGGTCTTCAGTACTATGATATTTTTTGATAGCAACGTTTTTGTTCATAATGCTTTTAGGGTCGTCCTTTCTTTGAGAAAAGCTAAACGCAGTAACTAAAAGAAAGCAAATGCTAAGTAAAGTAATTTTTATATTCATGATTTTTGGGTTTATCTTTTTTCGCCTACTCTTTAGCTTTTCGGCTTCCGCTATTGCTTTAGAGTTTTCAATTTGCGTGCCAAAAATTTAAAATATTAATAATCAATTAGTTATACTGTATTGGTTTATGCATTCTTTTTCATATTTTTATAATCAAAGCTATTATTTGTATGAAACACGACTACACTACTTGTAAAAATTGTGAAAAGGATTATGATAAAGAGTTTCAGTTTTGCCCGCACTGTGGACAAAAAGCAAATGATGAGCTTACGCTTGGTGTGCTGTTTTATAACACCATAAGCAACTATTTTTCGTTTGATGCGCGTTTTTTTAAAAGCTATATCCCTTTAATGTTTAAACCAGGCTATTTGCCTAAACGATTTATAGAAGGTAAACGCTTATTATATTTGCATCCGGCACAAATGTATCTGTTTATTTCAGTGGTGTTCTTTTTTTTATTTTCATTTATTGCGAGAGAGAGTACTCAAGAGTTTGATAAAGCGCTTAAAAATGGTTTTGATAAGGTTAAAGTAGCTAAGGATTCTATTCAATCAAATCTGACGTTAGACTCTATCCAAACAGAAAAGATATTAAAGCCTTTAAAAGAAAATAATATTGTAACTGGAGTAGATGGGTATAAAGATTTAGATTCTATATTAAAAAATAATCAAGATAAACCTATAGTAAATGCTAATTTTGATTTTAATGAACAGAAAATAGATTCTTTAATAGCCATTGGTGCCCCAGACGCAGAAATTTATAAAGCAATGGGATTAAATGATGATGCAGGAGCTTTTAAGCGTAAATTATTTTCTCAAGTTCTTAAATTTTATAAACAAAAAAACGGAGGTTCTATTTTACAGGCGTTTTACGATAGTATACCGATAGCCATGTTTATTTTGTTGCCAATTTTCGCATTACTCCTAAAATTATTTTACTATAATAAAGGACGATTTTCGCACCATTTAGTGTTTACGTTTTATTTTTTCTCGTTTTTGTTTATGGTATTTAGCATTTTAATTCTAGCTAATTTTATCTTTAAATTATCAGCTGGAACCATTGTTTTAATCATGCTTTCCACCTTTTTCTATCTATTGTTTGCAGTCAAACGTTTTTATGGACAAGGCTATTTCTTAAGTTTTATTAAAAGTAGCGTTATTTCATTTTTGTTTTTAAGTTTTGTAACGCCTTTAGCTGCTTTAATTATTGGGCTTACAGCCTTTTTATTCTATTAGAATAGATAGAAATGATAGTTCGTTCTGCTATAGTTTATCTTTTAGATACTTGGTGGTAGCAGAAGCATTATTGTTAATAATCTCTTCTGGCGTGCCCGCTGCGACTATATAACCACCGTTTTCACCACCTTCTGGACCTAAATCAATTATATGATCTGCACATTTTATAAGCTCTAAGTTGTGTTCAACCACAATAATGGAATGCCCTTTTTCAATCAAGGCATTAAACGATTTTAATAACTTTAAAATATCGTGAAAATGCAGACCTGTAGTGGGTTCATCAAAGATAAAAAGTGCCTTTTCTTTACTATTGCCTTTTCCTAAAAATGAGGCTAGCTTAATCCGTTGTGCTTCTCCACCAGACAGGGTAGAGGAGCTTTGTCCTAAGGTTACATAGCCTAGTCCAACATCTTGTAACGGTTGTAATTTGTTTTTGATTTTTGATTGCTTATTGGTTTCAAAGAATGTGATGGCATCATCAATAGTCATATTTAAAATGTCATCAATATTTTTGCCTGCAAACGTCACTTCAAGGACTTCCTTTTTAAAGCGTTTTCCTTTACACGTTTCACATTCTAAATGCACATCGGCCATAAACTGCATTTCAATGGTTACTTCACCTTCGCCTTTGCAAGTCTCACAGCGTCCGCCATCTACGTTAAAAGAAAAATGTTTGGCTTGGTAGCCTCTAATAGAACTCAGTTTTTGATTTGAATATAAGGCTCTGATATCGTCATACGCTTTGATGTAGGTTACGGGATTTGAACGCGATGACCTTCCAATGGGGTTTTGGTCTACAAACTCAATATGATTAACATTACTAAAATTACCTTCTAAGGCAGTGAATTGACCCGGTTTATCTGAAAAATCAGTTATTTTTTTTTGTAATGCCGGATAGAGGATTTTTTTAACTAGCGTGCTTTTTCCACTACCAGAAACTCCTGTAACTACGGTAAGCATTCCCAGTGGAAAACATACGTCAACATTTTTTAAGTTGTTTTCACGAGCTCCAATAATGTCTACATGGTATTTAGAATTTCTTCGTGTTTTTGGAACTGAAATTTCTAATTCTCCATTTAAATATTTAGCTGTTAATGAATCTGATTCTAAAATATCAGCGTAGGTTCCGTTAGCAACAACATGGCCGCCAAAAGTTCCTGCTTCAGGGCCAATATCGATAATTTGATCAGCCGCTTTCATGATATCTTCATCATGTTCAACAACAATGACGGTATTTCCTAAATCACGTAGCTGTTTTAAAACCAAAATGAGACGTTCTGTATCTTTAGGATGCAGGCCAATACTAGGTTCATCTAAAATATACATAGATCCCACTAGACTACTCCCTAGTGAGGTTGCTAGATTGATACGCTGACTTTCACCACCAGATAAAGTGTTTGACTTTCTGTTTAGGGTTAAATAATCAAGTCCTACATTAGATAAAAATAATAATCGGTTATTGATTTCCTTTAGAAGTCTTTCAGCGATTTGCGTATCGTAATCATTCAGTTCTAAGTTTTTGAAAAAATTAGATAATTTATTTAAAGGCATCTCTACTAAATCCGTAATGGTTGCACCACTAATTTTGACAAAGTTGGCTTCCGGACGTAACCGCTTTCCATTACAGGCTTTACACTTTGTTTTTCCGCGATAACGAGACAACATAACTCTATTCTGGATTTTATAGGCTTTAGCCTCTAGCTCAGCAAAAAACGAGTTTAATCCTTCAAAATATTGGTTTCCATTCCAAATAAGATCTTTTTGTTCTTTACTTAGTTCAAAATAAGGTTTATGGATGGGAAAATTAAATTTATGCGAATTATTAACCAATTGATCTTTATACCAACTCATGCTTTCACCACGCCAGGGAAAAATAGCATTTTCGTAGACTGATAAGCCAGTGTTTGGAATAACTAAATCCTCGTCTATACCAATAATATCACCATAACCTTCGCATTTTGGGCAGGCTCCGTACGGATTATTAAAACTGAATAAATGTACATTCGGTTCTAAAAACGAGATCCCATCAAGTTCAAACTTATTGCTAAAATGTCTATTAGTATGATTGCTTAAGATTTCAATAATACATTCGCCTTTTCCTTCAAAAAAAGCAGTTTGCACAGCATCAGCCAATCTATTTTGAAAATCTTCTTCGTCTTTAATGATAATTCTATCAACGACTAAAAAAATATCTTTTACTGATTCTTTAATATCTGTAGCTTCATCAATTCTTAGAACGTTATCTTTTACTTTTATTCGCGCATAGCCTTGTTGTTGCAAAACTTTTAGTTTGTCTTGCAATTCACGACCAGATTCTAAATGAATAGGGGCGAGGAGCAATAATCGTTCGCCTTCAGCAAATTCTTTTAGATAGTTCAGCACATCAGAAACCGTATCTTTTTTCACTTCAGCACCAGAAATAGGTGATATAGTTTTGCCTATTCTAGCAAATAACAATTTTAAATAATCATAAATTTCTGTAGATGTTCCAACAGTTGAACGTGGATTCGTAGAGTTTACTTTTTGTTCAATAGCAATGGCCGGCGCAATACCCTTTATATAATCTACTTTTGGTTTGTTTAATCGACCTAAAAATTGTCGTGCATAACTCGATAAGCTTTCAACGTAGCGTCGTTGCCCTTCAGCATATAAGGTGTCGAATGCTAAACTTGACTTGCCCGAACCAGATAATCCCGTAATGACTACTAATTTATTTCTTGGAATAACGACATCAATGTTTTTTAAGTTGTGCAATTTGGCACCTTTAATGATGATATTTTGCTTTGGATTTACGTCTAAAAGGTTTGTAGTCATGGGTTTTATAAGGACTTATCATGCAAAGATACTATAAGTATTTAATCTATGTAAAAATAATTGTTTCCTAACTTTTGAGATTCTTGTTATGTATTTGAACGATAAAACATTACGGTAAAACAGGATTTAAAGCACTTATAAATCAAAAAAAGACCATAATTTTTGTTTTTTAGGAATGATTGTTGTTATATTTGAATGATAATCATCAATTAAACTATTGCCTATAGCAGAACATTACTTTTAAACATGTAACCCCAAGCAAAGAAGAACTCTTCGATGCATTAAAAGTAATTATTATGCAACACGAAATTATACCAGATGCTGCTTTAGTGACAAACTATATCACTGGAGATGAGAGCGCATTAGAAATTCTTATAACGAGACACAAACAGAAAATTTATAGTTTTATCTATTCAAAAGTATACGATAGAGATATTACTGAAGATATTTTTCAAGATACGTTTATTAAAGTCATACGAACACTTAAAAGAGGCGCTTACAATGAAGAAGGTAAGTTTTTACCATGGGTTATGCGAATCTCACATAATTTAGTTATAGACCATTTTAGAAAGAATAGCAGAATGCCAAAATTTGATAATACTGGTGAATTCAGTATTTTTTCTGTGCTGAGCGATAGTTCACTTAATGCAGAAAAACAGATTATAAAAGATCAAGTAGAATCAGACGTAAGACGCTTGGTTGATGAACTACCAGAAGACCAAAAGGAAGTGTTATTAATGCGTATATATAACGATATGAGCTTTAAGGAAATCTCAGATAAAACGGGTGTTAGTATTAATACTGCATTAGGAAGAATGCGTTATGCGCTCATTAATTTGAGAAAAATAATAGATAAACACAATATTGTTTTAACTAATTAAACAATATTTCAAGTTTTGCTGCGTTACTATTTTAATTCATTTAAAAATACTATACATGGCAAAACTTTACACTCACAATTCTATTAAAAAATTAAATGATCTAAAACCGAAGGAAGAAACGGTTAATTTTCTTCTAAATTATTCTAAGGCTTTAAGTGTTATTAATTGTAATAAAATGACGTTTGAAACTGTTTTAAACTAATCTAAACGACGTTTTAATAAAGCAAAAGTCCTGAAAACCAAAGTTTCAGGGCTTTTTTGTTTTATAGTAATTATCAATCACCGATTTTCTGCCAATTGTTTTGGTAATAATATCTTTATCCAAATCCCAACCTCTGGCAGGAGAGTATTGTCTTCCGTACCATATTATTTGTAAATGCAAATCGTTCCAGAGCTCTTTAGGAAATAAACGTTTGGCATCTTTTTCGGTTTGAACCACATTTTTTCCACTACTTAAATTCCACCGATACATCAATCTGTGAATATGTGTATCAACAGGAAATGCAGGCACTCCAAAAGCTTGAGACATGACGACACTCGCTGTTTTATGACCAACAGCAGGAAGTTCCTCTAAATCCACAAAATTTTGAGGTACTAAACCATTATGCTTTTCAATCAGAATTTTTGATAAGCCATAGATACCTTTACTTTTCATAGGTGATAACCCAACTGGTTTTATGATATCTCTGATTTCTTCTACAGACAATTTAACCATATCATAAGGATTGTCCGCTTTTTTGAATAGTATTGGCGTAATTTGATTGACCCTAACATCGGTGCTTTGAGCTGATAATAAGACGGCTATCAAAAGAGTGAATGGATCTTTGTGTTCTAAAGGAATAGGGATTTCTGGATATAATTCTTGTAGTGTTGAAATAACGAATTCTACATTTTCTATTTTGGACATTTATTGTAATTTAGCAGTAACAAAGTTAAAAAATATGACCACATTACAAGTAGGGGATAAAGCACCCAATTTTAAAGCATTAGACGAGCAAGGAAACACGATTTCATTAGCTGATTATAAAGGAAAAAAGTTAGTTGTTTTCTTTTATCCAAAGGCTAGTACGCCTGGTTGTACAGCAGAAGCTTGTAATTTAAGTGATAATTACAAAACATTACAAGACCAGGGTTACAACATTTTAGGAGTTAGTGCCGATAGCCAAAAGCGTCAAGAAAATTTTAAAAACAAGTATAAGTTTCCGTTTCCATTATTAGCAGATGAAGATAAAACGGTTATTAATGCTTTTGGTGTTTGGGGACCTAAAAAGTTTATGGGTAAAGAATATGATGGCATTCATAGAACCACCTTTATTATAGACGAACAAGGTATTATTTCAAAAATAATTGAAAAGGTAAAAACGAAAGACCACGCAAGCCAAATACTAGAAGACTAATTCTATTTTAATTTACGTCTTCTAGAATATCCAAATAAACGTTGATCTTTAATTATTTCAGCAACTCCTTCAGGAAGCATGTCTTCCCATCCGTCTTGACCATCTTGAATCATTTGAAGTACTTCTCTTGATAAGATATCCATGATTTCTGGATTAAAATCTTTGATATCGAGCATTTTACCATTGTATTTAAAGAATTTGTATAATTCTTTCATACGAGGATGCACTTTTAAATTTTCACTGGTATAAAATTCTCCGGTATCATGATTTTTTAAAGGATATAAATATACTTTTAAATCTTTATAGAATAATTTACCAAAAGCTTCTAGAATACCACCACTTAAATTGCGATAGTACTTTTCATCAAAAATTTGAATTAGGTTATAAACGCCCATGGCGAGTGCCATTCTTGCTTTTGTAAACTGTGCAAAAAACTCAACTAACCTATAGTATTCCTGGAAATTAGTAATCATAACTGTTTGTCCAAGAGAACATAATAATTCTGCTCTATCTAAAAAGTCACGTTCGTTAATTTTTCCTTCTGCTCTCAAATTAGTCAACGTAATTTCAAAAATTATCTTGACATTTTTTTTATTAACTGTTTTCTCACTAAGAAATAATTCTACTGCCTTTTCATAAATATCCATATTTACTTTAGTCACTGGTCTAAAACTTCCCCGAAGTGCTAAAATATTTTTCTTATATAATTCTTGAGCAGGTAACAGGTTCATACCGTCAGGACCAAACATAACGGCTTCAGTCATCTCATTCTTAAGCAGTTGTAAACTCATTAAGCGATTGTCGACATACATAAATCTGCAGCCAGCAAAATTGATCATATCAATTTCTATCTGATCTTTTTCAATATTGTCATACAAAGATTTTACAATCTCTTTTGGATCATCGTGCATATAAAAAGCTCCAAAAATCAGATTTACCCCAAGGATTCCTAATGTTTCTTGTTGTAACTGGGCATTCGTTTGCTTAAACCGCACGTGAATAACAATATCGTTATAATCTTCAAGCGGATCTAACTGAAATTTAATACCTACCCAACCATGGCCTTTAAATTTCTTCGAAAAATCAATGGTAGCAACGGTATTCGCAAAAGAGAAGAATAGTTTATCGGGATGCTTATCTCTTGAAATTCTATCTTCAACCAACCGAACTTCATGATTTAACATTTTACGTAAACGAGACTCGCTTACATAACGGTTATCATTTTCAACACCATAAATAGCATCACTAAAATCTTTATCGTAGGCAGACATGGCTTTGGCAATGGTACCTGAACTACCGCCAGCTCTAAAGAAATTACGAACCGTTTCTTGGCCTGCACCGATTTCAGCAAAGGTTCCGTAAATATTTTCATTAAGATTTATCTGTAAGGATTTCTGTTTAATGGTAGGAATCTTACTTATTTCTTTATCTCCTTTTAACTTTAAAGTCATTTTCTTTTTTTTGAGTTACAAAAATAGAAAAAAAAGAAGGATTAATACATAAAGAAAGCCATTTCAAAATTTGAAATGGCTTTACTAAAAAATTTATGGATTTAATGATTTACATCCCTTTTAATTCTGAAATTAATGATTGAATCACTGATTTCGCATCACCAAATAACATGGATGTTTTTTGATTATAGAATAATTCGTTTTCAATACCGGCATATCCAGGATTCATACTACGTTTGTTGATAATGATATTTTTAGCGTTTTCAACATCTAAAATCGGCATACCGTAAATGGGACTTGATGGGTTGTTGTGAGCAGCAGGATTAACAACATCATTGGCTCCAACCACAAAAACAATATCCGTATTTTTAAATTCAGGGTTAACGTCTTCCATTTCAACCAACTTATCATAGTCAACATTCGTTTCTGCTAATAACACATTCATATGCCCTGGCATCCGACCAGCAACTGGATGAATGGCGTATTTAACTTCTATATCCTTACTAGCCAATAATTGTTCTAACTCATGAATGGCATGCTGCGCTTGAGCTACTGCCAAACCATATCCGGGTACAATGATGATTCTTTGAGAATAATTCATCATAATAGCAGCATCACTAACGGTTGTTTTTTTAATAGATCCTTTCATAGTTTCTGAAGCCCCTAAGGTGGCTTCATCACCGCTACTACTACCAAAACTTCCGAAAATAACATTAACTAGCGATCTATTCATGGCATCACACATGGCAAACGTAAGAATAGTTCCTGCAGAGCCTACTAAAATACCACCCGTTAACATCACCATATTTCCATAAAGAAAACCTCCTAAAGCGGCTGCTAAACCAGTAAATGAGTTTAATAATGAAATGACGACTGGCATATCTGCACCTCCAATAGGAAATACAAATAAAACACCATATGCTAAGGCTGCAAAAAACAAAATATATAATAGGACTTGGCTTTCTGTGCCTGACCATGTAATAAATACGGCAAACACGATTAAACCAATAATAATCAGATTATTGATAAGATTGTATTTGGGTAAACGAATAGGTTTTTTAAGTGTTCCATTCAATTTTGCCCAAGCAATCATACTTCCTGAAAAGGAAATACTCCCAATAATAATTCCTGCTACAATAGTCGCAACAGATAAGGCTTCGCCTGTATAATGTTCAAATTCAATCAATCCAATTAAAGCGGCACTGGCACCTCCCATGCCATTAAATAGCGATACTAACTCTGGCATTTTGGTCATTGCAACTTTTTTGGCGATCATCCAACCTATAATGGTCCCGATAACGATTGCGGTTCCAATTAAAACATATATGAATGTAGGAACTTGACCTTGGTATAAGAAAATGGTTCCTAAAATGGCTAAAGTCATACCAGCTGCAGCAATAAGATTTCCTTTTCTTGCTGTTTCTGGTTTACCAAGCATCTTTAAACCCAAAATATAGGTCATAGATGCAATTAAATAGATAAATTCGAGACTAAATATATACTCCATTATTTTTTCTTTTTAAACATTTCTAACATGCGATCGGTAACGACAAAACCACCAACCACGTTAAGGGTTCCTAATAAAACAGCCACAAAGCCTAAGGCTTGACCTAAGTAATTTTCAGGATTTACGCCTAGCAATACTAAAATAGCCCCAATGATTACGACGCCATGAATGGCATTAGCTCCAGACATTAATGGGGTATGCAGTACGGCTGGCACATGGCCAATAATTTCAACACCAACAAATATCATCAATACGACGATATAGATCATTTGCATGTTGTTACTTATAAAATCTATTAATTCATTCATATGTTATACTGTTTTACCGTTTTGTCTTATCTCTCCGTTGTAAATAATCAACGTTTCATCTGTGATTTGTTCTTCTAAATCCCATTTAAATTGATTGCCATCGGTAAGATGCACCAAGTAATTAAACGTATTTTTTGCGTATAAATCGCTCGCATTGGTAGATACGCTTTCAGGCGCTATGGTTGTACCAATAATTTTAACACCATGCTTAATAACTGTTTTGTTCATGATGCTCGGTTCGCAATTCCCACCTTGAGCCGCTGCTAAATCAATAATTACCGCTCCATTTTGCATTTGTTTAACTTGTTCTTCAGTAATTAAAATTGGAGATCGTCTTCCAGGAATCATGGCGGTTGTAATTACTAAATCTGCTTTAAACAACGATTTATCTACGGCTTCTTTTTGACGTTTGGCATAATCTTCGGAAGCTTCTTTAGCATAACCACCTTCAGATTCTTCGCCTGTATTATCCACCATAATAAATTTAGCACCTAAGGATTCTGCTTGTTCTTTCGTTTCGGTTCTAATATCTGTTGCCTCTACAATAGCGCCTAGTCGTTTAGCCGTTGCAATAGCTTGTAAACCAGCAACACCAACGCCATAGACTAAAACTCTTGCAGGAGAAATAGTTCCTGCGGCCGTCATCATTAGGGGGAATATTTTAGTCATTTCATAAGCCCCTTTAATAACCGCTTTGTAGCCAGCTAAATTATTTTGAGAACTCAACACATCCATATCTTGCGCTCTTGAAATTCGGGGCATCGCATCCATTGAAAATGCTGTAGCACCTCGTTTTGCAATAATTTTCATATCCTCGGGATGTGATTTATGAAATAACTGCGCAATGATGATTTGTCCTTTTTTTAATTCTTCTAATTCATTATTATCAAAAGGATTAATTTTAATTAAGACATCTGCATTTTTAATAAGATCTTCTTTCGTTCTTAAGCTTGCACCAGCTTTACTATAGTCAGAGTTTTTGTAAGACGAATTAGCACCTGCGTCTTCTTGAACTCTCACATCAAATCCTCTTTCTATAAGTTGTTGGGCAATTTTAGGAGTAATGGCAACTCTATTATCTCCTTTTTGGGTTTCTTTTAAAACACCTATTATCATTTGGGAAACGTTTTAAATTATATCGTTTCAAAATTAACATTTTAGAGACGTTTAATATGTGATAATTATCATGTTTTACTTTAAAAAAATAGTTAGCTTTTTAAAAAAAACTAAGTGATGTCTTGGGTTTCAATAATAAATTATAAATTTAAACTCAATTAATGTAAAACGCATGACTATTACTTTTCTTGGCACAGGAACTTCTCAAGGCATCCCCATTATAGGCAGTACACATCCTGTTTGTTTAAGCAAAGATTTTAAAGACAAGCGGTTACGCGTTTCTGTATTAGTTGAATGGGATGACTATACCTATGTTATTGATTGTGGCCCTGATTTTAGACAACAAATGTTAAGAGCCCAATGTAGTAAAATTGATGGTATTATTTTTACGCACGAACATTCCGATCATGTTGCAGGATTAGATGATGTGAGACCTTTTTATTTTCGTCAGGGCGATATTGATATTTATGCGCATGAACGCGTCATAACCTCTTTAACAAAACGATTTGATTATATTTTTGAAACAAAAAATAAATACCCAGGCGTTCCCACACTTTCTATTAATACTATTGAGAATAAACCCTTTAATCTGAAAAATTTAACGGTCATTCCTATAAACGGAATGCACCATAAACTACAAGTTTTCGGATTTCGCTTTAAAGATTTTGCTTATTTAACGGATATGAAGACGGTTGAAGATTCAGAAATTGAAAAAATTAAAAACGTGAAGGTTTTAGTTATTAATGCGTTACGTATTGAACCCCATCTTTCTCACTTTAATTTAGAAGAGGCTTTGCAGTTTATCGACAAAGTAAACCCTCAAACAGCCTATTTAACACATATTAGCCACCTCTTAGGATTCCATGAGGACGCAGAAAACACCTTGCCCGAAGGCGTTTTTCTAGCCTATGACACTTTACAAATCACGATTTAATACCCAACAACCATGAAACAGCGTATTTTTATTTATCTATTCATATTTTCAGTTCTTATCATTTTATTTCAATACGTTAATTCTAAGCGGTTATTTGAAGTCCAAAACAAGCAATTAGAAACGTATAAGGTAAAATTAGAGACTTATAAAGACTCTATAACCACCTTACAAGATGATATTTTAAACCTTTCACATTTTAATCTGGACAAGAATGAAGATGCTATATCCTACTTTGAAACTAAGGGCTATAACATCAGTGAATTAATTCCCTATATCAAAGACGAACTCTATAAAACGAACGAGGTTAAGGGCGAACATCCTTTAATTCCTTACGCAGCGAGTGACGGACGGAAAATGATGATTAATACGGTGAAATTATTAAACCATAAATGGATTATAGCAGATTTCTCAGATGGAGTTTTTTGGGGTGAGCTATTTTTAACTTATGAACTAACCAATACTAACGACGTCACATTTAAGGTTGTAGAATCCTTTTTGTATCCAACCAATTAGTTCTCGACTGCGCTCGAACGGACATATTAGTTGTTAAATAATAATTAGGGTAAAAAGCTATATACTTACCTCTGCTAGTCCATTTTATAGGCAACTCCTTTTTGTTTTTTGGTTTCACCAACATAGGAGTATTCATAGGTGTATGAGGAATCTGTAGTAGTTAAAATCTTTAAGTGAATATCTTTTTGTTCAGCCATATTTTTTGGGTGAATGGTTTTAAAAACCATTTCACAATCGTTTATCCAACGTACGGTAGACGAATCTGTCTTTCCATCATAGTATTCAACCTGGGTAGTATCCGTTCTAGTAAATGTAGATTTATATAACACCCCTTTAATAGAAACCTCACTATAAAATTTTCCGGTTTTAAAATTTTTACAAGTACGTTGGGTTTGATAACAACTTAAAACTATTAATAACAAGAATAGGATAGGTAGCTTTTGCATGACACAGATTTTTCCACAAAACTACTAAAGAAAGCTGTTAATTTTGATAATTTTCGAAACTTCCGTCCGAATAAAAAATAACAATACGCTCAATTACTTTATCTGTTTTAGATTCCGATTTTTTGGTTTCAGTAGTTACGACAGGAGTTGGAGGCAACTCTAATGTTGTTTGTATTGATTTTTCGGGAGCAGGAAAGCTACCCTTGCCATTTAATAGCCAATACAATTCAACTTCAGGAAAGGAGGACAGGATTTTTAAAACAAATTCTAAACTGGGTTTATTTCTACCAGATAAGATATGTGAAATACTTGAGCGTTGCACACCAATTTTTTCTGCAAACGAAGAGGCGGATTCACCGTAGTAATCGATCACTAATTGGAGTCTTTTAGCAAATTCATCTGTGTTTACCATTGTAAACAATATTCAAATGGTTAATATTTTACAAATGTAACTAATTTAAATGATTCTATTAAAAATAATATACTTATTATACTTAATTTAATGAATTGTTACTTTAATTTAACTACAATGAATAACTGACAAACAGCAGTTTATTAAATATAATTTAATAAATGATTTTATGTGTTTACTGTTCTAAAATACCCCCTATTAAAACACGTTATTTTGTATAATAATGTAAACTTCAAACGCCTTTTATATTGTTTACAAATGTAAAAATACAATTGTTTACATTTGTATCTTAATTATTTTTATGACTATTGATATTTTACAAACTTTGTTTAAACGACATAAAGAAAGCAGTCTTTATCATCGCTATATTACGAATACACATATCACTCCTTTACTAGCCTCTTTAGACGACCAATTTATAGTTGAGACTATCGGGCATTCAGTTCAGAATAAACCAATTTGCGCTGTTAGGGTTGGTTCTGGAGACCAAAGAATCCTTATGTGGTCACAAATGCACGGTAATGAGTCTACAACTACCAAAGCGATTTTTGATCTCTTAAACACTCTTAAAGAGGGTAAGAATGAGACATCACGTCTATTGAACGCTTGTACTTTATACATCATCCCCATTTTAAATCCAGACGGAGCCGAAGCATATACAAGAGTTAATGCTAATGCTGTCGATTTAAATAGGGACGCCCAAGCACTTACGCAACCAGAAAGTATCATTTTAAAAGAGGCTTTTGATAGGTTTAAACCTCATTTTTGTTATAATTTGCATGGTCAGCGTACTATTTTTAGTGCTGGCAGCACCAATAATCCTGCTACGGTTTCGTTTTTAGCACCCGCACAGGATGAGGCCTGTACCGTAACAGATAATCGCAAAGTAGCTATGGAAGTTATTGGGGTTATGAATACCCTGCTTCAAAACGTCATTCCTAATCAAGTAGGCGTGTATGACGATTCTTTTAATATGAACTGTGTTGGCGACACTTTTCAGAGTCAAAACATACCAACCATTCTTTTTGAAGCGGGACATTATCCAAATGACTATCCAAGAGAGCAAACCCGCAAGTTTATTTATTTATCTTTGATGGAATCCTTAGATTATATTTCTAATAATCATATAACCGGTAATCTTTACAAGACTTATTACAACATCCCAGAAAATCAAAAAAGGTTTTTTGACATTATTATCAGAAACGCCCATGTCTATTCTGAAAATGATAATTCTTGTGTTGATATCGGTATTTTATATCAAGAAATACTTAGAGAAGGTGTTATAGAATTTCTTCCAAAAGTTGAAAAAATTGCTGTTTTAGATGGTTTTTTTGGTCACCATGAAATTTCTGCAAATGGCAATACGGTAAAAAAAGAAGATGGCTCGGAGTTAGAAACCGGTCACGAAAACGTTTTCGTGATGATAAATACTAAGAAAATCTCATTATTATTGAAATAAAGTGCAATAAATATGTGTATTTATCATCAAAAATGTCTTAATTTTGCTTATTATTTAAAAATAATGAAAACATGGCAAAAATTAAATTAGACGAAATCGACCATCAAATTCTTGATATGTTAATCGATAATACAAGAATTCCTTTTACCGATATTGCAAAAAAATTATTAATATCTGCAGGGACTGTTCATGTTAGAGTCAAAAAAATGGAAGAGGCAGGTATTATTAAAGGCTCTTCGTTAACCTTAGACTATAAAAAACTAGGATATTCGTTTATTGCCTATGTTGGCTTATATTTAAATAATACCTCTCAAACTAAATTTGTTTTAGAGCGCATTAACGATATTCCTTTTGTAACAGTAGCCCATATAACTACGGGTAAGTTTAACATATTTTGCAAAATACGAGCAAAAAGTACCGAGCATGCAAAAGAAGTTATTTTTAAGCTAGATGAAATTGAAGGTGTTTACAGAACTGAAACCATGATTTCTCTTGAAGAAAGCATAAATGATAAAAAACGTTTGATGCATTCTATCTTTAATGATATGTAATTTAAAAATTACAAACAAGTAAAATATTAGAAAGCCCTTTAATTAAGGGCTTTTTTTATGCGCTTTTATTTTTTTACCGATAAAAGTAATTATTAGACGATTCAAAGATTTTTTTTGAGATTATTCAGTAAAAGGGTGATGTTTGTTTTGATAAAAAAATTGCTATTCAACTCATTTACTATATTTTAAGTCTTCATGGTATTTAATTCTTTAGAATTTTTTATGTTCCTTCCAATGGTGTTTGTGCTCTATTGGTTTGTATTTAACAAACATTTAAAAGGACAGAATATTCTCTTATTAGTTGCTAGCTATGTGTTTTATGGTTTATGGGATTGGCGTTTTTTGTCGCTTATTTTACTAAGTACCATCGTTGATTATTTTGTAGGACTGCGGATTTACAATACGGATGACTCCTTAAAGCGAAAGCGCTGGCTTTGGGTAAGTGTCATTTTTAATGTTGGGCTTTTAGGATTTTTTAAATACTTTAATTTTTTTGTTGATTCTTGGATTGATTTTTCATCATTTTTAGGATATAACATAGAAAGTCCTTGGATGTTGCGTATCATCTTACCCGTAGGTATCTCATTTTATACCTTTCAAACCATGTCGTATTCGTTTGATGTGTATTATAAAAAATTACAGCCGACTACCGATTTTTTATCGTTTGCTGCCTTTGTAAGTTTCTTTCCGCAATTAGTGGCGGGTCCCATAGAACGAGCCTCCAATTTATTATCGCAAATCACTAATCCACGCCAATTTAATTATCATCAAACCGTTAGTGGTTTAAAATTAATTTTATGGGGTTTATTTAAAAAAGTTGTTATTGCGGACTCTATAGGTCCTATCGTGGATGATATTTTTGCCAATTATACTGCCTATCCAGCATCAACTCTTGTTTTAGGAGTCACCTTATTTAGTTTCCAGGTGTATGGAGATTTTAGTGGCTATTCAGATATTGCCATAGGAACCGCCAAACTTTTTGGTATTGAATTGATGTCTAATTTTAAGTTTCCCAATTTTTCCAGAAACGTCGCGGAATACTGGCAACGTTGGCACGTTTCTTTATCAACCTGGTTTCGGCATTATGTTTATATACCTTTAGGAGGTTCTCGGGTTAGCAAACTAAAATCAGTTAGAAATATTTGTATTGTATTCTTAATAAGTGGATTTTGGCATGGTGCTAATTGGACGTTTGTATTTTGGGGAGGTTTTCATGCGCTGGCTTTTATCCCCGTGTTCTTAATGGGAAGAAATACAATTTATAAAGATTCTGTAGTAGGGCAGAATACCTTTTTTCCTTCACTAATAGAAATAGGACAAGTTCTGTTAACCTTTGGAATTGTAACCTTTTCAAGAATATTTTTTAGGTCGGAATCTATAACAGATGCTTTTCAATTTATAAAACGCATCGTTACAGATTGTTCATATGCTCCCTATAATCATCCCATGGGTTATCGTATGATTGACTATTATATATTGATAGCCTTGTTTGTGTTGTATGAATATCGTATTAGAAAAGATGAGCGTGCACCTTTTAAGTTTAAATCGAAAGTGGTTAGATTTATTTTTTATACCATAGTCGTTTTAGGAATGCTCCTGTTTTATGATGATCAAGTAGATCGATCGTTTATTTACTTTCAGTTTTAGAAATTATGAAACAGTTATTCTTCAAAATAGCAATTTATGCGTTTCTAATATTACTTGTATTAGAGGGGATCATTCGTATTTTTCACTTAACCAAAGATTATCCTGCTCGGTATGTCGATAGATTAGGTGTTGAAAAGTGGGTACCAGATCAAGAGGGCTATTCGGTTACAGGTATTAGACGGCAAAATTTTTCTAAGTATAACATCAATGATTTTGGATATAACTCTTACAGAGAGTTTAAACCCACCAACGATAAGTTTGAAATTGCATTAGTAGGCGATTCTTTTGTTGAAGGGTTTCATCAACATTATTATAATTCTACTGGAAAAAAAATAGAAAATTTACTCCATGGTATTGAAGTTTATGAATTTGGGTATGCAGGCTATGATTTTGCTGATGAACTGCATTTAATTCATAAATACCAAGCAACCTTTGATTTAATTGACCATGTATTTATAGGTCTAAAATTTGAAAATGATTTACATCGAGGTGAGTATAACATCGTTCCAGACCGAATAAAATTAGAATCTCCTATGTATCGCTCTTTACGCAAGATAAAATTGTTAGTGTATTTACAAAATATAGGGGCTTTTAGTGCGGCTAGAGAATTAACCAGAACCCTGCTTTCTTTTGGTCAAGACAATCCGGATGCAGCTATAATCGAAACAGAAAGCAAAGAATCTAAAAAACAACGCTATTTAAGTTATATTTCAAACTTTGAATCATTAGTGAATACCTATGGTTACAATAAAAAACGGTATACATTATTAATCAATAAAACACACACTCCCATGGTATTTTTAACGTATTTAGACTTACATGGTTTTACCTATTTGGATTTTTCAGAATCCTTCCAAAAATCTGTCAGACCCACTACATTAATTTATGATATGCACTGGAATGATCATGGGCGGGATATAATTGCACAACTTATTTCTCAATATTTACAATCAGAATTTAACGACAACCTTTTAAAATAATGTATTTTTGAAATTATTTTAAAAGGTAAAAAACTACGTAACCTTAACTTATGAATATATTAATAACCTCAGCAGGCAGAAGAGTCTCATTAGTTAGAGCTTTTCAACAAGAATTAACACAATTAGTTCCTGATGGTTTAGTTATGACGACAGATTATAATATTAAACTCTCGGCTGCTTGTCATATCTCAGATAAAGCTTTCAAATTGCCTTTAGTGACTGATCCTTCGTATTTAAATCTGCTTCTAGAAATTTGTTTAGCCAACGATATCAAGCTGATTATCCCAACCATTGATACCGAGTTACTATTGCTTGCCAAAAACTTAAAACTTTTTCTTAAAAATGGGATTACACCCATTGTTTCCTCGAAAGCCTTTATTGATGTTTGCAGGGATAAAAGATCTATGAATGCTTTCTTTATACAAAACCAAATACAAGTTGCTAAAGAATATTCAAAGTATGATTATACGCTGCCTTTATTCATCAAACCACTTAATGGTAGTCGAAGTATAGATACGTTTATTATTCATTCTCATGAAGACTTAACAGAGTATCATTTTAAAAATAACAATTTAATGTTTTTAGAGTATTTAGATCATGACTATTATGAAGAGTTCACTTGTGATTTATATTATGACAGATATCATGATTTAAAATGTGTGGTCCCTAGAAAACGTATTGAAGTGCGTGATGGCGAGGTTAATAAAGGCCTTACTTGTAAAAATAACTTAGTAGACTATATTTCAACCCATTTATCGCATATAGAAGGTGCTATAGGCTGTTTAACCTCACAATTTTTTAAACACAAAGAGACTGGTCAGATTTATGGCATCGAGATTAATGCTCGTTTTGGAGGCGGGTATCCCTTATCGCATTTGTCGGGTGCCAACTATGCAAAATGGCTTATTAAAGAGTACCTATTTAATGAGGATGTTAAGTTTTTTAATGACTGGGAAGACCAATTATTAATGCTACGTTATGATGATGAAATACTAGTTCATGGATACAAAGACTAATACCATACTTATATTTGATTTGGATGATACTCTTTACAAGGAGATTGATTATTTAAGCTCCGCCTATAAAGAGATAGCCTCTTTTATCTCAAAAAAGGTAACTAAATCTTCCGAGCAGCTATGGCAAGAGATGCTTGCCTCGTATCATCGCGGCGATAATGTGTTTCAGGATATCATTCAAAAACACCAACTTACCGATGTATGTATTGAGGATTTTATCACTAGGTATCGGCACCATCATCCGCATATTCAACTCACATCCTCAACCAAACAGTTTCTTGCGAGTGTAAAAGAACAGGTATTTAAAGTAGGTTTAATAACCGATGGAAGAAGTGTACAACAACGACATAAACTTAAGGCTTTAGGATTGTTGAATTATTTTGACACGGTTGTTATTTCTGAGGAGTTTGGATCAGAAAAGCCCAATAAGGCTAACTTTAAGTATTTTGAAGACACCTATGGCATTAACTTAGACTATATTTATGTAGGAGACAATACGGCTAAGGACTTTATTGCCCCTAATACGTTAGGATGGCAAACGTTCTGCCTTTTAGATGACGGCCGTAATATTCATAAACAATCCTTTGATTTAGAACCAAGCAAATATCCCAACCATTGTATCAGAGATTTATCTGATATAGCACATATTTTACCCCTAACATATAATCCTCATGAAATTACTAGTTCATAACATTTCTAACGATGCAGATTTTAATTTGTATTTAAAACATGTTGAATCCTTTGACATTATTAATCCGTTTTATAAACTGTTAGGTGCTAACTTAAATGAAATTAAGGAAGACGTTGTACGTTATTTTGCCTTTGTTAAAAAGGATGATGATACTATTTTAATTTTAATGCCATTTATCTTTCGAAAAGTCCCTTATCAAGATCAGGAGGAGACTTATTATGATGTTATTTCTCCCTATGGTTACAGTGGTCCTTTGTTTAATGAGTCGATGTCAAGGGGTTATCTCATCTTATTTTGGGAAGCTGTTGATGCCTGGTACAAACAAAACTATGTGGTATCAGAGTTTATTAGATTTAGTTTAAATCATAATTTCCAATTTTATTCGGGAAAATTAATACCTACTTTGACTAATGTAAATGGACGTTTAATTGATGAAGAGGCGCAATGGGCTGGCTTTAAACCAAAGGTTAGAAATAATTATCGAAAAAGCTTAGAGCATAACTTGACGGCAAAATTTATATGTGACGGGATTACCGATGAGGATATCGATGTTTATTATACGATTTATATTACAACTATGCAGCGTATTGGGGCTCATGACACCTATTTTTATTCTTTAGAGTATTTTAAAAAAATTATAAAACTTAGTAAAAATAACTTTGTTGTTGTGCTTATTTATAAGGATGATATGGCTATTTCGGCAGAGTTGATTTTAATAGCAGGCGATACCCTATACTCGTATTTAGGAGGTACACTCGCAGATTATTTTAAATATCGCCCTAATGATTTTTTAAAAATAGAAGTTATGAAATGGGCTAAGAAACATGGATATCGCTATTATTTACTTGGTGGTGGTCGCAGCGATGGAGATAGTTTATATCAGTACAAAAAATCTTTTTTCCCTGATGATAAAGACACCATCTACTATACGGGAAGAAAAATAGTTAATGAAAAGATGTATCAAAAACTAGATGCCATTATGAATGCCAAGGTGATTAGCGAGGATAGTCAAACTGAAGTGCCACAAACTAAAGAGGATATCCATTATTTTCCATCCTATAGAAAGCCTGTTACAAAAACATAAATCTCTCTCGTCCTTTATTAAAGATACACATCTCCGGCCTCTCTATTTTTTATGGGTTTAGCAGGAACTCCATAGGCTATTTTATATGACTCTATATCGTTAAGAACCAATGCTCCAGCGCCAATAACGGTGTGTTCCCCAATATGAATTTTACCAATAAGGTTAGCTCCTAATGAAATGGCGGTATGATTTTCTATCATAACATGCCCTCCCAACGTAACTCCTGGGGCTATACTTGAAAACGCTTTGATGGTACAATCATGACCAACAGACGCTTTGGTGTTTACTATACAATGTTTACCTATTTGAGTGTCACAGTTTATAACTACACCTGCAACAATAACACTGCCCTCCTCAATATCTACCTGTTTGCCAATGATGGCGCTGGGATGAATGGCTACTATAAATTTAAAATTTGATGTAAGATTTTCAATTTTATGTACGAGTTGAGACCGTTTCCAGTTATCACCAACAGCTATAAGACCACCATAAATATCATGTTTCTCAATTAAATTAGGAATATCGTCTTCTGTCCCTAATATGTTGTATCCTAAAAGTTGAGTTCCTATGTCTTTAAAAGAATCTATTAAGCCAAAAATTTGATAGGTATTTTGTCTTTCAATAATGTCTATAACTACTTTGGCATGGCCAGAAGCTCCAATTATTAGAATTTTTTTCATTTGTAAAGATATTTCACTTAAAGATTTGGGTGCTATTTATTGTTGATAATAGAGGACGTATATGATATTTTTTATTCAATTTTATTTTGAATACAAGACACTAAATCACCTATATTTTTCATACTCCATAATTCGTCTAATTCAAATTCAATATTAAATTCGTCTTCAATTTCAGTAATAATCATCATATGGGTAGACGATTCCCAACCATCTACATCATGAGTCGTTGTTGATTCAGATAATTCAAAGTTATCATGTTCAAGTATTTTAGTAAAAACGGCTGTAACTTTTTCTAATATGTTATTATTCATATTTTTCTTTAATTATTTTTATCATTTCATTTCTATTAATTTTCCCATTCACATTTAAGGGTAATTTAAGAAAGAATGCAATTTTTGATGGAATCATGTAGTCTGGTAATATGGTTCTTAATTCATCTAAAAACTTTTTAGTTTTGAATTTTGGACTCTCAATAGCTAATGCAATTTCATTATTTCCAATTTTATTTTCAAAGATTATTGCCACTACATTTAATTCAGAAAGTATTTTTTTTACATGAAACTCAATCTCTGATAGTTCCACCCGATACCCCTGCACTTTAGCTTGAAAATCGATACGTCCTAAATAGGTGATATCGCCTTCAGTATCTTTTTTACATAAATCACCTGTTTTATAAAATCGTTTTTGTTCGTTATTTATTGTTACATTAAAAAACGCTTTTTTATTGATGTCGTCATTTTTCCAATACCCTCTTGTTAATTGGGGACCACTCAGGCATAATTCTCCGAGATGATTATTCGGTAACGGATTATTTTCAAAATCTACAATAATCGTTTCGGTCGTTGTCATCTCTTTACCAATCGATAAAATACCATTATGAGATTTATTAAATCCGTTGGGATTATAGGTATAATTTGTACAGTATATCGTGCACTCTGTTGGACCGTATACATTAGCTATGATTGCATTTGGCACACATTTGCTCCAGGCTTCTGTAATATCTAAATGAAGGGCTTCTCCACAAAACATGCTATATTTTAAATTTTCAAAATGTATTTTACTAAAATAGGGGCGGAGTGAATGTAACACAGACGGCACCATGAGTGAAAACGTGAGTCTATGCCGTGTCATGACTTTTAGCACTTCCAAATATTTTATATTATTACTTCCAAGCGTATATATGCAAGCTCCTTTTAGTAAGGGCGCTAGATATGATACTACCGACAAATCAAAGGTTAAATCGAACATTTGAAGACATCTATCAGAAGACTCTATAGGATACTTTAAATCCTCAAAAGCCTGCATAAAATAATTTAAATTTTTATGAGTTATTTGGACCCCTTTAGGGTTTCCAGTCGTTCCAGAGGTAAAAAAGATATAGGCCAAATTGTCTTCTGAATAGTTTGAAATCGTTAAAGTATCGTCATTTCCGATTAATTTTTTTGAATTAATTAATAAAAACTGTTCATAATCTGTGTTTTCTGAAGAATCTATAATAGTATGAATATCAGACTGTTTTATGACATTTAAATTTCTGTTTTTTGGCGTTTCAGGATTAAGCGGAACATACGCTTTACCCTCTAACCATAACGCAATAATAGACGCATAGGTTTCTAAATCGTTATTAGCAATTAAGCCAACATTAAGGTCCGTTATGTTAATATGCTTTTGAATAGCTCGTTGAATCTTAGAGACACATATAGCAAACTCTTTGTAGGTATATAAGGTATCTTCAATACAAAATGCGTTGTTAGCATTATCTTTTATCGAGCTTACTATTTGTTCTAAAATTGTCATATAGAAATTTTTTAATGAAACCTACCGTCTCTATCCGTTACTATGATGTCTTCAAAATTCAAATCCATATTTTTATGTGATATGGTCTTTTTCTCAATTTGGTAGGTAAAAACAGGTTTATATTGTTTTTTTATTAATTGTGTCACTTTAGAATCATCTGTAATCATATAACTCGCTTTAAATTTAAAAAAGTGTTCCAATAGTGCCGCAACACATTTTTCCTCATAATTATCATTTTTACATAAAAAATATTTAAGATAAAATACAAAACCATCTAAGATATACGATATAAATCCTATTAACTCATTGTTTTCAATTATTTTAAATGTATAAGAATAAATGTTTTTACTAAAGCCTGTTGTGGAGTATGAAAACTTAAATTTCTTAGGAATAGGCGTTTGCGTATATTGTGAATTATCTATGTGCCAATTGACATAGTCTTTTGATTTTACAGTAAAATCATGTTGACATCTTTCACTTAGGAACGTCCATGTTTCATCATCCAATTTGTTTATATACTCATAGGTTAAAAGACTAGTTCTCTTTTGCGATTGTTTCGTATTGATGTAATTGATGCCTTTAATTATTGTTTTATTACAGAGTATAATTAGCCACTTGAAATATTTAAAAACAGGAAATCTACTCAATATTATATTAGTTTCTAAGTCAAAAAATATTGTGTATCGTAATCGTTTATTGATAATGTTAAAAGGTCCTTTTGCAAAAAATTTATTGGTGTTTTCGAGGTAAGAATTTAACAGCAGATTTTGATTTAAAATTTTCACCGTTTTGTTAAAGATGTAGGGGCCTAAGATTTCATCTTTACGATTTGAATCCACCCACCATATATGAACCCAGTTTATTTTAGATACTTGATGGTCTTTAGTTTGTATTCTATCAGGAATAATTAAGGTGTAAGCTACAATGTCATTGTTTTCTAATCCAATTACAGCAACATAGTCATCTTCTTCAATACGCTCATTTTTTAATAACCATCGCGCTTTACTTTTAGGCATGGCTACTTCCTTGTTTTGCCAATAGGTATTTAAGTCTAAGGCTTCTCGTAACTGCTTTTTTGTGACTGATATTATGTCCATTATTCGCTGTTATATTGATGGTTCCATGAATTTATTATTTTTGAAATATATAACATATCTTTTTCGTTATAACGAAAATCAACATGAATATTCATAAAGAATTGCCATGTATAGTCTATCTTATTATCAGGCCATAACATGGAAGGATATATATTATGTGAGACTAAATAGGATTTTAAAGCTTTGCAGGCAGCCTCATCTTTAAAAACTAAATCACAACCAAAGGCTGTATATCCAGATCTTTTGAGTACTTTAAACTGTGGACTCTCCTCAAGATGATCATACAGTACTTTCAAATTATTCTCCTTTATTTCTAAAGTATTCCATTTTAACCACGACTCGATATAGGATTTATGTTCGTTTTTAAGTCGTACAAACCTAGTATGCTTATTCAATTGGTCTTCAACCTCATAAAATAGTGGTCCATAAATATCCGAGCCACTTTGCGTTTTGTTTTCAATATAATCGGACTTTATGGTCATAGCTTGCAGCATCCGTTCCCAAATTTTATAAAAGGCATCACCCTCTTTAAAATCAAAGGTGTCGTCGGTTATTGTGTTGTTGGGTTTCCAATAGATCCCTCCTAACGGAATGGGTAAGGACTTTCGTAAGGACACAAAACAATAGTCCGCTTTGCTATTTAGACAAGCTTTGCTTAGCCATCCGTGGGAATGATCTTCAATAATTACTGGAGAATCCTCCTTTTTTTCAGTCCGCATCGTGCTCAAGCCCCAATAATTATTGATAATCACCACATCGTTTGTTTCTGCAAATTCCGATATGTTAACCCTATCTGATGAAAAATCAAAGGGATTGAGCTTATATAAACTAATGTCTGGATATGATTTTTGTATCCAATGTAGGGTATGTTGGCAATAGTACTCGGGAAACCAAATTTTAGTTATCTTCTTTTCAGCATTTATCTGGTTTAATATATAGAGTAGGGCCTGCCTACCTGTATAAAACAGCTCGTACTGAAATGGTAGCACAATCTCATTACCCGTGTCTAGTTTTAAGATTTCACAATGAAAATACGATCCGATGCCTTCTTTTTTTACCATAGTTGCTTATTCGTTAGCTCCCCCCGTAAAGGTGGTCATGTTTAGAGATTCTGAATTATTGACCCCTTCCTTAACAATTACTTTTTTTACTGTTAACAGTAAAATTTTTATATCTAATAAAAAAGACAAATGATCTACGTACCAAACATCATACTCAAACTTTTTTACCCATAGCAGTGTATTTCTACCATTCACTTGTGCCCACCCTGTAATTCCAGGTTTTACATCATGTCGTCTTTTCTGTGTCTCGTTATACAACGGTAGATATTGCACCAGTAAAGGTCTTGGTCCCACCAAACTCATGTCGCCTTTAAGTACATTAATTAATTGCAAGAGTTCATCTAAGGAATATTTTCTAACAAACGCCCCAATTTTAGTCACTCTTTGGTCAAATGGTAAAAACTCGCCCTGTGCATCTTTTTTATCATTCATGGTTTTAAACTTAATCAGCTTAAATACTTTTCCATTTTTACCGGGACGCGGATGAATAAAAAAGGGTTTGCCTTGATTTGCAATGATCAACAATAGCATAGTGGCTATGATAATGGGTGATAATAGCGTAATGGCTATAAGGGATACCATGATATCTATGAGTCTCTTAAAAAATAATTTATACATTCCTTTGCTTATTTTAAACACTTTACAGAATTTCAAATATAAAGTTTAACTGAGGCTCGAAGGTCTAATTCAGTAAATATTCGTTATGAGTTCCTGTTTTTTCGATAAGGTTGCTACCTCTGTAGTTATATCATTCGTTTTATGCTCATGAACCATTATTTGATTGTATACTTGTTTACCATCATTTTTCTTTTCCCCGAGGCTAATAAAGGAATTTCATTGACGTATACACTATGAATGATGGCTTGGTGACCCAAATAGCCTTTTAATTCATTCAACAAATCAAGCTCTCTCTTAAATTCGCTGGTTGCATTTAATTTTAGAGTGTATTCGTTTTGTGTTTCCTGAATTAATTGTCCCTGTATGACCCCACTATAGTTTAAAAGGCAGGACATAATTAATGGCGACACCATCTTGCCTTGGGTGTTAAACACGATATCCGACTGACGCCCTTCCACTTTTTTTAAAACAGGCGGTGAGACGCTCGTGTCCATCGCGCCTACATCACCTGTATCGTAGCGTATCATGGGTAACGCATAATTAAATAAATCGGTAATGACAATGCGCCCTAACTGCCCCTCTTTGACGGGGTTGTTGGTATCAAACTCCAGTATTTCAACCAGGTAACTCGCCCAATTTATTTTAAAATCGGTTGTGCCATCAGGCATTTGTTGCGCTATGATGCCGTTTTCCCAATTGGAATATCGAGATACGGTAGGCGCACCAAAGTATCTCGACATGCTTTGTTTTGTGTAGTCGTTTAAACTCTCAGAAATCGCAATAATGGATGTAACATTTGTGTTTATTGGGGGCGTCTTAATTTTGTCCAGATATTTGCAAATAGCTTCAAATCCCGAGGCATAGCCCAGCCATCCTTTACGTGAGGGGTCTGTCTTGATGTGTTCGATTAATTTTTTTAAATAGGCATCGTTTAATTCTATCACATTTACGGGATGGATATTTTGTTTCCAAATCTGTATGCTTTGTTTTTTTAAATAAGCCACCCATAGTCTTACATAATATAGTTTGTATCCCAATTTAAACCCTGCCAGTTCAGAAAAATAAAGCGTGTCTGCTGTATTTCGTTGTTTTTTATTGCTATCTTGAACAATCTCCAAGGTGGCTCCGGTTGACCCACTGGTTTTAACCGTGACTATTTTTTTACCACTAAACGCCTGAGAAAGCATATTTTTTTTATGTTCTCTAATACTGGTTTTATTGATAACAGGAAAGTCCTGTACTGTTTTGGCATGCTTATAATTTTTGTAAAACACGGTTGTTTTTACGGCATGCTCTAACAACATTTTTAGTGCGTCGTCTCGTTTTTGTTTTGAATATGAACTCTCAAACTGTTCTAAAATAAATCTAATATCCTTATAATGTTTTTTGACGTTGCCACCTTTGAGCCTATCTAAACTCCAAAACAGGCTATATCGTAGATTTTCTAAAGCCCTCAGAACATATCTTCTCATTTTTTTATTTCGGTTAAGATGTTCTGTATGTGTTTGTTTTTTAGATATCCGCCATAGGCCACATCGGTGACATGTAAACTCGGATTGTTATTTCCTTCTATAACCAAAGGCCCTTTATCAGTGATCGCTATATCCCAACCAATTATTCTATTCGGGAAATAGGTAGTTAAACGCTTTGCTAACGCACAAGCTTCATGAAAAAAGGGAACCTGAAACCCGTTCAATTCAAAATGTGTATCTGGATGCGTTACAAATACACCACCCCCTTCAATAATATCCTGTCTACCCGGTGCTTGCAAGGTTCCTGATGGACTGACGGCGATATAGAAGCCACCCGTATGGGTATTATCGGTGATGCTGTTTCCTATTCCAAAACGCATAAGTACCGAGAGTACGTGTGGTGTATTTGAGGTATCGATATAGGTGTCCAATCGTAAGGTATTAATGGATTTAGAATTAATTTTATCAATATCTGCGTGCTGTTTGATACGTTCTTGATAGAGATAGCAATTGTTAAGGAGGCTCTCGCCATAGGTTTCTATCTGTGTTTCTAATAGGTTTTTCTCCAGTAAAAAACAGCCAAAACCGCCCGAACCACTTAGGGGTTTTACAAATAGGGTCGTCCTTTTTGATGTTTCAAACAGGTTATTGAAAAAATCAATCAGGTCCTGCTTTTTAGTCCTCAGGCTATTGGTGTCTTTATAAAAAAACTGCTGTCTTAAATTGTATGCTATTACTTTAGGAATCGGTAACTTATAGGTTTCGCATAGTTTGTAAAAACTTAATTTATTATCCAATAAGTTTGATATTTGAGGGAATACTAATTTTTTGGATGTAATAATGCTGTTAAATTGATTCAAGGATAGATACTGCTGATAGGCTACCACATCCTTTCTGTATAGAAATTTTCTAACATAATCGGTCGGAACTTCTTTTTTTAGCCATGCAAAATACAATAGTTCTTTAAGCATTCGTAGCCCCCCTTTTTTATCGGGGTCTTTAAAAAAGACATTTAAATGTTTTAGTCTAGAAATCATCGTGCTCAATAGAACTTAATTAAGGGTATTATATTCGTCTAATAAAGCTTCCCAAACGACTTTACGTTCAAAATTCGATACAATATGCGCTCTGCATTTAACCCCCATGTGTTTGGATGCTGTTTTATGGTTTAAAATAAAGCTCATAGCCGTATATAAAGCTTCTGTATCTTTTACAGGAATAATTAAACCAGTTTCTTTATGTTTAACAATTTCATTACATCCATTAATGTCTGTAACAATGCACGCTAATTCCATAGCCCCAGCCTGCATAACCACATTAGGAAACCCTTCTCTATAGCTAGGAAATGTTAGGGCGTCAGAAATTGCAAAATAAGGGCGTACATCATCAACCCATCCTGGAGATAGAATATGTTGATTGGTTTCAATGGCTCTTAAGGTTTCTGGAAGCAAGGGGTCTAAGTCGTTTTCATAAGTCCCCACCAACAACAATTTTATATGTTGATGCTCTTGACAAAGCTTATTAAAAGCAACTATAAGCTCATTAATTCCTTTGTCCGTCACTAAACGTCCCATAAATACAAATACAAAATCTTCTTCAGCTATCTTTAACTCTTGTTTAAGTTTATGAATCTCATCGCTGTTTTCATAGGCTTGAGGATTGAAGTAAGTTGTATCTATCCCGTTAGAACTCCCGTTGGCAATCACTTTTAATTTATTTTTCGTTGTGAATTTATTTTGTAATATAATATCTTGTAATCCAAAGGAATTTGGATATATTCTCGTGGCGCAACTGTAGGTTATTTTTTCCACAGCATTCAAAAGCCAGCGTTTACTTCCCGTAGCCTCTACCAAAGGCAGTCCTGCTATGGTGTGCAGTCTGTACGGTACGCCTGCCAGTTTAGCCGCTAACATGGATAAAGTTCCAGCTTTAGGGGTATGAGAATGGACGATAAACGGTTTTTCTTTTTTAAATAATTTATAGAGTTGCCATACTGCTTTTAAATCTTTTATGGGCGTAATCTTGCGCGTCATTTCAACGGCTATTGTAGGGATTTCCTCCAATTTAGATACCATCTCCAATTGATTTTTATTGTTTGAAGACACTCCCAGAACCTCAAAATACTGGGACATGAACTTTAGTTGTCCCGTAAGGAGGCCGCTTAACGAGAGGGGAACTGTGGTAATTCTGATTAATTTTTTTTTCATATGGATAGATTCGAAGGTCTGGGTTATCTAGTTTTGAACAAATATATAAAAGTAATTTGGTACCGATTTATTTTTTCGTTTTATTACGTTGGTTAGATGGTTAGCTGGTTAGCTGGTTAGCTGGTTAGATGTTAGAAGTTAGAAGTTAGAAGTTAGAAGTGAGAGGTTAGATGGTTAGAATTTAAAGTTAGAAGTAAGATATTAAATATTAAAAGTTAAAGGGTTAGATGAAAGTAGTGAATTTTTAAAGTCAAAATGTATCATTGTACGTCACTGCGAGGAGGAACGACGTGGCAGTCTGTTTGTTTCATAGTGAGAGGTGAGAAGTGAATCGAGAATCGTGATAAATCTTTATATGGTTAGATTATTGAATACTAGAAACGAAAAGAAATTAATCATGAGATTACTTCGCTGCGCTCGTAATGACGGTATAGAACGTCACTGCGAGGAGGGACGACGCGGCAGTCTTTTGATTGGAGTTACAATCATGAGATTACTTCGCGTTGCTCGTAATGACGATTTATTAGTTTAAAAAACGAGAATTAAGCCAGGGGACACTAGGTTAGGAGAGCTATACTTAAACGACAAGAGGTCTTGTTATACGTCATTATTAAACTTATAGTTAAGACCTCTTTTTAATTGCCGTTATCATGATGCGCTATACCATATCAATAATATGCAGGGTATTAAAGGCTCCATTATTTAAGGTGTATTGTATGCCATTAATTTCTTGAAAGAAACTAATTTTTAACACAAACATGATTTGACCCGAGCCTTCCGGTATGTTATCAGGAGCTGTATTAATATCAACTGATGTCCCATTTAAAGGGATATTAACTTCCGGACTTACTTGTAAGTCTTTTTCAGAGGTTGTAAAATCTATGCGTAATGCGGCAGACATTACACTTACATGGGTGGCTCCACTGGGGGCATTGAGTTGCTTTAAGGGATTTAAATTAGCAATACTAATACCTCCCGTGGTTGTATTTAGCTGGTAGTCGGCTAATAACACACTATTTAATTTGGCATTACTGTTAAAATCAAATCCTTTTAAGATGGCTTGCCCTTCAGGAGTTGCGATTCCAATACCAACCTGTCGGCTTCCTCTTACCGATGTGCTATCGGTATTTTTTATTTGCGACAAGATTTTTACCATACGTGCTGTTAGGGTACTGTCTTTTACATCTGCCAACAAAGGCGTAAGAGCTTGCCGAAACACTTTGCCGCTTTTGGCGATGTGTCCGAACTCCGTCCCATTTTCACGAGTACGAATGAATGCAGGATCGTTGTCAATGCGGTTTTTCGAAACGCCTCCTTTGGTGCGTACTAAATAACCGTCTTTACCTTTGTAGAAGGTCATCCCATCCAGGGTTCCTTCAATTTTAATGAGGCTTTTTAATTTGGCCATGGTTTTAATTGTTTTATGAGTCTGTTATCTATTTTTTAAGACTCGGTTACTACTAATCATTTTTGTAAACAGGATGATTTAAATTCTAAATGAGCTCCTTTAGAGTTTTGCTATCGCTGAATGACATTTCAAAAGTATATCAGGATTAAAACTGTTCGAGTTGGTTTTTATGTTTTTGGGAGTTATGACTTGTTTTAGTTTAAACTCGTTAGATTTTTAGCTATTTCTATTTATTAGCTATTTTTTTAGTATCTGTAGAAATTGTAGTATTTGTAGTTTTTTATACTTTTTATTATGATCTGTATTATTTTGTACATTTTTAGTGGTTTTGCATTTTTAACAGTCTCATACTTTATCCATACAGTATCCATAGAGTATCCATAGAGTATCCATAGGGGATCTATGGGGGGGAGAAGGTTAGATAGTGAGATAAATAGATCTTTAGATGGTTAGAAGTGAGAAGTGAGAAGTGAGAAGTTAAAAGGTTTAGTTATAAAGTTGGTGAAGAACGTCACTGCGAGGAGGAACGACGCGGCAGTCTTTTGATTTGAACTTGCATCATGAGATTACTTCGCGTTGCTCGTAATGACGGAAATGAACGCCACTGTGAGGCGGGACGACTTGGCAGTCTGTTTGTTTAGTAGTGAGAGGTGTTCTCGATACATTTTTTGTTGTTGATTTGTTAATGTGTTTATTTAGTTATTTGTTGGTTCTCGATACAACCTGTGTCGTTCCTCCACAGGTCACTCGAACTGACACAGAGGATCAGAGGTTATTTAAAAACTAAATGTCACTTCGAGTGGATTTGTGTTGTGCAACGGAACAAATATGTATCGAGAAGCAATGCACTAAAAATAGTTCTCGATACGATTCTCCTGCGTCGAATCACTCGAACTGACAAGGTTCTCGATACAACCTGTGTCGTTCCTCCACAGGTCACTCGAACTGACAAAAAAAACTACCATTGTCACTTCAAATGGTTTTCGAAGTATGAGAAAATTGTATCGACAAGCAATGCACTAAAATTAGTTTTCGATACGATTCTCCTACGTCGAATCACTCGAACTGACAAGGTTCTCGATACAATCTACGTCGTTCCTTCGTAGATCACTCGAACTGACAAAAGCGTTAATACTGTCACTTCGAGTGGATTTGTGTAGTGCAACGGAACAAATTTGTATCGAGAAGTCTTATTTTTAAGGCATGAAAACATACTACGTTTATATTTTAAAATGCTCAGATAACACCTATTACACAGGGATTACTTCAAATCTTGAACAAAGAGTCATTGAACACCAATCTGGTAAATATAAAGATAGCTACACGCATTCAAGAAGACCTGTTTCATTGGTTTTTTATTCTGAATTTACTGAACCTACAAAAGCTATTGAAACAGAAAAACAAATTAAAAAATGGTCTAAAGTAAAAAAAGAGGCATTAATTAATAATGAGTTTGAAAAGCTACCAAATCTTTCAAGGAAAAAATTTAAATCGTAATTGTTCTCGATACGATACTCCTACGTCGAATCACTCGAACTGACAGGGTTCTCGATACAACCTGTGTCGTTCCTCCACAGGTCACTCGAACTGACAAAGGGGATAAGAATGGTTATTTAACAACCTAGATGTCACTTCGAGTGGTTTTCGAAGCATGAGAAAATTGTATCAAGAAGCAATGCACTAAAAATAGTTCGCGATACAATTCTCCTACGTCGAATCACTCGAACTGACAAGGTTCTCGATACA
>NZ_JAAKGI010000027.1:73746-276187 GCF_011762485.1 Yeosuana marina
ACAGGTCACTCGAACTGACAGGGGTAACGAGTGATTATTTAAAAACCTAGATGTCACTTCGAGTGGTTTTCGAAGCATGAGAAAATTGTATCGAGAAGCAATACACTAAAAATAGTTCTCGATACGATTCTCCTGCGTCGAATCACTCGAACTGACAAGGTTCTCGATACAATCTATGTCGTTCCTCCGTAGATCACTCGAACTGACAAAAGCGTTAATACTGTCACTTCGAGTGGATTTGTGTAGTGCAACGGAACAAATTTGTATCGAGAAGCAATGCACTAAAAATAGTTCGCGATACAATTCTCCTACGTCGAATCACTCGAACTGACAAGGTTCTCGATACAACCTGTGTCGTTCCTCCGTAGATCACTCGAACTGACAGAGAGGAACAGAAGGTTATTTAAAAACTAAATGTCACTTCGAGTGGTTTTCGAAGTATGAGAAAATTGTATCGAGAAGCAATACACTAAAAATAGTTCTCGATACAATTCTCCTGCGTCGAATCACTCGAACTGACAAGGTTCTCGATACAATCTATGTCTTTCCTCCGTAGATTACTCGAACTGACAAGGTTCTCGATACAATCTACGTCGTTCCTCCGTAGATCACTCGAACTGACAAGGTTCTCGATACAACCTACGTCGTTCCTCCGTAGATCACTCGAACTGACAGAGAGGAACAGAAGGGTATTTAAAAACTAAATGTCACTTCGAGTGGATTTGTGTAGTGCAACGGAACAAATTTGTATCGAGAAGCAATACACTAAAAATAGTTCTCGATACAATCTACGTCGTTCCTCCGTAGATCACTTGAACTGACAAGGTTCTCGATACAAAACCCTTTTCAAGGATTTCACTCGAACTGACAAGGAGTTATGTTTTGATACGATGTATGCTGTGGGAGTAAGGGCTTGGTTTTTTTGTAAACATATTTAAGGGTTTTGATGCGGTTGTTTTATGCCCAGTCTGTAATGGGAATGTTACTTTATATCTAACTAATGAACTATTTTGTTAAGTTATTAACAGCTTTTTTGTTAAGACATTGTTTATAATTGGGTGTCTGTTTTACCCATGATTATTAGGTTTCTTTCGTAACTTTGAATCGTAGGTTTTATCATGTTAATAACTTTCTTAATAACTCGTTCTACGGTTTTTAACACATCCTTAACATTTCGTTAATTTTGTTTTGTTAACTAATTAAATTTATGAAAGGATGAAAGCAATTTTAAAACATTTAGGAACCGTGTTTAAGAAACACCCAACATATTGTAGTTTATGTACCGATATTGTATTTACCCGAAAGAAATCGCCATTATATTAGGCAAAAGTTATACCCATTCCTGCCAATTGGTTAGAACCATTAAAGATGCTTATGGTATTACCTCAAAACGCTCCATTAGTATTAAAGAGTTTTGTGAGTATATGGATTTACCCCATGATGATATTTTTAATATGATTAATCAATCTACAATGAGTCTTCGAGGTAAGTCAGCTTAATCCCTGCGTTCTCTATCTTTTTCTATTTTCCCTCCCCAATTTCCTTCTATTCCTTTTATTTATCTTAATAAGACCTGTGCCTTGATTCAAAGTATATGTATTTTGCAGTTAAAATTATCAACAATTTAATAATCCATTTAATGGTTATTTATAGTTCATTTATTCTTGAATTGTATGATAAAAAAATCGCTACCCTATGAGGCAAACCTTATACCTATTCCTGCCAATTGGTTAGAACTATTAAAGATGCTCAAAACGCCCTGTTAGTATTAAAGAGTTTTGTGAGTCTATGGATTTCCCCCATGATGCTATTATTTCATATGATTAATCAATCTACTATGAGTCTTCAAGGTAAATCAGCTTAATGAATATCCAGCCTATTTTTCTATTAATTTTTATTTTTACTTCAATAGTTTTGCCATTTAACTACTTCCTATAACCATCCCACTATCAAGTTATTAATAGTTATTAACAAGACCTTTTAAACCTGTACTATTCCCTTATTTTTGTGTTTCAAAAAAAATAAAGATCCAAAACGTCTTGATTGTCGTAGATAGGGTATATTATTATTTTAAAAAACAGTTTATCGATATTAAATTACACTTAAACGAAAATTATTCTAAACCACTATGTATTTTGTCGAAATAACAAAACTCTTAAACGATTTTTTTTAAATAATATTTAATTTTATAAAACACTAATGATTCCCTCCCTAAATTTTAATTGTATGACGTCTATTTTAAAACCTATGCTCTTTATTTTTTTAGTAACCATTTCTATTGCTTCCTGTAATAATGAAGAATTGTTTGTAGAACCTACGGCCGATACGCCTGTTGAGACCACCACGCCTACCGATTCTACTAGTACGGATACCCCGACCCCTCCTGAAGATACCGTTGACCCCGTTAATACAACCACACCCTGTGATTTTGATTTAAGCACCGCCAGTTCTGGGGATACCATTATTATCAATTGTTTGATGGATTTAAATGGCCAAACCATTAATTTACCTTCTAATGTTACCATCCTCTATGAAGGGGGCGATATTACCAACGGGACGCTTAATTTTTCTGATAATTCTGTCATTTCTGGTGAGTTGTTAAACTCCAGCGTCACCCTTAGCGGTAGTACTCCACAATTAAAAGACCCTACCTTTAACTTTGATCCAACACGTTGGGATATTGTTCAAGGTGAGGTGTCTGATGACGTAGCTCAACGTAATCGTGATTTATTGGTAAGCTATTTTGAACAAGCTAAAGCTTTGGGGGCCACAACCTTTAAAATTGATACCCTAGACGCTTATTTTAAAACAGATGATCCTACTGTTCAATCAAGTGAAGGAGCTATTAATGTACCATCTGATTTTCATTTATTAATGTCAGATAACACCCATTTAAGACAGCAACCAAATAATAATAAAAGCACTATTTTATTAGCAGTATTTAAAGTATCAAATGTAATTATAGAAGGAGGTTTTTTTCATGGAGACCGAGATACCCATGATTATTCTGATGGTGAAACACATGAATGGGGGCATTCAATACGAGTAGGAGGTTCAGAGAATGTTACGATCAAAGGAATTACCAGTATAGATGCAGGTGGTGATGGAATTTCTATTGGTTCACATGGTCATGCATACGATACTTTTTACCGACCAACAGATAACCTTTTAATAACAGGCTGTACTATTATTAGAAACAGACGTAATGGAATCTCCATAGGAGATGGAAGAAATATAGTTATTGAAAATAATGAGTTTATTGATAATGGTGTAGACACAGAACTTTCAAAAGGAACTGCGCCAAGAATGGCTATTGATATTGAAGCACAAAACAATGGTGGTGTTGTTTATCAAATAGCAAAAGATATTACTATAAGAAACAATACAGAAACGGGTGCTGCATTTTTCTCTTTTTATATTGCATCTGGAAGTAATGTAACCATTGAAGATAATAATACACAAGGCTCTATTGGTTTTTATGAATCGCACGATTCAGTTATTAGAAACAATACTATAATAGCAACGTCTAATGAGCAAAAAACAAGTAGTACAGGTTTATTAGGAGGTGTTTCTCCTACTATTTATGGAAACTATAACAATAAAATTTATGGTAATAAAGTGACTGGGTACGCTATTGGTTTAGATGTAGTTAATTTCAATAATGAGATTTATGACAACGAGATTATTAATTGCAAAACAGGTATTATAATTAATGAGTTAAAAGATAGTAGCATACATGATAATGTTATAAAAAGTACATCAGACAGAAGTATGGGGATTATAACAAAAGCTTCAACAAGCTCAATAAATAATGTAACTATTAAAAACAATACTATTGATGTAGTATTAAGTGCCTTTAAAATGCAGGATGTTAATTTAGATAACACAAATAATAGTTTTAATATAATAAACAACACTACAAAATCAAATGGAGGAACTTCATCTTTTAATAATTTAAGTGGTTTAGTGTTTAATGATAATATTAATGAAGGCGGATTTAGAATGGTTGGTGCTACTAATTCAACATTTGCAAATAATACCATTAAAACAAACGGTTCAATAGGTCTTGATTTTTCTAGCTTAAATGATAATATAGAAGTATTTAACAATGCTATTACAATTAACGGAACTTCTGAATGTATAAGGGATAAACAAGATAATACCAACCTTAATATTTATAATAATACGTGTAATTAAAAATATTTTAGAGCAGTTCCTATTCAAATTGAAGAATACACTTTTCTCAATGAAAGGTGTATTCTTTCCCCAATATATGATTAGTTAATTTTTTTTTAATTGATTGTGTAAATAACTCAGCTCCTTCTTTAGACAAATGATCTTTGTCCTTCCAATATCCAAGTAAATTGTTTCCCTTAAAATAATCTGTTAAATCATAATATATTAATTTTTTTGTTTTCATAATTTCACTTAATTTATCATTGTCATTTTTACAGGTATCATTAAATTTTGGCGAAGTGAAAAAAATGATTGTTTTATTATTTTCTTCACAAAATAGTTTTAGCTCATCTAAGTAGCTGTTATAAATTTTATTTATAGCCAACCGCTGTTGACATTTTTCTGATATTTCGTCGCTTAGAATATTTTTGAAAATTTTTCTTTGATTTTCATTTACATAAATAGGGTCATAACCAAAATACGTTTTATAATTATAATTTGGTTTGAAATAGTTTTTTAATATTCCCAAGACAGAACTATTATAACTCAAACTCCAATAAAAATTTTGGATAATATTATTTTGTCCTAATTTATCAATTTCATTTTTTATAATTTTATTTCTGTTATATTTTGAATTCAAAGCTTGTATATCAACGCCTGTATAATTTTCTGAAAATGCATTTTCTGTATCAATTTGTAATAAGATTATTTGTTTTTTTTCTTTTGGCAAAAGTTTAATCAAAGTTGCGGGGTATGCTATTTTACGCCCATCCATTCCCATATTGAAACTATTTTGAGATATCATAAGTGGATCTATATTATGATTGGCTCTTGAACTTCCAAAAACAATAAAATCAACATCATCTTTTATTTTCAAAAAATGATTTAGTTTACCAATACTTTGGCCTGTAAAAACCTGATCACTTATTGTATTAAGAACAAAAAAAACTATTTTGTCGACAAGAAGTGTAATAAGAAGAATAAAAACAAAAGTTTTTATAATATATTTTAAATTCTTTGTGTCCATAGCTTTAAAATTGAAAATAAATAAAATTATTCGAGGTAGAATAAAATAGGTTAATTAGAATTATAATGACAGAAGATATAATGGCTATTTTAGTAATACTGAATTTTGCTCCAAAATTTTCTAAATCTATCTTTTTATTAAAGATATAAAGGTCAAATAATATCCCCATTGATAAAACAAGTATAGCATTTATAACTGAATTTATATCGCCTATAAATGGCATAGAAAAGTCAAATTGAATTATTTTTTTTATTGCTATGGTTGCGGAATTTAAACTTTGTGCTCTAAAAAATATCCACGAGAATAGCACTATAGTAAATGTTATTGGATAACCTAGAAACCCAAAACCATTTAATTTATGCGCATATGGAGTAGATTTAAAATATTTTTCTAAGCTTAATACAGTACCATGTATACCACCCCAAATAATAAAGGTCCAATTAGCACCATGCCATAAGCCCCCTAGCAGCATGGTTAGCATTAAATTGCGGTATGTAATTTTTATTCCTTTTCTATTGCCTCCTAGTGAGATATATAAATAGTCTCTTAACCAAAAGGATAAAGACATATGCCATTTTCTCCAAAACTCAGTCAATGATTTTGAAAAATACGGCAGATTAAAATTTTGGTTGAATTTGAATCCTAATAATTTTGCAGTACCAATCGCAATATCTGAGTAACCTGCAAAATCATAATATATTTGAAATGCATATAAAAAAGTTGCTAATATTATGGAAGTAGAATTATAAATCCCAATATCTCCATAGATTGTATCTACATAAATACCTAGTGAATCAGCAATTACTATTTTACGAAAGAGACCGACTAATATTTGAATTACACCTTCATTAAACCATTCTTTTTTAAAAATCCTTTTTTTCTCTATCTGTGGTAGTAAATTAGTAGCTCTTTCAATTGGGCCTGCAACTAACTGGGGAAAAAAGGCGATATAAGTAAAAAAAGATATGATGTTTTTAGTTGGTTGTAATTGTTTTCTATAAATATCAATAGTATAACTTAAAGTTTGAAATGTATAAAAACTTATACCTACAGGCAAAATAATATTTAATGTTAAATCATTGGGATGCCATCCGAATTTAGTCATTAAATCTGTAAATGATTCGGCAAAAAAATTGTAATATTTGAATATAGATAATAAACCTAAATTTGCAATTAAACTTACTAGTAACCAATTTTTTCTTTTTTTAACTGTGTTTGATTTGAATATTTCAGAACCTGCTTTAAAATCAATAAAAGAACTCAAAATTATTAAGGATAGAAATCTCCAATCCCACCAAGCGTAAAAAATATAACTTGATATTAGTAATAAAATATTTTGTTTGCTGAGATTGTTATTAAGCAGCCAATAAAGCATAAAAATTATTGTAAAAAAAACAAGAAACTCAAATGAATTAAATAACATGGTCTTAGATTTTTAATGTATTCTTAACTAAGAGAAACTTACCACTTTTTTCAACAGGTATGTCCGTTACATATTCTATTTTAATGTTCATTAGTGGTCCTACTCGGTCTATAATATTTTTTAGAAACGTGCTTTCTTCTTTTAAAGAGAAAATATTTTCATCTTTATTAATAAGGACTATTATCTCATCTGGTACATGCTGTTGTATTTGAAATTTAATGATGCCATGAACCCCTTTAAGACAATTGGATATATTTCCTAAATTAATTTTTCCTGTTTCTTCAGAATAAATATAATCAGACATTCGTCCTAAAATTTGTTTTACTGTTGGATTATGATTCCCACAAGAGCAGGTGTCGTCACTTAGTTCAATTTCATCCCCGATATCATATCTAATTAATGGTGTTCCATGGGTATTAAATGAGGTAACTATGAGTCTTCCCTTTTGAGCAGGCTGGTTATTGTTATCTAACACTTCAAAAACACCACTTTGCAATTCTAAATGTAATTTTTTGTTTTTACATTCTACTATAAATGGTGCTCCTTCAGACGATGCATATTGATTATATAGGTTTGTTTTAAAATACCCTTCTAACACATGGCGAATATCATCCGTAATGGTTTCAGCTGTTGGGAATATTGCTTTAATGACATGCTCTGGAAACTCTATATTATTATTTTTACCATATTTAGCAATCTCATACATGGTAGATGGAAAGCCCACCATATATTGAGGCTTATAGGATATTAGATTTTTTAGGTAATGTTCTAAATATGTAGTGTGTATATGGAAGGTAGAGTAGTAGCGCACCTTATATATATAATCTGTTTTCCAAAACCTATTTTTTTGTAGATCTTTTTTAGTTAAAAGATTTTTGCCGCTAAACCATGCTGTTTTCTTGCCTAATTGGTATCCAAATCCATTTCTAAAATTATCCAGTATGGCAAATCGCTCCTGTATATCTGTAGAGGTATATAAAACTTCAAGGGATTTACCAGTTGTTCCTCCTGTTTTAGAAAGAACCCCGGTACTTTTATCTATGGTATATATGTCATGGATATTTTTTCGTAATGTTTCCTTATCTATAACTGGTAATTGCTGAATATTATCCAAGTTTTCAGGATTTTTTATTTTTTTGAAGATGCTGTTATAATATTTTGATTTTTCATTTACATACTTTACAAAATCTCTATACTTCTTGGTCTGTATGTCTTTTAAGTCGTCATAAGACAAGCTTCTGTTTTTTAGATATTGTTTTTTAAACTCCTTATATTTAGAACCATATCGTTTATTATAAGCGACTATATTAAATAACGATATGATTATATTCTGAACGATATGTGGAGATTTTAGATATATCTTGTCTTTTATATTTGTCATACTCTATACACGTATTTGTTTTAAATAAAATTCCTGAACTAATTCTGCATTTTTATGAATATCATAGCCTTTGTTTTTTAACAATTCAACATGATCCTTTTTTGTTTCTGTCATTTTTTCTAAAATTTTATCTGCCCAGATATCTGAATCTTCGGTTAAGGGTAGGTATGTTATATCGTCTGTGAGCGCAACTTCCTTAGTTATTTTATCAGAAGCAAAAACTTTTAAGCCCGCAGATTGTGCTTCAATTAAGGTTACCGGAAGCCCTTCATAAAAAGACGGAAAAACAAACATATCCATCATTTGATATAATTGAGGAATATCTGTGCGTACACCCAAAAACAGTACCTTATTTGCTATCTCTAAGTTTTTAACTTCTGTCTCTAATTTTTCTCTCATAGTACCATCGCCTACAAGAACCAAAACGCAGTTGTCTTTTTTGTTAAGCAAACTCTTAAAAATTTGAAATAAAAACAAGTGATTCTTTTGGCTTGAAAATCGTCCTACATGACCGATCACCACCTTATCTTCTAAGGCATTTCTTTTTTTATATGATTTACTTATTTCTGGGTTATATGTAAATGCTTCGGTATCAATAGCATTATTCATAATCGTAAATGTAGTTTCTTCGCCAAACAACCAGTTTCCTGCTTTTTCGCCACATGAGAAATAATGCGTTGGGGCGTTTTTAATTTTCTTTTTAAGTTGAAATTTAATAAGTTTTTTAAACGTTTCCTTTAAGCTTTCATTTTTTTGTATGACATCTTTAAGTTTTATAGGTTCAATAGCAATATGTGCATGGGCAATACGGCACGGAATATTAAATTCTTTAGCAATTTTTAATGGAAAACAACTAAATGTATTTAGGTGAGAATGAACAATTTTATACTGTTGGTTTGTTTTAAAGAACGCTCTTAATGCTTTATAGTAGTTATTTGGTAATAAGGGGTTTATGGGCGTTAATTTATACATTCTTCCTCCTAAGCTTTCTATTTCATCATCAAAAGCTCCTTTTTCTTTTCTATGTACCAAAAAATCAAATTGTATTTTAGTGCGGTCTATAGCTCTATAATAATTCATAATCATAGATTCTGCACCCCCTCTGTTCATGACCGTAAAAACTTGTAATACCCTAACTACACTCATTGTTATTTTCTTGTTTTATATAAAATATAGATATGTAACATGATACCAAACGGTATGGCTATAATTGTTAATAGTTTTCGAGGAGATTCTGATACAAAAGCACTATTTTTAATAAACATAGAGCTTGACACATAATGTATGGCATTTTTAAAACGCTCCTTAAAGGTATGTCCTAACAGCATTCTACTTTTTCTTGAAAAGGCAAAGCCTTTAGGATGTCGTCTATATTGTTTTAATATATTAAGGCTCGATCCATCTTGCATATATTCCACGATACAAAAAACGGCATTCGTTGTTAATAAGCTGTATTTTTGATCAATTAACTGATATAAATATCCCAAAGGAACAAACCGTTCATCATTGTATATTGGATATGGTGGAAACTGTTTTACAACGTCTGTTTTATACACTAATTTTTTATCTCCTGTCACATGATGTTTGTGGTATAAATCGTATAATGTACTTTGTTTGATATGGTCTGGTATTTGCGACCCAATAATATTACCGTTTTTATCCGCATCAAGCCCCACAATACCTGCAATATCTTTATTTAATTCAATTTTTTTCCATAATTGCAGTATGTCTTCAATGGCATTTTCAGGAGCCCAATCATCACTATCAATACACACATTTAATGGTGTTTCTATTAATTTATAGGCGGTATTATGTGCTCCATGCATCCCTTGATTGTCTTGATAGTGGTATTGGATGTCAATTTTATGATCATGTATCCATGATTCTACCAAGTCTCTGGTGTTATCGGTTGAGCCATCATCAATAATCAACCATCTAAAATTCTGATTTGTTTGTTGTACCAAACTTTCATAGCATTGGTGAAGACAATAGGCTCTGTTAAAGGTGGGGGTAAAAACAGTAAGTGTTTTCATAGGCTGACTATTATTTTCCATCATAGTAAATAAAGTACATTAAAAAGGTAAACATAAAATAGGCCGTGACTACTTTAGCAATCACGATTTGCTGGTTTTTAAAAAACTGTTGCTTTAATAAGGGGTAAATAATTACGATTGCCATTAAAAACCAAGATAGATAGGCAAAACGATTTGAGAAATTAGCGCGAATAATCAAAATCCAAAATGTATTACAAATTAAATAAGTATTATATAATCGAAAATAAAACTCATCCTTAAACTTCTTTTTAATTATAAAATACCAACCAGCAAAGACTGGAAAAGCGCTGTAAAACAAAAAATCCCATCGAAATCCTGTATTGCTAAATTTACTAGCATCCATACTTGAAGAAAGATAGCCCTCCAATCTATCATCTCCAAATCCCAAAATTGTAAAAAGACTAATAAACAATGAGCCAAATATAAATGAAGTTGGTATAGCTATTACCCATGATTTTAAAAATGTTTTCGGTTTGTTGTAAAAAAGAGTTAGAACATATGCTGCTATAGGTAGTAGCAAGGATTTATGGACCAAGCTGGCTAATATAAATAAGATGATCATTAATATCTTCTTATTAGGAAAACAAATCCCCCATAAAAACAAAGACGTAGCTAAGCCGTTTCTAATGCCATTTGTACCATAACTAAAGAAGGAGAAAGACACAACAAATAATAAAAATGCATAAAACCAATAGTTATTAAAATTTTTTTTTGAAATTAAATACATTGGAAATATATATAAAAAGGCTGTTATTAAAAAGAAAATAGGAACACTAACAAAATTAGATAAAAATTTCATATAATAATGAAATACAACATCTTTAGTTGAAGTTACAGGAAACCCAATTGAATAGTTATGAAAAAAACCTCTATAAGCCCCCATATCACCAAAATACCTGCTTACAGGTCGTAATCCAATATACAGGATAACAGATAAAAACAAAATTATACCAGAAGTTCTTAAGAACTTTAAATTTTTTTCAGAATTTAAAGATAAAGTGTAAGCATGTAATAAATTTGCAATAACTAAAAAAAAAGAAAAATAAATATATAAATCATAATATATTTCAGCAGGAATAAATGTTATCATTTTTTAATTTTTTACTAACTTAAATTATAAAATTAAGATTATGTTAAAGGATACAAGTTTTCTTAAAACTTTTCAATTTGGGTAATTAGTTTATTAATAGAGCAAATATGGTATTTATTAATTTTAGGTAGTTATTAATAAGGATTAAATTTATAATAATATTTTTTAATAATTTCTTTTGAAATATTTATCCCCAGTACCGGAAAAATATATTTTTTTTGAATAAAAGTTTAATACTGAGATGTAAATTCGTTTAAAAGACTAAATGCATAGTTGAATTAATAATTAAACACCAACAATATACTTGCTTTTTGGAAGAAAGCTTAGGACGCGCACAATTGCTAAACATATTAGAAGTGACACTATTGAAATTAAAGGTGTTTCAATAACTGGATGAAATATTCTATTATTTTCCAAAAAACGCCATACTATATCTCGAATAATGATAATATGAATAAGATAAATTCCATAAGAGTGTTTAGCAATAATATTTAAAACGTATTCCATATAATGAGGTAACTTGAAATTTTGGAAAAAGGTAAAAATTGCAATAACAAAGAATGCGCTAGTAATTGAAAGATTTTCTCTACTTAAAATCAATAAATTTCTATTAAAAATATAGCCACAAATTATTGGTAATAACCCCAGAAATAAGATAAATAATATAGAAGAAAAAGCTTTTACTTTGTTTAAGTATAAAATAGGGTATTTTCTCAAATACACGCCTAAAAATAAATAACCTATAAATCCTCCAAAATAGGTTAAAATGAAATAATAATCACCTTTAGGGTTATATATGCTATCGTCTAAAAATATGTTTAAATAAGGAAGAAATAAAGTTATTGACCATAATGCTAAAACAAATAATAGTTCTTTTCTTTTACATATATTCAACCATGGAGAAATTATTGGAATTACTAAATATAGACCACAGATAGCATATACAAACCAGTAAACACCTGTAACCGGTTTAATTGGAAAAAGAGCTAAATCATAAAATAATTCATTTAATGAAATTTTATTTTGGAAGTATTTAATAATTAATATAATTAAAGACCAAAAAAGAAAAGGACCTAAAAGTTTTGAAAATCTTTTCTTATAAAAAAAAATCATTCCTTCTTTAGTTGGAGCCAATAGACTAGAAGAAATCATCACAAATAATTCAGAACTAGGAGAAGCAATTATAGCAAAAAAAACCATAAACATCCCATATGACTCACTTATTGCAGGCATAGCGGAGTGGGTTAATATTACTAGATAACAAGCGAAAGCTCTCAAATTGTTTATGTACTGTATTTTCATAAAATAAAAAAGTTAGTAATAGTTTTTATAAAAATTATAATTGTTTAAACTAAATAAACACTCAAATGGCATAATCACATTGTTTTAAATTATATATTTAAAAAAAATATTGTTTTTATGACACATCCTTATTTTTTTTATCTCTTAATTTTAAATTTCACAAAAAGGAGAGTAATAATTACTTCACTGCAAATAGCTAATTAATTGTTATTAAGAGTAATCAAATCATCAAATCTTTTCATCACTATTTTAGGATTGAATCTATAAATATTTTCTTTAGCTTTGTTAGACATTTCTTTTACTAGTTTTTCATTTTTAATTAATGATAAAATTTTATCTGCGAGTTCACTAATATCATTAGGTTTAATTAAAACACCATCTTCATGCTCTTTAACAATACTTCTAGGTCCTGTTGGGCAATCAAATGAGACAACTGGTAGTCCATGTGATAACGCTTCCAATAATACCATAGGAAACGTTTCAAACCTAGAGCTCATTACATAAAATTTAGATTCGGCTAATATGGGATTTACGTTTGATATGGCATCCCTAATTTCAACTGTATTTTTAAAGTTGTAACTAGAAATTAAATTTAAAAGTTGTGTTTTATCATCACCATTACCATATATTAAAAGTGTCCAATCCGTTATTTTACTATCTATTTTAGCCCAGGCATCAATGAGCATATCATAGCCTTTCTGAAAACTTAATCTACCTAAACTAATAATTTGATTTTTTTTAGTAACTTCTAATTCGTTATCAATAGGATCAAAAAAATTAGAAATCACAACACCGTTTTTTCTTTTATAGTGCTTAAGTTCAGATTCATTTAAGAAAATAATATTCGTATAATAATTTTCAACACGTTCTATAAAAAATTGTTTTAATTTAAATTTAATTTTACCTAAAAATGAAGATTTTTTATATCCCATGTAAAAACCAAAATAAGATGTGTGATATTCATTATAAATTTTATAATTTTTTCCAATTATTGGTAAGATAAAGCGAACCCAAGACAAGGAAATTAAAAATATAGCATCAGGATTAAATTTTTCTATTTCATTTTTTAACAATTTATAATGCGTTGATATTTTGTTTAAGTTTTTCCAACTAAAATAAGAACCTGCCGCATAATTTATATTTAAATCAATATGATTCACTTTTTCTGAGAGTGGATAGCATGGTTTATTGTTTTTTTGCTCTGAAGTAATTAATAACACTTCATAATTATATGTATCTGCCCAATAGTTAAGTTTTTGCGTTAATGTTTTCTCTGCACCACCATGTAAGTATAATTGTTCAGTAATATATATAAGTTTCATTTTTCAGTAATTTATTTACAATTCTTTTTTTAGGTAACTTACAATTCTATTAGAAGCTAGACCATCACCATATGGATTATTGGCTTCTGACATTTTGATGTATAATTTCTTAATATCAAGTAAATTAGATACTTCTTGAATTATTTTTGATTTATCGGTACCTACCAATTTAACTGTACCGGCTTCTAATCCTTCGGGTCTTTCCGTAGTATCTCGCATAACCAATACAGGTTTACCAATACCAGGGGCCTCTTCTTGTATACCACCAGAATCCGTTAGCACTAAATAACTCTTACTCATTAAAAAAACGAATGGTAAATATTCTAATGGCTCAATAAATATAACATTATCAAGTGCATTACTTCCAAATACTTCTGAAATTGGTTGTCTGACATTTGGATTTAAATGCATTGGATATAAGAAATCTACTTTGGGATATTTATTTGCTAATTCTTTTATTGCTTGACAAATATTTAGAAAACCAGTTCCGAAATTTTCTCGTCTATGCCCAGTTATTAAAACTAATTTCCGAGTATGATTCATCCAACCTTCTAATTTGGATGAGGAAATGGCCATTTTTTCTAAGGCTTGAATAATACCAGATTGTAAATCACTAGTATCTTTAATTTTTTTCAATACTAAATGTAAAGCATCAATTACTGTATTACCAGTTACAATAATTTTATCCTCATTCACTCCCTCGCTTAAAAGATTTTGTTTACTTAGTTGGGTAGGAGCAAAATTATATGTAGCGATGCGTCCTGTAATTTGTCTATTCATTTCTTCAGGCCAAGGAGAGTATATGTTTTTGGTTCTAAGACCTGCCTCAATATGTGCTACGGGAACTTTTTGATAAAATGCAGCTAAAGCTGCTGCGGTAGACGTAGTTGTGTCACCATGAACAAGTACTAAATCGGGTTTCACCTCTGTTAATACAGTTCTTAAATTCAATAAAACTCTTGAAGTTATATCATATAGATCCTGACCTTGCTTCATAATATCTAAATCATAGTCAGGTATAATATCAAAAAGAAGTAGTACTTGATCTAACATTTCACGATGTTGTGCGGTAACACAAATAATCGTTTCAAATGAGGAAGCGTTTGCTTTAAATTCTTTGACTAAAGGTGCCATTTTGATGGCTTCTGGTCTTGTGCCAAAAACTAATAATATTTTTTTCATAAATATTTCTTTAAATTTTTTAATCTGAAAATTTTTATTACAAATTCAATATTTTTAACACCTAAAAATCTCATTAATTTCCTTTTAGTTTCAGTAAGTTTTTTTTTCTTAGAAGACATCCATGATCCTGAAAAATGATGAATACAATATGTGTTGCTAGTAAGTTCAATTTTGCCTGAAACTTGTGATTTTGGACAAAAATAATCCTTTGGAAAAATATGAATTTCATCATTAATACATTGATATTTATTATTAGGGATAAAACCTAATTCTTTGGTCATTTTTCCTATGGTTGCTGTATTTGTTAGAGTGTCATAAGTGCCATCAGGTAAAATGAAAGAACGATTATTATAGTAAGATAATAAATATTTAACCCAGTATCCCCCTTTTTGACTTGCCATAATCCCTGTAGGAATATTTATTTCATCTTCAAATCCCGAAAAAGCAGGGAACTGAAGGAAATAATCCATATTCTTAATAACTTCTACATCAGTATCCATGTAAACACCGCCATGATGATATAAAGCATATAACCTGACATAATCTGTTACAAATGCATACTTTTTGGACTCATACGCTTGTTTGGTATATAAATTAGAGTTTAAATCAAATGAATCTTCATTCCAGATCATTAACTCATAATCAGGTAAATATTTTTTCCAAGATTCCATACAAATCTTAGCTAATTTTGGCATTTCTCCACGACCGAACCAACAATAATGTATAATTTTAGGTATCATTTCTTTTTCTATTAAGTTTTAAAATAAAATTTGGTGTTAAGGTTTTTAAAGCAAGTTTAAAACAATTATAGTTTCCAGTATAATAAGGCAATGATTTAATAATATAACCAAGCCCAACCATTTTGTTTTTAAACGATCCTTGCGATACGGTATAGGCTTTGTTGTAAAAGAGTCTATGCATTATAAAACGCCATTCTTTATGACTAAACCTTTTTTTATGCTGTAATTCAACTTTATGCAAAGTATCAAGTGCCTTTATTATTTTGTCATGAGCGGCTAATGAAATTCTAATATCAGAATGCTCTACCAAGGTTAATAGTTGTTTGTTTAGCACACCGATTTTATAATTGTTTTCTAAAAATTTATAATGGAAGTATTTATCTTGAAATCTTGGTATTTCAGAAAAGCCATCTAACTTAATAAACACCTCTTTTTTTATTAATAGCATGGAGGTGAATAGGTTGCCATCTAAAATGGCTTCTTGTAATGTGACCCCACGCGCTATATTTTCGCGAGATTTTATTTGCTCGTTGTTTTCATCTATCCGGTACATAGAGCATATACAGGCATCTAAATCTTTATGATTATTAATAAAATTTACTTGTTCCTCTATTTTTGTTGGTTCATAAAAATCATCATCATCTAAAAAGGCAATAAAATTGCCTTTAGCGGCAAAGGCTCCCGTATTTCTTGCCTCGCAGCCCCCCTGATTTGTTTTGTGGGCTATATATATGATTTGATTGTTATCTAAATAGGGTTGTAGTGTTTTTTTTGTTTCTGCACTATATTGATTGTCTCCATTATCGTCTACCACAATAATCTCTATATTGGGATAGGTTTGATTTAATACGCTATTAATTGCTATGGGTAGGCGATTACTGCGTTTATAGGTTGGTATGATAATGGATACTAGATTCATTGTTTTATTAGTTTAAAAAATAAATCGTCCCATAATGGCATGATATTTTCTTTATTAAAACGTTTTGCATTTATATAGGCCTCTTCCGATTTTTCTTTTCTTAATCTATCGTTATTTAAAAGTAATTCACAATGCTTAATAAAGGCTGTTTCATCATTCATAGGGATTAAAAAGCCCCCTTGATTATGTTTAATAATATCGCTTGGGCCACAGTAACAATCATAAGAAATAGCAGGTACCCCATGTTGTTGTGCTTCAACAATGACCATCCCGAAACCTTCTCCTTTAGATGTAAATAAAAACAATTGTGATTCTTGGTATTTTTGATTAATACTGTTACTATTCCCTTCTAAGAATACACTATCTTGTAAGTTTAATTTTTCAATTTGTTTTTGCAAAACAGGCCTATAAGTTCCATCTCCATAAATATGTAATGTCCAGTGATTCGTATTATTTAACTTAGACCATATTCTAATTAAATTTGAAAACCCTTTTCTATCATTTTGCATACTGCCCACTGAAATGACTTTTTTAGGACGCGTTAAAATAGCATGCTTCCCATCAGCTGTAGACTCTATATAATTAGGTATCACATTTACATTTTTAATATGTTTCCATTCTTTTTTGTCTTTTTCAGTAAGCAATATCAAACTATTATAGTTTTTAAATTGTTTAAAATAGAATTGTTTAATGAGTCTGCTTTTTATTCTGGTTGACAATGGCAGTTCTTTTTCAAGTAATTCTGATGCTTTTCTTGAAAAATGATATTCTCTAATTTTTGGGATGTGTTTACAGATATAGGGAATGATAAAATCTTCGTAACCCCGTTCTGGAACTATAATGATATCGGGGTTTAGTGTATTAATCTCTTTGGTATATACTTTTCGTAACGTAATGATATTTTTAAGAAAGCTAATCCCTTTAATGCCTCCCGATATCATATTTTTAATATGTAAGTCTTTACAAGTGACATTTTTAGATACAGGGAAACTTATTGGTTTATTATTTTGATCTGAAATAAGAATGGTTACATGATGCCCTATAACCTCTGCAAAATAGTTTGCTTTTGCCGTAATGACTTTTTCCATGCCACCAGTGCTGGCTAATGATGGAATGCAAAATAATATATGATATTTATTTGCCATGTTTTTCTATAAATTGATCAATTGGTAGATAAAAGTCATTGATATGTTTCTTTATCTTATTATAATCCCAGTTCCACCAAGCTATTATATTTAATGAACTTACTAGTTTATCATCATGCTTCATCTTAATTAGTTTAGCAGGACTACCTCCAAACATTGCATAATCAGGCACATCTTTTGTAACGACCGAATTTGCCGCTATAATGGCACCATTTCCAATAGAAACCCCTGGCATAATGTAGGATCCCATTCCAATCCAAATATCATTACCTAAAGTAATACCTTCCTTTTGTTTTTTATTCTTAGCATCTAATAAAAATTCAGTTGGAATTCTTTCTTTGAGAGGATAGTTTGTAACTGGTGAGTCTGTATGATTGCCTTCGTCCATGATAAAATTCACATTGTTTGCTATACTGCAATAGTTACCTATTATTAATTTTGCATTTGACCAACGCCAAACCTTAGCCCCATTTGCATAGGTGCCCACTCCTTTAATTGTGAAATTGTCATCTTGTAGCAAGGTATAATCTGTTTTGTTTAACATCATTTGATAATCAAACCCCAACACTCTCCATAAGATATGTCTTAATCTACGTATCATTTTATTAATTGTTATAGATTTCTAAAAGTTGTTTGTTACAAGCGTTATTAGAATAATAATCAAGAACAAATTGTCTCGCATTTTTACCAAATTCTTTTCTTAATGCCCAATCATTTAAAAGTTCTTCTAGTTTATTGGTATAAGTCTCTATATCCATTTCATCTACTAAAAACCCTGTTTTATTATTGATTAGGGTATATGGCACTCCCCCAGAAGCAAAAGCCACCACAGGTATGCCACAAGCTTGCGCTTCAATGGTTACGACACCTTGTGTTTCTCTACGACCATAGTTATCATAATTAGAGGTCATTAAAAATATATCAGAATTTAGTAGTAATTCTTTTATCTCTTCTTGAGATTTATTTTTCTCTAAAATGATGTTATCATCCAACTGATAGTTTTTAATGATATTCGTTAAATTATTATATTCTGGTCCTGTACCTACAATATGATATTTTATATTATACCCTTTTTCAATTAGATTTTTTACCGCTTCTATTCCTAGATAATGACATTTAAATGCCATAAGCCTTCCAATAGAAATAAGATGAATCGTTTTTGATTTTAAATTTTTATTATAAGAAGCATCTGGTTTAAAAAAATCGGTATTGATAGACATGGGTAATATTATAGAACCGGAGAACCCCAAGTCGTTTAGGACTTCTTTTAAATAAGGTGTGTTTACTGTAATTGTATTACTATGTTTAAAGACATATTTATAACTCATTATTAGGTTGCGTTTACTTTTTACATCTTCTGAAGCTGCATCATAGCCATGAAACGTAGTTATTAATTTTGAATGAATAACCCCTAGTTCTTTTGCTAAAGCAATGCCAATGGCATTTTGTCCAAAATGAGCATGATAGACATCAAACGTGTTGAGATTTAATAGCGGATACAGCTCATAATAGGCATTCATATTAAAATTACTAAAACCAAATTTAAAGGGGTTTAACAGTATTGTAAAGAATTTAAACGCTTTTAAGCTAGTAAACGCCAGGCTTAAGGCTGTAAAAACCCTCACTAGTTTGTTTTTTGGCATTCCTTTTTTTACAACGACCTTATCAAGCAATTGGTACTTAAGCAAAATATCTTGTTGTGTTGTCTCTTGTAATGATTGTTTATGATTTGCTAAAATAACAACCTCCATACCTGCATCTAGAGCCGCAACGATATGATTAACTATAAATGTTTCCGATTTAGCGGGAAACCCATTAACACTGAATAGTATTTTAAGTTTTTTATTCAAATCTTTATTTTAAAATTTTGTTTATCAGATTATTTGACATCATATAAAATCTTTTAAATAAATCCCTAAAGCCTTGATTTATTATAAACAATAGTGAGCCATACACTAAAACTGCAATAATAGAAGTCTTTATAGCAAGATATATCCAGTCTATTACCGTTGTTATTTTATCTGAAAGGACTACATTAAATAAAATATATTTTATAATTATTAGGGTACCAATAAATGGCATCGCCAATTTAAAAAACCCAATCCAATATTCAGAAACTGATTTTTCGAAACCTTTACTATATAAAAAATAAGGTTTCCAAGGCACAATGATTAGTAATGTACTTAATATAGACCCTAAAATGATTCCTGAGATGCCCATTAATTTTCCTAGTATTATTGAAATTATAATATTTAAAACGGCTTGAGTTGTAGGTGCCCATATATCTTGAAATAGACCATAAGCATTTAGGAAATTTTCAATGGGAATTATAATTTGACCTAAAAAAAGGCTGATTAGCAATAATAATAAAATTGTAGGATCCATGATATATTTTTCCCCCAGCCATAATGTAATAAAAGGTTCTGTTAAATACAATAATGTAATAAAAAGGAAGCCTCCAATAAAGAAACGTAAAGCCATCATCTCCCAAAACACTTTTTTTATCTTTTTTGAATCATTTTCAGCTACCAAATTACCAATAGCTGCTTTTGTACCCTCAAAGAAATTATTAAGTAAAGAAGTTGCTTTTCCAAAAACTAGTAAATAGTTGTTATAATAAGCTACACTTTCTAAACTTACATAAATGTAAATCATTAATTGATCTGTAGACGTAAAAATTACATGTGAAAATTTATGAAAAAATACTTGCTTTATTTTTTTAAATATATCTTTATAATTGACTAAATCCTCTTTTGATGCTATTAAATTAAATTTCAACCATAGATATTCTTGCCTTACTTTCCAGCGTATTATAACGGCATAAATAATTGAAAAAATAAACTCTAAAATTATCCATAATAAAAAACTTTGATAATAATAAGCTATAAGTGATTGTAAAATTATTCTTAATAAATTAGCACTTTGATAATATATTGCTATGATATAACCTTTTTGGTCAGTATATAATAAGGTTTGATGATAGTTAACAAAATAGCCTAATAAGGAGTTGGTAAGAAACACATAAAAACATAAATATATAATTGGAAGTGAAATTGTTACTTTTGAGAAAATTAAAGGAAAAAAGCACGATACAACTATAGCTATAATTAAAACAATAATTCCAATTTTTTTATAAATATAACCTAAGACAGATATAATTTTGTTAATCTCATCATGATTTTCATCATATAGCGGTTTATAAAGAAAAACCCCAATAGTAGTCCCTACACCTAATTCTGCTAAATTTAAAAAACCTAAAATATTACTAACTGTTGCCGTTAAACCTAAAAATTCTGGGCCTAAATAGTCAAGAAAAATTTTTCTTGAGAAAAAGGCAACTAAAGTAAAAAGAATATAAAAAATTAAGCTTATTCTAGCATTTTTTATTGTTTTTTTTGTTCTCGACATTTAAAACTCTTTATTATACTTAGTTGGAATATTTATATATTATAATCGCCCATCTACATTCTCAGTAAGTATCCCCTTAACATCGTATAAGACGCCCGTAGTATTTAATAAGGCTTTTAAATTTAAGTTTAAAAACTCCTGATGAGCTACCGTTAAAACAACGGCATCAAAAGACTGAGTGGGTTCTTCTCTGGTAGTTATTAACCCATACTCATGCATCACTTCCTCTGGATTTGCCCAGGGATCGAAAATGGTGAGTTGGGTTCCAAAACTTTGCAGTTCTTTAATAACATCTACTGCTTTGGTGTTCCGCACATCTGGGCAGTTTTCTTTAAACGTAACACCCAATATTAATATCTTAGCCCCTTTAATTTTGATATCTTTTTGTAGCATCAATTTAATAACCTCCATGGCTACATATTTGCCCATACTGTCATTAAGGCGACGTCCTGCTAAAATAATTTCTGGATGGTAGCCCACTTCTTGTGCTTTTTGGGCTAAGTAATACGGGTCGACCCCAATACAATGGCCACCCACTAAACCGGGTTTAAAGGGTAAAAAGTTCCACTTCGTACCTGCCGCTTCTAAAACCGCGTGGGTATCAATATCCATCAGATTAAATATTTTAGCCAACTCATTGACAAAGGCAATATTGATATCACGTTGCGAGTTTTCAATGACCTTAGCAGCTTCGGCTACTTTGATAGTAGGAGCGAGGTGTGTTCCTGCTGTAATGACTGATGCGTATAAGTCATTTACTTTCTTCCCTATCTCAGGGGTTGACCCTGCCGTTACTTTTAATATTTTATCTACGGTATGCAGTTTATCACCTGGATTGATACGTTCTGGTGAATAGCCTGCAAAGAAATCTTGATTAAATAGCAAGCCACTTGCTTTTTCTAAAACCGGAATACAGTCATCTTCAGTTGCTCCAGGGTAAACGGTCGATTCATAAATGACTATATCGTCTTTCTTCAAGACCTTCCCAACCGTTTCACTGGCTTTATATAAGGGCGTTAAATCGGGTCTGTTATTTTTATCCGTTGGCGTTGGCACCGTAATGATGTAATAATTACAGTCCATGATATCTTCTAGCATAGCTGTACACCATAAGCCATTCCCTTTACTGTTTTTTTCTTTTAAAGCTGGTTTTAAGATATGTTCCTCCACTTCAAGAGTGACATCTTTCCCTGCTTGTAACTCATTGACGCGGGTTTGATTGATATCGAAACCAACCACGTCGTATTTAGTTGCAAACAATCTTGCTAATGGTAAGCCGACGTATCCTAAGCCGATAATGGCGATTTTAATGTCTTGCATATGGTGGGGTTTTTTTGTTGATTCGTTTATTTAGTTATTTGTTTGTGTCTGTTCTCGATACAATTTTCTCATTCTTCGAAAATCACTAGGTTCTCGATACTATTTTCTCATTTTTCGAAAATCACTCGAACTGACATTATGTTGTTTATTTGTTGATTCGTTGATTTGGTTATTTGTTCTCGATACAATCTACGTCGTTCCTCTGTAGATCACTCGAACTGACATTTTTGTTGTTTATTCGTTTATATGGTTCTTGATACAATTTTCTTGTTTTGCGTTTATTCGTTTATTGTTTTTATCGATACGATTTTCTTTGATTTCGACTGCGCTCAATCTGACAGAAAATCACTCGAACTGACAAGGTTATTTAAATGTTTTTCCAATACCAACTCACAGCCTTTTTAAGACCGTTTTGGATATTGTATTTGGGGTTATAGTTTAATAATTGTTTTGCTTTATCAACCGAGGCCAGGGAATGTGGAATATCGCCTGCGCGGTTTTCACGGTGCTTGATCGGGATGTTTTGAATGTCCTTATCGAACTCTGACAGATACTCTTTTAATAATTCTACTAATTGTAATAAGGTGGTTCTATCACCATAGGCCGTATTATAGACCTGATTGAGCGCTTCTTGATTGGTTGTGGTTAGTGCTAATAGATTCATTTGAACCACATTATCAATATAGGTAAAGTCTCTTGAATAACTCCCATCTCCATTAATCACAGGGGATTCGTGCTTCATTAATTGCTGTACGAACTTAGGAATGACTGCTGCATAGGCTCCATCGGGGTCCTGACGTTTGCCAAAGACATTAAAATACCGTAAACCAATGGTATCTAACTGATAGGTTTTGTAAAAGATATCGGCGTATAATTCATTCACATATTTGGTAATGGCATAAGGAGACAGGGGTTTTCCAATCACATCTTCTACTTTAGGTAAGGCTTCATGATCGCCATAGGTGGACGAACTCGCAGCATATACAAACCGTTTGACGCCTGCATCTCTGGCTGCTACCAACATATTTAAAAAGCCCGAAATATTCACCGCATTGGTGGTGATGGGGTCTTTAATCGATCGTGGCACAGAGCCTAAAGCCGCTTCATGCAACACATAGTCTGACTGATGGCAGGCTTGTTGGCAATCCTCTAAGTTTCTGATATCGCCTTCGATTAATTTGAAGTTTGGATTATCAAGAAAGGGCTGGATGTTTTCACGCTTTCCGGTGGAAAAGTTATCTAAACACACGACCTTTATATGATGGTTAAGCAGCGTCTCACAGAGGTTAGAACCTATAAAGCCTGCGCCTCCTGTAATTAACACTTGCTTACCCTTAAGGACATCTTGTTGTTCTTGGGTCATTTGATTTGGGTTTTGTTAATAGCGACACAAATATGTGAAAAATATCTTAATGTTAGACTATTATTATATGAAGTCCTTGTTTTTACGATAAACGTCCTTAGCTAAGGGTGTATGTGGTGATTTTGTCGGTGTATTGGTGAATAGATGGTTAGAAGGGTAGAATTTTAGAATTTAATTCCTAGTTAAATTAATGAGATTACTTCGCTTTGCTCGTAATGACGGTCAGATAGATGGTTAGAGAGTTAGAGAGTTAGAGAGTTAGAATTTTAATCATTGTAAAAGAGAGAGCTCAACCAATGAGATTATTTATGTATTTTTTTTGATACATGGGGATTCATGAATGCTTTGCATTTACTTTACTTTGCTCGTAATGACGGGTATTTACGTCACTGCGAGGAGGGACGACATGGCAGTCTGTTTGTTTTGGAGTGAGAGGTGAGAGGTGAATAGATTGTTAGATGGGTTAGAATTTTAGAATTTAGTTCCTAGTTCAATTAGTAAGATTACTTCGCTTTGCTCGTAATGACGAGTAGGTTAGATGTTTAGAGAGTTAGAGAGTTAGAATTTTAATCATTGTAAAAGAGAGAGCTCAACCAATGAGGTTATTCATGCATTATTATTTTAATAAATCGGTATTCATGAATGCTTTGCATTTGTTTCACTTTGCTCGTAATGACGGGTATTTACGTCACTGCGAGGAGGAACGACGTGGCAGTCTGTTTGTTTTGGAGTGAGTGGTGAGTGGATTGTTAGATGGTTAGATGGTTAGAATTTAATTCCTATTTTAATTTATAAGATTATTCACGTATTTTTATTTGATACATGGGAATTCATGAATGCTTTGCATTTACTTTACTTCGACTGCGCTCAGTACAGGCTGCGCGTAATGACGGGTATTTACGTCACTGCGAGGAGGAACGACGTGGCAGTCTGTTTGTTTTGGAGGGAGTGGTGAATGGTGAGAGATGGTTTGATGAGATTACTTCGCTTTGCTCGTAATGACGGTCGGTTAGATGGTTAGATGGTTAGAATTTAATTTCTATTTCAATTTATAAGATTACTTCGCTTTGCTCGTAATGACGGTTGGTTAGATTGTTAGAGGGTTAGAATTTTAGAATTTAGTTCCTAGTTCAATTTATAAGATTATTCATGTATTTTTATTTAATAAATTGGTATTCATGAATGCTTTGCATTTATTTTACTTCGACTGCGCTCAGTGAGGCTATTATTAATAATGGATGGTTAGACGGTTAGAGGAACGCAAGGGACGCACTATAACTGTTCTCGATACAATTTTCTCATTCTTCCAAAATCACTCGAACTGACAATGTTCTCGATACAATTTTCTCATTCTTCCAAAATCACTCGAACTGACAATGTTCTCGATACTTTGTTTTTGTTGTTGATTTGTTTATTTGTTGATACTGATTGCAACATCATGTCAAAACTCAAAAAAAACCATGCTTTTGCTCAAAACATTAGAAGATTGTTATGAAATTTCAGATTTTATTGCGTTATTTCTTTAGTATTCACTAAAATGATAAAAATAGTATCGACCATCTGTTGATGTTATAGATAAAATTATTTTGAACATGCTGTTAACCGATTTTAACAAGGATTTCAGCGAATTAACCATTTGTTCATACCGTTGCATTAAAACAATTACTAAATTTACACCGTAAAACTCAAAATTGAATTGATTGATAGCAAATGAATTCGCTTACATGTTTAATATAACACTATGACATAGTATTTGATTTGGCATTTTTAAGTGAATAAATTAATTAATTGATTTTGTTTTTATGAATGGGGGAGTTCACAAAACACATGTATAATTTATAATAATGGATAGGTAACTAAAGTTTGTTGCCCTACTATTGTTATGTTTAAAAATACCTGTTTGAGAATGTGCCCAAACAACCATGATTGCTAATTTTATGTTGACAAAGACCAAACTATATTTATCATCACCTCACATGGGTGGAACAGAGCATGCGTATGTTGCGGATGCTTTTGACACCAATTGGATTGCGCCTTTAGGGCCTCATGTAGATGGTTTTGAAAAAGCGATTGAAACCTACTTAGATGCTGAGTCGCACGTGGCTGTATTGAGTTCAGGAACGGCTGCTATTCATTTAGCCTTACAATTAGCAGGTGTTGGTCCGGGCGACGATGTACTCTGTCAAAGTTTTACTTTTTCGGCCTCTGCTAATCCTATTCTGTATCAAGGAGCGAATCCTATCTTTATTGATAGTGAACCTGACACCTGGAACATGAGTCCGGAACTCTTAGAAACGGCTATTAAAGATCGGATTAAACATCACAAGAAACCCAAAGCCATTATAGCGGTGCATTTGTATGGTATGCCTTATAAAGCCCGTGAGATTACTGCCATTGCAAAATCCTATGAGATTCCTGTCATAGAAGATAGCGCTGAAGCGTTAGGGAGTACGTATTTTGGACAAAAATGTGGCACCTTAGCTGAATTTGGTATTTTATCCTTTAACGGTAATAAAATCATTACCACTTCTGGTGGTGGTGCTTTAATAACCAAAGATATAGCGCTTAAGCAACGTGCTGTATTTTTATCGACACAAGCTCGTGATGCGGCGCCCCATTATGAACATTCTGTTGTTGGTTATAATTACAGAATGAGTAATGTGTTGGCTGGCATAGGTCGGGGGCAAATGGAAGTCCTTGATGAGCGTGTTCGAGCCAGAAGAGCCAACTATCAGTTTTATAAAACACAGTTATCCTCCTTTAACTCCATACAGTTTTTAGAAGAACCAGAAGGTTTTTTTGCGAACCGATGGTTGACTTGTGTGATTTTTGATTCGTATGAGCAACGTGAAACCGTTCGTTTGGCTTTATTAGCGGATGATATAGAATCCAGACCTTTATGGAAACCCATGCATTTACAGCCTGTGTTTAGCAACACAGCATCGTATACCAATGGGGTTTCAGAACATTTATTTAACCATGGGCTCTGTTTGCCTAGTGGTTCCAATTTAACACAAGACGATTTAGATCGTGTCCTGCAAATCATATTAAATACTCTCTCATCATGATTAAAAATTACCTAGCGTACTACTCACAAAAATATGCCTCAAAATGGCTTGTTTTGGCTATAGATTTAAGTTTAATTGTTGTTACATTTTTACTTACCTATCTCATTAGATTTAACTTTACGTTAGATTTTGATGTTCAGGCGCTTTTGATACAAGTCCCTGCGATTGTAAGCATTGCGGCTCTTAGTTTTTTAATTGTCGGCTCTTTTAAAAGTGTGATTCGCCATACTGGATTTACAGATGTTATTAATTTGTTTAAATCTATCACCTTGATGTCTTTTATTGCCGTGTTTTTAGTGGTTTTAAATAGACTAACGGGACTTGTTCCAAAATTTACGATTCCTTTATCGATTATTGTGATTCATGCGATGTTAAGTTTTATGGCATTAAGCTCTAGTCGCTTGTTGTTTAAGATCGCTTTTAGATATGCTAAGTGTCGTTTTAATTCGTCTAAGCGCGTTCTTATTTATGGGGCTGATGATGCGGCTATTACCACATATAATGCCTTGGTAACAAATATGAAAACCCGATTTAGTGTGGTTGGTTTTATTGCCGATAGTCCGGTAAAAAAAGGAAAATTGATTGATGGCGTGCCTATTTTATCGTACAATAAAATAACGCAGGCGTTTTTAAAAACACATCAAATTGATGAAATCGTGGTCGCTACGCAAACCTCTTCGACCGATAAGCTTATTCATTTAGTAGAAAATTCGGTGGATTCCAATATTAAAGTGACTAAAGTTCCCCCTGTAGAACAATGGATTAATGGTGAATTAAGTACGAGTCAAATTAAAACCTTCCAAATAGAAGATCTTTTAGGGCGTGCGCCGATTCAAATTGACAACCCTAATTTAAAACAGGAGTTTAATGGAGAAACCATTGTGGTTACCGGTGCTGCAGGATCTATAGGCAGTGAGTTGGTCAACCAACTATCAAACTATGATTTGAAACATTTAATACTTATCGATCAGGCCGAATCGCCTTTATACGATTTAGAACAAGACTTAAAACGACAAGGGAAGCATAATTTTACATCGATTGTGGCTGATATCCGTGACGGTTTGAGAATAGATGGTATTTTTCAAGAATTTAAGCCTACGATGGTATTTCATGCAGCAGCCTATAAGCATGTGCCTTTGATGGAGGCCTCGCCTTATGAATCCATTAAAATCAACGTGAATGGTACCAAAATTTTAGCGGATATAGCGTCCAGATATAATGTTAAAAAGTTTGTATTTGTGTCGACTGATAAAGCTGTGAACCCTACCAGTGTGATGGGGGCTACGAAGCGTTTGGCAGAAATGTATATTAGTTGTCTTCAAAAAGAAAGCAAAACCAAGTTTATCACCACGCGGTTTGGGAATGTCTTGGGCTCTAATGGTTCTGTGATTCCGTTGTTTAAAAAGCAAATTGAAAATGGCGGACCATTAACCTTGACTCATAAAGATATCACGCGATATTTTATGACGATTCCAGAAGCATCGCAGTTGGTTTTGGAAGCAGGCACTATGGGTAAAGGTGGTGAAATATTTATTTTTGATATGGGTGAATCTGTTAAGATTTATTATCTTGCCTTAAATATGATTAAATTGTCGGGCTTACGTTTTCCAGAAGATATTGATATTAAAATTACCGGCTTACGTCCAGGTGAAAAATTATATGAGGAATTGTTGGCTAACGGAGAGAATACCTTATCAACCTATCATAAGAAAATAATGATTAGTAAAACTAGGGAGTTAGATCATGAAAAAGTAAAAGCTGCTATTGAGTCGTTATGTATCACCAATCGTTTTCAAAATAATAATATTGTATTGAAGATGAAACAGCTTATTCCTGAATACAAGTCTAATAATTCTGATTTTGAGAAATTTGACAGACGAGTTCGTGTGCATGAAAAGGCAAAAGATATTCTTTCTAATACGGTTGATAAAACCTTTATAAATATTAATTAATTCTTATCGCTATTATAAATTCCCCCAAATATAACATGACAGGATTATCTCTTTTAAAAAAACGAACAACCCTTTGGATGTTGGTTGTTATTGGACTCCTAGTATCGTCTTGCGCGACCAAACAGGATGTGGTGTATTTTCAAAATGCTAAAAATTTTGAAACCATTGTTGATACCGATACATTTACCCCCCGTTTAAAAGTAAATGACATTGTGAGTATTTATGTGTCTACTTTTGATATGGAAGCAAGTAAACCGTTTAATTTGATTAAATCAACTGGAAGCTCTGGTCAACTTATTGATTATTTAATAGATATTGATGGGAATATAGATTTCCCTGTGTTGGGGAAAGTTAAATTGTTGGGATTGACCGTGGAAGAAGCTAAAGAATTGATTAAACAAAAATTATCGGATGGCTATTTAAAAGATCCTATTGTTAATATTCGTATTCTTAACTTCAGAATTTCTGTTTTAGGTGCTGTGAATAATCCAGGCACCTATACCATTTCAGGGGAACGCATCACGATTATGGAGGCCTTAGGTTTAGCAGGTGATTTAAATATTAAAGGGCGTCGCGATAATATTTTAGTGATTAGAGACTTTAATGGAACGAAAACGTATACCCGAGTTGATTTAACCAATAAAGAGGTGTTTAATTCTCCAGTGTATTATTTAACCCAAAACGATGTGGTTTATGTAGAACCTAATAATTCTGCTATTAGTAGTGCTTCAGGGGATACACGAATTGGAACGATTATAAGTATTACGTCTTTTATACTCACAACAGCCCTTATATTTGTAACCAGAAATTAGATGTATGTATGATATCAGATAATCCGATTCCTATGATGGATGCACCACAATCTTCTGAAAGTTTTAATCTTAAGAAAACTATTTCATTATATACTAAAAAGTGGTCTTGGTTTTTGTTGACCACCCTTCTTTTTGTAGGCCTGGCGTATTTTTATTTACGCTATCAAATCCCTCAATATGAAGCTACAGCGAATATTATGTTGATTAGTGAAAAAGATGCCTCAGACCCCAGTGCTGTTTTTAAAGATTTATCTTTATTTTCGGAAAATGAAGATGCTAAAATAGAAGATGAAATTTTAGTGTTTACCTCTCGAGGCGTGCTTAACGAAGTGGCAGATAAACTCAATTTAAATCTACGCTATTTTACACAGGGTCGTGTGTTAGAAACTGAGTTATATAAAAACATCCCAATCGCTATTAATTTTATTGCTTCAGATTCTATTATTAACACGACACGTTTTAACTTTTATATTGACATTGACTCTGATTCGGGTTTTAATTATCGTATTAATGAAGAGGACACGCCTAAAAAAGTGGTTTTTGGTGAAACTATACCGACGCCTTTTGGAGGCATGATTATAACGCCAAAAACAGAGTCCGAGACCTCTTTAAAAGGACGCAATTTAAGAATTCAATTAACACCTTTAGATCAAGTTACCGAGCGTTTACGAAATTCTATCTCTGTGTATCAATCGGCTAAATCATCAAAAGTGTTGTCTATTAGTTTGGATGATGCTATTACGGACAGAGCCATCGATATTATTAATACCTTAATTAGTGAATATGACGTTTATACGTCTTATATCAAAAATATCCGCTCTAAAAATACCTCTGAGTTTATTGATAATCGTATCCAGCTCATCGCCTCTGATTTAGTGAATGTGGATGATAGTATTGTTCGATTTAAAACGGGTAATAAAATTACGGATGTTTCCTCTGAAGCGGGTCAGTTTTTAAGTTCAAGTACCCAAAACCAACAAGTGTTAGATGAAAGTAAAACTCAGTTACGGGTTCTTAATTATATGGAAGAATCCCTAGGCGATGACAACTCCTCTTTTGAACCTATTCCAGCTAATTTAGGATCTGGGGACCCAGCTATTAGCGCGCTTGCTGCTCGTTATAGTGAGTTGTTAGCCAATAGAGAACGCCTTTTACGAAGTGCTGGTGAAAAAAACTTAGTGGTTGTAGAGTTAGACCAATCTTTAAACAGCATAAGACAAAGTTTACGTCAAAATATTGAAAATGCTGCAAAGTCCTTACGTATTAGAATTGGTAGTCTTGAAAATCAATCGGATCGTATCAATTCAAAAATATATTCGGTTCCAGGGCAGGAACGTAAGCTACGCTCTATAGAACGTAAACAGGGCATTAAAGAATCTCTGTATTTGTATTTGCTACAAAAGCGAGAAGAGGCTGCCATTACATTAACCTCAACGTCGCCTAACCTAAAAATTATTGATAGTGCTTATAGTTATGGTAGTCCTGTGTCGCCCAATAAAAAAATGATCTATATTGGGGCATTTTTCTTAGCGCTCTTTTTACCCTTTTCCGTGATTTATGTGAGTGATTTATTAGATACTAAAATCCATAACAAAGAAGATTTAGAGGCGATTATTACGAATATTCCTATTTTAGGTGAGATTCCTAAAATAAAAAGTAAACATATGCCATTAGTGCAACGCAATGACAGATCTCTACTCTCTGAATCCTTTCGTATCATCCGAACTAATTTTGATTATGTAAGACGGGGACGTCATGTTAAGGACTATGATAATGTTATTTTTGTAACGTCTACCATTAATGGAGAAGGAAAATCATTTTTTAGTATGAATTTGGCATTGACTTTTGCTAATACCGATAAGCGAGTGTTATTAATTGGTGCAGACATACGAAATCCAAAAATAGATTTAGAACCTTTAAAAAAGAAGAAAAAAGATGCTGTGACCAAAGTTGGTCTTACGGAGTATTTAGCTGATGATTCTATTCTTATTGGAGAAACCATTACGTCTTATGACGATAAAAATAATAAGATAGATGTCATGCTGTCTGGTAACGTTCCACCTAATCCTGCAGAACTGTTGATGAGTGAGCGTATGAAACCTTTGTTTGATAAAGTGTCTGAGCAATATGATTATGTTATAGTAGATACAGCACCCTCGATGTTAGTAACCGACACTTTATTGTTTAGTCAATATGCTGGACATACCGTTTATATGACGCGTGCAGAGTATACAGAGAAACCTATTTTAAAGTTTGCGAAGGAGTTGCACGCTAATAATAAACTGCGTGGTATGATGCTGGTTGTGAATGATGTGGATCAAGCTAATTTTGGCTATGGTGCTAAATATGGTTATTATGGCGCTCCTAAAAAGAAACCGTTATTTAAATGGTTTTCAAAACGTTAAGATTAGTTGGCTATTAGCCACTAGCTTTTAGTTGTTTGTGGGTTGGCTCTTATTGTTTTTAAAGGCTTCGACTGCGCTCAGCCTGACAGAGAAACTAATTTTTATTGGGTTTTGGTTGTGATTAATGAATATTAAAAGTTCATAGATTCTATTATAGGTTTCGACTGCGCTCAACCTGACATTGAAGTTGGTTGTTAGCTCTTATTGTTTTTAAAGGTTTCGACCGTGCTCAACCTGACATTTGAACTAATTTTTATTGGGTTTTGGTTGTGATTAACTTACTGTTGAGGTTGATAGGCTTCGACTGCGCTCAGCCTGACAGAGTAACTAATTTTTATGTGTTTTTGGTTGTGATTAATGAATATTAAAAGTTTATAGATTCTATTATAGGTTTCGACTGCGCTCAACCTGACATTGAAGTTGGTTGTTAGCTTTTAGCTGTTGGCTTTTATTGTTTTAAAGGCTTCGACTGCGCTCAACCTGACAGAGAAACTAATTTTTGTTGGGTTTGGTTGTGATTAACTTACTATTGAAGTTAATAGGCTTCGACTGCGCTCAGCCTGACATTTCAAGTAACTATTTTCTTTGTTGTGTAGAGGTCTCGTTTTTAAGTATCCAATAACTGAATTTGATTTTATTTAAAAAAGGAGATTATTCTTCATCATCATTGAATAAATCTGATTCTACAGCGTCTTCTAAATCTGGATCGACTACCACGTTTCCTAATTCATCGACTTCAAAATCATCCTTATCAAAATTAATCATGGTATAATGTAGTTTACTACTCACCTTAACCAAATAATCTGCATCTTCCGTTGTAATTTCAACGGCTTCAATGGTTTCATTATGATGATTATCAAACCTAATAATATCTTTATCGCTATAACCATCAGGATATTTTTCTGTTAGCAATTTAAGCACTTCGGGGGTTAACTTTTTGTAATCAACAATAATTCGTTTCATGTGTTTAATTTATTGTTTCTCAATTGATCCCATGTAACATCTATATAATCATTCCCTTATGGGATTATGAATTTAGCCATGGATGTTTCATCTGTAAATCTTTTAATTCGTATTTATGTTCAGATGTCGTGCCTTCATATCGAATACTCATCAAAAGATACTGGCACGCCCTATAAAAGCTGATATTATAAAGTTACAACTATTTTTTTATTCTAAATTATTAGGATTCATAAAATTTAAAAGCTTCTATGATGATCAATTCATCCACCAAGCAATCTATTTTAGGCTTTCCTATTGCTTCCAGAAGTACAAAATTTATATTTCCATGATGATTCTTTTTATCATATTTCATCAACTCTAGAATGGGTGCATAATCTGATTCATCAAACTTTATAACGCCGTAATATTTGTTAAAAACAGTTTTAATGTCGTTTGCTGTTTGTAATGGAAGTCCGACTAGTTGCGATGAGATGTAACTAGCCAACACAATACCTATGGCTATAGCTTCACCGTGTAACAATTCTTTTTTATTTGGATTGCTTAAACAATAGGATTCAATCGCGTGACCGAGGGTATGACCAAAATTCAAGGTTTTGCGAAGATTATTTTCATAAGGATCGACATCAACCACGTTCTTTTTGATTAGAATGGATTTATAAATCAATTCATCTAAATTATCAAATGACATGTCTGATAGCTTTGTAAATTTATTCCAATAAGACTCATCACTAATCAAACCATGTTTCAGCATTTCAGCCAATCCAGAGCGCATTTGATTTTGCGGTAAGGTTTTTAGGTATTGTGTATCAATAAGTACTAAATCAGGAGTACTAATAACACCTATTTGGTTTTTTAAGGTTCCTAAATCGACACCCGTTTTACCTCCTACAGAGGCATCGACCATAGATAATAGGGTAGTAGGTATGTTAATATAGGCTATACCGCGTTTGAAGGTAGAGGCTACAAACCCTCCTAAATCTGTGATAACACCTCCACCAACATTGATAAGTAAGCTTTTTCTATCGCCATCAAAATCAGACAGCGTACTCCAAACGCCTAGACAGGTCTCAATGGTTTTGTGAATTTCACCCGCCTCAATTTCTATAATTTCTATTGTACTTGTTGTTTCCAATTGATTTAACAAAATGGGCAAACATAATTCATGGGTGTTTTCATCAACTAAAACAAAAATATTAGAAAAATTAGATTCTTTAATATGCTTATTTAAAGACGAATAGCACGTTTTATTAAAATGTATAGTTGAGTTATTTGCGGTAATAGAATTCATAACATAAAAAAAAATAATTTACGGTGTGAAATTAAGGAGATTTTATATAAAATGATAATTGAACAATAATTATCTTTACATTAATTTTATATCAATATGAAAATCGATCACATCTTTGAAAATACTGAAGTTGCTTTTTCTCTTAAAAGTGATTCTGAGCTTGAACGCGCTTATTTTTTATTTAAAATGATCTCTATAGAACCCCTTGTTAAAATAGGTTCTGTCGCGACCAACCTTGCTATTAAGGCTCATTTGCCTATAGAGGGACTTATTCGGTCGACTGTTTTTGATCACTTTTGTGGTGGTGTCAATGAAGAAGATTGTTTACCAGTGATTGACAGGTTGTATGAAAAGGGGGTGAGTTCGGTTTTAGATTTCTCTGCTGAAGGCAAGGAAAGTGCTAAAGAATTTGATGCTGCTATGCATACCACTTTGAAGATTATGGATTTCGCCAATGAACGACCTGCTATGCCCATTGCTGTTTTTAAACCTACTGGTTTTGGTCGGTTTAAACTATTTGAAAAACTATCAAAAGGAGACTCTCTTACCGCTAAGGAGCAGGAGGAGTGGGAACAAGTTGTCTATAGATATGATATGGTTTGTAAAAAAGGGAAAGAACACGATATTGAGGTACTTATTGATGCTGAAGAAAGCTGGATGCAAAAAGCCTCTGATGATTTGGTTACCAAAATGATGCATAAATATAATACAGAAAAACCGATTGTATTTAATACGTTGCAAATGTATCGAACCGATAGATTAGACTTTTTAAAGCAAGAACATCAACTAGCTAAAGAGAACGGGTATTATTTAGGTTACAAATTGGTTAGAGGTGCCTATTTAGAAAAAGAAAATGAGCGTGCTAAAGATAAGGGCTACCCAACACCTATGTGTAGTAGTAAAGAAGCAACAGATACTAATTTTAATGCTGCTGTTGCTTATATGTTGGATCATATTGAAGATATGTCCATATTTTTAGGGTCACATAATGAAGACAGTTCTTATAAAATGATGCAGCTTATGGCTGAAAAAGGATTTAAAAATAATGATGATCGCGTTTGGTTTGGTCAGCTTTATGGTATGAGTGATCATATTACGTTTAATTTAGCAGAGAGAGGTTATAATGTTGCGAAATATATTCCTTTTGGTCCTGTTAGAGATGTGATGCCTTATTTAATTAGAAGAGCCGAAGAAAATACCTCAGTAGCTGGACAAACAGGGCGTGAATTAACCTTATTAAGTAAAGAAAGGAAACGTAGAAAGCTCAATTAATCGCAATAGGTTGATAAGAGTGCCTTAATTTCTGAAGGCTTTTGATAGGGGGTAATCGCTTGTAAAGAGCTTAAATCAAGTGATTTAGAGTGCGTTTCCTGATTTTTAACCACGTAGAGTATGTCTTGATGGCGGGTTGGCTTTAATTGCTCGTTATTAGCAATGATGTCTTCATGAAGTTTTTCACCAGGTCTAAGACCTATGAGTTTAATTGCTATCTCATTATCCGTATTGGTATGGTATAGTTTGATAAATGTTTTAGCAAGGTCTAAAACTTTTATAGGCTCTCCCATATCAAACGTCAATATAGGATACTCCCAATCATCATTATGTGCTATTTTTAAAATAAGCTGACAGGCTTTATCTTTATTAATAAAATATCTTGATACGTCGCTATCTGTAACCGTAATGGCATGATCTCGCTCTATTTGTTTTTTAAATAACGGAATTAATGATCCATTGGAGCCCAAAACATTTCCGAACCTAGTAATTACAAATTGTGTTTTATGTGTTTTATTGATATGTTCTAAATACATCTCGGCAATACGTTTCGTCATGCCCATCACACTTATTGGATGTACCGCTTTATCTGTAGAAATAAAAACCATCTTTTTAGTCTGATATTGTATTGCTAAATCAGCTAATAATTTGGTGCCAAAAATATTTATTTTAACCGCTTCATAAGGATTAGACTCCATTAAAGGCACATGCTTATAGGCTGCTGTATGAAAAATAATGGATGGCTTTAAGGTCTTAAATAAATCAACTATAGGCTCTTCATCCCGAATGTCAGATAATACAATAGATATATTTTGTTTTGATAGCTGTTCTAGGTCATTTTGCAAATAGTACAGTGGAGTTTCTGCGTTATCAAGGAGGATAAGATGTTTGACAGGATAGCGTATTAATAATTTAGCTAAACCGCTACCAATAGTTCCTGCTGCCCCCGTAATTAAAATAGTTTCGTTTGCAAAATCAAAATCTAATACAAGGCTATTCTGAATGCTAAGAATATTATCGAACTCATTTAATAAATTTTTGATTCGATTCGAGTTGGTTTCATTCATAGACTGGGTTTAGTAAAAAAGGTGTTATATTAGGATAACTAACGTATGCAAATTATAAAATTTTTTGGTGTATACCTAATACCAAATTATTACAAATATTTAGAAACTAGTCTATTTTGTAAGTACTCTAATGATCGTGATTCCTATCAATTTCAAATCAAAAAAGAAATGACGTTTTTGTATATATTGTTTGTTAAGACTTAGCTTTTTAGGCATAATAGTATGAATAAAATACTGCTCTGGGTCCTCTGCTGCTTTGAGAAGTTCTACTTCATTTCTAAATTCTATGGAGGCGAGTCCTGTAATCCCTGGTCTTACCGTAAAGACAATTAAATCGTCTTTACTGTAATAATTCACATATTTTCGTAACTCTGGTCGTGGTCCAACAAAGCTCATATCGCCTTTTAAAACGTTCAGCAGTTGAGGGAATTCATCAATTTTGTAACGACGCAAAAAATAACCAACGTTGGTAATTCTTGAATCTTTATTTCCTAAGGTTAATAAGCCTTGTTTATCAGACTCCAAATACATCGTTCTAAATTTAAAGATGTTGAAATCGACATTATTTAAGCCGACTCTTGGCTGTATAAATAATACGGGGCCTTTGGAGTCTAACTTAATCATAAGCGCAATGACAAGCAGAGCAGGAGCGAGGATGATAAGGCTTACTAAAGACACGACACAATCAAAACCACGCTTTATCATATAGTTATTTCATGGTAATCTTTAAAACGGTTGCAATACTGTCGCAATTTTCAACAGATAACACAATGTTTTTTTGGTCGTTTGTTCCTTCAATAGCATAAATTCCGCACGGTTTTTTTCTGGCTTGACTATCAGAAAAACTAATACTGCCATTTGCTAGGATTTGTGCAATGGTTGTTGAATCTATTGTTTGATTTGAAATAGCTTCAGTCACAGCTTCATTATAAACTACTTTTTTTGTGCTTATATCTTTTAAAACTCTGGCCTCAGGCCCATAACTACAAGACACATGTTTACCGTTTAAAAAGAAGGCTAAAATAATTAAGCCCATGGAAAACCCTCCAAGATAATATCCAACACGTTGTAATAATGTCATTTTTAAAATAAGAAATTTAATGCGGATGTTTTAACGATTAAAAAATAAGCAAATTGATATCGCTATGTTTTAAATCGAACCACTCTCCAACAGATTTATTGGTTAAAATACCGTGGTAAAAATACAATCCATTTTTTAAACCTTTGTCAAATCGTAAAGAATTTTCAATGCCGCCGTCATCCGCGATTTTTAATAGGTAAGGCGTAAAAATGTTACTTATTGATACTGATGCCGTTCTGGAGTATCTTGCAGGTATATTTGGTACGCAATAGTGAATGACATCATGTTTTACAAATGTAGGATTTTTATGAGTAGTGACTTCACTCGTTTCAAAACAGCCGCCCATATCGATGCTCACATCTATAATTATGGAACCTTTTTTCATAGATTCGACCATAGATTCTGTGACGACTATAGGTGCTCTGTTGGTTCCTCTAACGGCTCCAATCACCACATCGCAACGTTTTAAGGCTTTGGTTAGATTTTTTGGCTGAAGGGTAGAAGTAGACAAGGTTCTACCTAGGTTGGTTTGAATTCGGCGTAGTTTTGAAAGTGAATTATCAAAAATTTTTACATTAGCCCCTAAACCAATAGAGCTTCGTGCTGCAAACTCTCCAACCGTACCTGCACCAATAATAACCACTTCTACCGGAGGCACTCCACTAATATTACCAAACATTAAACCATTACCTTCAGAACTATTTGATAAGAGTTCGGAAGCTATTAAAACACAGGCTGTTCCTGCTATTTCACTTAAGGATCTTACGGCAGGGTATAAGCCATCTTCGTCTCTAATAAATTCAAAAGCTAAGGCAGTAATTCGTTTTGATGCTAACGCTTCAAAATATTTTTTGCTTTGCGTTTTTAGTTGCAACGCAGAAATTAAGATGGTCTGTGGATTCAAAAGTTTAATTTGTTCCAAACTTGGTGGCTCAACTTTTAAAATCATAGGGCATGCATAAACCTTAGCTGTGTCTTTTGTAATTTCGGCACCTGCTTCGCTATAATCTTTATCACTAAAACTAGCGCCAATACCAGCACCAGCCTCTAAAAGTACTCTATGGCCGTTATTAACCAATGCAGATACCGCATCGGGTGTTAAGCAAACCCGTTTTTCCTGAAAAGCTGTTTCCTTGGGGATACCAATAAATAATTCGCCTTTACGTTTAAAAATTTCAAGAGTCTCTTCTTGCGGTAAAAGCTGCTGTTTTGTAAAAGGAGATAGCGATTTAGACATACGTATTTAATGCGTTTAATAAAAAATCAAATTACGAATAAAAATTTGAATGTTTAAAATAAAATGATGCATTTCATCGGAATAAATGATAATTATATAAACAAAATGTAAGATTTTATTAACCATTACGCTAAATCCACAATGATTTTTAATTTAATTATTTTATGTTTGTTACTTAGTTTTAAATATATGTTTGTAAGATTATTATTATCTCTTTTTATTATAAGTCCATTTATTTGCAACGCCCAAGAACTCAGTTTAAATGGTTCTATAAAAGACGAACATAATGCTCCTATCGTATTCTCAAATGTTATCATAACATCCGTGTCAGATTCAAATTTTATCAAAGGTACCACAACAGATGATAACGGTATTTTTAAGTTTGAAGGTTTGAAAGCCGATAATTACATGTTAGAGGTTAGTTTCTTAGGTTATGAAACGTATAGAGATACTATTTCGTTGCACAGCAACCTTAATTATAAACCAATCATCCTTAAGGAGCAATTGCAAAATTTAGAGGGAGTGACTGTTACAGCTAAAAGACCCACGTTAAAGCGCTTGGTTGATCGTTTAGTTTTTAATGTTGAGAATAGCACGCTCTCCAATGGTAATGTTTTAGATGTTTTAAAAAACACCCCTGGCGTTTTGGTGTATAACGATGCCATTACGATAAAAAATAGTACACCTACGGTTTATATTAATGACCGGAAAGTACATTTGTCGGCCAATGAAATTCAGCAGTTACTAGAAGGTACGTCCGCTTCAAGTGTTAAATCTATTGAAGTGATTACCAATCCACCAGCCAAATATGAAGCAGAAGGTGGTTCTGTTCTTAATATCGTGATGAGTAAGAGTTTATTACCAGGCTATAACGGCAGTGTTTTTGGTTCCTATAAACAAGGCTCTGAATATCCTAAATATGCTTTAGGTACAAGTCATTTTTTTAAAACGGAGGTTATCGATGCATATGTAAATTATAGTATAAGTCCGAGAAAAGACTTTAGACATAATAACGAGGTTGTTAATTTTATAGATAATAATCAAATTTTTTCTAGCTGGGAAACAGACTTTAAAAGAACAAGGGAAACGATGAACCAAACGGTTAATGCTAATATTGATTTTAAAATTGATGAGCGTAATACGTTGAGCGTTTCAACTAATATGCTTATCGCGCCTAGAGATCATACTAAGACCTCTGTTAATTCTTTAACCGATGTTTTTAACTCTAATAAAGTTTTAGATTCTACGTTTCATACGTCGAATAAGTTAGTTGATGAAACGTATAACCTATCTTTTAATTTAGATTATGTGCATAAATTTGACAAAGAAGGTGAGAAAATTTCAGTAAATACGCACTATACAGATTATGATTTTTCAAGTTATCAAAATGTAGATACTGATTATTTTTTACCCAATGCAGCAGATGCCTTTAGAAATAATAAATTCCAAACATACTCGAGTCAAAAAATTAAATTATACACGGGTCAAATCGATTATGAATTACCTATTGATAACTCTGCTCAATTTGAATCAGGATTTAAAGTTTCTAGTATTGATTCTAAAAGTATATTAAATCAATTTACTTTTGTTAATGGCACTAAAGAAGAAGATTTAGAGAATTCTGACACCTTTTTATATGATGAAAAGAACTATGCTGCTTATGCAAGTTTTTCTAAAGATTGGAATTCATGGAGTTTAAAGTTAGGACTTCGTTCAGAATACACAGACATTCAAGGAAACTCATTAGCTACTAGTCAAATAAATAATACTGATTATCTGAAATTGTTTCCGTCGTTCTATATCTTACATCGTTTTAATGACCATCATGAACTTTATTTTAATTATAACAGACGTATATACAGGCCACGATATAGTGAGTTGAATCCGTTTAAGTATTTTTTAAATGATAACGCTTATTCAGTTGGTAATCCTAATTTAAAACCAGAAATTGATGATGTGTTTACTTTAGGATACACCTTTAATAGAAAATATACGTTTGAAGCTTATTACAGATACGAAAACGACCCAACACTGGAGATTATTTTACAAGACAATGTTGAAAATTTAATTACATATAATAATACCAATATTAATCAAAATATTTCTTACGGATTAGACTTTACAACCTATACTAAGATAGCGACAAATTGGAATATGTATTTGTTATCCTCGTTGTTTCATGAAGACAATCAATTTTATGCCCAGGATATCAATAATCAATTAGTGACTAATAATAGATGGTCATTTTACTCCCAACTAATTAATTATTTTTCCTTTCTTAAGGACAAAAGTTTACTAGCTGATATCTCGTATTTGTATATCTCACCTATTGTAAATGGTCCATCTAATATTACAAGTCGACATGGGCTTACTATTAATTTAAAAAAGACGTTGTGGGATAATAGAGGATCCTTAAGCGTTGGTGTTACTGATGTATTTAATACTCAAAACTTCACACAAACCAATGATTATTTAAATCAGGATTATTATTTAAAATCGAGATTTGAAAATCGCTTATTTACAGTGGGATTTAACTACAAGTTTGGAAATATCCATTTAAAAACGAATCAAAAAGATATTGAGTTGGAGGAGAGAGATCGCTTAAATAAAAATTCTAACTAGTTAAAAATATTGTTTAATCTTATCCCAAAAGGATTTAGGGGATACCTTAAATTCATCTTCTAATTCTTGTAAAGATTTCGTGGCATCATTGATTTTATTAAAAATTTGTGCTCTAATTAAATAGATAGAAGGCACTATGATTGCCATAATAGGGATTAAATAAATAAGCTGATTGCTATCAACATATTCTAAATCCTGTTTTAATGTAAAAAATATTTGATAACTGTACATGGCTATTGGAACTAAAAGCGCATGAAACCACCAGTGTCGACACGTAAAAAACCAAATAAAAAGAAGTAATAAAGGTATTATCTTACTACTTAAAACCCATATGCTAATATTTGCGCTTTCATAATATCCACTTCTATAGGTAAATAAAAAAGTGTTCCAAACTTTAACATCTGGAACACTTTCATATAAATAAAATAAATAGGGTGTCATTGCTATTATAGTTGCAATAATACTCCCTATTATTAAACTTCTTTTATCCGCAAATTGGAATTTTAACTCTTGCTTTTTCAACTTTGGCGGTTTGGTTTCCATCTTGGTTCATTGTGTTAGCTGCATAAGCTGTAAACAACATACCTCCGAAAATTGCTAGTGCAATTACATACTTTTTAGTTTTCATAATTTTAAGGGATTAATTAATTAATACCTCAAAAGTAACTAAAAGTGTCTTGAAGATTTTTCGAAAATGTTAAAATTATGTTAAAAACAATAGATTTTAAAATTTGACGTTGTGGCTTTACCGTAAACCTTCAAAATTTGGAGCGCTATTTTGTTTATTAGCTATAAAAATCAGCATATTTGCTTATCAATATCTGTTTTAAAATTCAACTTTAACAATCTAGAATTATCTGATTGTAACGCTAAATCTATTCTATCAATTTTATCAGGAAGCACACTTTCAACAATTTCTGGCCATTCTATAATTACCCAATACTTAGAAAATATATAATCTTCAATACCAAAATTGTAAGCTTCTTCTAAATCTTTAATTCTATATAAATCAAAATGAAAAATAGTGTCATCTTTCATTGTGTATTCATTAACTATCGAAAACGTTGGACTACTTACCTCGTCATCACTTCCCAATGCTTTAACCAACGCTTTTATCAACGTTGTTTTTCCAGCCCCCATATCACCATATATAATTATGATTTTTGAGTTTAAACAGGTAATAATCTGTTTAGCGACCTCATGAATCGAATTTAAGGTGTACTGCATTTAATTTTTGTACAATATTAGTATTAATTTTTGAAAAAACCTAATAATTTATGTATTTCATCGATGTTTTTTGCGTTATACAGATTTATTTAGGGTTGAAAACAACAAACGGAATAATCATTTCTTCAAGCGAAACCCCTCCATGTTGATAGCTGTTTCTGTAATAACTCACATAATGATTGTAATTATTAGGATAGGCAAAAAACAAATCGCCTTTAGCGAAAATATAAGAACTACTCATATTTATTGAGGGCAAATGTATTTTTTTTGGATCTTTAGCTACCAATACATCTTTAGTTTCGTACGTTAAACTTCTACCAGTTTTATAGCGAAGGTTTAAACTAGTATCTCTATCTCCAACTACTTTTGATGGATTTTTTACATTAATCGTTCCGTGATCTGTTGTTATAATAAGTTTAAACCCTAATAGCTGTGCTTGATGAATCATTTCTAATAGGGGAGAGTTTTTAAACCAACTTAAGGCTAACGATCTGTAGGCTTTATCATTTGATGCTAACTCTTTAACGACTTCCATTTCGGTTTTAGAATGTGAAAGCATATCAACAAAATTATAAACAACTACCGTTAAGTCATTGTTTTTTAAGGTATTGAAGTTTTCAACCAATTTTTTACCCGTTTTTAAATTGGTAATTTTATGGTATTCATAGGTTAAATGACGTAATCCTAAACGTTTCAGTTGACTTTCTAAAAACTCTGCTTCATAAAGGTTTTTACCGCCTTCATCGGTATCGTTTTTCCAATATTGTGGAAACAACTTTTCCATGTCGCTTGGCATTAAACCAGAAAATATAGCATTTCTAGCGTATTGTGTGGCAGTTGGTAAAATGCTGTAAAAAGGTGTTTCGCTTTCTTTTTTGTAATAATTATTAATAATAGGCTCAAAAACTTTCCATTGGTCAAATCGTAAATTATCGATTATCACTAATAGGGTAGGTTGTTCTTTACTCAGTTCTGGGGCTATTTTATCTTTAAAAAGTGTATGAGACATCACAGGCGCTTCTGCATTTGCTTCAAACCAAGATTCATAATTTTTATCGATAAATTTTCCGAATTGCGCATTGGCTTCAATTTTTTGAGATTCTAAGATCTCAAACATGCCGATGTCTTCAATATCTTCTAATTGAATTTCCCAATAAATCAATTTCTGATATAAAGTGGCCCATTCTTCAAACGTATTCACCATCGATAAATCCATGGCTATTTTTCTAAACTCCTGTTGATAGTTAGAGGTTGTTTTTTCTGAAATTAGTCTAGAATGGTCTAAGTTCTTTTTTAAACTAAGCAAAATTTGGTTTGGGTTAACAGGTTTTATAAGGTAATCGGCAATTTTATTACCAATAGCTTCTTCCATAATATATTCCTCTTCACTCTTTGTAATCATTACTACTGGAAGCGTATCACGTTTTTCTTTAATTTCATTTAAAGTTTCAAGACCCGAGAGTCCCGGCATATTTTCGTCTAAGAAAACAATATCAAAATTGACCTCTTCTAAAATATCTAGCGCTTCAGAGCCACTTGTACAAGTTGTAACTTTATAATGTCTTTGCTCAAGAAATAAAATATGAGGTTTTAATAAATCAATTTCATCATCAATCCAGAGTATTTGTATTGTATTCATTTATAAAAATTTAAATGTTGTTTAGGATGTTTTTTTAATTATATAATGAGAAATATGCTACTCATATCTATATATTTGTAACAATTTAACATTAAAATTTAAAGTTTGAATAAACTTAAAATCTTTAACGACCCAATTTACGGTTTTATTACTATCCCCAATGCGCTTATTTTTGATTTAATACAGCATAAGTATTTTCAGAGACTGCGCCGAATAACCCAAATGGGGATGTCGTATCTCGTGTATCCTGGAGCACATCACACTCGTTTTCATCACGCTATAGGCTGTGTGCATTTAATGAAACAAGCCGTTAATGTGCTTAGTTTTAAGGGAGTTACTATTTCTGAAGATGAAGAAAACGCACTATATATAGCGATTCTTTTGCATGATATTGGGCACGGACCATTCTCACACGCCATGGAACATACTATAGTAAAAGGTCTATCTCATGAGCAAATTTCACTCTTGTTTATGGAGCAATTGAATAAAGAATTTAACTCAAGTTTAACGCTTGCCATAGAAATTTTTAAGGGAACCTATCCCAAAAAATTTATGTGTCAATTGGTTTCTGGACAATTAGACATGGACAGAGCCGATTATTTAAAGCGCGATAGTTTTTATACAGGTGTTGCAGAAGGAAATATTAGTAGTGAGCGTCTTATTACAATGCTAAATGTGGTAAATGATTGCTTAGTGGTTGAAGAAAAAGGTATTTATAGTGTTGAAAAATTCCTAAATGCGAGGCGCTTTATGTATTGGCAAGTCTATTTACACAAAACGGGGATTGTTGCAGAACAATTGTTAATACGTGTTTTAAAACGTGCTAAAGAGTTAAAAAAATCTGGTATTGCATTAGAGTCAAGTTATGCCTTTAACTATTTTTTAGAGCATAACATTGCATTGAACGATTTTAATGAATCTACTGTAAAATTGTTTTCAGAACTTGATGATTTCGATATTATTTCAGCGATGAAACAATGGCAGCATCATGCAGATTTTGTTTTAAGTAATTTATGCAAAATGATTATTAATAGAGATTTACTTAAAATAAAAGTTAAGACTAAGACAATCAATAAAGACAAACTTCAAAAGCATCTTCAAAAGTTAATTACGACGCATCATATAACAAAAAAAGAGGCTGAGTATTTTGTGTTCATGGGTACGATTTCTAATCAAGCCTATATGCCAAAAACCCAAAACATTAACATTTTGCATAAATCTGGAAAGATAGAGGATATAACGGAAGCATCAGATTTATTTAATCTAAAAGCCTTGTCAAAACCAGTCACAAAATATTATATATGCTATCCTAAAGAAAAACTTTAGGACATTTTTCATATTTTTGCCACAATCAAACAAAAAGAACAAACTTAGAGAGCTATATGAATACATCTAGAACGTTAACATTTAATAAACTTTTTTCTAGGCAAATTACTTATACCTCTTTAATGCAACTAGTGTTTATCTAATGAAATTTACAGCACAACAAATAGCAGAAATTTTAGAAGGTGAAATTGAAGGGAATACCGAAGTAGAAGTTTCTAAATTAGCTAAAATAGAAGAGGGCACAGAAGGTTCGCTAACATTTTTAGCGAACCCAAAATACACGCCTTATATATACTCAACAAAAGCATCAATAACCATTGTTAATAAATCTTTTAAACCTGAAAATAAGCTTGATACGACCTTAATTCGTGTCGAAGATGCTTACAAGTCGTTCTCAAGATTGCTTGAATATTATAACTTAATTAAACAAAACAAAACAGGCATAGAACAACCAAGTCATATTTCTGGCGATGTGGTTTATGGCGAAAACATTTATATTGGGGCGTTTTCTTATATAGGAGATCATGTTAAAATAGGTAATAATGTAAAGATTTTTCCAGGAACTTATATAGGAGACAATGTTGTTATAGGAGATCATACCATTATTTTCTCTGGCGCAAAAATTTATTCAGAAACTATCATTGGTAATTATTGTGTTATAAACTCAGGCGTCATTATAGGAGCTGATGGTTTTGGTTTTGCACCTGGTGATAATGGTGAATATAGTAAAGTACCGCAAATAGGAAACGTTATTCTTGAAGATTTTGTTGATATTGGCGCTACAACAACCATCGATAGAGCAACTTTAGGATCTACTATTATCAGAAAAGGGGTTAAATTGGACAATCAAATTCAAATAGCGCATAATGTTGAGATTGGTAAAAATACAGTGATTGCAGCGCAAACAGGTATAGCTGGTTCTACAAAAATTGGTGAAAATTGTGTAATTGGTGGTCAAGTAGGCATCGTTGGCCACTTAACAATTGGTAATAATGTTAAAATACAAGCGCAATCTGGTATTGGGCGTAATGTAAAAGATAATGAAGTATTACAAGGGTCTCCAGCGATTGCTTACGGAGATTATAATAAGTCGTATGTTCACTTTAAGAACCTACCAAAGATTATTAAAGATATTAATGAAATAGAAAAAAAAATACATGGCAATAGTTAATACTGAAATAAAGCAAAAAACCATAAAGAAAGAAATTTCTTTATCAGGTGTTGGCTTACACACAGGAAAAAACGTGACTCTTACTTTTAAACCTTCGAAAGCTAATTCCGGATTAGCATTTAAACGGATTGATTTGGAAGGGTCGCCTGTAATTGAAGCGGACGCAACTCTTGTAACCAATACAGAGCGAGGGACTTGTTTGGAAAAAAACGGGGTTACTATTCAGACATCAGAGCATGTGTTGGCAGCTCTGGTAGGCATGGATGTAGATAACGTAATTATTGAATTAGACTCTTCTGAACCTCCAATTATGGATGGTTCTTCAAAATTCTTTGTAGAAGCTATTGAAAAAGCAGGCATAGTGGAACTTGATGCTTTTAGGGAAGAGTTTATTATTTCAGATGTTATTTCATATACAGATGAAGAATCAGGAAGTGAAATTTTAGTGATGCCGTCCAAAGAATACCAAATTACAGCCATGGTAGATTTTGGCACGAAAGTCTTAGGAACCCAAAATGCGACCTTAAATAAAATATCAGATTTTAAGAAAGATATTTCAAATTCAAGAACCTTTAGTTTTTTACATGAAATTGAAATGCTTTTAGAGCATGGTTTAATAAAAGGGGGCGACTTAAATAATGCGATTGTTTATGTAGACAAAGCCTTATCTCCAGAAACACTTGCCAAACTTAAAGTAGCCTTTAAAAAAGACAATATCGCCATTAAACCAAATGGGATTTTAGATAATTTAACCTTGCATCACCCAAATGAAGCTGCAAGGCATAAGTTATTAGATGTTTTGGGTGATTTAGCCCTTATAGGAACCCGAATTAAAGGTAAAGTAATAGCTAATAAACCAGGTCATTTTGTAAACACTCAGTTTGCTAAAAAGATGTCTAAAATCATTAAAAATGAAAGACGCAATAATGTGCCTAAAATTGATTTGAATTTACCGCCTTTAATGGATGTTAATCAAATTATGGCCATGTTGCCTCATAGACAACCTTTTTTATTAATTGATAAAGTGTTTGAGCTTACAGACAACTATGTAATTGCTACCAAAAATGTGACAATGAATGAGTCCTTTTTTGCTGGTCATTTTCCTGGAGCACCAGTAATGCCAGGTGTTTTAATTGTTGAGGCTATGGCGCAAACAGGGGGCGTTTTAGTATTGAATACAGTACCAGATCCAGAGAATTATTTAACCTTTTTCATGAAAATGGATAATGTTAAATTTAAGCAAAAGGTTGTGCCAGGAGATACGTTAATTTTTAAGTGTTCATTGATAACCCCTATTCGTCGCGGAATTTGTCATATGCAAGGTTACGCTTATGCTAATGGTAAACTTTGTGCAGAAGCAGAACTTATGGCTCAAATATCTAAAGTAAAGTAATAAAGAATATTTTAAGTAGTATACCTGTTCTAACAATTATTTTATTAAATACATTTCAGACTTAAATGAATTAAAACTTTAAAAATGAACCAAGCAATAACTATTATTTTCTATAAAACGAAAACATTAAATTGCGAACACATTTTTACCGCTTTATCAAAATCAAAATTATAAAAATGAACCAAGCAATAACTATTATTTTCTTTAAAACGAAAACATTAAATTGCGAACACATTTTTACCGCTTTATCAAAATCAAAATTATAAAAATGAATCAACCATTAGCATATGTACATCCAGGAGCAAAAATTGCAAAAAATGTAGTTATTGAGCCTTTTACAACTATAAATAATAATGTTACCATTGGAGAAGGCACTTGGATAGGTAGTAATGTTACCATTATGGAAGGCGCAAGAATAGGAAAGAATTGTAATATTTTCCCTGGTTCAGTGATTTCTGCCATTCCGCAGGATTTAAAATATAATGACGAAGACACCACTGTGGAAATTGGAGATAATGTGACCATAAGAGAATGTGTTACGATTAATAGAGGTACTGCAGATAAAATGAAAACTGTTATTGGTAATAATTGTTTAATTATGGCCTATTGCCACATTGCACATGATTGTGTTGTTGGGAATAATTGTATTTTTTCAAATAACAGTACGTTAGCGGGACATATTAGCATTGGAGATTATGTGGTTTTAGCAGGTATGACAGCGGTTCACCAATTTGTTTCCATTGGAAATCATGCCTTTGTTACTGGAGGTTCATTAGTAAGGAAAGACGTGCCACCGTATGTTAAAGCGGCTCGAGAACCTTTATCGTATGTTGGAATAAATTCTGTTGGACTCAGAAGGAGAGGGTATACTTCAGATAAAATTAGAGAAATTCAAGATATTTATAGAATACTTTACCAAAAAAATTATAATAACACTCAAGCTTCAGAAATTATTGAAGCTGAAATGGAAGCAACACCAGAGCGTGATGAGATTCTTCAATTCATTAAGAACTCGCATAGAGGTATCATGAAAGGCTACTTCAAATCAAATTAAAAAAACTAAAAACGACTTTATAAATTAATATATGGCAACTACAAGTGATATTAGAAACGGATTGTGTCTTAAATACAATAATGATATTTACAAAATAATTGAATTTTTACATGTAAAGCCGGGAAAAGGTCCGGCTTTTGTAAGAACAAAAATGAAAAGTGTAACCAATGGGAAAGTTATAGACAACACCTTTTCAGCGGGTCATAAATTAGAAGATGTGCGTGTAGAAACTCATAAATTTCAATTTTTATATAATGATGGGGAATATTATCATTTTATGAATCAAGAAGACTATACGCAAATTCAATTAACGGAAGCAGCATTAGACAATCCTAGTTTGATGAAAGAAGGCGAGGTCGTTACTGTGATTATTAATACCGAAGACAATATGCCTCTTTCTGTTGAAATGCCTGCAAGTGTTGTTCTTGAAGTAACTGCTACTGAACCTGGTGTAAAAGGGAATACAGCAACGAATGCTACAAAACCTGCTACAGTTGAAACTGGAGCGATTGTAAATGTTCCTTTATTTATCAACGAAGGTGATAAAATTAAGGTAGAAACAGACAAGGGAACCTATAAAGAACGTGTTAAAGAATAACTTTCATTGAAATTTCCAAAACCACATACCTTAAAACAAATTGCAAAACTGATTGATTGTGATTTTGTTGGTGACGAAAACTTTTCAGTTTTAGGAATGAACGAAATACATGTTGTTACCCCTGGTGACATTGTATTTGTTGACCATCCAAAGTATTATGACAAAGCTTTAAATTCAGCAGCAACCATTATTTTAATTAATAAAGAAGTTGAATGCCCTGAAGGAAAAGCATTATTGATAAGTGACGATCCTTTTAGAGACTTCAATAAACTTACCAATCATTTTAAACCGTTTATTGCATCACAATCATCCATATCAGATTCAGCCATTATTGGAAAAAACACTGTGATACAACCTAATTGTTTTATTGGGCACAATGTTGTTATTGGTGATCACTGTATTATCCATTCAAATGTCAGTATTTACGATGATGCCGTTATTGGTAATCACGTCACCATTCATGCAGGGACTGTTTTAGGGGCTAATGCATTCTATTATAAAAAACGTTCAGAAGGCTATGACCGTTTAAAATCATGCGGACGTGTTGTTATTGAAGATCATGTCGATCTAGGAGCGCTGTGCACCATTGACAGAGGCGTAACAGGCGATACTATAATTGGAGAGGGCTCTAAACTTGATAATCAAATTCAGATAGGACATGATACCGTTGTGGGTAAAAATTGTTTAATAGCCTCTCAAGCGGGTATTGCTGGCTGTGTGATAATTGAAGACGATGTAACTATTTGGGGGCAAGTTGGCTGCACAAGTGGCATCACTATTGGCGAGAAAGCTGTAGTGCATGCGCAAGCTGGAATTAGTAAATCGTTAGAAGGTCATAAAACCTATTGGGGAACGCCTGCTCAAGAAGCAAGAATTGAACTTAAAGAAATGGCATCTATAAAGCAAATCCCTAATATTTTATCAGAACTCAAAAAAATAAAATAAAATAGTTTAAAACAAATTTCAATAAAGTATTTTTGTAGTAGTTTTAGTTAAATAATAAAAGAAAAATGAGCGTTTTAGTAAACAAAAATTCAAAAATAATAGTTCAAGGGTTTACAGGTAGTGAAGGTACTTTTCATGCTGGCCAGATGATAGATTACGGCACCAACATTGTTGGAGGTGTAACACCTGGTAAAGGTGGTCAAACCCATTTAGATAAGCCGGTTTTTAATACTGTCTTGGAAGCTGTAGAGCAAGTAGGTGCAGACACAACCATTATTTTTGTTCCACCAGCATTTGCTGCAGATGCAATCATGGAAGCTGCCGATGCAGGGATTAAAGTTATTATTACAATTACAGAAGGAATTCCAGTTGCAGATATGATTAAGGTTGCTGAATATATTCAAAATAAATCATGCCGTCTTGTGGGACCTAATTGTCCGGGAGTTATTACTCCAGATGAAGCAAAGGTAGGTATCATGCCCGGATTTGTATTTAAAAAAGGCAGAGTAGGTATTGTTTCAAAATCTGGAACACTTACATATGAAGCTGCCGATCAAGTTGTAAAACAAGGATTAGGAATTACAACTGCGATAGGTATTGGAGGGGATCCAATTATTGGAACCACTACCAAAGAAGCGGTTGAATTATTAATTAATGATCCAGAAACTGAAGCCGTTGTTATGATTGGTGAAATAGGTGGTCAATTAGAGGCAGATGCTGCAACTTGGTATAAAAATAGCGGAAGTAAAAAACCCATTATAGGATTTATTGCTGGCGAAACTGCTCCTGCAGGACGTACTATGGGACATGCCGGTGCTATTGTTGGTGGTAGTGATGATACAGCACAAGCAAAAAAGAAAATCATGAAGAATTGTGGTATTCATGTGGTTAATTCACCTGCTGAGATAGGAAAAAAAGTTGCAGAAGTATTAGCTTCTTTATAATCACAACAAAATATTTTTAAAAACCTTACAATAAATCTTGTAAGGTTTTTTATTTGATACAATTTGTATTTGCTATCTTTGATAATCAACAAAACATTACAATTAAATTAAATATCCATGACTAAAATTTATTTATAAAAAAGAATAAGTCTTTGGATGTTGCATCTAGTCAATAAAAAATAAACACATGAAACGAGCATGCTAAAAGCTTTATCATCCAAAAGATTGATTATTAGCAAACAGCATGCGTCTGTTAAAAAACAATAAACATAAACACATGAAATTATTAGAAGGAAAAACAGCAATTATAACAGGCGCTAGTAGAGGTATAGGTCGTGGTATTGCTCAGGTTTTTGCCCAACAAGGCGCCAATGTAGCTTTTACATATAGCTCATCTGTTGAAGCAGCCAATGAATTGGAAACAGAATTGAATGCCCTTGGAATTAAAGCTAAAGGCTACAAAAGTAATGCTGCTGATTTTAACGAAGCTCAGAAATTAGCTGACGAAGTGGTTGCAGAATTTGGTAGTATTGATATTTTAATCAATAATGCGGGTATTACTAAAGATAATTTGCTGATGCGTATTAGTGAAGAAGATTTTGATTCTGTAATTGAAGTCAATTTAAAGTCAGTTTTTAACATGACCAAAGCTGTGCAAAGAACAATGCTTAAACAACGTAAAGGATCGATTATCAATATGAGTTCTGTTGTTGGTGTTAAGGGTAATGCTGGGCAAACTAATTATGCTGCTTCCAAAGCCGGAATTATTGGATTTTCAAAATCTGTAGCTTTGGAATTAGGTTCAAGAAATATAAGAAGCAATGTGATTGCTCCAGGTTTTATTGAAACTGAAATGACAGCGAAGCTTGATGAAGAAGTGGTCAAAGGATGGCGCGCAGGAATTCCTTTAAAACGTGGAGGCACTCCTGAAGATGTAGCTAATGTATGTGTCTTTTTAGCAAGCGATTTAAGTGCGTATGTCACTGGACAAACAATTAATGTTGATGGAGGAATGCTAACATAGTTAATGACAATTACTACGCTATTATATATTATCATTGCCGGAATTATAGCGCTATTATTAGCCTTTTTCCAATATAAATACCATAAAAAAAGCATGTCTAAATTGAACATGCTTTTTTTGTTGTTAAGATTTGTTACGTTGTTTTCTATACTATTACTAATTATAAATCCGAAATTTGAAAATACAACGTTTTATAAAGAAAAGCCGAATTTAATTCTTGCAGTTGATAATTCAACCTCCATAAAACATTTAAAACAAGATGGTAACCTTCTATGTTTATTAAAAACTATAAAAGAGAATAAGGAACTTAACACGAAGTTTGATATTACTACCTATACCTTTGGCAATACTTTAAAGGCAACCGATTCAATAACCTTTACAGAACAAGAAACGAATATAGATAATGTATTCAATCAATTGTCTCAAGTTTATAAAAATGAGACAGCGCCCATGCTTTTAATTACAGATGGAAATCAAACGTATGGTAATGATTATCAATACACGGCATCAAATTATAAGCATCCTATATATCCAATAATTTTAGGCGATACAGTAACCCATACAGATTTAAGTATTCAGCAGTTAAATGTTAACAAATACGCCTTTTTAAAAAATCAATTTCCTGTAGAATGTATTGTTGTATATAATGGTAACAAGGCTATTAATTCTCGTTTTGAAGTACGTTCAGGAAAAAAATTGGTATATTCTGAATCCGTTAGCTTTTCAAAAAACAACAATTCAAAACTAATAAACTTTACGCTACCCGCAAATAGAGTTGGGGTCGATACCTATAAAGCTACAATTACTCCAATTAAAAATGAAAAAAACACAATCAATAATTCTAAAGTATTTGCTGTTGAAGTTATCGATCAAAAAACAAATGTTGCTATAGTTAGTGATTTTCCGCATCCAGATATTGGAGCCTTAAAAAAGAGCATTGAAAATAATGAACAACATAGTGTAACTATTTTAAAACCAAATAGTTTTTTAGTCCAAAAAAATGATTTTCAATCAGTTATATTATATCAACCAAACAATACATTTAAATCTTTGATTGAATCTCTAAAAACCGATAACAAAGGTGTTTTTATAATTATTGGAACAGATACAGATTTACGTTTTTTAAATTTAAATGCAACATATTTCTCACAAGAAATAACAAATCAAACAGACGATGTTCAAGCTGAATTAAATAAAAGTTATGCTCCTTTTATTATTCAGGATATAAACTTTGAATCGTTTCCGCCTTTAAAGTCAAAGTTTGGAGAGGTGTCCTTCACCATTCCTTTTGAAACCATTTTATATCAGAAAATTGATTCTAAAACATCAACAAAACCATTGCTTAGTACGTTTGAAGTTACTGGTAAACGAGAAGCTGTTTTATTTGGCGAAGGAATCTGGCAATGGAGAGCGCAAAGTTTTATAGATAATAAGTCGTTTGCTGCTTTTGATAATTTTATTAATAAAATCATTCAATACCTTTCTACGAACAAACCTAAAAAACGATTGACTATTGATTATGAATCGTTTTATAATGGTAATAATGGCATTACCATTAAAGCTGAGTTTTTTGATAAAAACTATAATTTTGATAATCGTGAAGGGCTTGAAATTACTGTAAAAGATTCTCTTTCCAATAAAAAACAAACATTTCCTTTTATTCTTAAAGACAATATGTATCAGGTTGATTTAAGTAGTTTAAAGCCATCAGAATATAGTTTTGTTGTAAATGCTTCTAATGAAAACATATCGCAATCAGGGCATTTTAAAATATTAGAATATAACGTTGAGCAACAATTTTTAAATGCCAATGTAACAAAACTGCAACAAGTTGCTACTAATAGTTTAGGTAAAAGCTATTTTATCGCACAAAATCAATCATTAATAACTGATTTACTACAGGACAATAGATACCAAACTATACAAAAAAGCCATAAAAATACCATACCTTTGATAGATTGGAAATATCTACTCTTTTTAATAGTCTTAAGTCTAACTATTGAATGGTTTTTAAGAAAATATAACGGATTAATCTGAGCATAGACAAAAAATGAACATAGATACTAAAACTGCTATTGTAACTGGATCATCATCTGGAGTTGGAGCTGCCTCTTGTATTGAATTTGCAAAAAGGGGGTGGAATGTAGTTATAAACTATTCTCAAAATAAAAGCGAAGCTTACAAGATAGAAGCGACATGTAAAAGTTTTGGAGTAGATACTCTGGTATGTCAAGCAAATGTAGCTAAAGAAGAAGATTGCAAAAGAATGGTAGAAGATACAATCAATACTTTAGGTAGAATTGATGTTTTAGTTAATAATGCTGGAACCACTAGATTTTGTGATTACGGTAACTTGGAAGGGCTAGATAAAAAAGATTTTCAAGATCTTTACGAAGTTAACGTTATTGGAGCCTATCAAATGGTGAAATTTGCAACGCCATATTTAAAAAAGGTTAATGGTGCTATTGTTAATATATCTTCTATTAGTGCTATATCTGGTGTAGGAAGTTCAATTGCTTATGCAGCATCTAAAGGCGCCTTATCTACTATGACACTTTCACTTGCTCATGCACTTGCTCCAGAGATTAGAGTAAATGGTGTCTGCCCAGGTTTTATCCAAACTAGATGGACTAAAGGCTTTTTAGGAGATAGATATGAGTCTGTAAAGAAAAGTATTGAAAAAGCTTCTCTTATAAATAAAACCTCATTGCCTGAAGATATTGCTAGAGGTATTATTTATTTAGCAGTGGATGCAGTGACAACATCTGGTCAGCTATTAACAATAGATGGTGGACAGTTAGTAAATCAAGGTAAAATCTAATCATTTGTAATTCAATAAGGCAACAAAAATGCCGTATCTTTGATAAATATAGGAAATACTCACACTTTTTTGGGGTTTTTAGTTTATCAATAAAGTGATTTTTAAGAAAATATAACGGACTAATATAAATTAACAATAGATTATGGAAAAATTACCAAAAATAGGAATACCAATTATTATTGCTGCCATCATACTAATTGTGGTATTGGCAAAATCTGCTGTAACCATAGATTCTGGTGAAGCAGGCGTATTATTTGAGACCTTTGGAAAAGGTGTTGTAACAGATGAACCTCCAATGGGTGAAGGGTTTCATCTAGTTGCGCCTTGGAATAAGGTATATGTTTACGAAGTTCGTCAACAAGAACTTTTTGAAAAAATGAGAGTACTATCTTCAAACGGTTTGGAGATTCAAATTGATGCATCTGCTTGGTATGAGCCGGTTTATAACGACTTAGGACATTTACACCAATCGCTTGGTCAAAATTATTTAGATCGAGTTATCAAACCAGCTATTAGAAGTGCTGCAAGAAGCGTTGTAGGTCGTTACACCCCAGAGCAATTATATTCAAGTAAACGTGACATTATTCAAGATGAAATTTTTATAGAAACTAAGAAAATTCTTGAAAAACAGTACGTGCAATTGAATGAAATATTGGTACGTGATGTAACCTTGCCAGCTACGATTAAAACAGCTATTGAACGTAAGTTAAAGCAAGAACAGGAATCTTTAGAATACGAATTTAGATTAGTGACAGCGCAAAAAGAAGCTGAAAAAGTAATTATTGAAGCCAAAGGTAAGGCTGAATCTAACAGAATATTGAGTGCCTCGTTAACAGATAAAATTTTGCAAGATAAAGGTATCGACGCGACTATTAAATTAGCCGACTCACCTAATAGTAAAATTATAGTTATCGGTTCTGGTGATAGTGGGTTACCTTTAATCCTAGGGAATCAATAACTGATAAATAAGAATTATTTTAAAAAGGCAGAACCTAAAGAAGGTTTCTGCCTTTATTGTTTTAGCTATTTTGATAAAAACACGGTTGAGATAGTAGCAAGTTCATCTTCGTTTAATGAGGATGTTTTTCTAAGTTTGTCTATAAATAATGACACTTCTTCTTTAGAAACAGGACAACCTAAATTATTCCCCTTCAAATCAAAAGAATCATCTAAAAACTTTCCATTCTCATCAAAGAACAACCAAAAAGGAATGCCGGAATTAGAACCTTTATATTGCGCTAATAAATCTTCCGCACCAGGGTTTTCTAGTTTCTTATTGGCAGAAGTTTCTTTAACCACTAAGTGCTCAATAACATAATTCTGGTCAAACAAGTCTTTACAGGCTAAATCATTCATTTTACGATCCATTTTTTTACACCAACCACACCAAGAAGCATGAAACATTATAAAAACGTTTTTGTTTTCTTTTTGAGCTTGCGCCGTTGCTTTTATTAAAATATCTTTAGAAGATTCTTGAGTAAATCCATTATGACTGCTCATCATAAAGAACATAATTGCGATTGATAACAATCTTGGTTTCATAATTTTTATTGAATTAGGTAAATATTTATGATTACTTGAATTTTAATGCATATTACCTAAAAATATTCAATTTCTAAAAAATTAAAACCAAATATTTGCATACATTCATTTAAATTTTAGATATTTGCTACGATTAAAAAAGAAATTATGAGTTTTATTCAAAATCATCACCATCATTTTCAAATTTGCCCTCAAGCGAAGTGAAAATGTATTGAATAAATTCAACATATATTTTAAACCCGTTTGAGACAATCAAACGGGTTTTATTTTTCCCGTTAAAACGGGAATCTTTTTATCCCGAAAACGGATAACTTTTAAATTAACAAAAATGAGTAAATTAAGAATTGCAGTACAAAAATCAGGTCGTTTACACGACGAATCTATGGAACTACTAAAAGATATAGGTATTTCCATCGATAATGGTATCGATCAATTGAAGGCATCCGCAAGGAATTTTCCAGTTGAAGTTTTTTATTTGAGAAATGGCGATATTCCTCAATATCTAAAAGATGGCGTTGTTGATGCAGCCATTATTGGCGAAAATGTGCTTATCGAAAAAGGAGAAGGTATTAATATTGTTGAAAAATTAGGATTTTCTAAATGCAGAGTTTGTATTGCGGTGCCAAAAACTATGGACTACAAACAAATTAGTGATTTAGATGGAAAGCGTATTGCAACGTCATACCCTAATACCATTCAAAGCTATTTAGATAAAAATGGCATTAAAGCAAATCTGCATATTATTAACGGTTCTGTTGAGATAGCTCCAAACATTGGATTAGCCGATGCTATTTGCGATATTGTTTCCAGTGGAAGCACCTTATTCAAAAATAATTTAAAAGAGGTCGAAATGATTCTAAAATCTGAAGCTGTTTTAGCGGTTTCTCCTGTTTTAGATGATGAAAAACAAGCGATTTTAGATAGAATTCAGTTCAGAATCAAATCGGTTCTAAAAGGTAGAGAATCCAAATATGTGCTTCTTAATGCACCAAATGATAAGGTAAAAGATATTATTAATGTGTTACCAGGCATGAAAAGTCCAACGGTGTTGCCTCTAGCCGAAGTAGGATGGAGTTCAGTTCACTCTGTTATTAGTAAAAACGAATTTTGGGATGTTATTGATGAATTGAAGGCTAATGGGGCACAAGGAATTCTGGTATGTCCAATTGAGAAAATGGTATTATAGATAAAGAATTATGCAAATAATTAATAATCCAAATAAAACCCAGTGGCAAGAAATATTGCAACGCCCAACGCAAACCGTTGATGACATTGAAGCAACGGTGAATCAAATTTTTAAGGAAGTTATGCAGCAAGGTGATGAGGCGATTGATAAATACACCTTAAAATTTGATGGCATAACGATAGAATCAAATATTGTAACGACCGAAGAAATTGAAATAGCAATTTCTAAAGTATCTGATGACCTTAAAAGCGCCATCCAAGTTGCTAAAAACAATATTGAAGTATTTCATAAGGCTCAAAAAACAACTAAAATAGACGTAGAAACAACCAATGGCGTGCATTGCTGGCAGGAAAAACGTCCTATTGAAAAAGTGGGTTTATACATTCCAGGAGGTACAGCACCTTTGTTTTCAACCGTATTAATGTTAGCTGTTCCAGCCCAAATAGCAGGATGCAAAGAGATTGTGTTGTGTTCGCCACCAAATAAAAAAGGAGAGTTAGCACCTGAAATTCTATTTGCAGCGCAATTATGTGGCGTCACTAGAATCATTAAAGTTGGGGGTATTCAGGCGATTGCGGGATTGACTTTTGGAACAGAAACGATACCAAAAGTGTATAAGATTTTCGGACCAGGAAATCAGTTTGTAACGGTTGCCAAGCAATTAGCAACAAAATATGGCGTTGCTATCGATATGCCTGCAGGACCAAGTGAACTATTAGTCGTTGCCGATGAATTTGCGAATGCCTCATATATTGCTTCAGATTTATTAAGTCAAGCAGAACATGGTACCGACAGTCAGGTGATTTTGGTATCGACATCGAAAAAGCTAATGGATTCAGTTTCCTATGAAGTCGAAAAACAACTCAACAAACTTCCGCGAAAGGCGATTGCCGAAAAAGCCATAGCAAATTCAAAGCTTATCTACATTGAAAATGATGAGCTTGCACTGGAAATAATAAATGAATATGGTCCAGAACACTTTATAATCTGTACTAAGAACGAAGATTATTACGTAAATGGCATTATGAATGCAGGGTCGATTTTTATTGGAGATTACACCCCGGAAAGTGCAGGAGATTATGCTTCTGGAACAAACCACACCTTACCAACGAATGGGTTTTCAAAAGCATATTCAGGTGTGAATTTAGATAGTTTTGTAAAAAGTATGACCTTTCAGAAAATTTCGAAAGAAGGTTTACTAAACATTGGCAATACAATTGAACTTATGGCCGAAGCCGAAGGCTTACAGGCTCACAAAAATGCGGTTTCAATAAGATTAAAGGATTTGAAATCATGAATATTCAGAATTTAATACGACCAAGCATCAAGGCTTTAAAACCGTATTCATCGGCGAGAGATGAGTTTCAGGGGGTTCCTTCAGATATGGTGTTTTTAGACGCGAATGAAAATCCGTTTGAAAATGGCGTAAATCGTTATCCAGATCCGCATCAAAACAAATTAAAAGTTCTATTGTCTGAAATTAAACAAGTTCCAACCCAAAGCATCCTTTTAGGGAATGGCAGCGACGAAGTTTTAGATCTTATCTTTAGAATGTTTTGCGAGCCTAACAAAGACAACGTTATTATTTTGCCGCCAACCTATGGCATGTACGAGGTTTTGGCTAATTTAAACGCCATTGAAACTATAAAAGTTCCATTATCAGATACTTTTGAGCCAAAGGTTGAAGATATTTTAAATGTTGCTAATATCAATAGCAAACTGTTGTTTTTATGTTCACCAAACAATCCATCAGGGAATAGTTTTCAATCAAAGGCTATTGAACGTTTGTTAAAAGAATTCAACGGTATCGTTGTAATTGATGAAGCCTACATAGATTTTTCAAAGGAACAAAGTTGGTTAAATAGGTTAGAAGAATTCCCTAATTTGATTATAACTCAAACATTATCAAAGGCTTATGGAATGGCAGGAATTCGTTTAGGATTGTGCTATGCGTCTCAAGAAATCATTTCGGTTTTAAACACCATTAAACCGCCTTATAATGTGAATGAATTGACACAACAAAAAGCGATTGAAAATTTGTCTCAACCCAATTTAGCAAAAAATCAAATTGCCGATATTCTTTATGAGCGTGATGTTTTAATAAATGAACTGAAAAAAATACGTTTTGTTTCAAAAATGTATCCTTCCGATGCTAATTTTGTTTTAATAAAAGTTGATGATGCAAACAAACGTTATGATCAACTTATTTCAAAAGGCATTGTAATTAGAAACCGAACCACGCAATACGGTTGTGAAAACTGTTTACGAATTACCGTAGGCACCGTTTTTGAAAATAAAAGATTAATTAAAGTATTGCAACAAATTCAAAGTGAGTAACTTATGAAAAAAGTATTATTTATAGATCGAGATGGTACGATTATAAAAGAACCCGCTGATGAGCAGATTGATTCATTTGAAAAGCTTCAATTTTATCCAAAAGTATTTCAATACTTAGGAAAGATTGCAAAGGAACTCGATTACGAAATAGTAATGATTACCAACCAAGATGGTTTAGGAACCGATATTTATCCCGAAAACACCTTCTGGCCGGTTCATAATTTTATTATTAAAACCTTTGAAGATGAAGGCATCGTTTTTCAAGAACAATTTATCGATAGAACCTTCGCAAAAGATAATGCACCAACACGAAAACCAAATACTGGTTTGCTAACGAAATATTTTTCAGAGGATTACGATTTAGAAAACTCGTTTGTGATTGGCGATAGGTTAACCGATGTTGAATTGGCGAAAAATTTGGGTGCAAAAGGTATTTTCATAAACGACGAAACACATTTAGGAGTAAATGAAATTACTATAAAGCGCGAAGAACTAAATAATTACATCGCCTTAGAAACGAACGATTGGGCAAAAATTTATGCCTTTTTAAAAGCCGATGATAGAAGTGGTGGTTTAATAAGAAACACCAACGAAACTAAAATAGCCATTCAATTAAATCTTGACGGTACAGGAAAAAGTAAAATCAACACCGGGATTGCTTTTTTCGATCATATGTTAGACCAAATCGCACGTCACGGACAACTAGATTTAAAAATAGAAGTAGATGGCGATTTAGAAGTTGATGAACACCATACCATCGAAGATACTGCCATTGCTTTAGGGGAATTATTCAACAAAGTATTAGGTAATAAATTAGGGATAGAGCGTTACGGATTTTGTTTACCAATGGACGATTGCTATGCGCAGGCTGCCATCGATTTTGGCGGTCGAAACTGGTTGGTTTGGGAAGCCGATTTTAAACGCGAAATGGTTGGTAAAATGCCTACCGAAATGTTTTATCATTTCTTTAAATCGTTTACCGATGGTGCGAAATGTAACTTAAACATTAAAGCTGAAGGTACGAATGAACACCATAAAATAGAAGCTATCTTTAAAGCTTTTGCGAAAGCTATTAAAATGGCCGTAAAACGCGATATTGAAAAAATGATTTTGCCATCAACAAAAGGAATGCTGTAAATTGGTTTGTAGTTCTTTGCTGTTAGCCATCAGCTAATTGCTAAAAACCAAAAACTAAAAGCCAATAGCAAAAGCTAAAAGAAATGAAGTTAATTATTATAAATTATGGAGCTGGAAATATTAAAAGTATTCAGTTTGCCTTTAATCGTATGGGAATTGATGCAATTTTATCTAATGACCCAGATGAGATTCTTGCTGCGGATAAAATTATATTTCCGGGAGTGGGAGAAGCTAGTAGTGCTATGAATATGCTTAAACAAAGCGGATTAGACATACTAATTCCACAGTTAAAACAGCCTGTTTTAGGCATTTGTCTGGGCATGCAACTTATGTGTAATAGGACAGAAGAAGGCAATACTAAAGGTTTAGAGATTTTCAATACCGAAGTTAAACGCTTTTCAAATACTGTTAAAGTACCACAAATGGGGTGGAACGTAATAAAAAATTTAAAGTCCGATTTATTTTCGGGTATTAAAGAAAACGAATACATGTATTTAGTTCATAGTTATTATGCTGAACATTGCAATCAAACCATTGCAGCGACAGATTACGGACTTAATTACGCTTCAGCTTTGCAACATAATAACTTTTATGGAGTTCAATTTCACCCAGAAAAGAGTAGTTTAGCAGGAGCAAAGATTTTAGAAAATTTCATCAATTTATAGCGTGAATTTTAGCCTTTAGCAATTTGCTAATGGCCAATAGCTTAACACTAAAAAGCTTAAAATAGAAATGAGAATTATACCAGCCATAGATATTATAGACGGAAAATGTGTTCGTTTAACTAAAGGTGATTACGATACAAAAAAGGTTTATAATGAAAATCCGCTTGAAGTTGCCAAAGCATTTGAAGCCTCAGGAATAGAATATTTACATTTAGTTGATTTGGACGGAGCAAAGGCGAATCACATTGTTAATTATCGCGTTTTAGAGCAAATCGCAGCAAAAACAAGCTTAAAAATTGATTTTGGTGGCGGACTCAAAGCTGATGAAGACTTAAACATTGCTTTTAATTCAGGAGCGAAACAAATTACAGGAGGTAGTATTGCAGTGAAAGACCCGGAGACTTTCGAGAGTTGGATTTCAAAATATGGTGCTACTAAAATTATTTTAGGTGCAGATAGCGATAACGGTAAAGTTTCAATTAGCGGTTGGATGGAACAAAGTAAAGAAGATGTAATACCATTTATAAAAGCCTATCAGCGAAAAAGTATTCAATATGTAATTTGTACAGATATCTCGAAAGATGGCATGCTGGAAGGGCCTTCCGCGGAGTTATATAAGCAAATTATTGATGAATGTTCGAATAGTAGTAGCGGACAATCTATTAAACTCATTGCTTCTGGTGGTATTTCAACGATTGAAGAAATTCCGATGTTGAAAGAATTAGGTTGTGAGGGTGTTATTATTGGAAAAGCTATTTACGAAAATAGAATTAGCTTAAAACAACTTGAAAAATATGTATAAATATTGTAAAGTAAAATGATAAGTATTTAAAACTTTTCACTTTTACTTTTCGCTTTTTACTTGAAAGAATGTTAACAAAACGAATTATACCATGTTTAGATATTAAAAACGGACGCACCGTAAAAGGCGTAAATTTTGTGGATTTGCGTGATGCAGGTGATCCTGTGGAATTAGCAAAGCAATATGCTGATATGGGGGCAGATGAATTGGTATTTTTAGATATTTCTGCAACGTTGGAAGGTCGTGCCACAACCTTAGAAATGGTGTTACACGTGGCTGAGCAAGTAAATATTCCCTTTACAGTTGGTGGCGGGATTTCGTCTGTTGAGCACGTAGATGCTTTGTTGCATTGTGGAGCGGATAAGGTTTCGATTAACTCCTCGGCAGTGAAACGACCTGATTTGGTTAATGAATTGGCTGATAAATTTGGAAGTCAGTGCGTGGTGGTAGCGATTGATGCAAAAGAGGTCGATGGACAATGGAAAGTGCATTTGGCAGGCGGCAGTATTCCAACAGAAATTAATTTATTTGAATGGGCAAAAGAAGTCGAACAGCGGGGTGCAGGTGAAATTTTATTCACGTCTATGAATCACGATGGCACTAAAAATGGCTTTGCAAATGAAGCGTTGGCTAAGTTGTCTTCAGAATTAAATATTCCTATAATAGCTTCGGGAGGCGCAGGAAACGTACAGCATTTTATTGATACGTTTAAAGAAGGAAAATCTGATGCGGCTCTTGCGGCAAGTGTGTTTCATTTTGGTGAAATTCCGATACCAGAATTAAAAAAAGAATTGAGAAAAAATCATATAGAAGTAAGAATATAATCGTCATTACGAGGAGGAACGACGAAGTAATCTTAAAGTTGAAACAAAATATATCAAATCGATTGTCAAATCACTAGAAAGTAATTGGTAATCATATTTTAAAATCATGGAAATAAAATTTAACAACGACGGATTAGTTCCAGCAATTATTCAAGATGTCACAACAAAAAATGTGTTGATGCTAGGTTATATGAATGAAGAAGCGTACCACAAAACCGTATCGACAAGACAAGTCACTTTTTTTAGTAGAAGTAAGCAACGATTATGGACAAAAGGTGAAGAAAGTGGTAATTTTTTAAATCTTGTTGATATTAAAAACGATTGTGATAACGATACGCTTTTAATTCAAGTAAATCCAGTTGGACCAACCTGCCACAAAGGAACCGACACGTGTTGGGGAGAAGAAAATAAATCTAACTATGGATTCTTTTCAACGTTAGAAGATGTGATTACCGAACGTATTGCAAATAAAGATACCAATAAATCTTACGTTGCGAGTTTATTTGCGAAAGGTATTAATAAAGTTGCTCAAAAAGTAGGTGAGGAGGCTGTTGAAACTGTTATAGAAGCTATGGATACTAACGATGAGTTATTTATTTACGAATCAGCAGATTTAATGTTTCATTACCTCATGTTATTACAAGCAAAAGGGTTTACATTAAAAGATATTGAAGAAGAGTTAAAAGGACGACATAAGTAAGTTCAAACAACAAGACATTAGAGAAATCTAACGCCTTGTTGTTTGCAAATGATATTTAGATTATGAAATCCAGCCTTTAATCTGCGATTTATTTGAAAACCACACTAAAAAGATACCAATTACAAGGACCGTTATAGGCATAATAGCACCTCCGGGCCCATAAACCTCAGAGGCATTACTCATGAATAAATTGTAAATCATCTGAACTATAATTCCGAGTAACGAAATTAGCAAGACAGGTTTTGCCCATCGCTTTCTAAACAATAGTAATAAGCACCCTAAAGCTCCTCCCCAAACAGCAAAAGCGAATGCAGCTGTGGCCCAAGCGGGAATATCTGTATACAGAGCTTGTTCTGCTTCTGGTAATGCTTTTAAAACATCATCAGACATATAAGCCTGACTTAAATAAGCCATAACTCCCATGATATTCCAAATAAGAGCAATAACACTTACAATCCAAAACCAAACAGGCGGTTTATTTGAAAAATTCTCAGTCATAATAAATAGTTTAGTTGGTTAATAATTATACAATTTATAAAATTTTTGTCATACTTAATAAAATGACTTACTTTCAAATCCTTAAAAAAAAAATATTCAAACGTTTTGAAGAAACACTTTTACCTTGTAACTGTTCAGTTTTTAGGTTACCGATTTCACGGTTGGCAAAAACAGCCTCATTTAAAAACGGTTCATTTAATGATTGACAGAACTTTAAAATTTATTCTTGAAGATCAACCTTTTAAAACTTTAGGTTCTGGGCGAACTGATGCTATGGTGTCCGCTCAAGAAGCGGCATTCGAGTTGTTTCTAGAACAGCCGTTAGATGATTTGGAATCTTTTTTACAACTATTTAATCAGAATCTTCCGCAAGATATTAGAGCCTTAACCATTAAGGAGGTTGATTCTAGTTTTAACATTATTAATAATTCAAAACTTAAGGAATATTTATATTTGTTTACGCACGGCACTAAAAATCATCCCTTTTGCGCTCCTATAATGACAACCATTTTGGATTCTCTTGATATTGAATTAATGAAAAAAGGAGCAACCTGTTTTGAAGGGTCTCATTTTTTTAAAACATATTGTTATAAAGCAACTAATGAGGGCGTTTATCATAGAACCATTGAAACCTGTGAACTCATTGAAAACACCATGTTTACTGCTAATTTTTTTCCTGAGAAAAGCTATATATTAAGAGTCCGCGGAAAAGGATTTATGCGTAATCAAATCCGGCTCATGATGGGTGCATTAATCAAATTAGGAAGAGGAGATATCACTTTAGAATATATTCAAGAAAGTTTAAAACCAGATAGTAAAGAAGTAATGGATTATATAGCTCCTGCTTCAGGGTTAATTCTTAATAAGATTGATTTTACTTAGTTTACTTCATTTAACTATCGGTTCTTGTTTTTAATAAATATAGTATTAGCATGTTAATTGTACAACACTTAACAAAAAACATGTAACAGACTATAAGGAGTTTAGGGTCATCTTTGTATAAGATATTTAGTAAAGCCGAAGTTTCTAGATACACGTTATAAATTTAACTCTAAAACAAACCCATGAAAAATGTAATAGTATTGATTGCAATACTTCTGTCAGTAAATTTATTTGCTCAAGAAGCACCAACCGAAGTAAAAAAAGAAACCGAAGTAAAAACCATTAAAACAAAAGATGCAGATAAAACTACCGAAAAAAAGATAAAAGTTGTTACCAGCGAAACAGCTTCAGTTGAATTGGATAAAAAGGATAAGAATAAGGTAAATCAAGATCGTATTGGAGCGACAAAGAAAGTTGAAAAAACAGTGAGTATTGATAATGATGACGATAACAATTATGATGTTTTATCCCAAGAAACGTATTATATTTTAGGTGAAGAAAACTATAGGTTTACTCCTAATGAAAAAGGTTTCGATATCACTTTTGATAAAAATAAAGATAATAATCATTTCATTAAAGTTGGAAAAGCTTGGACAACAAGTAACGATAGTTATTACATTTTAAACGGCGAGATACATTCAGGTATTGGTTATTTTGATTCTAACGGAAATTTTGCTGTGGAATACTTCAATAAAGAAACAAATCAAGTTGAAGTAAAAACATATATGAGAAATTAATATTTGAAAAAAATGTTAACTAATAATAAAAGTCCCGTTTCATTCGGGACTTTTTGTATTTTCGGAAAATAATAAAGGATAATATCAATGAATACAACTATTTCAGCATCTGTGCTAGAGTTCTTAAAAAAATTAGAAAACAATAATAATAGGGACTGGTTTAACGAGCATAAAAAGGAATTTAAATCTATTGAATCAGATGTTAAAAAGGTCTATTCAAGGCTTTTTGAACTCCTGAAAACACATGATGATGTTGATACATTCAAGATATTTAGAATTTATAGAGATGTTCGTTTTTCAAAAAACAAGCTACCCTATAAAACCCATTTTGGTGGTTCGTTTAATAGAGTGAAACCAAATTTAAGAGGTGGGTATTATGTTCATATTCAACCTAATAACGAAAGTTTTATTGCTACAGGTTTTTGGGATCCTAATAAAGATGATTTACTTAGAATTAGAAAAGAGTTTGAAATGGATGACCAAGAGATTAGGGAAATTCTTAATAATAAAAACTTGAAAAGTGTTTGGGGAGAATTACAAGGAGACGAATTAATTACTGCTCCAAAAGGATTTGATAAAGAGCATAAAGCTATTGACCTGATCAGGAAGAAACAATTTATTTTTACTAAAAAATTTACAGATAATGAGGTGTTAAACCCTAATTTTATTAGTTCGGTAAACGATGCTTTTAAAGTAATTCGTCCATATTTTGATTATATGAGCGATGTACTAACCACGGATTTAAATGGCGTGTCTATTATATAATTTCGGTAATTAAATACGTTTTATCATTAAAAACAAAACGACTATTAACTATTTTGTTTTTAAGTAGTTGCCCAATAGGAGACTGCAAAGAGATGGCATAATAAGTCTCGCCCTCTAAATCAATTTTACCAATACTAGTAGATATATAAAAATGAATACTGTCTGTTTTTACGATGCTACCCAACACCACATCTTTGAATTCAATATTTGTTTTTATAAGTTTTAAATACTCTTTTGTTTTTTGAACATTATTTAAGTATTCTATATTTTTTTCTAAATCATTAAATAATTTTCCATTGCCGGAATCATCGTCTTCAGTGTTGGATTTGTCATTGCTAGCAATAGAATCTTTAATTAATTCGATTTCATTCTTGTAATCTGTTATACGTTTATCAACGTGCTCATTACAAATTTGCAAAAGTAATTGCTTTGTTTTCATTAAAACTATACTGCTTTTAAAAACTCAGGTCTTTCAAGCAGCTGAATATTGCTAATTAAGCGCTCTTTTACAATTTGCATCATTCGTTTGTTTAAGGCTGAAGAATTCTGAATATAAAGTTTGTATTCATCAACTGTAAAGAGTCCTATCACAATTCCTTTTAGTGAATTACGAAACTTAATGTCTTTTTGAATGGCATTTTCGATATAATGAATGCGCTTTTCAATCGATAAATCGTAAAAAGCACCTTTATGCTTGTTGGCGTAATTTTTAAAGACTTCATTAAATAAATCATTTTGTAACTTAACAATGGGTCGAATTACTAAATTTTGGAATCGTTCATCACTACTCATCGTGTCATTAATTGTAGCTGATGAAATCTCGGGGCGAATACTTTCTAGGTTGATTTGTCTTGTGTTCATGACATTAGATTTTTAATAAAATTATTGATTAATAAAATGCTATCTAATTATTGGTTTTATAGTTTTTAACTAGTTTATCAACAATTGTAATTTCATACCTTTGTAATTGATTCTAATTATTTCGAAAAAAACACTAAATATATGAAGTTTGGCAGTGTCAATAATCCCGAACAGATAGACTTTACTTTACCAAAAGATCATCCAAAAACAAAGATTATTTTAAATAGATTTTTAGATGATAATGTGCCCGAAATTTATGTAGGCTGTGCTAAATGGAATAAAGCAGATCTTAAAGGATTTTATCCCAGAGGAACTAAAGACGAATTAGTTTATTATGCATCGCAGTTTAATTCTGTTGAATTAAACGCTACATTTTACAGAATTTTTCCTGCCGAACAATTTGCTACTTGGTATGATAAAACACCCAAAGGGTTTAAATTTTTCCCCAAACTAAATCAAGAAATTAGTCATTGGAAACGATTACAAGGCACTAAAGAAGTTGTTGAGCATTATCTTTACAATGCTTCTAATTTAAAAGAAAAACTAGGCACCGTTTTTTTACAAATGCACAATAATTTTAGTCCGAAAGACTTTAATAAGGTTGTAGATTTTGTTGAAAATTGGCCTAAAGATATCCCGCTAGCTGTTGAGTTTAGGCATACCGATTGGTATAATACCAAGGAAATTGCAGAGGATTTATATGAGTTATTAGAAAGCAACAATATTTCGAATGTGATTGTTGATACTGCAGGAAGGCGAGATTTAATGCATATGCGTTTAACCAATGCAACGGCCTTTGTAAGATATGTTGGAGCTAATCATGCAAGTGATTACAACCGATTGGATGATTGGATTTCACGAATAAAAGATTGGAAAGAACAAGGGATTAAAGAAATTGATTTTTTTATCCATCAGAATATAGAAAAAGAATCGCCATTACTTTCGGCTTATTTTATTAGAAAACTAAATCAAGAATTGGGCTATTCTTTAACAATTCCCAATAACGATTCGCAACAAAAATTATTATAAAAATTATCTATGAAATTTCATACTAGAAAATGGGTAAAACCAGAAGATTTAAACCCAAATGGAACCTTATTTGGAGGTCGCTTGTTAGAATGGATTGATGAAGAAGCTGCTCTTTACACCATTATTCAATTAGAAAATCAAAAAGTAGTCACCAAATACATGAGTGAAATCGACTTTAAGTCGTCTGCACGGGAAGGCGATATTATAGAAATTGGTATTGAAGTGGTTAAATTTGGAAAAGCTTCTTTAACGCTTAGTTCTGAAGTTAGAAACAAAATGACTCACGAAACTATTATCACCATATCTAACATTGTAATGGTTAATTTGGGTGAAGGCGGCAAGTCGAAACCACACGGAAAGACGGAGGTTGAATTTGTTGAAGACCGGTTAAAGTAAAAATGTAAAATTCTGCCTTTAAAATTTATAAGCAAAACTATCGATTCTGTTGAGATAAAATCGATTTAAATCGAATACATTAATAATCTTATAAAAATGAATTGCAAATCGGCTTAAATTTTGTTATATGCTGAAAAAAAAGGTAGTTTTTCCTAAATTTGAGGACTTTTGCAAGTAACATGGCTTATTAGCAAAAGCGTTATCTAAATTTAAAATCAAATTAAAATTTTTTATGAGCAAGACATTGTTTGATAAAGTATGGGATTCACATGTAGTAAGGAAAATTGATGGTGGTCCAGATGTGTTTTTTATAGACCGTCATTTTATTCATGAAGTTACCAGTCCGGTTGCATTTCTTGGATTAAAAACTAGAGGGTTAAAAGTGTTATATCCAGAGCGTACATTCGCTACTGCCGATCATAATACACCAACTATCAATCAACATTTACCGGTTGAAGATCCATTATCTGCTAATCAATTAAAAGCCTTAGAAGATAATTCTAACGAATACGGCATTAGTCACTGGGGATTAGGTCATCAAAAAAATGGTATTGTTCATGTTGTTGGTCCAGAAAACGGAATTACTTTTCCTGGAGCAACTATTGTTTGTGGAGATTCTCACACCTCGACACATGGTGCTTTTGGAGCCATTGCTTTTGGTATTGGGACTTCAGAAGTTGAAATGGTATTGTCTACACAGTGTATCATGCAACCAAAACCTAAAAAAATGCGCATTAATGTAAATGGGCAATTAGGAAAAGGGGTAACGCCAAAGGATGTTGCGTTATATATTATTTCACAATTATCAACCTCTGGAGCTACTGGTTATTTTGTAGAATATGCAGGTGATGTATTTGAAAATATGACTATGGAAGGTCGTATGACCGTTTGTAACCTTTCTATTGAAATGGGAGCACGTGGCGGAATGATTGCGCCAGACGACACTACTTTTGCGTATTTAAAAGATAAGCCGTTATCGCCAAAAGGAGAGGCTTGGGATGAAGCTGTTGCACAATGGAAAACTTTAAAAACAGATGCTGATGCGACGTTTGATAAAGAACTAACATTTAACGCCAGCGATATAGAACCTATGATTACCTACGGAACGAATCCGGGAATGGGAATGGGTATTTCTAAAAACATACCAAATGCAGAAGCTGTTGAAGGCGGTGTTGCAACCTATAAAAAATCGTTAGATTATATGGGTTACGAAGAAAACGACGCCATGATTGGCAAAAAGATTGACTATGTATTCTTAGGAAGTTGTACCAACGGTAGAATTGAAGATTTTCGCGCTTTTGCATCGATTGTTAAAGGTAGAAAAAAGGCAGATCACGTTACGGCTTGGTTAGTTCCTGGTTCTCACGAAGTTGAGGCATTGATAAAAGAAGAAGGTATTTTAGATATTATTACAGAAGCTGGATTTGTTTTAAGACAACCTGGTTGTTCGGCGTGTTTAGCAATGAATGATGACAAAGTGCCTGCTGGAAAATATGCAGTGAGCACATCTAATAGAAATTTTGAAGGGCGTCAAGGTCCTGGTTCAAGAACGTTATTGGCGAGTCCGTTAGTTGCTGCTGCTGCTGCGGTAACAGGCGTTGTAACCGACCCGAGAGATTTACTATAAAAATAGCTAATAGCTTTTAGCTGTTTGCTATTAGCTAAAAAAATGACTAATTAATAAAAATTGCCAAAGGCGAATGGCTAGTGGCAAAAGCTAAAAAATAAAATATGGCTTACGATAAATTCAACATATTAACAAGTACCGCGGTTCCATTACCATTAGAGAATGTAGATACCGATCAAATTATACCAGCACGTTTCTTAAAAGCAACGAAGCGTGAGGGCTTTGGAGATAACTTATTTAGAGACTGGAGATATAATAACGATAACAGTCCAAAAGAAAGTTTTGTACTAAATAATCCTATTTATTCGGGAAAAATTTTAGTTGGTGGTAAGAACTTTGGTTCTGGTTCATCAAGAGAACACGCAGCTTGGGCGATTTACGATTATGGTTTCCGATGCGTAGTGTCTAGTTTCTTTGCAGATATTTTTAGAAATAACTGTTTGAATATTGGTGTTTTACCTGTTCAAGTAAGTGCCGAATTTTCAGAACAAATTTTTAACGCGATTTACGAAGATCCTAATACAGAAATCGAGGTAAATCTTCCTGAACAAACGATTACTATAAAAGCAACAGGTGCTCAGGAATCCTTTGAAATCAACAGTTACAAAAAAGACAATATGCTTAATGGCTTTGATGATATTGACTATCTTCAAAGTATGAAAGGAGACATAGAAACATTTGCTAACGGTTTGCTACTTTAAATGACTGCGAAACGAATTGAAATAATGGATACGACATTGCGCGATGGTGAGCAAACCTCGGGCGTGTCGTTTTCTTCTTCTGAAAAATTAACCATAGCGAAACTTCTTCTTGAAGAATTAAAGGTTGATCGTATTGAGATTGCATCGGCAAGAGTGTCTGAAGGGGAGTTTCAAGCGGTTAAAAACGTTACCGAATGGGCTGGTAAAAACGGTTATATTGATGCTGTTGAAGTCCTAACTTTTGTTGATAATGGTGTATCAATTGATTGGATGATTGAAGCGGGTGCTAAGGTTCAAAACCTTTTAACTAAAGGCTCATTAAATCATTTAACGCATCAGCTTAAAAAGACTCCTAGTCAACACTTTAAAGAAATATTAGAAGTTGTTTCACTCGCGGCTTCAAAAGGAATTGAAACCAATATTTATTTAGAAGATTGGAGTAATGGGATGCGTAATTCTAAAGACTATGTTTTTGAGTTTTTAGAATTTTTGGCAACACAACCTTTAAAGCGAATCATGTTACCCGATACCTTGGGCGTTTTAACACCGCGCGAATCGTACTTATTCATTAAAGAAATTAAAGATAAGTACCCGAATTTACATTTTGATTTTCATGCACACAACGATTACGATTTAGGCGTTGCTAATGCTATTGAAGGGTTAAGAGCAGGTGCCGATGGTTTACATCTAACCGTTAACGGCATGGGTGAACGTGCAGGAAATGCGCCTATGTCAAGTACCATCGCCGTTATAAATGACTTTTTACCAAACTTAAAAATTGGTGTAAATGAAAAAGTGTTGTACACGGTTAGTAAATTAGTTGAAACCTTTTCGGGTGTTATGATTCCGGCAAATAAACCGGTTGTTGGTGCTAATGTGTTTACACAAACTGCTGGAATTCACGCTGATGGCGATAACAAAAACAATCTCTATTTTAGTGAATTAATGCCAGAGCGTTTTGGAAGAACACGTAAATACGCCTTAGGAAAAGCCTCTGGAAAAGCAAATATTCAAAAGAATTTACAGGAATTAGGGCTTCAGCTTAACGATGACGATATTAAGAAAGTTACTCAGCGAATTATAGAATTAGGTGATAAAAAGCAAGTTGTTACTAAAGAAGACTTACCGTATATTATTTCAGATGTTTTAGATTATACCTACGAAGAAAAAGTAAAAGTCGAATCGTATGTATTAACACATTCCAAAGGTTTAAGACCATCAACTACGGTTTCTATTACTATTAACGGAAAAACGTTTGAAGAGAATGCACAAGGAGATGGACAATTTGATGCGTTTATGAATGCCATAAGAACGATATTTAAAAAAGTACATTTGATTTTACCAGATTTGATTGATTATGCGGTTAGAATTCCACCAGGAAGTCATTCTGACGCTTTGTGTGAAACCATTATTACTTGGAAAAGCCCAGAAAAAGAGTTTAAAACACGTGGTTTAGATTCCGATCAAACGGTTTCGGCGATTAAGGCCACTGAGAAAATGCTGAATATTATTATTAGCTAAATGTTAGTAGTTTATGTGCGTTAGGGATTACAGCGGCATCCTTTTTAAAACATTATGTATAAATGTCATTACGAGGAGGTACAACTACGTTATCTCTTTAAATTTAAGAGAAAACGACAACGTATACCACTAGTTTTGAAATAGCGTTTTAAAAAGATATAGCAGAAAGCTGACCCTTTTTAGGGGAACGCCTAAATTATAAAATAAATAAAATTAAAGTTTAAAAATAGATAGAATGAAATTTAATATTGCCCTTTTAGCAGGAGATGGAATTGGTCCTGAAGTGATCGATCAAGCAGTAAAAGTTAGTGACGCGGTTGCTAAGAAATTCGGACATGAAATTACTTGGAAACCAGCTTTAACAGGTGCCGCAGCTATTGATGCTGTTGGAGAACCTTATCCAGATAGTACACATGATATTTGTGTGGCATCGGATGCTGTTTTATTTGGTGCTATTGGGCATCCTAAATACGATAACGACCCGTCTGCCAAGGTAAGACCAGAGCAAGGCTTATTAAAAATGCGTAAAAAATTAGGCTTATTTGCGAATGTGAGACCAACGTTTACGTTTCCTTCGTTAATAGATAAATCGCCTTTAAAAAGAGAACGTATTGAAGGCACCGATTTGGTGTTTTTACGCGAATTAACAGGTGGTATTTACTTTGGTGAAAAGGGTAGAAGAGATGGCGGTGAAACGGCTTTTGATAATTGTGTTTACACAAGAGCAGAAGTACAACGTTTAGCAAAAAAAGGCTTTGAATTGGCAATGACGCGTACTAAAAAACTGTGTTGTGTGGATAAAGCCAATGTGTTAGAAACATCACGTTTATGGAGAGAAACGGTTCAGGCAATGGAAAAAGATTATCCGGAAGTGACTGTAAGTTATGAGTTTGTTGATGCCGTAGCGATGCGTCTAGTACAATGGCCAAATAGTTACGATGTGTTAATTACTGAAAATTTATTCGGAGATATTTTAACTGATGAAGCTTCTGTTATTTCAGGGTCTATGGGATTAATGCCATCGGCATCTATGGGTACTGATATTGCATTATTCGAGCCTATTCACGGGTCGTATCCTCAGGCAACAGGTAAAAACATAGCGAACCCTATGGCAACGATTTTATCGGCTGCTATGATGTTTGAAACAGCGTTTAACTTACCAGAAGAAGGTAAGGCGATTAGAGATGCTGTTAATAAAGCACTGGCTGAAGGTATTGTTACCGAGGATTTAGCTGATGGTGGAAAAGCTTACGGCACAAAGGAAGTGGGGGACTGGTTAGCTGCAAATATCTAGAAATTAATATTTTATCATATATTTTAAAATGGATTCATTACTTTTAGTTTTGAATCCATTTTTTATTCCAACCAATATGAAAAAGTATTCTTTTTTAAGTGTAGTAGGTTTTCTATATGTCAATTTTTATGCGCAGTCACAGAATATAGGCGATTTCACTTCCGTAGAACCCTTGGGGCAATCTGACCAATTTGTATTACCATCATCACACACCTTTCAAAAGATAGCAGAAACAGGCGATGCACTAACAGTTGGTTCTGGAACACTTCCTCGAAATCCAGATTTTACGGGTTTTGTGCCTATAGCTGGCAGTAGTACAAATGGGTATTTAAGTTTAAATCATGAAATAGCTCCTGGCGCAGTTACAATTTTTGATATTAATTTGAATGCTACAACGAAACTTTGGGAAACGACAGCATCAGAAGCTATTGATTTTTCATCGGTTTTTGTAACTGGCGCCAATTGTTCAGGGACAGTAACTCTTTGGGGAACCGTAATATCATCTGAAGAATTTGCAGTTACATGGGATTACAATTCAGATGGTTATAATGATACTGGTTGGAATGTGGAAATAAATCCAGTTACTAAATCTGTTATTGGTAAGCATTGGGCTATGGGGAACTTTCAGCATGAAAATGTATCCATTCATTCGAATGAAAGAACGGTGTATCAAGGAGCAGACTCTAATCCTGGCTATCTTTATAAATATGTCGCCAATGCAGCACAAGACTTAAGTTCAGGTTTGTTATATGTGTATAAGGGCTCTAAAAATGGCTCAGGGGATTGGATTCTATTGAATAATGCCACTCAAACTGATCAAAATACAACCATATCTCAAAGTGCGGCATTGGGAGCAACTGAATTTGCTGGGATTGAAGATGTAGAGATTGGACCTGATGGCATGGTATATTTTGCAGTTAAAAGTGAAAATCAAGTCTATCGTTTTCAAGATTCTGATGCTATTAGCGGTACCACAGTACCCACTATGGAAACCTATGTTGGTAATATGAATTATACGATTGATTATGGCTCTGGATCGTCATCTGTTCCTTGGAGTTACGGTAATGATAACCTAGCCTTTGACGGTGATGGTAATTTATGGGTATTTCAAGATGGGGATTTAAAAAACGGGGATCATAACTATATTTGGGTTGTTAAAAGTGGACATACACAAGTAAATCCTAAAGTAGAGATATTTGCTATTACACCAACAGGATCTGAACCTACAGGGATTACCTTTACTCCAGACTATAAGTACTTATTCATGTCTGTTCAACATCCTGATTCAGGAAATATAGCAAATCAAACAGATGCGGCAGGTAATACGATTAGTTTTTCAAAGGGTACCACACTAGTAATAGCTCTAAAAGGAAATTTAGGAACCACTTTATCAGCTTTAAATAACATCAAAAATGTAGATAAAATTGAGGTCTACCCAAATCCAACCGATGCTTTTAATTCTGTTATGATTAAAGGGAATCATATTGAAACTATTAAACTATTTTCAACTTCAGGGAAACTCTTAGAAGAAAAACAATATCCCGGTATTCAAGAAGTTAAATTGAATTTAAATGATTATCAATCAGGATTTTATTTGATGAACATTAATAATGAAGTTATTAAAAAACTTATTATTAAATAATCAATTTTTATTATTTAATGTCTTTAGAAGCAAAACTAGACCCTGTCGGCAGTTCAAAAATTTCTAAACTAAAATAGGGTACGGCTGCAATTAAATGATCAAAAATATCAGCCATAATATATTCATAATTTTCCCAACGTTTATCGCTGCTGAAAGCATAAATTTCTAAAGGAATACCTTGTGTAGTCGGTGCTAATTGCCTCACCATAATCATCATATCTTTATTGATGGCCGAATGTTGCTCCAAATAGGTTTGGATATATTTTCTAAACACACCAATATTGGTTAGATTTCTTCCGTTTAATGCCAATTCTTTATTGATATTGTTATTTGTATTATAAGTCTCGATATCACTTTGGCGTCTCTCTAAATACGCACTTATAAGATGTATTTTTTTAAGCGCATCTACTTCACTTTTAGACAGATATTTAATGCTATCAAACTTAATGTTTAAGGATCGTTTTATACGGCGGCCATCAGAATTTATCATTCCTCTCCAGTTCTTAAACGAATCAGAGATTAATGCATACGTTGGGATGGTGGTAATGGTTTTATCCCAGTTTTGAACTTTAACCGTTGCTAAATTAATTTCGATAACATCACCATCGGCACCATATTTTTCAAACGTAATCCAGTCGCCAATATGTACCATATTATTTATAGACACTTGAATACTGGCTACAAAACCTAAAATGGTATCTTTAAAAATTAATATGATTACCGCAGAGGCAGCTCCTAAACCAGTTATAAAATTTATAAAAGCAATTCCTGATATAATAGCAATAGCTGAAAATATACCGAAAACCCAAGCAAAAATCATAAACACCTGAATATAGCTGTCTATGGGTTTATCCTTAAACCTATGTAAGGTTTTTAGATAATCTTTTAAAGCATTTAAAACACTTCTGACAATCCATAGTGATAATAGAATAGCAAAAACTTCCAATCCTTTCTCAACGAAATTTTCAGTATCTGGAAAATCATAAAGAACAACGGGCATGAATTTAATCATGATTAGAAACGGAATAACATGTGCTATGTTACGAGGAACTTTATTAGAGACCAATAAATCATCAAAATTCGTTTTTGTTTTTGATGCGAATCGTGAAAAAACCTGAATTAATATTTTTTTAATAATGAAATCAATAATCAAAACAAACAAACATAATGCTAGTGCTAATGCAATCATATTGATATACTTAGCGGTATTTTCAGTAACACCAACAGACACTAAATAATTATAAAGTAAATGTTTTAAGTTATTCATTTTTATTTGCTATTCTTTAAATATTTTCTATCAACATAAAAGGTTCCAAAAGGAATAATGGAAGCCACCAAAACAGAGGTAAATTGCAATTTATTCCAGTTCGTTTCATTTCTAAACATAAATGCTAAAATAAGATACCCAATAAACAGCAATCCATGTGGCATTCCTAACAGCTTTACATATGTAGGATCTTCTGCCAAGTATTTTATAGGAGTTGCTATAAACAATAATAAAATATAAGAAATACCTTCTAAAAGAGCAACTAGTCTAAAAATATTTAAAAATGTAACCATTAATTGTAATTTTTTTCAAAGGTACTATTTAGATAAACAAAAACTTAATTGAAATGCATTAAAACACATGAAAAATTACAAGTCCGTAAAGAAGAAATCTCAATAATCGTAAGGAACCATAACCTATTACGCTTTTAAAAGGAAATTCAATAATCCCTGCAGCCATACAAGAAATTGAGAAGGGTAGTGGTAATAGCGCACCTACTAAAATTAAAAAACCACCCCATTTTTTAGAGTTTTTTAACTGTTTTGTCATTTTTTGTTCTAAATAGTTGTGAATAGATGGAATTTTAGTGATTCCAACACCAATCCAATACGAACAAAGACCTCCAAAATATGACAACACAGCTAATATGCCTAGATACAACCATGGCTGATTTAATTTACCAGACCAAGCAATAAATATTTCGGGAGGAATAAGCCCTAATAAAGTTTCTGAAACATAGAAAAAAATTAAGACACCAGATACAGGAAGAATTTCAGTAATATGAACAAGAGCCTCATTTATATTAAAAAACTTATTTAATACAAATATGGCAATAACAATAGATATGATATATGGCAGAGCTTTCTTTATGGCTTGCCAAACAAACTCATAAAAGCCTGTGTACGTATAATATTGGTGTAATAAATGTAGGCGCGATTTAGTCGCCTTTGGTTTTTCTTTCATTCTTTAGCAATTCTTTTTCAAGCACACAAATATAAGGTTCTCAATTGATCTAAAATTATTTATCAAAAGTTTAAGAGACCTTTAACATGTATAATGAAATAAGCAACGTTATATAACTACACATTTTTTAGAAGTTTTTAGCTGACTTAAATCATTTTTTTTTTAATTTAAACGAGTTAGTTTTATTTTCATAATAATTAATCCAAAAGCATGAAAATATTTGACGAAAAGCATATTAAAAACATTGTTTTGGTAGGGGCTCACAATAGTGGCAAAACAACACTTTCTGAAACCATGTTATTTGAAGCAGGTCTTATCAATCGCAGAGGAACTGTTGAAGACCACAATACAGTTTCAGACCACCACAGCATAGAGCACGAACGCAATGCTTCTATTTACGCCACTCCGTTACACACCGAGTGGCGTAATTATAAAATAAACATTATAGACACACCAGGATTAGACGATTTTATTGGAGAAATTATTGCGTCTATCCGCGTGGCTGATACAGTGGTTGCAACCATCAATGGGAGGCAAGGTGTAGAAGTTGGAACAGAGATTATTTGGAATTATATTGATAAATACCATATTCCTACGGTATTTGTAGTGAATCAAATAGATCATCCAGACACCAAATTTGACCATAGTTTTAAAGGCATACAATCTCTTGTTGGTAATAATGCAGTCATTATTCAATATCCCATAAAGATTGATGGCAAACAAGGTATTATTGATGTCCTTAAAATGAAACTCTATAAATTTGGAGACGAAGGAGGAAAGCCTGAAAAATTAGCCATTCCAGACGATCAAAAAGTACAGGCTAATTTTTTGCATAATGAATTGATTGAAAAAGCGGCAGAGAATGATGACGAATTATTAGAGTTATTTTTTGAAAAAGGCACACTTAATGAAGATGAAATGCGAAAAGGTATTAAGGCAGGCATGTTAAATCATGATTTATATCCTGTATTTTGTACATCCGCATTAAACGATATGGGATCTGGTCGCCTAATGGGATTTATAGATAATGTAGCACCCGCGGCAGCCGATTTAAAATCAGAGCAAACCATAGAAGGTGAGGAGTTATGGCCTAAAACCAGCGGTCCTACAGCCTTATTTATCTTTAAAACACTTTATCAAACTAATTTAGGACAAATTACATTTTTCAAAGTTAAATCTGGTGAAGTTAGCATTAATGATCGGTTAACTAATGCCAGAACAGGAGAAATAGAGGTGATAAATCAACTGTTTATTATGGATGGAAAGGAACGTCATTCCGTTTCAAAATTAACAGTTGGAGATATAGGAGCTACCTTAAAATTAAAATTCACAGAAACTAATGACACGCTTTATAGTGGCAAAAAACCCATCACATTAAGGCATATTAAATATCCTGAAGATAGAATCGTTTTATCTGTAAGTGCTGTAACATTAACCGATGACGAAAAACTAAGTGAAGCCCTTAAAAAGATTCACATTCAGGATCCAACGGTAAGTTTATCATTTTCAAAAGAAACTAAAGAATTTCTCTTAGGATGTCAAGGTGAATTGCATTTAGCAACGATTGATTGGACACTCAAAAACATTTATAATGTTGAAGCTAAATTTGAAAAACCTAAAACAGCATACAGAGAAACTATTCAAAGGTCATCTACTGCTAATTATCGTCATAAAAAACAATCGGGAGGTTCTGGACAATTTGCACAAGTTCATCTTAAAATTGAACCATGGTATGAAGGTATGCCTGAACCAGAAGGCTTTAATATAAGAGGTAAAGAGGATATCGATTTAACTTGGGGTGGTAAATTAGTATTTTACAACTGTATTGTTGGTGGTGTTATTGACACACGATATTTACCCTCAATAATGAAAGGCGTGTTAGAGGTTATGGAAAGTGGTCCATTAACAGGTTCATATATTAGAGATATACGGGTTATGGTATACGACGGCAAAATGCACTCGGTAGATTCTAATGATATTTCATTTAAAATAGCTGGTGCACATGCATTTAGCGAAGCCTTTTTAAACGCTAACCCAAAACTTTTAGAGCCTAGAAATGAACTTATCGTTAAAGTACCAGAGGATATGGTGGGGCAAGTGATGACCGATTTGCAATCTAGACGCGCTGTGATTCAAGGATATGAAACGAGTGATAATTATCAAATTTTGAATTGTCAGATTCCAGCAGATGAGTTATTCGGCTATTCAACGGATTTACGATCATTAACTCAAGGGCGCGCAACCTTTAGCACCAAATTTTCAGCATATCAAGCCGTACCAACAAACGTACAAAAGCAACTAGTAAAGAATTAATAAACTAAATAATACGTATTATGCAAACGAAAGTTTTATATTTAAGTGACCTAAGATTCAATCTAGACATTTGGAGAAGTGAATTAAAATTTCATTCTAATGAGATGGATTTATTTGAAGAAAAATTAGAAGAAATAGCTAGACGAGAATTTGGGCCTCAGGCTTTAAAAGAGTTAGAGATGTTTCAAAACAAAATAATGATTGAGCGAGATGTAATTTCAAAATTATTACACCGCATACGAAGTAAGAAAACGAAATTAGAGCGTCCGAATGCTATGGACAATGTAGATGCTAAATTTCAAGACGCACAACATACACTTAGAGAAGATATGCAAACCTACATAAAATTACATTATGAGCTTAAGGAAGCAATGATGGACTATTTTTTAGAATGGTTGTAATGAACTAGGTTATAGATTAATTTAAAAACCATACACAAATTGTGTATGGTTTTTTGCTATATATAAGAAGCGTTAGAATAGTTGTTGAAATTTTCTATTTTACATAATATAAATTATAGTACATTTTACAATAATTAGCGAAATAGCGCTTTTAGGCGGTATTTGACATAATTCCAGATATAAGGTCTTTAGACTTATATCGATAGTAATTATGTTATGTCAAGCTAATTGCGGCTTCGTAGTTATGGATATTATTGTGTCGCTATAATTCCAAATTATGAAAATATCCCAGAACCTTTAGTAATTCTTTTTAATATTCAGTAACTAGGTTTATTAAAATTTTAAATACGAGATTCTCAAGAATTAAGATTACAGAATTATAAGGAAATCTATTTGTAGCAATAATGATGTAAAATAGAAATTAGGAAGAATTTTTAGAACAAAACCCCAAAAATATGGCATTCTACTTTTTGTTTTAACTAAAATTCTATGAGGTCAAAAAAAAACAGAAAAAAAAACATTTTCCTTAAAACCCATTTATTAATTCTTTTAAAACAGTATCTGCTCCATTAAACAAATCAGTCCGTTTTTGATTTATATTTATATTAGGTTGAAGAGCTGTATTTTCCTGATTTGATAACCGAAACAGTCTTTTTGAATAGGTAATAACTAATTTTGAATTTGGTAGCGTAAAACTATCCATATCCTGATAACCATTAGGATTAGACCCAGTTGGTTGACCAACAATTTTAGCATTTAACAATTGCTTAAAAAGTGCCGCATTACTTGTGGCTGCAGAAAAGGTTTTATGACTTGTTAATACGAACACACCATTTTTCCAATCAATAGAATCAGCAAGATTAAGTGCATACGCTAACACTACACCCACGTATAAATCGCCGCCACCATTATTGCGCATGTCTATAATGATCTGTTTCATTTGATTTTTTTGAATGTAAGAAACGAGTTGTTCTCCAAAAACTTGCATATCTTCAAAAGATGGATAGCTCTCAAAATTTATATATACTGTTTTTGTGCCTAAAATTGAGGTAAACCATAAATTAGGATTGACATTGTTCGGTTTTTCTATTTCAGGCACTGTTAGATGTAGTTCAGAGATACCACTTCCCTCCCACATCTCATTAGTTATAGCAGCTAATTCCAGAGTTATTAACTCATTATTTTGATTTCGAAAACTAAATGTTGCTTTATTTGTTGCGTCAATCAAATTGAGATGAAAAAGTACTTCTGAGATAATTAAATAACTACCTGTTCTTTGCTTCAATGAATATTCATTTTCAACAAATTGCGCAATTTCTGAAACCTTTTGAGCAATTGTATCAACCGGAATACCATTAATGGATTCCAATGTAGTTTTGAGAATGTTCCTATTTTCATTCCATGTTTTTACAACATACCATTGCCCTTCTATCAATTCAATATCGAATGGGAAACGATGCGTTGATAGATTTCTCAAAGATACAGCTGTATGACCATCATTTACTAGTCTTGTTAAGCGCATTAATTTTAAAATAATCTCAAAATCGTTTAATGAGTCAATAGTGTTGTAAATCTTATTCCACTCGTTAACAAACTCCTCTTTAGTTACCGAATGGTAGAGGTCTATATGTTTTTGTTCTAAAGACGCTCTATAAATTTTAAGGTCTTCTTTCCAATTGATTTTGTTTGAAGTCTGAGCAAACAATGCACTAAAAACCGAAAATATAAAAATTGAACAATAAATGATTGTTTTTTGAAATGAGTTCATACTATACTATTTGTTTTCTATTATTTTAAGTATTTTGTATACCAAATTTAGTGTACTTTTTGAGGCTTCTAATTGATTTAAAGTCCCTGTTATATAAGTATCTAATTGCGGACAATACCATAAAAAGGATGCAGTACTGCCATTGTGACCAATCAGTTGTAAGTTTGAGTCTGTATCGTAAATGTTATTAAAAGCTACCTTTCGTATGCCAAAGCCGTATTGCATTCCTACGCTTTCATTAGTCCAGTTTTGCATTTCTAAACGGGTTTCTTTTTTTACGATTACATCTTCATTAAACGCTTTTAAAAAACGTATTAAATCTTGCGTGGTTGACACCAATCCACCTCCACCCCAATCAGCACTTAAACTTTGAAACGATGATAAGTCCACATCTTCAATATAAAACTCAGCTATAGGCAATTGTTTCTTTAATGGTTTTGATTTTAAATTGATATAAGACCCATCCATCCCCAAAGGTTGAAAGATATAGTCTTGAAAGAACTCATCTAAAGATAAATCACTTACATTTTCAATGATCAATGCCAGCAATACATATTCGGTATCGGTATAATGATAGCCTTTACCAGGAATAAAGTGAGGTTTCATTTTTTCCTTGGTAAACCTAATCATTTCTTGTGGAGACCAAATCTTATTCGAATCAACTAGTAATTGATTGATTATATTTGTGCTACCATCAATAGTATCGTCGGTAAAATAGTCTGGCAACCCAGAAGTATGTTGTAATAAATGAGCTATAGTAATCGCGTTTGAATACTCTTTACGATCTAAAATGTGAAGATTATTCGTCAATGAATCTGGTAAGTATTGTGCGATGCTATCTTCAAATTTTAATTTCTTTTGATCCTTTAAAATTCCAATGGCTGTAGCCGTTAACATCTTGGTGACGCTGGCAGTATAAAAAGGACTCTGTATAGAAATAGAATCTTCTTTGCTTTCAGCCAATTGCATGTCGATTCCTTGAGTTTCAGAATACACATGCAGCATAACACTTTTTATGTTCTCTTTTTGTAGTTCGGCATTCAATAATAGCGCTATGTCCTTCTTGACGTCTTGCTGACCAAAAGCACCTATTGACATAAAAATTAATAGTGTAAGTATTGTACTTTGTTTCATAATCAGTTGATTATTATACCATTAAAATTACTATAAAGTTAGTTTTATTTTTAAAACCAACTAAAGCCTAGACCAATATTAAAGGTTACGGCATCTCTATGTGCATCACCTTCTAAAAATGCTCTTCCCATCATCAATTTAGATTGTACATTTAGTGCAAAGTTGTTCTTTTTATAAATCTCGTAGCCAGTGCTTGCCATAACTGCACATCCAAAATTCCAATCGTCATTAACATTATCTTTAATGTCGTAAAGTGCTGGTGAATCTATAGCTAAACCAACACCGCCGTGAATCCACCAACAGTCTTTTACCCAATATTGTACAGAGGGAATAAAACCGCCAAAATGTCTGTCATTATTCTGAAATTCGTATATATTTCCTGGCATAGATAAAGTTAATGCCAACTTATCGTTGAGCATATAACCAAATTTTAATTCAGGAAAACAGATGGCTCCTTGAGATTTATCAAAGGTTTGAAGTCCTTCGCTATCTTCAATACTTATAACTCCTCCTCCAAGACTAAACTCAAAGATAAAACCATCGCGTTTTGAGGTTGAATCGAATGTTGAATTGTTTTGTGCAAAGCTTAATGTTGACATTAGGATTAACGCCATAAATGTCATTTTTAATCGGATTTGTCTTTTAATTGTTTTCATAATTGTTCGTTTTTTGATTGATTTCATTTTAGTTGTTTTATAGGTGTTTATTTTATATTAAAATCTAATTCCTATATAAAGGTTGGGTTCAAAAAGGAAATAGTTTTTCCATCTATTATCTAATTGTTTAAATGCATCAGGTGTATTGGTGTCAAAAATCCAAAATTGAGAATGAACCTGAGGCTCAATAAAAAATCTTTTATTCTTACCGAATGCAAAATGATAACCAAGATGGAACGAATTGTAAAGCTTAAAACCATTTGCTATTTTTTTATTATCAAGGTCTAAATAGGTTTTGTATTGTGGTAACACTTCTACTGAGGCAAATAAACCTTTCCAAAGCATACGTTGATAAGATATTCCTATGCCTGTTTCACGTAAATAACCAGGATAAAATTCGGTTTCAGAATCTATTTTGTCTGTAAGTCCATCCCACCATTGAATACCCATTGGTTGAAATAAACGCCAAGTAGCAAATTTTATACCTATGATGTTTTTTGAATCTAATTCTCGCTTTACATGAAATTCGATATGTTGGGTATTGGTTCTTTTTCCTCCTTCACCAATATTTCCTAAGATAATAGCAGGAAAGCTAACTCTGTATTTTAAATCCGTGTCACTGTGTTTTGATGGTTCTGTGTTGCTTTGTGCAAAAACATTTAGTGTAAAAAATGTTAAGCCGATGATGAATAGTTTTTTCATTGTAATGTGTTTTTAATTGTTCGTTTTTTGATTTATATTTTGACGGTACAAAGATTCATTGAATTGTAAAGGCAATCGTTTTGAATTATAATTTGAAACCTTTTTACTTATAGCTTTAATATTTAATCGTAATTTCCTTTAAGCAGAACTTTAAGAAGTAGCTCTTGCATACTATTAGATGCTTCCATTGGTATTTGATGACCTACATCTTTAAACCTATAAATTTCCTTTTCTTTAGTTTTTAACCTCTTGAAGAATTTTTCAGATAACTTATAATTAGCTGTATAGTCTTTATCTCCATAAAAAATAATCGTTCTACATTGTATTAAAGGTTTATTTTTTAGTTGGTTTATCTTATAAAGTTGGCTATATAATAAACCCCATTTGGTGTACCATTGCTCAAAAAACGCATAGTATTGGCCAAAGGCATTATCACTAATTGGTTGTCCTTGAAACTCAGATAGCCATTTGAATTGAATAGCTATATCCTTTGCATTATGATATGGTATATTTATAGCTTTTAACTGCTCAACCGCTTCTTGGTTTTTAATTTTTCTAAAGTGTTTAATAAGCGTTTTATTCAGACTTTGTTGACTTGACAAAAGATTTATGATTGGACTTATGGCCACCAATGTTGAAATCTTGTCAGGATGTGTTTCTGATAAATGAAAAGCTAACGAAGTACCCCAAGAATTTGCCACTAAAATAATTTGTTGACGATGAAACGTCTTTAAAATATAAGCGAGCAACTCTTCAGCATCTGATTGCATTAATGCTAATGTTGGACTTTGTTTTAAGCCATTTTGCTTTAAGGTTTTCCCTGCACCTCTTTGATCCCAATGAATCACTAAAAAATCCTGTTCTAATGATGCTGTTATTTTTTCGCTATGAGCAGATGCAGCTGCTCCTGGACCACCGTGTAAATACAATACTATTGGTTTGTTATGAACACCTTTAAGACTAATGTATTGGTCGATACCGCCAATTTTTACAAAGTAGGATGTATCTATTTTTTGAGGTTCCTTTTCTATATTTTGCGCATTCATGTTATACATAAATACACTTAGAAATATTAATAAAGTAGATTTAATAGTCATTTTAATTGTTTTTAATTTATTGGGACAAAGGTGCTTTGAAAAGTAGTTCCAATCGTTTTAGATTATAATACAGCACCTGTTTAGTGCTATATCTAATTTTTTATAAACGGAAGAAAATGATACAAAAAAGGCTTAACAGTTATAGTGTTAAGCCTTTTATTAGTTCTTAGGTTTATATCTTAAAGCAACGCTTCGAGATGAGAAGTAAGTTTTTCTAAGTTTTTAGTGATTTTTTCAAGATCCCAATCCCACCATTTTAACTGTAAAAGTTTTGAAATGGTAGTTTCAGAAAAACGTTTTTTGATAGGTTTCGCGGGATTACCACCAACAATGGTATAAGGTTCTACGTCTTTTGTAACCACCGCTTTTGTTGCAATAATAGCGCCATCTCCAATTTGAACGCCTGGCATAATGGTAGCGTCGTGACCAATCCAAACATCATTACCAATGATTGTGTCGCCTTTGCTTGGATAGCTTTTGCCTTCCATGGCATGCTGCCAATCACCACCAAATATGGCAAATGGATAGGCTGTTGTAGCTTCAGTCAAATGATTACCACCATTCATAATAAAAGTGACCCCGGAAGCAATCATACAAAATTTACCAATAATGAGTTTGTCCCCTATAAAATCGAAATGGTATTTGACGTTTTTCTCAAAGTTAGACACATCTTCAAAATCATCGTAATAGGTAAAATCGCCCACGATAATATTCGGATTCTTAATGATGTTTTTAAGAAAACAAAGCTTATCGTAGTCTGGTAATGGAAATTTATGGTCTGGATTAGGAATGTTCATAATTTACGTTTTGAGAGGTTAAACAGACTTATAGCCAAAATAATGGTTATTATGGCTTGTGCTTTTTCAAAAGTAGTTTCAGCCAACAAATTAGTAAATGTATTCAACAAAAAATATATTGAAAACGCAAATAACCACCCATTTATGGTTTTAACTTGCCAATTCCATTGTACAATTTTGGTTTTAATTAAAATTAAAAATCCTAGAAAAAGCATTATGAAAAGTGCCGCAAATTCTAAATATAGAATCGTTTTGGGTTCTATTATTTTTCCACCCCAAACAATATTTTGAGGTAGAACACCTATTAAAATTAAGAGGTGAAAAACTGAATACCCTGTAACAATACCAAGTGCAATTTTATCGGAAAGTTTCATTTTTATATTATTAAAAGTTTTTGGCTTCTTCATTATAGAAACCCTTCAAATGATGCTCTCCGTAGGTGGTTACAATATTATCCTCAGCCATTAAGGTGAGAAAAAATTCAATAGGCCCATAGGTTTTAACAGATGTAAAGGTCCTTAAAGTCCAAATGGTTAATCGTCTTAAACAATCTGGTAAATGTGTTATTTTAACAGGTTTATTTAATGACTTTAGTGCTAATTTACTGATGTCATTAAGACTTAAAATATCTGGCCCTCCAATAGTCAGTTCTTTATTGCGATCCTCTAAGGAATCTACAATTGCTCTTGCCAAATCCTCTCCGTGAATAGGGTTAAACTTTTGATTACCCGATCCAAACAAATAGACCCGACCCCATTTAGCCATTTGCAAAAAATCTTTCATGTCTGAGAAAAAACCGTTGGGTCTTACTATGGTATAGTTCAATCCTGAAGCTTTTAAGGCATCGACAAATTTTTCTTTGGCTTCAAAAATTTTTAGGTGTCGGTATTTGTCTCCGTTGATTGCCGAAACATAAACAAAATGCTTTACACCTGCTTTTTTAGCTTCTTCAAGTAAATTCATATTCGCTTGATAATCAACATCCATATAGGTTAAACCGTCCTTTTGTCTGGTGATGCCTACGGTAGAAATTACGGTATGAATGCCTTTACAGATATCTTTTAAGGTTTCTGGCTTTGTGACTTCGGCTTGCTTAATTTCCAGATAGTTTTCATTGGTTTTTTTAAGCGCATCCGGTTTGCGCACAATGGCAACGACTTGATTCTGTTTTTCAATTAATTCGTTTAACAGATAACCACCCAAATAGCCTGTTGCGCCTGCTAGCAATATATTGGTATGTTTCATAATCTTAAGGTTTAAAATGATTTTATTGAAACTCATTGGTCAAGAGTTGTTGAATAATGGTATTACGTTGCAAACCTGTATCATCTTGTTGATTGCTTAACAATACAATAGTGGCATCGTATTCTGGTATAAAACCAATCATACTCCAGTAGCCATTAATATCTCCTCCATGCCAATACATGGTGGTATTGCCTTCTTGTGTGGTGAACCAACCCAAACCAAAATCGGTATAGCCACTTGGGACATCTTGAGTAAATATTTCGGCTTGTTCAGCCTCTGAAAACCAACTTGTTTTTACCGCGTTGGTCCATAGTTCCATATCATTTGGTGTACTACTGAAGTCGCCAGCACCAAAAGGAATGGTCATTGAATACGTACTATTTGGAATGCCATTTAAATACCCTTGAGCGTGTGTATTAGCATCAATAATGTCCGTTCCTTTAAAGGAATTAGACATTCCTAAAGGATTGAAAATTTTCTGCTGAATATACTGATGGAAAGGCATACCAGATAATTCTTGTACCAATAAGGCTGCAATAAGATAGTTAGAATTACAATACTGCTTATTGGAACCTGGTGTGAAATTGAGTCCATTTTCAGAAATTAATTCTGTGATGACATTATAAATATCGATTGCATCTAAGGCTTGCCCATTTTCTAAAGCTTGCTCTGCAATTAACTGATATTCTGGAATACCCGATTGATGCGATAATAATTGTGCAATGGTAATTTGGTTGCCATTGGGAAATTGTGAATCAAATTCATCTAAAGTTTGATTGAAACTACTAATGAAACCATCGCGTTTTAATTGCACAATTGCTGCTGCCGTAAGTGTTTTACTGACTGATCCAATACGGTAAGCCAAATTAACATCCTGTGGCAGTCCTATGCTTTCATTGGCTAACCCAAAACCTTGGCGAACTTCATCGTTGCCGTTTTTAGTAACAATAGCATAGCCTTGAAAGTTTACTTCATGTAGTATATTTTCAACTGTTGTGTAGTTGTTTGATGGTGCATTGTTGTCATCATCTTTTGAACAAGATGTAAAAAGCATTACAGCAGTTACTATAAATGCTACTAAAAATTTGTGTAAAGTTGTCATAACTGTTCGTTTTTTGATTTATAATTTTGATGCAAAGATTCATCAGAAAACTAAAGCAATCGTTCTGAATTATAATTTGAAACGAACTGAATATGATTTGCTACGCATTGGCTTTTAACCAAGCCTTAGGGGTAATGCCCTCTGCTTTTTTGAAGTAAGTATTAAATACACTTTTAGAATTAAAACCACTATCATAAGCCAAACCAAGAATTGTTAGATGTGCATTTTTAGGGTCTAAGGCTATTGATTTGAAGTGATTTAAGCGATATGAATTTACAAAGTCATTAAAATTGAGATGAAATGCTTTATTAATGAGATAGGATACTTTATTGGTATTTAACTCTAAGACATCGGCAACAAATTTAAGACTCAGTTGTGGATTTAAAAACGGTTCTTCTTCTGTAAAATAAGACAGTAATTCCTCTTTTAGCGTTTCTACTTGGCCGCTGTCTAAAATGCTTGAACTTTGTTTTTCTTCCGCATCTTGAGAGGGTTTAAAATCTTCAATGACCAAGTTAGACTCGTGCAGTTTTGAAAACCCTTCTATGTTATGTAAGGATTGTATAAAAGGTTCTTGTCTATAGTTAATAATTTGTCCACGTCTTTGACTCACCATGTTTTGTAAGTGTGAAAAGGCAAGATCCTTATGGTTTGAGTTACTCAATATAAACACATCATAAGGCACGAGCATCGTTTCCTTTTCAGTAGATAATGACCATTTTTCAATCATTTCATCAGGCACTTTAATAGCCTTATCATTTATAAGTTGAAATAACGTCCTTTTCTCCGCCTGCAATGACGTATTTTGGATTAATGCTTCAAACTCCTCGCCTCTGTTAAGCCATATCAAACAAAAACATTTTAAATGATGTGCTAACTCTAATTGAGGGTTAAGAGTTAGGGTGTAATTTACAGTTTCTAAGGCTTTCTCAAATTGACCTTGATAATAGTAAATATGAGCTAATGTGTAGTGGTTATTTGCTGAAAGCGGATCGACATCTAACAATGTGTTAGCATACTCTAATGCCGTGTCAAAAAATCCAAGGGCAATACACAATTCGGCCATGGCCTCTAACCCATCTATGTGGTTTGGATTTATCTCTAAAACCTTATTGATGTGAATGTATGCATTTTTAAAATCCCATTCTTCCCAAAAAAATTTACCTACAAAAGACAGAGGGTATTCTGGTAAAGAGGTGTCTATTTCTTTAGCAATTAACAGATTTTGAATCGCTAGATTCATAGCCTCTTTATAAGGCATATAACCCCACATGGCCAATAAACCATAGCATTGTAAATTAGCGTAATAGGCTTTGGCGTAGTTTTTATCAAATGCAATGGCTTGGTTGTAAAAATCAATGGCTTGATTTAAGCTTTCTGGTGTCCATTGTAATTGCAATGAGCGTCCTTTTAAAAATAATTGATAAGCATCGATACTGCTTGTTGGTTGCTTAATTAGATGGTTTTGTACTTCAAAATGCCCGAAATTGTTTCGCATTTCATCAGCAATGGCAAGACTGATCTCGTCTTCCAAATCGAAAATATCTATTAATTCTCTATCAAATCGTTTGGACCAATAATGGGTTCCATCTGTAACAGCAATTAATTGGGCGGTTATTCTAACTCTATCCTGAGATTTTTTTATACTGCCTTCAAGAATTGTATTTACATTTAATTGTTTTCCAATGTCTCTAATATCAATATCTTTTCCTTTGAAGGCGAAAGATGAGGTTCTTGCAATTACTTTTAAACCATTTACCTTTGTTAATGCATTTATAATTTCTTCAGTAATACCATCGCAGAAATACTCATTGTCAATATCATTGCTCATATTGACAAAGGGTAGAACGGCGATAGAATTTTGGTTTATCAAAGTGTTGTTTAATTAAAAACAAATGTAGAAAAGAATAAAAACAAGAAAAACTAAAAAATATTATCTTATGGCATTCCATAAGAGTTTACACACTTTTATTTTATAGGGTTCCAAATGGGCAAGGAGAAATTACTTTTTCCTGAAAATGTTATTTTAAGAAGTGTTTTAGCATCTTTAATGCTCTCTGCATTTACATCTTTACCTGTTCCACAATTAATTTGAGCATTGATTAACAACGATTATAATACGACTTCCCTTTCTTATTTTTTTACTGATTAATTTAGAATTATAAAAAAAAACCTGAGTTTTTTGATTCGGAATTATCAAGTTTCTATGTGCTCTGTCTTTAGCATAACTAGCTCTACCGATATATGTTAAAATAAAATGACAACAATAAGTTTAATAGTTTATTGGGTTGAAAGTTCCTTTACCAAGAAGAACTTATCAAATAAAAATACTCAAGAAGATTAATTCAGTAAATTTGTAAACACTCATAAAAAATTATGAAAATGAATATCGTAGTACAATCCATCCCAGTTTTAGATTTAGATGGTTTTCCAGTAGATTTAATGACGGCATACAAAAATAAAGTGTTGCTACTTATTATCTATAATAATGATTGTTTGGGTTGTACAGGACGCGCAATTCCTTTGGCCTATGAGTTTCAGCAACAGTATCCATCAATTCAAGTTGCAGGAATACACGCTAATTTTGTAAACAGAGAAGCAACAAAAGCGTCTATTAAAAGTATTTTTACCAGCGGAGAGAATCCGTTTCCTATTTATATTGATGAACATCATAAGGTTTTTGACCAATTTGAATCTGAAGGCACACCGCAATGGGTATTAATTTCAGAAAATGGAGAGTTATTTCGTTCTATTTTCGGGTCTCAAGATAACGCAAAGAATCGGTTATTTTATGCCTTAGAAAGTCTTCAGGAAAGTAATAATAAACTTAAGAATGCGAAATGATTATACCTAAATTACATTACATATCTCAAGGAAACTCTCCTGAATCACATCTGGAACACATCCAAAAAGCCTGTACATCTGGTGCCGAATTAGTGCAATTACGTTTAAAAAATGTTTCAGAAAAGAACTATTTAAAAATAGCCGAAGCTGCTAGAGACATTACGTCTCATTTTCAAACCAGATTAATTATAAACGATCATTACAAAATAGCAAAAGCTGTTAAAGCAGATGGTGTCCATTTAGGAAAAACAGATTCCTGCCCTACTTTAGCTAGAAAAGAGTTGTACTCGTGGCAAATTATTGGTGGAACAGCCAATACCATACAGGATTGTGAAACATTAATTAGTAAAGAAGTCGATTACATTAGTTTAGGCCCTTTTAGATTTACAAAAACCAAAGACAATACACCTCCGGTTTTAGGTTTAAACGGTTATAAGGCCATTATTGAAGCTTTAAAAACAGATACAACAATTATTGGTGTCGGCGGAATAACCACAGAGGATGTTACAGATATATTAAAAACGGGTATTTCTGGAATTGCTGCGTCTGGAAATATTACCCGAAATTTTAATAGCATAAGACTATTTAATCAATTACTAAAGGCATCTTCGACAAAAGAACAACGCCACAGCTTTAAATAGAACGACTATAATTTAAAAGGAATCACATTATTTAATTTTCGGAATACGTACCTTTGTTTGATCAATTACAAGGATTAAAAATTTGCAACAGATAAAGGATTACTTAGATCAAATAGCTATTATATCTAACTCAGATTGGGATTTTTTTACATCAAAATTAGAGCGTCGTATTATTCCGAAGAAAACAGTTTTTTTAAAACTTAACGATGTAGAAAATCATATATCCTTCATTGAATCTGGTGTGGTTCGGTTATATATTCCGAAGGAAAATCCCGAAAAAGAAATCACTTTTGGCTTTAGCTTTAAAAACCAGTTTATTAGTGCTTATGATTCTTTTTTAACACAAAAACCGTCTGCTTACCAATTACAAGCGCTTACAGAAACAACTATTTTAAGCATTACTTATAACGATTTGCAAGAAGTTTATAAAAAGACGCAAATAGGCAATTTAATAGGAAGACTTACTGCTGAACGCTTGTTTTTAATTAAGTCGAAACGAGAACAAAACTTATTAAATTTAACGGCTGAAGAGCGTTATCTTAAACTGTTTAAAGAGCGACCAGAACTCCTAAAAGTTATTCCCTTAAAATACATCAGCTCTTACATTGGTGTTACTGCGCAAGCGTTAAGCAGGATTAGAAAACGTTTATAACTGGGATATAAAATGAATTTAATTGATTTAGGTTCATTGTTTCACTCGTAACGTCGGAGTATCTTTGCGAAAAAAATTATGTTAATCGTTATTTTCGTTATTGTGCTTTGGTATGGAGGCTTGTTTTTTCAGTCATTCTTTTTGCATCGTTATGCGGCACATCAGGTATTTACAATGTCCAAAACCATGGAACGTATTACATTTATTTTAACTTGGATTTTTCAAGGTTCAAGCTATTTAAGTGCTTACGGCTATGGCATTATGCACCGTATGCACCACGCTTATACAGATACTGAAAAAGATCCACACTCGCCATCGTATGATGCTAATTTATTTTCTATGATGTGGAAGACTAAAACTATTTATCAAGATATTAATCAGCAACGAATTGCTATTGATGCACGTTTTACCAAAAATGTTCCGCAATGGAAAGCGTTTGACACATTTGCGAGTTCTCGTTTTTCGCGCTTACTCTGGATTTCTCTATATATTTTGTTTTTTGCATTTTTTGCAACAGCATGGTGGCAGTGGCTATTACTACCAATTACTTTTTTAATGGCTCCTATTCATGGTGTTATTATAAATTGGTTTGGTCACATATATGGTTATGTAAATTATAAAATGAAAAACACGAGTAAAAATCTCTTCCGTTTTGATTTTTTAATGATGGGCGAAGGCTATCATAACAATCATCATAAGTTTGCTAGTCGTGCAAATTTTGGTGTTAAATGGTATGAAATTGATTTCACCTATTTGATAATCAAACTTCTGAATGCCGTTGGTTTTATTAAGCTGAAAACTAACTAACTTACGTAATACTAATTCTATTTCACAGATCGTATTATTCCTATTTAAACTTAAAACATGTACATTTTCAGCTGGTTAAATAATTAGCCTTTACTTGTTTATATAATTTATTTTAAATTTAAAATACAAATTATTGAGGAGTTCCTAATTATCTAGTAGAATTAGGACTATTACTTCGCCCCACGTTTAACCATCAAAAATCAAATCAATTATAAATCTTTGTTAATAAAAAAGAATGAACGTTCATTTTTATTATCTTTGTACCATAATTCAATATGATATGGCTAAACTTCAAAAAAGCATAGAAAAGCGTAATGCATTAATAAAAGCAACCATTGAATTGGTAAATAACAATGGTTTCCATGCGACTCCTATGAGCAAAATAGCGAAGATGGCTAACGTTTCTCCTGCCACAATTTATTTATATTTTGACAACAAGCAAGATTTGGTAAACAAAACTTATATACAAGTAAAATCAGAGTACACAAAATATGCATTTGCCACTTATAGTGAAACAATGTCTGTTAAGGAAGGCTTTGAAGTTATTTGGAAACGTATCGCAGATTTTAAGCTTAAAGAATGTGAAAATGCCATGTTTTTAGCACAATGTGATAATACACCAATGATAGATGAACCTAGCAGACAAGAAGGTATAAAACATTTACAGCCCCTACTCGACCTCTGGACACGTGGTAAAAAAGAAGGTATTATAAAACCAATATCAGATTACTTATTGTACGCCTATGCTATAAACCCGTTGTCATTTTTAATGATGGCTCAAAAACGTGGCGCATTCAAGTTAGACAAAACCCATATTGAAGAAGCCTTTGAGTCTGCATGGAGCAGTATAAAAACGGGCAAACAGTAACCTATAAACACTAAAATTTAAAAAGAATAAAAAACAATGATGATACAAACTATTTTATTAAAAAATAGACCTCAAGGTAAACCTTCAACGTCAGATTTTGAATTTGTAACGGAGGATGCTGATTTAAAAATCAATCAAGGTCAACTGCTTTTAGAAACCACTTACGTATCTGTAGATCCTTATTTAAGAGGACGGATGAGCGATGCTAAATCTTACGTCCCTCCTTTTGAGTTAAACAAACCTATACATTCTGGCGTTATTGCTAAGGTCATTGAATCTAAAAACGACAACTTTGCAGCAGGTGATTATGTTTCTGGAATGCTGAATTGGAAAACCAAACAAGTATCAACAGGCGAAGGACTCTTAAAAGTAGATCCTTCTAAAGCACCATTAAGTGCTTATTTAGGTGTTTTGGGAATGACCGGTTTAACAGCCTATTTAGGTTTAAATGAAATAGGTAAGCCTGTAGCAGGAGAAACATTAGTAGTTTCTGGAGCTGCTGGTGCCGTTGGAAGTGTTGTTGGTCAAATAGGGAAAATTCTTGGACTTACCGTTATTGGTATTGCAGGAACCGATGAAAAGATTGATATGCTAAAAACCAAATTTGGTTTTGATGCAGGTATTAATTATAACACAAGTAAGGATATTAAAGCAGACATTGCGAAAGCTGCACCAAACGGTGTAGATATTTATTTTGATAATGTAGGTGGACCCATATCTGATGCAGTATTCTTCAATATCAACCGATTTTCAAGAATCATTGTATGTGGAGCTATTTCTGTTTATAATAATACAGAAGTCCCAAAAAGCATGAGTTTACAGCCTTTTCTAATAAAAAAGAGTGCATTAATGCAAGGATTTATAGTTTCTAATTATGCAGACAAATTTCCAGAAGCAATGAAACACTTATCGGGTTGGTTAGCTGAAGATAAACTCACCTACACAGAAACGATAGTCCATGGTTTTGATAATATTCCAAACGCTTTTATTGATTTATTCGATGGTAAAAACAAAGGAAAAATGATTGTTAAAATTTAAAAAAACTTAAAAAAAATGAACAATTTTGAATTTAAAAATCCTACCAAAATTATTTTTGGAAAGGACACGATAGAAAAACTAGAAAATGAAATTCCTAAAGATGCTAAAGTATTACTGCTTTATGGAGGCGGAAGCATCAAGAAAAATGGTATTTACGACCAAGTAAAAACAGCGTTGGCCAAAGTTGATGTTATTGAGTTTGGAGGCATCCCTGCAAACCCAGAATACGCAGTGTTAATGGAAGCTTTAAAAGTTATTAAAGACGAAAACATCACATATTTATTAGCTGTTGGTGGTGGCTCTGTTATTGATGGTACGAAGTTTTTATCTGCCGCGGCATTATTTAAAGGCGATACACCTTGGGATATTTTAGCCAAAAACATCAGAACGGAAAAAGGTATGCCTTTTGGAACCGTTTTAACCCTACCCGCAACAGGTTCCGAAATGAATTCAGGTTCTGTTATTACAAGAGCCGAAACCAAAGAGAAACTGGCCATGGGTGGCCCTGGTTTATTTCCGCAGTTCTCCATATTAGACCCTCAAGTGATTTCCTCTATTCCACAACGTCAGTTAGCAAATGGGTTAACAGATGCGTTTACACACGTTTTAGAGCAATATATGACCTATCCCATAGGCGCCTTATTACAAGATCGTTTCGCTGAAAGTATTTTACAGACGTTGATTGAAGTGGCACCTAAAGTATTAAAAGATCCATCAGACTACAAAGCAACTTCCAATTTTATGTGGAGTTGTACGATGGCATTAAACGGATTGATCCAAAAAGGCGTTCCAACAGATTGGGCGGTTCACGCCATGGGACATGAGTTAACGGCTTTGTATGGTATCGATCATGCGCGTACGTTGGCAGTCATAGTACCAAGCCATTACAAGTATAATTTTGAAGCTAAAAAAGAAAAACTTGCACAATATGGCGAACGTGTTTGGAATATAACTGGAGGAAGCACTGACGATAAAGCCTATGCAGCTATTGAAAAAACAGTAGCATTTTTTCATGACTTAGGAATTGATACCAAATTATCTGATTACACTAAAAATTATGAAGGAACTGCAGAAGAGATTTCAAAACGTTTTACAGATCGCGGTTGGTTAGGATTGGGTGAGCATCAATCATTATCTCCAGATAAGGTCGAAAAAATCGTAAAAATGGCTTACTAATTTAAATCATTAAAACAAATAAAAATAGCTTCTGAAAACGTTTCAGAGAGAACATAGAATTAAAAAAGAAAAAGAAATGAAGATATTATTCGTATTAACATCTCACGACAGTTTAGGAGATACAGGAAAAAAAACAGGATTTTGGGTTGAAGAATTTGCAAATCCTTACTACACATTATTAGATAAAGGTGTTTCAATTACTATTGCCACACCAAAAGGAGGCGCTGCTCCCATAGACCCAACTAGTGATACACCAGATGCTTCAACAGAAGCTACAGAACGTTTTAATAAGGACACTGAAGCCAAAGAAAAAATTGCCAACACCAAGGTATTGGCAGATATGAATCCAGACGATTTTGATGCAGTTTTTTACCCAGGAGGCCACGGACCTTTATGGGATTTAGCAAACGATGAAACATCGATTGCATTAATTGAAAAATTCAATAGTCAAAAAAAACCAATTGCTTTTGTATGTCATGCACCAGTGGCATTGATGAATGTTAAAAACACTGATGGTAGCAGATTGGTAAAAGGTAAAAAAGTAACTGGGTTTTCTAATTTAGAGGAAGCCGCTGTAGGATTAACAGAAATTGTTCCTGTATTAGTTGAAGATATGCTAATTGAAAATGGGGCATTTTATTCTAATGCAGATAAATGGGCGCCTTATGCCATAGAAGATGGTAATTTAATTACGGGACAAAATCCTGCATCATCACAATTAGTTGCTGAAAAACTGCTGGAAAGTTTAAAGTAATTTTGATTATATTATCTATGAAAAAGGTTGTCCGTGATGAGCAACCTTTTTGCTTTAATTATTTGAAAATTATCTTTTTAAGGTAAAATGCCCTTTTTTAATTATACGATCACTAAAAACAACTTTAAACCAATAATCATCTGAGGGAAGATTTCGACCATTAAAAGTTCCATCCCAACTGCTTTCAGGTGATGTTAGATTCTTTAAAAGTTTACCGTATCTATCATAAATATAAATGGAATAATTTTTACCTGTTTTTCCTTTCAAGCTCCAAGTATCATGATTGCCATCACCGTTCGGTGTAAAAAATTTTGGATAATCTAAAATAGAAACAGTCTCTTGTAAAATACCACAACCACTAGTCTCTCTAACATAAACTGTATAGTCGCCCCCTGCCAAATTATAAAAAACATTGTTACTTTGGTAATTAATTCCGTCTAATGAAAACTCATAGTCTAAGTTTGAATTTATAATAATTTCAATGCTATTATTATTACTAAACTCTTTTGTTTTTATTTCATAGTCAGAAATAGGCGTCACATGTGTTATCGTAACATTAACTTCCGAAGTGTCTGTGCCACAAAAACTACTAGTCACGGTATAAGTATAAATCCCTGCAGGGTCTATTGAAGGGTCAAACATTCCCGTTCCACTGGATAAACTTGGAGACCATATCCCTCCACTATCTGGATTACCATTTAAACCATCATATAAATCAATCGAATTTACATTTGTACAGACTTCCAAACTGCCATTTGCACCAGCATTTGGCTCTTTATTTATTATGACTTCTACCTCTGAAGTATCCGACCCACAATCACCATTGATAATTTTATAAGTATACGTTCCGGCAGCATCTTTTGAAGGGTCAAAAACACCTGTACCACTATTCAAACTTGGAGACCATGTTCCACCAGTATCTGGATTATCATTCAAAATATCAAACAGATTAAAACTTGGGTCATTAGAACAGACTGAAATGGTTCCATCTGTTCCTGCATTTACAATAGTACTATTTATATTAAGAGTCATTTGAGAAGAAACATTGTTACAAATAACATTTGACAACGTATACGTGTAAATCCCTGCTGCATCTATGGAAGGGTCAAACATATCCGTTCCACTAGATAAACTTGGAGACCATGTTCCTCCAGTATCCGGATTGCCTTCAATTCTGTCAAACAAACTAAAGGGAGTGTCTTGAGAACAAATGTTTATAGTAGTATCATCTCCAGCATTAATTGTGGATGTGGTAAAATCAACTGTAATATCTGCATAATCACTGACGCAATTGGATTCCATAACGGAATATCTATAAACACCAGCGGTGTCTAGTAAAGGATCAAAAATACTAGAACCACTAGCTAAGGTAGGGCTCCAAATGCCTCCTGAATCTGGATTATTTAATAGACTATCAAATAAATTTATTGGGTCAGAACTTGAGCATATCTCAATACAATTGCTTTCTCCTGCATAAGTCGTACCTGAAACTGTGTTTAAGTTTAAATTATATTTTGCTACATAAATTTCATTAACACCGTTTTTAAATAAGGTGGTTTCATTAACTTCAGAAGGTCCAAAAATGATGTCTTCAGTATAATAACCTGTTATATATATATTTCCAGAATTGTCAACATCTATACCTGCTCCTTGTTCCCATCCAGAACTACCTGCGCTGGTGGCACTTAATAATTGCCCATTAATATCGTATGCCACAATAAAAATATCAGTATTGCCTTTGTTTTGTAGTGTGCTTTCATTGCATTTGCCTTCATCTATTATTACATCGTTACTAAAGTAGCCTGTTACAAAAATATTGTTTGAAGCATCAACATCTAAAGCAAGACCTCTATCAAGAGAATCACTTTTTAAAGTGTCATTCCAAATATAATTACCATCGGTATCATATTGAATAACAATCATGTCTTCAGAATTACCATCAACAGAAACGCAGTCAGACATTAAAGTAAGTCCATAATAGCTACCTGTAAATACAATTCTATCATCATTGACAATTTTAATGTCGCCACTTATACTTGCCCCAGGACCATTGACGTAAAACGGACTTTGCGCCCAAAGAAAAGTGCCATTATTATCATATTTAGCAATATAAGCAGCTTCTGTATTTCCTGATAGCGTAGTTGCATTAGTTAAACCCTGCCCAAACGTAGCGCTATTATAAAAATTACCTGTAACATAAATATTGCCACTTGAATCTAAATCAAGGTTTTTACCTCCATCACCATTATTTCCCCCGGCTTTTTGTACCCAAAAAAGGTTGCCATTGCTATCATATTTTGATAAAAACATATCCGATTGATTCCCAGTTAATGTTGTTTCATTGGTTTCACCTGCACCAAAAACCACATTGCCGTTAAAAGCTCCTGTAATGTATATATTTTGATTAGAATCCAAATAAATATCGCTGCCTCCAGGAGCATCATCATTGACTCCTCCAAAGGATTTTGCCCATATAAAATCGCCATCTTGTGAGTATTTAGCAAAAAACAGGTCTCGCGATGCAGAATTTGCATAAAGTGTAGTTTGAGTAATGGTTCCAATACCAAACGTTACTTCAACTGAATAATAGCCAGTTATATAAATATTATTATTAGCATCTAAAGCAATGGCGTTACTAATTACCCCATTATTGTTTGCTTCTATTTGTTTTGCCCAAAGCAACAATCCATTGGTATCATATTTAGCAATAAAGGAGCCGTTAACGTTTAATATGGTCTGATTGACTTCGCCTTGACCAAAAATAGACCCAGTAGTCCAATTTGACATAATACCAGTAACATAGCTATTTCCAGAACTATCAGTAATTAAATCATACCCTTGATCCAGATCGGAATCTATAGTATCGCTCCCGGCACTTTTTGAAAAGATTAAATTTTGGGCATCCAGATTATTTATAAAAAATATTGTAAAAATGATAGCGACAAAAGATTTAGTCATAAATATAATCTATAAGAAAATTACTGCTAAAATAACATTCTTTTTAATCTTGTAATCGATTTAATTAAATTAATGGTTAAACGGTAGAAGAAACGGCCGTGGGATTAACAGAAGTCGTTCCTGTGCTAGTTGAATATGCTTATTGAAAATGGGGCGTTTTATTCTAACGCAGATAAATGGGCGCCTTATGCCATAGAAAATGGTAATTTAATTACGGGACAAAATCCTGCATCATCACAATTTGTTGCCGAAAAATTGCTAGAAAGTTTAAAATGAGTCACAGATAGAGTTGTTTTTATATTGAACACCCTTTTTCTGTTATTAAACTAAAAAAAGCCATCTTAATTAAGATGGCTTTTTAGATTATTAAATGTTTATTTTAGCATAAACTTACTTTAATGGCACTTAAGCCTTTATCTCCTTTTTCAACATCAAAAGTCACCTTATCATCTTCATTTATTTGATCAATAAGATTTGATGTATGAACAAATATTTCTTCTTCTGTATCCTTAACGGTTATAAAACCGAATCCTTTTGCGTGATTGAAAAATTTTACTGTACCTTCTTTCATAATTGTTTTGTTATTAGTATTCATTAATTTATTTATAATTCGTTTTATCATATATTCTTTATTTTTTTACAAATGTTTTTTAAACAACACATATTGTTTGCTTTTTTCCTAAAGACCGAAGCATCTTAGTGTGATCACTAATAGCGCGTATCATTGATGTCTTAACGTTATAGGTCATACCAAATTCTTCCGCGGTATCGGCCACTATTTTGGTTATTTTTTTATAATGTACGTGGCACACATCGGGCAGCACATGGTGTTCTACTTGGTAATTAAGTCCTCCTATAAGCCAAAACAATAGCTTACTATTGGGTGAGAAATTACTCGTAGTTGCAAATTGATGACTATACCAATTATCGTCAATATATCCTTTGTCGTCAGGCAATGGAAACTCATTATTAGGCATAATATGCGCTATCTGAAACACAATACTTACCAACGTGCCAGTTACAAAATGCATAGATAAAAAAGCCAATAAAACAATCCACCACGAAAATGGAACCATAATCATGGGTAGAACGAGGGCATATCCATAATACAAAATTTTCCAAGCAATCATACTTATCACAGCTTTAGTATACTCATTTTTTTTATTTAAAAACCCCATGTCTTTATAGCGTTTCATGCGAACAAAATCTTTAGTGGTAATCCATGAAATTGTTGAAATTCCATAAAAAAACCAAATGTATATATGCTGAAATTGGTGTACCCAATAATGCTTAGCATGTGGTGAGAACCGCAAGAAAAATGGTGCATTTAAATCGTCGTCAGAATGTTCAATATTAGTATATGTATGATGTAAAACATTGTGTTGTATTCTCCAAACCGTTGCATTACCTCCAATAAGATTAAACGAATAGCCCAATAAGGTATTGATTTTCTTGTTTTTTGAATACGCTCCATGAATAGCATCATGCATAACGCCCATACCTATTCCTGCCATTCCTAATCCACTTAATATGTAGAGTAAAAAAAGTAGCCAAACCGTGGTAACTATACCAGAAGCAAGCACTACTAATGGTACAAAAAATAAAGCCAACATAATCACCGTTTTTACCACCATTGTCGTATTGGCTTTTTTACTGGTATTATGCGTTTTAAAATAAGTATTTACCCTATTTCTTAATGTTTTTGAAAAGTTTGAATGTATGTCTCTTGAAAATATTGGATTGTCGATGCTGTTACTTTTTATTTGATTTTTCTACTTCACCTCGAAGCTCTTTAACGCACCAGGCTAATGAGACTGTACTGCGTCTATTAAAAAATGAGAAAGCAAAAGATTGATTAAGATTGTGAGAAATTAAAAAAGAATAGCTGCCTAAATAATTAACTTGGTGAAGGTAGGTTAAATTAATGGTGGTTTTTAATATAATATGTTAAATAATTGATAGTCAATTTAATATATTCAATATTTAGAGTGCTTCTTACATTCTATATGATTAAATAAATAAAATAAACTAAAAGCAATAATTTTCCTTGTATTATAATTATGAAATTGTGGTTGAAAATGAAGCATAACCAATCAAAGAGTGTAAATACAATAAAAAGATTAGTTATCTTCACTTAGTCTTTTTTGAGTACTTCTAAAATCAAATCCAAAACTATGGCTGAAAAAAAGAAATATAGAACGTTTGAAGGTGTTTTTACACCATCATTATTAACCATTTTAGGGGTTATAATGTACATGCGTTTAGGTTGGGTTGTCGGAAATGCAGGCTTAATTGGTGCTATTATTATTATAATTGTAGCACATGTTATTGCTGTTACAACAGGTTTAAGCATATCATCAGTAGCATCTGATAAAAAAATTGGAGCTGGCGGAATTTACTACGTATTGTCTCGAAGTATGGGTATACCCATTGGAGGCTCAATTGGCATAGCATTGTATATTGGAACAGCTTTATCTATTGCCTTATATTTAGTTGGTTTTGCAGAAAGTTTTAATGGCTTTTTTGGTTTAGGAATGACTATTAATGATATTCGAATAACAGGTAGTATTGCATTAATAATGCTTACAGCTTTAGCATTAATAAGTACCTCCGTTGCACTTAAAGCTCAATTTGTTATTCTTACAGCAATCGCTATTTCCTTAATTTCAATTTTTTTAGGAACCTCTGAACATGCACCACAAACATTACGTTTGTTTTCTCACGAAGGTTCGGTTTCTTTAGAGGTTGTATTTGCTGTGTTTTTTCCTGCTGTTACTGGTTTTACTGCGGGCATTGCCATGAGTGGAGATTTGAAAAATCCAAAAAAATCAATTCCTTTAGGCACATTATCCGCCATAGGCATAGGCTTGATAGTGTATCTTAGTCTTGCCATTTTTATTGCTTTTAGCGTCGATTCCGAAGTTTTAAAAACAGATTATAATTTCTTAATGAAAATGGCTCTATTTGCTCCAGCAGTGGTTGCGGGTATTTGGGGAGCTACGTTATCTTCCGCTTTAGGCGGTATTTTAGGAGGTCCCAGAATTTTGCAAGCCATGTCTATAGATAAGGTGACTCCAAAATTGTTTGGAAAAGGAAAAGGAGAAAATGACGAACCTGTTAATGCATTATTCATGGTTTTCGTTATTGCAGAAGCTGGTATTTTAATAGGAGAATTAGATGTTATTGCCCGTGTAGTTTCTATGTTTTATCTAACGGCTTATGGGTTTATTAATATTTCTTATTTCTTGGAAAGTTGGGCAAATCCAGATTTCCAACCCTCGTTTAAGATTAAACGTTGGATTGGTTTACTTGGGTTTATAGCCTGTTTTGCCGTTATGTTTAAACTCGATATGATGGCTATGATTGCTGCCTTTGCCATTGTTGGCCTATTATATTTTGCTTTGCAACGCAAAGAAGTAAAATTACAGTCTAATGATGTTTGGCGAAGTGTTTGGGAAAATGTAGTAAACAAAGGTTTAAAAAAGATAAATGCAAATGCAGATGATGAAAACTCCAATTGGAACCCTAATATTATTTTATTTAGTGGACAAAGTAAACATCAAGCTTACTTGTTAGAGTTGTGTAAAACGGTATCTGGTCGCACAGGAATTGTAACTAACTTTAAATTAATTGTGGAAAAAGGTAATTACAAACCCTTTAAAAGAACAGAACAAATAGTAAGAGATGACACATTTAGCGAACTCGGAATTTTTGCACGTCAAATAAAAGTTGATAATATATATAAAGGCATAACCAATATTGCTACCACGTTTGGGTTTTCTGGTGTTGAACCTAATACTATTATGATGGGTTGGCCCAAAGGACTTGAAAACTCAAAGGAGTATTCTCAAATGACGGAAACTCTATTGCTTCTAGATTATAATTTATTGTATTTAGATTTTGATAAAAAAATGAAGTTTGGTAATTATAACTCAGTAGATTTATGGTGGAGGGAAACCGATAGTAAAAATGCTGAAATGATGTTGAATATTGCCCGATTTATCATTGCCTCTCCCAAATGGCATCAGACAAAAATTAGAGTTTTGTTTGTAAACAATAACAATGTTGACGCAGAAATTATATATACAAAAATTTATGAACTGGTTGAAAATTTAAGAGTTATTGTTGAAATAAAAATAATTAACAATGCTGTAGAGCAAGAACCTTTTTATAACATCATAAAACAATATTCTGCTACCACAGATTTAACGTTAATAGGAATTCCTAATTACAAAATTGAGAAACAAGCTGAATTTGTTATTAAAACCAATGATTTATTCGAAACAATAGGCTCTACATTATTAGTTAAGGCCGCGAATAATTTTAATGTTCTAGATTTAAATTTTGCTAAGGATGAGTAACATTGTTTATTACTTAGTAACTTTACATAGATGCATCCACAAAATCCATATCAAAACCGTTATGATTTTAAACGATTAGTTAAACACCATGTTGAGCTACAAAAACATGTTGTTTTAAATCCTTCTGGCGAAGAAACTATTAACTTTAGTTCTTCAAGTGCTGTCTATGAATTGAATAAAGCGCTTCTGTTAGCGGATTTTAAACTTTCTGACTACCTATTACCACCAGGATATCTCATCCCTCCTATTCCTGGACGATTAGATTATCTGTTGCATCTACGGGATGTTTTTTTAGAAAAATTCAACATTAGTATAAATTCCAAACTAAAAGGATTAGATATTGGGACTGGTGCCAATGGGATTTATTCCATTTTAGGTGCTCAATATTTTAACTGGAACATGGTAGGGACAGAAAGTGACGAAAAAGCCGTAGACGTTGCCATATCAAATATACAAAATACAAAAGCTCTGCAAAACCAGATAGAAATTCGCCACCAGGATACAAAGAGTTTTATTTTAAAAAATGTAATTTATCCTCAAGAACAATTTGATTTCACTATCTGCAATCCACCTTTCCATACCTCTCATGAAGACGCAATAAAAGGATCACTTAAAAAACTTAAAAATTTAGGTGTCAAAACTAATATAGAAGATCTTCAACTTAATTTTGAAGGACAAGCCAACGAACTCTGGTGCAATGGTGGTGAAGCTCTATTTATTAAACGATTAATAAAGGAAAGCGTCCTGTTTAAAAATCAAGTACAATTATTTACTTGTCTAGTAGCCAAATCAAACAACCTCACAAAAATAGAAAAGCAACTAAAAAAAGTAACCGCAAATTATGATACCATTCCTATGTCACAAGGGCATAAAAAAAGTCGTTTTATTATGTGGTGGTTTGATTGATATAGGTGTATTTATATAAAAAGCAGCATCTAAACTTTGTTTAAATACTGCTTTAAATAACTTATAGTAAAAAGCTATATACTAACTTTTAAGCGATTTCATATCAATTACAAATCGATATTTAACATCGTTACTGGTAACACGCTTATAAGCTGTGTTAATATCTTGCATATTAATCAATTCTATATCACTAGTAATATTGTGTTTTCCACAAAAATCCAGCATCTCTTGGGTTTCTTTGATGCCTCCAATTAAAGAACCAGCAATTCGTTTACGTCCCATGATAATACTTCCACCGTGAAATGGTTTTAAAGGTTCTACTGCTCCAACCAATACCATTGTAGCATCAATTTTTAATAGTGCTAAATAAGGATCCATTTCATGACCAACAGGAATGGTATTTAATAAAAAATCAAAACTCCCTTGGTGCTTCTTCATGTCGTCTTGGTTTTTAGAAATCAATACTTCATGGGCTCCTAATTCTTTGGCATCTTCACCTTTTTCTGGTGAGGTCGTAATCATAACTACATGGGCTCCTAATGCATTTGCAAATTTAACACCCATATGTCCTAAGCCTCCTAGACCAATAACACCAACTTTATCTCCTTTTTTTACATTCCAATGACTTAGTGGAGACCAGGTTGTAATACCTGCGCATAATAAAGGTGCTGTAGCAGCTTCATCTAAATTTTCTGGTACGCGTAAAACAAATTGTTTATCTACGACTACCGAAGTAGAATAACCACCATAAGTTTGAGTACCTGGAATATGTATATTTGGACTATTATAGGTAAATGTAGCGCCGTTTTCACAAAACTGTTCTAAATCTTGTTGACAAGATGCACACGTATGGCAGGAATCTACCAGACATCCTACACCTACTAAATCACCTACTTTATAGTTGCTCACCCCTTTTCCTACTTCTACTACGCGACCTATAATTTCATGACCTGGAACTACCGGATAGATAGAGCCTTTCCAATCATTTCTTACCGTATGTATATCACTATGGCAAACACCACAGTAAGTTATATCTATTTTTACATCATCTTTTCCTACTTCTCTTCGTTCTATATTTAAAGGTTTTAAATCGTCTGTTGCTGACGTCGCTCCGTAGGCTTTTATTGTTGTTGACATATATATTTATGAGTTTTTTAAAGTTACTTTTAATTCGATTTCTGTATCTAATAATTTAGATATTGGACATACGTCTTTGGCTTTATGGGCAATTTGCTGAAATTGTTCCGCATCAATTTCAGGAACGTCTCCTTCTAAATTTAAGCTAATTTTAGTGATGGCACCATCTTCAAATAAAACTGTTGCATCAACATCTAAGGTGGTTGCCGTAAAATTTTCTTCATTTAATAAGAAGCTTAATTGCATAGCAAAACAACCAGCATGGGCTGCCCCTACTAATTCTTCTGGATTGGTTCCTTTTTCGCCATCTTCAAAACGTGTGTGAAATGAATATTGCGTATTATCAAGAACTTTACTTCCTGTGGTTAAACTTCCTTTTCCTTCTTTGCCGCTGCCTTTCCAAACAGCGCTTGCTTTTCTTGTAAATTTCATAATGTTACTATTTTAAGTTAAACAATGTATTATTTGGATGCCTTTGGGTAATCTGTATAGCCTTTTGCTCCTGGGGTGTAAAATGTGTCATTATCCCAATCGGCTAATTCCAGATTGTTTTCAAAGCGTTCTACTAAATCTGGATTAGAAATAAATGGTTTTCCAAAGGCCACTAAATCGGCATTACCGTCTTCAATAATTTTATTTCCCTTTTCCTGGTCAAATGCTGTATTAATCATTAACGTACCATTGTATAAGGGTCTGAAATGTTTCGCGATTTCTGTAACGGCATACGGAATCTCTGAAACATCTGTAAAAGGTTCAGATAAATGTACGTAAGCTAAATTGTAATCATTCAACTTTTTAATAATATATTCAAACGTTGGGATTGTATCCTCATCCATAGTCATTCCAAAGACTCCGTTTAGAGACGGGTTGAAACGTGCTCCAATTTTTTCCTGTGGAATAACTTCTTTAATAGCATCTAAGACTTCAAAAAAGAAACGTGTTTTATTTTCTATACTTCCACCGTACTCATCTGTTCTTTTATTAGATGTTCCGTTGAAAAATTGATGAAATAAATATCCATTAGATGAATGAATCTCAACACCATCAAACCCTGCTTTTACAGCATTGGCTGCGGCTTGTTTAAAATCGTTGACAGTGGTTTTAATGTCTTCAATGGTCATTTCTTTGGGAGTTACCGTATCTTTAAACCCTTCTGGTGTGTAGGACTGAGCATTAGGATTAATAGCTGAAGCCGATAACGGCAACTCGCCATTATGAAAATCTGGATGAGACATACGCCCTACGTGCCATAACTGGATAAAAATGGTTCCACCTTTATCATGTACTCGTTTAGTTACTTGTTTCCAGCCTTCCACTTGTGCATCGGTATGAATGCCTGGCGTGTTAATATAGCCTACGGCGCGCTCAGAAACCTGAGATCCTTCCGTTATAATTAATCCTGCCGAAGCACGTTGTTCATAGTACAAACCGTGTAAATCGTTAGTAGGAACTTTACCTTCGTTTGCCGCTCGACTCCTAGTCATAGGCGCCATTACTACTCTATTTTTCAGATTAATATTTTTGTTATATGGTGTTAATAAGGGTTGTTTATTCATAATATTTTTTTAATTAATAAATTGGAGTTTTTTTTTCACATATAGTCTCATCTTCTCATAGAAAAAAACAAGGTTGATATGAATCACATCAAAAGTACAACTCATAAGTACCAATTCAATTGACCTATGTCAATTAGGAAAATATTAACGTTTTAATTTAGAACGAACTCTGCTTAAGCTTTCGGCAGAAACTCCTAAGTAATTAGCAATATCATAGTTTGGTATTCTATCTTCAATCGTGGGATACGATTCACAAAATTCCACATAGCGTTCCATTGTGTTTTTTTCTAATGAAGATAAAATACGTTTTCGTTGCGAAATAAAAGCATTGGTAGTAAGCAGTCTAAAATACCGCTCAAAAATTGGAGCTGTTTTAAAAAGTTCTTGAAGACTATCATAATTTATAGAAAGTAGCTTTGATGGCTCAATAGTCTCTATATGTAATCGTGAAGGCACGCCGTTATAAAAAGCGTCAAAGTCACCAATCCACCAGTTTTCAATGGCAAATTGAATAATATGTCGGTGCCCTTTTTCATCCTGATAATAGGCTTTCAAACATCCTTTTAAAACAAAATATTCATGTTTGACTTGTGTACCGGGTAGCAATAAAAATTTACCTTTATCAACAGATATCGAGTTTAAACAGGATTGAAATAGTTGGAGATCTCTTTCTGTAGGATTTATATAGTGTTTTAAATGATTTGTGATGGATGAATACATAGTACAAATATGATAAATATTTACAATACTTGAACTTTGTATAGCAAACTAAAATTAGTTATTCTTTTGCTTTAGAAACAGTTCCTGAATAGCGTATAGAATTTCGGGAACTCCCCGACAGCAGTATATTAGCTTTTAAATTAGGAAATATGGTAAGGGTTGTGTTAAATGTTTCTGACTTGCTTTTTGCACTAAACGTTATAGTGTAGCTTTTATTCTTATTTTTTAAAGCCTTATAGTTTTCTACTAACCCTTTAAATTCAATCGCTGAGTCTCCACCATTATAATCCATGTGCATTTGGCGTTCACCATAATAGGGTAAATGCGATGAAATGCTATCGCCAGAAATAGTTAAAAAATTATAATTTCCAATTAAGTTAATAGCATTTGCAACATTTCCGGGACCTAATAATCCTGAATTGGCTATTTGCTGCATAGCCAACGTAGCCTGTGGATATGCCCAATCAGATTTAATACTAAAATCTGGTTTAGCCATAATAGAATCTAGTGCTTTAATTTGTGCCTCAGTAATTGGAGATTTGGATGATGAACATGATAAGACAGTCACCATTAATATGCAGATAATAAGATACTTAGATTTCATTTGTTTTTATAGTTAAGATACAGAAAATTTAGGTTTATGTCAAGTTTTTTAATATTTGTTAACAGTTTGTAATATTAAAAAGATTAGTGACTTCTTTTTTTACTTTTTAAGAGATACCATCCTAATAATAGGTTCATAAATATGCCTAATGCAAAGGTTTCCTATTATATTTTTAAAAGAATAGGTGCTTTTTAAAACAATATTCTTTTTAAAGGCAATAGATAGAGATTTAGCATTATGTCAAAAATTAAATGGGCAGGAGTTCAATGAAAAATTTCAGAAAACTATTTTTAATATTTTGATGTTTTAAAGAAACTATTTAAAAATAAGTTTATTTTAAATTTAAATGTTCGAATCGGTTGCAACACGAATTGATTAACACTTTTATTCGCATCTAGTTTTAACTCTTTTAGGAACAGAAAACGCTTCCGCTTTATAACTTTTGTTATTGCTATGGCTTTGGTAAAGTTGAAGCCAAGGGGTTTTCAGGCCAAAGACGCTAATTCTCTTACAATTTTTCATTTAAGTAATTAAAAGACTATTTTTTATAAATAAGTATCAGTATACTTTTTAAATCATATTAAACCTTCTCCTCTCCTTTTTAAAAAGAGTTAAATAGTGTATTTTTATATAAACTATATACATTAAAAAAATACTATAATAATTTTGTTTTTAATAGTAATACTATTAATATTGCAAACTAAAATATTAATTATGGATAAATTACTATCAAATATTAAAATTGAAGTTCCGCCAGGTATTTATTTAAAAGATCCTGAATCCTCTTCTTTAGGAAAAAAAATTGTGGAAAATAGTATTATTCTACTTGAAAACATCGGCTTTGAAGATTTTAATTTTAAAAAGTTAGGGCAGCTTATAGGCTCCAATGAAAGCTCTATATATCGCTATTTTGAGAGTAAACATAAACTTCTTATTTATCTAACATCTTGGTATTGGAGCTGGATAGAATATCAACTTGTATTAGAAACTTACAGTATTAATGACACTAAAGATAAATTGATAAAAGCTATAGAGATAGTTTCCAGAACCACCAAACAAGATAGTAAGTATAGCCATATTAATGAGGTGTTACTCAATCAAATTGTCATTAATGAAAATTCAAAATCATATTTAACAAAGGATGTTGATATAGAAAATAAAGATGGCAGTTTTATGCCTTATAAACGTGTTGTTCAAAGAATTTCTGAAATCATTTCCGCCTATAATACGTCCTATAAATATCCTTTAACTTTAGCTAGTTCTGTAATCGAAAGTGCCTTGCATCAACAATTTGTTAAAATTCATTTTAAATCTATTACAAATTGTAATGATGAAATTACACCTACAGAATTTTTTATCGATTTAACTCTAAAAACATTAACTGATGGAAAATAAAACACTATCGCCTTGGAAACGCTTTTTAGGTTTATTAGAATTAGAGCGTAAAGATATCTATCAAATTGCATATTATGCTATTTTTGAGGGGCTTGTGGCTTTATCGTTACCATTAGGTATACAAGCTATTATAAGTTTGCTACAAGGTGCTCAAATATCGGCTTCTTGGATTGTTTTAATAATACTTGTAACTGGTGGTGTTGCTTTTTCAGGCATATTAAAATTAATGCAAATGCGCATTATTGAAACCATTCAACAACGTATTTTTACTAGAGCTTCTTTTGAATTAAGCTATAGATTTCCGAAGATACAAATGAAAGAATTACGCAACTTTTATCTTCCAGAATTAGCCAACCGCTTTTTTGATACATTAACAATTCAAAAAGGACTATCAAAAATTTTAATAGATGTACCGTCGGCCTTTTTACAAATTATATTTGCCCTGGTTTTATTATCGTTTTACCATCCATTTTTTATCATTTTTGGAATTTTGTTAATACTCTTAATTTATATTGTATTTAAATATACAGCTGAAATAGGTCTGGAAACCAGCTTAAAAGAATCTAAAAACAAATATCGTGTAGCACATTGGTTGCAAGAGATTTCACGTGCTGTAATAAGTTTTAAATTGTCTGGAACAACTACTTTAGCCTTACAAAAAAGTGATACTCTAGTTAACGATTATTTGACATCAAGAGAAAAACATTTTAAAATTTTGATGCTACAGTTTAAACAAATGATTGGGTTTAAAGTGCTAGTAACCGCTGGCCTTTTATTGATTGGTGGATTTTTGGTGCTAAATCAGCAAATGAATATCGGGCAGTTTGTAGCTGCTGAAATTATTATACTTTTAATAATTAATTCCGTTGAAAAACTAATTCTGGGATTAGAATCATTTTATGATGTATTAACTTCAATAGAAAAATTAGGACAAGTTGTAGATAAACCTATAGAACCTCAAAAAGGAGAATTAATTAAAAAAGAAACTCCATTAACCATAGAACTTAACGAGGCATCCTATTCTGTTGACAACAAATACAATCCAATTCTAAATGGAATTTCATTCACAATTAACCCTGAAGATAGGATTTTGATTGAAGGCGAAAGTGGTGCTGGTAAATCAAGTTTATTACAACTTATTTCTGGATTAATTTTGCCTACGTCAGGTTATATATATGTTAATAATCTTTCTGTTAAAAGTTTATTTATTAATGAATATCGAGCTCTTTTAGGATTGTCGCTTTCTGAAGAAACTCCTTTTGAAGGCACCATAAGAGAAAATGTCACATTTGGAAATCTTGATATTTCTGACGAATTAATTTATGAAACTTTTGAAAATTTAGGTTTAACGGATTTTTTAAAACAACAACCACAAGGCTTAAATTCTATACTAAATCCAGAAGGTAAGCAAATAGCTTATACGGTTACTAAAAAATTAGTGTTAGCAAGAGCGATTGTTAAAAAACCAAAACTTCTTATTCTTGAAGATCCTTTAGATCAATTTCAAAAACAAGAAGCCAAAAAGATTATTGAATTTCTAACGGATAAATCTCAACCTTGGAGCCTCATTGTTGTGAGTAACAACGAAAGTTGGAAGCATAGTTGCAACAAAAACATAACACTAAAAAAAGGAATTATTATTGAAAGTAAATTGTAAGCTATGTTAAATATATCAAGTAATAAGGTTTCAGAATTTATAGACCTCACTAAGTTTAAATCAGGAAAAGAAATATTTACTAAAGAATATCATAAAATATTTAAAAAATTCTTATTAATCTTAGCTATTGTTTTATTAGTTATACTTTTTTTGCCGTGGACGCAAAACATTACGAGTAATGGAACTGTGACGACGTTAAAACCTAATCAACGTCCTCAAACCTTGCAATCACAGATTCCTGGACGTATTGAGGAATGGTTTGTACAAGAAGGTGATTTTGTCAAAAAAGGTGATACTATACTTCGTATCTCAGAAGTAAAAAGTGATTACTTTGATGAGAAATTAGCTCAACGAACAGATGACCAGCTTTTGGCTAAATCGTCGTCTGTAGTCGCTTATAAAAACAAAGTTATCGCTTATGAGAGTCAGATTTCAGCCTTACAACAAGAACGGCGTTTAAAATTAGAACAAGCAAAAAACAAGCTGTTGCAATCTCGCTTAAAAGTGAAAAGTGATAGTATTGATTTAGAAGCCATCAAAATAAATGCAGATATTGCTAAGATTCAATATGAACGAACACTTACACTACAGAAAGACGGTTTAAAAGCAGTTAAGGATGTAGAAGAAAAGCGTTCAAAATTTCAAGAGGCTAATGCTAAATTAATTTCACAGGAAAATAAATTTTTAAGTACAAAAAATGAAGTTATAAACAGTCAACTTGCCATATCTACTATTAATGCCACTTATGCCGATAAGTTAGCTAAAGCAGAAAGTGATGTATATGCAGCCCAATCAAGTGGTTTTGATACTCAAGCGCAAGTATCAAAATTAGAGACGAGTTTAGCAAACTACACAAAACGAAGTAGTCTGCTTTTTGTAACAGCTCCGCAAGATGGTTATATTAATAAAGCCATAATATCTGGTATTGGTGAAACTTTTAAAGAAGGAGAACAATTGGTAAGTATTATGCCTGCAAATTATGAATTAGCTGTAGAAATGTATGTACGCCCAATAGATTTACCATTAATACATGTAGGAGAAAAAGTTAGAGTTCAATTTGATGGATGGCCTGCTATTGTATTTAGCGGATGGCCAAATGTGTCTTACGGAACCTACAGCGCTAAAGTAGTTGCCATTGAAAACTTTATTAGCGCTAATAGTATGTATCGTGTATTAGTAAAACCAGATGAAAACGATGTGAATTGGCCAGAAGCTATTCGTGTTGGTTCAGGAGCAAAAACTATTGCATTATTAGATAATGTGCCTATTTGGTTTGAATTGTGGAGGCAAATCAATAGCTTCCCTCCTAACTTCTATCAACCAAATAAAAACTTAGATAGTGCTAAAACTAAAAAGAAGAGTTCATGAAAAAATTAGCTGTTGTATTATTTTTTATATCTTTTTCTATTGGTTTTTCTCAAGAGAATAGCACAGTATTATCTTTGGAAGAATACATTGGATATGTAAAAGCATTTCACCCAATTGTAAAGCAGGCAAAACTTATAACGAGCGAAAGTGAAGCTAAATTACTAAAATCTAGAGGGGCTTTTGATCCCAAGATAGAAGTAGATTATAATAGAAAGACCTTTAAAAGCACTGAATATTATGATAAACTTAATGCAACTTTTAAAATCCCTACATGGTACGGAATTGAGTTAAAAGGAAAATATGAAAATAATGAAGGAACCTATTTAAATCCAGAATATAACACCCCAACAGATGGTTTGTACAGTGCCGGAGTTTCAATATCTCTTGCAAAAGGGTTACTTGCTAATGACAGAATGGCGACCTTAAAACAAGCTAAAATATATACAAAACAAGCACAAGCAAAACAAAACCAAGTTATTAATGAAATTTTATATGATGCCATCACATCTTATTTTAATTGGCTTAAAAATTATCAATCACAAATAATTTTTTCAGATTTTGTAGTAAATGCTGAAACAAGATTTAATAATGTAAAAACAAATTATTTAGCTGGAGATAAACCTGCTATTGATACGCTTGAGGCTAGTATAAATTTAAAAAATAGATTGTTAGATTTTGAAAAGGCTAAAATTGGTTACATCAAATCTACCTTAGAAATTTCAAATTATCTATGGTTAGAAAACAACTTACCTGTAGAATTAACAGATAGTATAACGCCCGATATTGAAACCATTAACAAGATTGATTTAGTTTTAAATAGTTCCATTTTAAACGTATCTGATGTATCTATAGAAAATCATCCTAAACTCAAAGAACTTCAATTTAAAAGAGACATATTAACTATTGACAAACGATTAAAAACAAATAATCTATTACCTAGAGTTGATTTAGAATATAATTTTTTAACGACGGATTATAATGACATTAATTTATTAAATACAGCAAATTATAAGAGTGGATTAATCATTAGTTTTCCATTATTCCTTCGTAAAGAACGTGCAGATTTGAAACTTACAAAACTTAAATTACAAGATATAGACTTTGATATTTCTGCAACCAAGGTTAGTTTAAAAAATAAAATTGATGCCACATTACAGGAAATCGAATCTTATAAAATCCAAAATCAACTACTTTTAAATTTAGTTACCGACTATAAACAATTAGTAAAAAGTGAAGAGCGTAAATTTGATTTAGGCGAGGGTTCCTTGTTTTTGGTTAATTATAGAGAAGCTAAACTTATAGAAAGTCAACTTAAAAAAATCGATACAGAATTTATGCTTTTTAATAGCAAATCTAACCTATTAAGAGTTATAAATAGTTTAAATTAAGAAAAAATAAAGGCTTCATTTTGGTTAATGAAGCCTTTATGATTATTAGTTTTAGGAGAAATATTATTTTTTATTCTAAAACAATATCCTTTGTAGCAACGTATATATCGTTCTTCTTTTCAAGTTTTAAAACACTTTTGTTTAATTGTGAGCGACAAGATTCAGACAGACCTTGAACTAAAGGATCATTATCAAAAAAGAAGGCATCCAGAGCATATTCAGCTTTGCCAGGTTCTTTAATTTCTCTGTGTATATTCTTAAGTTCGTTACTGTGTAAAAACCTACCTGGCATAAACGTATAAAAGGTATATTGTCCATCTTCATTAGTTTTTATCCAAGCTCTATGGTAAACATAACGCTTGTGGTTTTCCTTTTTCATTTCATAAACACCATTCTCGTCAGGCTGATAAATATATAGAAGAACATTGCTAGCAGGTGTTACCCCATCACTTTTATAAATAGTTCCTGATATCTTTATTTTGTTTTCTTTATTTATATAATCAGGAATCGTATCTACATTGTTCAAATTACTTTCAGAAAAATCGTAAATAGGACTACGTCTCTTATAATCTGCTGGTTTTTCAATAACTTCTGAAACAGAAATAGTTTCCTTGTTTAAGTTATTTTCAGAATAATCATAAACAGCACTGTTTTTTTCTGGTACAAATGTATTATTATCTAAAACGGAAGCATATTCTTGTGCGTAAAAAGACTGGTAAGCACCAAAAACGCAGACCAAGCAAATGAGGGAATTTAACTTTTTCATAAAGGGAAAATGAATTAATTAATTCGAAATTAAATGATTAAATGCTAATACCCTAAAAAATCTTATGAACTCAAAATATAGTCGATGAAACGAAAAATTATAATTTAGACAAGACTTATTTTTAAATATATCTTGAAAATTTAATTATGCAGATAAAATCCGCTTAAAGAGGATAAATAATCTGTTTGGTTCTGTATTCTATTGCTTATTTTTGAGATTTAATTCAGAATAATCATTAATAATGAAGAGATTCTCTTTCAACTTAAAACAACTAGCTTGGTACAGTTCTTATAGAGATTCATTTCTAATAAATCCAAATAGACTATTAGCTTTTAAAGCAACGATAGTCATTGGTGCCTTAGTTATTTTAATGGTGATTTTAGGATTACCATTTTATGGAATTACCTTAGGTTTAGGAGCTCTTGCTGGTGCACTTTCTGAGACCGATGATCATCCAAACGGACGTTTAAAGTCAATGGCATTAAAGGTTATCAGTTTTGCCATAGCTAGTTTTTCTGTGGAATTATTGCAACCATATCCTATTCTATTAGGTTTAGGACTTGCGCTTTCAACTATTGTATTCATTTTAATAGGTGGTATTAATGAGCGATTCAGGGGTGTTACCTTTGGAGCTTTACTCATAGGAATCTACACGATGATTGGTTCGCAAATAAGTCCTAATTGGTATATACAACCCATATTGCTAACATTAGGAGCCTTAATTTACAGTAGTTTTTCGTATGTCTTATTACTTTTAAGGCCATTTAGTCTTCTAAACGAACAATTAGCAAGAGGTTTTTATGCGCTCTCAAACTATTTAAAAGAAAAAGCAAAACTTTTCCCAAGCGATCAAACAACAGAAAAGAAAATAAGAGCAAAACTCGCTTTATTAAATATACAAATAGTTGAAGCGTTAGATGCTTGCAAAGATGTTTTAAACAGCTATGGAGAAGCTCTTAAAAATCAACAAACCCTGCAGCCCTATTTGCATTATTTCATGGTTTTGCAAAGTTTGCATGAACGTGCTACATCCAGTCATGAACGGTATGATTTATTAAGCGAAAACCCTGCTAACAGTCAATTAATTGGAGGCATTCGCCAATTATTAAATGAATTCTCTTTAGCTACCCAAAACTTTGCTAAAAGCCTACTTACAACTCGCCCATACGAACATCCAATAGCTTTAGATTGGTTGGTTGACACCATGAATAACATGTTAAAGACAAACGAATTGAAAGGTACTCTTCCTGTAAGATTATTGATTATTAATTTAACACAATCTCACGAAACCTTAAAGAATATTACTAATAATTATGATCGGGATTCATTGCCTAAATTAGAAAAAGAAACACGTTCGTATTTCGAACGGTTGAAATTACAATTACATTTTGAACACCCCAGAATGCGGCATGCGTTACGACTGAGTCTATGTTTTTTAATCGGTTTTACCGTCTCTGAATTTTTTAATATCGCAAAAGGAGAATGGATTGTCCTGACTATTTTATTTGTATTACAACCTAGTTTTAGCGAGACAAGAAAACGCTTATTGCAACGAACCTTAGGAACCTTATCGGGCGTTATTATTGGTGTTTTAGTCATTCGATTATTTTCATTTTCTGGACAAATTGTATTAATGATTACATCGGCATATTTATTTTTTATTTGGATGAAACGCCGTTATTCCGTGGCGGTTATTTTTATTACCGTTTTTGTGTTATGTGCCTTTAATATTATTGCTAACAAAGGTGTTGATGTCATGACTCCCCGTTTAATAGACACATTTATTGGGGCTTTTATTTCGTTTATAGTGATTCGCTTTTTATGGCCAGAGTGGCAATATAAAAAATTGCCAGGCTTGTTAAGAGATGTTATCCATAAAAACACGGCTTATTTTAAAGCTATATTGAATGAATATCAAAACCAAACATCAGATGATTTAACATACAGAATCGCAAGAAGAGAAGCACATCGCGCCGATAATGCCTTAGTCAAAGTTTGGCAAAACATGCAATTAGACCCTCAAAAGCAGCAACAACTAAACAAAACGGCATTTACACTAACCTATTTAAACCATGCATTACTTTCATATTTATCTGCTTTAGGAGCTCATAGAGAACAGCAAAAAAATGAATCCTTACATATTTTAGCATTTGAAAATGATATTTTAAAAGCCTTAAATGAAGCATTTAACTGGCTAACTTCTGAAGATGATAGTAAGCTTCAACCTATTGAGAATTCGTTAAAAGATATTAGTACGCAATTGCTTACTCAGAATAAAGAGACAACACAAATACAGTATGTTTTACTCTATAATATAGCCCAAGTTACCATTCAAATTCTAGAACAAGCAAATCTTTTTAAACTTACAACAATCGATAAAAAATAATTGTAAAGGATGACCTGTAATACAGTTAACGTAGCCCTTTTATTTTTTTAAGAACTCTTTTATATGATCATTAGAACCATAGACTACTAAGATATCATCAGCATTTAAGACATCATTGGGATGAGCCATACCACGTACTCTTGCAATATTTCTAGTTTTACCAATGATACTTTTTTCTTCTCTATTTGATATCGTTGTTAATACTAACAAATTATAGTTTTCTCGAATGCCTATTTCTTTAATTGTTTTTCCGTTATATTTTGAAGGTAAATTTACTTCAACAATACTATAATCATCACTTAATTCAAAGGAGTCAACAACTCCTTTTAAACATAATTTTTTTGCCCATCGTTCGGCAGATTCTTCTTCGGGATGTACAATTTCATCTACACCAATAGCATATAATACTTTTTCATGCAACGGTTCTATAGCTCTACTTATTAATCGCTTTACTTGAAAATTTTTAAACAAAGCTGTCGCCATAACATTGGCTCCTTTATTTTCTCCGATGGCTATAACAACCATGTCGGTGTCTGCTAGTGGCAATCCTGAAACTGTAAACTCATCGGTAGCATCCATGCAAATAGTATGAGATATTTTTTCTTTATAAGCATCTACCCTATTCATATCAGTATCAATGCCTATAACTTCATTTCCTTTTTCGGTCAATTTCATCGCCAATGACGCCCCAAAATTTCCTAATCCAACAATGATATATTTCATGTGTTTATATTTATTATTTTTCAGCGGTCACATGCTGTTCGCATGCTCGTTTCATATGTTTATTTTAATTTATTGTAATTTCTTCTTTTGGGTATCTGTAGTTTTGCTGTTTTACCTTTTTAACAACGGCAATTAATATGGATAACATACTAACTCTTCCAACAAACATAACCGCTATAATAACCAATTTACTTAATGAACTTAATTTTGCTGTAATTCCTAAACTCAACCCAACGGTACTGTAAGCTGAAAAACATTCAAACGCTATATCCAATAAACTTTTATCGCTATCAAAAATAGAAATTAGCATAATAGCCACACCAATAACTAATAAAGATAATGAAATTACTGCAAAAGCTCTTCTTACAGAAACATCTGCAATCTCTCTCCTAAAAATTTCAATCTTAGCCTTACCCTTTGCCAAACTAATAAAGTTTAAGATTGCGATGGCAAAGGTATTTGTTTTTATACCACCACCAGTAGATGCCGGAGAAGCTCCAATCCACATTAATAAAAAAATCATCATAACGGTTGAAAAATTGAGCGCAGACATATCTATAGTGTTAAAACCTGCTGTTCTTGGAGTAGCAGCCCCAAACAATGCCGTAATAAACTTTCCAATACCATGGTGGTCAGCTAGCGTGTTATTATACTCATTTATAAAAAACACGATAGTCCCTATAACTGTTAATGACAACGTTGTTATTAATGTAATTCTGCTGTTTAAGTTAAGAACCCATGGTTTGTATGGGTGTTTTTTGTTTCCAAAATAAAACAAGCGTTTCGTGAAAAAGTATTTCAAATACTTTAAAATATTCACAACTATAGGAAACCCGAGTCCACCTAATACAAAAGATAAGATAATGATGCTTTGTAAATAGTAATTATACTTAAAACCAGTTTCGTACAAGTTATTTGGAAGTGTGGAAAACCCTGCATTACAAAAGGCTGAAACCGAATGAAACACCGAAAAGAACATACGATTGGCTAAAGATCCAAATAGTGTTTTATTTAAACTTGTAAAAATTAAAATAGCGGCTATTAGTTCTATTGAAAATGTAATAACAAGAATTCTCTTAAGCGTCGAAAAAACCTCTCCTAGTTTATTTGAACCTGTAACATCACTTAAGGTCAGCTGATTTTCATACGTTGAACCTCCCTTAAAAAAATAACTAAAATAACTGGCAAACGTTAAAATACCCAATCCTCCTATTTGTATCAACCCTAAAATAATAGATTGTCCAAAAAGTGTAAAATAGGTACCAGTATCAACTACTATTAATCCAGTTACACAAACGGCACTAGTTGAGGTAAATAATGCATCTAAAAAGGAGATATCTGTATAAGTAGCATTAGGAAGCATTAACAATAATGCACCAATAAGGATAATAGCTAAAAAGCTGACGATAAAGAGTTGTGCAGGATTTAAAACAGTTCGTTTAAAATTGATGTTTTGCTCTGAAAACTCACGAATGAAGGTCAAAATTATAACAAACTTAAGCCAGTTATCGTTATACAGAAAGGTTAAATGATGATGCGCTTCTTCTGAAAAAAAATGAACATACAAAACTGCAATTGTAATAAAGATACTTATAATATCAAACGTTAAAACGCTTCTTTCTATTTCTTTCTCTCTTCTTGTATACCTGAGTACTGAAGTAATAATACCTAATATTAAAACTATAAAATAGCACGCATTTAATACTTTCTGAACTTTTGATGATTGATCAAAACCAAAATCAAATATAAATAGAAAAAGTCCTAGTAAACTTGATATAAAAACGAATCGGTAAAACTGTTTTAAAACATTTTGAAACGATATATTATTTATTCTCAATGTATTTAAGCTTAAATTTTTCACAAAAATAGGTTTTATGACTTAAACATAAAGTCTTTTTATAAAATATATCTAGCTGTTGTTGTCCCATTATATTCGCGTTTAACTAATTTTCTATGTGTTTCATTTAATTTTTTGCTTGATTTTTTTTCTGTTTCAAAAAAAGTATTACTTTTGTTAACCAAATGGTTAAACTATTTAGTTAAACATGGATAAAAAAGATCAAAACACAGAACAAAATATTTTAAACGCAGCAAAAAAAGTGTTTCAACTAAAGGGTATGGATGGAGCTAGAATGCAAGAAATAGCAAATGAAGCAGGCATTAATAAAGCGCTACTACATTACTATTTCAGAAGCAAACAAATGCTTTTTGATGCCGTATTTAAGGCTGCTTTTGAGATGATAGCACCCCAACTAAATGAGATTTTAAATGATGAATCATCCATTGAAGATAAAATAAAAAACTTCACATATAACTACATCTCTTTTATCATTCAGCATCCCTATTTACCAAATTTTATCATTCAAGAGATTAATAGAAATCCAGAATTCATATTACAAATGAAAGAAAATCCAGGATTTCCTAATTTAAAAAAATTTAAAAATCAAATTAATGATGAAGTAAAAGCCGGTCAAATAAAACCCATTAAAGCAGAGCAATTATTTATCAATATTCTATCATTAAATGTCTTCCCTTTTATTGGTAAGCCGCTTATTGAAGCGATTGGAGATATTGATGATAACCAATTTAAGCTACTTATAGAAGAACGAAAAACACATGTCGCCAATTTTATCATTAATTCAATTAAAGTATAATATCATGAAACATATTATAATGTTTAGTGTTTTGCTAGTTTCTTTTGGAACTTTTGCCCAAAACCAATTATCCTTAGATGATTGTTACCAATTAGTTGACAAAAACTATCCGTTAGCAAAGCAAAATGCACTTTTAGAACAACAAAATGCTTACGACTTAGACGTTATAAAAAATAAAGCTTTGCCACAAGTAAACTTAGAGGCACAAGCTACCTATCAATCAGATGTCACGCAAGTTCCTATTCCTGGAACAGGCATACAACCTCTTAATAAAGATCAATATAAAGCTACAGCATCTGTAAATCAGTTAATCTATAATGGAGGACTTATAAACGCTTCTTTGCAAGCGAAATCGGCAAACTTAAAAACAAAGCAAAAGGAAGTTGAAGTCTCTTTATATCAGTTGAAAAAGCAAGTCAACCAACTCTATTTTTCTATTGTGCTTTTACAAGAAAAGAAGGCGTTGTTAAGAGCTAAACAAGATCAACTTATTGCCAGAATTAAAGAAGTAAAATCAGGTATTGAAAACGGTACTATTTTACCAGCATCAGACAAGGTTTTGGAAGCAGAATTACTTAAAATTAACCAGCAGCTTTCTGAAATTCAATACAACAAATCGAGCTTGTTTGAAACCTTATCTTCATTAACAGGTACTACTATCAGCCCAAGTATTGTTTTAACAAATCCAGATCTTACAACAAACTTCGAAACCAACATTAATCGTCCAGAATTACAATTATTTGACCTTAAAAAAGAACAAATTCAAGCTAATGAACAACTGCTTTCTAAAGAGAATATGCCCAAGCTATCCGGTTTCGCAACAGGTGGTTATGGAAATCCTGGTTTAAATATGCTTGATAATTCATTTACAAGCTTTTACATAGTTGGCTTAAAGCTTAACTGGAAGGTTTTTGATTGGAATTCAAACAAAAAAGAACGTCAATCTTTATTAATTAACAAGGATATAATTAATAATGAAACAGAAGTATTCAACTTAAAAACGAATATGGAGTTAAAACAGCAAAAATCTGACATAGAAAAAATAAAAAGCTTTATCAATACAGACAATGAAATTATTGATTTACGGAAAGCGGTCTTAAAATCTTCTGAATCACAATTAAAAAATGGCGTCATTACTGCCTCTGCTTACATTACAGAATTAACTAATTTGTTTGAGGATGAAACCAATTTAAAAACACACAACATACAACTATCACTAGTTAAAGCAAATTATAATATTACTAAAGGACAATAAAAATGAAAACATCAATAAAAATCACATTTGTTTTATATACCCTAGCCTTTACCCTATTTTCATGCAGCAATGGAAATGAAAAAGCCGATGGGTATGGCAATTTTGAAGCTACTGAAATTACAGTGTCTTCAGAAAATAATGGGAAACTAGAAATGTTCACTATTGAAGAAGGCCAAACCCTTAAAAAGGAAGCCTTCGTAGGCTATATTGATACCATTCCCTTAACATTAAAACGGGAACAATTAGTTGTTGCAAAAGCTACTGCCATATCACGATCAAAAGGTGTTCTCTCTCAAATAAGTGTTTTAAAAGCGCAATTAGCAACCGCAAAAAAGAATAGACAACGCATTGAAAATATGCTAAAAGATAATGCTGCAACACAAAAACAACTCGATGATATTAATGGGGAAATTAATGTGATTAATGAGAAGGTTATAAGCATTGAAACCCAGAACGCGCCTATTGTTAATGAATTGAACAGCCTAGATGTACAAATAAAACAAATTGATGACCAGCTTAAAAAAAGTAAGATTGTCAATCCAATAAACGGAACGGTTTTAGTCAAATACGCAGAACCCAATGAGATTACATCATTTGGTAAACCACTCTATAAAATAGCCGATTTAAGTATTATGGAATTGCGTGTTTACATTAGCGAAACGCAACTTCCTTCTATTAAAATAGGTCAAGAAGTCACCGTGAAAATTGATGATAAAGACACTATGAAGTCTTATAAAGGTGTTATTACATGGATTTCTTCAGAAGCAGAATTTACACCAAAAATAATCCAAACAAAAGAAGAGCGCGTTGCCTTGGTATACGCCGTTAAAATAGACGTAAAAAACGATGGCAGCCTAAAAATTGGTATGCCAGCAGAAATGTGGCTTAATAATTAATACATATAAATCTTTAAAAATAAACACCATGGACAAACATGAATACAATGTTGACATAGCCTGGACACAAGACCGAAAAGGAATGATGTGTTCACCCGAATTACGTAAAAACGATTCTAATGAAAAAAATTGTATAGAAGTTGCTACACCGCCTGATTTTGATAAAGGAATACCAAATATTTGGTCACCTGAACATTTATTTACCGCAGCCGTAAGCAGTTGTTTAATGACGACCTTTTTAGCTATTTCTGAATACTCAAAATTTGATTTCATTAGTTTTAAATGTGGTTCAAAAGGGATTTTAGAGAAAATAGATGGAAAATTTGTTATGTCTGAAGTATTGCTTTTTCCTGAAGTCTTTATCAGTGATGAAGACCAGAAAGATAAAGCCTTACGCATTCTTGAAAAATCTGAAAAGGCATGTTTAATTTCAAATTCCATTACCTCTAAAATAACTATGGAACCTAAAATCACTGTTCAAAAATAAACGTATATGAGTATTTCTGTCAATCATATCAGTAAGTCTTATAAAAGCATTCAGGCGCTTCAAGATATTTCATTTAATGTCAATGAAGGCGAGCTCTTTGGTCTTATAGGTCCTGATGGTGCAGGAAAAACTACCTTATTCAGAATATTAACAACTTTACTAATAGCCGATACAGGACAAGCCTCAGTGGCGGGTTATGATGTTATAAAAGATTATAAAGCCATACGGAATTGTGTTGGCTACATGCCAGGGAAATTTTCATTGTATCAAGATTTAACAGTTGAAGAAAATTTAGAGTTTTTTGCCACTATTTTTAAAACAACTATTGAAGCAAACTACCATTTAATAAAAGATATCTACGTTCAAATAGAGCCTTTTAAAAACCGTAGAGCCGGAAAATTATCTGGAGGAATGAAGCAAAAATTAGCCTTATGTTGTGCATTAATTCATAAACCTAAAGTATTGTTTTTAGATGAGCCAACTACAGGCGTTGACCCTGTGTCGCGTAAAGAATTTTGGGACATGCTAAAACGATTACAGCAAAAAGGCATTACTATATTGGTATCCACACCTTATATGGATGAAGCGGCATTGTGCGATAGAGTTGCTTTTATTCAAAATGGAGAGTTATTGGAAATTGGAACACCAAAAAACATTGTTAAGGAGTATTCAAAGAAACTATATAATGTAAAAAGTGATAATATGTATCAACTTATTGATAGCTTAAATACATTTAAATACACATATAGTGCCTACCCTTTTGGTGAATTTGTTCATTACACAGATACTAGGGATGAATTTGACATCAAAGAGTTACATAGTTATTTAAAAGACAAAGGACTGCATAATATTACTATTGAAATTACGAATCCAACCATAGAAGACACCTTTATGGCATTAGCAAAATAAATATCTGTTCGAGCGCAGTCGAGAACTTTTAAGACATCTCGACTGCGCTCGATGGGACAATCAAATAAAATTTAATGAGTGAAATAAATTATGTAATAGAAGCTACCGATTTAACAAAACAATTTGGAGATTTTAAAGCAGTAAATGCAATATCTTTCAACGTTAAAAAAGGCGAAATATTTGGTTTTCTAGGTGCAAACGGGGCAGGAAAAACAACTGCCATGAAAATGCTTATTGGTATTTCTAATCCCACATCTGGCGCTGCCAACGTAGCTGGTTTTGATGTATTTACACAAGCAGAATCCATTAAAAAGAATATTGGTTATATGAGCCAGAAATTTGCTTTATATGACGATTTAACGGTTAAAGAAAATATTACATTTTTTGGAGGAATTTATGGCTTATCACGAGCTACTCTTAAACAAAAAATAAATGCTTTAATTGAAGAATTAGGACTTCATGATATTGCGGACAACTTAGTGGGAGCACTCCCATTAGGATGGAAACAAAAACTAGCCTTTTCGGTAGCGCTATTGCACAATCCAAAAATTGTGTTTTTAGATGAACCTACTGGTGGTGTAGACCCTATTACCAGGCGACAGTTTTGGGAAATGATCTACAAAGCAGCACATGAAGGAACCACTATTTTTGTGACTACACACTATATGGATGAAGCTGAATATTGCGATCGGGTTTCAATTATGGTTAATGGAAAAATTGAAGCTTTAGATACCCCTAAAAAATTGAAGGAACAATTTAAAGTAACCAGCATGAACAATGTGTTTTTAAAATTAGCAAGAGGATGATTCATATCGAACAGCACGTGTCCGTTAAAAAAACAATAAATATAAACACATGAAACTATTTATAGGTTTTATAAAAAAAGAGTTTTACCACATTTTAAGAGATAGACGTTCTTTGTTTATTTTATTTGGCATGCCTATTGTTCAAATACTACTATTTGGCTTTGCAATTACCAATGAAATCAACAATGTTAATATTGCAATATTAGACCATTCAAAAGATGTTACAACTCAAAACATCATAAATAAAATATCTGCTTCTAAGTATTTTAGTGTTAATCAATTTATTGAAAAAGAACAAGATATTGAATCTGTTTTCAAAAAAGGAAAAACAAAAGCAGTCATAAGTTTTCAAAATGATTTCAATCAAAATCTTGTAAAAAATGGTCATGCTACTATTCAAATAATCACAGATGCAACAGATCCCAATACAGCTAATACCATTTCAAATTATGTTAATGCTATTATTCAATCTCATGTTAAGGAACTGAATAAAGGCATCAACATAGAATACCAAATTATTCCTGAAACACATATGGTTTATAATCCAGAATTGAAAAGTGTATTCATGTTTGTTCCCGGTATCATGACTGTTATTTTAATGTTAGTTTCCGCCATGATGACATCCATCTCTATTACAAGAGAAAAGGAATTAGGCACCATGGAAGTTATACTAGTATCACCTTTAAAACCAATACAAGTTATCGCTGGAAAAGTAATTCCTTATATAGCGCTATCTGTTATTAACGCTACAGTTATTATTATTTTAAGCATTTTTATTTTTGAAATGCCTGTACAAGGAAGTCTTATTTTATTAGGCTTTGAGAGTATATTGTTCATCATAACCGCATTGGCATTAGGTATTTTAATATCAACAGTGTCAGCAACTCAACAAACAGCTATGATGATTTCATTAATGGGATTAATGCTGCCCGTAATTATTTTATCAGGCTTTATTTTTCCAATTTCTAGTATGCCTGTTCCATTACAAATTATCAGCAATATTATTCCCGCAAAATGGTTTATCATCATTATAAAAGCCATTATGCTTAAAGGAGTTGGTTTCTCATTTATTTGGAAAGAAACACTTATTCTGTTAGTTATGACCTTGTTTTTTATTGGATTAAGTATAAAAAAATATAAAATAAGATTAGACTAATGAAGATACTTGGGTTCATCATACAAAAAGAGTTTAAGCAGATTTTTAGAAATAAAGGGATGCTTCCCATTATATTTATTATGCCTGTTGTTCAGCTTATCATTCTATCTAATGCTGCTACGTTTGATATAAAAAATATTAAATTCTCATATATTGATAACGACCATACATCTTTATCACGAGCTTTAATAGAAAGGTTTGATGCATCAACTTATTTTAATATTGTTAGTGACTTTCCTTCAGAAAAAATGGCTAATGCTGCTATGTCACAGGGAGATGTCGATGTTATTTTAGAAATTCCTCATTATTTTGAGCGTGATTTACAAAAAGAAAAACATATCAGCTTAAGTGTAACGATTAATGCTATTGATGGTTCGGCAGCTGGTGTTGAAAATGTGTATATCAACCAAATTATTCAAAATTTTAATAAAAATATTAAAGCTGATTTGATTCAAACTGAAGATAAGCAATCAAATCCTGTTAATATCATCACACTTCCATCTTTTTGGTACAATAAAACCTTGAATTACAAGACTTATATGGTACCTGGAATATTGGTATTATTGGTCACTATGATTACGCTATTTCTATCGGGTATGAATATAGTTAGAGAAAAAGAAATTGGAACTTTAGAACAAATTAATGTAACACCGATTAAGAAAAGCCAGTTTATCATAGGGAAATTATTTCCATTTTGGATTATTGGTTTAGCGCTTTTAACAATCGGACTTGTAATTGCTAAACTCATTTTCAATGTTCCAATTGTAGGAAGTTATTTGTTATTATATGTTTATACCTCTGTTTATATTCTTGTTATTTTAGGGATAGGCTTATTCATATCGAATTTTACAGAAACCCAGCAACAAGCTATGTTTATATCCTGGTTTTTTATGGTTATTTTTATTTTAATGAGTGGTTTATTTACACCGATTGATAGTATGCCTAAATGGGCTCAAACCATTACTGATTTTAATCCCATTAAATATTTTGTAGAAGTGATGCGTATGGTAATGCTTAAAGGGGCGCAGCTTCAAGACATATTGCCACAATTATTAAAAACATTTCTTTTTGCTTTTATAATGAATGGTTTAGCGGTTTGGAACTATAAGAAAACTATATAATCTAACATCCTCTTATAAACATAAAAAAATCTTTATGTTATGTTAAAAATAAAACAATAAGACTGTATTTCTTGTAAGGCTAATTAATAACAAATACTTTTAATGTAATTTTTTAGCAAATTCAAGATGAAGAAAAAGCTTAATGAACTTGAGGCAACCGCAATTTGTGGTAATGATATTAGCTCTTCTTGTTTATATGTATCCGCTTTAGCCATTGTTTATGCTGGCCAATATGCATGGATTTCCTTACTTATAGTATCATTAATCCTCTTTTTATTTAGAAAAATTTATGGCGAAGTAGTTGGAGCGCTTCCATTAAACGGAGGGGCATACAACGCATTACTCAACACTACTAAAAAATCAACAGCTTCATTTGCGGCATCACTTACTGTACTTTCTTATATGGCTACGGCTGTTATTTCTGCCAGTGAAGCCATCAAATATGCTCATGGTTTGTGGCATCAAATCCCAATTGTGTATGCAACTATATTTTTGTTATTGGTTTTTATGGGATTGGTTATTTTAGGTATTGGTGAATCTTCTAAAGTTGCCATTGGTATTTTTATTTTTCATTTAAGCTCTTTGGTTATATTGTGTCTATTCTGTATTTACTTTCTTTTTAATAATGGATTTGACAATTTAATTGCAAACTTCAAATCTCCTGTTGATGGTAGCATCTCAACAGCCTTATTTTTTGGGTTTGCTGCCGCTATGCTCGGCATAAGTGGTTTTGAAAGTTCTGCCAACTATGTTGAAGAACAGCAAAAAGGAGTTTTTCCAAAAACCTTAAAAAACATGTGGATAATTGTTACGGTCTTTAATCCATTATTAGCGTTTTTAGCTTTAGCAATTATTCCGCTATCAACTATAAACTCTAATCAAGACACGCTGTTATCATTTATGGGAAATTTAAGTGGAGGTAACTGGTTATCATATTTAGTTTCCATTGATGCTGCGTTAGTTTTAAGCGGCGCTGTCTTAACATCGTACGTTGGTGTTGGTGGCTTAGTGGAACGTATGGCATTAGATAGAATTTTACCTAAGGAGTTATTAATTAAAAACAAAAGAGGAAGTTCTTATTTTATTTTTATTACTTTCTTTTTGCTAGCTGTTTCTGTTTTATTAATTACTAAAGGAGATTTAAAAGCTTTGGCAGGCGTTTATACTATTGCTTTTTTAGGTGTGATGGCCTTATTCGGAATTGGGAATCTTCTATTAAAAATAAAAAGAGGGCGACTTCCTCGTCCTGAAAAAGCAAGTTATCCAGCTGTATTAATTGCTATTGTGGGAATCATTTTAGCTTTATTGGGTAACATTATTTTAAACCCAGGGTATTTGGGCATATTTTTAGAATACCTAATCCCTACTCTGCTAGTCGTTGGTTTCATGCTATATAGAACACCAATATTAAAAGGTGTTTTATTATTTCTTGATTACTTAACACCTGATAATAAACAGATTTTTAAAAAAATTAATAGAAAAATAAATATCGCCATAAGAAAAATTAATTCTCAAGAATTCGTATTTTTTACAAAAGGTGATAACGTTGAAGCTATTAATAAAGTTTTGCTATATATTTCTGAAAACGAAGAAACCAGACGATTAAAAATAGTTAATATAAGCAATGAGGAAAAAGTTCCTTCAAAGCTTAAAAATGATATTGAAGTATTAGACAGAGCTTATCCACAAATTGTTATTGAATTTATTGAGGAAACAGGCGTTTTTAATCCTGAAAAAATAAAAGAACTCTCGCATCGTTGGAAAATTCCAATTAATTTTATGTTTATTGGATCTCCTGGAGATAAATTTCCCTATAAATTACAAGAATTAGGTGAAGTAAGATTAATTATTTAACTTTTTCTCTTTATATACTATATTTAAAACGAGGCCTCCAATTATTAAAGCGATTCCTAATAAACTCCAAAACGTATAAATCTCCCCAAACAAAAAAATACCGAAAGATAGTGTGAATATCACTTCTATATATTTTAAAGGTGCTACTTGGCTGGTTGATGCTGTTTGAAATGCTTTGGTCATATACACTTGTCCAAAATACCCAAAAACGCCTAGTCCAAAAAGCAATATCCACTCAATACCTTTAGGGTTAACCCAATTATTTATAGATAAAACGCCACCAGTAATAGTTGCTACAACCATAAAGTAATTAACAATAACTACGGGGTGTTCACTGTTTCCTATTTTACTAATAATAATATAAACCAAACCACTAAACACAGAGGCTATTAAAACTAAAATAAGTCCATACGTATTAACATTAGTATCTAACCCTTTTAGTACCAAAACACCCGAAAATGCCATTATAAAAAACAACCATTGCAAAGGTTTTATTTTTTCTTTTAGAAATAAAACAGCAAACATCGCTGCAAAAATTGGAGCAATATATCTTAAAGAGACCGCTGTTCCTACTGATAAATATTTAACAGACATAAAGAATAAAGTCATAGAGGTTACGCCTACTACACCTCTTAAAATCAATAATTTATGATTATTTCCTAGGATTGGTATTTTATTTCTAAAAAGAAATCCAAATGTAAATAACAAGGAACTAGCAGACCTAAAAAAGACTATTTGATACGCATTAACATTCACTAAGTATTTAACCGTAGCATTCATGCAAGCAAATGCCATGGTACTTATAATCATAAATTTAATAGCTTTTTTGATTTCCAAAATTCCTACATTGGTATTTGCTGGCTTAAACAATGCAGTGTGCCAAAACCCCAGATTAAGTCGATAGCACTAATCCCTATAATCTCTCTGTTTGGAAAGCAATCAGCTATAATATTTAAAGCGTGTCTGTCTTGAACATCGTTAAATGTTGGTACTAATACACAGTTGTTTAAAATAATGAAGTTGGCATAACTAGCTGGAATTGTAATGCCATCAAACTCTAAAAGTGTTGGCATTGGTAACTCAACAATATTAGGTTGTTTACCATTTTCTAAAACAGAGATTTTAAGTCGTTTTAAATTATCCTGCAATACCTTGTAATTTGGACTTCCAATATTTTGTTCAACAACAGTAATAATAGTGTCTTCATTAACAAACCGACATAAATCATCTATATGTCCATGCGTGTCATCACCAATAATACCATCTCCAACCCAAATAACATTGGTTATTCCTAAGTATTCTTTAAATATGGTTTCGTAATCTTCTTTTGTTAAATTTTTATTTCTTACTTGAATAGTAGGATGTAACAAACATTCTTCAGACGTTATCAAGGTTCCTTTTCCATTCACATCAATAGCACCTCCCTCAAGAACAACAGGGTTTCCTTTATAGATAACTTGGATTAAAGGCATCTTTAAATGATTCGCTACTTTTGAAGGGACATGCCTATCTAATTGAAAGTTTTTATATTTAGCCCAACCATTAAAATTAAAATTTAACGCTTCACGATTCTCACCATTTTTTACAATGATAGGTCCCGAATCACGCATCCAACTTCTATTAGTTTTATGAATAATGAAAGACACATTTTTTAAATTAACATGTGCTATTTCAAGCATGCTTTCAACTTTACGCTTCAGAGCTTCATCAGCCACCACCAAAAAAACCGTTTCAACAAGAGCTACTTTTTTTATATATTCAACAAAAGCCCATTGAATTGCACCATACTTCCCTGGCCAATCATTACCATTATGCGGAAAACATAGCAATAATCCTTCTTGTTGTTCCCATTCTGCTGGAAATCGTCTCATTAGTCTATCGCACGTTTCGTTAAATCACTAAAAGCATCAATACGTCTATCTCTAAAAAAGGGCCAATTTTGACGAACATTTTCCTGTAAATCTAAATCAACTTCAGCAATTAAAATTTCTTCTTTGTCGTGAGAAGCTTGAGCCAAAATTTCACCTTGAGGCCCTGCAATAAAGGACGCTCCCCAGAACTCTATTCCGTCTGTATTGGGTACATATTTTTCTAAACCTATTCTGTTGGCAGCAGCAACATAAACACCATTAGCAACGGCATGTCCTTTCATTACATTCATCCAAGCACCATATTGATTAACTCCATATTCTTCTTTTTCTTTAGGATGCCAACCAATAGCGGTTGGATAAAACAACACGTCAGCACCTTTTAACGCCGTTAATCGAGCAGCTTCAGGATACCATTGATCCCAGCAAATTAAAACACCTACGTTTCCCTTTTTAGTAGAATTTGATTTAAAACCTAAATCACCTGGTGTAAAATAGAATTTTTCGTAAAAATGAGGATCGTCTGGAATATGCATTTTACGATATAAGCCCGCTTCAGAACCATCTGTGTCTAGAATATAAGCACTGTTATGATAAATACCTGCCATCCGTTTTTCAAAAAATGGTACAATAATCACGACGCCTAATTCTTTCGCTAATTCACTAAAAGCCTTAAAAGACGTACTATAAAGAGGTTCTGCTAAGGCAAAATTGTCTGTGTCTTCACTCTGACAAAAATAATGACTGCTATAAAGTTCAGGTAATGAAATGACTTCCGCTCCTTTTTTAGCAGCCTCCTTGACCCAACTTAAACACTTTTTTAAATTGTTGGCTGGTTTATCATTTAAATTAAGCTGAATAACAGCTATTTTATATGTTCTATTTCCCATGTGTTACAATTTTGAATACAAAAATAGGTATTTAGATTAGAATAGATAAATGGATTTCTAAATTCAAAAAATCACCAATCAATTGGTCGGTAATCCTTTAAAAATTTACCACACCAATGCTTTCCTGTATTGATACCATCAAACAACGGATCCATAACACGAGCCGCACCATCAACAATATCTAATGGTGGTTGAAAGTCGTGAACCTCTGCTTTATGTTTTGCTAAATCTGCTGGATCCTCATCAGTAACCCAACCTGTATCTACGGCATTGATATAAATTCCGTGTTTTGATAAATCATCTGAAGCTGTGTGTGTTAACATATTTAAAGCTGCTTTTGCCATATTAGTGTGTGGATGACGTGAAGCTTTAAAAAATCTATGGAACTTTCCCTCCATGGCAGATACATTAATAATATGCTTTTTGCCAGTATTATCTTTCTTCATAATTTCAGAAAGACGATTACACAACACAAATGGTGCGACTGAGTTGACCAATTGTACTTCTATCATTTCTGTAGTTTCAATATCGCCAAGTTTTAAACGCCAGCTATTTGTTTTTCTTAGGTCAACCTGCTGTAAATCAGCATCTAATTTCCCCTCAGGAAACACGTCTTTAGCGACTAAGGTGTTATCAAAACTATAGGGTATTTGAGACAATTTAGCCGATGCTCTTAAGCCTATTCCTGGTTCTGGTCCATGCCAAGTTACCGGCATATTTTTACTGGGTGAAGCCGATGTTGTTAAGGTTTTTAGTTCTTGTAAGCAATTATTATGGTCTACCAATAAATCCTTGGCATATTTAGGCAACGAATCGATTGAACGTTCTTCATTTTGCATTAAATGAGCATAAAAACCAGATGGTCTTCTAACTGTTTGTGCTGCATTATTGATAAGAATATCTAAACGTTCATATGTTTGCTCTATGAAATTACAGAATATTTCTACACTAGGTATGTGTCTTAAATCCAATCCATGAATTTTTAATCGATGTCCCCATTCTGTAAAATCACTTTCTTTTGAAAAACGCAAAGCAGAATCGACAGGAAATCGTGTGGTAGCAACCACAGTTGCTCCAGCACGCAAACACATTAAAGTAATATGGTACCCAATTTTTAAACGAGATCCCGTAATAACAGCTACTTGTCCTCTTAAATCTGCGGTTTGAAATCGTTTGGCATAATTAAAATCCCCACATTCTGTACACATCGTATCATAAAAATGATGAAGTTTTGTAAACTCACCTTTACAGACATAACAATTTCTGGGTGTTTGTAATTCTAAGGCTTCTTTATGCATTAACTCTGCTGCTGACAGTAATTTTGGTGCTTGAAAAACCATAGATTCTCGGGCGCTTCTTATGCCTGTTTCTTTTCTTGCTGTTCTATCTTTTGCTGCTAATTTTCTGCGTTCAGCTTTTTTTGCATCCTTTTTCCATTTTACAAATTCCATTTTATTGGGACGTGATAATTTTCCAGACGCTCTAATCAACGCTATACGCTGTTCTTCAGGAATTTCAAAAATTTGATTAGAACTAGCAACCAAACGCTCCAATATGTCGATGCATTTATTTATTTCTTCTGAAGAAATGTTTGATTCCGGCTTAGTATCCTCATTAATCATATAAAAATCGTGTAGATATAAAAAGTGCGAAATTAGTTTAATTTCCTTCTGAAAAAACAAATTAACGTAAGGTTCTGATATTTTTTTTCGAATTGATAAAATAAACCCCAGTTAATAAGATTGCTGCGGCTAAAATAGATTGACCTGTAATATTCTCATCTAACACATACCAACCCAAAAGCAACGCCATAACAGGATTTACATAAGCGGATGTTGCTACTTTTTCTGTGGATACTGTTTTAAGCAAAAAATTAAAGGCTGTAAAAGCAACAATACTACCAAATACAATTAGAAGACCCATAGAAATTTTAACAGATGTTGTCCAAGCAAACGGTGATAACCATTCTTCTCCTATTAAAAAGCTAGCAATAAATAACATAATCCCAGCAAAAAACATTTGATATCCTGTATTGACAAAAAAGTTAGACGGTAATTCTGCTCTTGCAACAAATAAGCTTCCAAAACTCCAACTAAGTACACATGTAAAAATCATAATAATTCCTATAGTACTGTTTTCTTGATATACTAATTGTTTCTGACTTACAAGCAAATACATACCAATAACGCCTAAAACAATACCAATAATAGATGATGTTTTCACTTTTTTTCCATCTATCATTCTCATTAAAATTAAGACTATTAAGGGTTGTATTGACGCCTCAAGAGCACCGAAACCACTATCAACATATTTTAAAGCCCATACAAAAACGCCATTGCCATAAACTAAAAATAAAAATCCAGCAATAATGCAGTTTACTAATTGTCTCCTATTAATTGCTAAACTTAGCTTCATAGATTTTGCTATAAAGAATATGATTAATCCAGCCGTAATAAACCGAATAGACGCAAGGAAAAGTGGTGATATTTGTGTAACAGCAATTTTATTTAAAAGATAGGTGGCTCCCCAAATAACATAAATTGCAAAAAAAGCTAGAAGAATAAGTATTGTTTTTCGAGGTAAAGCCATAATATTTTTATAAAATATTAGTTAAAAAACTTAAATGTATACTCTTAAAAAAAGGTTTAAACCTCGTTAAATATTTCGGTAATTATATTAGAGTCAAGATGCAAACGTTCGCCTGTTTGTCCTTTTTTATCATAATCTAATTTGTTTACAACATATCGCATCACCTCTTTTCTTGCTACATCTCTTTCATTACCTTTTACAATTATCCAAGGCGAATGTGGTTTTGCAGTTTTTTTAAACATGGCTTCCTTATAAAATGTAAAATCTTCCCATTTTGATTGGGCTTCAACATCGACACTACTTAACTTCCATTGTTTTAAAGGATTATAAACGCGTTCTTCAAGTCGTCTTTTTTGTTCTTCTTGATCTATTGAAAACCAAAATTTGAATAGGTGAATACCATCTTGGACCAACATTCTTTCTAAAGAAACTACTTGTCTATTAAATAAATTATATTGTTTTTTAGTGCAAAAGCCCATAACAGGTTCTACGACCGCCCTATTATACCAACTTCTGTCAAAAAGAACTATTTCTCCTGGTCCAGGCAAATGTTCAATATACCTTTGAAAATACCACTGATTAACTTCTCTTTCTGTCGGTTTTGAAAGTGCTACAACTTTAAAAAGACGTGGATTTAAAAAACGAATAAAACGCATGATAGCGCCTCCCTTTCCGGCAGTATCTCTACCTTCAAAAATGATAAGAATGCGTTGATTTGTTTCTTTTATATGCTGCTGTAACCAAACAAGTTCTGTTTGTAAATTAATATACTCTTGATCTTGTTCTAAAAGATGTAAGGCCACTTATAAAATTATTGAAAAACGTAAATATAATACTAAATGCCGTGGTTAAATCTTTTTAACGCGAACTGCATTCATACCTTTTTGTCCTTTTTCTAATTCATACTGAACTTTGTCGTTTTCCTCTATAACGTCAATTAAACCGCTCACATGAACAAAATGTTTTTCTTGAGAATCACTGTCTATAATAAAACCAAATCCTTTAGAATTATCAAAGAATGATACTTTACCTTTTCTAATTGGGTCTACTTCTTCTTCTCTATGTTCTTTTTTAGGAATGCCTAATTCTATACTTTCAGCATCTACCTTAACTTTCATAGATGGATCTGGAGGTGTATCTGTTAAATTACCATTGTAATCTACATAAGCAAATTGAATTCCTTGTGGGTTTTCTTTAGATTCTGCTTTTCTTGCTTCTTTCTTCTTTTGTTTGTCTTCTCGTTTCTTTAAGCGCTTTTTTTCTTTTTCAATCTTGTTAAATGTGACTTGTGATTTTGCCATTACTAATTATCTCTTCTGTTTTTAAGTTAATATATTGCAGTGAATTTAATTTTTTATAAAATCTTGAACAAGAAACTTTGAGGTATCAAAAAAATTGTAAAAAAAATTGCCTTAACATGCTTACTTGCTGTAAAGGTAATGTAATTTTTAGGGAAGAAAAAAATATGTTTATAAATATAATTTATAGTAGAACTATTTAATCTTTTGGTGCATAACCATGAATTGACTCAAAAAGCTCATCAAAATTTGCTCTTAAATAGGCGTTTAGTTTTTTACGATAATCTCCTTTAAGCCACTCTACAAAATTAAAAGTACTCTTGCTTATACATTTTGTATAACGATTGATTCGAAAGTCAATATCATCTCCCAATAACTTGGCTAATGCCAGTGCATCATAGACATCTTCACTGTTTTCAATACATATTTTTGCATGTTGAGCTATTGAACGTTCCAAAACAACTTTTGAAGATTCTCCATTTCTTATTGAGTTAATATATGTTTCGTGAACATTAAAAGAAACATCCTGAGAGTTTGAGAATTCTGCCCTGATATCATCAGGCATTTCATATCTGAAATTGCTTTCAATTTCATCATCATTTAACAAGGAGTCTAAATAATAATTTGGTGATCTAAATATACGCTGCCAATCTAAATTATCTCCCCAAGGTCCAAAACGATGAAAATTATTTCCTAAATCTATAACATCAAAAGTTTTCTTATCTTTTAAAATTCGAGACCCACGACCTATCATTTGATAATATAAGGTTAGAGATTTAGTTGCTCTATTTAAAATAATACTTTCAACAGTGGGTTCATCAAATCCTGTGGTTAAAATACTAACGGACGTTAAAATAGCATCAGGTGTTTTTTTAAACCATCTTAAAATAAGGGCTCGTTCTTTTTTACTGTTGGTATTATCTAAGTGAGCGATAGGGTAACCAGCGGCTCTAAATGTATCGTAAACATGTAATGACGTGTTAATACCGTTATTGAAAATAAGTGTTTTTTTACCTTTCGAACGTTCTTCATAAGCACTTAATAACTTGGTAAGCATGTCGTTATCTGTATACAAGTCTTCAGATGATTTTACTGTATAATCACCGTTAGCACCAACTACTAGGGATGTTAAACCCACATTATAAGTAAACATTTCAGCTCGAGCTAAAAATCCATTTTCAATTAAAGATTCAATACTTTCACCTACAATTAATTCATCATAATTATCCGTCATTGGTAATTCAATGCTGGAACTTAAGGGAGTTGCTGTAACCCCAAGAATGAATGACTTACTAAAGAATTTAAAAAGTTTTGTAAATGAATTGTAGTGAGCTTCATCAATAATGACCAATCCAATATCAGAAATATCTAATTTGTCGTCGTTCAATCTGTTATTAAGAGTTTCAACCATCGCAACAAAACAGCTATAATCGGCTTGGTCGTTTAAATTAGCTTTGCTATCAATAACTTTATTTACAACACCAAACTCTGTAAGTACAGACGACGTTTGCTTGCACAACTCAATTCGATGTGTCATTACAAGTACTTTTTTATTATGATGCTTTAAGTACTGTCTTACAATTTCAGAAAATATAACTGTTTTTCCTCCTCCAGTAGGAAGCTGATATAATAAATGGTAATCATCTGGGGCTTCTTCAAAAAGTTTGAAAATTTTGTCGATAGCTCCTTTTTGATAACTGTATAAATTTTTGCCTTCTTTACGGTCTTCTAATTCTGTTTTTTTTGACATCCCTTAATCTTGTAGGCTGCAAAAATAATACCTTTAAAGGGTTTTTAACGAATGATTACTTTAATTTTTTTAATCTTAACAAAACTTAATCAAATAGTAATTGATTAAAATAAAATTAAAAACTCACATATTTGAAATACATTTTAAAATTGATGAATACAATTAGATATTTTGGTTGCTATTATTCCTTTACAACAATAATCGTTGCTTTTGCACCCGTTGCGAGATTCCATCGATTGGAAGACACTAAGTTACCTTTATCATCAACAACTTGGAATTCGGCTGTATTAGGTCCAGACTCACCTTGATTTAAAGCAACAAAATCTATTTTATTAAAACCTGGTTGCAAGTCTAGTTTAAACCCTCTAAACCCTCCTGTTAAAAACACGCTAGCCTTTATAATATCATCATTTACTCTAACCTGAATTAAATCTCCATCTACAACACCGTGATCCCTATATACCACATTGACATATTTTGCTTTACTTTTAAAATCACCAAAATATTGATCGGTTTTACTTCCGTTTCTCTGTTCAACTTCTTCGGGCGTCAACTTTGTGTCCTCTAAGTTTTTATTGACTTGATCTTTATAAAGTTCCCCAGGATTTCCAAAAGTTTCTCCAAACATGGAAAAATCTTTTTTAGGAATATTTAATTCTGAGGTTGTTTTTGGAATTGATAGTCCGTTAAAACTATCAGAAGTATTGTTAGTTGATGGAAAAACAGTATTGTTTGATGAATCTTTTTTGCTTTCAACTGCAGGAATTGATGTAGACTTGTTTTGATTATCAATTTGAGCATAAGCAGACATTGATAATAAGATGAATAAAAAAGACTGAAGTATTATTTTCATAAGCTAACGCAAATATAGGTGCCAAAGATATTTTTTATCTAGTCGGTTTCAAATTTTTACAACTATTTTACATTTCATTTAACAATAATCATTCCTAAAACAATTATATGTTCTAAAATATAAAATACATCTACTGCTCTATTTTACAATTAAACGTTAAAATTTGTTAATTTATTACTTTGTTATACATAGTACTGTAACAATTTTAATTCAAGGTCGTCTATACTGTATAATCAATCAATTAAAACATAGAAACCATGAGAACATTAAACAGCAATCAATTAACAGAATCTTTAAAAAATTCAAAAAGTTATAATTGGAACCATAAAAGACGATATAGATAATCGGTATTCAATTTAACAATTAATCATCAATCAATTAAAATATAGAAACCATGAGAACATTAGACAGCAATCAATTAACAGAATCATTAAAAAATTCAAAAAGTTATAATTGGAACCATAAAAGACGATATAGATAATCGCTATCCAATTTAACAATTAATCATCAATCAATTAAAATACAGAAATCATGAGAACATTAGACAGCAATCAATTAACCGAATCATTAAAAAATTCAAAAAGTTATAATTGGAATCATAAAAGACGTTACAGATAAGTAGCGTCTTGTTCCTTACTTTCATCAATCAATTTAAACCAATCAAAACAATGAAAAGAGTAAATAAAATATCAAGACGATTAAACAAATTAACTACAGAAAGTTTCATACTTAACAGGCGTATTATAGACTTTAATGGTTCAGTTGAAACTATGTGGATAGGCACAAAACACTACCTCATTAATGGAGTAAATTAGTGTATGGTATTGTTTTTGTGATGCTTAAATCACATTAACTTAAATCCATACTCTATGAGACATTCAAACTCCATGCCCGAAGTAAATGCAGGATCAATGGCCGATATTGCATTTTTACTACTCATTTTCTTTCTTGTAACGGCAACTATCCCCAATGATGAGGGTATTAACCGAAAATTACCTCGCGATTGTCCTCCTGGAGCAGATTGTACTAGTCTTATCAATGAGCGAAATATTTTGCGTATTGTAATTAATAATAATGACGAAATTATGGTAAATAATGACGTTATTTTGTTGAATGAATTAAAAGCTAAAGTAAAAGATTTTATAGACAATAATGGAGATGGAAGTTGTACGTATTGCCAAGGTATTCAATCTAAAACCTTATCAGACAACCCTAAAAAAGCAGTGGTTTCTTTACAAAACGGAAAAGAGACCACATATAGTCAATTTATTGCCGTACAAGATCAATTAACAATGGCATATTATGAATTAAGAAACTCTTATGGGTTGCATGTTCTTAAAAAAAGTCCTCTAAATTATTCTGAAACAGATTTAAAACAAATTAGAGAAGCATATCCGTTTATTCTTTCTGAAGCCACTACAAAATGAACTTATAATTAAAACCCATGAAACAAGTTTCATGGGTTTTGTTTTTATTGCTTAAATGTATCTAGTTTTTAACAGTATCAATCACTTTTGGCACGCCATAATCTATGGAAATCTTTTTGCGTCCCCATATTTTAGCCGCTTTTATATCAACTCCCATATAAATATCAATATGGTTCCGTTTTCTAGCATGCATTTTATCTTTAACAAAATAAATGCCCTCAAATCCTTTAATTTTTACCGGCGTATCATGTTTTAAACCTTTTTTAAGCAAATCGTTTGAAACTGCAATATATTTTAACCCTGGTTTTAGACTATCGCCAAAAGCGGTTATTTGCGGAGAGGAATCTGTTTGATTTTTAACAGAATTGTATGCAGTCGCTGTTACTTTAATAGTATGCCACTTATAATTACTTTCAAAAGTTGACTCTTCTTTTTTACAATTTAAGTTTAAAGAAACCAGCAATATGATACAGATGTTTTTATACATGCTTTAATGTTTGCTCACTAAATATACAATTTTAAATGAATTATTAATGAAACAGATAACATGTAGACAAAAAAAAGAGAGCTTTTAGCTCTCTTCTCTTTACTTGATTTCAATGGTTTTAATTGGTTTTTTCTTTGCTTCATCTCGTTTTGGCAATACTACTCTCATAATGCCATCTTTGTAGGTCGCAGATATTTTTTCTACATCTACAGATTCTGGAATAGAGAACGTTCTTTTAAATGAAGAATAACCAAATTCTCTTCTTGTATAATTTTCAGAAGATTCATTGTGTTTTGTTTCTTTCTCAACTCCTATGGATAACACATGATTATCAATATTAATATTAAAATCAGATTTATTTAATCCTGGCACTGCCATTTCTACTACAAAGTCATTTGCCTCATCAATAACATTAACTGCTGGCAACGTGATACCTGTGTTAAAGTTAGACATGAATTCATTACCAAAACTCTTTCCAAGAAAATCGTCAAACCATGATGGTAAACTTGGTAAAGAATTAAAACCTAAATCAGTGTCTTTTTTACTACCATTTTTCAATGTTGGAATTAAAGTACTCATAACTAAATATTTTTAAAGTTAAACATTCAATTTTAATCTATATATAGCAAATAAAATACCAAGTAAAAATAACTGAAATTATTTCATAGGAAACTGACAAAATTTCAGTTTAAAACACTAATTAATAGTTAGTTAACTAATAACTTAATAAGTTTTTCAGCTCTGTTTCAAATCTATTTTTGGGTAGATATTGGTCTTCTAACTGTTTTATAAATGGAATAGGCGTTTCCAAACTTGCCACACGTTTTACGGGCGCATCAAGATACTCAAAACAATGTTCCATAATAAGTGCCGAAATGTCACTTGCTATACCTCCAAATAACGAATCTTCTTGAAGTGTAATGGCTCTTCCAGTTTTTCTAACAGAGACAAAAATAGTTTCTGTATCCAGAGGTTGCAATGTTCTTAAATCAATAACATCAGCTTTAATATCTTGATTAGCATCTAAGGTTTCTAAAGCCCAATGCACTGCTGCTCCAAAACTAATTATAGTCACATCATTTCCCTCTCTTAGCAAGGCAGCTTTTCCTAAGGGTAATGTGTAATAATTGGTTGGAACCTCTTGACGAATATTTCTATAAAGTGCTTTATGCTCAAAAAATAATACTGGATTTGGGTCGTTAATTGCAGTAGTTAGTAATCCTTTTGCATCATAAGGAAATGCGGGATAAACCACTTTTAAACCCGGTGTCTTTGTAAACCAAGCTTCGTTGGTTTGCGAATGAAACGGACCAGCCGCCACGCCACCCCCGCAAGGCATTCTTATAACTACATCGGCCTGTTGTCCCCATCTGTAATAAGATTTTGCTAAATAATTTACAATGGGGTTAAATCCTGAGGACACAAAATCTCCAAATTGCATTTCAACTACACTCTTCATTCCTGCTATAGACAGCCCCATCCCAACTTCAACGATAGCAGATTCACAAATGGGTGTATTTCGAATGCGTTCTTTTCCGAATTGTTCTAAAAACCCATCGGTTATTTTAAATGCACCTCCGTATTCTGCTATGTCTTGCCCCATAATAATCAAATCATCATGGCGCTCCATACTTTGTCTTAAACCTTCAGAAATAGCATCAATAAAACGCACTTCTTTTTTTTCTTCATTTTCTTTAACTTCTTGATATTCAAATGATTTGTACACATCATTTAATTCAGTAGTTTTATTCGGTATAATCTGTTCTTCAGAAAAAGAAATTTGAAGATTTTCGTTTAATTCATGAACAATATCTGCTTTCATGGTCACTTCCATTTCTTCTGTTAAAAGTCCGTTTTCTTTTAAGTAAAATTGATAATTTTCAACCGGATCTTTTTTAGCCCAAAAATCAAATAAGTCAGTAGGCACATATTTAGTTCCACTTGCTTCTTCGTGCCCATGCATCCTAAATGTTTTAAATTCCACTAAAACAGGATGCGGATTTTTTCTAATACTATCTGTAATCTCTCTAATTTTAGAATATACTTCAAGGATATTATTTCCATCAACAATATAAGATTCCATTCCATAACCCTTAGCTCTATCTGCTATGTGCTCACAGTTGTACTGCTCGGATGTTGGAGTTGATAATCCATACCCGTTATTTTCAACACAAAAAATTACTGGTAATTGCCAAACAGAAGCAACATTTAAAGCCTCATGAAAATCGCCTTCACTTGTACCTCCTTCACCAGTAAATACAGTCGTTACTTGATTTTTGTTTTTTAATTTTGAAGCTAAAGCAATCCCGTCGGCGACTCCTAATTGTGGCCCCAAATGAGAAATCATTCCAACAATCTTGTAATCTTGTGTGCCAAAATGAAAACTTCTATCTCGTCCTTTGGTAAAGCCACTAGACTTTCCTTGCCATTGCGCAAACAAACGGTTTAAAGGAATTTCTCGTGATGTAAAAACACCAAGATTTCTATGCATGGGTAAAATATAATCGCTCTTTTCTAAAGCCATCGTAACACCAACAGCTATGGCTTCTTGACCAATTCCTGAAAACCACTTGCTTATTTTTCCTTGACGTAATAAAATAAGCATTTTCTCTTCTATTAGCCTAGGTTTTAAAAGGTTTTTGTATAGTGATAATAGCGTTTCATTATCAATTCCTTCATTGTTGTAGTCTATATTCTCTAATGATGTTGATGCACTCATATAATGGATTTTCAAACAGTATCAAATATAGTACAAATAGATTATTTGAAGTGAAAAGTTAAGATAAATACAATGATTAAACATTGTAATGTTTTTGTACATTTGTATCTATACTATTAAAAAAATATACTCATGAACGTGATTCCTAGTGTTAATTTAAGCGATTTTATTTCTAACGATCCCGTTAAAAAACAGCAGTTTGTAAAAGAAATAGGGAAAGCTTACGAAGACATAGGTTTTGTAGCTTTAAAAGGGCATTTTTTAGATGACGCATTAGTTGAAAACTTATATTCAGAAGTCAAAAATTTTTTCGATTTACCTTTAGAGACAAAACAGAAATACGAAATACCTGGAATTGGTGGGCAAAGAGGCTATGTCTCATTCGGTAAAGAAAGTGCGAAAGGTAAAAAAGAAGGTGATTTAAAAGAGTTTTGGCATTTCGGACAATACGTTGAGAACAACCCAAAACTTGAAGCTGAATATCCAAAAAATGTTGAAGTAGAAGAATTACCTCAATTTAATGTTGTTGGTAAAGAAGCCTATAAAATGCTTGAAAAAACTGCCAAATACGTATTACGTGCCTTGGCGTTACATTTAAAATTAGAAGAAACCTATTTTGATGATTACATCCATAATGGAAACTCCATATTAAGACCTATTCACTATCCTCCTATTACCCAAGAACCCAAAGAAGCTGTTCGTGCTGCTGCCCATGGAGATATTAATTTAATAACCCTTTTAATGGGTGCTCAAGGTCGTGGTTTACAAGTGCAAAACCATAAAGGCGAATGGCTTGATGCGATTGCTGAACCCGATGAACTCATGATTAATGTTGGCGATATGTTGTCTAGGCATACTAACAATAAATTAAAATCTACCATTCATCGTGTTATAAATCCGCCTAAAGAACTCTGGGGAACATCACGGTATTCCATTCCGTTTTTTATGCATCCCATTAGTGATATGAAATTAGACGTTTTAGAAGGGTGTATTGATAAAAACAACCCAAAAGCATTTGATGATATTACTGCTGGAGAGTTTTTAACCGAACGCTTAATAGAATTAGGACTTATCAAAAAATAATTTTAAATGGATTTACAAGACCAGTTAAAAAACCTGTTTCCCGACCATATAGAAGAAACTACTGATGAAGAGGCAAGCGAATCCTCAAAAATCTGGATGCAAGACGATCCTTTAATTTGTAAATACGAAAAGCGAAAAGGTAAGCCTATTACTATTATTGAAGGCTACACAGGCGCCAATGAAGATTTTAAAATACTAGCCAAAGACATAAAAACGACTTTAAGTGTTGGTGGTAGTTTTAAAGACGACAAAATTATTATTCAAGGTGATTACCGAGATAAAATAATGCAACTATTAAAAGATAAAGGGTTTAGTGTAAAGCGTGTTGGAGGTTAATTTATGTCTAAAAAAACCCTACATATTACCAACGGCAGTAGTTTAACTTCTATTCTAAAAGATTTAGAATTTAGCGGAGACATACTTACATGGGAAGAAATGCTATGCGAAGGACCTACTATTGCTAACATAAATTCTGATGAATTTCTAAAACTACGAACCTCTTTTTTTAATTCTTTTTATGATATCGATTTAAACATAGAAGAAATTAAAGAAGAATTTGATTTATTGAATCATCCTGAAAACTATTCAGAAATTATTCTTTGGTTTGAATATGACTTGTTTTGTCATATGAACATGATTGGTGTTATTAACTTATTGCATCAAAAAAAAATTAATTTGCCCCTCTTTCTTGTTTGCAGTGGCAGAATTGAAGGTGAAAAGACTTTAAAGGGACTCTCTGAACTTTCTCAAAGCCAACTTAAAAAGCATTTTAACAACAAAGTAAAACTGACATCAGAAGATATCGATTTAGCACTATCAATTTGGGATATTTATTGCGGCAAAGATCACAATCTTTTAAGACCTTACATTGTAAAAAGTTCAAATTTCATATACCTAACCAATTGTTTAAAAGCGCATTTAGAGCGTTTTCCAGACTCTGTAACAGGACTTAATGTTTTAGAAACTAACATATTGGAAATGGTTAGAGATATGGATATAAAATCTAAAAATCAACTTTTAGGTTATGCCCTAAATTATCAAGGCTACTACGGTTATGGAGATCTTCAGTTTTCAAGAATTATTAAAATGCTAAGTATTTTTATTTCTGAGGAGAATGACAGTTTATCTCTAAATAGAGAGGGTTATGAAGCCTTACTTGGACAACATAATTTTTCTACTAAAATCAATAATGATATGTTTTTTGGTGGTATTAGTATCCATGATTTTCAATTCAACAAAAAACAAAATAAACTTGTAAAAACTATATTAAATGATAATTAAAGAATCAGAACTTATTTTAAATCCAAATGGTAGTATTTATCATTTGAATTTAAAACCTGAAAATATTGCTGAAAACGTCATATTTGTTGGCGACCAAGATCGCGTTGAAAAAATAACTAAACATTTTGATAGCATAGAATTTAAAATTCAAAAACGAGAATTCAAATCTCAAACAGGAACTTATAAAGGGAAAAGAATAACAGTTATATCAACAGGCATAGGCCCCGATAATATAGATATTGTTCTTAATGAATTAGATGCTTTAGTCAATATAGATTTAAACACTAGACAGCCTAAGAAAACCCTAACCAGTTTAAATATATTAAGAATTGGTACGTCAGGTTCGTTACAAACCGATATCCCTGTAGATGCCTTTGTAATGAGTACACATGGTCTTGATTTAAATGCTATGTTGCACGCCTATCAAATAAATCCAGTTTCTAATCCGGATATTGAAAATGCTTTTGTTAAACACACAAACTGGAATTCAGATAAAGGGAGACCGCTTATTATTGAAAATAGCAGTGACTTAGAAAAAAAGTTTTACAGTGATTCTGTTTTTAAAGGGATGACAGCAACGGCTGGCGGCTTTTATGGTCCACAAGGACGTGTATTACGATTACCTTTGCAAGATCCTGAATTAAATCATAAAATCGATACGTTTAACTTTAAAGGATTTCGGGTTACTAACCTTGAAATGGAAACCTCTGTTATCTATGGACTTTCAAAATTATTAGGCCATAAAGCGCTATCTCTAAATGCTATTATTGCTAACAGAGCTAACGGAACATTTAGTAAAAATCCTGGTTTAGCAGTCGAAAATCTTATTACATACGCCTTAGAAAGGATCTAAGAAAATACTTCATGAAAAAAATCAATATAGGAGGTGTGCCAGAACACTTTAATTTGGCTTGGTATTTAACTCTCAAAAATGGTGAGTACAAAAACAAAGGAATTAATTTGCGGTGGCATGATTATCCTGGAGGCACAGGCGATATGTGCAAAGCACTTCGTAACAAGGATATTGATATTGCTGTTATTCTTACAGAAGGTATCATTAAAGATATTATAGAAGGAAATAAAAGCAAGATTGTTCAAACTTTTGTGCAATCTCCTTTGGTTTGGGGTATTCACGTCTCTCATGATTCTGCATATAAAACTATTAACGACTTGAAAGGCTCTAAAGCTGCTATTAGTAGATATGGATCTGGCTCGCATTTAATGGCCTACATTAATGCCAAAAATAATAACTGGAATTTAGAAAAAGACCTTCAATTTGAGGTTATTAAAGATTTAGATGGAGCTATTAAAGGCTTAACCAATGGCACTGCTGATTATTTTATGTGGGAAAAATTCACCACAAAACCTTTAGTAGATAATGAAATTTTTAGACGAATAGGAAATTGTCCAACACCTTGGCCTTGCTTTGTAATCGCTGTAAGAGAAGAGTTTCTTGAAAGTAACGAAGAGGATGTTAAGTCTATTTTAAATATTGTAAATAATACGACTTCAGAATTCAAGGAGATTCCTAGTATTGATAGAACCATTGCAAACCGATATGAACAAAATATTGAAGATGTTAAAGATTGGTTACAAATTACAGAATGGTCTCAAACTATTATAGATAAACAAACAATTCTGGATATCCAAAATCAATTGTTAAACTTAAAAATTATTGCTAAAACACTTGATTATTCAGAATTGGTTTATGAACTCTAATTAAAAAATATGTCAGTAACAACTACTGTGAAACATTTATAAATGTTAATAATTCTTAAAACATTCACCTAAAAAATTTAATTTTTCTACATTACAGCACTAAAATTTTATGATGAAAAAAACAATAATTCTACTAAGTGCATTAGCACTAATGGCCTGCAAAAAAGAAACTAGAGATTATGTGTCAATTTCAGGAAAAATCACTAACAAAAATAGTGACTCTCTCGTTTTGAGAAGCCGCACGTTTTCAAAAACTATTCCTGTAAATGCAGATGGTACTTTTAAAGATACTTTAAAAGTTGAAACAGGAGTTTATAATCTTTTTGATGGCAATGAATCAACCAATGTATTCCTTAAAAATGGATATGATATTAATCTTTCTTTAGACACAGAAAAGTTTGATGAATCCATTAAGTTTACAGGAGAAGGTTCTGAAAATAGTAATTTCTTAGCGGAAAAAGCATTATTAGAAGAAAAATTATTAGACCAAGATAAGCTTGCCAGTCTCGATTTAGAAGGTTTAAATGAAGAAATGGAATCTATTAAAAGTCAACTTAGTGAGTTTTATAACAGTAAAAAAGATATCGATACATTTTTGACAAATAGATCTAATAGCAGTTTAGATCCGATGTTAAATATGTACAAAAAATATTTTTCTGAAGCAATAACTTTAAGAAAAGAATTGGCAAAGGGCGACCCCTCTCCTGTTTTTGAAAATTATGAAAATATTGATGGTACTACAACATCTCTTAAAGACTTAGCTGGAAAATATGTTTATGTTGATGTTTGGGCTACCTGGTGCGGACCGTGCAAAGCGGAAATTCCTTCGTTGAAAAAAGTTGAAGCAACCTATCATGGTAAAAATATCCAGTTTGTTAGTATTTCTATTGATGATGATAGAACACACGGTGGTTCTTGGAATAAAGCCAGAGAAGACTGGAAAGCGATGGTAAAAGATAAAGAGTTAGCTGGGATACAATTATTTGCTCCTGAAGGATGGAAATCAGAGTTTGTTAGAGATTATAAAATTAACGGAATTCCTAGATTTTTATTAATTGATCCTGATGGCAACATCGTAAACGCTGATGCTCCAAGACCATCTAGTTTAAAACTTATAGAATTATTTGATAGTTTAAATATTTAAACTATCAAATAATTATAAGAAAGCTGCCCTCGGCAGCTTTTTTTTATTCATTTTTGTCAGGTTCAACTTCAACTACTGGTTCTGGTTGTTTAAATAAATCTAAATAAGCAGCACCTAAATACTCTATAACATGACTAGCTATTAAACTTTGATAACCATAATCTTCTACTGCTATATCGGCAGACTTTCCATGCAAATACACTCCAAAAATTGTAGCTGTTAAGGCATCATATCCTTGTGCAATTAAACCTGTTACAATTCCTGTTAACGCATCTCCGCTGCCAGCAGTAGCTAAACCTGGATTTCCTGTTGAATTGATATAAAGAATATCATCATAAATGGTTATAGTGTAAGCTCCTTTAATAACAACAATAACATTGTGTTTTTTAGAAAAGACTTTAACTTTTTCTATTTTATCAAAATCATCATTCCATTTACCCACCAAGCGTTCTAACTCTTTTGGATGTGGAGTCAATACTGTTTGCTTTGGCAACAATTTTAGTAATGCTTCATTTTTTGAAAGAATATTAATTCCATCAGCATCTATGACTAATGGTGTCTTGTTTGTTTTTAAAAAATTTTCAAAAGCAGAAATAGTTTTTGGATGTGTCCCTACTCCTATTCCAAACGCTATAACTGTAGGTTTTATATCAAATTTAATGTCCGATATAAATTCTTCACTACTATCTGTAATTACCATAGCCTCTGGAAATGATGTTTGCAAAGGTATATAACCACATTTTGGAGTGTAAGCGGTTACCAAACCAGACCCAACACATAAAGACGCCCTGCTAGCTAAAATAACAGCTCCAATTTTGCCATAACTTCCACCAATAACTAAACTATGTCCAAAATGCCCTTTATGAGCAAATTGCTCTCTTGTTTGATACATTGGCAAGACCTCTAATTTTCCTATAACATTTATATCTGTTTTTGTTTGAAGTAAAAATTCAGAATCTAATCCTATATCCAACACTTCCCATTGAACTGAGAATTTTGCTGTTTCAGGCAACAATAATACTAGTTTTGGGGAGGTGAAACTTAGAGTGTATGAAGACCATACAATAGCATTCTCATGTTCAGGGGCTTTATCAAGATACAAGCCTGAAGGAATATCTATTGACAAAGTGAATGCTTTTGAAGCTTTGAAATGTTTAAATAGCTCCTGGACCCAATCTATAACTGGCCTATTTAAACCAATACCAAAAACAGCGTCAACGATAATGTCGTCTTGCTTTAGGTATGGAAAGTCATCTGAAGATTTTAAAAGAACAGGCCAATCATTTGAAACCGTTTTAATTCTGTCATAATTAATTAAAAAGTCTTTAGAACGCTTATCACTATAACTAACAATATAAGTTTGTACGTTGTAGCCTTCTAAAATTAAATGTCTAGCTAAAACAAGTCCATCACCTCCATTATTTCCAATACCACAAAACACATGAATGGGTACCTGAGCGCCTTGCATTCGTAAATGCATCCAATTAAAAATTTGTTCACCAGCACGTTCCATCAAATCTGTTGAACTTATGTTCTGACGTTCTGTAGTTATTTTATCACCTTCGTAAATTTGTTCTTTAGAAAATATCTTCATTTAATCGATTATTGATTTTTCATTTCTTAATTGCTTTTGTCATTTTCTTTTAACGAAAAATGGTAGTAAATAAGAATACTGTAAAAAGAAAAGTTTTGTTTTTTTATAAGCTTAAAAGTAATACATTTGAGTTATATTATTGTTGACTCAATGAATCTTTTAAACCAAAATACAGCGTCTGTTATTTCTTTTTTTTCAAAAGGGAACGCTTCTGTTTTTGGTACAACTACAATTACTACGACCCTTTGGGGTTGCTAATTATATATTCTTCAGGCTATCTTTGTAATTTTAATAATTACAAAAAAACTAATTATTTTTTCGATTATCAATTCATTAAAACATGAAACATCAACACACTATAAATAGATGTTATATGTCGGAATTGAAAACTTTAAATCTAAACACATGAAAGTTTTAAAATTTGGAGGAACTTCGGTAGGTTCTTCAAAAAATATAAATAACGTCATTAATATTTTAGAAAATTATTCTAAAAAAGATACTGTAGTCTGCGTTGTTTCTGCGGTTGGCGGCATTACAGATAAATTACTTTTAGCAGGAAATCAGGCAAAAAATAAAGATATTGGGTATGAAGATGCATTTAACACCATTAAAAAGATTCATTTCAATATTATAAATGAATTAAATCCTGATAAAAGTGCAGCTATAATTGATTATGTAGATTCTAAATTAAGTGAGCTTAAAAGTTTGTTAGATGGCATTTATTTAATCAATGAACTATCTCCAAAAACATCGGATAAATTAGTGAGTTTTGGTGAGTTATTGTCATCGTTTATTATTGCTGAAACCATGAAAAATCGAGGATTATCGGCAGATTGTAAAAATTCTCAAGAGTTGATGATTACTAACTCTAATTTCACAAAAGCTGAAGTTAATTATGCTACTACGAATGCCAATATCAAAGGGTATTTCAAATCAGTATCGCAACAAATCACTATTCTTCCTGGCTTTGTATCGATGTCTGTTTCGGGCGAGCAAACAACCTTAGGTCGTGGCGGATCTGATTTTACAGCGGCAATCGTGGCTGCTGCTTTGCAAGTGGAACAATTAGAGATTTGGACCGATGTAAGCGGTATGTTTACAACCAATCCAAAATTGGTAAAACAAGCCTACCCTATTGAAAAAATATCATATCAAGAAGCGATGGAGTTATCGCATTTTGGTGCCAAAGTCTTATATCCGCCAACTGTGCAACCTGTTCTAAATCTCAATATTCCTATTCATATAAAAAATACCTTAGAGCCAGATGCCGTTGGAACTATTATTTCTAATGATAAAACAGGTTCTACTCAGGCTGTTAAAGGAATTAGTAACATTTCGAATATAGCGTTGCTTACATTACAAGGAAGCGGTATGGTCGGTATTCCTGGGTTTTCTAGACGTTTGTTTGAAATTTTATCTCAGGAAAAAATTAATATTATTATGATTACGCAGGCGTCTTCAGAGCATTCTATTTGCTTGGGAATTGACGAAAAAGAAGCAGAGATTGCCAAATTGTCTATTGATACTGCTTTTGAAAATGAAATTGCTTTGCATAAAATCGACCCGATAATCATAGAAAAAGACCTTTCTATTATTGCTTTGGTGGGTGATAATATGAAAAATCATCAAGGAATAAGTGGTAAAATGTTTAGCTCCTTAGGAAAAAATAATATTAACATACGAGCGATTGCACAAGGTGCCTCAGAAAAAAACATTTCGGCTGTGATTGCTGAAAGTGATGTGAAGAAAGCACTAAATACCTTGCACGAGCAGTTTTTTGAAACTAAAACAAAACAGCTCAATGTATTTATTACTGGTGTTGGTAATGTTGGAGAAAAATTAGTTGAGCAAATTAAGCAACAACGCAAATATTTAAAGGAAAACTTAAAAATTAACTTACGCATTGTGGGATTATCAAATTCCAGAAAAATGCTTTTTGATGAAGAAGGCATCGATTTAAAAAACTGGAAAATACTATTAAATGAAGGCGAAGTAGCTAGCTTAGAAGGATTTTTTGAAAGTACAAAGGCGATGAACTTACGCAACAGCATTTTTGTAGATGTCACTGCTAATAGCGATGTTGCTGACTTTTATGCAAAATATTTAAGACAAAGTATTGGCGTGGTGGCATGTAACAAAATTGCATGTTCTAGCAACTTCGAAAATTATAAATTATTAAAAGATTTATCTTTAAAATATAATGCGCCTTACTTGTTTGAAACCAATGTTGGTGCCGGATTACCAATAATAGATACGCTTAATAATTTAATTACTTCGGGTGATAAAGTAACCTCTATTCATGCGGTTTTATCGGGTAGTTTAAATTTTGTTTTTAATAATTTTAATGATACTACTAAGTTTTACGATGTCGTTAAACAAGCTGCTGCCGAAGGTTACACAGAACCAGATCCGAGAATTGACTTAAGTGGTGTTGATGTGGCGAGAAAAATATTAATTCTTGCTAGAGAAAGTGGTATTGAAATGAATTTAGAAGATATTGAAAACACACCGTTTTTATCTGAATCTGGAATGAAAAGTGATTCAGTTGATGATTTTTATCAAACCTTAATTTCAGACGAAGCGCATTATCAAAGTTTATATGCTTCCGCGAAAGCAAAAGGATGTCAGTTGAAATATGTAGCCCAATTTAATAATGGAAAAGCAAGCGTTAGTTTGCAGGAAATTTCGAGCGATCACCCTTTTTATAATTTAGAAGGAAAAGACAATATTGTGATGTTTTACACGCAACGCTATAAAGAACAGCCCATGATTATAAAAGGCGCGGGCGCTGGTGCCGATGTAACGGCTTCGGGGCTATTTGCGGATATTATTAGAGTTGGAAATAATTAATTTAAAGAGAAGAGAATATAGAAAAGAGAACTAAGACACTAAAAATTGTCTATTTTCTTTTCTCTATTGTCTTTTGTCTGTATAATATGAATGAAATAAAACTATTTTCACCCGCTACAGTTGCTAATGTTTCTTGTGGTTTCGATGTTTTAGGCTTCTGCTTAGATAGTGTTGGTGATGAAATGATTATCAGAAAAACCGATAAGAAAGGTATTTACATTACTAAAATTGAAGGGTTCGATTTGCCTTTTGAAGCTGAGTTAAATGTGGCTGGCGTTTCTGCATTAGCCATGTATGAAGCTGCTAAGCCAGATTTCGGATTTGAAATTGAAATCTATAAAAACATAAAACCAGGAAGTGGTATTGGCAGTAGTGCTGCTAGCGCTGTCGGAAGTGTTTTTGGTATGAACGAACTTCTGGGAAGACCTTTTAATAAAACAGAATTAACAGCATTTGCTATAAAAGGTGAAGCCTTTGCTAGCAAATGCGAACATGCCGACAACCTTGCTCCTGCTATGTTTGGAGGCTTTACCATAGTAAAAAGTTTATCACCTTTACAAATATTAGAAATCCCAAGTCCAGATGATTTATATGCAACGATCATTCATCCGCAGATTGAAATTAAAACCTCTGAAGCTAGGGCTATTTTACCGCAAAACATTCCTTTAAGTGACGCCATTGCACAATGGGCAAATTTTGGAAGTTTAATACATGCATTACACACAAGTGATTATCCTTTAATTGAAAGTTCACTTCATGATGTTATTGTAGAACCATATCGAAGTCAGTTAATTCCATATTTTAAAGAAGTAAAGGATGCTGCACTAAAGGCTGGCGCTTTAGGCGCTGGAATTTCGGGCTCTGGACCTTCAATTTTTACTTTAAGTAAAGGTATTGAAACTGCTAAAAATGTAAAACAAGCAATGAACGATATTTATTCTAAAACAAGTTTAGATTTCGATATACATGTTTCTAAAATTAACAAACAAGGCATTAAAATAATTGATAATTAATAATATATAGTCATTGCGAATCACGATTTTTGCGTAAAGTGGCAGTCCGTTTTTTGAAAAATAAAGTCAGAAATAAAAATTAAAAAGATTACCACGCTACATTTCATTGCGCTCGTAATGAAGTAAACATTTGTGAATTGGTGGCGAGAATAATAAAAATGAATTACTACAGTTTAAACAAAAAAGCACCAAACACATCATTTAAAGATGCGGTTATAAAAGGATTAGCGCCCGATAAAGGATTGTATTTTCCTGAAAGTATCACGCCTTTACCACAATCTTTTTTTGAAAACATTGATGATTTATCACATTCAGAGATTGCTTTTGAGGCAATAAAACAATTTGTGTCTCCTGAAATTCCTGAAGATATTTTAAAAACCATTGTTGAAGAAACCTTGTCTTTTGAATTTCCGGTAGTGAAATTAAGCGAGAGCATTTCAACTTTAGAATTATTTCATGGTCCAACCATGGCATTTAAAGATGTTGGCGCACGCTTTATGGCACGTTGTTTAGGATATTTCAATAAAAATAACGACCGAGAAGTCACCGTTTTGGTAGCCACTTCTGGTGATACTGGTGGTGCGGTTGCAAACGGGTTTTTAGGTGTTAAAGGTGTAAATGTCGTGATTCTCTATCCTAGTGGAAAAGTAAGTGATATTCAAGAAAAACAATTAACCACATTAGGTCATAATATAAAAGCGTTAGAAGTTAATGGAACGTTTGATGATTGTCAAGCCATGGTTAAAACCGCCTTTTTAGATGATAAACTAACCAGTAAAATGCAGTTAACTTCTGCGAACTCTATTAATGTCGCACGTTGGTTACCACAATTATTCTATTTTATGTTTGCTTATAAACAATTGCATAATCAACATAAAAACATTGTATTTTCCGTACCTAGCGGAAATTTTGGAAATATTTGCGCTGGTATGATGGCGCAACAATTAGGCTTACCTATTCATCATTTTATAGCTTCAAATAATGCTAATAATGTAGTAACACGCTACTTGATATCAAGATTGTATGAACCAAAACCATCTGTGCAAACCATTAGTAATGCTATGGATGTAGGAGCGCCAAGTAACTTTATTCGAATTCAAGAAATTTATGAAAACAATTATGAAGAATTGAGGGAAAACCTGTCTTCTTATAGCTATTCAGATGATGAAACCAGAGAGGCAATGTTAGAAATTTTTAATAATTTCAAGTATGTTGCAGATCCGCATGGCGCTGTCGGGTATTTGGGTTGCAAAGAGTATTTAGAAGAAAATCCTGATTCTCATTGTGTGTTTTTAGAAACAGCACATCCTACTAAGTTTTTAGATGTTGTTGAAGATGTTATTAAAGAAAAACAACCGCTTCCGGAGCAAATTCAATCTGTAATGGGAAAAGATAAAAAATCGTTTAAAATTAGTACGTACGATGAATTAAAATCGTTCCTTTTAGCTTAAATATTTTGGATTGTAATTTATGACAACCATTATTAGAGCAACTTTAAAAGATAAAGAACTGCTCGCTAAGCTAGGAAAAACGACCTTTATTGAAGCACATGGCAAAAGTGCGTCGGACGAAATTATCGAGGCGTATGTAATTAAGAAATTTTCAATTGAAGCATTCGAAGATGAGTTAAAAGATTCAAATAATGTCTTTTATATTCTGTATTATAACGAAAAAGCTGTCGGATATTCTAAAGTCATTTTTAATTGTCAACATTCTAATATTTTATCTAAAAATATCACCAAATTAGAACGCTTGTATGTTTTGGAAGACTTTCATAGTTTAAAGTTAGGGTTAGCACTTTTTGATTTGAACTGTCAAGAAGCGATTAAAAACCAGCAATCAGGTATGTGGTTGTTCGTATGGACAGAAAATCAAAAAGCCATCAATTTTTATAAAAAAGTTGGATTTAACGCAGTAGGTTATCATGATTTTGAATTATCTCCTACACATTATAATCCAAATCATCAAATGCTATTGCTTTTTTAAAATTAAACTCATATTACAATGAATGTTACGGACTGGATTGGATTTTTAGGTGTTTTTCAAATATTACTTGCTTACATTTTAAATGTTACAGGCAAAGCTTCTAACAAAAGCTTAACCTTTATTATTTTAAATATTACAGGTGCTGGTATGGCTTGTTTAGCTTCTATTTTATTAAATTACTGGCCTTTTATTATCTTAGAAGGGGTTTGGGCAATGGTTTCCCTTTACGCATTAGTTACCCGAAAAACTTGAGTTTTATTTATAGTTCGTTCAAAATTAGAATTCAAATTCTTACCTTTCTATAAAATTTCAGCGATTTGAAATACGACCCATTAATGCCTCAAAATTATTAATTCGAATACCGAAATTCATGATTTTCAAAAAACCATCTTTGTACAAATCAGTTATTTTAATTATCTCTTTTCCTTTGCTTTTGTTCTGTAATAATCCTGAAAAGATACATATAAGAACTACTCAATCAGTAGTTGGTGATGGTTTCCCTGGCACGACCATAACTAATGAAACCCAAACGTTTAAAAATGCGGTCGAAGAACATGGTCAGTTACGTATTTCAGGAAATAAAATTTTAGATAAAAATGGAGATGTTGTTCAGCTAAGAGGCATGTCTTTATTTTGGAGTCAATGGATGGGTAAATATTACACTAAAGAAACGGTTAAGTGGTTAAAGGATGATTGGAATTGTAATATTATTCGAGCAGCCATGGCAGTTGATTATAATGGTTATCTTTCTAATCCAGATGCTGAAAAAGCCAAGATTGAGACTGTTATTGATGCAGCTACAGCAGAAGGAATTTATGTGATTGTAGATTGGCATGATCATGAAGGCCAAAATCATTTAGAAGAAGCAAAAACCTTCTTTTCTGAAATCGCTTCGAAGTATGGAAACATTCCCAACATTATTTATGAAACCTATAACGAGCCCTTAAATGTGTCTTGGACAGATGTTTTAAAACCTTATCAAGAGGCGGTTATTGCAGAAATAAGAAAACATGATCCAGATAATATTATTATTTGTGGTACTAGAAATTGGTCTCAAAAGGTGGATGATGTTATTAGTAATAAAGTTAATGATCCGAATATCGCATATACCTTACATTATTATGCCGCTACGCATAAGCAAGAACTTAGAGACATTGCATTACAGGCTTTAAATAACGATATACCACTTTTTGTTACTGAATACGGAACAACAGAAGCTTCTGGTGATGGTACAATTGACGAAGTAGAATCGAATTTGTGGTGGGATTTTTTAGATAAGTATAACATATCTTGGTGTAACTGGTCTGTTGCCGATAAAGATGAACTTTCGGCTGCTTTAAAACCTGGTGCTAGTCCGCTTGGAGGATGGACTGAAACACAAATAACAACCTCGGGAATAATGGTTAGAAACAAATTAAAAGTTAAAAATAAAAAATACTAAAAATAAAAATTTAAAATGAAAGACTCTACAGACGATTATTTAGGCAATCACTACATTCACAGAAGCAATTGGCTAAGAGCTGCCGTTCTCGGTGCTAATGATGGTATTTTATCTACCGCAAGTATTGCTATTGGTGTTGCGGCAGCAAGTGATGTACAAGAACCTATAATTTTAGCGACGCTAGCAGGTTTGGTTGCAGGTGCCTTATCTATGGCAGCTGGTGAATATGTATCGGTTAGTTCTCAAACTGATGTTGAAAAAGCTGATATTGAACGAGAAAAAGTCGAGTTAAAGGAAATGCCCGAATTGGAATTAAATATGTTAGCTAAAATTTATGAAGAACGAGGTTTAAAGAAAGAAACTGCCATGCTCGTTGCAAAAGAATTCACCGAAAATGATGCCTTGGCTGCTCATATAAGAGACGAACTAGGTATTAACGAAATCAGTCAGGCTAAACCTATACAAGCTGCATTTGCTTCAGGACTAGCCTTTACATTTGGTGGTGTTCTCCCATTGCTAGTAGTTATATTTTTTCCTGTTAAAAGCTTAGAATATTTTCTTTACGGATTTGCCATTATTTTTCTAAGTCTTTTAGGTGCTTTAGCTGCCAAAACAGGTGGTTCAAGTATTACAAAAGCAGTTATTAGAATAACGTTTTGGGGTACTGTGGCTATGGGATTAACAGCTCTTGTGGGTTATTTGTTTGGTGTCAACCTTGCTTAAATAATTAAAAGTTTATAGTTTTCTTTGAAAACTGAGAACATCATAAATATTCTTATTTATTAATATTTCAACTTTTTAATACAACTGAAAAAACTATTCTATTATGAAAAATAAAAGTACGGGACTTGAACGTAGAACGTTTTTAAAACAAAGCGGACAATTTGCTGTCGCTACCATGTTTATGGGCTTGGGGACTTCAAAACTTTATGCAGCCCTTGCTCCTTCAGAAATGAATGTTTCAATTCCAAATGTAAAACTTAACAATGGTGTACTTATGCCGCGTCTTGGTTTTGGTACAAACACTTTAAAAGGTGAGATTGGAATACGAAGTGTTGCCGATGCGATTTCTGTAGGATTTCGACTTATAGACACGGCTTATATTTACGGAAATGAGCAATTTGTTGGTGAAGGAATTAAACGAAGTGGTATTGACAGAAAAGAACTTTTTATAACGTCTAAACTTTGGGTTGATTTTGCGGGTTATGAAAGCACGAAGAATGCATTCAAAGCAACTCTTGAAAAAATTGGCGTTGACTATCTTGATTTATATTTAATTCACCGTCCGAAAGGAGATGTAAAAGGAACATGGAAAGCTATGGAAGAACTTTTAAAAGCAGGTAAAATTCGAGCAATTGGTGTTAGTAATTTCACACCTGAGCAACTAGAAGAGATGAAGGAATATGTTGAAATTCAGCCGGCAATAAACCAAATAGAAACACACGTTTTCTTTCAAGAAAAAGAATCTTACCCATATTTGAAAAATTCTGAAACACAAATGGAAGCTTGGTCGCCTTTTGCAGCCGGAAGAAATGGTATTTTTGAAAACGAAACGCTCGCCGCTATTGGTAAAAAGCACAATAAAAGTATTGCTCAGGTTTGTTTAAGATGGCATTTCCAAAGAAATGTAGTGGCTATTCCAAGATCGACTAATAAAGATCATATGATTGAAAATTTAAAGATTTTTGATTTTGAACTCGATGAATCTGATATGAAAACGATTTCAACTTTAGATTTAAACAAAACGCAATTTCCGGAATGGACGTAGAAATGAAACGTTTAATGAATACAATCTAAACAGTCTATTTTGTTATGAAACTAAAATCTTTGATACTTCTCATATTGATATTGATGGCAACATCATGTCAAAACTCAGATAAGCAATTTGCTTATGTGAAAGGTAAAAATATCTATTCAGAAAAGGGTGAAGTTTTGCAACTTAAAGGCGTAAATCTTGGGAATTGGTTACTTCCTGAAGGTTATATGTTTAAATTAAAAGATTGTAATTCACCAAGAAAAATAGATCAAGCTATTCGCGAATTAATTGGCAATACAGCAACAACTGAATTTTGGGACGCCTTTCTTGGTAATTATATCACAGAAGCCGATATAAAATGGTTGTCTGAATCTGGTGTAAATATCATCCGTTTACCTTTTGATTACCGCTTATTGACTCATGATGATTTTTTAGGAAGAGATATACATGGCTATCAATATCTAGATAAAGCTATAAATTGGTGTAAGAAGTATAATATTTACGTATTACTAGACATGCATGCGGCTCCCGGCGGACAAACAGGTGATAATATCGATAATAGCGATGGGTATCCGTGGTTAATGGTGGACGAAGGCATGAAACAACAAGTCTGCGATGTTTGGAAAGAAATTGCTCAGCGATATGCCAACAATACAACTGTAATTGGATATAATTTATTAAATGAACCCATTCCGCATTATTTCGATAAAGATCCTTTAAAACCCGAATTAGAACCGCTTTATAAACGCATTACCAAAGCTATAAGAGAAGTAGATTCTAATCACATTGTGTTTTTAGGTGGTGCGGTTTGGGAGACCGACTTTTCAATTTTCGATGAGCCGTTTGATGAAAATTTAGCCTATACATTTCATAAGTATTGGATGCCTCCAGTTCAAGGTGAAATTCAACAATTTTTAGATTTTAGACAGAAATACAAGGTTCCAATATTAATGGGTGAAAGTGGTGAAAACGATGATGCTTGGGTTAAAGATTTTAGAACTCTTTTAGATGAACATAAAATCCATTGGACATTTTGGCCTTACAAAAAAATGGATAATACACGCGGACCAATGAATTTTGAAAAACCTGCTTCATATGATAATTTCGTCGCATACGCCGAAAGCGACAGAAGAACGTTTGCTAAAATCAGAGGGTTAAAAGATAGTCTTAACGGCATCAAACCACAAGAGATAAAAACGTTACTCAATGAATATGTTGAGAATAGTAAATTTGAAAATTGCTTCCCAAATAAAGGTTATTGTGATGCCTTGGGATTAGACTTCAGTAAAAAAAGCGCTATTCAATAACTTAACGCAACAAGCAATTATTAATCTAAATCGGGTAATTTAAAACTTCCAAAAGGACTTGTTTCTTTCATCAAGGCTTCAATGTCTTCAGATTTTCGCGGCGCTTCAGCGGATAAATTAACTGGACCGTTTTCAGTAATTAAAATATCATCTTCAATCCTAACGGCAATACCCCACCATTTTTTATCACAAGGGCTATCATCAGGAATATAAATACCTGGCTCTACTGTAATCACCATATTCGGTTGAAAATCGCCTCTTAAATTCGTGTCGTGAACGTCTAAACCAATATGATGAGACGTTCCGTGCGGAAAATAACGTCTTGCGTCGGCTTCATCTCTAGCAATTCCCAAGGCTATTAAACCATCATTTATCACTTTTCTAGCGGCCGCGTCTGGCGAACGTAAATTATTTCCAACTAGAGTCACAGCAATGCCTGCTTCTTGGGCATCGTAAACCAAATCGTAAATTAGTTTTTGCTCTGTGTTAAATGTTCCGTTGGCAGGAATAGTTCTCGTTACATCGGCTGTATAACCATGATATTCTGCTCCTAAATCCATTAAAACCAAATCGTTATCGACTTTCACCTTTGTGTTTTCAATATAATGCAATACGCATCCATTATGTCCAGCTCCAACGATACTCGGGTATCCTTCGTATTCGCTTCCGGATTTTTTATAAACGTATTCATGAACACCTTGAATTTCAGCTTCAGACATACCAACATGCATGGCTTTCATAATTTCACGTTGTCCCATAGCCGAAATACGCACTGCTTTTTTAAGTAAAACCATCTCGTCGTCTGTTTTAACTTCACGTAAACCTGCCATTAATTTTCTGAGGGTTGAATTGTCTATCGTAACTTTTTTCTGTTGAATGGCATTACTGTTTTGTTTTAATTCAATATCCATGTCTGTATTTGAAATTACAGTCGTTTCGGTATAATTTATTTGAGATTTGAAGGTTTTTATTAAATCGAATAAATCGGCTTTATTTCGTTTAGAATCTCTATAGTCATCTTGAAATTCTTCAAACATTACAGCATCAAATTTGGTAAAATTAATACCGTTGTTTATAAAATCCTCTCCGTTAAATGCATTTTCAAAACCTAATTCATTTTTTGCGCCTTCAACACCAAGACGCTTACCTGTCCATTGTTCTGCAGCAGCATTTCGTTTTTGAACGTATAGCAATTCATTATATGTTTCGCCATTTTCATTGGTTTGATTATCGGAAAAAATAACCAAAACCGAGTGCGGTTCTTTATAACCTGTTAAATAATAAAAATTTGGGTCTTGATGATATACAAAATCAACATCGTTAGCTCTATTTCGCACAGGATTCGCAAAAAATACAGCAACGGTATTTTTAGGCATGTTAACACGAAGGGCTTCTCTCCTATTCTTATGAAATTCAGATGATAAATAATCTTGTGGTGTACCGTCTTGCGCTAATATTGAAAACGTCACAAAGAAAAAGCATAATAATTGGATAGTTCTTTTCATAAATGGTTTTATTTTTTTTGAAAAATACAATAAAAATGGGAAAACGCATTATGCCATAATATAATGGTTGAGAATTAAGAATACTTTAACGAACGTATGCTTCAAAGTTTTTGGGAGCATCCATTAAATCTATAAATTTTCAATACATTTGCTCTTTGAATTTTTAAGTATTTGCGCAACTAAAAAACCCTTTTTATGAAGAATACAGCCTTAACAGAAACCCATATTGCTCTTGGAGCTAAAATGGTCCCTTTTGCCGGATTTAATATGCCTGTTCAATATGAAGGCGTGACAGCAGAACACGAAACGGTAAGACAAGCTGTTGGTGTGTTTGATGTTTCTCACATGGGAGAATTTTTAGTTGAAGGTGAACATGCTTTAGATTTAATTCAGAAAGTATCAAGTAATGATGCGTCTAAACTAACCATAGGAAAAGCGCAATACAGCTGTATGCCAAATGATGATGGTGGTATTGTAGACGATTTAATTATTTACAAAATAAAAGAAGAAACGTATCTGTTAGTGGTTAATGCTAGTAACATTGAAAAGGACTGGAACTGGATTCAGTCTAAAAATAGTGTTGGTGCTACTATGCGCGATTTAAGTGATGATTATTCACTGCTCGCCATTCAAGGGCCAAAAGCCATCGAAGCGATGCAGTCTTTAACTAGTCACGATTTAGCCGATATTAAATTTTATAATTTTATAGTAGGTGATTTTGCAGGTATAGAACATGTGATTATTTCTGCTACGGGTTATACTGGTAGTGGTGGCTTTGAAATTTATTGTAAAAACAGTGAGGTTAAGGAAATTTGGGATAAAGTTTTTGAAGCTGGTGCTGGTTTTGGTATTAAACCAATAGGTTTAGCAGCTCGCGATACATTGCGTCTAGAAATGGGGTATTGTCTCTACGGAAATGATATTGATGACAACACCTCTCCTATTGAAGCTGGTTTAGGTTGGATTACAAAATTCACTAAAGACTTTACAAATTCAGAAGCTTTAAAATCTCAAAAAGAGCATGGTGTTACTCGTAAACTTATTGCGTTTGAATTGGACCAACGTGGTATCCCAAGACATGGCTATGATATTGTTGATGGTAACGGAAACAAAATTGGTCAAGTTACTTCAGGCACTATGTCCCCTAGTTTAGGTATAGGTATTGGTTTGGGCTATGTGTCATCTATTTTTTCTGAAATTAATAGCAAAATAAATATTCAAATTCGTAAAAATGCTATTCCTGCAACCGTTGTGAAATTACCGTTTTACAAAAAATAATATGCGAAATTTTCAACCAATTCTTAAAGAAATTTATGCCTCTGCTACTAATTTAAAAGACAAAGGTACCGTAGCATCATACATTCCAGAATTGGCAATTGTTGATAAGCAAAATTTTGGCATTCATTTAAGAACTGTAGATGGTCATGAATATGCCATAGGTGATTATAATAAGCCGTTTTCTATTCAGAGTATCTCTAAGGTTTTGTCTCTCACTATGGCGACTTCTCTTGTTGGAAATAAGATTTTAAAACGTGTAAACGTTGAACCTTCTGGACATCCATTCAATCAATTAGCCTTGTTAGAAATTGAAAATGGTATTCCTAGAAATCCATTTATTAATGCTGGTGCTATGGTCATTGCAGATATATTGGTTTCTCGTTTACAAAACCCAAAAGAGGATTTTTTAAACTTTGTAAGAGAGATAACCAATGACATTTCTATACATTTCAACGAATCGGTTGCTTATTCTGAAAAGGTAACAGGATTTAAAAATTATGCTGCTGCTAATCTTTTAAAATCGTTTGGAAATCTTGAAAATGATGTAGACGTTGTTTTAGATTTTTATTTTCATCAATGCTCTATTGAAATGACTTGCAGTCAGTTATCCAAAGCATTTTATTTATTTGCTAATAAAGGAAAATGTTTGCGAAATGTTTTGCATCTTACCGAAAGTCAGGTAAAGCGTATTAATGCTTTAATGTTAACCTGCGGTTTTTATGATGAAGCCGGAGAATTTGCTTTTGAAGTAGGCTTGCCTGGAAAAAGTGGTGTTGGTGGAGGCATAGTTGCGCTTCTACCGCATGACTTCATCATAACAACATGGTCTCCAGGACTCAATATTAATGGTAATTCTAAACTTGGTATGCAAGCTTTAGAAGAATTTACCACCAAAACACAACTGTCTATTTTCTAGTAAATTTTCAGATGAATGTATGATAGAAAAAGAAAATAAACATAAAATATTAATTTTAGGTGCCAGTGGTTTTCTTGGCGGCAGTTTGTATAAAGAACTCTGCTCCTATTTTCGAACGTTTGGAACCTATCATACCTACAATTATCAATTAAGTAAAAACAAACATTTTTTTCAATATAATTTAGAAGAAGATGATGTCTTTGAAATTTTAAATATTGTAAAACCAACCATCATCATATCATCACTTAGAGGTGATTTTTCAGCTCAAGTGATTGTTCATGCTCATCTTTCTGAATATATTCTATCGCATGATTGTAAACTCATTTTCTTGTCGTCTGCAAACGTTTTTGATGCTTACAGTAAATATCCAAGCTATGAAAATGATAAAACATTAAGTAATAGCATATATGGTCATTTCAAAATAAAAATTGAAAATATGCTTTTGCGACTTCCTAAAAAGAAAGTCGTCATTATAAGATTACCTATGGTTTTTGGATCGCAATCTCCAAGACTAAATAAGATTGCTCAAAGCTTAAAAGACCAAACACCCATTGAAGTATTTCCTAATTTAATTATGAATGCGACGACAGACTCCAGAGTGTCTCAACAAATTCATTATATTATTAATAGAAATAAAACAGGAATTTTTCATCTTGGAAGTAATGATTTAGTGCATCATGATGATTTTATCAAAGAAATTATCGAAACTTTAGGCGCTAAAAAAGTTATTTTAAAGAATGTATATACAACAAACGACGACCGTTATCTAGCTGTATTGCCTAAAGACAACAAGCTACCTAAGCACCTACAATCTGTTAGTCAGGAAATAATATTAGAATTAAACAGATAATAGAATATTTTATTTTCAAATCAGTAATTTAGTGGTCATACACAATTAAAATTAAAAACTATGAGTAAACTTTCAGAACAAGATATAGAAAAAAAACTTTTAAGATTTCCAGAATGGGATTATTATGATGATGCCATTCATGCAGAATTTGAATTTGAAAATTTTAAAGACTGCTTTAGCGCCATGAGCAGAATTGCTTTTGAATGTGAAGCATTAAACCACCATCCAAATTGGTCAAATGTTTATAATGTATTGTCGATTTCATTATCAACACACAGTGCCAATGGTGTTACAAATTTAGATTTTAAACTAGCAGAAGCCATTGAAATGATTGTTGTTCCTGAAGAAGAATAATTTTATTATTTCAAGTAGCATTATTACTTTTGTAAACATAAAAATTCACAACAATAATTATCCTTTTTTAGGGATTTAAAAATAACATATATGGGAAGAGCTTTCGAATTTAGAAAAGCACGTAAAATGAAGCGTTGGTCTGCAATGAGCAAAGCTTTTACACGCATTGGTAAAGATATTGTCATGGCTGTAAAAGAAGGTGGTCCAGACCCAGATAGTAATGCACGTTTAAGAGCCGTTATACAAAATGCTAAGGCCGTTAACATGCCTAAAGATAATGTAGAACGTGCTATAAAAAGAGCTAGTGACAAGAGTCTTGGTGATTATAAAGAAGTTATTTTTGAAGGGTATGCACCGCACGGAATCGCTGTTTTAGTAGAAACTGCTACGGACAATAATACCAGAACAGTTGCTAATGTTAGAAGTTATTTTAACAAATGCGACGGTAGTTTGGGTACTTCTGGTTCTGTGGTGTTTATGTTTGACCATACGTGTAATTTTAGAATTAACGCTGAAGGATTAGACCCTGAAGAACTTGAATTGGAATTTATAGATTATGGTGCCGAAGAAGTTTTTGCTGATGATGATGGTATTTTAATTTACGCACCGTTTGAAAGCTTTGGAGCTATTCAATCCGAATTAGAATCTAGAGGAATTGAAATTTTATCCTCTGGGTTTGAACGTATTCCTCAGGTTACTAAAAAATTGACGCCTGAAGAAGCTGCTGATGTTGAAAAGTTGTTAGAGAAATTAGATGATGATGACGATGTACAAAACGTATATCATACGATGGAAGAGTCAGAAGATTAAATTGAGTTAATTATTAAAATATACTTAAGAGGGTCTATACCCTCTTTTTTTATGGCTATAAGTCAATAATGTTATAGCTATTATAAATTTCTATAAAAGGACTAAAACTGTTTAAATTTCAACAAAAATTCAGTAATTTAATGGAGTTAATTTTTACAACTCAAACAAAACTAATGAAAAAAAGTCTCCTATTAATTTTGATAGCTTTTGCTTGTCAAACTGAAAAAAAAGCTCCTATGTTATACCAATCTGATACATTTACCTTATATCCCAATAAAGTTGTTCAAGACAGCAATATTTCTGAAGCTTTATCTGCGACTCATTTAAAATCTAACTACAAAAGCCCTTCAAGCAGCACGTTCTCTAGGCTAGTTCAGTTTAAATTTAGTATCAATGAAAAAGATAATGAACTACCTGTTGGAGAAAACCATTGGGTACTTATAGACACAGAACATGAATCTCCTTTATTAACATTTGGAAAAATACCCGAAGCTGAACCAACCGACATTAAAACCTATTTGCCTGTTAATTATAACTATACCTTTAAAGTTGACATGTCTCCCGTATTAAAACAATTTGAAGACAAAGGTTATTATGAAGCTTTTGACGGAACAAAAATTGCAAAAACAGATTTTAAAGGATTTTATATTGCTGGTGGTTCAGAACCATTATCATGGGATTTTGTGAATTTAAATCAGAAAGGTTTAGAATTGCAGCCAACCAATAACCCAAATATATATAGTATAACCGTTACCTTAAATCCGTATAACGAAGCTAATTTTCAACATAAAGAATGGCAACTACAAACCGATCTCTCAAATCGTCCACATTATAGTTCAGAACAACCCATTGTTGATGCGTTGTTCAATCTATCTTTAGAAGAAGCAACCAAAAATATTGAAGCGGACAGCACCTTAAGAACAGGCGCTAAATGGGGCGGCGTGTGGACCAGAGATGTTAGTTACAGTACTGTTTTGGCATTTGCCTATCATGAGCCAGAAGTAGCAAAAATTAGTCTCCGTAAAAAGGTAAAACGCAACAGAATCATCCAAGATACAGGTTCTGGTGGTGCATGGCCCGTATCTTCAGATAGAACAACTTGGGTTTTAGCAGCTTGGGAAATTTATAAAGTCACTGGTGATGAAGACTGGCTTAATGAAATTTATCCCATTATTAAAAACACCTTGGAAGACGATTATAAAACTATTTATGATGCTAAAACAGGGATGTTCTCAGGCGAATCTTCTTTCTTGGATTGGAGAGAGCAAACCTATCCAAAATGGATGTCTAATATGGATATCTATGTTTCTGAAAATTTAGGAACCAATGTAGTTCATTACCAAGCTCATAAAGTTTTAGCAGAAATAGCGAAACTTAAAGGAGACAGCAATGACGTTTATTTGCAGCAGGCAGAAACAATAAAAAAAGGAATTAACACCTATTTGTGGCAAAAGGATAAAGGATATTATGCACAGTATTTATATGGCAGAAATGACTTAATTGCCTCTCCTAAATTTGAAGCTTTAGGCGAGGCTTTGTCTATACTGTTCGATGTAGCCAGTAAAAACCAAGCGAAAACTATAGTTTCAAAATCGCCGATTACACGATTTGGAGTTACCTGTATTTATCCACAAATTTCTGGAATTCCACCATATCATAACGATGCCATTTGGCCCTTTGTTCAGTCTTATTGGAATTTGGCAGCTGCTAAAGCTGGAAATGAAGCGGTTTTAAATCAAGGCCTTGCAAGTATTTATCGTGCAGGTGGTCTGTTTTTAACCAACTACGAAAATATGGTTGCTGATACCGGAGACTTTTTAGGAACTGAAATTAACTCCGATAGAATGTTATGGAGTATGGCAGGTAATTTAGCTATGGTACATCGTGTTTTTATGGGAATGTCTTTTGAATTAGATGGGTTGTATTTTAATCCTGTGGTTCCTAGAGGATATGATGGTAAAAAATCTTTGACCAATTTTAAATATAGAAATGCTGTTTTAAATATTACAGTAAACGGCTTTGGTAATAAAATTAAGTTTGCCAGCATGGATGGAAAGCTTTTAGACAAGGCTTTTGTTCCTAGTGATTTAACAGGAAATCACACCATAGACATTGAATTAGCAAATAATACGTTTGATGAAGATGGCATTAATTTCGTCAAAAATCATGTGGCTTTACCAACAGTACAAGTTACCAAAGAAGATTCCGTTTTAAAATGGAAACCTATAGATGGAGCGGTTACATATGAAATTTACAAAAACGGAAAACTCCTAGAGAAATCAACTAATACGTCGCTAAGTATTCCAGACGACAACTATGCATCCTATCAAGTTTGTGCCATTGATAATGAAGGTTATACTGGCTTTTTAAGTGAACCTATTGTTGTTTCTAAGGACACACAACTATTTGAAATAGAAAAGGTTGTTTCTAAATCCGATTTACCTTACTCAAATTACTCGGGAACAGGTTTTGTAGAAGTTTCTTTAGAAAAAGACAGAGTCATTACGCTAAATATCCCTGTAAAAAAAGCAGGAAACTACTTGCTAGATGTTAGATATTCAAATGGAAGTGGACCTTGGAATACCGAGAATAAATGCGCTATCAGAAGTCTGTTTGTCAATGATAATTATCAAGGTGTTTTTGTATTCCCACAACGCGGTACGGATGAATGGTCTGATTGGGGCTTTTCAAATAGTAAAAAAATTCATTTAAATGCTGGTGTTAACAAGATAAAAATTAGTTTTGAAGATTGGAATACTAACATGAACGTCGATGTAAATACAGCGATGTTAGATTATTTAAGAATTATTTCAGTTGATTAAACACAATCTTTATGACTATCAGTACCTCAAAAAAAAGTCTTTTAATTCTCGTTTTTCTATTAATATCTGTATTACGTCTGTTTGCCCAAAATAATAACGAAACGTTAAAAACCATAGATGTTATTCATTACACGTTTAAAATCTCACTTTCTGATGATTCTAATACGATAGAAGGCGTTGCAAAGGTTACCATTCAATTTAAAAAACCTATTACTGAATTTTCTTTAGATTTTGTTGAAAAACAACCTGATAATACAGGCATGAGTGTCTCTTCAATACGTGAAGACAATAACAACATAGCTTACATACAAGGAAACGATAAGTTACAATTAACTATTGATTTAACAAAAAGTGGAGACATAAGAACCTATACAATAACCTATCAAGGTATTCCTTCGGATGGTTTAATTATCTCAAAAAACAAATATGAAGACCGTACATTTTTCGGTGATAACTGGCCAGACAGAGCTAAAAACTGGATTCCTGTAGTTGATCATCCTGCTGACAAAGCAACGGTTGAATGGTATATTACAGCGCCTTCCCATTATCAAAGCATTGGAAATGGTGTTTTAGTAGAACAAACCAATTTAGGTGGTAACCAAACGTTAACACATTGGAGAATGGAAGAGCCAATTCCTACTAAAGTTATGGTCATTGGTGTTGCTCGATTTGCTACCGAATATCTTAAGGAAATTGAAAATATACCCGTATCATCATGGGTATTTCCTCAAGATAGAGACAATGGCTTTAAAGATTATGCTGCTGCCATACCAGCTTTAGAGTTTATGATTAGTCATGTTGGCTCCTACCCGTTTAAAAAGCTAGCTAATGTTCAATCAAAAACTCGCTACGGTGGCATGGAAAATGCTGGCAATATTTTTTATAATGAAAATAGTATTTCTGGTACTGGAAGTTATGAAAGTGTTATTGCTCATGAAATAGCGCATCAATGGTTTGGTGATTCTGCTTCAGAATTAAATTGGTACCATGTTTGGTTAAGCGAAGGGTTTGCTACCTATTTTGAAAATCTGTTTTTTGAAGACCATTACGGTCGTGAGTCTTTTATTAAAAAAATGAAAGCAGACAGAGAAAAAGCTATTCGTTATTCAAAACAAAGTCAAGCTCCAATAGTTGATACTACGGTAACAGACTATTTAAAACTTCTTAACCCTAACTCTTACGAAAAAGGCAGTTGGGTGCTTCATATGCTAAGAAAAGAATTAGGAGATGACTTATTTTGGAAAGGAATCAGGAGTTATTATGAGAAATACAAGTATAGTAACGCGCTTTCAGAAGATTTTGAACATGTTATGGAAACGGTATCAGGGAAAGATCTCGCTTCCTTTTTTAAACAATGGTTGTATCAATCTGGTCACCCAAAATTAGCGGTTACATGGGGATATAAAGATGCCTTAACCATTCAAATTAATCAAACCCAGAAACCTCTATTTACTTTTCCTTTAGACATAAAAATTAATTATCAAGATGGAAGTTCGACTATCGTAACCAAAACTGTTTCAGAACAAACATTAAAAACAATATTACCTACAACAAAAAACGTATCATCGATGGAATTAGATCCAAACACATGGTTATTTTTTGAACAAACATCTTTAATTAAGAAAGATTAAGCATTTTTATTGTCGTTATAAGTCGTTTATAAAAAATAAATAGACACGTAAAAGTTATTAAAAAATAATATACTTTTGATATAAATAATATACCACTATGCAGCGCCACTAATGAACAAATATGTTGTTGTCAATCAACCTGAAAAATGGAGTTTTTCGATTGAGAATATTAAAGTCATTTCCTCACAAGAGTATCTTACAAATCCAAAATATTCTTTACTAAAAAAAGCAAGAGTTTTCAATCTTTGCAAAGATTATTCATATCAATCTAAAGGTTATTATGTATCTCTTTTAGCCGAAGCGAGAGGACATTTGGTCATTCCTAAAGTAAAAAATTTGGTGGATTTAAAAACCATTAAACTAGCTAGACTAGTCTCTGATGAGTTTGATGATGTAATTCAGCAAAGTCTAAAAAACATAAAATCACAGGACTTTACCTTGAGCATCTATTTTGGACAAAACGTGGCTCAAAAATATAAGGAATTAAGTAGTTTGTTTTATAAGCATTTTCAAGTGCCATTTTTACGGGTTAAGTTTAATCATACCACCAAATGGAATATTCAAAGCATCAAGGTCATTTCGGAATCTGAAATACCAGAAGAGCATATTGAAAGCGTACATATTTTTGCCAATCAGTATTTTTCTAAAAAGCGTTACGATACTTTAAAGGTTTTGAATTCAGATTTTGATTTAGCAGTTTTGGTGAACCCAAACGACCCAGCTCCACCAAGTAATGCAAAAGCCTTAAAACGGTTGATTGAAGTTGCTGAAAAAATGAATATTTATGTTGAAATTATAGAACCCAAAGATCAATCACGTTTAACATCCTTTGATGCGCTTTTTTTAAGACAAAGTACCGAAGTTAATAATGAAGCCTACGCATTTGCCAGAAAAGCACAACAAGAAGGCATGGCTATTATTGATTATCCTGATGCGATTTTAAAATGCTGCAACAAAGTATACATGGCAGAAGCGCTTCAAAATGCTAATATTAATACACCTAAAACTATTATTGTCCACAAAGACAACCGACAAAGTGTAATTGATCTTATAGGCTTACCTTGTGTACTAAAAGCTCCTGACTCCACCTTTTCATTTGGTGTAAAAAAGGCAAAAACCGAAGATGAATACAACGCTTTGGTTTCTCAAATGTTGAAGGAATCTGACCTAATTATTGCTCAGGAATTTTGTCCTTCTAGTTATGACTGGCGGATAGGAATTATTGATGATAAGCCCATTTTTGCCTGCAAATACTATATGGCAAAAGATCATTGGCAAATTTATAATTGGAGTGCTAGTAAAAAAGATGACCAAGATGGAAATGCCGATTGTTTACCCATTGAAAAAGTCCCTAAAAAAGTACTTTCTATGTCTTTAAAATCAGCTAAATTGATGGGTAAGGGATTGTATGGAATTGATATTAAGGTTATTGATAATGTTCCTATGGTTATAGAGATTAATGATAATCCAAACATCGATTTTGGTGTTGAAGATAGGTATTATGGAGATGCTGTTTATATTGAAGTTCTCAATGCTTTCAAAAAACGTTTAGAGTCGCATGAAAATTAAATACCACTTATTTGAAGTTTTCGGCATTGAGCTAGAATATATGCTTGTAAATACGTCTGATTTAAAAGTCGCTCCTATAGTTGATGCTCTATTAACTAAAAAAAACGGCACCTTAACCTCTGACATTGAAAACGGAGACATCGCCTGGAGTAATGAATTGGTAGGTCACGTTATTGAATTAAAAACCAATGGTCCAACTGCCAGTTTAGAGAATCTTTCTAATAGTTTTCATAAAAACATCATTGAAATTAATACCCTTTTAAAGTCATTACATGCTCAATTACTTCCAACGGCAGCACATCCCTTAATGAATCCATTAAAAGATACGCAGCTTTGGAAACATGATAATAATGACATTTACGAGCTCTATAATAGAATTTTTAATTGTAAAGGTCATGGTTGGAGCAACGTACAAAGTACACATATTAATTTACCTTTTTTTGATGATAAAGAATTTGAAAAATTACATGCTGCCATAAGAATTTTGCTGCCTCTTATTCCTGGGTTATGTGCTAGTTCACCTATTCTGGATGGACGAGCTACAGGGTTTAAAGATACACGTTTAGAATACTACAAAAACAATCAGAAAAAAATACCGGAGCTTACAGGGTCTGTTATTCCAGAACGCGTATTTTCGAAAGTCGATTATTATGCTTCTATTTTCGAACCTATAAAAAAGGCCATACAACCTTTTGATAGTCATCATATTTTAGATCATCATTTCCTCAATTCCAGAGGCGCTATTGCACGTTTTGACAGAAATGCTATTGAAATACGATTGGTTGATATTCAAGAATGTCCTAAAGCCGATATTGCTATTTGTTCACTTATTATTGAAGTACTAAGGCTATTAGTTGACAAAAAATTAGCAACTCTGCAATCGCAACGCAAATGGTTAAAACAAGATTTATTTGAAATTTTAAATGCTGTTATTAAAGATGCAGAAACTTTTAAAATCTCAAATAATGAATATTTGGAGTTGTTTGGAATACAAGAAACTATGAGCGTTCAAAATATATGGAATCATTTGTATCAGTTAGCAAAACCTAATATAAACAAATCATACCAAGAAGCTCTTGAGATTATTTTAAGTGAAGGGACACTGGCAACTCGCATTTTAAAGGCTGTGGGTTCTGATTATTCAGAAAAAAACATTCAAAAGGTCTATTCGGAATTATCGATTTGTTTACAAGAAAATAGGTTATTTGTACCATGAAACTTGTGCTAACTTGTGAACATGGAGGTAATCATATTCCTGAAATGTTCAAGTTATATTTTAAAGACAATCTTGATATTTTAGAAACTCATCAAGGATATGATTTAGGAGCGTTGGATGTATTTAACACGTTAAAACCCCTTTCTGATTATTCAAAATTTAGCAAAACAAGTCGGCTTCTTATTGAATTAAATAGATCATTGCATCACAAGAGTTTATTTTCGGAATATTCAAAATCTCTTTCAAAAACAGAGAAAGAAAATTTAGTGGATACATATTATCTTCCATATAGAAATGAGGTTGAAACAATCATTAAAAACCTCATTGAATCAAAAGAAAATGTGCTTCATATTTCTATACATAGCTTCACTCCTATTTTAAATACCACTGAAAGATATTGTGATATTGGATTACTTTATGATTCATCAAACAGTAAGGAAAGACTATTTTGCAAACAGTTGAAAACAGGAATTAATATATTGAAACCGAATTTGAATGTTCGTTATAATTACCCCTATTTAGGAAAAGCTGATGGATTTACAACTTATTTACGAAAACAATTTCCCAAGAACTATTTAGGAATTGAGCTTGAAATCAATCAAAAATTTTCAAAAAACAATAAAATGGAGTCAACTATAAAAAGTGCTCTTTTTCAGGCAATTAGTCAGCTGATTGGTTAACTTTTATTTCTAACATAAATTAACTTAAACCTACCATTGCTCTGATCTCTTTGTTCCATATCAAACATATCCAATGATTTAAACAGAGGTGTTAATTTTTCAAAACCAAAGTTTCTCGCATCAAAATTAGGTTGTTTTTTAAGAATAAGTGAGCCCACATCACCTAAAAATGCCCAACCATCATCATCGGCGGCATCAGATACCGAGTTTTTAAGCATTCGTATTACTTTAGGTGTAATATTGTATAAATTAGTTTTTTCAGTTTTCTTACCTCCTTCGGTTTTCTCATCATGCGTATTCAAAATTTCAAGATAAATAAACTTATCACAAGCTACAATAAACGGGTCGGGTGTTTTCTTTTCCCCTATACCATAAACCTGCAAGCCAGCTTCACGTAAGCGTGTTGCTAATTTAGTAAAATCACTATCGGAAGATGCTAAACAAAACGCATCCACTTTATTGGAATATAAAATATCCATGGCGTCAATAATCATAGCAGAATCTGTAGCATTCTTTCCAGTTGTATAGCTGTATTGCTGTATAGGACTAATGGCATTTTCAAGTAATACATTTTTCCATTTTGCCAAATGAGGCTTAGTCCAATCTCCATAAATTCGTTTTATGGTTGGAGTCCCGTATTTAGCAATTTCTTGCATCATCTCGGTTATATACTTTGAGGGGATATTGTCGCCATCAATTAAAACAGCTATTTTGGTATCTTTTATCATAATTTTTTAAAGGTACAAATTAATGAATCACTGTATTAAAAAAGATTTGAAATTAATTATTATTTATAAAAAATTATAAATAAAAAAGCTACTCCAATTTAAATGAAATAGCTTTTTAAAAAATAGCACATGTTTCTTTTTAGGGACTTTAATGGTTTACTTTATGTTTCATGAACTAACACTTATAAATTAACAAGATTTATGCCAAAAAAGGCATCGTAATTATGAATATTCTGGTATTTTCCCAACTACATCTTTGTAAAAATCATGCATAAAAGCAAAGTCTTTTTCTACGTCATCTGTTGGATAAAATGGTTCTGAAATTTTGTTTTGTTTGTTTTTAAAATCAAGCGTAAACATGATAATTGGCACGTTGGCTGTTTTAGCTATGTAATAAAATCCTGTTCGCCACTTGGTAACTTTTTTTCTGGTTCCTTCTGGAGACATTGTCATTCTAAACTCCTCTTTTTCTTTAAAAAGATGTGCTATGGCTTCTACTTTATTCTCATTAGTTTGTCTGTCAATGGGAGCACCTCCTAAAATTTTAAAAAACCAACCCACAGGAAACACAAATAGCTCTTTTTTTCCTACGAAATTAGTTTTTATATTTAAAACAGACCGTAATAAAACACCAATATAGAAGTCGTGCCAACTGGTATGTGGAGCAGCTATAATCACTGCTTTTTTTATTTTATCTTTTGAAAAATTAGTATTACCTACAACGTTCCAACCTAAAATTTTAAAATATATAAATTTAGCTAACCATTGCATACTACATTTTCTGATAAAGTTCTTTTAGTTTGTCTCGAGTAATAATTTTTTTCCAATTTTTACCTAATGCATTTTCCCAAAGCGGTTCCAAGCTTAAAGAAATATTAATCATCACATCAAATTCAGAATCATCTAAATTAGCACAGATCCCTTTAGGAAGCTCTATACTATACTTGGTTTTCATTTCTTTAAAAAGTTTAACACCTTCAGGATAAAACTCTTCTAAATGATCAAATACTATACAGTTACCAATACCATGTTTTGTGCCTAATAAATAGGATAATCCATAACTCATGGCATGCGCGACGCCAACCTGTGAATATGCAATACTCATACCGCCATGCCAAGAAGCCATCATAAGTTTATCTTGGGCGTCAGATGCAGAAAGATGATCTTCTAAAAATATTTCTTTACATAGCTGAAAAGCCATATCTCCATACGTTTGACTAAACGTATTTAAATAAGAGCCATTTAAAGATTCTATACAGTGAATAAAGCAATCCATTCCTGTATAAAACCACTGATTTGTTGATACTCCTTTGGTCAGTTCAGGGTCTAAAACAACTTGATCAAATGGTGTAAAATCTGAATTGATTCCTAATTTCATTTTTGGCCCAGTAAGTACTGTAGTTCTAGAAACCTCTGCACCTGTTCCAGAAATAGTTGGTATACCTACATGGTAAACCGCTGGATTTTTAACCAAATCCCATCCTTGATAATCTTTAGCTTCACCTTCATTATTCAACATGATCGCAACTGCTTTCGCTAAATCTAAAAGTGTCCCGCCTCCAATACCAATAATACCCGATGCGCCTTGAGATGATGTCAATATAATTTCTTCAACTAAACTATCTACTTGTTCGGTTTTAGGTTCTTCTTTTGAAGATATATAAATAACTTTATCCTCATAAGACAATGGTATTCTGGATGTTAACCAGGAATCGCCTTTAAACACATCATCTACCAAAAATATAAATGGGGCATTTACGTTTAATCGCTTTGGGGCTATTATTTCACTTAATTGATTGAAACTACCTCTGCCAAAAACTACTCTTGGCACCATGGGAAAGTTCTTATAACTCATTTAATTTGTTTTCTTTTTCAAAATGTAAAAATAGTACTATTTTAAATTCTAGTAGGTTAAAAAAAACTGAAATTTTTTTAAAATCAATCTGAAATTACTTTCATCAAACTACATTTTGATTTTTATTATTATAAATATTCTTTCTAGTTTAATAGGTTTAATAACTCTCTCAAACTTGAAATTGTTTTGTAGGTTTTTCCATTCGTTTCTTTTTCACTCACTTGTTCATGAGCCCAAGTGGTATGAAATGGCACATGAATAGCATGAGCATTTAATTGAACTAATGGTAAAATATCCGATTTTAAAGAATTCCCAATCATTAAAAACTCCGAGGGTTTAATATCTAAATGATTTAAAAGTTTGGAATAATTAGCATGTTGCTTATCACTCATAACTTCTATATGGTGAAAATAATCTGTTAAACCCGATTTTTCTAATTTACGCTCTTGGTCAAGTAAATCTCCTTTTGTTGCTAAAATCAAACGGTATTTTTTTGATAATTCTTTAAGTACCTCTTCTACTCCATCTAGCAATTCCACAGGTTTTTTCAACATGTCTTTAGCTATCTTCAAAATAGATTCAATGGTTTTTTGAGTAACATTATAATTTGAAATCTCTAAAGCCATTTCTACCATTGAAAGTGCAAATGCTTTTACACCATAACCATACAATGGAAGATTTTTTATAACCATTTGGAACAATTCCTGATCTGTTTTGTTGGGTGTTTCGTAATCTGACATTAACTCACAAAACGCTATTTCAGCTTCACGGAAATAGGTTTCATTCACCCATAAGGTGTCGTCTGCATCAAATCCAATCACTTTTATATTTTGATACTCTATTTCCATAATTTTTTAGCGCGTTCTAAATCTTCTGGGGTATCAATCTCGACTCCTTGAACGTCTGTTTCCACCATTTTTATACGTTTTCCATATTCTAAATATCGAATACATTCAATTTTTTCAGAAGCTTCCAATTCTAACATCGGTAAGTGGTAAAAATCTAAAATAGCTTCCTTTCTAAAGGCATAAACTCCTTTGTGCTTATAGTATTTGAAATCAATACTTTTATCTCTAGGATAAGGAATAGGACTTCTTGAAAAGTATAAAGCAAAATTATTCTTATCAACTATAACCTTAACGGTATTTGGATTACTTATTTCTTCCCAATCTGTTATATGAACCATCAATGACGCTAAATCGATTTGTTTATCGTGGTCATCCTTAAAAACATCTATCAGCTTTTTAAGAGAGACCGCATCTGTGAATGGCTCATCTCCTTGAACATTAATTACAATATCGATATCTAAAGATTCCACCGCTTCAGCTATTCTATCACTACCACATTCATGTTCTTTAATACTCATTATAGCTTTTCCGCCATTATTTACAATTTCATTATAAATAATATCACTATCGGTAACAACAAGTACATCATCAAACAACTTGGTTGCTACTGTAGCTTCATAAGTTCTTAAAATAACGCTTTTACCACCAAGGTCTTGCATTAATTTACCTGGAAAACGAGAGGCACTGTAACGTGCAGGAATCATTGAAATTATTTTCATTTAGCTTTACATCTATTCATTCTCAAAAATATAATAATTATTAGAGAATCTAAACTTTAGGCTTCTTAAACTTTTTATAGAGTCTAAAAGTTATGACTAATAAAAAAATTACAAGGATAAAAGCTAGAACTGGTAAGAATAATGACACTATAGACATAATTATAGACGTTCCTGTCTCAACTGTAGACACAACTGGATTACCTACCCCTCCTGTTGTCGCGGTTGATGCCAATCGTGTTACGCTGAATGTTCCAGATATAATCGCAGCTGTTCCTCCTCCAGCTATTATTGCCAGAGTCCATGTTATTTCCGGACTTAAATCTACAATTGTTGATAGCATAACGATGGTTCCAGCAAAGGCTGCTAATGGCACTGCAATACTATCTAACAAATTATCAATGAAAGGAATAAAATAAGCAACTATTTCAACAAGCGTAGCAACGCCTAAAATGATGACTGCAGAAAGACTCCCAATCCATTGCCAAGACTCATTAATTTCTAGAACATTAAAATAAGCGCTTAAACTTAAAACAAACAAAGGAAGAAAGACTCTAAAACCAGCAGAGGCCGCTAATCCGATACCAAGACAAATACTTATAATTGTTTCTATATTCATTATTTAAAGATAATCAAAAACTATTCCTCAAAAAAATCATCTTTAAAGCCTATTAAATATAGTTTTTCTTTGGCTCGTGTTATGGCTGTATATAACCACCGTAAATATTCTTTATCAATACCATTTGGCATATATGGTTGTTCTACAAACACAGTATTCCATTGACCTCCTTGAGATTTATGACAGGTTATAGCATAAGAAAATTTAACTTGTAAAGCATTGAAATAGGAATTGTTTTTTACCTTTAAAAACTTCTTGTATTTACTGGTTTCTAATTCATAATCCTTCATGACTTCTTGATACAACTTGTTGGAATCATCATATGATAACGATGGTGTTTCAGACTCAATAGTATCTAACAACAAAACAGTTTCAAAAGGTCTCATTTTAGGATAATCAACCATACGAACTTTTACTTCGGCAAACCTAAATCCGTAAAGATCAAGAATATTAAAAATTTCAAGAATTTCAATAATATCTCCATTGGCTATAAAACCAGCCTCTGTAGTTGGTTTTATCCAAAAATAATTGTTTTTAACCACCATGATATAATCACCAGGAGTTAATTCATTTTCATTAAATAAAATTCTGTCACGTATATTTTTATTGTACAAATTGGCTCGCTTATTACTTCTTACTATAATAGCAGTTTCTTCATTTCCTAGATTACTGTAAGCGTCATTTATAGCATCCATAACTTCTTGCCCATCGATAAGTCTAATAATATCTTTAAAATCGCTTAAATCGAACTTAAATGAGTCGCAAACATCTTTTGAAAGGGATTCACGCAAAACTGTTGCATTCGCTAGAATTCCAGAATCAAATTCTTGTCTAACCACTTCATCAAGTTCCATTTTAGTAACTTCTTTATTGTAATTTAAACTCAATGTATCTTGATTTAAAGCGGGACTCAAATCTAACTTTACAGGCGGTAATTGAGCCGTATCGCCTATCAAAATCAATTTACACTGATGCCCCGAATACACATATTGCATCAAATCATCTAGTAATGACCCGTTTTCAAATAATTTAGAATCCCCAGGAGTATCTGGTATCATGGATGCCTCATCCACAATAAAAAACGTATTTTTATGCTTATTTGGCTGCAAAACAAATTTAATGCCACCACCTTTGTCTTTTTTTGGAAAATATATTTTCTTATGAATTGTAAAAGCTTCTTTTCCAGAATAATTTGAAATAACTTTAGCAGCTCTACCAGTTGGAGCCATGAGTACTGCACTTTTTTTTACTTTCCATAAATTAGTCACTAATGTGCTGACTATCGTTGTTTTACCAGTTCCTGCGTACCCTTTTAAAAGATAAAGGCCGTTAGTATTAGTATTTAAAATAAATTCTGATAATTGTTGTAATACAATATTTTGTTTTGGGGTTGGGTTGAACGGAAAGTGCTGTTTTAAAAGTGAATAGAATTCTGTAGAAGTCATTAAAAGTCTTAAAAATTAGAAATTATTCAAATATAGAAATGATTTTTACCAACATTGGTTTTTACGATAAAAAAAAAATTGTAGATTTGTGAACACCTTTAATTAATATTATTAATAAATAACTTACTATGTTTAAAATAATTCTCATTGCAGTTCTAGTAATCCTGCTTACAATTGGTTTAGTAAAACTAGTTGATAAATTTCTTCCTTCAAAATTTAAACCCTTTTTAATAATATTACTTTGGGTACTAATTGGCTTCTTAGCCTATCAAACATTTATGACTATTTACGGGCCTATCCAATTTAATCAAATTAAAAAGAAGCGTTATGCTGCAGTCATTGAAAATTTAAAAGATATTAGAGATTCTGAGTTAGCTTACAGACAAGTAACAGGAAAGTTTACTGATAGTTTTGATAAGCTAGTTAAATTTATTGATACAGCTCAATTTACTATTACACAAAGAAGAGATTCTACTGTTATTGATGAAGAATTAACTAAAAGATATGGTGGTGTTGAAACTACAAAATCGATTGTTATTGTTGATACTTTAGGATTTGTTCCTGTAAAAGACTCATTATTTAAAACATCTACCCGCTACAAAACAATGATGAACGTGCCTGTAGGACAAGAAGGTGCTAAATTTCAATTGAAGGCTGGTATGTTAGATCAAAATGATGTAAAAATACCTGTTTTTGAAGCATCAGTTAAAAAAGATGTTTTATTGTATGATCAAGATAGAGATTTGGTCATTCAAGAAAACCAAGTAGTTTCTGTTGATGGTGTTAATGGAGATGTTTTAAAAGTTGGCTCTATGGATGAAGTTAAAACAAGTGGAAACTGGCCAAAAACTTATGGCGATAACGAGTAATATCTCAAAAAACATATTAAATCAGGAATTGTCCATTCAAGTTAGTTTGAGTGGACTTTCTTTTTGTATCCTACAAAGAGATACTAATACCATTGAATACATTAAGCATATTACTTTTGATAAGAAACTCAATCCTTTTGAAGTCTTAGATCAGTTAAAACATCAATTCAATACAGAAAACGAATTAAAAAACACGTTTAAAAACGTTCAGGTTATCCACGCTAATGAGCTCTCAACATTAGTACCAAAGCCATTATTTACAGAAGACAATTTAGCAGATTATTTAAAGTTTAATTCAAAAATTTTAAAATCAGATTTTATCGCACATGATTCTATTGTAATAAATGATAGCGTTAATGTTTATGTTCCTTATGTAAATATTAATAATTTTATTTATGACCTATGTGGGAGTTTTACATTTAGGCATTCTTCAACTATTTTAATTGAGAATATATTATCTATCGAAAAAAACTCCAGCATAAAAAAAATGTACGTTAATGTGAATAAGCTTACGTTTGAAATAGTTGTACTCAATAAAAATAAACTAGTACTATACAACACGTTTGAATATACAACCAAAGAAGATTTTATTTATTATGTTCTTTTTACTGCCGAACAATTAGAACTAAATCCTGAAACCTTTAATTTAATTTTTTTAGGTGATATTGATGCGAAAGACGAGTTGTACATCGTAGCTAAAAAATATGTTAGATTTGTGTTTTTAGGAAATCGTGAAGACGAATATAACTATTCTATTGAAGCACAACCACAAAGTTACCACAGCGATTTTACCTTAATAAAAAGCTTTTAATGAGAATCATTTCAGGACAATATAAAAGTCGGAAAATTATAGCCCCCAAAAGCCTTCCTGTACGACCTACAACCGATATGGCTAAAGAATCTTTATTCAATATTATCAACAATCTTTTTTATTTCGATGATATCTCTGTGCTTGATCTTTTTGCAGGTACGGGAAATATTAGTTACGAGTTTGCTTCACGAGGTACAGAAAATATTACCTGTGTAGACCAAGATTATGGGTGCATAAAATTCATAAATGAAACCTCTAAGTCATTTAACATGTCTATACAAACCATTAAAAGTGATGTGTTTAAGTTTTTAGAAAAATCAACCTTACAAACCAATATCATTTTTGCAGATCCTCCGTATGATTTTAGTGATGAGCTATTTGCTAAAATTCCTGAATTGGTATTTACAAATAATTTATTGTTAGAAAATGGTTTACTTATTGTAGAACATTCAAAACACACCGATTTATCGCAATTACCTAACTATAGTTACTCAAAAAGTTATGGTGGCAATGTGTTTAGTTTTTTTGAAATTACGTGATTTTAAAAATAAATTAACATAATTCCTTTTTTTTCAGTACATTAGACTTCTCCTTAAGAGTCCCAGACTCTATTAGCACTTACCTTACTCAGAAAAAAATAATTTTTTTTCTGCTTGTTATTATTATAACTAATTATTAACCAACCAAAATTAACTAAAATGAAAAAACTTTTTCTATTAGGATTAACTGTAATTCTATTTTACAACTGCGAAAAACCAAAACAACGTTATTTTATCGAATCACCAGAAATTACTGCGTTTAAAGCCAGCATATCTGAATATGGAAATGGCGACTGGGAAACATGGCATACTCATTTTGCCGATACTGCAAAACTTTATATTAACTCACTTAAAAGTATCTCTGCAACCGATCTTGAAAACGCCCAAAAAGATATGCTTACAAACTTTTCGTCTTATGGATTTCAAGACAAAGGATCTTTTGCTGAAATGGTTATAGATAATGATGATGAAACTTGGGTTAATTATTGGGCTAATTGGCATGGAACCCTAAAAGCTAATGGAAAAGAAGTTGATGTTCCTGTTCATATTACTGCTCAATATATTGATGGAAAAGTTGTTGAAATGTATGATTATTATGATTCAAGCCCTATTACCAACGCCTTAGCAGAAATTAATGCATATAATGCCATGCCAGCAGATGAAAAGATGATGATGGATAAGATAAATACAGTTGTAAATGAATTTTATAATAAAAAAGATGCTTCTGTATTATCCGATATTTTATCTGATGATTTTGTAAAAACTGTTAGCGATGAAAAAGTAGCCTCTGGCAGTAAAGGCTTAGTTGAAAATATGAATCCAACATTTACCGCATTTCCAGATTTTAAAATAACCATACTTCATAAATCATGTTTTTGGGACGGTAACGTAGTTTTGCATTGGCAATTAACCGGAACTAATACAGGAGAATTTAATGGTATTGCTGCATCTGGAAATAAAGTCAAAGTTACTGGAATGTCGCATATCGGCTTTAACAAACAAGGTAAAATAGCTATGGAAGATGTTTATTATGATAATTTAAGTTTAATGACTCAGATAGGACAAACATTATCAACATCGTCTAAATAAGAATATTCAAATTAACCAACCAATAAATACAAGATATGAAAATTTTAAAACCAACCGTTTTAGTAGTAGTATTATTATGCTTTATTAATACATCACTTGCACAACAACGCTATCAAATTCATGTAGACAACGTTAAACCAGCTATGGTAAAAGAATATGAAAAAACAGCTAAAAAATTTGTTGAAGCTTGTGAAAAATATAATCCGCAAGGACCGTGGATAACGGCTTCATCAGATAATTTAAAATATATGTACATAAGTCCTATGGATAATTTTGCAGAATTAGACAAACCTCTTTATACCGATATGGCAAAGGAAATGGGTGATGATTGGAGCAATCTGTTTATGAGCTTTGACAAGTGTTATGATAGCCATACTGATTTTGTAATTACTCTTGTTAATAACCTTTCCTATATGCCAGAAGGTATGTCGCAAATGCAAGAAGGCCAAAACTATAGAAAATGGTATTACTTGTATTATACACCAGAAAATAGTCAAAAAATGTTTGAAGCTATGAAAGGGGTAAAAGAGGTATTTGTTAGTAAAAATTCTAAAGAATACTACAGAATTTATAGAAGTGGGTTTGGATGTCCTGAAAACTTTTATTTGGTAGCAGTATCAGCGAAAGACGAGTTAGATGCAGCTATGACATCAAAAGCCAATGATGAGTTATTAGGTGATGAATGGAAAGAAGTTTTCGGTAAAGTCATGGATGTAGCTTCAAGATTTGATCAAATATCCGGATGGATGCGACCAGAGTTGTCGTACTCTCCAAAATAAACAGAAACCAACCAAAGAAACCAACCGTTTATAACTAAAAACCCTTCTTAAATTAAGAAGGGTTTTTTTATGAGTAAGTAAATCTATAAGCCGAATTCTGTACTTTTTCTAAAAAGAAAGAGCCCTTATCATTTATCTGAATGCATTGTTACCAATACATTTTAGCTGCCTACCCTCCAGTATCGAGCGTGCCGCCCTCAAGCACTGGTTTACATGACATTGCACCACATAGAGTTTACCTGGTTTCACTACAGCATAACCTGTACATACTTTCTGTTGCACTTTTCCTAATCTCTCGACTGGTGGCTGTTAACCACTATGTTGCACTACGGTGTTCGGACTTTCCTCCATTCGCCTAGACGAACAGCGATAAGGCAATCTACTTATGGCAAAAGTACATAAATTGTTAATAACTCGTTTTAAATTTCAACCGCATTATCATTAATTTTAAACTGAATTTTTAACTTTGTTATTCAATAGAGTTCAATGGAACATTTTGTAGTATCGGCCAGAAAATATAGACCACAAACATTCAAAGATGTTGTTGGTCAGCAGGCTATTACAAATACGTTGTTAAATGCAATTGAACATAATCATTTAGCTCAAGCCCTTTTATTTACAGGGCCTCGTGGAGTTGGAAAAACAACCTGTGCCAGAATTCTAGCTAAGATGATTAATAGTGATGGAAACGAAACTGGCGATGAAGATTTTGCTTTTAATATCTTTGAATTAGATGCTGCCTCTAATAATTCGGTTGATGACATCAGAAATTTAACCGATCAGGTTAGGATTCCTCCTCAAGTTGGTAAATATAAGGTGTATATTATTGATGAGGTGCATATGCTCTCATCCTCTGCTTTTAACGCTTTTTTAAAAACATTAGAAGAACCGCCTAAACATTGTATTTTTATTTTAGCAACTACTGAAAAGCATAAAATAATTCCAACGATATTATCACGTTGTCAGATATTTGATTTTAAGCGTATTACAGTAAAAGACGCTAAAGAGTATTTAAAATATATAGCTAAAGAACAGAATGTCACTGCGGAAGATGATGCACTTCATATTATCGCTCAAAAAGCAGATGGAGCCATGCGTGATGCGCTTTCTATATTTGATCGCGTGGTTAGTTTTGCTGGTAAAAACTTAACAAGACAAACTGTTACCGAAAATTTAAATGTGCTGGACTACGAAACTTATTTTACCAGTACCGATCTTATTTTAGAAAATAAAATTCCTGAGCTACTCATACAATTTAATGAAACGCTATCAAAAGGATTTGATGGTCATCATTATATCGCTGGATTAGCATCACATTTTAGAGATTTATTAGTAAGTAAAACTCCTCAAACCATAGATTTATTAGAAGTTGGCGAACAAACTAAGGCGAAATATTTAGAACAAGCTAAAAAGGCAAGTCAGGAATTTTTGCTGCAGGGTATAAATTTGGCTAATGATTGTGATCTCAAATACAAAACCAGTAAAAATCAGCGGCTGCTTGTGGAACTTTGCCTTATGCAACTTGCCTCTATCACTTTTGATGGAGAAAAAAAAAATGGTAAACATTACATAATTCCTCCTTCATATTTTAAAAATAAAGGGATTACACCTATTTCTGTTAATGTACCAAAGAAGCCAATAAACTCTAATAATGATTCATCACTGCCCAAAGAAAAAAAGGAGATAAAACCTGATGAGTCCTTGGTTAGTGAACCTCCAAAAATTATTTTAAAAAAAGACACCAAACGAACATCTGGCCTTTCATTAAGTAGCATCAAAGCAAAAAAAGAGCATCAAATTAAACAAATGGATGTTGTTATTGATGAAGATGAGTTACCAAAAGAACCTTTTACTGAAACACAACTCATTACTTATTGGAATGAATTTGTTGAAAATATTCAAAAAGAAGGTAAATATAATTTAGCATCCATATTATCTATTGATACGCCTAAAGTTAAAGGAACAACTATTCACTTAGAGTTTCCTAATTCAACCAATAAAGTAGAATTAGAACGCCAACAATTTGATTTATTATCGTTCTTAAGAAAGTCTTTAAATAATTTTGACATCAATTTATCAATCACGGTTAATGAAGAAATGGATAAGCAATATGCCTATACTCCTTTAGAAAAATTTGAGAAATTAAAAGAAAAAAATCCCAATATTGAAATCTTAAAGAAAACATTTGGTTTGGATATATAAATAATTGTTTATGAGAAAGTTATTGGTTTTTATTGTTGTAATAGTTCTTATGTTTGTTGGTTGTGATGGAAGAAGCAAAGCCCATAAATCCAATCAAGAAGTTCTTAAAGAACATAATCTTTACAAATCGTTTTCTGAAAATGTTAAATTTATTCCAGAGAGTTACTCTGAAACAACGATTGACACCCTTTTAGGTAATGGTTACAGCGTAAAAATAAAAACGTATACTGATATGGATGTGAGTTTTTTAAGTGAATTCTCGAAAGACACTATTCAACATAAAAATTATTATAGAGATATCAAAAGCGTTATAAATATCTCAAAAAACAACAGCAACATTGCTTCAAAATTAATTACAAAAGATTTTTTTAGTGAGTATAATGCCACTATTTCAAACGATATTCGAAACAAAATTATTCAGGGTATTTGGTTAAATCAGTATGCCTCTTTGATTAAAAATAAGGTTGTTTTTAATGTTGTATTCAGTACACCTAACTCAAAAGATAACTCGTGTTATACGTTAACATTTTTTGATAACGGAGACTATTTAATTGAAAATGAACTAGAACCAAACATTGTTTAATATGCTAGGATTAAAACTACCAACAGATCCACGCTGGGTTAATATTGTTGAAAAAAATATCGAAGAAATATTGACTGACCATGCGTTTTGTGAACAAAAGGCAACAAGTACAGCTATTTCATTAATTGTAAGTTTCCCAGAATATACAGACCTGGTTCAGGAAATGACTGCCTTGGTAAAAGAAGAAATTAGTCATTTTAAAATGGTACATGATAAAATTATAGAACGTGGTTGGACGCTAGGTAGAGACCGGCGTGATGATTACGTTATTCAACTAGTTAAGTTTTTTCCAAAAGGAGGCAGCCGAACCACACAATTAGTGCATCGTTTACTTTACGCCGCATTAATTGAGGCCAGAAGCTGTGAACGTTTTAGATTACTCTCAGAAGAATTAGAAGATAAAGAACTTGCTGAATTTTATAAAAACTTAATGGCAAGCGAAGCTAATCACTATACCATGTTTTTAGGATTTGCTCGTAAATACGGCAATAGAAAAGAAGTTGATGCTAAATGGCAGCAACTTCTTGAATATGAAGCTGAATTAATGCGAAATTTAGGAAAAACTGAAACTATACATGGTTAAAACTTATAACCAACTCCAAATTGTATCGTTGAGTTAGTAGCTTTAATTCCTAAATTCTCATCAAAAATATTTGAAAAACCGTAGGTATATCTTGCGTCTGCAAAAAGCATGTGAGATAATTTAAATTCAAAACCGGTAACTCCTGAATACGCAAAATTTCTGACGCCGTCATCTACTTTATTTATCTTTAATCCTACCTGCGGACCTGCACCAAAATATAATTTTTCACTCAATCTGAATTTAAACAAAACAGGCATTTGTATATAATCTAGTTGCATTGGTTCTGGTTTAGCACCTTCAGCAGAAAATTGTAACTCAGGCATAATATAAACGGTATTTGATAAGCCATATTCACCAAAAAAACCAATAACAAATCCGTTTCTATGAGTATTATCAGCCATTGGGTTACCATCAAAATTTAAATTTGAAATATTTAAACCACCTCTAACACCATATTTTGTTGACTGAGAAAATCCATAAAAAGAACAGCCAAGTATTAAGACTAATAGTAATATTTTTTTCATAATAATAGGTTTGGGTTAAGAATTCATTAATAAAAAATTCAAACGAATATATATGATATTATGAAAATCTATATATTTAAAAGGTGAAGTGCATAATTTTACTGTGTGTTGCTTGAAACAGTATCATAATATATACTTTTTATAATACCATCTGCCAATCCTATCTTCGGTACATAAATATGTTTAGCACCACTCCATTTCATTGCTGACAGATAAATTCTCATCGCTGGAATAATAACATCTGCCCTATCCTGATTTAAGTCTAGAACTGTAATACGTTCTTCATAAGAATAGCTTTGCAAGGTGTTGTAATATGAAGTTAAATAAAAATAAGTTAATGGTTTGCCCATGGCTTTACCTGATACTTTAAATATTTTATTAATATTTCCTCCTGAACCGATTACTTCAATTTTATCAAAATGTCCAGCCTTTTCTTTAATCCACATTTCAAGCTCTATCCAAGCTTCTTTTCTTACCATGTCGTTTAACAACCTCACGGTTCCTATTTTAAACGATTTGGATGCCACAGCCGTTCCTTCATGAATAACCGTAAACTCAGTACTACCACCACCAACATCAACGTATAAATAGGTTTTAGAATCATCAATATATTTATGCAAATCGGTCGCTGCAATTATGGCAGCTTCTTCCTCTCCATCGATAATATCAATTTGTATTTTAGAATTTTTTAATACCATTTTAACTACGTCTCTTCCATTAAGAGCTTCTCTCATAGCCGATGTAGCACATGCCTTATATTTTACAACTTTATGAGATTTCATTAATAACCTAAAAGCCAACATGGTATCAAGAATACGTTGCGTATTTTCTTCTGAGATTGTTTTAGATATAAATACATCAGACCCCAGTCGAATAGGAACCCTTACTAATGAGTTCTTTTTAAACATGACAGGTTTTCCTTCTTCCTCAATAATGTTTGAGATCAGTAATCTTACTGCATTTGAACCGATATCTATGGCGGCATATTTTTGAATTGAAAGCATACTAATTCTTTAACTTTTTTAAATAGTAATTATAAATATCTAGTTGAGCTCTAGTTTTTTTCTTGTCATTTTTTCTGTATTCATTATTCTGTGACTCATTTAATAACCTTGCTTTTACATTGTCATTCCAACAAATATCAAATGTATCTAAGAGCTCTTGCTTAATGTCTTCATCATAAATAGGACAGCTTACCTCTACTCTATTATCAATATTTCTTGTCATCCAATCAGCTGATGAAATATATACTTTTGGCAAGTTATTATTTCCAAAAACATAAAGTCTTGTATGCTCTAAAAATTTATCTACAATACTAATAACTTCAATATTCTCACTCATTCCTTTTATTCCTGGAATTAAGCAACAAATACCACGAACAATCATTTGAATTTTTACACCTGCATTACTAGCTTCATAAAGTTTATCAACCATAACATAGCTAGAAATACTATTCATTTTCAGTCTAATATATCCTGGTTTACCACTTTTTACATTATAAATCTCATTATCAATTAAATTAAATAACGCTTTTTGAGTATAATGAGGTGAGGTGATAATGTGTTTGTATTTAAAAATTTGATAATTGGTTTCAAAAAAGGCAAAGACCTTATTAATATCTTTCAAGATACTTTGATTGGCTGTAAATAAGGTGTAGTCTGTATAAATTTTTGCAGTTGATTCATTAAAATTTCCCGTACTTACAAAGCCATAACGCTTTAATTTTTTACCTTCTTCACGCTCTATAACACACATTTTACTATGTACTTTTAAGCCTTGAACACCAAACACTAAATGTATGCCTTCTTCTTCCATTTGTTGGGCATAGTCAATATTTGCTTGCTCATCAAACCTCGCTTGCAATTCAATTGAAACAGTAACCGATTTTCCATTAATTGCTGCATTAATAAGTGAACTGGCGATATGAGATATTTCGGCTAAACGATAAATAGTAATTTTTATGGTTTTTACATTTAAATCTAAAGCAGCTTCTCTTAAAAATTTGACGACGTATGAAAACGTATGATATGGTGCAAAAATTAAATGATCCTTTTTAGAAATTTCCTCAAAAATACTTCCTTCCAGAGGGAGTCCTTTAACCGGTAACGGTGTGATTTTTTTGTATAACAAATCTTGTCTGCCTAGGCTAGGAAACCCCATATAATCGCGCCTATTATGATATCGGCCCCCTGGAATAATACTATCAGCCGAATCTATACCCATTTTAGACATGAGATACTCCAACGTTTCTGTATCTATCGTTTTATCATAAACAAAACGAACTGGTTGTCCTGTTTCGCGATGCTTGACACTATCTGAAATTTTTTCAATAAAACTTTTACTTAAATCACTTTCAAAATCTAGTTCAGCATCACGTGTAATTTTTATCATATGTGCTGAAATCCTTTCATACAAGAAAATATTAAAAATATCGTTTAAAAAATACCTTAATAAATCATCAAGCATGATTATATAATCCTTTCCATCTTTTTGTGGTAATTCTATAAAACGATTAATAGATTTTGGAATTTCTATTAAGGCATATTGCTTTTTATCATCTTTTAAAACCATTCTTACCGCCAAATAAGCTGCACTATCTTTTAAATTTGGAAGTTGAACTAAATCATTTAAAATAATAGTTACAAGAGCAGGACTTACTTTTTGAATAAAATAATTCTTTAAAAAATCATGGTGAAAATCAAGAATTTGAGTTTCATCAATAACAAATATGTTTTCGTCTCTTAATTTAAGTTTAATATTACTTAAAATTTCAAGACTCTCACTTTGTTGTTCAATAACAATTTTAGTTATAATTTCAAGCAATTCTTGAGATTTCATACCTCCCAACTCACTCTTGCCTCCTTTACCTGCTTGAACTATACGCTTAACAGTTGCATATCTAACTTTAAAAAATTCGTCTAAATTATTTGAAAAAATACCTAAAAATCTCAACCTTTCTATAAGCGGTACAGTTTCATCTGCCGCCTCTTGCAAAACTCTGGCATTAAATTGCAACCAACTAACCTCTCTATTTATGTAACTATTGTTATGCTTTTCGGGCTTTGTCATCTACTATTCTTTATAAATATTCACAAATATATTGTATTTAAGCAAAGTAAAAATATGGATTCATTATTAATATTTTTTAAAGATTAAAAAAATGATAAACTTTCATAAATACTAATTTTAAACCCTTATTATCGACGAAACACATATTAAATGTAGTTTTTTTATTACTTAATATTCGTTTAATCGAATTTATATGTGTTTTTATAGGTCTTTTTGTATATTCGAATAAGTTTTAAAGTTAAATAATAACCTGTCTTTTTTAATCTCTCAATAGTAAAGATAGTAACGCAAAAACTCTAACATTGATTTTCAATGTTTTCCCTCATAGCTTTTTGGTATTGTTATTTATTCATTTTATAGATTAAATAATTGAAATTCAAATAATTGAAACTAAAATATAAGTTATGAAAACAATTACTAGCGCAAAAAGTTCACTAGAGTTTGTGATTATAGCATTTTCATTTTTAAAAAAATTAAAAATTAGGTCTCAAAATCTTCTTAAAATAATTTTAAGTATTTTTTTATTAAGTAATTGTGTTGTGAATGCACAGATAATGACTCCATTTCAAGTACGCTACAGCGAAAACATAAAAGGTGATGTTACCATTATTGCCAATAATATGATTTCGAGAGATTCAATTGCTGATTATAATGGCGGAGATGACAATCATGATTTTTCTGATAACGTATATGTAGATATCGACAACGACTCCAGTACTTTTAACTCAAGTAGCGCTGTTTTAGTAAATCCCGAACCAAACTTAGCGTGCTTACAAATTAGAAAAGTTCTATTATACTGGGCAGCAGCTGATTTTGAGCCAGATACCTCAGATCCAAATTCTGAAAATCAGCCTAATTGGAATTTTAATGATATAAAGTTAATGTTACCGGGAGAAACCAATTATTCAACGCTTACCGCTGATGATGTTATTTTTAGAGGACGTGACACGCACTTTGGAAACGATCCTTATGTTTGTGTAAAAGATATTACTAATTTGGTAAATGGTTTAACCACACCTTTTGGAACCTATCAAATTGGGAATGTGGAGGCTAAGACAGGCGGTTTATGGAGCCACCACAATAGAAATGCAGGTACATCTGGTGGCTGGCAAATCGCTTTTGTATATGAAAGTCCATTATTGCCTGCTAGAAATATTAGCCTTTTTGATGGTTATGCGCATATCACCTTAAATACTAACAATTATGATATTAATTTTAATGGATTTCAAACGGCTCCATTTGGTCAAGTTAAAGCAGATGTTGTTATTGGTGCTTTAGAGGGAGATAGAGATTTATACCAAGATAGACTTCAAATTATTGATGCTTCAAATAATTATGTTGATTTATCTACACCGTTAAGAGATGCAAACAATTTCTTTAATAGCCGCATTACTGTTGATGGATCAGAGTTTCTAAATAGAATTCCCGCCAGTACGAATACATTAGGTTTTGATGCCTCTGTTTTTCCATTAAATAATACAAATAATAGCATTATTGCTAATAATCAAACATCGGCAACAATAAGGCTTACATCTGATCAGGAAACGTATGGATTATATTTGCTAGGCTTATCAGTAGAAATTTGGGAACCAGATATTACTCCAATTTATCTTACATACAATTCAATAAATAATGCTACGCAAACACCAGATGAAATTTTAAATTTTAATCTTAACTTTTCCAATACAGGAAATGATAATGTTAGAAATTTAATTCTTACAACTGTTTTGCCTAATCAAGTTTCATTTGTATCAGCAGACAATTTACCAGCTGGCGTAACCTATACTTATGATGCATTAACCAATACGCTTGTATTTAATTGCGCTGATGGTATTGTAGATGTTGGAGATCCAGCTTTAGATGTTCCATTTAATTTACAAGTTAAAAGTGAATGCTATTTTTTAGAGCAAAACTGTGATTTATCTTTTGATTTTCAATTTACCGCAACTTATACGGGTGATCAAAATCCAACCATAAAAACTGATTACAGTTCTGCTAGTAATAACTTATGCATGCCTAATAGCCCAGTAACCGCAACTGTAATTCAGCCTTATATTGATTGGGCTGTACCAAATCATAGCTTAGACAGAGTCCTAGAATGTAATGACATTGCTGGTCTTAACGATGCGTTACAGTTAGAACCAACAACAACCAAGTGCGTTACAATTACCAATAAAACAGTAGGATTGTTTGTACCAGACCCAAACTGTCCAAATAGTGGTACTTACACAAATACATGGAGCTTTGGAGGTGCCTGTGTTAACCCTATACCAGATTATGTTCAGGTTATAACAATTCAAGATACAACACCTCCTACTTTTGTAGAAGTTCTTCCAACAGATATTACTGTTGCATGCGACAATATTCCAGTAGCTGCAATATTAACTGCAACTGATAATTGTGGAACGGCCGACGTATCTTACAATGAAACTATTTTAAATGGCTCTTGTGTTTCAAATTATACAATAGTTAGAACTTGGACTGCTACTGATGCTTGCGGATTAACAACAACACATACTCAAAATATAACCGTTCAAGATATAACCCCTCCTACATTTGTTGAATCACTTCCTGGTGATATAACTGTTGAATGCGATTCTATTCCTGTTGCTCCTATTTTAACGGCAACTGATAGTTGTAGTTCTGCCTCAGTTGCATTTACCGAAACTACAAACAATGGAAGTTGTCCCTCTAATTATGTTTTAATTAGAACATGGACAGCGACTGATGAATGTGGACTTACAACAACACATACACAAAATATAACCGTTCAAGATACAACGCCACCAATATTTGTTGAATCTCTTCCTGGTGATATAACTGTTGAATGTGATTCTATTCCTAATGCTCCTTTGTTAACGGCAACTGATATTTGTGGTTCGACCTCTGTAACGTTCAATGAAATCACAACTAATGGAAATTGTCCATCTAACTATTTTTTAATTAGAACTTGGACTGCCACTGATGAATGTGGACTAACAACAACACATACTCAAACCATTACAGTTCAAGATACAACGCCTCCTACTCTAATAACAAATCTACAAACAGACATTACACTGGTTTGTGAGTCAGAACCAGAAGTACCAACTGTTGAATTTGTTGACAACTGCTCATCAAACGTTACTGTTAATTTCACAGAACAAATCAACACAATTGATGAAAACGATTATCAAATAGTTAGAACATGGATTGCTACGGATGATTGTAATAATTCAACAACTTTTACTCAAACCATAGAAATGCTTTCGTATGAGCAAACAACTCATGATAAACTGGTTTTATGTATTGATGAACCCATTTTAGATTTAAATTCACTAATTGATACGAGTAATAATGGAACATGGTCAAGCGATAGTATGTCTGTATTAAATGGAACAGAGTTTGACCCTGTTATTGTTCCTATAGGTGATTATACATTTACTTATACCAGCTTAATAAATCAATGTACCATAATTAATGAAATAGAAATTAATCTGAATGATGATTGTATTGAATATCCGTGTATTAAATCTTTGTTTGATGTAGATATTTCTAAACTAGTTACTCCTAATGGCGATTTAGATAATGAAACTTTTAATGTCGCTTATATATTAAATGATAAAATTGATGATATTGAAACCTGCGATATTAGGATAGTTGTTAGTATATTTAATCGGTGGGGAACTAAAGTATTTGAATCTGAAAATTATAACAATGAATGGTCAGGAGACAATCCATCATTGACCGTTGGTGGTGAAGACAAACTTCCTACTGGAACGTATTATTATGTTGTAAAATTAATAGATAGCGGATTAAAACCAATCCAAGGCTTTATTTATTTAGGTACCGAACAATAAAACAGTAATGCATATAGATAGAAAAATACAATTCTTAATAATACTACTTATATTTCCACTGTTAAGCATTTCACAACAGTTACCACAGTTTACAAAATATATGTTTAATACTATTGCTATTAATCCTGCCTATGCCGGTAGTAGAGAAAAATTAAACGTATCTTTTCTTAATAGAAATCAATGGGTAGGTATAAATGGTGCTCCTGTAACTCAAACATTTGCTATGCATAGTGCTGTTACGAACACTCATTTAGGAATTGGTCTCTCTGTAATTAATGATAAGCTAGGATATGAAAACACATTTTATGCATTTGGAGATTTATCATATTCAATTAATTTGATTGAGGACTATTGGTTATCGTTTGGATTAAAAGCTGGATTTAGTAAATATGGATTAGATGCCGATTTATTATCTGAAAATGATAGATATTTAGATAACATCTTCAATAAAATAAAACCCAATTTTGGAGCAGGTGTTTATTTACGTTCAGATAAATTTTTTCTTAGTCTCTCTTCTCCAAAAATTATAAGTTATACCAACAATACCGACATTGTTTATACAGCCATTGAAAGAGCTAGCTATTATCTGATGGGAGGTTATTTATTAGAATTCACTCCAAGTTTGAAATTTAAACCAACTGCTATGATAAAATATACAAAGGGTGCCCCTACATCTTTTGACATTACTGCCAATTTTTTGATTAAAGACAATTTATGGTTAGGTGCCGCTTATAGATTTGGTGATGCTATTGGTGGTTATGTTAGCATTTTAGCTGCTGAAGGATTAAGAATAGGATATTCGTATGAATTTATAACTTCTGATTTAAACCCATATACATCTGGTTCGCATGAAATTTTTATTAGCTATGAATTCCAACTTTTGAGACCTTCCTGCAATTGCGCTAGCAAGTTCTAATTTTTCAAATCTCTCGGAAATAAAGTCATTACTGTCTTACCCTTTTTGAAATCTTTCCAATTATCAATTTCAAATTCAATAATAACAACGCCGCAAGTAGGGACATTATCAATGTACTTATCACCATAATTATTCACAACAGACGTAACAGCATTGTTGTGTCCAAAAATTAATAATTCATTTATGGAATTATCAGATGTTTTTATAACTCGTAATAACTTCTCTCCCGAAAAATCATATAAACTTCTATTGAGTTTAAAAATTTCCTTTTGAATATTTAAATTATTTACAAATATGCTAGCTGTTGTTTTCGCTCGCATTGCATCACTTGATAGTACACTATCTGGGTTTAGTTGGTTTATCAATTTTCTTGAAATAAGTTGTGCATCGCTAAAACCCCGGTTACTAAGTGGTCTTTCATGATCTGAAATATTAAATTCCCATGAAGATTTTGCATGCCTTACAAAAATTAGTCTTTTCATAATCATTTTAATAGTATTGCTGTTTATCGATTAATTCATTTAATATGTCTATTAATACTTAAGTATGATTTTAATAATTACTTCTATTAAAATAGATTAAAAACACAAATAACTAATTTACAATAAGTTAAGACTTAAACTTCATTACCAAATCGTTCTTTAAAGTTAAAAATTAGACATGATTATCATTTTATCGATTTTTTGAGTGATATAACACTTTTATTTGATAGAACAATTCCATATGTGTTGTTTTGCTAATAGATAAATATAAAAAATTATGATCCCAAATCTAATTTAGCCTCAATAAGCATTGTTATTCAATGTATCTCCCTCACTGTTTTTCCCTCAAAAACTTTTATTGTGGTTTGTTTTTTTGTTCACATTACGTGACTAAAATAATAGGTTTGGTGTCTAATAAAAGTAATAGATTTTAATATAATAAGTCATGAAAAACAACTTGAATGTAAATCTTTGTATTTTTTTATTTGTTTCATGTATTTCAATATTTTTTGGAAACCAGTCGTTTGCTCAAGAAAAAGGAATTTATGAAGTTTCAAATAATTCTACTCTAAATAAAGTTAATAACCAAAAAAATCAACAAAGCACAAGTAATAATAGAGATAACTTTTATGATTTAGCATTTAAAATGTACCCAACTCATTATTTTGAAAAGGGTACTTTAAAAAGTGTTTACAAATCCAGTGACCCTGTAAAATTAACTTTTGAAGATTCAGAGTCTTTAAAGTCTTTAAAAAAATCTAACTCAAAAAATAATCAGGTTGAATTAATTACTATAATACTTAATAGTAGTAATGATTTAAGTAATTCAATTGACCTAACTAGCAATACAGATTTAAATAAATTAAAATATGTCTTTGTGAAATGTAATTTTAATTGTTCTGAAAATCAAATTCAAAAATTTATTAAAACTAATGCGGAAATTAGAATATTCTATTCATCGCAAAATCCATCTTAAGACCAGCATAGGTAAATTTAAAATATCAACACATGAGAAAACTATACACTACTAAAGCAACATCAAGCAACTATTCAGCTAGGCTGTTAGTATTTGCTATTTTGCTAACACTTTGTGCATACAATAGTTATAGTCAAGTTGCAGTTCCTTTTGCTCCTAGGACGGCAACTGCCACTCCTTCAACAACTGTTTATACTGTTAAAGGAGATTTTTCTATGATTGGTAACACCAACCTTACTTTAGCTAATTATGATGTTAACAAAGACAATAATAATGATATGATTTATGTTGATGTTGATAATGATTCAAACACTATAAATTCATCTTCTGCAACTTTAACTTTTTCTACTGAAAACGGAGCACTTCCTGAATGTTCAAATGTCGTATATGCTGGATTGTATTGGACAGGTAGAGCTGGAAATAATCAAACGGTTACGGTTGGTTCAAAAACACTTGACAAACGTCAAGTATTAATAAAAAAAGGAGCTTCCGGAACATATGAACCTGTTGTTGCAAATTCAACAAGTGTTGTAAATAAAAATATTTATTTTCCATCTGGAACAGAAGGAAACATTTATTCTGCCTATGCTGAAATTACCGATTTTGTTCAGACAAATGGATTAGGTGAATATTTTGTAGCTGATATAGCTACACTTGAGGGTAATCCAGATAGTCAAGGTTACCATGGTGGATGGGGAATGGTTGTGGTTTATCAAAATTCTAAAATGAATTGGAGAGATGTTACTGTTTTTGATGGTCATGCTTACGTTAAAGCTTTTACTACAGCCGATTACACCTTCGATGTTAGTGGTTTTAATACGGCTCAAAGTGGAGACCTTAATATAAAACTAGGGGTTATGGCAGGTGAAGGAGATACTACTGTTACAGGTGACTATTTCCAAATCCAAAGACAAGATAATGGAAATTTTCAATCTTTATCTCACTCCTTAAATAGCCCAAATAACTTTTTTAAATCATCTATAAATACAGGCGGTAATCCTAGAAATCCTAATTTAGTAAATAATACTGGGATAGATATTGCTATGTTTAATATTGATAACACTGGTAATGGAATCATTAAAAATGGTGACACCTCTACTAGGTTTCGATATGGCTCTACACAGGATACCTATGCGATTTTCAATGTTACGTTTTCAATTGATGCGTATGTGCCAGAAGTAACAGGCGTAATTGTTAATACCTCTATTAATGGCACTCCAAACAATGGTAGTACAACGATTGAGCCAGGTCAAACTGCAGATTACACATTGGAAATAAAAAATGTTGGTACTGAAGCTACAGATAATACTGTTATAACAATACCGCTACCTGACACGGTTGACCCGAGTGTTTTAAATTTTAGTTCCAGTATGAATTATACACCCGTTACGACACCAACATACGATTCAAGTTTAGGTTCTAATGGCTCTATTGTATGGAATTTAGGAACCTTACCATTACCTGCTGACCCAACTACAGTTTTAGCGGAATTAAGTTTCACCTTAACAGCAACTACAGATTGCTCTTTAATTAGTGGCGTTAATCCTACTATAGAACTTTTAGGCAGTATAAGTGGAGATGGGGCTATATCAAATGTGTCATTTGACACTCCTTTAATTCAAGGATATGCATCTGATGATACTTGTAAAGATAACCCAATTCCAATTCCTATTGTATTAAATATTGATAATTCAAATTTTGTAAATCAACCTCCAACAATAACTGCTCCAACTGAATTAACTATTGAAGGATGTGATGAAAATAACATAACTGACTCAACTGCAAAATACGCTTATAGTTCTGCAGAGTCTGTTGATATTAAAAACAGTTTTGTTGATGCTAGTAATGGTTATACAGCTTCTAATGATATAATAAGTATAACATATATGGATGTGATAACATCGAGCTCAGGTTGTTCGTTAGTTGTTACTAGAACTTATACCGCTACAAATAGTTGTGGTAATTCAACTGATGCCATACAAACTATAACAATAAATCCTGTAGCTCTTTCTATCACTGATCCTGATGGAGCCAGTACTGTAAATTGTATTGCTGATGCTACAGAAACATTCACAATGCCTACCATTC
>NZ_JAAKGI010000004.1 GCF_011762485.1 Yeosuana marina
AAAATCGAACAAAGAGAATAAACCATTTTGAGTACTATTAAATTCCTATTAGTTGTTAAAATTATTTAAAATTTAACGATGAAGAGTTTGATCCTGGCTCAGGATGAACGCTAGCGGCAGGCCTAACACATGCAAGTCGAGGGGTAACAGGGAGCTTGCTCCGCTGACGACCGGCGCACGGGTGCGTAACGCGTATACAATCTACCTTTTGCTGCGGGATAGCCCAGAGAAATTTGGATTAATACCGCATAGTATAAAGACTTGGCATCAAGACTTTATTAAAGGTTACGGCAAAAGATGAGTATGCGTTCTATTAGCTAGATGGTGTGGTAACGGCACACCATGGCAACGATAGATAGGGGCCCTGAGAGGGGGATCCCCCACACTGGTACTGAGACACGGACCAGACTCCTACGGGAGGCAGCAGTGAGGAATATTGGACAATGGGCGAGAGCCTGATCCAGCCATGCCGCGTGCAGGAAGACTGCCCTATGGGTTGTAAACTGCTTTTATACGGGAAGAAACACCGCTACGTGTAGCGGCTTGACGGTACCGTAAGAATAAGGATCGGCTAACTCCGTGCCAGCAGCCGCGGTAATACGGAGGATCCAAGCGTTATCCGGAATCATTGGGTTTAAAGGGTCCGTAGGTGGATAATTAAGTCAGAGGTGAAATCCTGCAGCTCAACTGTAGAATTGCCTTTGATACTGGTTATCTTGAATTATTGTGAAGTAGTTAGAATATGTAGTGTAGCGGTGAAATGCATAGATATTACATAGAATACCAATTGCGAAGGCAGATTACTAACAATACATTGACACTGATGGACGAAAGCGTGGGGAGCGAACAGGATTAGATACCCTGGTAGTCCACGCCGTAAACGATGGATACTAGCTGTTCGGATTTATCTGAGTGGCTAAGCGAAAGTGATAAGTATCCCACCTGGGGAGTACGTTCGCAAGAATGAAACTCAAAGGAATTGACGGGGGCCCGCACAAGCGGTGGAGCATGTGGTTTAATTCGATGATACGCGAGGAACCTTACCAGGGCTTAAATGTAAGTTGCATAGAGTAGAGATATTCTTTTCTTCGGACTACTTACAAGGTGCTGCATGGTTGTCGTCAGCTCGTGCCGTGAGGTGTCAGGTTAAGTCCTATAACGAGCGCAACCCCTGTTGTTAGTTGCCAGCGAGTCAAGTCGGGAACTCTAACAAGACTGCCAGTGCAAACTGTGAGGAAGGTGGGGATGACGTCAAATCATCACGGCCCTTACGTCCTGGGCTACACACGTGCTACAATGGTAGGGACAGAGAGCAGCCACTGGGTGACCAGGAGCGAATCTATAAACCCTATCACAGTTCGGATCGGAGTCTGCAACTCGACTCCGTGAAGCTGGAATCGCTAGTAATCGCATATCAGCCATGATGCGGTGAATACGTTCCCGGGCCTTGTACACACCGCCCGTCAAGCCATGGAAGCTGGGAGTGCCTGAAGTCCGTCACCGCAAGGAGCGGCCTAGGGTAAAATCGGTAACTAGGGCTAAGTCGTAACAAGGTAGCCGTACCGGAAGGTGCGGCTGGAACACCTCCTTTCTAGAGAAAGACGACTAAAAGGAAAACAAAACTATAAGAAAGAGATAGTTTATTCTCATTGCTGTTAATTTAACATATAAAGTCACCAGAATACGGTGCTCAGTAGATAAAACTATTGAAAACTGAAAACTGAAGACTATTACAGTCTCATAGCTCAGCTGGTTAGAGCGCTACACTGATAATGTAGAGGTCGGCAGTTCGAGTCTGCCTGAGACTACAACCTAAGGTTGATTTAAGTATCAATTTTAGACGTTCATAATATATTGAAAGGAAATTTTAGAGGTTGAGTAGCCGTTATAAGTACTGTTAACTAATAACTGTTAACTGATCACTAAAAGACGGGGGATTAGCTCAGCTGGCTAGAGCGCCTGCCTTGCACGCAGGAGGTCATCGGTTCGACTCCGATATTCTCCACGATTAGCTATTAGCCATTGGTTATTAGCTATTAGCTAGAGGCTAAAAGCCATAAGCTAACAAAGTTCATTGACATATTGAAAAAAGATACATGAAATTAGTATTAGATTTAGATCTAATATTAAGATAATAATTTAGATTAATTAGAGCCGCCACGAGCTGGTATATAATTAATCACATTATAATTATCAATTTATTGATAATTATAATAACTCATTAAAAAAGCAAAAAGTACAATAAGCTAAATAAGGGCGTATGGGGAATGCCTAGGCTCTCAGAGGCGAAGAAGGACGTGATAAGCTGCGAAAAGCTACGGGGATTGGCACACACGAATCGATCCGTAGATATCCGAATGGGGCAACCCACTATATTGAAGATATAGTATCCGCAAGGAGGCAAACCCGGGGAACTGAAACATCTAAGTACCCGGAGGAGAAGAAAACAAAAGTGATTGCGTTAGTAGTGGCGAGCGAACGCGCAGTAGCCCAAACCAGTATTGTTACGGCAATGCTGGGGTTGTAGGACCACGACATTGATTGCGCAATGAATTAGAATCCTTTGGAAAGAGGAACCACAGAGGGTGACAGTCCCGTACAAGTAAAGAGCGTTAATTATAGTGGTATCCTGAGTAGTGCGGGACACGAGAAATCCTGTATGAATTTGGCGGGACCATCCGCTAAGGCTAAATACTCCTGAGAGACCGATAGTGAACTAGTACCGTGAGGGAAAGGTGAAAAGAACCCTGAATAAGGGAGTGAAATAGAACCTGAAACCATACGCTTACAAGCGGTCGGAGCCAATTTATTGGTGACGGCGTGCCTTTTGCATAATGAGCCTACGAGTTAACGTTGCTGGCAAGGTTAAGTGATTAAGTCACGGATCCGTAGCGAAAGCGAGTCTGAATAGGGCGCTTTAGTCAGTAGTGTTAGACGCGAAACCGTGTGATCTACCCATGGGCAGGTTGAAGCTGTAGTAACATACAGTGGAGGACCGAACCGGTTGACGTTGAAAAGTCTTCGGATGACCTGTGGGTAGGGGTGAAAGGCCAATCAAACTCGGAAATAGCTCGTACTCCCCGAAATGCATTTAGGTGCAGCGTTGATTTATAGTTTTATAGAGGTAGAGCTACTGATTGGATGCGGGGGCTTCACCGCCTACCAATTCCTGACAAACTCCGAATGCTATAAAATGTTAATCAGCAGTGAGGGCATGGGTGCTAAGGTCCATGTCCGAAAGGGAAAGAACCCAGACCATCAGCTAAGGTCCCCAAATGTATGTTAAGTTGAAATAACGCGGTTGAACTGCTTTGACAGCTAGGATGTTGGCTTGGAAGCAGCCATTCATTTAAAGAGTGCGTAACAGCTCACTAGTCGAGCGGTTCGGCATGGATAATAATCGGGCATAAACATACTACCGAAGCTATGGACTTGAAAAAGTGGTAGGGGAGCATTGTAGTGTCGTCGAAGGTGTGATGTGAGTCATGCTGGAGAAGCTACAAAAGAAAATGTAGGCATAAGTAACGATAATGCGGGCGAGAAACCCGCACTCCGAAAGACTAAGGTTTCCTCAGCTATGCTAATCAGCTGAGGGTTAGTCGGGACCTAACGCGAACCCGAAAGGGGTAGTGGATGGACAACAGGTTAATATTCCTGTACCTGCTCACACTAAAAGTGACGGAGGCGTAAATTTGGTGCGTACTGACGGAATAGTACGTTGAAGCGAGTAGTAATACCGTGATAGTACACTGAGACTTCGGTCAAGGTGATAATCCAGAGAAGCGACTTCCAAGAAAAGCGAGTGAAGCAGCCCGTACCCTAAACCGACACAGGTAGTTGGGATGAGAATTCTAAGGAGCTCGAGAGATTCATGGCTAAGGAATTAGGCAAAATAGACCCGTAACTTCGGGAGAAGGGTCGCCCATCTTCGGATGGGCCGCAGTGAAAAGGTCCAGGCGACTGTTTATCAAAAACACAGGGCTATGCTAAATCGAAAGATGATGTATATGGCCTGACACCTGCCCGGTGCTGGAAGGTTAAGTGGAGGGCTTAGAGGTAACTCGAAGGTCTTAAATGAAGCCCCAGTAAACGGCGGCCGTAACTATAACGGTCCTAAGGTAGCGAAATTCCTTGTCGGGTAAGTTCCGACCTGCACGAATGGTGCAACGATCTGGACACTGTCTCAGCCATGAGCTCGGTGAAATTGTAGTATCGGTGAAGATGCCGATTACCCGCTGTGGGACGAAAAGACCCCGTGCACCTTTACTATAGCTTAGTATTGGTTTTGGATAAGTAATGTGTAGGATAGGTGGGAGACTTCGAAGCGGCATCGCCAGGTGTTGTGGAGTCATTGTTGAAATACCACCCTTTGCTTATCTAGAGTCTAACCTTCTAACGAAGGGACAGTGCTTGGTGGGTAGTTTGACTGGGGTGGTCGCCTCCAAAAGAGTAACGGAGGCTTCTAAAGGTTCCCTCAGCACGCTTGGTAACCGTGCGTAGAGTGCAATGGCATAAGGGAGCTTGACTGAGAGACCTACAAGTCGATCAGGTACGAAAGTAGAGCATAGTGATCCGGTGGTTCCGCATGGAAGGGCCATCGCTCAAAGGATAAAAGGTACGCCGGGGATAACAGGCTGATCTCCCCCAAGAGCTCATATCGACGGGGGGGTTTGGCACCTCGATGTCGGCTCGTCACATCCTGGGGCTGGAGAAGGTCCCAAGGGTTGGGCTGTTCGCCCATTAAAGTGGCACGCGAGCTGGGTTCAGAACGTCGTGAGACAGTTCGGTCTCTATCTACAGTGGGCGTTAGAAATTTGAGTGGATCTGACTCTAGTACGAGAGGACCGAGTTGGACAAACCTCTGGTGTATCTGTTGTTCCGCCAGGAGCATTGCAGAGTAGCTACGTTTGGAAGGGATAAGCGCTGAAAGCATATAAGCGCGAAACCCACCACAAGATGAGATTTCTTTAAAGGGTCGTGGAAGATTACCACGTTGATAGGCTATAGGTGTAAAGGCAGTAATGTCATAGCCAAGTAGTACTAATAACCCATAGGCTTATTGTACGCCTGTTTTTTTATAAGAGTACAACACAAATTATTATTCAATCATGATCTTGTTTCAATATGTTAACTTATTAGAAGTAAGATATTAGATAAAAGATGTTAGACTTAGTCTAACAATCTAAGAGCAAAGCGCTCTAGAAATCTAATAATCTGCTTAAAGATTTAAGGTGGTTATAGCGACGGGGCTCACCTCTTACCTTTCCGAACAGAGAAGTTAAGCCCGTTAGCGCCGATGGTACTGCATTTGTGGGAGAGTAGGTCGTTGCCTTTTTTG
>NZ_JAAKGI010000028.1 GCF_011762485.1 Yeosuana marina
TTGTTTTTTGAACAACTTAATAAATTAAATAGAATTATTATTCCTAAAAACTTGTTTTTTTTCATATTGTTTTTTTTTTTAGATTATTCTTTTGAGTTCGATTTATATTACCACCAACGTGTTTCTTTAGTTTGTATTAAATAACTTTATATAGAAAAAGAGGAGAACTATAACGTGTTTTAGAATTACAGGTCCATGACACGTACGAGTCCTCTCTTTCTATAAAGTTGCAAAGAACCATTTGGAATACCAGGCGTATAAGATCCCGATAAAGGAAGTAGTTTTTGCAACATATTTATTCACTCTAATTGTAAAAATATGAAAAATTACAAAGAAGTCGTAGGAATTGATGTATCAAAAAAGACAATAGATGCCTATTGTTATCATGGTCAATCTCACAAAGCGTTTATCAATGATATTGGTGGATATAAAAGCCTCATAAAATGGGTTTTTAAGGTTGTCAAAACTACCGAAGTATTTTATTGTTTTGAGAATACAGGTTATTATTCCTTAAAGTTGGCACTTTACTTATCTAGCCAGAACATTATTTATGTAGAAGAAAGTCCATTGAAAATAAAACGCTCGTCAGGAATAGTTAAAGAAAAAACGGATGTTTTGGATGCTTGTTTAATAGCTCGTTATGCATGGTTGTATCGAGAAGAATTAAAGCCAAGTACAGTTAAAAGCTCCTCTCATTTAGAGCTAGGAAGATTACTGGCATTACGAGATCAATTGGTACGCAATAATGCAGGTTTAAAAGGGACGTTAAAAGAGATGAAGGTGCTTTTGACCAGTCCAACAACAGGAGCTGGCTGTATAAGCTTAAAACGAAGTATTGATTACTTGGAAAAGCAAGTAAAGTCAATAGAAACTAGGATAAAAGCGATAGTATCAGAAGATAGCTCTATGGAAAAGAATTATGAATTATTGACCAGTCTTAGAGGAGTTGGTCTAGTAGTAGCTTGTCAATTCATCTATCATACAGGAAACTTTACGCGTTTTGATAGTTGGCGTGCTTTTGCAAGCTATTGTGGAACAGCGCCCTTTGAACATCGTTCAGGAACGAGTATTCATAGAAGAAAGCAATGTCATTATTTAGGCGATAGAAAAATGAAAAGTTTGTTAAGTATGGCTAGTGTTTCAGCCATACAGCACGACAGTGAATTGCGCTTATATTATAAGAAAAAGTTAGCTGAAGGAAAAGATAAAATGATTGCAGTAAATAATGTTAGAAATAAACTTATATCAAGAGCTTTTGCAGTAGTTAAACGAGGAACTCCGTACGTGGTTCTTCAACAACATGCAGCATAATAAAAAAACTAATTTTTGTTAGGATTTGATCTTGGAATACGTGTCGAGTAGACAAGGGGAGTTTCACCCCGAGCCTCTCACAGAACCGTACGTGATAGTCTCCCATCATACGGCTCTT
>NZ_JAAKGI010000029.1 GCF_011762485.1 Yeosuana marina
GTGTGCCGAGAGTAACGAACGGCTGAAAATCGTTACGCAACTGTTTATAAGATGGTGGAGCCGATCCACCGGTGTTGTCCTACAGGGGAGAGCACCAAACTACCATAAGGTGCTTTGGTAAAGAGCCAAGGTATTGAGCGTTATGGAAACGACCAATCCAAGAGTTTGGTCAGGTATGGATAAAGGAGATGAATGCAAATGAACCTCTGAAGAAGTGTCGAGAAAGTGCAACAATCTGTCAAAAGTGTTTGAAGTATGACAAACATGACAAGTTCAGCGGTTACCTGTTTACTGGCTAAGCGGCAGGCGTCATTTAGGAGGCATGACCTTTATTCGGGCTTATTTACGGAACTCGGGAACCTGTACAAAGCTGCAAAGTGAAAAGCACAATAGCGCAAACTAGAGGCCAAATAGCGATGCTCTGTACAGGGGCGGACTAATCCGTAGTAGTGATGAAGGTTTTGTAATGAAACTGGAGCAAAGGGATTAGCTTATACAGTTTATCAATTTTACAACTCGCAAGAGGATGATTCAATTTGAGAAGACAAAATCGTTACCTATTACCAAAGAAATGGTAAGGGAAGCTTACTTACAGGTAAAGCGAAAAGGAAAAAGCGCAGGTATAGACAATCTAAGTATGTCAGATTATGACAAGCAAAGACATCGACACTTGTACAAAGTCTGGAACCGCTTAGCCTCGGGCAGTTATTACCCACCACCAGTCCTACAAGTTGAAATCCCAAAGAAAAACGGTTCTATCCGTCAATTGGGGATTCCGACGATTAGCGATAGAGTAGCACAAACGGTGATAAGAAATCAAATAGAGGAAAGACTGGAAATAATCTTTCATCCACAATCCTATGGTTATCGACCAAAGCGCAGTGCTCATCAAGCACTTGAACAGGTACGTAAAAACTGCTGGAAACATGATTGGGTGATTGACTTGGACATCAAGAACTTCTTTGATGATATCGACCATAACAAGCTGCTCAAGGCTCTGGGCAAACACGTTGAAGAAAAGTGGGTGCTTAGATACATCGAAAGATGGCTCAAAACTCCACTTCAAACCCGAAAAGGTGAAATCATCGCAAGAACAAAAGGCACACCGCAAGGTGGGGTGATAAGTCCACTATTAGCCAATCTGTTTCTGCACTACACCTTGGATGTTTGGTTTGGGAGAGTGAACTCTACCATTGAATTTGTACGCTATGCAGATGATATTATCATTCATTGCCAGACGCAAAATCAAGCAGAGCATATCCTACAGAGCATAAAAGAAAGATTGGAGTATTGTGGATTGACATTGCATCCAGATAAAACAAAAATCGTGTATTGCAAGGATTTTAGAAGGCAACAAAAGTATGAAAAAGTACAATTTGACTTTTTGGGATATACTTTTCAGCCACGCACCTCAAAATCAAAGAAAACGGGGAGACTGTTTTCAGGATTTGATTGTGCCATTAGTATCCAGTCACGGTCACGGATATTTGAACGGATCAGGAAAATGGAAATCCCAAGAATGCGATGTGATAGTATTGTAGGTATTGCACACCACTTAAACCCAAAGCTCAGGGGATGGATACGCTACTTTGGTAAATACCGTGGTTATAGTTTGTCCAAAGTGTTTTATGTACTTCGTATAAAACTGGTAAGATGGGCAAGGTATCGCTATAAACGGTACAGAAATAATCTAACAGATGCCTATAGATGGCTGGACAGAGTTCGGAAACAATTTCCTAGTCTGTTTTATCACTGGTATGTTGGATATTCGAATTAAGTGTATAGATTTGTATAAGAAGAGCCGTATGATGGGAGACTATCACGTACGGTTCTGTGAGAGGCTCGGGGTGAAACTCCCCTTGTCTACTCGACAC
>NZ_JAAKGI010000030.1 GCF_011762485.1 Yeosuana marina
CCGACTGAATATCGAGCTCATTATTATCAAAATTAATTATAAATTTGTCTAACCTTTTGGGTTCACTCTATTTTCTATTCGGTTTTTATTTGCTAAATTACGTGCTAAACCACGCAACGTATCATATACAAAATCGTTGTAAACAATTATGGAAAACGTACTAAAATTTATACTTGGAGCTTTATTAATTGTTCTTGGAATTATTTGGTACAACTACGAACGGAAAAAATTCGTTAACCAAAGAAAGAATGAGGATTATATACGAATGTCATTCACTACGGAGTTTATTTTGGGTGCTTTTATTTTATTTGCTTGTGGTATAAAACTGATTTATGATTCAATTTAGAGAATGAAAATATTGATTAAATATGGACTTTTGACTTTGGCGATAATTACTATAATCGGATTTGCTCTAAAAGGAAATATTATCCACGAACAATTTGACTCGGAAAAATGGAAAAATTGGACGGAATCAGAAACGGAATTATCATTGCGCTGGGATATGATGAATAGTTTGCGTAAAAATCACGAACTGAAAGGAAAAACAAAATCTGAAATAATTGAATTACTTGGAAATCCCGAAAATCAATCAAATGAAAGTTTCAGATATTATCTCGGAATGGCAAAACACGGAATTGACACGGGAAGTTTAATAATTCAGTTTAATAAAAATAACACCGTTTTGAATTATTATGTTTGGCACGGATAAAAATAACTGTTTACAACACCGGCTATAGTTCATTGCTTCTGACTTTCCTTTCGGAAAGTCCTCGCAAATTTGCTATCTTCGGTTTACGGCGGAAAATCCTAGCGGATTTTCACGCAACGAAACCATAGCCAAACACGTTGTGTGTAATTAAACAAGACAATGAATTTATTCAAAACCTATCCTAATTTAAGCAGACTGCTTCTCTTTGTGGTTCTAATTCTCATTGCTCTATTTTTACCAGATTTCTTGCCATTTCCAAATGGAACTGAAGAAGTTTTTCCGTTCGTTGGACTTATATTAGTCGTATTGGCTAATTGGATTTTATATAAAACCGAAAATAAGAATCTTGATGAATTAGGTTTCAATTTAAAAGGACTGAATTTAAAATATCTGCCAATTGGACTTGCATTGGGCATTATAGCCGCACTACTTGGATACTATTTAAAAAGTTTTCTTACTGGTGACAAAATAATTTTTAATCAAGGCATTAATTACCTGGATATATTAAAACATCTTTATTGGATTTTACCAACGGCTGCAGTACAGGAATTCATCTGTAGGAGTTATGGTTACAAAAAACTGATTTCAATCTACAACTTAAGAATAGCAAACCTAGTTGCTGTCATAGTTTTTGTGTCAATGCATAATATATTCAATATTGGAATATTTGGAGCAATATTCTATTCAATTTCAATAATTATTGGACACTTTGTATTTGCCAATGCGCTCATAAGATCTATAACTATTCTATTTGCCATTGGTATTCATTGGGGAAGCAATATTGCTAACAACCAATTATTTACCGAAGAAAAATTATCAACATCAATTCTATTTCTGGAAAAAGCAGCTCAAGAGGAGGCAACTGGGTTTAATCCGCTCGGAATTTTGCTATACATCATCACCATGAATCTAGGCTTTATCCTACTATGGATATTTCTTAATAAATGGAGAAAACGAAAGAAAAATCAAAAATAAAAAAACTACACACAACAACGGCTATAATTCATTGCTTCTGACTTTCCTATCGGAAAGTCCTCGCAAATTTGCTATCTTCGGTTTACGGCGGAAAATCCTCACGGATTTTCACGCAACGAAACCATAGCCAATCACGTTGGCTACAATATCAAAACAAAACACAATCGAAATGAAAAAAATATTACATAAAATTTTCCTTATACTAATCGGAATTGTTTTAATCGGAAAAATATCGAATTGGTTTTTGAATTATAGTGATGAAACGAATCAAATTCTGAACGCTGGAATGTTCACTCTAATCGGAATTGCATACCTGGTTGGAGGTTTTGTTTGGAATAAAAAACTGATTAATATAATTTTTCTGGTTTGCGGAATTTATTTAATTGCAATGAATTTTATTGGTGATTTCGGATTGAAATCAATAATCGGAATTGTATGTATTTTAACACCAATGTTGATTGCACGATTTTCAACTGATGAAACTGATGAAAAAGAATTGGCCGAAAATTAAAAATACTGTAGCCAACAATGTATAACCGCAATTACGGCGGATTCGACTACGTCCGAATCCACTCGGAATTGCTAACGTCTGTACTTAATCGAAAAACAGTAACTTAAAACCCGTAACTGACGGTTATACGAGACCGTTAGCAAACATATGACCTACAAATGAAAATTCTCAAAACATTCATATTTCTGATTTTAATCATAAGTTGTTCAGACAAAAAAACAGAACACGAGATATCGGAATTTGATAAAATTTTAGGCAAAGAGAATGTTGCTACATTAGACTTTTTAGTTTCTGATTTTGAGAATAACTTTCTAAAAATTCAATATCCAAATTTGGACACAGAAGATGCCTACCGTCAGTTTTTAACCGAATTGCGTGATGAAAAAACTGGAAACTGGAAAAGAATATCTAAAAAAGCAAAGGATAAATTTAAATCGAGCGATTTACGATTGGAAATGTATGAATTTCCAGATTCGGTTTGGATTATAGAAAATAGTGCTCTTGATAAAATTGAGTCTGATTCAATAGACTTTATAAGAATTCCTGTTCCATATGTAAAATCAAGGTTTAAATATACCAATCCTAATGGAGCAACCGAATATACTTTTTCAAGAGGGAGCTCTGTAGATGTTAGACCTAATTCAAATTTTGATTCTATTATAAGTCAAGAATTAGAAACAGCCAGAATAAATTTCGTTGGTAAATATTTGCAAGCAATAGAATCGATAAAAAACAAGAGCGATTTTCATAAAGAATTCTATGATACAAAGAAAGATTTTGGATATTTATTTCCTAAATCGACAGCAAGAGTTATGCTGAATTATGATATTGATTTGAACGATGAACTGAATAGAAAAATAATTGTTCTTGAATTAGTATATTGAAAAATACGTTTGCTAACACCGTATATAAAAAATTGCTATTTTTAGCTTAACCAATGTGAGTTGCTTTGTTTGCTAGCTTCTGATTTTCCTTCGGAAAATCCTCGCTTACAAACACGCAACTTTCCATATACAAAACCGTTAGCACCAATATTGACTCAACCTTGAACAAAAAAACATTATTCAGAATATTATTGTCTACTGGAGCCATTTTATGGATTTTATCTTGGATTGGTGATACCAATGGAAAGTTACCTGAATCAACTTACGGAATGATTTTATCAGTTATTTTAACTGGAATTGGAATTTATTTTTGGTTGAAATTTTACAAGGAAATAAGAGGGCATTACCCAAAATTTTATAAAAAATATCAAGAACTAATTAGGTCAATGAAAAAGAATCCATTTAATGGAATTTTCTTTATGGTAAAACATTTGCTCAAGTTCTACACTTTTATTCTTGTCTTTTCTATGATTTTAGTTTTTATTGGATATTTGACAATTGGACAATCTGAACCTATAAAAGTGACTCAAAACTATTGTGAAAACAATATTGACATCAATAAAATAACTGGAAAAATTAAACATTATGGAATTCTACGAAATATTAGTTCGAAATGGAGTTCTGAATCTGGAAGTTCAGAGTTGTCATTAATTTTTGTTTCTGAAAATGGAATTTTCAATGTTTTTTCAAAATTGGAAAAGAAAAATGGAGTATGGAAAGTAAAAAAATTAGAAATAAGAAATAAAAATACTGGTGCTAACACCGTGTATAAAAAATTGCTAAATTAGTGCTTAAACAAAGGTAGTTGTGTATTTGCTTGCTTCTGATTTTCCTTCGGAAAATCCTCGCACACAAACACGCAACTTTCCATACACAATCACGTTGTAAACAATACCCAAAAAACTGAACGAAAAATGAAATACGCTGAATTTAATATTGAAAATAACAAAATAGAGTTTATGAATTCTCTATTCGGAATTGAAAGTGTTTTATTGAACGGACAAACTGTTTCAAAAAAATTCTCTTTCTCTGGATTTAAACACAAACTGAATCTGGATTCTGAAAATTTTATCCTGAAATCTAAATACAAACAATTTGATAAAAGAGAAATTGAGTTGGAATTAATGAAGAACGGAGAGTTAATAGAAAAACAAATTGTTCAAGCGGACAAAAAACAAAGAATTTATTGGATGGCGATTGGAATTTTTGTTGGATTATTTGGATTTAAACTTGGACAACTTCTCATTCAAATTATTAGTGGATAAAAACGAATAAAGTACTGTTTACAACAATGTATAACCGCAATTACGGCGGATTCGACTACGTCCGAATCCACTCGGAATTACTAAAGTCTGTGCCAAACCGAAAATTAACGCTAATTAACTCGTAACTGCGGTTATACGAACCGTTAGGCAACATTTAAAAAAAAACGATATGTCAATGACCCAAGTGGCTTTTTTAAAGAAAGCTGATTTACCAACCAAAGCGGAAATAGAAAATATTATTAACGGACTTGGTTATGACTTTAAAATCCTAGATGATTTTGAAAATTTTTATGGAATTGACGGAATTGAATGTAGTATAAACGGAGAAAAAACATTCTTTGAAGTCTATTTTAATAATCCAACTGAAATAACAAATGAATCTGATTTTATAAAAAAGGATTTGACTGACCAAGATACTGCTGTTTCATTTATTTGGGGAGCTGATTTTGCTGCTGGTGCTTCAATCGGACTTATTTCAGTTGCGCTAATTGACAAAAGCAAAGCACTAATTTACTATTTGGATGATGAAATAGCTTATTCCAAAGAAATGTTATTAGCAGATACACCTGAATTTTTAAAAGAATTGGAAAAGCAAAAAAAATACTCGGAACAGAATAAAAACAGAGAACCGAAAGTTTACCCAAAGAAAAAAGGTCTTTTAGACAGAATTAAAGATATATTTAAATAAAAAACGTTGCCTAACAAAGAACTGAGTTAAAAAACAAGTCTTTTTAGACTAATTTTGAAACAAAGTTTTCATCGTATGGTCTTCCTGATT
>NZ_JAAKGI010000031.1 GCF_011762485.1 Yeosuana marina
GAATGGTAGGCATTGTGAATGTTTCTGTAGCATCAGCAATACAATTTACAGTACTGGCTCCATCAGGATCAGTGATAGTGAAAGCAGGCGTATCAATGGTATAAACGTATGACCAATCATCTGAATTACCAGCACAGTCGGTATACGTATAGGTATAAGTTCTAGTTCCTTCACAAGTTAATGGATCGGGTGTATCAGTAATCACTGCAGCCGAAGGCGTTAATATGTTACCATTAACATCTTGAATGGTAGGCAATGTGAATGTTTCGGTAGCATCAGCAATACAATTTACCGTACTAGCTCCATCAGCAGGCACTGTAAAAGGTGCTAAAATGATGGTATAAGTATACGTCCAGTCAGCAGAATTACCAGCACAGTCTGTATAAGTAAATGTATATATTTTAGATCCTTGACAATCTGGAGTAGTTGATGTATCAGAAAGTACAGGAACCATTGTGTTACCACAATTATCAGTAACAGTAGGCGGAGTAGGCTCTACAGCATCAGCTAAATTACTAACTGTTTCTAAACCGTTAGCAGGTAAGATAAAGGCAGTAAGATCAATGGTATACGTATATGCCCAAGTATC
>NZ_JAAKGI010000032.1 GCF_011762485.1 Yeosuana marina
ACCATCACCGATGACGACGCCTCAGAAGTAAGTATTACAGCCACAGATGCGTCCGCTTCAGAGCCAAGCGATGACGGACAGTTCACAGTCGGTTTAACAAATGCCTCCGATGTAGCTACCACAGTAAGCTATACGATAGGCGGCACAGCCACCGCAGGTACCGATTACACCGCATTAACCGGTACAGTAACGATTCCAGCAGGCTTAACATCAGTGACTATTGATGTAGCAGTCTTAGATGATACCGTATTAGAATCCAGTGAGACCGTTATTGTAACAATCGATGCTATTACATCAGGCGATGCCGATGTATCGATAGACACCAACAACGATGAAGCTACCGTTACCATCAGTGATAACGATGCGGCAAGTTTAAGCATTAGTGATGTCACTGTCACCGAAGGTAACGACGCTATATTTACAGTAACCCTAACAGGCGCAGTACAAGGTGGCTTTACCATCGACTATACCACAGCCGATGCCACAGCCGATGCCGGATCAGATTATACAAGCAACAGCAATACCTTAACCTTTGTAGGTACCGATACAGAAAGTCACACCATTACGGTAGCCACTACCGACGATGCGCTGTTAGAACTCAGTGAAACCTTTGAAGTGAATCTAAGTAGCATCAGTAATGCTTTGGTTACTTTTGATGCACAAGCCATAGGCAGCATCACCGATAATGATGCCGCAGCGTTAACAGTATCCGATATAACAGTAACAGAAGGCGACGATGTTGTCTTTACAGTGACCTTAACAGGCAATGTACAAGGCGGCTTTAGTATAGATTATGCTACGGCAGACGGTTCAGCCGTTGTGAGCGATGATTACACCACAGAATCAGGCACATTAACCTTTACAGGTACGAGCTTAGAATCTTATACCGTAACCGTAGCCACCACAGAAGATGCGATAGCCGAAGCCCAAGAAAGCTTTACGCTAAATCTGTCAAACATCACCAACACGTTAGTGACGTATGATGCACAAGCGATAGGTACGATTACCGACGATGATGCCTTAACGATTAGCATCGCCGATACTGCCATTACAGAAACAGAAGGCGTACAATCTTCAAACTTTGTAGTGACTATGAGTGGTGAAGCTCAGCAGGATGTGGTGTTAAGTTTTGCTACGACCGCAGGAACAGCAACAGCAGGCAGCGATTATATCGCCCAAACAGGCGTACTGGTAACGATTCCATCAGGAAGCACAAGTGTTAATATCCCAGTGACGATATTAGGTGATATTATTTTAGAACCTACAGAAACCTTTGTAGGTACGATCGCGATCAACACAGTTAACGGACAACCAATTACGATTGCAGACGCATCGGCAGATTACGTGATTACGGATAATGATGCCGCCAGTATTGCCATCGCAGATGTTACGGTAGATGAGGGCGCAGGCACAGCGAGCTTTACAGTCACCTTAACCGGCAATGTACAAGACGCCTTTAGTGTTGATTATGCCACAAGTGATGTCACTGCAGCAGCAGGATCAGATTATACAGCCACCACAAATACGCTCACCTTTGCAGCAGGTTCTTTAAGCGGAAGCACCCAAAGCTTTATCGTAGCGATTACGGATGATACCACAGTAGAACCTACAGAGACTTATACGGTAACCTTAAGTGGTATAACCGGCGGCTTAGTAACAATCTCCGATGCCACAGCAACCGGAACGATTACGGACAACGACGCCTCACAAGTCAGTATCGCAGCGACTACACAAGGCGATGAAGACGGACCTGTTAACGGACTGTTCACTATAACCTTGACCAACCCAGTGAGTGTAGCCACAACAGTGACCTACACCATATCAGGCACCGCAACAGCCGGCACCGATTACACAGCCTTAACAGGTACCGTAACCATTGCCGCAGGAGATACATCCGCTACGATTGATGTGATTGTCACAGACGATAGTATTGTAGAGAGCAGTGAGACTGTGATTGTGACCTTAACAAGCACGAACACCGCCGTAACCTTAGGAACATCATCAGCAACGGTAACCATTGCCGATGATGATGCATCCGAAGTAAGCATTGCAGCCACTACACAAGCCAGTGAGCCAAGCACAAACGGACTGCTCACAGTAACGTTAAGCAACCCTGTATCAGTAGCGACCACAGTAAGCTATACAATAGCAGGTACGGCTACAGCAGATGTAGATTATACAGCATTAACAGGAAGTATTACCATAGCAGCAGGCGCCACCACAGGAACGATTCCAGTAACGGTGATCAATGATAACTTGGTAGAGACTAATGAGACAGTGATCGTGACCTTAACAGCAACAGACACGGCAGTAACGATAAGCACAACTGACGCAGCGACTGTTACCATCACCGATGACGACGCCTCAGAAGTAAG
>NZ_JAAKGI010000033.1 GCF_011762485.1 Yeosuana marina
GCCCAGGAAAAGAAATTTACCGTAACCTATTACCGCGCCGAGTACGAGCGCAACATCGTCAGAGTAAACAGTCCACAGGGGCGTTATATGAAAGCCAAGCGACAAAGCACAGTAGAGCCCGTTTTTGGAACACTCACTGAGTTTATGGGTTTTGGGAAAGTCAATACCATAGGTATTAAACAGGCTAATAAGTGCATGCAATTATCCGCCATTGCCTATAACCTAAAAAAGTATCTGAAATTTATAGAAAAACACAGTAAAAGTGGGGTGGCAAGTCTACGCTTAATTTTTGACCATTTTAAGGCTGCTATAAATGCCTTTATAAGCCCAAATAATGATTTAGAATTTATATTGTAATCACATTCAAAAACAACAAACGCCCTTAAAAAAGGACGTTTTTGTATCTTGTTTTTGAAAATTATGGGCTTGTGCAACGGCTACCGGTGTTAGCAAATGTTATTTTTTTGATTTCAACATTATTTTTAAGTCAGTTTTAATAATATTCGACTCGTAATTAAAAAAAACAGTACACATAAAATAAGGTAAGATAAACATTAATAAATTATGCCAATTTAATGTTCCAAAAAAGAGTAAACTTCCAGAAAAAACTGTAAAAACAATTAAAAATAACGTGATTGTTGGATGAAGTCTTAATTTCATTTTTATAAGCGTCCCTTTTTCAAATTCAGAAATTTTTCCATAAGCAATTGGAATAAATGAATTTTTTCCGTTTTTTAGATTTCTTCGAATTTTAAATATATCCTCTGTTATAATTCCTTCGTAATGTTTGTTTGTGTTCTTTTTAAAAGTCAAACCTAATTTAGGTGAAAATTCAATATTATTATTAATTATTTCTGCTATTTCGCCCTTTTTTAAATTACTTAATAGTTCTGTATTTTCAAATGGAGTGAAATTCATCGTAGTTTTCTAATATTTGCTAACGTTGATGTGTCGAGTAGACAAGGGGAGTTTCACCCCGAGCCTCTCACAGAACCGTACGTGATAGTCTCCCATCATACGGCTC
>NZ_JAAKGI010000034.1 GCF_011762485.1 Yeosuana marina
CTTAAGTTTGTCTTTTGTTAAATTAGATAAATAAATTAGAAAGAACAAAAGAGAGGATTAAGGTTATTTTATACGGTGAAGCTTGAGACTTCGGCAACATTGCTAATCCCCTCTCTTTTCTACTCAAATTTCGTTCAGTTCTGTGAGACCAAGATCTCGATTTTAAGTTGTTGAAATCAAAGTAGATTGTCCTTTCAAAAATTCAGTTCTTATGAATAAAAATACAGAAATTTTCGGAATAGACATTAGTAAAGACGTGTTTGATGTTTATAGCCATCAAAAAGGCCATCAAAGTTTTAAGAATGATGCACAAGGCTTTAAATCATTCTTAAAAGTGATAACCAAAGAGTCTTTGGTTGTTATGGAAGCTACAGGGTATTATCATTATCGCTTCGCTCAGTTTTTGCATAAAAATAAGGTACAGGTATCGGTGGTAAATCCATTATCGGTAAAACGGTTTATCCAGATGAAGTTGGCCAAGGTAAAGACCGATAAGAGTGATGCCAAAGCGATTTGTGAGTATGGACAAATGAATGAGGTTCC
>NZ_JAAKGI010000005.1 GCF_011762485.1 Yeosuana marina
TCAACTAACAGATATGTTTTTACACGAGGTTGAAAAACAAATTCGTGAGGCTCCTGAGTATTATTTTTGGACTCATAAACGATGGAAGCACGCCAAATAAATTGTAACGAAGTAATATATTTTGGTGTTCGTCATTGCAAACGCAGTGAAGCAATCTGTTTAACATTAACTTCTTTTTAAGAGATTACTTCAGTCATTCCCCCTTCACAATTTTTTAGAAGTCCAGTAATTTGGTGTCAAAACTAAATATTATAAATTGAAGTATCAATTTTTGATAAAAGAATAGGGAGCAGTAAAAACTAATTCACATTCAAAGTATCAATTTGTTCACGATTATCCTAAAGCCAATGGAAAAACCCTAAATAGGTTTAATAAAAACGATCTTCGAATTAGTTAATATTTACCGCAATAAAACTTAAACTAAAAAATCTCTAAACTTCCTTTACCCTCCCTTATAATAAGTGGTTGCTCTTCAGATAAATCAATAATCGTTGAAGGCTCATTACCACCATAACCACCATCAATTACTAAATCAACTAAATCATCCCATTTTTCTAATATAAGTTCAGGATCTGTAGTGTATTCTATAATTTCATCTTCATCATGAATAGATGTTGATACAATGGGGTTCCCTAACTGTTTCACAATTTCTCGTGCAATGTTGTTATTAGGAACACGAATACCAACGGTTTTCTTCTGTTTAAAAGGGTTAGGTAATGTTTTTGCCCCTGGTAGCACGAACGTATAGGGGCCTGGCAGTGCTCGTTTTAATATTTTAAAGGTAGAGGTTTCTATTTGCTTTACATAATCACTTAAATTACTTAAATCATGGCAAATAAATGAAAAATTAGATTTTTCAAGCTTAACACCTTTAATTCTGGCTATTCGTTCTAGAGCTTTTATGTTAGTGATATCACAGCCCAAACCATAAACCGTATCTGTAGGGTAAATAATTAATCCTCCTCTTTTTAGAATTTTAATAACCTTATCAATTTCTCTAGGATTAGGATTCTCTTCATATATTCTTATAAATTCTGCCATAAAACCACTTAACACATTTACTTACAAAGTAAAGATATTTTTTAGAGACAATTATCTTTTATCGGTAAACTACTTAATTATGTAACAAATTCATAAAAAAATAGTCTTTTTTATATGTTACGATTCTGTATATGTTTTTTAATATCTTTCACTTGTGTGCATTCTGTTTTTTCCACAGATGTCACGCCACCCCCTATTATATTTACAGAAGCAAAAGTAGTTAATGACAATACAACAAGAATTCCCTTTAAACTAATAGATCATTTAATTGTTGTTGAAGCAGAACTTTTAAATCAAAAAGGTAACTTTATTATTGATACAGGCTCTGAAACACTCATTCTTAACAAAGTCCATTTTTCAAATAACAATATTTTCAACAAAACGACAGAAACCTCTGGAGTACTTTCTGAGATTGATATATCTTATGAGAAAAGAGTCAAAGAGTTTACAATAGATAATTTTACGGTTTTAAATACAAATTCTGATGTTATAGATTTATCACACATTGAAAAGAGCAAGCACATGAATCTCTTAGGTATTATTGGCTTTAATGTTTTAAAAGATTATGAAGTATTTATCGATTTGTATTTAAACCAAATAACTTTAAGCAAAGTGGACAGAAAAGGCAATAGACTTAACAAAAAAGTATATTTAGAAAAAATTGTTGATAGTATTGATTTCAAATTAAAAAATCATACCATCGTATTAAATGCTACTATTAATAAACAAAATGTTAAATTTGGGTTAGATAGTGGAGCAGAATTCAATCAAATAAATAAAAATATCAACAAAAAGATTTTAAAGTATTTTGTTCCTAAAAAAAGATTATTATTATCTGGTGCAGGAAAAAGAAAAATTGAAGTTTTGGCAGGGAAATTGTATCGTGTAAAACTTAGTAAAACTGTTTATTTTGGTCCTATGTTTACCGTTTTAACGAACCTAAGCAATATGAATAAAGCTTTTGGAACCAATTTAGATGGCATTTTAGGATTTGAATTTTTTAAACAAAAGCGAACAATTATCAACTATCAAAAAGAAAAAATATATTTTATAGATTATCCAAAAGGAACACATTGAAACAATTAGTCTTACATATTACTTTTATAGTTTTAGTTTTAACAAACTTAAACGCATTTGCCCAAAGCAATGACCTTAGTGGTTATAGAATAGAAGGTGATGATGTTGTTTTTTCTTTTGATAAACGCGATTATAAAAATGCAACTGCAGATAATCAAAGCTACAGACGCGATTTTGATGATTTAAATATAGAAAGTGTTGTGGTATCAGGTCAATTTAATAATTGGTCGAAAAACAAATGGCGCATGACCAAAATCAATGATAATGTTTATGAACTTCGTAAAAAATTAATAGATTTTACAGATGAATTTTCGTGGGAGTTTAAGTTTGTTATCAACAATACATTTTGGGCTGAGCCTTCAAGAAAAGATCCTAATATTGTTGTAGCAACTAAATACGGTTACGGACTTGGAAATGTATATAATCTTAAAATGTATACAGCATACCCTGATAAAAACGGGAATACAACTTTTAAATTGAAAGGATATACGGACGCTAAAGAGGTTATTTTGTCTGGCACTTTTAACCGATGGGATGAGCATCTTTTTAAAATGGAGAAAGCTAATGAAGGCTGGGAACTTACCTTACAATTAAAACCAGATGACTACGAATATCGCTTTATTGTAGATGGAAGTTGGATGGCAGACCCAGACAATAAAGATAAAGTAGTTAATGAATTTGGTGAATACAATTCTCATTTAAATATTAAACAACAAACCACCTTTAAGCTTAAAGGTTATGCCGATGCACAAGAAGTTATTTTAGCAGGAAGTTTTAATGGTTGGGACGAACACCAATATAAAATGCGTAAAACGGATGAGGGGTGGATATATAATATTCCTCTTTCTGGTGGAAAATATCACTACAAATTTATTGTGGATGGCGAATGGATTGTAGACCCCAACAACACCGTCAAAGAATACGATGATGATGGACATATCAACTCCGTGCGCATGGTAAAATAATGAACTTCTACCCTATTACTTCTAGCTTAGCAAAACGTAATAATAATTTTTTAACACCACCATGCTGAAAATTTATCTCGGCTTTTATATCTGCTCCAGAACCTTCTATTTTTAAAACTTCACCTGTTCCAAAACGCAAATGTTTCACAAGATTTCCAACGGTTAGTGTATTATCAAATAAATTTGCATTACTAGTTGCTTGTGCAGAACTAACTGGTTTTAAATTTTTAGGTGATGTTATTTGAACTTTTGCTGATTCTTGTTTTATAGATTTTATTGGCTTTTTAAAATCTGGCTGTTTCGCGGTCTTAAATCTAATTTTATTCGGATCAACATCACCAAAAATGTTAGCATCCAACATGGGATTGATTCGTCTTTCTTGCATCGGAGTTACATTTTCTACAAACTGCTCATCTATTTCTTCAATAAACCTACTTGGTTCAGAATCTACTAATTTACCCCAACGGTAACGCGATAAGGCATAGGTTAAATAGGCTTGCTTTTCGGCTCTCGTTAAAGCCACGTAGAATAAACGGCGTTCTTCTTCAAGTTCAGTACGCGTATTCATACTCATAGCACTAGGAAACAAATCTTCTTCCAGACCTACTACAAATACATGATTAAACTCCAGCCCTTTAGCTAAGTGAATAGTCATCAATGCAACGGCATCTTCATCGCCTTTTTCATTATCTAAATCGGTCGCTAAGGCCACATCTTCTAAAAATTCAGCTAAATTTCCTGTGGTATCAGCTATTTCAAGCTGTCCTTCAACAAAATCTTTAATACCATTTAATAATTCTTCAACGTTTTCTAATCGTGTAACACCTTCAGGAGTTCCATCTTTATTAAATTCGCGCATTAAACCACTCGCTTTTACAACATGTTCTGCTAATTCAAAAGCGGTAGCAGTTTGGTTCATTACCTGAAAACTTTCTATTAAGGTTACAAAATCTCGTAGTTTGTTTTTGGTACCATTATTAATATTGATGTCTAGAGAATCTAGGTTTTTCAGAACTTCAAAAATAGTTTTTTTATACCCATTCGCAGCTACTACTAATCTATCAATAGTTGTTTGTCCAATACCTCTTGCTGGATAATTTATAACACGTTTTAAAGCCTCTTCGTCAGCAGGGTTTAATATAATACGCAAATAAGAAATAACATCTTTAATCTCTTTACGCTGGTAAAAACTTAAACCACCGTAAATTCTATATGGAATATCTCGTTTTCTTAAAGCATCTTCCATAGCACGTGATTGTGCATTGGTGCGATATAAAATGGCAAATTCATTATTATGCAAGTGTTCTTGCATTTTAGTATCCCAAATAACACTTGCCACATAGCGTCCTTCATCACCATCTGTTAACGATCGATGTATTTTAACCTTAGAACCTTCTTCATTAGCAGTCCAAACAACTTTATCTAACTTTGTTTTATTGTGTTCTATAACCGAATTTGCGGCACCTACAATATTTTTAGTAGATCGATAGTTTTGCTCTAGTCTAAAAAGCTTCACATCATCATAATCCTTCTGAAAATTCAAAATATTATTGATATTAGCCCCTCGAAACGCATAGATACTCTGGGCATCATCACCTACTACACAAATGTTTTGAAAGCGATCTGCTAAAGCACGAACAATTAAATACTGGCTATGATTGGTATCTTGATACTCATCAACTAAAATATATCTAAATCGGTTTTGATATTGTGCCAAAACATTAGGAAATCGTGTTAATAACTCATTGGTTCTCAACAACAAATCATCAAAATCCATGGCTCCAGCTTTAAAACAGCGATCTACATATTCAGCATAAATTTCACCCATTTTCGGTCTTCTGGTCATAGCATCCGCTTCCAATAACTCAGGATTATTAAAATACGCTTTTACAGTAATCAAACTGTTTTTGTAGGATGAAATTCTATTGTAGACTTGCTTTGTTTTATAGATTTCTTTATCTAAGCCCATTTCTTTTATAATAGAACCTAATAGCTTTTGAGAGTCTTGTGTATCATAAATAGTGAAGTTGCTAGGAAACCCTAAATGATGTCCTTCAAAACGTAATATTTTAGCAAATACCGAGTGAAATGTTCCCATCCAAAGGTTTTTGGCTTCACTAGTGCCAACAATTTTTGCAATACGCTCTTTCATTTCGCGTGCTGCTTTATTAGTAAATGTTAATGATAAAATATTAAACGCATCAACCCCTTGACTCATTAAATAAGCAATACGATACGTTAACACGCGTGTCTTACCAGAACCTGCACCTGCTATAATAATCATGGGACCATCTTTTTGCAAAGTAGGTTCTAATTGTGCTTCGTTTAACTGACTTAAATACTTCTCCAAACTTCATGAATTTTTACGACGTGAAATTAACCATTGTTAGGCTTTTTATTGAGGTGATTTATTAATAATTATAAACAATTCGCATTCTTATTGAATTCCTAAATTTTAAATATATTTATGCCTCAATTACATTTTTCATGGAAGATCTATCAAATTTTTTATCAAATATTTCGTGGTGGATATGGTTTATAATTGCTATAGTCATGGTAATCATCAGAGATGTTTTTATTCAAAAAAAACATACAATCAGTCATAATTTTCCTCTTGTTGGACATTTTAGGTATATGCTTGAGAAAATTGGTCCTGAACTAAGACAATATCTAGTCGCTAACAATAGAGAAGAATTACCTTTTAACCGTATTGAACGTGGCTGGATTTACGCTTCTGCCAAAAAAGAAAATAATTACGAAGGCTTTGGTACCGATAGAGATATTTATGCCAATCAACATGTATTTGTTAACAATGCCATGATGGCTTATAGAATTGATGATAAACATCCTAACAGCATTGATCACTCCTTTTTACCATGCGCCAAGATTATTGGTATGCATCATAAACGCCAAAAACCGTTTCGCCCAGCCTCCATTATCAATGTATCTGCAATGAGTTTTGGATCACTATCGGCTAAAGCTATTGAATCACTTAATAAAGGAGTTAAAATTGCTAATGCCTATCACAATACAGGTGAAGGAGGCTTGTCACCATACCACAGTCATGGTGGTGATGTCATTTTTCAAATTGGTACAGGATATTTTGGGGTTCGTGATAAAAATGGGAATTTTTCAATTGATAAGCTTGTAAAATTAACTCAAGACAATTCATTTATTAAAGCGATTGAAATAAAACTATCGCAGGGAGCTAAACCAGGAAAAGGAGGTGTTCTTCCGGGTGCTAAAATCACCAATGAAATAGCTAAAATCCGAAATGTAGAAGTTGGAAAAGACGTTATTTCTCCACCAGGACATACTGCCTTTACTAATGTAATTGAAATGGTAGATTTTATAGAATCTATTGCAGAAAAAACAGGCTTACCCATTGGTATTAAAGCTGCTATTGGAAAATTAGAACAATGGGAAGAACTAGCTGATTTAATGAACAAAACAGGAAAAGGACCTGATTTTATTACTGTTGATGGTGGTGAAGGAGGCACAGGTGCAGCGCCACCAAGTTTTGCAGACCACGTATCGCTACCGTGGGTTTATGGATTTAGTGATGTGTACAAAGTATTTCAAAATAAGAACTTAACTAAACACCTCGTTTTTATTGCAAGTGGACGATTAGGATTTCCTGCAAAAGCAGCCATGTCTTTTGCTATGGGAGCCGATTGTATTAATGTAGCACGAGAGGCTATGATGAGCATTGGTTGTATACAGGCTCAACGTTGCCATACCAACAGATGCCCTAGTGGTGTAGCTACCCAAAGTAAATGGTTGCAAAACGGTATTGATCCTACACTAAAATCTGAACGATTAGCACAATATTTTAAAACCTTTAGAAAAGAACTTATTGAGATTACACATGCTTCGGGATACGAGCATCCATGTCAATTTAAAATGAGTGATATAAAAATTAATGTAGATGACTTTAACATCTCAAAAACACTTAACACAACCTATATGTATGATAAAACAGAAGTTCCATTTTCTGGTATGCAACATTTAAAAGATTGTGTATATTTGAGTGGTAATTTTAATAAAAATTAAAGCCTACAATTATGGAAACCGAAAAAATTATTGACCTATTTTTATATACTATCCCTTCATTAATTACTGGACTTATAGCTTATTCGTTTTTTAAAATTCATACAAAAAATGAAGATGGTCGTAGGCGTTTTTTACTAAAAAAAGACATGCAAGTAAACTCTTTGCCTTTACGCCTTCAAGCCTACGAGCGTATGGCTATTTTTTTAGAGCGTATCACACCTTCAAAATTGCTAATCAGAATATCTCCAATATCTTCAAATAAAACAGATTATGAAACCTTACTTATACAAAATATTGAACAAGAATTTGAACATAACTTATCTCAACAAATTTATATAACTGATAAGTGTTGGAGTATTATTACAGCCTCAAAGAATGCAACAATTCAACTAATAAGAAAAGCTAGTTTACTTGAAAAAACAGACACAGCAAATAAGCTTCGTGAGGTCATTTTAACTGAAATGATGGAGCGACGTTCTCCTAGCGATACCGCCTTATCATTTATAAAAGAAGAAGTAAGTGATCTTTGGTAAACTAATGATTTCTTAATTCATTCATTTCTATGCCGTTTTGGTTTCTAGCCTTGGCATAATCAAAACCTTGCTGCCACCATTTAACCATTAAGCGTTTACTAAAAATTAATGAATTTTCTGTTAATTGTGTAGGCGTGTAATATAGGTTAAGAGTGACATTTTTATGAGCTGCTGCCAACTTACCAATAGCAATATCAGCTTTTTCAACCTGATCTAACAAGTGACCAAACAAACTAATCATTAACGAAAATGGATTTTTACCCAACACCTTATTATATTCTAAATTTTCACTTTCTAAAACAATAGCATCAACCTCTGTAGCGCCGCGTGCAATCGCTTCTCGAATAGGTATAACACACCCCAAACCGCCATCAGCATACTCAAATCCATTACGGGTTGCTAATGACATAAACGGGATGTAATTACAAGAAATCCAAATCCAATCGCAAAACTCTTCATAACTAAACTCTTTTATAGACTTATACTCTACCCTGTTTTTTGATAAATTTGAAACGGTTACAATAACATCCTCTTTGGTAGCCCTAATTGTTTCGTACTCCTCCCTTGTAAAGTTTCTAAAAATATTTCTTCGTAAAGCTTTACTTTCTCCAAAGGTTCGTTTCTTTTTAATAAATTGAAGCACGGAATTGAAATAATTAATCGTTACATATTCTCGATCACCTTTTCTGCGCTGAACAAAAGGATTAATACTAAAAATAGTTTTTTGATTGACATTAGTAAAAATATTATACACTTTAGGAATATCATTGACCGCTAAATGCGGTATTAACAGGCTTCCGGTAGAGGTTCCCAAAAACATATCGTATTGATACCCTTTTTCCTCCATAAGGTATTGTGCTACGCCACCAGCAAAGGCTCCTTTACTTCCTCCGCCAGATACAACTAATGCTCTCATTTATTACTTTTTAATATTTTTTTTAGTCAGATAAAATGCTTGATTTGTTGCGCTCTGTTACTAATAATTTAAAATAAGCATTTTACATTTGATTTTCCAACGGACTTACTTCTTGATTTTTATGTTGTGCAAACTGATACCCACGTTGCCACCAATCTGTCATTTTTTGTTTATCAAAAATTAGGGAATTAGTAGTCAACACAGTGGGCGCATAATAAAAATTGATAACTGCATCATTGTGGTTCGCAACGTACTTCCCTATTCTTATGTTTTGAGATTCAATTCTATCCAACATAAACCCAAACATACTTGTCAACAATGAAAAGGCATTTTTAGAAGGCATTCTATTTAGTTGTGTTACTTCTGTTTGCAAAATAATAGCATCAACCTCTTTTGCTCCTCGGTTAATAGCCTCTTCAATAGGAACCATATTCCCTAGCCCACCATCAGCATATTCACAACCGTTTTTCTTTACTAAGGACATAAACGGCGTATAATTACAAGAAACCCAAACCCACTCAACAAATTCATCATAACTATAATCCTTTAAACGCTTATATTCTACCTGATTTAATGATAAATTAGACACTGTAATTACAATATCTCTCGATGAGTTTTTTAAAGCATTAAAATCACTTTTTGATAACGTATTTTCAATGAGTTTTTTTAAATTTTGACTTTCGCCAAAGGTTTTACTTCCTCGTAAAAAATTAAATAATACATTTAAATGATTGATTGCAATATTTTGTGTACCATGCTTTTGATTAACAACAAAAGGACAAACATTAAAAATACTTTCGGTTGAAACATTTGTATAAACGGATTTAATTTTATCAATCTCATTTAAAGCCAAATGAGATACTAACAAACTTCCCGTAGAGGTTCCTATAAATAATTGATAGTCGCGTTTTAGCTCTTCGATAAGATATTGAGCCACACCACCCGCAAAAGCACCTTTACTACCACCACCAGAAATTACTAACGCTTTCATTTTTTAAGTCAATTAATTTTTTTCTTGCTTTATTGTTTCCAACATGTTTTTTGAAAATTTAGAAAATCTCCAATTATGATGCTTCGTTGCCTGCTGTAAATTTTCTTGACAAATTGAATCACAAGCGTGTAATAATCCTAAATATTGAAAAGCATTTTGACGAAGGTTAAAATCATAGTTCGGATTTGTATAATTTCTTAACTCTTCAAAAAAACGTTGCTTATTCTCAGGTTCAAATTTAGGTGTGTTTAGAGCCAAAGCCAACCACAGTGTTCTAATATTTTTATCATTAAACCCTTGAATATCTTTTGTTTTTTGCAAATACTTACTTCGGTCGTCAGGGAAATTAACCCAAAGATTATATAATGCCGTTTCTATGGTAATATATGATTTATCTTCTAAAAGCGATTCATAATCTCGTTTTAATCCTAGAGGAATCGTTGTTAAGTTTTTAGCAATAGCCTGACGAACTTTTATACTATTTCTAAAAACGTCTCCGTTAATCCTATCAGGAATTTGTGATAACAGTTTTATTTTAGCCTTATCAGAAATTCCAGAAACCAAATAATCGTCACATTTTGATGTTTTCACTTCACAATCTACCATCAAATACTCCTGAATAAATGTAGACTGTTTTAAGCTCTCTAAAGCATCATCATAAGGAAATAATTTATTTTTTAACCAGGTCGCAACAAAGTCTTTTAAATCCTTTCCGCAAATCCGTTCAACCTCACCGATAAAATCATTGGTTTCTACGTTTTTAAACCGATGTTTTTCAAGATAGCTTTTCACGGCTTTTTTAAACACCTCGTCCCCTACTTTTTCTCGCAAGGCATGCAGCACCCAAGCACCTCGCTTATAAAAGGTCGTACTACTCGCCTTGGAATCTAACAAAGCAGACCCTTGATTAACTTGATCTTGTTGCAAGAGTTCCTGCGCATATTCATATAAGCGCCAATAGTAATAATTGTCTCCAAAAACCTCACGTTCGGCTAACAAGGCATAATACGTTGCGAAACCTTCTTGCAACCAATGATGTGTACCAGATGTTTCAGTAACCAAATCGCCAAACCATTGATGTGCTAGTTCATGCGCATTTACATTGACATAATTTTTATCAACAAAGGCTGTAGAATCAATCACAAAAGCATACGAAAAAATAGTCGTACTCGTATTCTCCATACCCGCATATAAAAAATCCTTTACAGGAACTTCTTTGTAGTTTTGCCAGGCGTATGGCACCCCAATCTCTTTCTCTAAAAAATCGAATATGCGCTTTGAATAACGATACGTTGGCTCAAATTTTAATGAATCTTGGGGGTAATAATACAAATCCAAAGGAATACCACTTTTAGAAACTTTGACTTTTTTATTATATTTCCCGATAGCTAAAGCTAATAAATAACTAGACATTGGCTGCTGCATATCGTATTGCCAAGTTATTGTGGAGTCGTTTTCTTTTTTATTAATCAGTCTTCCGTTTGCAATCACTTCATAATGTTTATCAAACGTAATGTTTAAATCAAATATCACTTTCTCTTTCATATCGTCAAAGCTAGGTAACCAATTACTGGTGTATTTGCCTTGACCTTGCGTCCAAACTTGTTTCTCGATATATTTTTTTTGTAACAAATCACTCGAAGTGACACCCTCTTGAGCATTCCAATCAATAAAATACATCGCTTTTTTAGGATGTGTTGTATAGTCCAAAGTGATAACATTATCTTTTGAAGGACGAAACGGATGGATAATCCAAAGTTTTTTATCGTCGTATCTGTAGGCTGTAGCAGAAGTTCCATTCAAAACAACCTTATTGAAGGCCATATTTTGAGCATCAATAAAAAGAGAGTCCACTGGTTTTAAAACATCAAAAGAATAGGTGACTTGACCTATAACTTCTTTAACTTTCGGATGTATAGCTATATTAACCTTAGCGGTTTTAAAATCAACAAAATTAGTTTGTTGGCTATAGCCAGAAAAACTAATCGATAAAACAATGAGTATGCTTAAAAATTTCATATAATAAATATAACAAAGGTTGAGCCAAATTAATAATTATACTTGTTATTCGTAGTAAAAGAATTATTTTAGTTTCATGAATACCAATCTTCAAACCCCCATAGATTATTTAAAAGGTATTGGCCCAAATCGTGCCGATTTACTTCGTAAAGAGCTCGGTATTTATACGTATCAAGATTTAATTAACTTATTTCCAAACAGATATATAGATAGAACACATTACTACACCATAAACCAGTTGCAACGAAACTCAGCAGATGTTCAAGTTATTGGAGTTATTACAAGTCTGCAAACTATTGGCGAAGGCAGGTCCAAACGCTTGGTTGCAACTTTTAAGGACGACACAGGTATTTTGGACTTGGTTTGGTTTCGAGGTCACAAATGGATTCGTGAAAGCTTAAAACTTAACAAACCTTATGTTATTTTCGGAAAAACTAATTGGTTTAACGGCAAGTTTAATATGCCACATCCAGATATGGAACTCCTTGAAGATCACAAAAAAAATCTTCAGAGTGTTATGCAACCCGTATATCCTTCAACAGAAAAATTATCAAATAAGGGCATTACCAATCGCGTGATGATAAAAATCATGCAACAGTTATTTTTGGAAACCAACGGTAAGTTTATTGAAACACTATCAGATAATCTAAAAAACGAATTAAAATTAATCAACAAAAGCGACGCACTTTTTAATGTTCATTTTCCAAAAACTCAAGAGCTTTTAGCAAAGGCACAATACCGATTAAAATTTGAAGAATTATTTTATATTCAGCTGCAATTAGTTATTAAAAATTTAATTCATAAATCAAAAATTAAAGGATACCCTTTCAATAATGTAGGAACCTATTTTAACACCTTCTACAAATCACATTTACCATTTGAATTAACCAATGCACAGAAGCGAGTTCTTAAAGAAATTAGAGCCGATTTAGGGAGTAATGCGCAGATGAATCGATTGCTACAAGGCGATGTCGGTTCTGGAAAGACCATAGTAGCGTTCATGTCAATTCTCATGGCACTTGACAACGGTTTCCAGGCATGTTTAATGGCTCCAACTGAAATTTTGTCAGTACAACACTATAACGGATTACTTGAATGGTCTAATAAATTGAATATCAGTATTTCAATACTTACTGGTTCAACTAAAACTTCAGAAAGACGAATAATTCACGAATCATTAGAAAATGGTGAATTACACATCTTAATTGGCACCCACGCCCTACTCGAAAATAAGGTGAAATTTAAAAATTTAGGACTGGCTATTATTGATGAACAGCACAGATTTGGAGTAGCTCAACGAAGTAAATTATGGCATAAAAATGAATCACCTCCACATGTTTTGGTGATGACCGCCACCCCTATTCCTCGCACCTTAGCCATGTCGGTTTATGGCGATTTAGACATCTCTATAATTGATGAATTACCTCCTGGTAGAAAGTCTATTAAGACAGTTCATCGGTACGATAAAAACCGATTGAATGTCTTTAAATTTATCCGAGATGAAATTAAAAAAGGCAGACAAATTTATATTGTTTATCCATTAATTCAGGAAAGTGCCGCTATGGATTATAAAGATTTAATGGACGGTTATGAAAGTATTTCCAGAGACTTTCCGATGCCCGACTATCAAATATCCATTGTTCATGGTAAAATGAAACCTGCCGATAAAGATTTTGAAATGCAACGCTTTATTAAAGGTGAAACACAAATTATGGTTGCGACGACCGTTATTGAAGTTGGTGTTAATGTTCCTAATGCCTCGGTTATGATTATTGAAAGCGCAGAACGTTTTGGATTATCTCAATTACACCAATTACGGGGCCGTGTTGGACGAGGTGCCGAACAAAGCTATTGTATTCTAATGACTAGTCAAAAATTGAGTAGTGATAGTAAAACACGTTTAGAAACCATGGTAAAAACCAATGATGGTTTTGAAATTGCAGAAGTTGATTTGAAATTACGCGGACCAGGTGATATTATGGGAACACAGCAAAGCGGCGTTCTTAATTTAAAGATTGCAGATATTATTAAGGACAAAGATATTTTACAACTAGCACGTTTTCATGCTAAACAAGTTTTAAATAAAGACCCTAATTTATCTAAGGATGAAAATCAAGTTTTACTTTATACCTATAAACAATTGAGTAAATACAAAAATATCTGGAATTACATTAGCTAATAATCCGTTTCAATTATTTTATTACACATTTCCAATACTTGACATTTATCATATTTTATTTATTAAATTATACATAATTTTATATATAATTTAATTACAAGGGGTTATTTATACATAAAATTATCAATATGGCAAAAGTTAAAGGCGCAATAGTAGTGAATACAGAAACTTGCAAAGGTTGTGAAGTCTGCATGCCTGTTTGTCCTGAAAAAGTTATTGGTATGTCATCAGAGGTTAACAGAAAAGGGTTTCATTTTGCTTATATGGAACATCCTGAAGACTGTACTGGCTGCACAAACTGTGGTTTAGTATGCCCTGATAGAGCAATAACCGTATATCGAGTTAAGACATCTGACTAATTTAAGAACATTTTTATGGCTGAATTAAAACTAATGAAAGGAAATGAAGCGTTGGCTGAAGCTGCTATTAGAGCTGGGGTTGATGCTTATTTTGGCTATCCTATAACACCTCAATCTGAAGTTATTGAATATTTAATGGCAGAACGTCCCGAAAAAAGAACGGGTATGGTTGTTTTACAAGCTGAAAGTGAAGTGGCAGCTATTAATATGGTATATGGTGCTGCTAGTACCGGGAAAAAAGTAATGACATCATCTTCAAGCCCTGGCATATCGCTTAAGCAAGAAGGTATTTCTTATATAGCTGGTGCAGAATTACCTGCAGTTATTGTAAATGTGGTAAGAGGCGGACCTGGATTAGGAACCATACAACCGTCACAGGCTGATTATTTTCAATCTGTAAAAGGCGGCGGTCATGGAGATTATAAATTGTATGTCCTTGCTCCTGCTTCAGTTCAGGAAATGTCTGATTTTGTAGCAGATGCCTTTGACATTGCTTTTAAATACAGAGCACCTGTACTTATCTTATCTGATGGTCTTATAGGGCAAATGATGGAGAAAGTTGTTCTTAGAGATCAAATAGAAAGAATCACTGATGAAGACCTTATAAAAAATCAAGGAAGTTGGGCTACTACAGGAAAAAAAGATAGACATAGAAATATTATAACATCCCTAGATCTTCAATCTGAAAAAATGGAAGCCAGAGTGCATAGACTTCAAAAGAAATATAAACAAATGGAACTTGAAGATTTGCGCTATGAAACCATACAATGTGACGACGCAGACTATTTAATTGTAGCTTATGGTTCAAGTGCTAGAATAAGTCAAAAAGCTGTTGAATTAGCTCGTAACAAAGGAATAAAACTAGGATTATTAAGACCTATTACACTTTTTCCGTTTCCTAAAAAACAATTATTTGACTTAGCCGACCAAGTTAAAGGTATTCTAAGTGTTGAATTGAATTCTGGTCAAATGGTAGAAGATGTAAAACTTGCTGTTGAACATAAAGTTCCTGTAGAGCATTTTGGACGAACAGGAGGCATTATTCACACACCAGAGGAAGTTTTGGAAGCTTTAGAACAAAAAATTATAAAACATGGAGATTTTAGACATCATAAAACCCGAGAATCAAGTATTCTGTAAAACTAAACTCATGACAGATACGACTTTGTCGTATTGTCCGGGTTGCGGTCATGGTACTGCACATAATTTAACCATGGAAGTTATTGATGAAATGGGTATTGTAGAAGATACTATTGGCGTTGCACCTGTTGGTTGTTCGGTATTGGCTTATGATTTTATGAATATTGATATGACACAAGCAGCACACGGTCGTGCACCAGCAGTTGCTACAGGAATTGCAAGAACATGGCCCGAAAAATATGTATTTACCTATCAGGGAGACGGAGACCTTGCTGCTATTGGTACTGCCGAAACAATACATGCCTGTAACAGAGGAGAAAATATCGTCATCATTTTTATTAACAATGGTATTTATGGAATGACAGGAGGACAAATGGCTCCAACTACTCTAGAAGGTATGCACACATCTACGTCTCCTTACGGGAGAGATATCGAAAATATGGGTAGCCCTTTAAAAATAACGGAATTAATAGCGAATCTTCCGGGTGTTTATTATGTGACAAGACAATCTGTTCATACCCATAAACACGTTAGAAAAGCTAAAAAAGCCATAAGAAATGCTTTTGAGAATACACGCTTAAAAAAAGGACTTTCATTTGTCGAAATTGTATCTAATTGTAATTCTGGTTGGAAAATGACTCCTAATGAATCTAATATTTGGATGGAAGAACATATGTTTCCTTACTTCCCGTTAGGTGATATTAAAGTAAATGGTAAATTAAAATAAGTATCATGTCTGAAGAAATAATTATAGCAGGGTTTGGTGGTCAAGGTGTTTTATCAATGGGTAAAATTTTAGCCTATTCGGGTATTATGCAAGATCAGGAAGTTAGTTGGATGCCTTCATACGGACCAGAAATGAGAGGTGGAACTGCAAATGTTACGGTTATCTTAAGTGATGAGAGAATAAGTTCTCCATATTTAAAAGTGTACGATACTGCCATCATTTTGAATCAACAATCTATGGATAAATTTGAAAGCACTGTTAAGCCAGGTGGTATTTTACTTTACGACACTAACGGAATTTCACATCATCCAACAAGAACAGATATTAAAATCTATCAGATTGAAGGCGCTAAATTAGCGGCAGAAATGGGCAATAAAAAAGTGTTTAATATGATTATTCTAGGTGCTTTCCTAAAGATAAAACCTATAGTGAAACTTGAAAATGTTTTAAGTGGATTAAAAAAATCGCTTTCTGAACGGTACCATCACCTTATTCCTTTAAATAAAGAAGCTATTACTATGGGAATGAATCATCTAAACGTTTTTAACGCAGAGCAACAAATTATACATAGTTAAATAATTTAAAATCTCGAAGAATAAAAAAAGCCTGACTTTCATCAGGCCAAAAACTTAATGGTTCGGTTTTTGATCGATTTGATTGTTATTATAATGCGTTCAATTCCCCTAAAAGCTTTTCTGAATTTGCTTTGACATTAGCGGGTGGATTTAACGATAATGCCTTTTTTAAATATTTAATTGCTTTCTGTTTATCTCCCATTATTTTATAAGCTTCACCCAAACTATCATATCCATTGGGGTCTTTTGGATTATTCTTTATGTTGGTTTTAAAACATTTTAAAGCACGCTCATAATCTTTTGCGTTTAGCATTTGATACCCTAACGTATTTAACTGATTTTTATTAGCCATTTCAGATGCTTCATCCATAAGCATAGCATATTCAAGAGATTTTCCTTGTTTATTCAATATCTGACCTTTAATAGCTAGATTATTAAATGTTTTCTGGCTAAAAAACTGCCCTTCAATAGCAGCATTAATCCAGCCCAAAGCCTCATTTAAATCGCCTCCATTATTTAATGCATAATTGGCAGCTTGCTCCCAATTTTGTCTAAGAAAACCGGTTTGTCCTTTCAACTCTTCTCTAATACTGTTTAAAACTATATTACTAACAGGCACTTCAATGGTAAAAGGAATTTCCTTTTTATCCCAAATTAACGACACACTTGCTGATGTTGGCGTTACCGTATTAAACTCATAAGTCAACAATTCTTTGTGAGGTACATCGTTTGTTACAACATCGGCCCGTAAAACGTCATTGTTTTTATCATAAAAAAAACTTCCCCACGCATTAGCATCTTTTGACAAAATAATGGTCGCCTTATTATCTGGTTTTACTTCTACAAAAAAACCATACGTTCCTCCTTGAATGGGCTTTCCTTCAACCATAACATTATCGGTAAATGTTATGGTTGTATTTTCATCTGCTCCAGCTCGCCAAGGTGCAGCTTTAGCAGTACCAAAACCTAAGTTATTCATACCGTAAGGCACTAGTTTACCCCAAATTTCTCTACCATTAACAATGGGTCTTGAATAATTAATTGTAATGTCGGTAATTCCAACTCGTTGTGATACGCTTGCTCTTTGACTTCCTCTTGGCGTATTTAATTGTGCAAATGTGTTTAAGCTTAATACACAAAATGCTAATGTAATAAAGTTTGTAATACTGTTTAGTTTCATTTTTTGATTGATTTATTATTTAACTCTAACAATTTAGCTACTAATAAGTTATATTCTTGTTAGTGTTTTGTTAAAGCCATTGTTAAAAAGTGTTAATTAACACTTTTACAATTAGTATAAAAATTTAAAAATGAATGAAATACTGAACAAACTATTTACTGTATGATACTATTTTAACTAAAAACTAAGCGTGAATCGATAATAAAGGTATGTCCATTCCAGAAATCATGACTCTAGTTTTGCTTTTATGAACTAAGGACGACCAAAAACCATATTTATAAGGCACCATAATGAGCAAATCTGCATGGATTCTTTTCATTTCGTCTTTAATTTCTTGGATAACGGCATCAGAATGAACTTCTTTATACATATACTCTATATCTTTGAAACCCTCATTAATACCACCTAATTCATTTTTGTCTTGCTCTATTTTATTCAGATTATTACTCACATGAAAAACTTCTAGCTCAGCATGAAATTTTAAAACGGCTTCTTTCACTTTTTCCAAAACATCAACTGCCACACCTTTTTCAATATCGCAAGCAAACAATACTTTTTTTATTCCTGTAAATTTAGCTTTCAAAGGAATGGCTAAAATTGGTACTTCAATTTTATGAATGGCCTCTGTGGTTGTGCTCCCCAACAAATCCTGCTCTAAAGACTTATCATCCATTCCCATTACAACCAAATCCGCTTGGTGACGGTCAATAGACAATTGTAATTCCTGATAAAAATCACCCATAGCCCAATCGGCTTCGATAGCTATACCATGTTTTAGAGAAAGGGTTTTAATTCTGTTTTCTACATTTTTATGATTTTGTTCTATTGAACTTTGAATTACCGAAAAAGAAAGTCTAGCGTTTTCTGCATGAATTGAGATTTTATGAAGATGAAAAATAATTAATTTAGCACTTGTTTCCTTTGCTAAGTTTATAACATATTTTGTAGCATTTTCTGCTTCATTTGAAAAATCGGAGGCAATAATAATGGTTTTCATTTTATGAAAATTATATGAAAATTAAACTGTAAATGATTAGTATTAAAGTTAAAGCTTACAAACGGATATTTATTCAATAAAAAATAATTTAACATTTCTATTACTGTTTTGTATTGTTATCTTTGCAACCTTATTTAATAATAGAAAATGAAGATTTCATACAATTGGTTAAAGCAGTTTATAAAGATAGACTGGACACCAGAAAAAACAGGAGAGTTACTTACAGACTTAGGACTTGAAGTTGAAGGCATTGAAACTTATCAATCTGTAAAAGGAGGTTTAGAAGGCATCGTAATTGGTAAAGTTTTAACATGCGTAAAACACCCAAATGCCGATAAATTAAAATTAACAACTGTTGATATTGGTGGTGAAACACCTTTACAAATTGTGTGTGGAGCTCCTAACGTTGCTGCGGGGCAAAAAGTTCCTGTTGCCACCATTGGAACAACTTTATATACTGCCGAAGGAGAGTCTTGGACTATAAAAAAAGGCAAAATACGAGGCGAAGAAAGTCATGGAATGATATGTGCAGAAGACGAACTTGGTTTGGGACAATCACATGATGGCATTATGGTTTTAGATGAAACTATTGCCGTTGGAACTTTAGCTTCCGAAGTTTTTGAAATTGAAAACGATCATGTTTTTGAGATTGGACTAACACCAAACAGAGCTGATGCCATGAGTCATTTAGGTGCAGCAAGAGACTTAAAAGCAGGCTTGTTGCAAAAGGATATTTCTTTAGAACTGATTACACCTTCTCTTAGTGCTTTTCATGTAGATAATAGACTATTAAAAATAGATGTTGATGTAAAAAACAAAGAATTAGCACCTCGTTATTGCGGTGTTACCATATCCGGACTTAGAGTTGGTGAGTCTCCTAAATGGTTGCAACATCGTTTAAAAGCCATAGGCTTAACACCCATAAATAATATAGTAGATGCTACCAATTATGTATTGCATGATTTAGGACAACCGCTTCATGCTTTTGATGCTGTAAAAATAACAGGACATAAAATTGAAGTTAAAACTGTAAAAGCAGGTACTAAATTTATCACCCTTGATGGTGTGGAACGAACATTATCTGAAGAAGACTTAATGATCTGTGACGCCGAAAAGCCTATGTGTATTGCGGGTATTTTTGGTGGCATTAATTCTGGTGTTTCTGAGTCAACAACAAGTATTTTCTTAGAAAGTGCTTATTTCAATCCAGTAAGTATTAGAAAATCTGCAAAACGCCATGGATTAAATACAGATGCTTCTTTTAGATTTGAACGTGGTATTGATCCTAATATGACAGAACTTGCTTTAAAACGCGCTGCATTATTAATTCAAGAAATTGCTGGTGGAGAAGTTACATCTGATATTGTAGATTTTTATCCTAATAAAATTGAAGATTTTCAAGTACGCTTAAGTTTTGATAATGCCAAAAAATTGATTGGTGAAGAAATTCCTAAAGACATTATAAAAAGCATTTTAACCTCTTTAGAGATTAAAGTTAATAACGTTACTGAAACAGGACTAGGCTTAACGGTTCCTGCGTACAGAAATGATGTTCAAAGAGAAGCTGATATAATTGAAGAAATTCTGAGGGTTTATGGTTACAATAACATCAAGACTACCGAAAAATTAAATGCTTCTATTTCTAGTTCTACAAGATTTGAAGATCATAAAATTCAAAATATTGTTGGAAATCAATTAGCCTCTCAAGGGTTTTATGAAATGTTAGCTAATTCTTTAACAACGCCAAGCTATATAAGCTTGAGTGAAGAATTAAAGGAAGAACACAATATCACAATCTTGAATCCTCTAAGTAATGATTTGTCCGTTTTAAGACAATCTTTATTATTTTCTGGATTGGAATCCGTATCCTACAACCTCAATAGAAAACAACTTGATTTAAAATTGTTTGAATTTGGTAAAACTTATCATGATTTTAATGGTAAACATATAGAAAACAAACATTTAACCTTATTTTCTACAGGAAATCAAAATAGTGATAGCTGGTTATCTTCAAATAAAAAAAGTGAATTCTTTTATTTAAAAGGTACTATTTTTTCAATTTTAGAGCGTGTAGGCATTTCAAGATTTCAAGAATCTCCTATAACTAGTGATTTATTTAGTGAAGGATTAGAATTAAGTTTAGGTAAAATGAAATTGGTTAGCTTTGGATTGGTTAAAAAATCTATTCTAAAGCATTTTGATATTTCTCAAGAAATCGTTTTTGCAGATTTTAATTGGGATACCGTTTTAGATATAGTAAAACGAAATAAAATCTTATTTAAAGCAATTCCTAAATATCCTGAAGTACGTCGTGATTTTGCTTTGCTATTAGATGACAACATAAGTTTTAAAGACATTTATAGTATTGCCAATAAAACAGAAAAGCAATTACTTAAAAACGTAAGTCTTTTTGATGTGTACCAAGGTAAAAATTTACCACAAGGAAAAAAGAGTTATGCTGTTAGTTTCACGCTTCAAGACGAACACAAAACTTTAACAGATAAGCAAATAGACAAAATAATGAATACGCTTCAAAGTAATTTTGAAAAAGAACTTGGTGCCGAACTACGATAAGTCCAAAAAAATCATTTTAACAACAAATACAAAAAAAGCCTTTCAAGAAATTGAAAGGCTTTGCTTTTTTGGGTGGAAGACCGGGTTCGAACCGGCGACCCTTGGTACCACAAACCAATGCTCTAACCAGCTGAGCTACAACCACCATGTAGCGCATTTTTCAATGCGTGTGCAAATGTAACTGATTTCATTTTTTCTACAAAGATTTTTATTAAAATTTTAAAGTTAATTTTAATTATAATCTGTCTAAAATATATCAGTTCAAACTGTGGCTTATTAAAATAAAACTTAAACCGCTAAAACATAGCAAATAGCAATTCTATTTTAAGTGAAACAGACTATCTACGGCAATATATCTGTCTACAGTATATCCTTCTCCATAATCAGTACCAATGAGTCTTCCCATATCAATCGCTCTATTTTTGATATTATCTGTAAAGTTTTTAGTTGCTATCGGGGTAATAGGCTCTTTACTGTCTTTATCATAAAATTGTGTTTTGTAAGCCATCACTGAAGCCATTTTTTTATCCATAAATCCAGAAACGTCAACCACGACATCTGGTTCTAAATTCTTCCATTGTATATAATGGTAAATCTGTTTTGGTCTCCAAGGCTCTTGCCATTTGTCATCATCTTCTAATTTGGTATCAATTTTTAATAAGCCGCTTAAAAAGCAAGCATCGCATACTAATTGACTTCCTTTTGCATGATCAATATGCCTATCGTCTATCGCATTACAAATAACAATTTCTGGTTTAAACTTACGAATCATTTTAATAAGCTCTAATTGATGCGTTTTATCATTTACAAAAAAACCATCTGCAAATTCCATATTAACTCTTACACTAACTCCTAATATTTCGGCTGCATTATTGGCTTCTTCAAATCTAGTTTCGGCCGTTCCACGGGTACCTAATTCGCCTCGCGTTAAATCTATAATACCTACCTGACTACCGTTTGCTATTTCTTTTGCTAAAGTGGCTGCACAACCCAACTCTACATCATCTGGATGCGCACCAATAGCAAGAATATCTAATTTCATTTTTTATTTTGTTTTATATTATTTATAATAGAGCAATAATTTATTATAAAGTTGGTTAAATTAAAGTACTATTTATAATGCAAACTTGATAATTTTTGCGCTTTAAAATTCAATTTTTATGATTTTTCACATCAAAAAACTTATCATGAAACAGAAAATCATATAAAAAAAGGTTTGATTGTTAAAAACTCCATATTACTCTCACGTTTTCGTTCAAGTTTTTTTAATTTAAAAGATGTGAAAAATGATAATTATTGAAAAATGAATGCCAAGCGAAAAGTATGATATTTATCATAAATATTAATGGATTGTGATAGTAATTTTACCATGTAAATAAAAAAGAAACCAAAAACAGAAGCCTATAAAGGCACAAATTAATTTTTAAAACTTAAACAAAATGAAAGAATCAACAACCTTATTAAATACAGACTTAGAAAAGTATGGTTTAAAAGATGTTAAAGCTCATTGGAATTTATCACCTGAAGAACTTCAAAAAATCACGGTAGAAAAAGGAATGGGAGAAGAAACATCTAACGGAACTCTTGCTGTAAACACAGGAAAATTTACAGGTAGATCTCCTCAAGATCGCTTTATTGTAAAAGATGATTACACAGCAGATAGAGTTTGGTGGGGTAAAGTGAATAAACCAGTTTCTCCTGAAAACTTTGATAGATTACAAGTTGAAGTTGAAAACTATTTATCTGGTAAAGAATTATACGTAAGAGATGGTTCTGTTTGTGCAGATCCTAAGTACAAAATGAATGTTAGAACTATTGCTGAACTACCTTGGTCAAGTATGTTTGTCTTTAATATGTTCTTACGTCCTTCTACTAAAGAATTAGAAAATTTTCAAGAAGATTGGTTAGTACTTTGTGCTCCTAATTATGAATGTCCAGATCCACAAGGTTACGGAATCAGACAAGGAAATTTCTCTATCTTAAATTTCACAAAAAAAATAGCTTTAGTTGGTGGTTCTGCTTATACAGGTGAAATTAAAAAAGGTATTTTCTCTGCTTTAAACATGATTTTACCAACAGATAAAAATGTATTACCAATGCACTGTTCTGCAAATGTTGGAGAAGAAGGTGATACTGCTATTTTCTTTGGTCTTTCTGGAACTGGAAAAACTACTTTATCTGCTGATCCAAACAGAAAATTAATTGGTGATGATGAACACGGTTGGACTGCTGAAAACAACATCTTTAACTTTGAAGGTGGTTGTTATGCAAAAGTTATTGATTTAACTGAAGAAAAAGAACCAGATATTTTTAGAGCTATCAAACCAGGTGCTCTTTTAGAGAATGTTGTAATAAAAGAGAATGGTGAGGTAGATTATATGGATGGATCAATTACACAAAATACTCGTGTAAGCTATCCTATTTATCATATTGACAATATACAAGAGCCTTCATATGCAGAAAATCCTAAAAACATTTTCTTCTTAACTTGTGATGCCTTTGGTGTATTACCTCCAGTATCAAAATTAACTCCTGGTCAAGCAGCTTACCACTTTATTTCTGGTTATACTGCTAAAGTTGCTGGTACTGAAGCAGGAATTACAGAACCTGTTCCTTCCTTCTCAGCTTGTTTTGGCGCTCCTTTTATGCCATTACACCCAACTGTTTATGCTGAAATGTTAAGTAAAAAAATGACTGAAGCTGGTGTAAATGTATGGTTAATAAACACTGGATGGTCTGGTGGTCCTCACGGAGTTGGTTCTCGTATCAAGCTTAAATATACAAGAGCGATGATTACAGAAATTCTTAAAGGAAGTTTAGAAAACGTTGAGTTTGATCAACACCCAATTTTCGGATTGTTTATGCCTAAATATTGTCCTAATGTACCAATTGAAATGTTAGATCCAATGAATACTTGGTTACAAAAAGGCGGATACATTAGCAAAGCTATTCAATTAGCACATTCATTCCACTTAAACTTTGAGAAATTTGCTAATGAAGCATCTCAACAAATTATTGAAGGTGGACCACTAATTGATGAACACCACCACTTAGACGTTCACATGTAATTAATCTTTAATTATAATAGCAAAAAGGAGTTCAAATTTTGAACTCCTTTTTTTGTTTTCAATTTAAAACTTTAAATCATGGAAATAAAGACAACTAGAATACGTTTTCCTTAAGTACGCTATTTAAGCATACATATAATCTTTAAAGCTAATATTTTTATTTATAATCTTTTAAGCTAATATTTGTTATTATTAGTCATTTAACTAATAATATTTGTTTTTAAATAAAAAAGAAATATATTTGATAAACAAGATTCTTAAAATGACAAGCATTATAACAGGAGATATTATCAATTCAAAAGAAAGTAATCCTAAAAATTGGCTGAATGCTTTAAAAGGTGTTTTAAACAATTGTGGAAATGAGCCTAAGCAATGGGAGATTTATAGAGGCGATAGTTTTCAATTAGAGATAAAACCAGAAAATGCTTTAGAAACTGGCATTTTAATCAAAGCTACCATAAAACAATTTAAAAATACAGATGTTAGAATAGCAATTGGTATTGGTGACAAAATATATACTTCTGAAAAAATAACAGAAGCCAACGGAACTGCTTTTGTTAATTCTGGTGAGTGTTTTGAACAATTAAAAAAGAACACATTAGCCATAAAATCTCCATTTACAGCCTTTGATATTCAAATAAATATCATGTTAGAATTAGCTCAATTAACCATGAATAATTGGACAGCTACAACAGCTAAACTCGTAAAAGCTGCTCTTGAAAACCCTGATTTAAACCAAAAAGAGCTTGCTAAGCATTTTAATAAAACACAAGGAAATATTAGTCAAGGGCTTAAACGTAGTGGCTTTGACGAAATTTTAAAAATGATACACTACTATAATTCTCAAATAAAAACGGTATGCTAACTTTATTTATAAAGCTTATACTAGCCCACTTTTTAGGTGACTTTCTTTTTCAGTCAGAAAAATGGGTAATCCATAAAGAAAAGCATAAACACAAATCTAAATTTTTATATTGGCATATTCTAGTGCATTTGGGAGCTCTCCTCTTGGTATTACAAGCAAATATCAATTATTGGTTAGGTATTCTTATTATTGTGATTTCTCATTACAGTATTGACCTCATTAAACTTCATCTTCTTAATTCTAAATTAAATACAAGATTGCTTTTTACGCTAGACCAACTAGCTCATCTCGCCATTATAGCCATTGTGGTTAATATGTATGAACCCTACAGTTTTAAAATAGAAACAATATATAATTCACAGTTTTTATTATTTATAACTAACATATTGGGAGTAACCGTAGTGTCGTCAATTATAATGAAAACCATTATATCAAAATGGTATCTTGAAGATAACACTAATAAGGATTCCTTAAAAGATGCTGGTGCTTATATAGGAATGCTGGAGCGTTTATTTATATTTGCGTTTATCGCTCTTCATTATTGGGAAGGAATAGGATTTTTACTAGCAGCCAAATCTGTTTTTAGGTTTGGTGATTTATCTAAATCTAAAGACCGAAAATTAACAGAATATATCCTTATTGGAACACTTATTAGCTTTGGTTTGGCTTTTTTATTTGGTATAGAATACATGTATCTATTAAAACTTGTTTAACCTATACATGTATTCTTTATTTATTTAATAATTACAACCTATTTTTTATAAAATTTAGAAAATTTTCGATGTGAAAAATAACCTACTAAAGCAAGAAAACCAACAGCTATAGCAATAAACCTTACACTTACTATTTGATCTCCGCTTGCGTAAGAATGTAAACCGGCTAAGTAAAAGTTAACTCCAAAATAAGTCATCATAATACTTGCAAACGCAGCTATTGACATAAGATTAAAGAACCAACGTCCACGAAGTCCTGGAACTAAGCGCATATGGATTACAAAAGCATATATCATGATGCTAATTAGCGCCCAGGTTTCTTTAGGATCCCAACCCCAGTATCGTCCCCAACTTTCATTAGCCCACATACCACCTAAAAAGTTACCAATAGTAAGCATAACCAATCCGATTGTTAAAGACATTTCATTAATGATTGTAATTTCATTAATATTACGTAACATCTTCTCTTTATTATCTTTATTGGTAAAAATCATTAAAAACAAGGATACGAAACCTAAAATCATTCCTAAAGTAAAAGGTCCATAACTCGCCACAATAACAGCCACATGAATTTTAAGCCAATAACTATTTAAAACAGGTTGTAAATTAGCTATAGCCGGATCCATCCAGTTCCAATGTGCAACCATTAATATTATGGACGTTACAAAAGCCGTTGCTGCTATGGTAAGATCACTTTTTCTACCAAATAATAATCCGAAAAGCATTGTTGCCCAAGCTACATAAATCATAGATTCATAAGCATCACTCCACGGCGCATGGCCAGAAATGTACCAACGCATTATGAGTCCGAGAGTATGCAAAACAAACAGTGCGACGATGGTATACTTAAATACATCAACTACTATTTTAACTGGTTTGCTTTTGCTTTTAAAAATTTGAACAATAAGAAAAACAAACATTAAAGTACCGGCATACATATACCAACTGAATAACCTTTTAAAAATATCGTATTTATTATAAAGAACTTCAGTTTTTACTTTATTATCGCTTATCATTACCTGTGAACCATACTGATGTTGCGTTTTTTTGAAGGCCTCTAAAAGTTTATCGGCTTCAGCAAAATTACCAGATTTTTTAGCTTCATTTAACGTATATAAATAAGCTCTAAAACCATTATTTACAAAGTTTGCATAGAGAGAGTCTTGTATTTTATATTTTCCTGTTTTATAGTCCGCAGGTGCAATCCATTTATTGTTTGAATCATTAGGAACTGGAAATATTTTTAGAGATTTCCCTTCAATCGTATTAAACAATAAATTAACACGCTGATCTGCTTCTTTAAATTCTTTTTGAAAGGCATTAGGTACTTGCGCCTTATAAGCCTCATCAAGATACGGGGCTAATTTATATTGGCCTTCATCTGTTAGGAAATCTGATAGTGACGCATATGTTACCTCTTTCCCAATACCGATAAGTTTTCTAATAGAGTCGTCCTTTTTTGCTTTTAAATAAATAATCGGCACATTATACCAAAGCATAGGACTTTCTTGTATGGATAAAAATATTTGATTCGCATCAAACGATTCATATTCATCATTTTTACTTAGCTTTCTAAGCATTTCAGAAGCATAGGTATTAACCGGCATCATACGACCGCTAAGATCTTGAATGACCAAATATCCAAATTTATCGGCATGCTCTTTAGGAGTAATATTAGCTGTTAACACAGAATCTATCTGTGCTTTTGTAGGGGCAAAATGCATGTGCCCATCATCATCTGAATGACCTTGTGAAAACGCATTCATACCAAACGCAATCAATAAAACAGCTAAGAGTTTTGATTTTTTTGATTTTATATTGTTCAATTGCTTTTCCAATAATTTGAAGCGCGTTCCTTTACTAAACATAATAGCCATCAATCCGAAAAACAACATAAAATAACCAATATAGGTTACCCAAGTTCCCCAAAAATCATGGTTTACAGAAAGAACAGTCCCTTTTTCGTCTCCGTCAAAACTGGATTGAAAAAATCGATATCCATGAAGTTCTAATATATGATTCATATAAATTTTATAATCAAAATTTCCGCCTTCTTTATCTAAAACGGTTACTTTACTTGAATAAGAAGAATATCCTCGAGTCGTTCCTGGATAGCGTTCAGCCTCAAAATCGTTAAGTTTAATTGAAAATGGTAACTCTAGTGTTTTCGAACCGTAGCGAAGGTGAATATCTAACCCACCAATTTTAACGGTTTTAAAAGGATTACTCATTCCGGGTCCGCCGAGTACAGCAACTGTTTTAGTTTCTCCTTTCGTTGCTATTTTAAGCATAACCCCGTCTTCATCTTTTGTGTTTAGCATTTTAGATTTTTGCACAACTCCGATCTTTCCTTTAATAACAGGTTTTGGAAATACCATTTGCATCCCTCCTATAACGTATCTTGAACGCAATTTTAAAGGCTGTAAACTATCTTTAACTAAGACGCCTTTTGCCATAGTAGCCATAGTCATATACTGACCATCAAATGGTGAATTTATAAAAAGGCCATCATCATCGCTATATTTAAAATTAATAGCCCCATCTGTAGGGGAATTGAGCGTGAATAACACATTATGAATAAGCATCATTTGACCATCTTTCAGATAATGATTTTCAGCTCCTCCTGCTCCTGCTTCAACAATTTTTAAATAATTATCACCATTTTCATCTGGAACAATATCTTCTTCAGCTCCTTGAACAAAATTTTCTAAATCAATTTTTACAGGTTGTTGATTGTATTTAGTATCTATAGAAAAGGTATTGTTTAAACGAGGCGAAAAATCTACTTCTTTTTCAATTGGTAGTCGCTGCGGAACTCCGTCTATTTTATAATCGCCATCAATATAAGCTGTTATATATGTTTTTTTTGATAAAAATGTATTTTCGGTAGCTCCCTCTCTAATGTGCATCATTCCTTCAAAACTTGCGTATCGAGTAATAAAAGCACCTATAATTATAAAAATAAATGCTAAATGAAGCGTTAGAGTTGCCCATTTTTCTTTTTTGTACAATCGATATCTAAAAATATTACCAGAAAAATTTATAATGAAAAAGACAAAAATAGCTTCAAACCACCAAGCATTATAAATTAATGTTCTTGTGTAAGGTGTTGGTGAAGTACTTTGTCCTGCATCTAAAATAGTCCCTGTTGCCATAGCAGCAGCAAAAACAATAAATAAAATGGCAGTAAGACGTGTTGAAAAAAGAATCTTGGTGAGTTTATTTAACATGATATGTTGTTTGTAAATGGAGTAGCAAAATTAAAGCATTTTGTTCAGTAAGAAATGATAAGAATCATAAAAATCTTCTTAAAATTTCAACTTTAACTAATTATTTTTTCTTGCTTCAAAAATTTTTAAGTATAAAAAAGTGCCCATTTTTCTCGCACGATATTTGGCGTTTTCTGCATAATCGCCTTTAAAGTGCTCGTCAATAGTTTGAAACCAAAGATTTAGCCACAAACCAAAATGTAATTCTGTTATAGAATTATTACATTCCTTATCTACTTGCACATGAGCCTCTAACGGATTGCCTGAATATTTTGTTTTTAAAAACAATGTAGACTGCCAAAAATTTGTAAGCCTTTCAATATGGTCATCCCAATCCTTAATGATTTTATTAAAAAAAGATCCTAAAACAGTATCGCTTCTTACTTTTTCGTAAAATGAAGAAACCAATAAAAAAATATCTTCCCTATTTCTTATATCGTTTTTATTCATAGTAAACAAAGATACATGAATAGGCTTTTATATAACGCATTACTTACTTATTTTAGCACTATGATTTCTGTAGTAATTCTTGGAGGTGGCAACGTTGCCGTACATTTATTTAAAGCCTTTAATAAGGCAGAAAATGTTGTTGTAAATCAATGGTTTAATAGAGATTTAAAAGCTATTGATTTTTATAAAAACATGGTTGAAGTTACAGATGATTTATCATCTCTTAAAGACGCCGATGTTTATTTAATTGCTATTAGCGACGATGCAGTTGCTAAATTTTCATCAAAACTTCCTGTAGAGAATAAATTGGTTGTTCATACGTCTGGTAGTGTTGGATTGGCTGACTTAGATAAAAAACATCATCGTGGTGTATTTTATCCGTTGCAAACCTTTAGCAAAGATACTGAGATAAACTTCTCAAAAATTCCAATTTGTATTGAAACTACAGATAAAAACGATCTAAAAACCCTGCAACATTTAGCAGAAGCAATAGGCAGCAAGAGTTACAGAGTAAATAGCGAGCAGAGAAGTTCTTTACATTTGGCAGCTGTATTTGTAAATAATTTTACTAATCAATTATACAGGATAGCGCATGAGATAACAGAATCGACCGGGACAGAATTTGATATTTTAAAACCGCTTATCCTTGAAACAGCAAACAAAGTTCAAAACTTATCTCCCTATATGGCCCAAACAGGCCCAGCCAAGCGCAATGATAAAAAAACCATAAAAAAGCACTTAAAAAAATTGGAGAATTCTCCTCATAAAGACATTTACAAACTATTAACAGATTCTATACAACAAACGCATGGACGAAAAAAACTATAAAGAATATTTACAACATATCTCTACTTTTATTTTTGATGTAGACGGTGTTTTAACTGATGGCACAGTACAAGTAACAGATACTGGCGGACTTTTAAGAAGAATGAGTGTTAAAGACGGTTATGCCCTTAAAACGGCTATCGATATGGGTTTTAACATATGTATTATTACTGGCGGAACTAATGAAGGTGTAAAAATGCGTTTAGAAGGCTTAGGAATAAAAGATATTTTTTTAGGAGCACATCATAAAATTGACCAACTAAATGAATACTTAACGACACACCATATTAAATCTGAAAATGTGCTTTATATGGGTGACGATTTACCAGATTTCCCAGTAATGCAACTCGTAGGATTACCATGCTGCCCACAAGATGCTGTGCCTGAAATAAAAAACATATCTAAATACGTATCTCATAAAAATGGAGGTTATGGTGCTGTTAGAGATGTTGTAGAACAAGTGTTGAAAGTACAAGGAAAATGGCATAAAAATTTTGATGCTAAGTATGATTAAATTGTTTAATGACAAGACATAGTAGAAGACATAGCACTGGTTTTGGATATATTGGTTTTGGTAATAATCAAAATATTTTTAATCAGCATTCAAAAAAACCATTTTCAGAACTTAAAGAACGACTTGACCAAGAAACACATTTAAACCATCAACTTAACTTTGTACACCATAAACTTAGTAAAGGTGAAAAAGAAGACATAAAAAACAAAATAAGAAAAGCTGAAAAAGTAAAGGCCATAAAGATTTTTGTCGTGACATTTATCCTAACCATTTTACTTGCTATTGCCATTTATTTTTATTTGTTCATACCTCTATTTAAAGCTTTTAAATAATAAACCAATCATACTACAATGCAAAGCATTATAAACCTCATCCGTTGGAAAAATCTTCTTATGATTGCTTTAGCTCAATACCTAATTAAATATGCCTTATTACAACCTTTTGCCGTAAACATGTCGTTGTCTCATTTTGAGTTTTCACTATTAGCTTTAGCTACCATATGCATTGCAGCTGCTGGTAACATTATTAATGATATTTATGATATAGAAACTGATTTTATCAATAAACCAAAACAAATAATTATTGGTAAAACCATTACAGAAAAAACGGCATACAATCTATTTATTGTGTTTAATGTTATAGGCGTTGGTATTGGTTTTTTTGTGTCTAATTCAATTGGAAAGAGTGAGTTGTTTTCAATATTTGTTATTATTTCTATTCTACTGTATTTGTATGCTAGCTTTTTAAAACAAACCTTCTTAATTGGAAATATTATTGTTTCAGCCTTAGTTGCTTTTAGTATTATCATTGTTGGAATATTTGAATTAATTCCTGCTATGACCTCTCAAAACCAAGCTATTCAACTGACGTTTTTCAAAATTATTTTGGACTACGCTTTGTTTGCTTTTATGTTAAATTTTCTTAGGGAAATAGCAAAAGACATTGAAGATGTTGATGGTGATTTTAAAACAGGAATGCATACGCTCCCCATTGTTATTGGTAGAGAGCGTGCCTCAAAAGTTCTTTTTTGGTTATCGTTAATCCCGTTATTAATAATCATTTATTACATTAACACCTCTTTGTATAAACAACCCATTGCTGTTGGTTATTTTTTAATATTTTTAGTTGGTCCACTTATCTACACAAGTATTAAACTATTTTCCGCAAAAACAAAAAAGGCTTTTCATAGCATAAGTAATCTGCTTAAATTAGTTATGCTTTTTGGTATGTTATCCTTATTGTTATACCCAATTATAACACATTAAAATGCTTAACGAAAAACTCAAAGATTATCATATTATTCTAGCTTCGGGATCTCCAAGACGACACTTGTTTTTTAAAGATTTAGGTATTGATTTCGAAATTCGTTTAAAACCTGTAAAAGAAGAATACCCAAAAAGATTACGGCATTTTGAAATCAGTGATTATCTATCTCAATTAAAATCACTGCCCTTTAAAGATGAACTAGCAGAACGTGATATTCTTATTACTAGTGATACTATTGTTTGGCATAACAATGAGGCTTTGGGAAAACCAAAAAACAATAAAGAGGCGTTTCAAATGTTACAATCATTAAGTAACACAACTCATGAGGTTATTACATCCGTTTGTTTTACAACCAAAACAACTCAAAAAACAATTAATAATATTACTCAAGTAACTTTTAAAAAGCTTGCAATTGAAGAAATTAGTTATTACATAGATACTTATAAACCTTTTGATAAAGCTGGTGCATACGGTATTCAAGAATGGATTGGTCAAATTGGTGTCACAAAAATTGAAGGATCTTTTTTTAATGTTGTAGGGTTACCAGTCCATATAGTTTATCAAGTTCTTAACAACTTAGTAGATTAACATTTTATAAATATATCACTTCCTTGAGTTAGTGTATCTTTGAAATAAATTTAAAAAACCCATAAAACGAGCATGCTAAAAAAGCTAATTACCAAAAAATGATAGTAATACAAGAAGTATGTGACCGTTAAAAACAATAAAATAAATACATGAAAACAGCATTCGATTTGTACTCTTTAGAAATTATTAAAACAATAATTCTCTTTCTATTTTTTATCATTCTAAATTTTATTTTAAAAAAGATTATAAAAGGAATTGGTAAACGTAGTAGTATTAATATTGCAAGAGTAAATCTTATTACCAGATATGTTACTGTTACGCTTCTATTAATTGTTTTACTTATTGAAGCCATTATATTAGGAGTTGAACCCAATCAAATTACACTTGTTTTTTCTTCTGTTTTTGCAGTTGTTGGAATTGGCTTATTTGCTATCTGGTCTATTTTAAGCAATATCACATCTGGTGTTATTATGTTTTTTTCATTCCCGTATAAAGTAGGAGACAAAATCATGATTCACGATAAAGATTTTCCATTAGAAGCCATTATAGAAGATATAGGTGCCTTTCAACTTCATTTACGATTAGATGATGGTAATTTAGTAACATACCCTAACAATCTCATGTTACAAAAAGCGGTAACGCTCGTTAAAAAGGATGCCATTGAAGAAGACTATGATTAAATCCTTATATTTATAATTATTAACCTCTTATCTATGCCCAAAAATAGAACGTCTAAATACAGAAAAAAATTAGGATTAAGTCCGGGTTCTATTATTTACACAGGTGATAAAGAAACGCAAGAGCTTTTTATAGACTCTTTTGATTACAATTCAGAATTTCTAGATGAAAAAACGCACGCTAACATTGAAGATGTTTTTCACTATAAAACAACCAAATCAGTTACCTGGATTAATATTAATGGTCTTAATCATGTTGATGCTATAGAAAAAATAGGAACTCACTATAATTTACATCCACTTACCCTTGAAGATATTGTAAATACCTCGCACAGACCAAAAATAGACGACTATGACAATTATGTATTTGTTGTTTTAAAAATGCTCTATCACAATGCCAACGATGAAATTATTAATGAACAAGTTTGTTTTATTCTTGGTGAAAATTATGTGTTAAGTTTTCAAGAAGCCGAAGGTGATGTATTTGAAACCGTAAGAGAACGCATTAGGTATGCCAAAGGACGTATTAGAACATTAGGATCAGATTATTTGTTGTATGCACTTATAGATGCGGTAACCGATCATTATTTTATGGTTATTGAAACCATGAGTAACAAAATTGAAGATTTAGAAGACAATCTATTTAACGGTTTTTCACAAGAAGAGATAAGTATTCAAATTCAAGATTTAAAACGTGAAATTTTAAAAGTTCGTCGGGCTATCTTCCCATTAAGAGAAATTATTAGCAAGATTGAAAAGAATGAGAATAATTTTATCAAAGATAAAACCATCCATTATTTTAGAGATGTTTATGATCATGTCATCCAAATTTCTGAAAATATTGAAATTTATCGCGATATGATTTGGGGTCTTATGGACATGTATATGACTACTTTAAGTAATAAAATGAATGAAGTCATGAAAGTGCTTACTGTTATTTCTACCATATTTATCCCATTAACTTTTCTTGCAGGAATTTATGGGATGAATTTTGCTAACATGCCAGAATTACACTATCAATATTCTTATTTTATTTTGTGGGGAGTCATGATTGTTTTATTCTTGGGAATGCTTTATTATTTTAAAAAGAAAAAATGGTTTTAATTTCGTTAAAGAAACATTAAAAACACTTACTTGGCTGGTATCTTTTTTATATTTGGTTAATTCCAAATATAAAATAATGAGAAAACCAGTACTCTATCTACTATTACTCCTTTTTATTCCTTTAATAAACCAAGCTCAGCAACCAGATAAACCAAATTCTTCAGAGATTTTTGAGTCTATTCAAAAACTAAATTTCTTAGGATCTGTGATGTATATTGCAGCACATCCAGATGATGAAAACACAAAACTTATCTCCTATTTTTCAAATAAAGTAAAAGCAAGAACTGCTTATTTAGCTTTAACTCGTGGAGATGGTGGTCAAAATTTAATTGGTCCTGAAATTAGAGAACTTTTAGGTGTTATTAGAACGCAAGAATTGTTAGCTGCCAGACGAGTAGATGGTGGTCAACAGTTTTTTACAAGAGCCAATGATTTTGGGTATTCAAAAGACCCAGAAGAAACATTAGGTATTTGGAATAAAGACAAGGTATTGAGCGATGTGGTTTTAGCCATTAGAAAATTTAAGCCAGACGTCATTATCAATCGATTTGATCATAGAACTCCTGGTACAACGCATGGGCATCACACTAGTTCTGCTATGTTAAGTTTTCAAGCCTTTGATTTGGCAAACAATCCAGATGCGTATCCAGACCAACTTAAACAAACAAGTTTATGGCAACCACAACGCGAATTTTTTAACACATCGTGGTGGTTTTATGGAAGTCAAGAAAAATTTGACAAGGCAGATAAAACAAATATGTTAAGCATAGATACTGGTGTTTATTATCCTTCAAAAGGGTTAAGCAATTCAGAAATAGCGGCTTTAAGTAGAAGTAATCACAAATCGCAAGGGTTTGGCACTACTGGTAGTCGCGGTAAAGAGCTTGAATATCTTGAATTATTAAAAGGTGATTTACCAAATGATAAGTCCAATGTTTTTGATGGTATTGATACCTCTTGGAATCGTGTAAAAGGAGGAAAACCTATCGGAGATATCTTGACTAATGTTGAAAAAAATTATGACTTCACCAATCCATCTGCATCCATTCCGCAATTAGTAAAAGCTTATAAACTCATTCAAAATTTAGAAGATGAGCATTGGAAAACTATCAAATCGGAAGAAATAAAAAATATTATTGCTGATTGTGCAGGATTGTATTTAGAAGCGGCTGCAAACACAAACCATGCAACGCCCAATTCAGAAATCCCCTTAACTATTGAAGCCATAAACAGAAGTAACACTCAAATAGTCTTAGAAAGTATTAAAATAAACAAAGAGAATATTAATGAACATGTGGAACTAAGCAATAACCAAGATCATTTCATTAAAGACACCTTAAAAATTTCTAAAAATCAACAACCTACAGCACCTTATTGGTTGATGCAAAAAGGTACGTTAGGAATGTACAAGGTTAATAATCCTGAATTAATTGGCCTTCCTGAAACTCCTCCTGCTGCTATTGTTGACTTTAATATGTTGGTTGATGGAGAACCTATAACCATATCAAAACCTGTTATTTATAAAACCAACGATCCTGTAAAAGGTGAAACTTACAAACCCTTTGTAGTTATTCCTGAAGTCTCTGCAAAATTTGCTGAAAATGTTATTGTTTTTGAAGATGATGCCCAAAAGCAAATTCCTGTTATTGTAAAGGCTGGTAAAGACAATGTAGAAGGCTATGTATCTATTTCACACCCAAAAGATTGGAATGTCTATCCTGAGAAGCAAGCTATTTCAATAGGTCATAAAGGTGAAGATCAAACCATTGTTTTTACTGTTATTCCACCAAAAAATCAAAGCGAAGGCTTCATAACCCCAATGGTTCATATTGGTGATAATATCTACACAAAAAAGCTAATAGAAATCGATTATGAACACATTCCGTTTCAAACCGTATTGCTTCCAAGCGAAAGCAAAGTTGTAAGGCTTAACATTAAAAAGAAAGGAAATAATATTGCGTATATTGAAGGTGCTGGTGATGTTGTTCCAGAAAGTTTAAAACAAATTGGTTATAATGTGGTTACTATAGCTCCTAAGGATATTAATGCAGAAACCTTAAATAGATTTGATGCTGTTGTCGTGGGCATACGAGCTTATAACACCGTTGAAGATTTAAAATATAAGCAACAAATACTATTTGATTTTGTAAAACAAGGAGGTAATATGATTGTACAATACAATACAAATTCCAGATTGAAAGTAGATGAATTAGCTCCTTATAATTTACAATTATCCAGAGATAGAGTCACCGATGAAAATGCAGAAGTGACTATTTTAAATCCAGACAACCCCATCCTTAACTATCCAAACAAGATTACAACAGAAGATTTTGAAGGATGGACACAAGAGCGCGGTTTGTATTTTCCTGACGAATGGTCTGATAAATTCACGCCTATTTTATCTATGCACGATAAAGGTGAAACTCCTAAAGATGGAAGCTTGTTGGTTGCTAAATACGGAAAAGGCTATTATATTTATACAGGATTAAGCTTTTTTAGAGAGTTTCCAGAAGGCGTTCCTGGTGCCTATCGCCTATTTGCCAATATGCTCTCAATTGGAAAAGATACTATTAAAAATAACGCTAAATTAAAGAACTAAAAATGACTAACAATACAACAGATAAAAAACCGTGGAAACGTCTTTATACCATCGTTTTAATAGCTAATGTATTGTATTTTATAATATTCTATATATTAATGAAACTCTTCTAATATATGGAATCACTAGATTGGATTGTACTATTAGGCACCTTACTTACCATTGTTGGCTATGGCTCTTGGAAAACCAGAGGTAGTAAAAATGTACATGATTTTATTCAAGGTGGTAATGAGGCTAAATGGTGGACCATAGGGCTTTCTGTCATGGCAACACAAGCAAGTGCTATTACGTTTCTATCAACACCAGGACAGGCATTTAATGATGGTATGGGCTTTGTACAATTTTATTTTGGTGTTCCCATCGCCATGATCATTATTTGTATGGTATTTATCCCTTTATATCATCGTTTAAAAGTCTACACCGCTTATGAGTTTTTAGAAAACAGGTTTGATCTTAAAACAAGAAGCTTAACCGCTATGCTGTTTTTAATACAACGGGGTTTAGCCGCTGGAATTACTATTTATGCACCAGCTATTATCTTATCGGCCGTATTAGGATGGAATTTAAATATCCTCAATATCATCATTGGTGTGTTAGTCATTATTTATACAGTTTCTGGAGGAACAAAAGCTGTAAGCATGACACAAAAACATCAAATGGCTGTTATTTTTACTGGGATGTTTATCGCCTTTTTTTTAATCATCAGTTATTTACCTGAAAATATCACGTTTACCAAAGCTCTGGATATAGCAGGCGCTAGTGGTAAAATGGATATTTTAGATTTTTCATTTAATTTAGAGAACAGATATACGGTTTGGAGCGGACTTATTGGTGGAACGTTTTTAGCGCTTTCTTATTTTGGAACAGACCAAAGTCAAGTACAGCGATACCTTTCAGGGAAATCGGTTAAAGAAATGCAAATGGGATTAATTTTTAATGGCTTGCTCAAAGTCCCAATGCAATTCTTTATTTTATTGGTTGGTGTTATGGTGTTTGTGTTTTATGAATTTAATGAATCGCCTATTAACTTTAATCCTGCTGCCGAAAAAACTATTTTAAATTCTGATTATGCGCAAGATTATAAAGCTCTAGAAAATGAGCAAAATATTATATTCAATAATAAACAAGAGTTAATTAATTCATATATAGAAACAAAGGATGAAAACTATGTCAAGGATATAGCTCTTGCCAATAAAGCTGATAAAGAAAATAGAGATGCTGCCAAAGTTCTAATTCAAAAAGCGGCTTCAGATAAAGTAATAAGTGTTGAAACCAATGATAAGGATTATGTATTTATTCATTTCATATTAAATAATCTGCCTCGAGGTTTAATAGGTTTATTATTGGCCGTTATTTTAAGTGCTGCTATGTCGAGTACGGCGAGTGAATTAAATGCTCTTGCCTCCACCACTACCATGGATTTATATAAGCGCTCCATAGTTAAAAACAAGGATGAAAATCACTATTTAAATGCTACAAAGTGGTTTACCTTAGCTTGGGGTATTTTAGCCATTATAATCGCTTCCATAGCCTATCTAGCTGATAATTTAATACAATTAGTCAATATTATTGGGTCTATTTTCTATGGAAATGTCTTAGGTATTTTCTTACTAGCATTTTTCTTTAAATTTGTAAAAGCGAATGCTGTTTTTATAGCGGCTTTAATTACTCAGGCAATCATAATTGTTGGTTGGTGGTATGACTGGATGCCTTATTTATGGCTTAACCTTTTTGGATGCTTCTTGGTAATTAGTTTTGCATCTTTAATCCAAATAATGAAAAAATCAAATGAAAAAATCACTTCAAAATAGAAAGGTTCGTTGGGGAATTATTGGTTTAGGAAACATTGCCCATAAATTTGCAACAGACTTACTGACCATTGATGATTCTGAGCTTTATGCCGTAGCATCCAGGGCTCAAGAAAAAGCAACTGATTTTGCATCAAAATACAATGCTACAAAAGCCTATAGCAGCTATGAGGATTTAGCATCAGATCCTCTTGTAGATGCTGTTTATATTGCAACACCTCATGCTTTTCATAAAGAAAATACCATTTTATGTTTAGAAAAAGGAATCTCTGTTTTATGTGAAAAACCTTTTGCCATGAATGCAGATGAAGTCAATGAAATGATTGCCTGCGCTAAAGCAAACAACACACTCCTTATGGAAGCACTTTGGACTTATTTTCTTCCGCATTATCAATATGTATTGGAAACCTTGAAAAACAAAACATATGGCAACATTTTAAAATTAGAAGCTGATTTTGGTTTTTTTCGTGAATTTAATAACGACAGCAGACTATTTAGGAAATCGCTTGGTGGCGGAAGTCTATTAGATATAGGTATCTACCCTATTTTTTCAGCGTTGTCAACATTAGGAGTCGCTCAAAAAAAGGAAGCACATGCCACTTTTTTTGATAATAAAACGGACTCATCTTGTGATATGACTTTCTATTACGACAATGACGTTACAGCAACTCTAAAAAGTTCACTTTTGGAAGACTTACCTACCGAAGCTATTTTCTATTGCGAACAAGCCACTATTAAAGTGAACAGACAATTTCATTGTCCAACTACAGTTTCAATACTTATTGATGGCGAAGAAAATATAAAAGATTTTGGTTATACAACTATTGGTTACAATTTTGAAACGATTCATTTTAATAAATTACTTCGAGACGGCAAAACTGAAAGTGATATCATGTCTTTTGAATTTAGCGAACAACTTATCAAAACACTTGACGACGTTAGAGAACTTATCAAGCTAAAATATTAAAAGTATGGTTTTTATTACTTTTAGTTAATTTTATTTGTCTATATGTAAAGTTTGTTTTACTTTTGATTTATCAATCACATAAATCAAATTAAAACGAACAGTTATGAAAACAAATTATTTATTACCAAACAAGTATAAAACACTAGGTTGGATACTTTTTATTGTGGGTATAATTTCTGGGATTATATTTGCCTTTGGAGGTTATGAAACTAATCTTTTAACTACAAAAGTACTTTCAATTTATGACGGACTCAACATTACCGTTGATGGCAAACTGTCTCTTTTTAACATTCAAAAGAATAGTATTATTGATGAACTTATTACAATTGCTATCATAATTGGTGGGCTTATTGTTGGATTTTCAAAAGAGAAAGTTGAAGATGAATTTATTTATAAGTTGCGCAAAGATTCGCTTGTTTGGGCCATAATAGTAAACTATGCTGTATTGCTATTTATCACTTTGTTTATTTATGATTTGGCCTATTTTCATGTTTTGGTTTTTAATATGTTTACTCCTTTAATTTTCTTTATTATCCGTTTTAACTTTTTAAAATTAAAATCCAGAAGTGATGAAGAATAACATAAAAGTACAACGTGCTATTCATGATATGACGCAAGCGGATTTAGCTGAAAAAATAGGTGTAAGCAGGCAAACTATAAATGCCATGGAAAAAAACAAATATGTACCGTCTACAGTTTTATCTCTTAAAATAGCTAAACTGTTTAAAATACCATTAGAAGATATTTTCTTTCTAGAAGATGAAGACTAAGAAAAGCGCAACAAATGTTGCGCTTTTTTTTAAAATTTTGGATTTATCGATAAATTACATACCCTCCCACTCTTCTATAGAGTCCATATTCATTTTCACATAATCAGCGTTACCAGCTTCTTTGGCCCCTTCTAATGATTTTTTAGCTATTTCAATAGCCTCCATTTTGTTTCCAGATTTTGCATATATTAAAGATTGTTGTCTTAATTGCCAATACGCTGGTTTTTCAGTCATAGACATTGCTTTGTCTATCCATTCCTTAGCTCTTTCAATATTTTTATTCTCTTCAGAATAATATACGGCAGCAGCATAATAATCTTTTGCCGTTGGTGTTCCGCTCATCACATCATTAATACTAGCCAAAACTTTATTATCTGTTGGGACTGTAAATGGAATTCCTAAATACGTTTTTTCCCAAATTAAATCTAAAGTAGCACCTCCGTTGGTAAGATTACTAATATCTAAAGTAAAGGTTTGAACATCAAAAGGAAGTGGATACGATTTAACTGTAATTTTAGCAGCCACTTTAGTATCGTCCCATACTTGAGGCGTACCCCAGTTTTCTGTATTAGAATAAAAAATAACATCCCATGACTCCTCATTTGGAATCGTATAAAGAGCATAAGAACCAGCTACCAATGATTGTCCGTCTACTCTTACATCATCACTAAATGTGATTTTTGTATTCGCATTAGCGCCTGTTCTCCATAATGTACCATAAGGAACCAAATCCCCAAAAATAGTCCTGCCTCGCATAGAAGGTCTTGAATATTCAAGCGTAACATCTGTTAAGCCTACTTTTTGCTCCAATTTAGCAAACGGACTTGGCTGTGGTGTTTCAATTTGTGAATACCCCATAAATGATATGGTTAGCAATAGAATTGATGATACTAGTTTTTTCATGTTTTTAAGTTAATTTAATTAGTAGCTTTTAAAATAATAAAAAATAAGGTATGATATCGATTTTTTTTTACATTTTACAAATATTTAATCATTCCTTTAAATTAATTTGTTTCATAATGTCTTCTAACATTTCTACCTGTACCTGTTGAATTGTTAAAAGTTCTTGCTGTTGATGAATAATTAAATGATCAATTTTTTCATGCAACATCCTTATTTCTAGTTCAGATTTTAAATTAATCATGTAATCTTGCTTAGAACGCTCTCTGTCCTTTTCTTCTTGTCTGTTTTGACTCATCATAATAACAGGAGCTTGCAACCCCGCCAAGCAGGATAAGATTAGGTTTAATAAAATAAACGGATATGGGTCAAAACCCTTATTCACTAAAAATATAATATTTGAATAAATCCATACAGCTATAAAAATTCCAAATAGTATAATAAACTTCCAACTACCTCCAAAGGAAGCAATTTTGTCTGCGAGCCTTTGACCAAAGGTAAAATTCGTAGCATCCGAGTCCGCACCAATTTTATCTGTAATAGTCTCATGTTTTTGTAAAGTCTTTAAAACATCCTCTTCAAGTTCATTAAGTTCTCCAACTTCGTGAATTAAATATTCTGCAATATATTTTTGTCGATAATGGTTAAGCTCTGAAACTGAAATAATACTTTTTAAGTTAAAATCTGGATACTCTTTCAGTATTAAATTAAATATAGACTTTCTTATAGATTTGGCTTGTATTTTTTCACTATCTTGGAATTCTTGTTGCTATAAACTACTAATAAATATTATCATAATTTTTCATAATATTTTAAAACTTTCAAATTTATTATAATGCTTCAATAACCTTCAAATGATTAACAAGATAGTAACATTTTTTATATTTTCTTGGAGCGCTCTGGTAATTTCACAAACTAGATATATCGATACTGTTTTTGATAACATTACTGTAAAAACATATAATTATTCTATTAGAAATAGCGATACTTTAAAGCTTGACCTATATGAACCAAAAAATGATAATTGTACTAATAGACCTCTTTTTGTAATTGTTCATGGTGGCGGTTTTACCAGTGGAGAAAGAAATAATTACTCATTGGTTTCATTAGCTGAAAGCATAACCAAAAAAGGATATGTTGTTGCTTCAATTGACTATTCTCTCTTAAGCAAGAACAAAGTATTTAGTTGTAATATACCCTTGGATGAAGAAATGACTATTTATGCAGAGGCTGGAGAAGATTTACTTAGTGCTCTAGCTTATTTAATTAAATATAAAGAGGATTTTTTAATTAATGAGTCTAAAATTATTTTATTTGGGTTAAGTGCAGGAGCCGAAACAGTTCTAAATATTACCTATAACAGAGATTTGTTAATACCAAAGAATGAAACTTATAAAAATATTAAACCAGCTGCAGTTATATCCATATCTGGAGCTTGTCTGAATAGTGATTTGATAACTAACACTATTCCTGGTGTTTTTTATCATGGAAACAAAGATCAAATAATACCATATGACAGAGATTCACATCATTTCTGTGACCCAACAGAAAAAGGTTTTCTTATTATGGATGGCTCAAACAGAATAGTTGAAAAGCTAAAAGCTTTAGATTCTAGTTTTATGTTTTATACATACAAAGATAGAGGTCACGATATTTTTAATCTCCCAACAGACGATTTTTATCAAACCTTTGTGTTTTTAAAGAAAGTCGTTTTTGATAACACTTTTTATCAGGCACAAATAATTGAGTAATCTTCGTTAATTTCTTGGTGTAATATTTTTAATAATTAAAAACTAACCATATTACCTTAATTATTCTTGTATTAAAAATGATGCTATTGTTTTAAATATAATTTTGTTTAATCTTTTTTAAATAATGTTAAACATTTTTCGTATTTTTGTTTCATAATATTTATATCATGGCAAAAAAGAAAACAATTACAGAGAGCGACATTCTATCATATTATATGGATTATGTATTGGAACACAACGAAAAACCAAAATCGGTTTACGTTTTTGCTAAAAATAATAATTTTGAAGAATCCTTATTTTACAATCATTTTGCCTCATTTGAAGCTATTGAAAAAGAAATATTTAAAGCCTTTTTTAATAATACAATCAAAGTATTAGATGCTAGTGAAGACTATCAATCGTTTGATGCTAGAAACAAACTATTGAGTTTTTATTTTACATTTTTCGAAAACTTAACTGCCAACAGAAGCTATGTTGTATATGCTTTAAAATCTCACAATAAGGATTTAACAGCTCTGATGTCTTTAAGTGAACTTAAAAAAAGCTTTGCTAAATACATAGCAAATCTTGATATAGAAACTTTAGATATTAAAAACGATAAAATAGAAAAAATTCAAGTAAAATCTCTTCAAGAATCTGCATGGGTACAATTACTAATAACCATAAAATTTTGGTTAGATGACACTTCTGCTAGCTTTGAAAAAACAGATATTTTTATTGAAAAATCTGTTAATACAAGTTTTGATATTTTAAATATTGCACCATTGAAAAGTGTTATTGATTTTGGAAAGTTTCTTTTCAAAGAAAAAATGCACATGAACTAATTACACTTACATGAAAACCATAGATAGTATTCCTGTTTCTAAAATTCAACGAGCCTCCAAATTAGTATCGACAGGTGCTAAAGTGGGTGTTAATTATTTAAAATATTACGGAGACAAGCTTGTTAGCACTGAAATTGAGGCTAAAGAGCGTCTTAATAAAAATAATGCAGAAGATATATACGATGGCTTGAAGCAACTAAAAGGTAGTGCCCTAAAAGTAGCCCAAATGCTTAGTATGGAAAAGAGTATTTTGCCACAGGCTTATGTTGAAAAATTCTCCCTAGCACAGTTTTCTGTGCCGCCATTATCGCCTCCGTTAGTACTAAAAACATTTAAAAACTATTTTGGTAAATCACCAAATGATATTTTTGATTCCTTCAACTCAACGTCTGTAAATGCTGCAAGTATTGGACAAGTTCATATTGCAGAAAAAGATGGGAAAAAACTTGCTGTGAAAATCCAATATCCTGGCGTTGCTCAAAGTATTGCCTCAGATCTTGCTATGGTTAAACCAATTGCAATGAGTATGTTTAACATTAAAGGCAAAGACTCTGATAAATACTTTAAGGAAGTTGAAGGAAAGTTATTAGAGGAAACAAATTACAGGTTGGAAATCAGTCAAAGTAAAGAAATTGCTGAGGCATGCTCTCACATTTCCAACCTCTTGTTTCCGCAGTATTATGAGGAGTTGTCTTCAGATCGTATTATCACTATGGATTATATGGAAGGTGAGCATCTTTCTGAGTTTACAGCCTATAATACAGACCAGGAAAAAGCTAATAAACTAGGCCAAGCTCTATGGGATTTTTATATGTTTCAAATTCATAAATTGAAAAAAGTACATGCAGACCCGCATCCAGGAAATTTTTTAATCTCTAAAAAAGGCGAATTAATAGCGCTTGATTTTGGTTGTATGAAAACTATTCCTGATCAATTTTACATACCTTATTTTGAATTGGCTGAAACAAAAAATATTAATAATCCCGAGTATTTTGTCTCTAAATTATACGAATTAGAGATACTTCGTGAAGATGATTCAAAAGAAGAGCTAGCTTTTTTTACAGATATGTTTCACGAAATGTTAAGTCTATTTACTCAACCATTTCATAAAGAGTATTTTGATTTTTCTGATGCTAATTTTTTTGGCAAAATAGCTGAATTAGGAGAACGCTACTCAAAAAATACCGAGTTACGAAAAATGAATGGCAACAGAGGTTCAAAACACTTTATATATATTAACAGAACCTTTTTTGGACTTTATAATTTAATGTTTGACTTAAAAGCGCAAAACATTAAAATCAATAATTTCAAAAACCTTTAAAATTATGCCCCATTTTACCCAATTTGATATTGATAACATGCAACATCTATATAAGATTAATCTCATCAATAGTTGTTCAGGATATAAATCAGCCAATCTTATAGGTACGAAATCTGCTCAAGGAATCTCGAATGTTGCTGTTTTTAGTTCTGTAACGCATATTGGCTCAAGTCCAGCCTTACTTGGTTTTTTTTTAAGACCAACAACAGTTATAAGGAATACGTATGAGAATATTAAAGAAACTGGTTATTTCACAATCAATCATATTCATGAATCCATATTAATTGATGCACATCATACATCGGCTAAATATGACAAATCTATTTCAGAATTTGATGTAACCTCTCTTGAAGAAGCTTATAAAGATGGTTATTCCGTTCCCTTTGTTAAAGACGCTCCCATACAAATGGCCATGAAATATGTAGAAGAATATGCTATTAAAGCAAATAACACCATTTTACTTATTGGAGAAATTAAAGACTTGTACATTGCAGACAATCTTTTAGAAGAGGATGGATTCGTTAATTTATCAAAAGCAAACGTTGCTACTATTAACGGATTAGATGGTTATTCTATTCCAAGCTTAAAAACACGATTAGAATATCAGCGACCAAAAGCTTTATAAGCCTTTTGGGTGATATATAGCTTTTTAACCTTAACTTATAACACATGAAAATACTTGTTACAGGTGCTACTGGCTATATAGGAAAACGAATTATACCTCTTTTGGTTAATGAAGGTCATGATGTAGTTTGTGCTGTTAGAGATACATTACGTGCTGATAAAAGCTATTTTGAAGAAAAACACATTGATATTGTTGAAGCCGATTTTCTAAATCCGGAAACATTAACAACAATTCCAAAAGATATTGATGTTGTATATTATTTGATCCACTCCATGTCAAACACATCGAAAGATTTTGAAAGTTTAGAAGAACAATGTGCTATAAATTTCAAAACTTATATTGAAACGACGCATGCAAAACAAGTTATTTATTTAAGTGGCATTACCAATGATGAAAAGTTATCGAAACATCTTAGATCACGTAAAAATGTTGAAAATGCTTTAGCTTCAAAACACTATGCGTTAACGACATTTAAAGCAGGAATTATAGTAGGTTCTGGTAGTTCGTCGTTTGAAATTATTCGCGATTTAGTTGAAAAATTACCAGTTATGATTGCTCCTAAATGGTTAAATACAAGATCACAACCGCTCGCAGTAAGAGATGTATTAACCTTTTTATCAAAAGCCAAAGGAAAACGGGAACTCTACAATCAATCTTACGATATTTTTGGTCCAGAGATACTAACCTATAAAGACATGCTATTACAATTTGCTGGTATACGTAAATTAAAACGACATATAATCACGGTGCCTGTAATGACTCCTAAATTATCATCCTACTGGCTATATTTTGTTACATCAACATCTTATAAACTCGCTTCAACTTTAGTAGATAGTATGGGAGTAGAGATTATTGGAAAGCCAAGTAACATTAACGATATCATTGGAATTACACCTATTACATATAAAGAAGCCGTAGAATTAGCCTTTGAAAAAATTGAGCAAAATAGTATTATTTCTAGCTGGAAAGACTCTATGGTAAGTAGTGGTCGTTTAAAAGATAGTATTCATAAATATATAAATGTCCCCAAATACGGTTGTTTTAAAGATTACAAAGAACGTAAGGTTATTGATGAAGCCAAAACCATAAACAAAATTTGGTCAATTGGAGGCACAACCGGCTGGTATTATGGTACCTTCTTATGGAAAATTAGAGGCTATCTTGATAAGCTTTTTGGTGGTATTGGTTTACGCCGAGGCAGAACGCATCAAACTGAGTTAAACATTGGTGATGCCTTAGATTTTTGGAGGGTTATTTATGCCGATAAATCTCAAAAAAAGTTATTGCTTTATGCCGAAATGAAATTACCTGGTGAAGCTTGGTTAGAGTTCAAAATTGAAGATAATCTTCTTAAACAAACAGCAACCTTTAGACCAAGAGGACTTGGAGGACGCTTATATTGGTATAGCGTCCTGCCTTTTCATGGGTTTATTTTTAAAGGTATGATTAACCAATTAGTAAAAGTTAACAAGATAAAAATTTGAAAAAACAGGATCTACCAGAAAAATTATGCCCTGTCTGTAATAGATACTTTTCTTGGCGAAAAAAATGGGGACTAAACTGGGAGAACGTAAAATATTGTAGTGAGAAATGCAAGAGAAACAAATTAAAAACATATTAATATGGTTCCAAAAAAATCTTAGGGTTCAGGATAATGAAGTTTTAGAGCGAGCATTAAAAAGTAACCATAACATTATAGCCGTATATTGTTTCAATCCAAAAGATTTCAAAGTTACAAAGTATGGATTTAAAAAAACAGAAAAGTTTCGAGCAAAATTTCTAATAGAAACTGTTACCAATCTAAAACAAAACCTTTCTAAATTCAATATCAATCTCCTCACCTATCTTAAAAATCCAGAGACTATAATTCCAAAATTAGTTGAAACCTATGCTATTTCCGAAATTCACCTTCAAAACGAATGGACACAAGAAGAAGTTTCGGTTTTAAAAACAGTAAGAGAACAATTAAAAGATGTTACTGTTTTCAGCTATTATGATCAATTTCTATATCATCCAGAAGACATTACCATAGAGATTAATCAAATACCAAAGGTGTTTACAGATTTTAGAAAACATGTCGAAAAAAGTGCTAAGGTTCGAAGTTGTGTGACTCATTCTAAAACAAATCAAAACAATATCATAACAGAGCACACATCAATTCCCACCTTAAACGACCTAGGTTTTGATGATTTTGAAACTCATCCGCAATCTGCTTTTCCTTTTAAAGGTGGTGAAACCAATGCTTTGAATAGGCTTCATGACTATTTTTTTAAAACTAAAAAATTAGGTGTTTATAAAATAACCAGGAACGGTTTGGTTGGAAAAGATTTTAGTTCAAAATTTTCTCCATGGTTAGCTAATGGCAGTCTTTCTGCAAGAACCATTTATTGGGAAGTAAAACGTTTTGAAGAGGAGCTTTTTAAAAATGACTCTACCTACTGGCTTATTTTCGAATTGATATGGAGAGATTATTTTAAATACATATCGCTTAAACACGGTAATGATATTTTCAAGATTGATGGAATTCTTAAAAAAGCTAATGACTGGAATTTAAGTGCATCTGCTATCAAGCAATGGCAGCTAGGAAAAACAGCAGAACCTTTTGTAAATGCCAATATGATAGAGCTTAATAAAACAGGTTGGATGAGCAACCGAGGTCGACAAAATGCAGCCTCTTATTTTGCAAAAAACCTCAAACTAGATTGGCGCATTGGTGCTGCTTATTTTGAATCGCTACTGATAGATTATGATGTTCATAGCAATTATGGCAACTGGATGTATGTTGCGGGTGTAGGTAACGACCCCAGAGATAGAGTTTTTAATGTGAAACTGCAAGCCGAACGTTATGACTACAATAACAAGTTTCAAAATTTATGGCTACAAGAAACCTTATTTTAAATGAAGACTCTCAGACTCATACTTGGCGACCAACTTAATATAAAACACTCATGGTTTAAACAACCTCATGACGAAATTGTGTATTGCCTTTTTGAAATGCGTCAAGAAACAGATTACGTTGTCCATCACATTCAAAAAGTTATTGGTTTTTTTGCTGCAATGCGGCAATTTGCGAAAGATTTAAAAGTTCTTAACCACGGGGTTATTTACTTCAAAATTAATGATGCTAACAACACTCAGAACCTAGTTGATAATTTAAAGTTACTGATAAACGACCACAGCATCCAACGGTTTGAATATCAACAACCAGATGAGTATCGTTTAGATACCCAATTAGATACGTTTTGTAAAACACTTTCAATAGAATCTGGCATATATTCAACCGAACATTTCTATACAAAAAGAAATGATTTAGCTCAATTCTTTAAAGGAAAGAAACAATATCTCATGGAGAATTTCTACCGATATATGCGCAAAAAACATGATGTTTTAATGGTTGGTAATCAACCCGAAGGCGGTACATGGAATTACGATAAAAGCAATCGAAATAAATGGAAGGAAGACGACATAATTCCATCTTATAAATATTTTGAAAATGATGTTTCAGATGTTGTTAATGATATAAAAAAAACGAATATTAAGACCATAGGGCAGTTTAAAACTAAAACTTTTGCTTATCCTATTAGTAGAAAACAAGCATTAGAACAGTTACGATTTTTCTGTGAAGAATTATTGATTCATTTTGGAGACTACCAAGACGCTATGCATACCAGCGAAGCGTATCTTTTTCATTCAAGACTATCGTTCGCTATGAATCTTAAATTGATTTCTGCAAAAGATGTGATTAAAACAGCTACTAATTACTACCACAAAAACAAGAATCTCATTGATATTTCTCAAATCGAAGGTTTTGTTCGTCAAATAATTGGCTGGCGCGAATATATGCGAGGTATGTATTGGGCAAGAATGCCAGAGTTTAAAAAAGAAAATGCCCTTGATAACACCAATAAACTCGCCGATTTTTTCTGGACAGGACACACAAAAATGAATTGTCTTAAAGAGAGCATTAACAATTCTCTCGATAATGGTTATGCACATCATATTCAACGTCTTATGATTACTGGTAATTATGCATTGTTAACTCAAACTAATCCAGACGATATTGATGCTTGGTATCTTGGAATTTATGTAGATGCCATAGAATGGGTGCAATTACCTAACACTCGTGGGATGAGTCAATTTGCAGATGGTGGAAAAATTGCAACAAAACCGTATGTATCCTCGGGGTCTTATATTCATAAAATGAGTAATTACTGCGACTCATGTTGTTATAACCATAAGAAAAAAACTGAAGAGGATGCCTGTCCATTTAATAGCTTATACTGGAATTTTTTAGACGATAAAAGACCCTTTTTAGAAAACAATTTTAGAATGAAGATGATGTACCGTGTTTTAGACAAAATGACACCTGAAGATTTACATCAAATAAAATACAAAGCACAACATATTATAAACCATCAAGATGAATACTAAAAGAGAACCTATAGATATTGTTTGGTTTAAACGTGATTTACGTTTAGAAGATAACGAGGCCATTTTTAATGCATTAGCATCTGGCAAGCGTATCTTATTGCTTTATGTGTTTGAAGAATTACTTATAGAAGACAATCATTATAGTGAGCGTCACTGGAACTTTATCAAGCAATCTTTGGTCGATTTAAACGAACAACTTAAACACTATAATTCTAAAGTTTTAGTTGTAAAATCAGATATGATAGCTGTTGTAAACCAACTTTTAAATCAGTTTCAAATCTCTAATATTTATTCACATCAAGAAACGGGGATTTTAATTACCTATCAACGTGACAAATCGTTCAGTCGTTTTTGTAAAAACAATCAAATTACATGGAACGAAAACATCAATAACGGTGTACAACGGGGCCTTAAAGACAGAGAACAATGGATTGAAAAATGTAATGCTTTTTTTGAAATTGAACCCTTATCATTTCAGCCAGCAGAAAATCAATTGTTAACCATGAGTGAGATTGAAAACATAGAAACCCAGTTTGATACTCTAAGTTTAGAAACCAGTCCGAACTCACATTTTCAAAAAGGTGGCCGTACCACTGGTTTAAAATACTTGAAATCATTTTTCGACGGTCGATATCAAAACTATATGCTGCACATTTCAAAACCAGAATTGTCCAGAAAAGGATGTAGCAGAATTTCGCCATATCTGGCGTGGGGAAATCTATCAGTTCGCGAAGTGTATCATCAAGCGTATCACTTAAAGGGAACTGCTGAAAATAAAAAGTCTTTAGACGCATTTATGTCCAGATTACGTTGGCAAAGTCACTTTATACAAAAGTTTGAAATGGAACACACCATGGAAGAAGCCAGCATCAATAAAGGGTTTCATAAACTTAAAAAAGAGATTTCTAAAGAGTATCAAGAAGCGTGGAGAACAGGTCAAACGGGATTTCCAATTATCGATGCTTGCATGCGATGTCTTAAAGAAACAGGCTATTTAAATTTTAGAATGCGCGCCTTAATCGTTTCTTTTTTTACCCATAATTTGTGGCAGCCTTGGCAAGAAGCTACAACCCATTTATCGCAAATGTTTCTGGATTTTGAACCTGGTATTCATTTTCCGCAGTTACAAATGCAAGCTGGGGAAACCGGTATAAACATGCTACGTATTTATAATCCCATAAAAAATAGTTTAGAACATGATCCAGAAGCTACATTTATAAAAAAATGGGTGCCCGAATTAAAGCATTTAGAAGTGTCTTTCGCGCATCAACCATTTTTAATGACAGAATTAGACCAAGCATTCCATAATTTTAAATTAGGTGTAGATTATCCATATCCTATTGTTGATATAAAAGAAACTAGAAAAAAAGCGAGTGATACCTTATGGAGTATGAAAAAAGATACTGTGGTTAAAAAAGAACGTCAACGTATTTTAAAAAAACACACTTCAAGTTTTGAAACAAAAAATTAATTTACCCTCTTTTTATACAAATTCTTGCATCTACTGCAATCAATTTATTTTCAGATGCTAACAATGGATTAATATCTAAATCCGTAATTTCAGGAGCTATACTAAGTAAATTGGAAACTTTGACAATGGTTTCTACAAGAGCCTCAATATTTATGCCCTTATGTCCTCGGATGCCTTTTAAAATAGGATATGCTTTTAAACTATTAATCATTTCTAGAGCTTGTTTACTAGAAATAGGTATCATACTAGCACTTACATCTTTTAATACTTCAACAAAAATACCTCCAAGTCCGCAAAGTACAATAGGTGGATAACTGCCTTCTTGTTTAGCACCAACAAATAGCTCCATACCGCTAATCATTGGCTGAATTAAAACAGATTGTGCTCCTTTTATTGTAATTAATTTATAAAACCCTTCTATCAATTCCTTTTCATTTGAAATATTTAACAAAACACCATTAACATCAGATTTGTGTAATGGGCCAATGACCTTTTCAACTACAGGATACTTTAACAATTTTGAGACTATTAAAAGCTCTTCCTTATTTTTTACCGTGTTATAAGAAGTACATTCTATACCAGCATAACTTAATATTTTTATAGCGACATCTGTTGGCATATATCCATCAGGTAACCCGTCTATGATATCTCTTAAGCTTTTATCAGGTTTAATAGTAAACGCTTCATCACTATACTCAGTTGTTTTTTGATTATAAACTAACGCTAAAGCCTTTCCAAACAATACCTCATCAGAAAAAGCAATATTCCCTTTGGATATAAATTGGTTTATTTCATCCTGAACATTAATAATGGATGGCAATATCGCATAAATTGGCTTTTTAGAAGTCTTTATTTTTTTATTTAAAACGTCATAAACATCATAAACTGGTTTTAATCCTGGGCTTCCAAAAATCACTACCATAGCATCTATATTGTCAAACTGATTGTCGCAATAATCTATAATGATATCAAGTTGTTCTGCAGTACCAGTTGCTAAAAAATCAATTGGATTCGCAACTGATGAACCATCAAATAATTCCTCCAATAAAGTTTCGCTTTTGGATCCTTTCAAGGAAGGAATTTTTAAACCATTTTTAGATAAAACATCAGTAAGCATCACCGCTGGTCCTCCTGCATGCGTAATGATAGCAATATTTTTTCCTATACTTTCTTTCTGCAAAAGAATACCTGCAACCGTAATGAGTTCATTTCGTCCAAAACAACGTATAATTCCTGCTTTTTTAAATAAGGCATCGATAAACACATCTGAAGTAGCTAAAGCTCCCGTGTGAGATGACGCCGCTTTGATTCCGGCTTCTGTACTGCCTGCTTTAATAGCGGCTATTTTACAACCCTTTTTAATGAGTGAACTCGTGTGTTTCAGAAACTTAATTGGATTTTTAATACTTTCAATATAGAGAAGCTTGACTTTAGAATTTACTTTAGAATCAAAAGATTCATCTAAAAATTCTAATAGTTCCTCCACTCCTATTTGTGCACTATTCCCAACCGTATAAACACTTTTAAACGTTAAGCCCATACCTACAGCAGCTTCCATGATAAATACCGCTGTAGCGCCTGAACCAGATATGAAATCAACTCCAGACTCACTTAATTTAGGAATAGGCCTTGTAAAAACACCAGCATAATGCTGATTAATTAAACCTATGTTATTGGGGCCTAAAAGGCTTCCACCTACCTCATCAATCAATTGGACTATTTCTTTTTCTAAAAAGGCTCCTTGAGCATCTTTTTCACCAAAACCTGCAGAAAAAATAATAAATCCCTTAGTGTTTTTTTGTTGAGTAAGTATTTTTATGGGTTCTAAAATATAGTGTGCTGGGATTGCAATGATTGCCAAATCTACCTTTGGTATTACCTCAACATTATTAAAAGATTTAATGCCTTGAACACTGTCTTGTTTTGGATTAACAACAAATAAGTCGCCTTTAAATTTATGTTCAATTAAGTTTTTTAAAACTCTTCCTCCGGGACTTTGAATATTATCTGAACCGCCTATAACAACAATACTTTCTGGATGGACTAATTTTGGATGAAGCATAATTACAATGTGCTATAATTACAGTAAAGTAACTAATTTAATTTAGGACTTTAGCTGACATTTATCACAATCTATTTTATTAAAATTTTGTTATTTTGAATAGACATCTAAACACCGTGAATTATGTATGCATTTTCAAACGCAGTTAATTCTAGGCATTCTGAAGACATTAAATTACTAATGTCTCAAGCTTCTGGAAAAAGCTTGATTTCTTTTTCAGGAGGCATGCCAAATAATGATTTATTTCCTGTAAAACACATTGATGATATTTATAACTCGCTACCAAGCGATAAAAAAAAATTGTGTTTTCAGTATGGTCCAACGCCTGGTTATCCACCATTAATTAAATCACTACAAGATTATTTAAAAAATAAAGGATTACCTGTTGATGAAAATAAAATTTTAATCACTACGGGGTCACTGCAAGCCATTTCCATCATAACGCAGGAGTTTGTAAACGAAGGAGATATCATATTAACTGAAAACCCTTGTTTTGTTGGTGCTTTGTCAGTCTTTGAAACAATGGGTGCTACAATAGAAAGTATTCCTATTGATCATGATGGGATTGATATAAAAGCCCTAAAAACTAAAATTGCCACTTTAAAACAAATACCTAAGTTTTTATATGTTACTCCCAATTATCATAATCCTGCAGGTATTATTTATACTCCCGAGCGCAAAAAAGAACTTCTAGAAGTTTTGTGTGGAACCGGAATTATATTAATTGAAGACGATGCCTATAGCGATTTGTACTTTGATGAAACTGAAAAACACCTAACCAAACCAATGAAATCTTATGGTTATAAGGATGTTGACATTATTTATACAGGCTCGTTTTCTAAAATTCTTGGTCCCGGATTTAGATTGGGATATATGCTTTGTTCTCAGGAAATATTTGAAAAGGCCGAATCTATAAAACAAGCTTTAGATGCCTGTACGTCTAATTTTATGCAAATATTGGCTAATGAGTTTTTAGCGCAGGACAAGCTAAAAACTTATTTAAATTTTTTAAGAAGCGAATATTTAGAAAGAAAAAATTTGCTACAAAGTAATCTTGAAAAATATATGCCTAAAGAAATTACCTGGAATGAACCTAAAGGCGGATTTTATATTTGGCTGAAGTTACCAGAACATATTAAATCTACCGATATATTTAAAGAAAGTATTAAAGAAGGTGTTGTATTTGTAACCGGAAGAACCTTTGACCCTGCTAGTAAAAAAGATGATAGATTGCGTCTTTCATTTTCTAATATGCCCAAAGAGAGTATTGAAAAAGGAGTCATTATTTTAGCCGAATCTGTAAAAAAAGTACTTCAGAATTCAAAAATTAAAATCTCGTAATCTCTTTAAAATCGATTTATTTGTTGACTGTTAAATCTGTAAATTCTTTAGCTATTTTTTTGCCTTCAAAAAAAGCTTCCAAATTTAGATTAACAATTTTGTCACTCTTATGTTTAAATAATGAACGGATGGCATTTAGCAAACTATCTTCTGACAATGGTATAATGTTAGATGCTGCGCCCAACAAAACCATATTCGCGACTTTTGAATTACCTATTTTTTTTGCAATGTCTGTTGCATCAATAATTACATGATAAGGATACTTTTTAATTTGCTCATAGAGATCTTGTTTTTCAGGATAATTAGTTGTGTTAATAAACGGATTAGAATCCGTAACCAACCAGCCATTTTTATTCAAAAACGGTATATATCGTAATAATTCCATAGGTTCTACTGATAAAATTAAATCGGCTTTCCCTTCTGGAATAAGATCTGAATATACTTCTTTATCTGAAATTCTTACATGAGATTGTACGGCTCCACCGCGTTGACTCATCCCATGAACTTCAGATTGTTTAATAAATAAATTCTCGCTCAACGCTGCTGCGTCTAAAACGGCAGCAATGGTTAAAATACCTTGGCCTCCTACACCGGATAATATAATATTTGTTTTCATCCTCTTAATTTAACTTAATGATGCAATTTTTGATTTGATGTCCTCTTTTCGATCCCTTGATAATCTTACACAAGGTCTTTCAGAAATAATAACAGATAGACCTTTATATTTCAATTCAGTTCTTAATAATTCCACGTTTTCTTGATGATTCTTCTTTAAAGGAATCATCGTTTTTAAATGGTCTGGATGGACACCAATACCTAAACAAATTTTATGCAGTCTTCCTACAGCAGACGATTCTTGTGCGCCAGTCATGGCAATCGCAGAATTATCTGAAATGATAACTGTTATAGGTGAGTTTTCATAAACTGCATCCAATAACCCGGTCATTCCTGAGTGCGTAAAGGTAGAATCTCCTATAACAGCAATCGCATTCTCCAGTCCAGCATCAGCAGCTCCTTTAGCCATGGTTATAGAAGCTCCCATATCAATCAGTGTGTTTATGGTATTTAATGGTGGTAAGCTTCCTAACGCATAACAACCTATGTCGCCGAAAACATTTTTATTTCCAATTTCAGGAATTAACTCATTAATAGTATTAAATAAATCTGTGTGACCGCAACCTTCACATAGTCGTGGTGGTCTACTGCTAACTATATCTGGAATTGATTTAGCCGCATTTTGAAAAATTCCTAAAGAGTTGCCAACGATATTTGGATTGAGCTCTCCTGTTAATGGAATATCTCCAGTTAGTTTCCCTTTAATCTTATCATTTGTATCAAAATAATTATGCAGTAATTCTTCGACTATAGGATAGCCTTCCTCTACAACCAATATTTTATCACAATGTTTATAAAGTTTTTTGATTTTTTCTTTTGGTAATGGATATTGTGAAATTTTCAATATGGAGTAAAAAGAAGTGTCTTCACTAATATTTTCCATAACATAGTTATAAGCAATACCACAAGCAATAATACCTATTTCTTTGTCTTCACTCAATGTTAATTCATTAAAAGAAGATGTTTCAGAATGCTCAACCAAAATCGTTTTTTTATGAATTAATTTTTCGAATTGCTTTTTGGCATTCATTGGTATCAGGGCAAATCTAGAAGTATCACTTGGTAATTGCATTTCATTTTGCAATCGTCTTGATTTAAAGTCGATACCAGATCTTGAATGTGATAAACGAGTTACAATTCTTAATAATACGGGTAATTGTAATTCTTCAGAATAGTCGAAGGCATAATGCATGATGTCATAAGCCTCTTGCTGATTTGAAGGCTCTAATATGGGAACCATAGCGAATTTACCATAAAATCTAGAATCTTGTTCGTTTTGTGAGGAGTGCATGGACGGATCATCTGCAACCACAACAACAAGGCCTCCATTGATTCCTGAAATAGACATATTCATAAACACATCTGAGGCTACATTTAAACCTACATGCTTCATTACAACCATAGCCCTCTTTCCTGTATACGACATTCCTAAAGCAGCTTCCATAGCGGTTTTCTCGTTAACCGACCAGGTTGTATGAATATTAAGTTCTTTTGTTAGTTTAGATTTCTGGATATATTCTGTAATTTCAGTTGAAGGCGTTCCTGGATATGCATAAACACCTGATAAACCTGCGTCTATAGCACCTTGAGCAATAGCTTCATTGCCTAATAATAAATGTTTCATACCCTATTAATTTAATTCAAATTTATAAGTTACATCCTTCATATGGTATGATTTATATCATAGTCACTGTATTTAAAATAGTAAAATGTTAATTTTTGTTTAACTTTTAATATTTTTTGTTAAACAAACTATATTTTTGTGTACCTTTATACTGTGATTTTAGATACAACATATAACGACAAAAGCAACGACCAGCTCATCAATGATTTAGTGGGCAAACCTTTTTCTTTTATAGAAGCTTTTAAAATGAAAGGAGTGGGTTCAAAACGTATGATTATAGATGATGCCAGTTCTAATTTTAAACCGTATTTAAATACTATTTCAGATTCAAATTATGCTAATCTTGAATTACGACCTAATGGAATACTAGTTAGAATAAACAAAGGCTTACAGAATTTTACATGGGTTATACCCTATTATCATTTAGTACTTTATAAAGTCAATGGAAGTAGTATTCATGCTCAGGGTAAATATGTTCACTTTAGAAATAATAAAACGTTTAAAGAAAATAAATCTTTCTTTGATAAACTTCTCAATATAAAAGTAGCTTTCGATTCACAATTTGATTTTCAAAGCTAATAATATGCTAAACACTCGTGATATAGACCGTATTATTGAAATGGCATGGGAAGACAGAACACCCTTTGAAGCCATAACATATCAATTTCAATTATCTGAACAAGAGGTTATAAAACTCATGCGAAGAGAAATGAAACCCAGTAGTTTTAAAATGTGGCGCAAACGTGTGCAAGGAAGAGCTACTAAACATCAAAAATTAAGAGGTTTTGAAAAAGGCCGATTTAAATGTTCTAGACAAAAACACATAACACATAACTCAATTTCAAAACGCTAACGCTGCTTTGCTTTAAGAGATGAGTACTTAAAGACAGCACACTAAAAAGATTGCTATGATAACAGAAAAATTAAAAGTTAAAACAAAACAAAATGACAAAAAATTAAACCATTTTTCATCTGATGAAATAGGAGATGATCACTTATATACAGGGTTGGAAACGCCTATAAAAAAAGACGCCTTCAAACTATCTGATGAGGAAAAGAAAGAAAAAATATCTATGCTTTTTGAAGAAATTATGGATGTTATGGGCTTAGACCTAACCGATGATTCTCTGAAAGGTACACCAGATCGTGTTGCAAAAATGTATATAGATGAAATATTTTCTGGATTAAATCCTGCTAATAAACCAAAAGTTGCTCTGTTTGACAATAAATATCAATATAATCAAATGTTGGTTGAAAAAAATATAACCTTTTACTCCAACTGTGAGCATCATTTTGTTCCTATTATTGGTAAGGCACATGTGGCTTATATCTCGTCTGGGAAAGTTATTGGATTATCAAAATTAAACAGAGTTGTTCAGTACTATGCGAAAAGACCTCAAGTTCAAGAGCGTTTAACCAATCAAATTGCAGAAGAATTGAAACAAATTTTAGGCACAGAAGATATTGCTGTTATTATAGATGCCAAGCATTTATGTGTATCTTCCAGAGGTATAAAAGATGATACATCGGCAACAGTAACATCCTATTACAGCGGCGCGTTTAACAAACCTGAAAAGATTGTTGAATTGCAAAACTATTTAAAAAATTAACTATGAAAGCAGTTATAGTTATTGGTGGCAGCAAGGGTATTGGAAATGCGATTGTTTCAAACTTAATTTCTAACCATAAAGTTATTAATATAAGTAGAACGGCTCCATCGCAAACACATGAGAACCTAATACATATTTCTGCCGATGTGTTAAACGATGAATTACCAGATATAGAAGCAGCAGATTCTCTAATATATTGTCCTGGCAGCATTAATTTAAAACCTATTTCAGGATTATCTATAGATGATTTTAGAGAAGATTACGAGATTAATGTTCTGGGAGCTGTAAAAGCTATTCAAAAATATTTGCCGTCGCTGAAAAAAAGTGAAACACCTTCTATTTTATTATTTAGTACGGTTGCTGCCAAATTAGGAATGCCATTTCATGCTAGTATAGCAGCAGCCAAATCTGGTGTGGAAGGATTGGTAAAATCTTTAGGTGCAGAATTAGCACCAAAAATAAGAGTAAACGCTATTGCTCCTACAGTTACTGATACTGAATTAGCTTCAAAATTATTAAGAAATGAAAAAATGATCGATGCAATTACAGAGCGTCATCCTCTAAAAAAATTCTTAAATCCACAAGAAGTTGCAAAAATGGCGCTATTTTTAATATCAGATAATGCAGCATCACTTTCAGGACAAATTTTTGAAATGGATTGTGGTATTGTATCGTTTAAAATATAACTAATGAAAAAACTAATTTTACTTAGCCTTATGTGCTCAATTTTCTCAAAATCATCAACAGCTCAAACAAATCCTTCTGAATCTATTTATGATATTAAAATAAATAGTTTGTTTGGAGAACCTATCAATTTAGAAACTTACAAAGGAAATCACATTCTGTTTGTGAATGTTGCTTCAAAATGTGGTTTTACAGGACAATATGAAGATTTACAAAAACTGTATGACAAATATCAAGATAAATTAATGATTATTGGTGTGCCATGTAATCAGTTTGGTGGTCAAGAACCAGGAACGGCTCAAGAGATACAGCAGTTTTGTCAAGCTAATTATGGAGTTACGTTTGTAATGACCGAGAAAGTAGATGTTAAAGGTGATAAGCAACATCCATTATATCAATGGTTAACTAAAAAATCAAAAAACGGAAAAACTGATTCTACTGTGAAATGGAATTTTCAAAAATATTTGATTGACAAAAATGGACATATGATTGATTATTACTTTTCAATTACAAATCCGATGAGCGATAAAATCACAAAACATTTAAAATAAAAAGTATGATTTCAATATTTAAATCAAAATCTGAAAAAGAAAAACTTCAAAAAAAGTATGAATCCCTTATGAAAGAATGGCATGCGCTTTTAAATGTAAACCGAAAAGAAAGTGATAAGAAATTTGCAGAAGCTCAACTTGTTTTAGATAAAATTGAAAGTTTAAATCCTAACTAATGAAAAAATTAAAATATTTAATCATTTTTCTAATCATCAATTTTGGTGCTTTAGGTTTAGGTGTATTATTAATGCAAAACGGCCCAGAAACAGATTGGTATTTGCAACTCAATAAAGCGCCTTGGACACCTCCGGGATGGGTATTTGGAGCTGCTTGGAGTACTATTATGTTCTGCTATTCTTTTTACATGATGTATTTGTTTATTGCACAACCAAATACTAAAGTTAAAATTTTATTTACCGTTCAGTTCATATTAAATGTTTCATGGAATCTGGTGTTTTTCAATCAGCATTTAATCGCTTTAGGGTTACTATTTATTCTTGCACTTACAGCAATAGTCACCATTTTTTTATATGACTACAGAAAAATACTAGGTTTAAAATCACTTTTAATAGTACCTTATTTTTTCTGGTTGTGTATTGCTACATCACTTAATTTATACGTTTTACTTTATAATTAATATATGAAGATATATACTTTACATAAGAAGCAAAATCTACCTATTACCCTTCAGCAAGCGTGGGATTTTTTATCAGATCCTAAAAATCTTAAAACTATCACACCAGATTATATGGGGTTTCATATTCTTTCTGGAGCAGACAGACCTATGTTTGCAGGTCAAATTATTCAATATATCGTCACGCCTGTTATGGGTATAAAAACCAAATGGGTTACCGAAATTACCCATGTTATAGATAAACATTATTTTGTTGACGAACAGCGTTTTGGACCTTATGCGCTATGGCATCACAAACATTTTATAAAGGAAATTGATGGAGGCGTTGAAATGGAAGATATTATAGATTACAAAGTGCCGTTTGGAATTCTTGGGCAATTGGTACATCCGTTTCTAGTGAAACCAAAATTGGAAGAAATTTTTAACTACCGCACGACTAAACTAGAAGAACTCTTTGGTGTTTATACCCCATGAAGCAACAGATTAACATATTTTGGTTTAGACGAGATTTAAGACTGGACGATAATGCAGGATTGTTTGAAGCCTTGCAAGAAAAGCATCCCGTACTTCCTATATTTATTTTTGATTCTAATATTTTAGAACAACTTCCTAAAGATGATGCTAGAGTTACTTTTATTTATGAAACACTTCAAACTATGAAGCAAACGCTTCAAGAAAAGTATCAAAGCGATATAGCCTTATTTTACGGACAACCGTTACAAATTTACAAACAGCTTATAGAAAAATATACTATTGAAACAGTTTATACCAATAGTGATTACGAACCGTATGCTGGCAAAAGAGACAGCGAAATTAAAGGTTTTTTAGAAACTCACGATATTGCCTTTAAAACGTTTAAAGACCAAGTTATATTTGAAAAAAATGAGGTCGTAAAAACTGATGGAAGTCCTTATGTGGTTTACACACCTTACATGAAACAATGGAAAGCATTATATAAAACAACATTAATAAAACAATATGATTCAGAATCGAATTTATCTAAGCTTGCTAAGCACATTGATGTGGATGATTGCAATCTTTCAGAAATGGGATTTGAAACGGCTTCCCAGAAAATAAAAAAATATACTGTTACGCCTCATTTGATTCAAACCTATGAAGCGACCCGCAACTTTCCTGGAGAAGATTCAACATCTCGTTTAGGACCTCATTTGCGTTTCGGTACCGTAAGCATTCGTACTATGATTGAAAAAGCAACCGCTCAAAAAAATGAAATTTTCTGGCAAGAGTTAATTTGGCGAGAGTTTTTTATGCAGATTTTATGGCACTTTCCGCATACAGCTACCCAAAGTTTTAAACCGAAATACGACCGTATAGTTTGGCGAAATAATGAAACCGAATTCAAAGCTTGGTGCGAAGGCAAAACGGGTTATCCATTAGTTGATGCAGGCATGCGACAACTTAACGAAACAGGGTTTATGCACAATCGTGTACGCATGCTAGTTGGAAGTTTTTTATGTAAACACCTATTGATCGATTGGCGTTGGGGTGAAGCTTATTTTGCAGAAAAATTGCATGATTATGAGATGGCCAGTAATGTTGGAAACTGGCAATGGGTTGCTGGTTGTGGAGTTGATGCAGCACCATATTTTAGAATTTTTAATCCAACCACACAAATTGAAAAATTTGATAAAGACTTGTCCTATATAAAACAATGGGTTCCAGACTTTCAAGAACTCACCTACCCAACTCCCATAGTAGATCATAAAATGGCTAGAGAACGCTGTTTAAAGGTTTATAAGGAAGCTTTAAATTAAAGTTGTTTTCATAAAATAAGCAATCCGTTTACTTTTTTCTCCGTGAACAAGAAGTTAGTTTTTGCATAAAAAACTATTGTTTTCAAAGAACTTTTAAATATATCTAACAAACCAATCTCGAGAAGTATCTTTAATGTTTATAAATTCTCATTACCATATATATAATTCTAGTAAACAAATAATTACCTTAGCTTGAATCAAAACGATCTCGTTTTAAGTAAAGTAAACGCAGCTAATAAATAAAACAATGAAATCACTAAATACAAATTGGACTAAAATATCAATTCTTCTTTTTTTCTTTGGAAGCATTACCAACTCCTTTTCCCAAGTATCAATTTTTAGTCATGAAAAATATATCAGTGCTACTGGAGATACCCTACAATATAGGCAATTGGTATGCGACTATGATACCATTAGTAAATACCCTCTTGTGATTTTTTTACATGGTTCTGGAGAACGTGGCAATGACAATGAAGCACAATTAAAATGGGGGGTTTTGAATTTTGCTTCAACCGAAAACATGAAACTATATCGTCCCATCGTTATTGCCCCCCAGTGTCCTATTAACATGGATTGGTCTAACTTTTCTTATAATGATTCATTAACACTTCAACCTACACCTACCAAGCCCATGAAGCTTTTAATAGAGCTCATTAACCAAACTATCAAGAATTTTCCTGTAGATCCTAATCGTATTTATATAACTGGCCTTTCTATGGGTGGTTTTGGTACTTTTGATGCTATTTCACGGTATCCCAATTTATTTGCAGCGGCAGTACCCGTTTGTGGTGCAGGAGATATATCCAAAGCACAGGACATTGCTCATATCCCAATCTGGATTTTTCATGGCGCCTTGGATAGCGCTGTAAATCCAAATCTTGATCAAGATATGCTTAAGGCCTTAACCAAAGCAGGCGCGCATCCGGGGTTTACGCAATATCCTGAAACAGGGCATTTTTCATGGATTGCTGCCTATAGCGACCCCATGATGATGGCTTGGTTATTTAAACAACATAAATAAGTGTTTTTGTAGTTTATTCTTCATAATTACACATCACTAAGTATTGACTTCTTGTATTTAAAAAATTAACTTCGCTTATCAACCAATAAAATCCACTCTAGCAAATTTTATTAAACTATTAGCAAAAAGGCCGGAATATACCCTACGAAAAATCACTGTTTGTCAAAAAAATAAAATTACTTTTACACACGAAAATTGAAATATTCAAAACATTGGACGAAGGCCCTTATCACTGTAAAATTAAAATATTAACGTATCTGTAAGTGGCGATTTTTGTTTCCTTGCAGAATATAATGCAAGAAGACAAAAAATGATTAAAATTTTCAAAACATTTGGAGGATATAATGAAATCCAAAAAACCGAAAAAGGATGCTGGATTAATGTAATTAAACCAACAACAGAAGAAATTCAACGACTATCTGACGAATTTCAATTACCCCAAGACATCATTAATGATATTTTAGATCAAGACGAAAGACCTCGCGTGGAATTTGAAGATGATTGGTCATTAATCATCATGCGAATTCCTGTCCAAAACACCAATAATGGTGTGCCTTTCCAGACCATACCTCTTGGTGTTTTTATGAGTAGAGATATTACTTTAACATTATGTTTACAAAATAATGAAATCTTACCTGCTGAAAAATCATCACCATTTAGAGAACAATACCGTGAAATTACAGATAGTATAAATTTTATTCTTCGCCTATTTCTTCATTCTGGAAACGTATATTTAAAATATTTAAAACAAATTAATCAACAAACTTCATTAATTGAACAAGACCTTGAAAAGTCAATTAAAAATCGAGAGTTGAATAAACTGTTAAAGATGGAAAAATGTCTTGTTTATTTTATAACATCCATAAAAGCGAATGAAATAGTATTGGCGAAATTACGTAACTCAAAAAAAATTAATACCGAAATAAATCAAGACCTACTTGAAGATGCTATTATTGAAAACAAGCAAGCATTAGAAATGTCACAAATTTATTCTGATATTCAAAGTGGAATGATGGATGCTTTTGCCTCAGTGATTTCAAATAATTTAAATGTAGTTATGAAACAGTTAACGCTAATTTCTATAATTTTAATGATTCCAACATTGATAGCTAGTATTTTCGGAATGAATGTTCCAATACCATTTGAAAATTCTGTTTGGGCATTACCTACAATAATTTCTGTATCCTTATTTCTTTCAATATTGGGTGTCATTTTATTTCGTAAAAGACATTGGTTTTAGACTACTAATGAAGAATACTCAGTGGCTAAAAATATATTTAAAACGGAGCTAATATAGACTTTTCGATAACTTTTTACTTATTTAGTAAAACTACTAGATTTTTAAATTTGATTGAGTGTTAACTGGAAAATTAATGTCCTTTTGTGCGCTACATTTCATACATTAACAGATAAGTGTTATAACATTTCGACCTTATAAGAATCTGGTTTATCACCTCCTATCTGCTTATTTTTTAATAATTTTGCATCATACTCCTTTATATACCAATGACAGGGAAACGCTATTTAGATTACTCGTCTTTTATTAAATCTACCTTTGGAGAACGTGTTCAAAAAATATCCATAGACATTGGTTTTTCGTGCCCAAACAGAGATGGTTCAAAAGGTTTTGGTGGTTGTACCTATTGCAACAACAATAGCTTTAATCCGGATTACTGTGTATCTACAAAATCGATTACAGAACAATTAAAAGAAGGTATCAGGCGTTTTTATCAAAAATATAAAACACAACACTACTTTGCCTATTTTCAGGCATATACTAATACGTATTCTGATTTAGAAGCTTTGAAAACTATGTATGAAGAAGCGTTACGCGTTCCAAAAGTAATTGGACTCGTCATTGGTACCCGGCCAGATTGTATTTCTGAAGAGATTATTGAGTATTTATCCGAATTATCAAAAAACTACTATATTTCTCTAGAATTTGGTGTAGAAAGCACGCTAAACAGCACCTTAAAGAAAGTGAATAGATGTCATACCTTCGAAGATACTAAAGCTGCTTATAAGCTTTGCAAAAATAAAGGATTTCATTTGGGAGCGCATTTAATTTTAGGTTTACCAGGTGAAACTAAAGATGAGTTATTACATCATGCTATAGAAATTTCAAAACTTCCTATTGATACCTTAAAGCTACACCATTTACAAATTGTAAAACAATCGGTCATGGCAAGCCAATTCAAAAAACATCCAGAACATTTTAATTTATTTACCTCGGAGGCTTATATTGAGTTTATTGCAGAATTTATTGGATTGTTACGCCCTGATATTATTATCGAACGATTTATTAGTGAAGCGCCTCTAGATTTATTGATAGCTCCAAATTGGAACGGACTTAAAAATTTTGAAGTTGTGGATAAAATAGATCAAGAGCTTTTAAAAAGAAATACATGGCAAGGGAAGTATTTTAAATACGATGCTTAAGATTACTTTGTCTCCCTGTATTTCAATTAAACCAAATAAAATACTAAAATGCCACTTCGAGTGGATTTGTGATAAGCAATGAAACAAAATTGTATTGAGAAGTGGTATTGATAAACAAAAATATTCTCACAAGTGCTTATTGATTTTATCAATGCAAAAAACTAACTTCGCGTATCATCTGATATAAAACATTCAAACGATTTCATATCATACCGATAAGTGTAACTTAAAACTACTCCAACCGCTCAATATGAGCTCCAATAGCACGTAAGCGTTCGTCAATACGCTCATAACCTCTATCAATCTGCTCAATATTTTGAATTGTTGAAGTCCCTTTTGCAGATAACGCAGCAATCAACAAGGAAACCCCAGCACGAATATCTGGCGAGGTCATAGTGGTTGCTTTTAAAGTCGATTTAAAATCATGACCAATAACGGTAGCTCTATGCGGATCACACAATATAATTTTGGCACCCATATCAATCAATTTATCCACAAAGAACAAACGACTTTCAAACATTTTTTGGTGTATTAACACGCTGCCTCTAGCTTGTGTTGCAACCACCAAAATAATACTTAGTAAATCGGGTGTAAATCCAGGCCAAGGTGCATCAGAAATGGTTAAAATAGATCCATCAATAAAACTTTGTATTTCATAGCCATTAGTATGCGCAGGAATATGAATATCATCACCTCGTTTTTCAACGGTAATTCCTAATTTTCTAAACACATTAGGAATCAATCCTAAATCATCCCAACTTACATTTTTAATGGTCAATTCACTCTTAGTCATCGCTGCCAAACCAATCCAGCTCCCAATTTCAATCATATCTGGCAACATGGTATGTGTTGTGCCTCCTAAAGTATCAACCCCTTCAATAACTAACATATTAGAGCCTACGCCACTAATCTTAGCTCCCATTCTATTCAGCATTTTACACAATTGCTGTAAATAAGGCTCACAAGCGGCATTGTAAATAGTGGTTGTCCCTTCAGCTAAAACGGCAGCCATAACAATATTAGCAGTTCCAGTAACCGAAGCTTCTTCCAAAAGCATATAAGCACCTTTTAGTCGTTTAGCTTCTACACCATAGAATTGCTCTTCTTTACTGTAACCAAATTTAGCTCCCAGTTTTATGAGACCTTCAAAATGAGTGTCCAAACGACGACGTCCAATTTTATCGCCTCCAGGTTTAGGAATATATCCTTTACCAAAACGCGCTAATAACGGTCCCACAATCATGATAGAGCCACGTAAACCGCGTCCATCAACTTTAAATTCGTCGGATTCTAAATATTTTAAGTTAAGATTATCTGCTTGAAACGTATACGAACCATGATGCAGCATATTAATTTTAACACCTAATTTTCTTAGTAAATTAATAAGCTTGTTAACATCTACAATGTCCGGAATATTATGAATTGTAATAAGATCTGGGGTAAGCAATACAGCACATAAAATTTGTAACGCTTCATTTTTAGCGCCTTGGGGCTGTATACTCCCTTTTAGTTGATGGCCACCTTCAATTTTAAATGTTCCCATATTTTGATATACGATTAATAACGCTTTCTTGGACGGTTTGGATTTTTCTTATGGCCTCCTTTTTTATTATTGGTATTGGAACTGTATTTTGATTTGGTTCGCAATAAACTTGTGGCATCAGATAAATCTTCATCCGTGTTTTTAAGGTTTATTTTACCATTTGAAAGCTCGAACAGATGCTGAAAAATAACATCATCTTCAACCGTATCTTTATTCCAATTTAAAAAACACTTTTTCATGTGATTGGCAATAGTAAAAATAAGCGCTTCTTTAAGTTCTCCTTCTTCCCAAGTATTGGCAACATCAATCATGGTTTTGATATTGTTACCATAAAAACGGTATTTAGGAAAATTTTGTGGATATTTTAAAGGCTCTGGATGTTCTTCAAGAAATTCTTTACTAGGTTTAGGGTAAGGTGAATCAACATCTAATTCGAAATTAGACATGATAAACAATTGATCCCAAAGTTTATGCTGAAAATCTGGCACATCTCTTAAATGCGGTTGCAAATTTCCCATAACGGCAATAATAGACTTGGCTACTTTTTCGCGTTCTTCTTTGTTTTCAACTGATTTGGCATGGTTTATCATTTTTTGCATATGACGACCATATTCCGGAATGATTAAATGCTCACGTTCTGTGTTGTATTCTAAATTATCTATAATCAAAATAAAGTGTGTAGATTAATTGGTTTCTGCATGTAGTTGTTATGCTAGCTCAAAAGTAACAAAAAAAAACTAAAGGCTAATAACACCCTCTACATTATTTGCTACTTCTAAATACTTTTCAATAACAGCTTCAGGATTTTTCATGTGCACATTAATGGAAATACTTGTGTATTTGGCGTTTTTTGAAGCTTTAGTGTTAATAACTGCTCCCATGTTATTAAAGATAGCTTCAATTTGCGCTATTTTTTCTATATCAGATTTTACAATAAACTTATACAGATACTCGGCAGGCCAAGTGTTCGTTTCGTATAATTGTGTTTTTAATTTATCGTAAAATTCTTCGGGGTTTTGATTTGTACTCATAATCTTTTTTATAGGTTGCAAATATACAGTTTCCTTAGCATTTTTTTTTCATCAATTAAATTCCGATTTTTACAGCAAAATAGCATCACATTGGATAGTAAAAAAATTGTGATAACTGGCGGCCCGGGAACTGGAAAAACGTCTATTATCAATGAATTGAAACATCAAAACTACTACTGTTTTGAAGAGATTATACGAACATTAACCTTAGAAGCCACAAAGGATAGTGATTCTTCTACCCATGTTTCAAATCCAATTGCTTTTGTAAACGATCCGTTAGATTTTAATACAAGATTATTACAGGGTCGCTTAACCCAATATAAACAAGCTGCCCTTGTAGACGACCCTCTTGTGTTTTTTGACCGCGGTATTCCTGATGTTTTAGCGTATATGGAATATTTTAATCAATCCTATTCTAATGAATTTTTAAGTGTGTGCAATGAAAACAAATATAGTCATGTATATTTACTGCCTCCTTGGAAATCAATTTATAAGACAGATACTGAACGATTTGAATCTTTTAATGAAGCTGTTAAAATCCATGATTTATTAGAACAGATTTATGAAAACTTAGGATATACCATTATTAAAGTTCCGTTTGGAACGATCAAAGAGCGCACCAATTTTATAATTAATAGTCTTTAAAGCAGTTTTTGCAACATCCTATAAACATATTAGAACGGTATTGGAACTTTACCGAGTTTAAACCTCTTCAAGAAGACATTATAAATGCGGTAATAGAAGGTGAAGACACCTTTGCTTTGTTGCCTACGGGTGGTGGGAAATCATTGTGCTTTCAGATTCCTGCATTAGCCAAAGAAGGTATTTGTATTGTTATTTCTCCATTAGTAGCTTTAATGAAAAACCAGGTGGAGCGCCTTCAAGAGCAAGGCATAAAAGCTATGGCGCTTACTAGTGGCATCTCGTCACAACAAATAGATACGATGCTGGATAATTGTATTTATGGGAATTATAAGTTCTTATATCTATCGCCTGAACGTTTGCAACAGGAATTGGTTCAAGACCGCATTAAACAAATGAATGTAAATCTTATTGCGGTTGATGAAGCGCATTGTATTTCGCAATGGGGTAATGATTTTAGACCGGCCTACAAAAATATAACGCTCCTAAGACAACTGCAACCTACTGCTAATGTGATAGCCTTAACTGCTTCAGCGACTCCAAAAGTAGTTGAAGATATTATTGAGGAACTTGATTTTATTAATCCAAAAATATTTAAGCAATCCTTCTCAAGACCCAATTTAGCGTATTTAGTATTGCATGAAGACGATAAATATTACCGTATTGAAAGTATTTTAAAAAAATATACAGCCTCTTCCATAATTTATGTTAGAAACAGAAAACTAACACTCGAAATAAGTTCCTTTTTAGAAAAAAAAGGAATTACCGCAACCTATTATCATGGAGGTCTCCCTAATAATGAAAAGGATGCTCACATGCAACAATGGCTTAACAATCAAAAGCAAGTTATGGTCGCAACCAATGCTTTTGGAATGGGTATCGATAAACCCGATGTTAAAACAGTTATTCATTTTAATTTACCCGAAAGTATTGAAAGCTATTTTCAAGAAGCTGGCAGAGTGGGTAGAAATGGAGATAAAGCATTTGCTGTTATTCTTAAAAATAATAGTGACGAACAATTAGTTAAAAACCAGTTTTTAAGCGTTTTACCCACAATTGATTTTATAAAGCAGGTGTATAGAAAACTCTCTAATTATTTTCAAATACCTTACGGTGAAGGTGCTTACAGTACGTATGATTTTGATTTTAATAGTTTCTGCAAAACGTACAACTTTGGTAACATGCTATGCTACAACGCACTACTTTTACTAGATAGAACTAGTATTATTAATTTATCAAAACAATTTCAAAATCAGGTAAGCCTTCAAATAACGGCTTCAAATTCTGTTGTTTTTCGCTATTTAGAAACACATCATGACAAAGTACTTATTGTAAAATCAATGTTACGAATGTATGGTGGTATTTTTGATCATGACACCAAAATAAACACGCTCCGCATCGCTGAAAAAGCTTCAACCAAAGAAGCTGTGGTTATCTCTGTTTTAAAACAATTGCAAAAAGATGAGATTATAGCTTTAAATCTTTCTAAAACGGATGCGCAAATAACCTTTATTGAACCTCGAGAAGATGATAAAACAATCAATCGCATAGCGGACATGATTGAACAGCAAAACAACTTAAAAAAGTTACAAGTAAATGCTGTTCTCGATTATATTAAAAATGATGATATTTGCAAAAGTGTACAGCTCCTCTCCTATTTTGGCGAGAAAAATGTTAATCCTTGTGGTATTTGTTCTGTTTGCACTTCTACTAAAAAACCAAGTAAAACACTAAACACAAAAGCCTTAAAGAATCAAATTATAGAGTCATTGGAAACAAAAAATTTATCTTCTAGAGAGATGATTTCAATGCTTGACTATTCTGAAAAAGATATAAAAGACATGATACAAATGTTGTTAGAACATAACATCATTTCAATAACAAAAACAAACACATACAAACTATTTCATAAATGAGAGATTTAAGAATTGTTTTCATGGGAACTCCAGATTTTGCGGTAGCAACACTCAAAACATTGGTAGAGGCCCACTATAATATTGTTGGCGTAATAACAGCACCCGATAGACCCTCCGGTCGTGGCAGAAAACTAAATGAGAGTGCCGTAAAAACATATGCAGCCACTCAGAATCTAAACATACTGCAGCCTACTAATTTAAAAGATGATGCCTTTTTGAATGCGTTAAAAGCTCTTGACTCCAATTTGCAAATAGTCGTCGCTTTTAGAATGTTACCTAAAGTTGTTTGGAGCCTGCCAGAATATGGTACGTTCAATTTGCATGCCTCTTTATTACCTGATTATCGCGGAGCTGCACCTATAAATTGGGCTATAATTAATGGTGAAACTAAAACAGGGGTTTCTACCTTTTTTATTGATGATAAAATTGATACGGGTGAAATGATTCTGCAAGAATCCATAAAAATAGATTCTGAAGATACAGCGGGAAGCCTACATGACAAACTTATGTCTTTAGGAAGTGAATTAGTTCTTAAAACAGTAGAATTAATTGAGCAAGATTCCGTTAAAACAACACCTCAAGTAGATTCTGAAGATATCAAAACTGCATATAAACTTAATAAGGATAATTGTAAAATTGATTGGAACGACTCGTTAACAAACATTCACAACAAAATTAGAGGCTTAAGTCCGTATCCAGGCGCGTGGTGCTACTTGATGAATATAGAAGACCCTGTAGCGATTAAAATATATAAAAGTGACATAGAAGTTTGCGAGCATTCCTTTGAAATAGGTTCGGTTATCTCTTCAAAAAAAGAGGTTAAAGTAGCTACAAAAAATGGCTTTATAATTATTAAAGAATTACAACTTCCTGGAAAACGTTCTATGGATATAAAATCGCTTCTTAATGGGTATCAATTTGAAATGAAAGCAAAAATGCTCTAAACCCCTATTTTTACTGATATTTTGAAATAATCGACAAAACGCATAGGCTTTATTAACAAATGTAAGAAGTTATCAACAATACCTAGCATTTCCCTTGCTATTACTTGCATGATTACATAATCCGTATAAATTTGTAGAGGATTTAACAAAAAAATGTTTTAACCAACAATTTATTAATAATTAAATTTTACATTATGAACAAAACAGATTTAATCGATGCAATGGCAGAACATGCTGGAATTACTAAAGCAGCTGCTAAAAAAGCTTTAGAATGTGCTCTTATTGAAATAGAAGGAGCTTTACAAAAAGGTAACAGAGTTTCTTTAGTAGGATTTGGATCTTGGTCAGTTTCTAAAAGAGCTGCAAGAGAAGGAAGAAATCCTCAAACTGGGCAAACTATAAAAATTAAAGCTAAAAAAGTAGTTAAGTTTAAAGCTGGTTCAGATTTATCTAGAGCAGTAAACTAATTTACTTCGTTAAATATTCATTAAAGCCTTCTAAATAGAAGGCTTTTTTTATTAAAAAAAATAAAAACTATTGCTTATTTAAGATATATATGTTAGATTTAGAAAACAAATGCTGTTTAAATGATTTCAACACAACCAAAAAAAGGAGACTTATTAATAGCTGAGCCTGCTATTATTGGTGATATGTCTTTTAATAGGTCTATAGTGCTATTAGCAGACCATAATGCCGAAGGATCTATTGGTTTTATTCTTAATAAACCTTTAGAGTATACACTTAATGACTTGGTTCCGGAAATAGAAACCTCACTTAAAGTCTATAATGGAGGTCCTGTTGAGCAAGATAATCTTTACTTTATTCACACGGTACCACAACTAATTCCTAATAGTATAGAAATATCTCTGGGCATTTTTTGGGGTGGCGATTTTAATACTGTAGCTGAACTTATCGCGTCTGATAAAATTTCTGAAAATGATATCCGATTTTTTCTTGGTTATTCTGGTTGGAAATCAAATCAATTAGAGACAGAGCTTAAAGCAAACTCTTGGGTTGTCACCGAAAATGTTTACAAAAAAGAGATTATGGAAAAAGATTATGAATCTTTTTGGAAAGAAAAAATGTTAGAGTTTGGTGGCGAATACAGCATTTGGTCTAATGCTCCAGAAAATCCAAACTACAATTAATTCAATCTCATTTTTACATTTAATTTTTGCAGTACTACTTTTGACACATTAGACTCAAAATATTTTTTCCTGTATTTTGTAACTGGTTGTATCCCTGTAATTACATTTGTCATCCAAATTTCGTCAGCTTTTTGAAGTTCAAAAGGTGAAATGGAACTCTCTAAAATTTCATATTCTGAAAGCTGTTGAAGTATTTCAATAAGTTGTTTCCTCATAATTCCTTTTAAACATCCATCGGTTAATGGTGGTGTTTTTATGACATTGTCTTTTACAACAAAAATGTTACCATTAAGAAACTCAACTACCTTTTTATCAGTATTTAAAAGCAAACAATTTTGCAAATCGTTTTCTTTAGCATAAATACTACCAACCACGTTAATGGCTTTGTTATTACTTTTTAATGTAGATAATAGACTTGGTGATATATAGAAATCTTTAAACAAATCCACTTCATAGCTATCATTTTTAAGCAAATAAAAATCATCATCTAATTGGCTTGCTGTTATTACAAAACCGACGTCGTTTGTATTAGGCAAATACAAACCACCTTCTTTTCTATACACCACTAATTTAACTCTTGACGATATATTTTGTAACTCATTTGCCTTTAGTAGCTCTTGAATTTGATTTTCAAGGAATGTCATGGTAAAGTTCATAGGAATTTCCATACGCATCAAACGCATAGAAGCCATCAGTCTAAAATAATGATCTTCCCAAAACAATAATTTACCATGCGACACTTTTATGGTTTCAAAAAGAGCATCACCATAATTAAATCCTCTGTTGTTTATAGACATCAATAAGTCGTCTTCAACTATCTTTTCGTTAAAATTTATCATAAAAAAAAGTCCAAAACCCTAATAAAATTAGAGTTAGGACGCTTATATATTTAATGTGTAATTATTTCTACTATGCAGAGCCTAATACTTGTTTTAAACTTGAAACTTGATTTTCCCATAACATTTTAGCTTCATCGATTTCATCATCATAAGCAAAATCAACAATCATTAAAGACACATCTTTAGTTATTTCATCTACTTGTATTCTAAGCTCAAAAAAGGTAAGTAATTCTTCGTCTTCATCTGCAACCCACCTAAATTTAACACGCTCTCCGCTCTTTTTACTCAAAAGCTTAGCTTGTTCTTCACTATCATCCCAAATAAAGGTAAATAATTCACCTCTTGAGTTCACATTATCTGAAAACCATTCAGATAACCCCGAAGGTGTGGAAATATATTGATATAATAACTGAGGTGATGCATGTATAGGAAATTCTATTTCAAATTTAATTTTATCGTCCATTTCTACTTTAAAAATTTATTTGGCTCAATATATACATAAAAAGATAAGTTTAATAATAATTTTTAATAATATTTTGCACAAGTTATGTTTGTTGACAATAATATTGTTTTTATATTTGCAGCCTTAAATTATGGCGAGGTAGCTCAGCTGGTTAGAGCGTCGGATTCATAACCCGGAGGTCGCGGGATCGTGCCCCGCTCTCGCTACAAATGTTAATCGATTAAAAACAAACGGTTTAGTTCACTCTAAACCGTTTTTTTATGCTTACAATTAAACTAATTCTTACTTACGCATAAGAAAGTGCATACAATTTGTCACAAAAGAAACCTTTTCCCATCCCTAAAATCTATACCGCAAGCAGAGATCTTAGTAAGCGTTGGTATGTTTATCTTTCATTCCAAGACCCAGAAACAGGAAAAATGAAAAGGCTTACAACATTCTATGGAATACCAATGGATATAATATCAAAAAAGAACGTTTAGAAGTTCTAACCGTATGCAGAAAAGTCTTAATAAGACTGCTGAAACGAGGTTATAATCCATTTTCCGATAATATAGAACTGCACCAAAAACTAAATCACCAAAATGAGTACTCGCAACAACCATTCAGGAAACAAAAGAACAAGTGTCAACAAATCAGGTTAAAAACAAATCAAAAACAACTTTAAATGAAGCATTTAGTTTTGTTTTGAAATTGAAATAAGAAATAGTTAGCAAGCGTAGCGTATCCTGAAAAATTATAATGGCAAGATTAAAAACTTTTAAAATGGATTACAAAAAACATCCAAATATAAATACCATTAACCTCTTCGATAAAAAAATCCTATTCGAATATTTAAATGATATTTTAATAAATAGTTCTCCCAGAAATAGGATTAACTATAGAGCAGATTTAAGCAGTATGATCCAAGTCATGGAGCACAATGAAATTATGAGATTAAACTTTATAAAAAGGATACCTGTATTAAAATCAATTCCCCAAAGGAACAAGATTTATACCGATGACCAACAGGAGGAAATATTTAGTTACTTAAAGAAAAAAGACCCTATACTGTATCTGTTCATCAAGTGAAGTTGCGAACTTTACTGGGACATAAAATTTAAAAGTGTTTGTTACAAAACAAATAAATTGTCTTACAAATATTTTATATTTTTAGATGTCTAACTTAGAATTAATATTTATAAATTATTGATTTCAATTCTCATAATTATATTAATTAGTCGTTTTTTTATAATGATTGTAATCACTAAATTACTCACTATTACAATAACGTAGAATCATGAAAAATAGACCAGGAATTTTTAATGATGTAATTGGGCCAATTATGAGAGGTCCTTCTAGTTCGCATACTGCTGCATCATGGCGTGCAGCCAAAATATGTATTGATATTTTAAATGAGCCTCTTAAAAAAGCTATTATTGATTTTGATAAAGATGGTGCATGGGCTCCCAACTATAGAGAGCAGGGAACCACAATTGGTATTGAAGGCGGATTGTTAGGATTAGAAATGTCTGATGACCAAATAAAGAATACAGAACAAGTAGCTAAAGAAAAAGGAATATCAATCTTTTATGAAATAAATTCATATCAAACAAACCATGTCAATACGTTTCGCTTAGTATTAGAAGGAACTCATGGAAAAAAAACGCAAGTTACTGCTATATCAATTGGTGGTGGATCCTTTGAAATTCAAGAAATAGACGGTTTTAAAGTAAGTATAAATGGAGGTTATTATGAATTGCTTCTAATTGGTATCCCTAAAGATATTCTGTTACAAGACATTGCGCTTCTATTTTCAGAAAAAAAATCTATTTCTGAATCTTTCAATGATAAAAAGAGATTAATAAATATTAAATTCTCAAAAGAAATTTCTAAATACGTCATTGATAAATTAAAGCATACAATCAGTTTTGATGAATTAATTATTATAAAACCAGTATTACCCATTGTATCAGGAAATGAATCTGATTTACCTTTTACATCTATACAATCCCTAATAGAATTTGCAGAAAAAGAAAATCTTGACTTAGGAGCTATAGGCTTATTATATGAAAAAAATCAGAGTGGATTGAATGATGACGAAGTAATTAATAAAATGAAAAATATTGTTGAGATAATTGAAGGCAGTATTAAAACAGGCTTAGAAGGCACCAATTATAAAGACCGGATTTTACCTCAACAGTCACATTTAATTGATAAGGCTCAAAAGAAAAAGAAAATACTAGAAAATTCTATTGTAAATAAAATTATAGCTAATGTATCAGCTATTATGGAATCGAAAAGTGCAATGGAAGTTGTTGTAGCGAATCCCACGGCTGGTTCTTGTGGCGTTGTGGGAGGTGTTTTAAGGGCTGTCGCAGATGATATAAACGCTTCAAATAACGAATTGATTCAAGCATATTTCGCTACAGGGATTATTGGAGTCTATTTTGCTATGGGTCCTGGCTTCTCTGCTGAGGAACATGGCTGCCAAGTGGAATGTGGCGCTTCTGCTGGAATGGCAGCCGCTGGTATCGTGCAATTATTTGGTGGTTCGGCTAAACAAGGTATTGATGCGGCTTCTATGGCTATTCAGAATATGATTGGCTTAATTTGCGATCCCATTGCAGATCGTGTTGAGGCACCTTGCCTTGGAAAAAATGTAAGCGCAGCCGTTAATGCACTATCTTCAGCAACTATGGCTTGTGCTGGATATAATGCGCTCATTCCATTAAATGAAGTAATTGAAACTGTTTCATCTGTAAGTAAACAAATGCCTACTTCCGTTAAGTGTACAGGTAAAGGCGGATTAGCAATCACTAAAACAGCTTGTGCTATCAAAGAAAAATTATCCCTAAAAACAAGTATGGAATAGAAAACATAATTTATGAGAAAACTAATACTCTTTCTTCTAATTGGATTTACTTTTACTTCGTGTAAAAAGTTGTCGTCGAAACATAATCATGCAAAACAAGATTTTAATAAATTAGAAACTAAGACACTACCCGTTGATAGTTTGATAATTTATCAAACCAAAGATTTAATAATTAAAAAACTATCAAATCATATTTATGAACATATTTCTTTTTTAAATACGGACGATTTTGGAAAAGTAGCTTGCAATGGAATGTTAGTTGTAAATGAAAATAAAGGAGTTATTTTTGATACACCAACTGACAACAAAAGTTCGTTAGAATTAATAAATTTCGTTACTAATCAACTTAAAAGTGAAATAACAGCTGTTATCCCAACTCATTTTCATGAAGATTGTGTTGGTGGAATTCAGGAATTTGAAGCCCACAATATTCCAACATACGCTACAAATCAAACTACTGAATTACTCAAAAATCATGGTCAAAAATTTTCTAAACCAGTTATAGAGTTTAATAAGACTCTGATGTTAAATATTGGGGATAAAAAAGTTTATGCAGAATACTTTGGTGAAGGTCATACCAAAGACAATATTATAGGGTATTTTCCTGAAGATAATGCTATTTTTGGTGGATGTCTGATTAAAAATGTTGGGGCCAGTAAAGGTTATTTGGGAGATGCAAACATAAATAAATGGTCTGAAACTGTTAGTAAAGTCAAATTAAAATATCCAGAAGTTAAAATCATCATTCCTGGACACGGAAAATGGGGTGGAACTGAATTATTTGATTATACAATTAAATTATTTGAATTATAATAGACAACTGATAGCACTGTTTATAAAAAAAATAAGCCCAGCAACAACCTACTGGACTTATCCAAAAAACTTTAGAGACGTCTGTAAAAAATAATATTAGCTAGTCATTTTCCCATACGTAAATGTTACTTTACTTGTAATAATTTGTCCATCTACATCCACAAACTTGTAAGTCTCTTCAAAGGTAAACTCAGTCTTATCATTATTAAACTCAATGTTAAGATAGTTTGTAGAACAGTTTGTTACAAAGGATAAAACACCTCCTGTCAACTTCCAAGTACCATTCAACTGAACTTTATTAGTACAATTTGTTGCAACATATCCTTGTTTTAATGAGTAGCTTCTATCATTCTCAAAACTATAAATAAGATCCTGTTGGCACTCCTCAAATTGATCGTATATATTTGTGCTTGGATTATCCTCGTTGTCATCAGTAAGATCTATTTCCTTTTCTGAGACCATGCCCATAAAACTCCAGTCACCAACAAACGCCGTTTCTGTCGCGTCAAGTTCACCAGTTAAAGCTTGTGGACAATTTGGACTATTATCGTTACTGCAACCCACAAATAAAAGACTTGCTACCATGATAGTTTTTACAAATACAATTGATTTTTTCATATGTTATATTCTTTTTTTAATTCATTTTTAAGATGATAAAACCTACAAATAGTTGCGTATAAAAGTGCTTTTTTTTAATCAATTAAAAACTCCTTATTTATTATTTTAAAACAGAAATTAAGCTTATTCACTCAATTAATTAAAATATCATAACTCTTATTCCCTTTAAAATTACGATGCCTTATATTTGTATTTGATTAACTTGTTCGTCATTTAAATTCTCATTACAAAGCGAAACAAATGACTAAACCAAACTGTTTAATAATACCCAATGAGCGATACAAATCACATATCAAAAATTAAAAGCGGTTTTTGGAAATCATCAAGTAACAATCTATTTTGGATACAAGTACAGGGTAACTTGGTATACTGGCTAGGAATGAATAGAAAAACCGAACAATACAACGAAGGTTCCAATTGGTGTCATGTTGGGCATGGAACTATTCAAAATGATACTATTGTTTTACATTGGAGCGATATACCTATAGGAAATGATAACCTATCAGGACATGTTACGATACAAATAATTAACGAATACGAAATGAGAGTTATGCAGGATTCGGGGAATTTTGGACTTTCCCAATGGAAATGGGTTAGTGAAAAAAGTCATTTTCATTTAGTGTCTTCGCCTACTCAATAGCTATTTTTACTCAACTTTAAACCTCAAACAATGCAAGGTCCAAATAAAAATAACATCTACCCTATACCCAATTACAATAAATTATGCTTTTTAAAAAACATCATTACTAACCCCAACATCATTGTTGGAGATTATAAGTATTATGATGATTTTGAAGATGTTAAAAACTTTGAAACCAATGTGAAATATCATTTCGACTTTATTGGTGATAAGCTCATCATTGGGAAATTTTGTATGATTGCGTCTGGTGTTTCATTTATTATGAATGGCGGTAATCATTTAACTGATTCTATTTCTGCCTATCCGTTTGCTGTTGTTGGAAACGGTAGGGAACATGCTATGGATGGAAAATCGTAACCAAGTAAAGGCAACACTATTATAGGAAATGATGTTTGGATAGGCCACAATGCAACCATTATGCCAGGCGTTACTATTGGCGACGGAGCAATTATTGTAACAAATGCAACCGTTACAAAAGATGTTAAACCTTATTCTATTGTTGGAGGAAATCCGGCGAAGCTGATTAAAAAACGATTTTCTGATAATGATATTAACAATTTACTTGAAATAAAATGGTGGAATTGGGATATTGAAAAAATCACAAAACACCTTCAACTCATAACCTCTTCAGAAGTAAATTTGCTCAAAAAAGTATAATTCAAATTTTTAAATCCAGAAAAGTTTTACAGTTTTTAAAGAGCAAAATCACAAATCGTGTATTTCATCGTATTTATTTGCGTTTTGCAGATTTTTTGTCTATATTTGATGTATTAAAATAGTCCCAAACTATTTCTTTTACCACTACTTATGAATAAGGCTGTAGAATCTTTCAGATTAATAGCAATCGCTATATGCATGTGCAGCTACTTTTTTGTGTTTCCACAAGGTATAGATACAACTCCAAAAATAGATTTTGATGGCATTGATGACTATATTGATTTAGGAAATGTACACAATCTAACTAATTCATTTTCACTAGAAGCTTGGGTGTTGCAAGAAGCAACCGTTACTAATGGCACGATTATTTCAAAAGGAGATTCAAATGCAAAAAGTAAACATGGTTATCAATTATCATTAATTAATAACTACCCAAACATAACTTGGTACAATGCTACAGGAAATGAAATTCTTAATACTATATCACCTTACTTTATTTTAAACAATAAATGGTATCATATAGCAGCTACATTTGATGGCGAAACAGTCAAACTATTTGTGGACGGCTTACAGGTATCCGAAACCTTAATTTCAACAGGACCTTCGCAGGATGAAGAACCTTTTATAATCGGGGCCGTTTATAATAGTAATTCGTCAAATTTCCCTACCAATTATTTTAATGGTTTTATTGATGAAGTACGCGTATGGAATATTGCGTTAACGGAACGACAAATCCATGAAATGATGAATCAGGAAATAGAGCAGAACGATATTTTCGTAAAAGGCAAAGTTGTTCCTTTAAATATTTCTGATAAACTATTATGGAGCAATCTCGAAGGCTACTATCCAATGACTGATAATCTCGCAAATGATGCATCAGGAAATAATCGTAACGGAATTGCCAAAAATATGAATTCTATACAGCTGCAATCGGCTCCTTTACCTTACAAATCTATTGATATAAATTCTGCCACAGCGTTAGATTGGGATACAACTTCAACCTGGTTACATGGAAATGATTTAAATCTGCCCAACACAATTGGCGTTGATGGTTCTACCCGAATAGATTGGAATATTGTTGAAACTAGAGATCCTATTTTTGTGTCAAGAAATTTAAAACTTTTAGGACTAAAAAATAGTGCAGATGAACTCTCTATAACAGCCAGTCATAGCTTAGATATCTCAAACTATTTAAAATTAGATGGTATGATTGATTTAGATGGCGAATCGCAATTAATTCAAGGTACTGATAGTTATTTAGATCCCAGAAGTACTGGAACTTTAGAAAGAGATCAACAAGGAACCAAAGATTTATATACCTACAACTACTGGTCATCTCCTGTTGGCATTAGTAATACAACAACCAATAATAACAGCTACAAACTCCCTGATATACTCAAAGATGGTTCTATCCCATCATCCCCTCTATCCATTCATTTTTTAACATCTGGATACAATGGAGACCCAGGAGATCCGGGTGTTACTCCTATTAGTATTGCCGATTATTGGGTTTGGAAATACGCCAGTCAAACAAATAACAGTAATCCATGCTGGCAGCATGTAAGAAGTACAGGAACTCTGAAAGCTGGAGAAGGTTACACTATGAAAGGTGTTGCTGCTACTGGACTTGATAAAACTCAAGAGCAAAACTATGTGTTTAAAGGAAAACCAAATAATGGTGATATTACAATTGCATTACCAGCCAATAAAGATTATTTACTAGGAAACCCATATCCTTCTGCTCTTGATGCCGATGAATTTATTCGCGACAATACAAGCATTGCTAATGGTGGCAGAGCATCGTCAAATATTATAAACGGAACCTTGTATTTTTGGGAAGATTTTACGAGTCAAACACATGCTTTAGCCGAATACCATGGAGGCTTTGCTATGTATTCATTGATGGGTGGCACGAAGGCTATTGTAAATGATGCCAGACTAAATCAAACAGAACTTTCAGGAACCAAAATACCACAACGATATGTTCCCGTTAGCCAAGGTTTTTTTGTGTTTGCTGATGCAGGTGGTAATTTAAGATTTAAAAATAGTCAGAGAACATTTAAAACAGAGACATTAGATCCTTCAATATTTATTAAAACTGAAACTACCAAAGAAAAATCATCCGCAACGACAAATAGTAATAACACCAATACAGATATAAGGCAAAAAATCAAATTATTATTTGATTCGCCTATTGGATATCATCGTCAGTTACTTGTTGGAGTTGATGAACAAGCTTCGAATGACTTTGATTTTGGCTATGATGCGCCTTTAATTGAAGATAATAAAGAAGACATGTTCTGGGTAATTAATGAAAACAATTACATTATACAGGCTATAAACGACTTTAGTAACAATCAAAACTTACCCTTAGGCTTTAAAATATACCAAGAAGGATTAACAACAATCAAAATTGATGAATTAGAAAACATCGCAGCCAATCTTGATATTTTTGTTCATGATAAAGAACAAAATACGTATCACAACTTAAAGGAAAGCAACTTTGAAGTCTACTTAACAACCGGAAATTATTTAGACCGATTTGAGATTACATTTTCAAATTCTAAAACCAGTGATACATTGGACTCCAACGAATTTGAAACTAATAGATTAAATGTTTACTATTCTAATGCGTCTTCAAGTTTAATCATTCAAAACTCCGCTTTAAGAAACATAGAATCTGCCCAAATATTTAACATGTTAGGGCAATCCATTTACAAATTTGAAACTATAGAAAATAAAACATACCAAGCGTTTAAAACAAAGCACCTTAACGCTGGTACTTACATTATAAAAGTGCAAACAGCAGAAAGCCTGATGTCTAAAAAAATATTAATACAATAAGTTAGTTTAGTTTTGTTTTATGTGAGTAGAACCCCAAATCTACTTTTTAGTTAGCCAAGAGTCCTGAAGTCACATTTGGGACTCTTATTTTATAACAGAAACTAGTTCTTCAAGTGTCAATTTTTGTTGCTCTCCAGAAATCATATTTTTTAAGGTATAACTATTTGAAGTAATCTCTTCTTCTCCAACTAAAACTACAAATGGAATATTACGCTTATTAGCATGATTCATTTGTTTTTTCATTTTAGCGGCGTCTGGATAAAGTTCTGCATTAATACCGCTTTCTCTTAACTTCTTAATAGCTTTTAAACTAAATAATGCCTCTTTATCTCCAAAGTTTATAAAGAGTACCTCAATAGTTTTCGTGATGGTTTCTGGGAATAGATTTAATTCTTCTAACACCAAATATATTCTGTCTAAACCAAAACTAATACCAACACCACTCACATCTTTCAACCCAAAAATTCCTGTTAAATCATCATATCGGCCACCGCCACCAATGGAACCCATTTGAACATTTTCTGGCGCAGAGACTTCAAAAATAGCACCCGTATAGTAATTTAACCCACGAGCTAAGGTTACATCCAATTGTAAAGTTGCGGTTTGCAATCCTAATGTTGTAATAGCTGACTTGATAAACTCTAATTCTTGAATACCTTTTATACCTTCTTCTGAAGACGCTAAAATCGTTTTTAAACTCTCTATTTGAGATTCAAACGTTCCGGTTAACGAAAATAAAGGTTGTAATTTATCAATGCCAGATTGCGGAATATCTTTGCTTAACATCTCTTCCTTAACCTTCTCCTCTCCTATTTTATCAAGCTTATCAAGCGCCACCGTAAAATCAATCAATTTATCTTGAGCACCAATTACTTCAGCAATTCCAGATAATATTTTACGATTATTAATTTTAATAGTAACACCCTCTAATTTTAACGCTGAAAATACAGTATCATATAACTGAACAAACTCTACTTCCTGCCAAAGCGATGTGCTTCCAACCACATCGGCATCACATTGGTAAAACTCTCTAAAACGTCCTTTTTGCGGTCTGTCGGCACGCCAAACAGGTTGCATCTGGTAACGCTTAAACGGAAATTCAATTTCGTTTTGGTGTTGAACTACATAACGCGCAAAAGGGACTGTTAAATCATAGCGTAGGGCTTTTTCGGAGATATAATTATTCATGTATCCAGAACCTAAATTGAATGAAAATCCACCAAAAACTTTCATGGTAAATTCCGTTAGAACATTATTATCAGAATTTTTTAATTTTTCGACATTTCCGTCAATTGAAATTATGTATAGCTCTACAAAATACCAGATATCGTTACATAAATTTTCGAATTTTGTTTTTTCGTCTTCAAACTTTATTTGGTTATTTGATTTTAAAATTTTTGGGAAAACTTCTAATAAATTATCTCTATAACTTTTGATAATTGCATCTGTGTTTTTATCATCGTGTTTCTTCAAATAAGCTTGAAGGTTGTAAAGAATTGTTTTTATTGATTCAATTAATGATATATTAAAAGTCTGCAAAAACTCACCCGAATTCAAAATCTTAAAAATCAATCGATCACCTTCATCGCCGTATTTTCCCATTAAGGTATCAGAATTTTCAAAACTAGGCGTTTCTATAGGTTGAAAGCCAAACGTTTCAAACACCTTTTTTATGGTCTGAAAAATATAGTTGCGTTTTGCTACCTGTTCAGGGTTAAAATCTCTTGTGCCTTTAGGAATACTTGGTTTTTGAGCCATTGATTAATTTTTAAAGCACAAATATCTTAATTTTTGCCGTGACTTAACACCTTTTTTAAAAATTATAGTAACTTTATTCGCCTTTAAGAGTCTAACTTTAAAAGTCGATAATCCTTAACACTCATTTATGTTTTCATTAGTACGAGAAAATATTAGAATTGCCGTAAATTCTATAAAAAGTCAATTGTTACGTACTATTTTGACAGTTTTAATTATTGCTATAGGTATTACAGCTCTTGTTGGCATTTTAAGTGCTATTTCCGCCCTTGAGAATACCATCTCGGGTGATTTTTCATCTATGGGATCAAACACCTTTAATATACAGCGTGAAGAGTTTGCTATTCAACGTCATGGTGGCGGCAGAATTCAAAAACAAAACCCTATTATTTCATACGCCGATGCCAATGATTTTATAAACGCTTATCAATTTCCGTTATCTCAGGTTTCTTTGTCTTTTACAGGAACCCGATCGGCCGAAATAAAATATGAAAGCGAAAAAACAGATCCGGACGTTCTTATATTAGGCGCTAATGAAAATTTTATTCAAAATTCCGGACTTAAAATCAATCAAGGACGCGAGTTTACCGTATTTGATGTTGATAACAATAACAATGTTTGCGTGATTGCCAATGATATTGTTGAGGAGTTTTTTAAAGACCTAAACCCAATTAACAAAACCATAAGTATAAGAGGTCATAAATTTAAGGTTATAGGCACTTTGGAGTCCAAAAAAACAGGATTTAACAGTAGTGAAGATAACCGTATTATCATCCCGATAAAACTAGCCCGTTCTATTTTTACGAATCCCAATATCAATTATAATTTAAGTATTAAAGTTGATAAAAAGGAATTATTAGATAACGCTAAAGATGAAGCTATTTATACCTTTAGAAACGTTAGAAAACTTAAACCTATTGAAAAAAATAACTTTGCCATTGAAAGTAGCGAAGATTTAGCGAATAGAGTCGCCTCTATGACCAAATACCTGTATATGGCTGCTTGGGTAATTAGCATCATTACAATTTTCGGGTCTTCGATAGCCTTGATGAATATTATGCTGGTTACGGTATCTGAGCGAACTCGTGAAATAGGTGTTAGAAAAGCATTAGGCGCCAAACGTAAAACTATTTCTACCCAATTTTTTATTGAGACCATCATTGTTGGTCAAATGGGTGGTGTTTTGGGAATTATTCTAGGATTGCTTATAGGTTTTGCCGTATCGTCGGCTGCTGGATTTAATTTTACAACACCCTGGAAAGCTATGTTTACCGCTGTTGCTATCTCATTTATCGTAGCCTTAATATCTGGGTTAATGCCAGCTATTAAAGCTTCTAAATTAGATCCTATAGAATCCTTACGTTACGAATAATTTAATTTATAAGTGTATCAAAATACTTATATAAATCGCCTTTGGTGATCGCAGCACCTTGCTGAATCATTTTAAACTTATCTAGGTTTTTATCGTCTGTATAGTCTTTATCGGCATGAAAAAATTCAACATTATCATCCATCAGGTTTTCTCGTAACCATTGGTAACCTTCAGTTGTCGTAATATCTACATCATTTTTTAAATTAAGAACAATGGCAGACATTTTATCCTCTCCTAAATAAAACAAATACATATGTTGTGGAGATATATGTTCTAAATATTCAGCTTTATTTAAAACACCTTCCCAAATCAAATCACTAAAAACATCTAATTCCGTTTCAGCTAATTCTGGCTTATTAACTTTTAAATTCTCCCACTCATCAGCAGTAATCGACTGCGACGCTAAAAAATTTATAAACTCTTTGTGTAATTCTTCAAATTGTTCTTTGGTAAGTCTGGAATACTTCATCTCTTACTATTTAAATATGTTTTAATTATTAAATGTAATTCGCCAAAAACATTCTATTTCTATATAAAAATGTTAGGCACATTTTATAAATTAATTTTTATAAAAAAAGCCCCAACTAGGTTGAGGCTTTTAAATTATACTATAAAAGTTTAATTTGCTTGAGCAATAACTTCAAATGGAAAATCGAAAGTTACTTCGCGATGTAAACGTATAACAGCATTGTACTGCCCTAAACGTTTAATATTTCCACCAGTTATACTGATAAACTTTTTATCGATAGTGTGACCTTCTTTTTCAAAAGCCTCAACTAAATCTGCTTTTGTTACAGATCCAAATAATTTATCTCCAGCTGATGCACCTTCAGTTGCTTTAGCTGTAATTTTAACTTCTAATGCTTTAATTGCTTCTGCTGTCGTTTTAGCATCTTCAATTAACTTTTTGTCTTTATAAGCTCTTTGCTTTAAGTTTTCTGCTAACACTTTTTTTGCAGATACTGTTGCCAAAATAGCTTGTCCTTGAGGAATTAAAAAATTTCTACCATAACCGTTCTTAACTGTTACAACATCGTCTTTAAATCCTAAATTTTCAACGTCTTGTTTTAATATAAGTTCCATTGTTATCGGTATTTTATTTTAATAAATCAGCTACATAAGGCATCAATGCTAAGTGGCGAGCTCTTTTTATAGCTACAGATACTTTTCTTTGATACTTTAATGAAGTTCCTGTTAAACGTCTTGGTAAAATTTTACCTTGTTCATTAACAAAACCTAATAACCAGTCTGCATCTTTATAATCTACATACTTGATACCAGATTTTTTGAAACGACAATACTTTTTAGTTTTGTTTGTTTCAATATTTAAAGGCGTAAGATATCTAATTTCTCCGTCTTTTTTTCCTTTTGATTGTTGTTCTATACTTGTTGCCATGATTACGCTTTTGCTTTAAGTTTTTCTCTTCTTCTCTCTGCCCAAGCAACAGCATGCTTGTCTAATGTAACAGTTAAATAGCGCATAAAACGTTCGTCACGTCTAAATTCTACTTCTAAAGGATTGATTACCTCTCCTGCAACTTGATATTCGAATAAGTGATAAAAACCACTTTTTTTGTTTTGAATAGGGTATGCTAATTTTTTTAGCCCCCAATCTTCTTTGGATATCATCTTAGCTCCTTTAGAAACAAGAAAATCTTCGTATTTCTTTACTGTTTCCTTTATCTGATCTTCAGATAAAACGGGATTTAAGATGAAAACAGTTTCATAATGATTCATAAAAATCGTGTTTATTGTTAAAAATTGGGTGCAAAAATAGTTAATAAATACATACTAAACAACAAAATTTATAGTATATTTACCATAGAAATAAAATGTTAATATTTTGTTAAAAAACACGGTTTGTCGATGTTTTTTGGTTTTTAACCGAATTTTTTGTAATATTGTCGATATCTTAACCGAAATAATATAAATGTTATGACTTTAAACTGTGTAGTAGTAGACGATTCAGCAATACAACGTCTCTCTATTGTTAAGTTAGTGGAAAACCATCCCTCCCTAAACTTAATTGCAGAGTACAGTAGTGCTTTAGAAACCAAAAATGGTTTAAACACCAATCAAGTAGACCTTATCTTTTTAGATATAGAAATGCCTGTGTTAAATGGGTTTGAACTTTTGGATGTTCTAAACAACAAACCCCAAATTATTTTTGTAACCGGTAAAACAGAATATGCTTTTAAAGCCTTTAATTATGATGCTACCGATTATTTACACAAACCAATTACCAGAGAACGCTTTAACGTTTCTGTAGATAAAGCGCTTGAGCAACACAAACTGACTCTAGACTTTAATGAGGAAGAGGGAGAACATATCTTTGTAAAAAGTAACCTTAAAAAACGTAAAGTTTACATCAAAGACATTAAATGGATTGAAGCTCTTGGTGATTATGTAAAACTAGTGACTGAAGAAAATAGTTTGGTAGTTTTATCAACCATGAAATCTTTTGAAAAAGAATTACCCGAAAATAAATTCTTAAGAATTCACAAATCTTACATTGTTAATCTTGATAAGATTGACAGATTTAATAGTAAAAATGTTGAAGTTGGCGCTTATGAAATTCCTCTTAGTAGAAATAAAAAGACCCAACTTGTTGATGCTTTAAACAATATTTAAGCAAACTAAACTAATAGTTATCGACATTTAAAACTACTTTAACTGACCGAAAATCTTTTATACTCAAGAAGCTGTTATTAATTTTAATAATAGCTTCTTTTGTTTTTGCAAGCGACTGTTTTTTAGGGATTTTAATTAAAATATTTTTATGAAACTGATTTCTTATTCTTGAAATTGGTGGTGATTCAGGTCCTAAAATAGCTGAACCAAAAACTTGTCGTAACGATTTTGCCAACCATAAAGACCCTGCGTCAACTTTATTATAGTCCTTATGTTTTAAGGTTATTTTTATTTGTTTATAAATGGGTGGATATTTAAAATTATACCGCTCATCCATTTGCTCCTTAAACATTCCTAAATAATTATTGGTAGATACTTGCTGCAGTATAGCATGATACGGATTATAGGTTTGTATTAACACTTTACCTCTTGTGTCTGTTCTACCTGCCCTACCCGACACTTGTAACATGAGCTGAAAACTTCGTTCATGAGCTCTAAAATCTGGAAAGTTCAGCATAGTATCGGCATTCATAATACCTACCAACTTTACATTTCTAAAATCTAAACCTTTAGTTAGCATTTGAGTACCTACTAAAATATCCACTTCTTGCTGTTCAAAAGCTGTGATAATTTTTTCGTAACCATATTTCCCTCGTGTAGTATCTAAATCCATACGGGCAACTTTATAGTTTGGAAAAATCATTTGCACTTCAGATTCTATCTGTTGCGTGCCCAATCCTTTACTATCTAAATCAATACTGCCGCAAGCCATACAACTTTTTATCATCACAGTTTGGTAGCCACAATAATGACAGCGCAACTGGTCTCTGTATTGATGATAGGTTAAACTAACGTCACAATTAGGACACTGAGGTGAATTTCCACAGGTATTGCATTCTACAATAGGCGAAAACCCTCTCCTATTTTGAAATAAAATAATTTGTTGTCCATCTCGCAACGTATCAGACATTTCCTGAATAAGAACATCGCTAAAATGCCCTTTCATAAGCTTCCGCTTATGTTTTTCTTGAATATCAACTAACTGTATATCTGGCATCAATACGTTATTATAACGCGTATTAATCTCTACTAAACCATATTTGTTTTGTTGCGCATTAAAATAACTTTCTAAACTTGGTGTCGCAGATCCTAAAAGTGTTTTTGCCTGATGCATATTCGCTAAAACAATAGCTGTATCTCGAGCATGATATCTTGGTGCAGGATCAAATTGTTTAAAGGATTGTTCATGCTCTTCATCAACAATAATTAACCCTAAGTTTGTAAACGGTAAAAAAATAGATGAACGGGCTCCTAAAACAATGTGTGCTTTAGAGGTGTTTTCTAAAACATGGTTCCAAACCTCAACACGCTCTTGTGACGAATATTTTGAGTGATAAATAGCGACTTGTTCTCCAAAATAATTTTGTAAGCGCGTTACCAATTGTGTTGTTAACGCTATTTCTGGCAACAAATACAATACTTGTTTACCCGAAGCCAATGTATCTTCAATCAATTTTACATAAACTTCTGTTTTTCCAGAAGATGTTACGCCATGAAGCAAGGTTACTTGCTGACTTTTAAATGATTCTTTTATTTCATCGAGTGCGTCTTCTTGAAATGTATTTAGCACTTTTGTTGCTTCGTTCTCGTCTCCAGAGTATTCTATTCTGTCTGTTTGAATAAAATATTCCTCTAGAATACCTTTATCAATTAATGCTTTTATAATAGCTGAAGACGTTTTACTCTCTTCTATTAACTCTGAAACCTTTATAGGTTTTTTTGTTTTTGCTGAAATTGAAAACAACGTAAGGATTACCTCGCTCTGTTTAGGAGCTCTACTTAAATCATCCAATAAACTTTGTAATGCCTTTTCAGATGTAAAATTGGCGTGTAATTTTACATATCGTACTAACTTGGGTTTGTACTTTTCGTATATTTCTTCTTCAATAAAAATAGCGTCCTTATCTATTAACCGTTTTATTACAGGAAGAACATTCTTTTTATCCAGAATATTTGTGATATCATGAATTTTTAAAGAGGATTGATGCTGTAATGCTTCATAAACCAAAAACTCATCATCTTTAAGTTCGTTATCGTTAAGTGTTTTTTTAGTATTTAAAACAATTGAAGTTTCGCTTTCTAAAATAAACGCATTGGGCAAAGCGGCGCGCATAACATCACCCAAGGTGCACATATAATAACTAGCTATCCATTGCCACAATTCCAGTTGTTTTGCATTTACTATAGGGGTTTCATCTAAAATTTGATGAATTTCCTTCGCTTCATACACCTTAGGTTCATTAGTATGAATATTAAAAACAATACCGGTATATATTTTAGATTTTCCAAAAGGGACAGACACGCGCATGCCTTTGCTTAAAAAATCGGCTTCTGCTGCTGTTATACTATACGTAAATAACTTTTCGAGAGGAATGGGAAGTATAACGTCTATAAAATATTGCATCTGCTGTGTTTATTCGTTTTCTCTTTTCCAATATTGTGTAGAGTAAAAAAAGGCAATATATCCTCTAACCTGCAAAGTATTTTTATCATGGAGTTTTAAGCGACAACGATACGTTTTACCATCTTGTGGGTCTGTAATAGTACCTCCAATATAAGAGTCATCCTCTTTTTCCATATTCTTGATAATGTTCAATCCCAGAATAGGCTTGTTATGGTCTTGCCCTTTACAAAATTTACAAACTAAATTGCGCTTTTCAGGATTGAAAATTTCAATAATCTTACCAAATACTTTTCCGTTATTCTCATATATTTTTACAATCGATTTTTCCTCTCCAGTCTTATCATCTACCGTTCGCCATTTACCCAAAATACTTTGAGAAACAGCTGAAACAGTCATCATGACCAACAGTAAAAAACATAACAATTGTCTATTCATTATTTCTTATATTTTTCTTTCTCAAAAGTCTTATTGTGGCATTCAATTCAAATCCCAGCAATAAAATATTAGAATTCAACCAGAGGTAAAACAATAATATTAGTAGCGCCCCAATTGATCCATATAGTTTATTGTATTGTCCGAAATTTTCAATATAAATTCCAAATAAATAAGACGTTAGAATAATTAAAATGGTTGTAAACAAAGCACCTATGGAAAAGAACTTAGAATTTCGACCTTCTTTAGTTCCGAAATAGTATAAAGTAGACGTAGACAAATATACCATAATGACGAAAAACAAGTATTTAGCTATATCAAACCAAAAAACACTTTGTGATTGTACCTCGTAGCCCCTTTTTTCAAGTGTATCCAATACTTTTTGTACTGCGAAAATTTGAAAATATCCTAAGACAACAATCGTAAAAATTAAAAGAAAAGCCAAAATTAAAGCAACCCCTAAAGCATATAAATACTGTCTGAATACATTACGCGATAATTGTTCGTGATACGAATTTTCAAAACCCGAAAAAACCGCATTAACACCATTTCCCATTAAAACAATTGATAATAAAAAAACACTTGAAACCAAACCGCCTCTTTGGGACTGATCTACATTCTCAAAAATATTTTGAAAGAAAAAATCGGAGGTATTTGGTGGTAAAAATGAATTTAAAAATTGTAAAAATGATATTTTAAAATCGTCAATAGGTACATATGGAATTACAATTAAAACAAATAACAAGAACGGAAATAACGCCATAAAAAAACTAAAGGCAATCGAACTAGCTCGAGTGGTTAAAGCACCTTTAACTATTCCAATAAAATAAAGTTCTAATAAATCGTAAAATGAAAGCCCCTCAAGACCAGGAAGTTTTATTGTTTTTAGAAGTTTTACTAGAATATTGACAACAGGAATTTTATCAAGCTTATCTTCAATGGGTTTTGTCATTAATTATTGTATCTGTTATTTTAGGTAAAGTTATTAAATTAAAAATTTATTTACTTCCTATTTTAACAAATTCAAAAACTAACTTTCTGTTACTACTTTATGGCTTTTAAACTCAAATCCATATTATGAACAGAGTGTGTTAATGCTCCTGAAGAAATATAGTTAACACCACATTCTGCATAATGTCTAATTGTCGCCTCATTTATGTTACCTGAAGATTCTGTAAAACATTTATTTCCTATTAACTTTACTGCTTTTTTAGTGTCTTCGTAATCAAAGTTATCTAGTAGAATTCTATAAACGCCATCACTTTTTAAAATCTCATTTACTTCACTTAAATCTCTGGCTTCAACCATTATATATAAGTCTCTCTCTGTATCCTTTAAATATTGTTTTGTCATTTCTATGGCCTTTGTAATGCCCCCTGCAAAATCAATATGATTATCTTTGAGCATAATCATATCATATAAAGCGAACCGATGGTTTTCACCACCTCCAATTTTTACACCCCATTTTTCTAAAGCACGAATACCTGGTGTTGTTTTGCGGGTATCTAATATTCTGGTTTTGGTACCCTTCAATAAATCGACAAACATTTTTGTTTTAGTAGCAATAGCACTCATACGCTGCATAGCATTTAACACAGTTCGCTCTGCTTTTAAAATTGACTGAGGAGCTCCTTCCACATACATCACAATATCACCAAAGGAAACTTCTGAGCCATCTTCAATAAGAATATCTACCCTTAAAGTTTTATCAACATAAGCAAACACTTTTTTAGCAAATGCAACACCTGCTATAATACCTTTGTCTTTAACCAAAAGTTTTGCTTTTCCTCTTGCTCCATCAGGAATACATGCTAGTGAACTATGATCTCCATCTCCAACATCTTCACGAATAGCATTAGAAATTATAATCTCTATTTCTTTATCAAATTGTTCTTTAGTTATCATTAGTTAGAATAATTTAACGCTAAAATAATAAATTGATTTGCTTTATTTGATTTTAGAATTATGAATTTTATAAAAATTCTATATTTAAATACATAATTGATGATTTTCAAATTGTAATTTTGTGATATGACAATAAAGCTTCTTGCCATTGGTAAAACAGACAGTAAATCGCTTCTAAATCTTATTGAAGACTACCAAAAGCGCCTAAACTTTTATATTAAGTTTAATTTGGAGATTATTCCTGACATAAAAAAAGCCAAGAACCTTAGCGAAGCACAACAAAAGCAAAAAGAAGGTGAGCTTATTTTAAATGCATTAAACCCTACCGATATTCTTGTTTTATTGGATGAAAATGGCAAACAACTAGATTCTGTTGCGTTTTCTAAATACTTACAAAAACATATGAATTCAGGTATCAAACAACTGGTATTTGTTATTGGTGGCCCCTATGGATTCTCTGAAGATGTTTACAATAAGGCACAAGAGAAAATATCATTATCAAAAATGACATTTTCTCATCAAATGGTGCGATTATTTATGATAGAACAGCTTTATAGAGGTTTTACAATTTTAAGGAATGAGCCTTATCATCATAGATAATTATCAGTGTGCTTTTAAAATCTCTTTCCGTTTTTTTAATTGTACATCTAGATCTTTAATTGTGTTTTTAACAGCCAATTCATAATTCTTTTCATTTGAAGCTGCAAAAATTCGAGGACCAGGTAAACTCAATTCCATTTTACAAACTTTGCCTTTTCCGGTAGGATCATTTTCATGTTCAAAATTAACTTCGGCTTTAATAATCCATTCATATTTCTCGCCAAGTTTTGATAATTTTTTAGTAACATATGCATTCATAGCTTCGCTTGTTGCCATATGCAAGTATTGAATATTTATAGTCATAATATTGTATGTTTTAAAATTAATAGCTGTTTAAAAATAACACTCTTTTTTTTATTTTCAACTGACAATTATCATAGCAAATAAAAGTTAATTTAAAAGTTGATTATTGAAAAAATGGCTACACATTTTCATTATTTCGTAATGTCCTTTATCATTATAATGAATACCATCATTCATAAAACAATCTTTATCTAAATTTTTAGAAAAATCGATATAATAATTCTCCTTATTTTTACAATGATTAATTAAAACTTGTTGAAAACTCCTTATACATTCTGAATAATCTTCACCAATAAAATTAACTTCATTAAGATTAAATGAAGGGGTTGGGATACCAATAATAGGGATACTATTAGCATATATAGCTTGCTTTGTCATGGCATAGATATTTGAAACAATGAATTCATCCTTCAAACCAAACCACAGGTCGTTGGTGCCGCCAAAAATGAGCGTATGCGTTGGTTTAAAATCATTTAACGCGTTCAATAACCTTGCCAGCATCCCCGACGTGGTATCTCCATTAATACCATAGTTAAACACCTCAATACCTAACTCTTTTTCAAGTAAATTGGTCCATCGTTTTGATGACTCCGTTTCATATCCGTAGGTTAAACTATCACCTATACAAAGTAGTTTTATGGCACTCATTTATTCAAAAATTACCTTGTCATTATTTTCAAACCATTGTTTATAAAAGGGTTGATGAATTTTCTCTATACTATTGCGTTTAACCTTAAATGTTGGCGTAGTTAAACCATTGTCAACACTCCAATCTTCTTTCATAATAATCACTTTTTCAATTTTTTCGTGTTTTTCAATATTTTTATTCACCTGATTAACGGTTGCAATTAAACTTGCACTTAACTCTTTTGTTGACTTTGATTTTCCTAATTCAGATAAGGTGATTAATGCAATGGGCTGAGGAATACCGGTCCCTACAATACATATTTGTTCAATATCTGTATTTTTTGACATATCCAATTCCAAAGGAGCTGGAGAAATATATTTTCCTTTATCTGTTTTAAACTGATCTTTTACTCTTCCGGTAATCGTTAAAAAACCATCATGATCGTATTCTCCAATATCACCAGTTTTAAAATAGCCCTGTTCATCAAAAACAGACGCTGTAATTTTTGATTCTTTAAAATAACCTTTAAACATACAAGCGTTTTTAATACAAATTTCGCCTTCTGCTGATAGTTTAGTTTTAATGTTTTTCAAAGGTTTACCAACAGTTCCAACCTTGTTTGTTTCAGGCATATTCCAATGAGATACACAACAGTCTTCTGTCATACCATATACTTGCAAAATCTCAATCCCAATGGATTTAAACCAACGCATTAAGCTAGGTGCTAAAGGAGCCGCCCCTGACAAAACAAATTTCGTTTTTTTTAAACCTAATTTCTGCTGTAATTTCTTTTTTATTACTGAATTAAGGATTGGTGTTCTTAGTAATATGGTTAATTTTTTCTGCGGAATTTTTTCTAAAATTTTTTCTTGAAATTTTGTCCAGATTCGTGGAACAGCAAAAAAGCCAGAAGGTTGCGTTTTTTCTAAATCTTCAGCAAACGTTTCAAGAGATTCTGGAAAACTTACTTGAGCTCCTGAAATAAAACACACGGTTTCTAGCACGCGCTCTGCTACATGCGCTATGGGCAAATAGGAAAAAAAACGTGCCTGATTGGGTGTTTGATATGAATTTATTAAGTAATACGAACTTATCATAAAGTTTTCTACCGTATGCATAACACCTTTGGGGGTTCCAGTAGTTCCTGACGTATAAATAATAGTATGCAAATCATCAGGCTTTTGATTATATACCGTTTCAAGTTTTTGACCCACTTCAACAATGTCCTCCCAAATCTGTCCTTCTTTAACATTGTAAAGACTTGTAGAAATTTTAGGAATCTCAGGAATACCTGATTTTTGTAATTCAAAATTATCAAGTTTACCTATAATAATGGCTTTCGATTCACTATGTTCTAAAATTTGATGAATTGAATGGGCATTTAAAGTTGGATATATGGGAATAGAAACATGACCAGCCATCATGATAGCCAAATCAGACATATGCCAATGCGCACAATTTTTTGAAAGTAATGCAATATGACTGCGTTCTGAAAAATTATGGGATTTTAATACATAAGCTATCTTTCTAGCCTGAATACCTACCTCAGAAAATGAATAACTAATGATTTTCCCATCAATAGGCTGATTTAAAAAAATAGCATTAGGCGTTGTTGTCTCCCAATGTAAAAAAGCTTCTAAAGGTGAATTAAATTTTAACATCGATTTTTGGTTGGTTAAAAAACTAAATATAAGTAAAGTTGAAACCAAATAAAAACAATATTAAAAAACCAGTTATTACCAGATGTTAATTCTTTTCTTTAAACTTATCGAAATCTGATTTTTCCTCTACTTTTGGGAAACTGTTGTTTGTCATATCAGTATCTGCAAATTCAAAATTAGGGTCTAAATTGACTTTAACCACTTCTTTATCTTTAACAAACGTCCTCTTTATTTCTGATTCATTTAATCGCCAAACTTGAGCTGGTAATTTGTCTATTTCAGTTGTTCCATCCTTAAAAACCCATTCTACAGTGACTGGCATTACAAGTCCGCCTACATTTTTTATAGTCACTTCATAAATATTTTTTCCAGATAGTTGTTTACGCAATTCTGGCTCATTGAGTCTTGATAAAAATCCGCCATAACTTTCATCTGGTGTTGAAGCCACGGTTATAACCTCTGGACCACTTGAAAAATCTTTAGCTTTTTCACCTGCGTTTTCACCTTCAATCTTCATTTTCACATTCTTACTTTGATCTTCAATATTGAGTTTTTCTTCATACACTTTAAACCATTTTACATTTGACAACTCCATATCCACATTATCGGTAGTAAAAAACCAACCTCTAAAAAACCAATCTAAATCTACAGCAGTCGCATCTTCAAGAGTTCTAAACAAATCGCCTGGATTTGGGTGCTTATATTTCCATCTGTTACAATATTCTTTAAAAGCTTGGTCAAAAAGTTCTTTTCCAACAATAGAATGTCGCAACATTTGAAGGCCAACAGTTGGTTTCTGATAAAAATTACTTCCAAATTGACTAAATAACTCATCATCTGAAGTCGTCATAATAGGCCTCATTATACTTTTATCTCCAGACATATAAGGTACAACACTTTTGGGTGTGGTGCTGTTAAAATCTGGATAGCGTTCTGCTAAAGTTCTCTGATGAATAAACGTATTTAAACCTTCATCCATCCACATCCATTTACGCTCATCGGAACTTATAATCATGGGGAACCAATTATGTCCCACTTCATGCACTATTGTACTAATCATGCCTTGTTTGGCTCTATCACTCATCGTTCCGTTTTTTGGTCGACCTCCGTTAAAACTAATCATAGGAAACTCCATCCCAATATTCGATGTATTTACCGAAATTGCTACTGGGTAAGGGTATTCAAACGTGGATTCTGAATACACTTCTAATGCATTAACAACAGCTTTTGTAGACTCTTCTCTCCAAACAGGTAAGCCTTCTTTAGGATAAAAAGACATAGCCATAGTTGTATGATCTGAAAATTTTACAGCTTGCGCATCCCACATAAACTTTCTGGATGATGCAAATGAGAAATCCCTAACATTGGTGGCTTTAAATTTCCAAGTTTTTAATTTTTTTGATTTTGTTTTCTCATTAGATACTGCTTCTTCTTTGGTAACAATTAAGACAGGTTTGTCAAACGATGTCCTAGCTTCTTGCAATCTTTCTTGTTGGTTTTTTGTAAGTACTTCTGAGGGATTTTGTAATTGGCCTGTAGAGGCTATCAAATGATCTGCAGGTACTGTAATATCCACTTCATAATTTCCGAATTCCAAGGCAAACTCACCTAATCTTTGAAACTGTTGATTTTGCCAACCTTCAGTATCATTGTAAACAGCCATTCTGGGGAACCAATGTGCTATTAAATACACCGTATTATCATCCTCTGGAAAATACTCATAACCTTCTCTCGACAACATAAACATACTTCTATCGGTAATTGGATACGACCACCCTATAGAAAAACTCATAGACTCCCCTGCTTTTAACGGTTGGTCTAGAAGTACTTTCATCATGGTATTATTAACCAAAGATTTTATTGAACTACCATTAACATCTTTAATATATTTGATGGTATAACCAGCAGGAAAATCGATAGCTCTGGTAAGAAATTGCATTTGGCGTGTACTTATACCATCCTTAATATCGTTTAAAGATCCAAAATCTTCACTTCCTTTTTTATTGATATTCTGTTCTAACTGAATCCATAAATAGCTCAAATCATCAGGAGAATTATTGTAATAAGTTATCGTTTCTTCTCCCGAAATGGTGTTTGTAGGTTCATCTAAACGCACTTTTATTTTATAATCGGCACGTTGTTGCCAATAATCTTTTCCTGGGGCACCACTAGCAGACCTATACGTATTTGGTTGATCGACCATATTATCAATAGGTTCAAACTTTCCTTGCCAAGGCTTAGTTTGTGATTGAAGATTTAATGCAAAAATAGAAGTAAAGCAAACTATGAGAATCGATTTCATTTAAGGTGGAATTAAATTAAATTGCTAAAGATAATAAGATATCTATTTTAGGTTAATTTTTTCAAGTTAAAATTCAGAGTTAAATTTTAAATCCTAATTTTGTTAAAAAAGATTCAAAACCAAATCTGTATGCAACTCGTTTTCGCTACCAATAACCTTAACAAATTAAAAGAAGTAAAAACTCTGATTCCAGACCATATAAAATTGCTTAGCCTTGAAGATATTGGATGTTTTGAAGATATTCCAGAAACACAAAACACTATTGAAGGTAATGCTATTCAAAAAGCAACCTACATCAAGGAGACTTATGGTTATGACTGTTTTGCTGATGATACAGGATTAGAAGTTAATGCTTTAAATGGAGCACCTGGTGTTTATTCGGCACGATTTGCTGGAGAGCAACGAAATAGTGAAGACAACACCAATAAATTGCTTAATTTACTTGAAGGAAACACCGACAGAACTGCTCAATTTAAAACCGTTATCGCCTTAACTATTAATAACGAAACACATACATTTACAGGGATTTGCGAAGGTAAAATTACCAAAACTAAGTCTGGACGCAAAGGTTTTGGCTATGATCCTGTTTTTAAACCAAATGGCTATAAACAAACATTTGCTGAGATGGATTTAAAATTGAAAAACACCATAAGTCATCGTGGTAAAGCTATATCTTTATTAGTTAAATATTTCAATTTATAACCTATTCATTTTCTAAAGGAAAAAACAATAAAGTTATTGCTTGTTAATTTTCTTTATAGTACTTTTAATTTATGACAGACGTAGAAATAGAAGAAGAAAATGCAGCCATTACAAGAGCTTATAAAGAGCTTTTAAAAGTTAGCTATACAACACTTTCTGATGACGACAAGAAACTGATTAGAAGCGCATTTGATGTAGCGCTTGATGGTCATAAAAACCAACGTAGACGTTCTGGCGAAGCTTATATATTTCATCCGCTCGCAGTGGCAAGAATTGTAGCTAAAGAAATAGGCTTAGATGCCACCTCTATTGCTGCAGCCTTGTTGCATGATGTGGTTGAAGATTGTGATGACTATTCTATTGTAGATATAGAGCGGCTTTTTGGAAATACAGTAGCTAAAATTGTTGATGGTTTAACCAAAATTTCATCATTAAGCAAAGACCAAGACATGGATGTGTCTTTACAGGCAGAGAATTTTCGTAAAATGCTGCTTACGCTAAATGATGATGTACGAGTTATTATTATAAAAATTGCGGATAGGCTGCATAACATGCAAACAATGGATGCCATGCGTCCTGATAAGCAAGTTAAAATCGCATCTGAAACGCTTTATATATATGCTCCTCTAGCCCATAGAATTGGTCTGTACAACATCAAGACCGAACTTGAAGATTTAGGATTAAAATATACGGAACCTGAAGTTTACAACGATATTCTTTATAAAATCAAAGAAAGTAAAGAAGAACAAGATTTTTACATTAAAGAATTTAGTCAGGTTATACAAACTTCTTTAGATAAAGAAAATCTTCATTACACCATTAAAGGAAGACCAAAATCCATTTTTTCTATTAGAAGAAAAATGCTAAAACAAGGGGTGTCTTTTGATGAAGTCTATGACAAATTTGCTATTAGAATCATTTACAAAAGTGATTTTGCAAATGAAAAGTTTTTAGCTTGGAAAATCTATTCTATAGTTACCGATCACTTTAGACCGAACCCTGTTAGATTAAGAGATTGGATTTCATCGCCTAAATCCACAGGATACGAAGCACTTCATATTACAGTCATGGGCCCTAAAGGCAGATGGGTTGAAGTTCAAATACGTAGCGAACGTATGAATGAAATTGCTGAAAAAGGATATGCTGCTCACTATAAATACAAACAAGACACCGAAAAGGAAGACAACTTAGAAAGCTGGATTAACAAATTACAAGAAGCGCTTGAAAACCCTGATACGAATGCTGTTGATTTTGTTGAACAATTTAAACTCAACCTCTATTCAAAAGAAATTTTTGTTTTTACCCCTAAAGGAGAATTAAAATCATTACCAAAAGGCGCTACAGCATTAGACTTCGCTTTCAATATCCATTCAGAAGTAGGTCTAAAAACACGAGGCGCTAAAGTAAATGGTAAACTCGTGCCTTTAAGTCATGAACTTCAAAGCGGTGATCAAGTAGATATTTTAACTTCAGAAAGTGCAAAGCCTAATGCCAACTGGTTGGACTATGCGACAACAGCCAGAGCCAGAAGTAAAATAAAATCTGCCCTTAAAGAAGATAAAAAACGTATTGGTGAAGAAGGAAAAGAAATTTTAAGAAGAAAACTAAAGCAACTTAAAATTACTTTAAACGAATCTAGCGTCAATGAACTTGTGAGTTTTTTCAAGCTAAAAACTAGTCTGGATTTATTTTACAGAGTTGGTATTGGTACTATTGATAATACCATGCTAAAAGACTTTGCTTCAAAAAGAAGTAATGCCTTGATGAGTTTCATTAAAAATAAAATCACCAGAAAGGCTAATATTAAAAAAGAAGATTTAGAGAAAGAAGAAGTAACAGCCAACTATGATTCTCTTGTTTTCGGTAAAGAAGAAGAAAAATTAGATTATAAATTAGCTAATTGCTGTAACCCTATTCCGGGTGATGAAGTATTTGGGTTCCTAACGGTAACCGAAGGCATTAAAGTGCATAAAAAAAACTGTCCAAATGCGGTTAGTTTACAATCCAATTATGCCTATAGAATCATGTCTGCTAAATGGATTGATTCATCTCAACAAGAATTTTTGGTTCAAATTAATATTACAGGAATTGACCATTTAGGCTTAGTCAATGATATCACAAAAGAGATTTCTTCTAACATGCATGTTAACATGAAAAGTCTAAGTTTTGAAAGTGACGATGGCTTGTTTAAAGGAAAAATTAGTGTTATTGTTAAAAATAATACACTTGTTAAGAAATTGTTAGAAAAACTTAAAAAAATTAATGGAATAGATAAAGTGACTAGAGCTTAAAAAGTGTAAATTTGCAGTAAGCATATGAATGTTAAAGTAGACACAAAGAATCAGGACATTGTTAAGAATGTTTTTACTAACTTCTTAGAAAACAACGGACACCGTAAAACGCCTGAACGCTATGCTATACTCCAAGAAATTTATAATAAGACTGAGCATTTTGATATAGAATCGCTATATCTAAGCATGAAAAACAAAAAGTATCGTGTGTCTCGTGCTACGTTGTATAATACCATTGAATTACTTTTAGAATGTGGTTTGGTAAGAAAACATCAGTTTGGTCAAAACCAAGCACATTATGAAAAGTCTTATTTTGATAGACAGCATGATCATGTAATTCTAACGGATACAGGAGAGGTTATCGAGTTTTGCGATCCAAGAATACAATCTATAAAAAAAACAATCGAAGAAGTTTTTGATATTGAAATAAACAATCATTCACTCTACTTTTACGGAAACAGAAAATCAAACAAATAATTATTTTTTACAATGGCAGTAGATTTACTACTAGGTTTACAATGGGGAGACGAAGGCAAAGGAAAAATTGTTGACGTATTAACATCCAAATACAATATTATTGCACGTTTTCAAGGAGGTCCAAATGCAGGTCACACCCTTGTTTTTAACGGACGAAAACATGTATTACACACCATTCCTTCAGGAATTTTTCATGATGATGCAACCAATCTAGTTGGTAATGGCGTTGTTATAGATCCTGTTATCTTTAAAAAGGAATTAGATAAGCTTGAAGAGCAAGATGTAGATTACAGAAAATCATTATTGGTTTCCCGTAAAGCACATATTATTCTACCAACGCATCGTCTGCTGGATGCCGCTAGTGAAGCCTCTAAAGGAAAAGCGAAAATCGGTTCTACGCTTAAAGGGATTGGACCAACCTATATGGATAAAACAGGTAGAAATGGTATTCGTGTGGGTGACTTAGAATTAAGCGATTGGAAAGAACGTTACAGAGCTTTAGCTGATAAGCACGAGTCTATGATTGATTTCTATGATGTGGATATAGAATATGACTTAGCGGAACTTGAAAAAGAATTTTTTGAAGCTGTAGATGTTTTAAAGTCTATCAAATTTATAGATTCAGAAGAATATATGTATCAAGCTCAAAAATCTGGAAAGACTATTTTAGCCGAAGGTGCCCAAGGTTCGTTATTAGATATTGATTTCGGTACCTATCCATACGTAACCTCAAGCAACACAACTGCTGCAGGCGCTTGTACCGGTTTAGGTGTGTCTCCAAGTCAAATTGGTGATGTGTTCGGAATTTTTAAAGCCTATACAACCCGTGTGGGTTCAGGACCATTCCCTACCGAATTGTTTGATGAAGACGGCGCTACCATGAGTCGTGTTGGAAACGAATTTGGAGCAACAACAGGTAGACCAAGACGCTGTGGCTGGTTAGATTTAGTAGCCTTAAGATATGCTTGCCAAGTAAACGGTGTTACACAATTGATGATGATGAAAGGCGATGTGTTGTCTGGTTTTAAAACCTTAAAAGTTTGTACTGCTTACAATTATAAAGGAGATATTATTAAACATTTCCCATATAATATTGACCCAGAAAATGTAGAACCAATTTTTACAGAATTTAAAGGTTGGAATGAGGATTTAACAGCGATGTCTGAAGTTAATCAACTTCCAAAGGAATTAAATGCTTACATAGAATTTTTAGAAAAAGAATTGGAAATCCCTATCACTATAGTTTCTGTAGGGCCTGATAGAAAACAGACTATTTTTAGAAGTTAATAAACATTTCTATTTTTAAGATTATATTTTACGAAACGCTCCCAACTATTTTGGAGCGTTTTTTGTTTCAAAATACTTAAACATCAATTTTATCGTTATTTTTGCGCAAACATTTCTATTTTGAAAATATTAAAATCAACATACTTTTTATGTATTCTCTTTGCTTTTTCAGCATTCCATATGAAAGCGCAGGAGGACAAAAAAATAGATATTGAATACTCTGGTTTTTTAAATTTTGATGAAGCCAAGTTTCCTGGTGCTAAAATTTTAACACGTGACGATTCACAACAAATCCATATTGTGCATGAAAGTATTAATATGTGGTGCGATAAAGCCTATTACTATGGCAAAGAAAATTTTATAGAAGCCTATGGTCATGTAAAAATGATTCAAGGTGATACGATCAATATGACCTCAAAATACGCTGAATATAGCGGTAAAACACAATTGGCGTTTGCTAGTGGCGATGTGGTTTTAACAGACCCAAGTTCCACCATAAAAACGGATACTTTATATTTTGACCGCCTAAAACAACAAGCCTTTTATAGAGATGGAGGTACAGTTGTAAAAGATACGTCTGGAACCATTACCAGTAAGATTGGTCGGTATTATATGAACCAAAAAAAATATCAGTTTGTAACCGATGTGGTTTTGGTAAACCCTGATGCAACCATTAAATCAAATTATTTTGATTTCTATTCCGAAACAGGTCAAGCCTACCTATATGGCCCTTCAACCATAACAACAGAGGAAAGCACAACTTATTGCGAAAAAGGATTTTATGATACCAAAACAAAAATTGGATATGCCTTAAAAAATTCCAAAATAAATTATGATAACCGAATTATTGAAGGGGATAGTTTATATTTTGACAACAATACAAGTTTTGCTTCGGCAACCAATAATATAAAAGTAACTGACACCATAAACCACAGCATTGTAAAAGGGCATTATGCCGAAGTCTTTAAAGCTAAGGATTCAGTATTTATAACCAAACATGCTTTGGCCATAACCGTTCAGGAAAATGATTCTATATATATGCATGCTGATACATTGATGGTAACAGGTAAACCCGAAAACCGAATTACTAGAGCCTTCAGAAATGTGCGCCTTTACAAATCTGATATGAGCGGAAAAGCAGATTCTGTTCATGTTGATCATGCTAAAGGATTAACGCAACTCATCAATATATCAAAACTTTCAAATACCGACGCATTTGCAACAAAACGGAAGCCTATACTATGGAATCTAGAAAACCAAATGACTGGTGATACCATTCATCTTATTTCAGATCCAGACACAGAAAAACTGGATTCACTTATCGTATTTAAAAATGCATTTTTAATAAGTAAAGATACACTTGATGCGGGCTACAATCAAATTACTGGGCAAAGATTAGTTGGAAAATTCAATGATAGCAGCCAATTAAGAACTGTTGATATTATCAAAAACGCAGAGTCCATATACTACATCAGAAATGATAATAACGAATTAGTAGGTATTGATAAATCAAAATCTGGAAAGATTAAAATATTTTTAGAAGACAATACTATTGAAGAAGTTAGAAAATTAAACCAGATTGATGGTAAAATATATCCAGAAGCTGATTTTTCAGAAAAAGAAAAAATATTTAAAGGATTTGACTGGCGAGAAGAGGAACGTCCAAGAAGTATAGAAGATTTATTTAAAGATGATCCTCCACTTGTTTTACCCAAAATCAAAGGATTGGATGACTATATACCACAAGAAGACTTTTTTGATGAATCCATGTTAGAACGCATAGAAAAAGCAGATGAAGAAGCTAAAACGGACAAAGATGAAGAACCAAAAGCTTCAAGAAATCTACCACAACGTGTAAAATATAGAGATAAATCTCCAAAGCCTAAAGTGGTAAAATAACACCTATGAAAACCGACTTTTTTAAATATCAAGCGCAAACATCAACGCATCCATTAGCTATGGAAATTTCTCATGCTAGCGGTTCCTATATTTACGATGCAAGCAACAAACCTTATTTAGATTTTGTTGCAGGCGTATCTGCTTGTACATTGGGGCATAATCACCCTAAAGTTATTAATGCCATCAAAACACAATTAGATAGTTATTTGCATGTAATGGTTTATGGTGAATATATACAAAAACCAGCTGTTGAACTCACTAAACTATTAGCAAAACACCTGCCCTATCCTTTAGAAAAGACCTACTTAACAAACTCTGGAACTGAAGCCATTGAAGGAGCTTTAAAATTAGCTAAACGTGCCACAGGACGTAGTGAAATCATTGCTGCACATCATGCGTATCATGGAAACACCATGGGATCTATGAGTGTTATGGGCTTTGAAAAACGCAAACAAGCTTTTAGGCCATTATTACCCGATGTTAAATTTATAAGGTTTAACAATCATGCTGAAATTAGTCAGATTACATCAAAAACTGCTTGTGTCATTTTAGAAACTATACAGGGAGGCGCAGGATTTATTGAACCCCAAGATGGCTATTTAGGAAATGTTAGAAAACAATGTGATGCAGTTGGTGCATTATTGATTTTAGACGAAATACAACCTGGTGTTGGAAGAACAGGAAAACTGTTTGGGTTTGAAAACTATAACTGCATTCCAGATATTCTGGTTACTGGTAAAGGTCTTGGTGGCGGAATGCCCATCGGGGCGTTTACGGCATCTAGTAAATTAATGGACTTATTGCAAGACCATCCTAAATTAGGACATATTACAACTTTTGGAGGGCATCCCGTTATTGCTGCTTCTGCGCTTGCTACGTTAACAGAAGTTGTTGAAAGTGATTTAATCCCACAAACTTTAGAAAAAGAAAAACTCTTTAGAAAGCTATTAGTCCATCCTTTAATAACAGAAATAAGAGGTAAAGGACTCATGCTTGCTCTTATGTTAACCTCTGATGAAATTGTAAATAAGGTTATTCTGCAATGTCAGGAACAGGGTTTAATTCTTTTTTGGCTACTATTTGAAAAAAAAGCTGTGAGAATTACGCCTCCATTAACGATTTCTGAAGAAGAAATAGTTAAAGGTTGCTCTATAATTGTCTCTATATTAAATGAAATTCATAAAAACTAGTCTACAACAACCTTTTGAATATCAATTACAAACACCTTGTTTTGTTAATATATGCTTTAAATGTTCATTACTTTGTTAAAAACATTTGCTGTATTTTCCTTAAAAAAACAATTAGAACCTTAAATTTATTCTCGTAGAAACATACAAATGTGCTTATGGAGTATAGCTCTAACGACAATAATAGTTTGCCTCTTACAAAATTTGAATCAATGTTAAAAACTAACAATGTGTTGTTTTTTGATTCAGAAGAGTTTGAAAACATTATCCACCATTACCTCAATCAAGGGAAAATGTCTTTAGCAAAAAAAGCTATCAAATTAGGGTTAGATCAACATCCTACATCAACCAACTTAAAACTGTTTAAAGTTGAAGTTTATGTGTTTGAAAATAAGCTTATTCAGGCAGACGCTCTTCTTAATGAGTTATATCTTCTTGAACCAATGAATGAAGAAATATATATTCAAAAAGCTAATATTTTATCAAAAAAAGACGAACATTTACAAGCTATTGATGTTCTAAAAAAGGCTTTAGAATTAACCGATGATGTTATCGATTTATACTCATTAATTGGCATGGAGTATTTGTTTTTAGATCAGTTTGAAGAGGCTAAAACCTACTTCATGAAATGTTTAGAAGAAGATTTTGAAGACTATGCAGCACTATATAACATCATTTATTGTTTCGACTTTCTAGGTCAAAATAAAGAAGCTATTGAGTATCTTAATGTATTTTTAGATGACAACCCGTATTGCGAAGTAGCATGGCATCAACTAGGAAAGCAATACTTTTCATTAAAAGATTACAAAAAGGCATTGACCGCGTTTGATTTTGCCATTATATCTGATGATACCTTTGTAGGTGCTTATCTTGAAAAGGGTAAAGTACTTGAAAAATTAAAACGTTATGAAGAAGCTATTGAGTTTTACAGCATCACATTAAAATTAGAAGATCCCACATCATTTGCTTTATTGCGCATTGGAAATTGCTATGAAAAATTAAAAAATGATGAGTTAGCAGTTCAGTATTACTACAAAACGGTTCATGAAGATCCTTTGTTAGATAAAGGATGGATAGCAATTACTAGGTTTTATAACAAAAGAAAAAATTATCAAAAAGCATTATATTACATCAATAAAGCAATCAATATTGATAGTGAAAATGTGATTTATTGGAAATTATATTCACAAATCAATCTCAGGTTAAATTTATTTGAAGAAGCAGAACACGGGTTTAAAAAAACCTTAGAATTAGGAAACTACGAATTATCAACATGGATTTCTCGTGGCGATTTATTAATCAAACTTGGCGAACCTGAAGCTGCTATCTATAATTTTAAAGAAGCCGTTGAGTTTTATCCTGAAAATGCTGAATTAGAATATAGATTAGCTGGATTATACTTTTTATTAAACGAAACCGACAAAGGAACATTTCATTTAAAAAATGCGTTAAACTTCAATGCAGAGTATTCGTTTATATTAGATGAACTATTTCCAGAAATTTGCCACAAAATTCAAGTTAAAAACTTACTAAAAACAAAACCTTAAAGATATCCTCTATAAAAAATTTGTATACCTTTGGATTTCATTGTTAAAAACCAACGTATGCAACGACGTTTTATAGATTATTTGGTTATTTCTTTAAAAGGAATAGCAATGGGAGCTGCCGATGCGGTTCCTGGTGTTTCGGGTGGCACGATTGCTTTTATATCTGGAATTTATGAAGAGTTAATTTCTACAATTAGTAATGTAAATATCTCTCTTTTTAAAACACTTTTTCAAAAAGGTTTTAAAGCTTTCTGGAATCAGCTTAATGGTAATTTCCTTTTGGCATTACTATCTGGTATTATTATCAGTTTTGTTTCTTTTATGAGACTTGCTAAATACTTATTAGAAAATGAACCCGTTTTAATCTGGTCTTTTTTCTTCGGACTTATCATAGCCAGTATTTATTTTGTTGGAAAACAAATTACCAAATGGAATATAGCAGCGTATGTGGGTTTAATTTTAGGGGCTGTTATAGCATTTTATATATCAAACTTACCCTCGTTAGCGAACAATGAAAATTCCTTATTCTTATTTTTTGCTGGGGCTTTAGCTATCTGTGCTATGATTTTACCAGGTATTTCTGGATCTTTTATTTTGGTTATTTTGGGCGCCTACAAAACGCTAAGTGATGCGCTTCATGATTTTGATATCAAGCGGATTGCTATTTTTGCTTGTGGTGCAGTTATAGGATTATTAAGCTTTAGTCATTTGTTAAAATGGCTTTTTAAACACTATCACAACTTTACCTTAGCTATCCTAACAGGTTTTATATTTGGGTCTTTAAACAAAGTATGGCCATGGAAAGAGACCTTAACTTGGCGTATCAATTCAAAAGGGGTTAAAACGCCTTTACTTGAGAAAAGTATCTCCCCTTTTTCGTATCAAGGAGATAGTCAACTTTTAATAGCTATCCTATTAATGATTGTTGGCTTTTTAACAATATTTATTTTAGAAAAAGTAGGTTCAAAACGTAACTAATGCAAAGCACTAGAACACTTAAAGATAAAATTTTTCTAATCCTTAAAGGATTAGGAATGGGAGCTGCAAACAAAGTTCCTGGTGTTTCTGGTGGTGTTGTGGCTTTTGTTGCTGGTTTTTATGAAGAGTTTATCTATTCCCTACAAAAAATAAATGGAAAAGCTTTTAAGCTTCTCATAAATGGACGGTTCAAAAGTTTTTATCAGTATATAAATGGGCGCTTTTTAGCGTTGCTTTTCTTCGGAATGATTGTAAGCTATTTTAGTGTTTCAAAAATTCTTGATTATTTAATTAAAAACTATGAACTCTATGTTTGGAGTGTGTTTTTTGGAATGATTATAGGCTCTATATATTATATCAACAAAGATTTTAAAGACTGGAATTACAGAACCTATCTTTCTCTTTTTATTGGAATTATTTTAGGGGTTGGTATTAGTTTTTTAAATCCTGCCAAAGAAAATGATAATTTATGGTTTGTATTTTTCTGCGGTATTATTAGCGTTTGCGGCATGACGCTTCCTGGGTTTTCCGGGTCATTCATACTTATTTTGTTAGGAAATTATGTACTGCTTTTGGTAGAATCGGTCAATGCCTTATACGACACGTTTTTTGATGTACTAGAGGGTGACTTTAGTTTTACCCATAATTTTGAACGCATACGCATGCTTAAAGTGCTCGTTGTGTTTACCCTTGGCTCTTTAACTGGACTCATAACATTTTCTAATGTTTTAAGCTATATTTTAAAACACTATAAAAGCATTACAATATCTGCTATTATTGGTTTTATTATTGGCTCTTTAGGAGTTGTATGGCCTTGGAAAGAAACTATTTATAAATTAAGCGAAAGTGGTGAATTTTTGTTTGATTCAAGAGGTGAAAAAGTGGTAGAAAATTACAATCGGTATATTCCTCAATTAAATACAGAAACCTATTATGCTATTGCCTTTATTTTTTTAGGTATAGCTATTGTATTGGCTCTTGAGATTTACGGACAAAAAACTAGAAAATCAAATGAATAAACTCGGTTTATTAGGAAAAAACATATCTTATTCATTCTCAAAATCTTACTTTAAAGACAAGTTTGAAAACGAACAGATTGATAATGTGTCTTATGAAAATTTTGATATTGAAACGATAGAGTTATTTCCATCATTAATTAAAAATACAAAGAATTTAAAAGGGCTTAATGTAACCATTCCATACAAGGAATCGGTCATTCCATTTCTAGATGAGCTTGACGATAAGGCTAAAGAAATCGGAGCCGTTAACACTATTAGAATTACAAAAAAAAGTAAGTTAATTGGTTATAATACTGATTATTACGGTTTTAAAAAATCACTAACTCCTTTTCTGAAAAATCATCATAAACAGGCTCTAATTCTGGGTACTGGAGGCGCTAGTAAAGCTATCGCATACAGTTTAAAACAACTCAATATTAAGTATTGTTTTGTTTCAAGAACTGCTAAAAAAGGTGTTGAATTTACCTATAATACCTTAACCAAAGATGTTATTAACCAATATCAAATAATTATCAATTGTACACCTCTTGGAACATCTCCCAATGTAGATTTGTACCCAAATATTCCGTATGATGCGATTACGAGCAATCATATTTTATATGATTTAATTTACAATCCAGCTGAAACCAAATTTTTAAAACAAGGCAAACAACAACATGCTACAACTATAAACGGGCTAAATATGCTCAAGTTTCAAGCGGAAAAAGCCTGGTCTATTTGGAAAATAGATTAAAATCTACCTTTTAGTAATTAAAAGTCAATCTCCTTTTTGTAAATACTGGAGTTGTTACTATATTTAAACAATTAAGAAATTTAACGAACCTAAACATTTAAAAAAATGTCAGAGCTAGATAACCTGCATGAAGCAGAAGGAAAAGAAGATAAAAAATCATCAATAAAAAAGACTACTAAAGAGGACGTTTCTAATGAAACAGCGTCTAAAGAACGTAAAACGGTCGATGTTGCCAAAAATGAAACTACTGAAGATGTTGATAAGACAGAAGCAATTGTTGATGAAACTGTAATTAACGAGTCCAAAGAAACATCAGAAGACGTTGCAACAGAATCAAAAAAAGATGAAGATGATAATGACGAAGTTAACAATGAAATTGATGGTTCTACTTCTAATGCAGAAGAGGCTGATAAAACAGAAAACAATGTAGATGAAACTGTAATTGAACAGTCTAAAGAAACTTCAGAAGCCACTGCAACAGTATCGAAAAAAGAGGACGATGATAATGACGAAGTTATCAATGAAATTGATGATTCTAATGCTGAAGATGCTGAAGATGAAGGTCATAAAGACAGGCACACTATAGAAGTTAAAGATTATGACACCATGTCTTTAGACGCACTTACCATTGAGTTGGAAAAATTAGTAAAAAACGAAAAGGTTCAAGCTATAAAGAGTCATGTAGAGCAAATAAATAGTGAATTTAAATCCAAATTTCAGTCCTTATTAGACGAGAAAAAAGAAGAGTTTTTATCTGATGGCGGTAATGAAATTGACTTTTATTATTCAAGTCCTGTACAAAAGAAGTTTAAAACAGTTTATAAAGAGTATAGAACCAAACTGCATGAGCATTATAAAAGCTTAGAACAAAACCTCAAACAAAATTTAGCCGACAAACTAGAGATTATTGAAGAATTAAAAGGCTTAATTAATGTTGAAGAAAACATCAACACAACTTATAAGCATTTTAAAGAATTACAAGAGCGTTGGAGAAACACAGGCCCTATACCAAGAGATAAATACAATAATGCCTGGAATAGTTATCATCACCATGTTGAAATGTTTTATGATTTCTTGCATCTTAATAGAGATTTAAGAGACTTAGATTTTAAACATAATCTAGACCAAAAATTAAAAATTATTGAACGTGCTGAAGAGTTAGCGAAAGATGACAATGTACTGAGAGCCTTCAGGGAACTGCAAGAACTTCATAAAATGTGGAAAGAAGAACTAGGTCCCGTCGACAGAGAACATCGTGAAGAAATTTGGAATCGATTTAAAGCGTCTACCAAAATAATCAATGAAAAACGTCAGTTATATTTTAGTGAAATAGATAAGATTTATGAAAAAAATCTAGAACATAAGCTAGAAATTATTTCAAAAATAGAAGAAATTGGTCAAGAAGAAACCAGTTCTCATAATTCTTGGCAAAAGAAAATTAAAGAAGTTGAAGCTTTAAGAGACGCCTTTTTTAACGCAGGAAAAGTGCCCGCTAAGGTTAATGAAGAAACATGGTCTAAATTTAAAGATGCTGTAAGAACGTTTAACAAGAAAAAGAATGCCTTTTATAAAGGTTTAAAAAAGGAACAATATAAAAATCTTCAGAAGAAACTGGAACTCATTCAAATTGCTGAAGACAATAAAGACAATGAAGACATTCCAACCACTATAGCTTTGATGAAAAAAATTCAAAGTGATTGGAAAAAAATTGGTCATGTTCCTAGAAAAGATAGTGACAAAATTTGGAAGCAATTTAAATCTGCTTGCAATCACTTTTTTGACAAATTACATGCTTCAAAAAATGCTGCCACTAAAATTGAAATTGAAGCTTTTCAGCAAAAAAACACCCTTTTAGATTCTATAAAAGATTTAAAACTTACAGGAGATAAAGACAATGATTTATCAATTATTAAAAAACTAATTTCAGATTGGAAAACGATTGGAAGAGTTCCAAATGATAAAAGATATATTGAAGGGAAGTTTAACAAGGCCTTAGATGAGTTGTTTTCTGAATTGAAAATGGATAGAAATGAAGTAGAGCTTATAAAATTTGAAAACAAATTAGAAGTTCTTAGCAATGAAGATGATAATCAAAATCTTGATCATGAACGCTCTTTTATCCGTAAAAAAATTGACGAAATAAAAGCTCAAATCAATCAACTTGAAAACAATTTACAATTTTTCACCAATGTTGATGATGACAATCCTTTAGTTAAAGAAGTCCACAATAATATTAAGAATCATAAAGATTCATTAAAACTTTGGAAAACTAAACTTAGCAAAATTAAAGAGCTTTATTAATCATAAATTTATACTTGCTTGTTTTTATAGAGAATTCAAGCAAGTTTAATTTTTTTGAATACTTACTCAAGACTTATTTACTTTTTCAATGAACTATCAATTAATTTGTAGCGATATAGATGGTACGTTACTAAATAAAAATAGAGAGCTATCAGAAGCAACGATTAAAGAAGTTCAAAGACTTTCACATATTCCTTTCGTTTTAATCTCGTCAAGAATGCCAAAAGCTATGAGGCATTTACAAGACATACTTGGTAACACAACAACCCCAATTATAGCCTATAATGGCGGGTTAATTTTAAACAATGATACCATCATAGAAAGTACCATGATTAATTATACTGTTTTAGAATCTATCATAGAAAAATGCATCAATACATCCATTCATTTAAGCTTATATCACGCTGATGAATGGTATGTTCCGTCATTAGATTATTGGGCTGAAAGAGAAATAAATAACACGAAAGTTCACCCCAAGGTCAAATCAAATTCAGATGTTTTAGAAACATGGAAAACAGAAGGTAAAGGGGCTCATAAAATCATGTGTATGGGGGATGAACATGAGATTGATTTTTTATATAAAACACTTGAAAAAGAACATGATAATGATATTATTTTATACCGTTCTAAAGCAACTTATATTGAGATATCACATCGCGCTATTTCTAAAAAAACGGCCATAGAAACGTTGATAAATCACTCCTATCCCCATATCGCATTAAACGATGTTATCGCTTTTGGGGATAATTATAATGATATTGAAATGCTAAAATCTGTTGGTTTAGGAATTGCAGTTGCTAATGCCAACGAAGAGGTGTTGAAAATTGCAAAAAGAGTTACAGAAACAAATAAAAATGATGGCGTAGCACTAGCTTTAAAAAACCTTTTTTAGATAAACAGATAGCCACGTCGCCACTCCTCGCTATGATCTAAAAGACTTAAATATGTTTAGCTTCTTCCCAAAACACATCCATTTCTGCTAAGGTCATATCTTTTAATGGTTTGTTTATTTCTTTAGCTTTTTCTTCAAGATATTGAAATCGTTTCGTGAATTTTTTATTAGTACGCTCTAACGCATTTTCTGGATTTATTTTTAAAAACCGTGCATAATTGACCATTGAAAACAAGACATCTCCAAACTCACTCTCCATAGCGTCTTTATCGCCCTTTTTAATTTCTTCTTTAAACTCAGAAAGCTCCTCTTCTACTTTTTCCCATACTTGTTCTGGTTGTTCCCAATCGAAACCAACACCCGCTACTTTTTCTTGAATTCTATTCGCTTTAACTAGTGCTGGCAGACTATTAGGAACTCCTTCTAAAACACTTTTTTTACCTTCTTTTAGTTTTAAATTCTCCCAGTTACGTTTAACGTCGTCTTCATTTTCAACCGTAACATCTCCGTAAATATGTGGATGTCTGTGGATTAGTTTTTCACAAATACCATTACAAACATCTGCTATATCAAAATCATTAGTCTCACTTCCTATTTTTGAATAGAAAACAATATGCAATAAAACATCTCCTAATTCCTTTTTAACTTCTTCTAAATCCTTATCTAAAATGGCATCCCCAAGTTCGTACGTTTCCTCAATAGTAAGATGTCTTAAGGTTTCCATGGTTTGTTTTCTATCCCATGGACATTGCTCTCGTAACTCATCCATAATGGTTAACAAACGATCAAATGCTTTAAGTTGAGTGTCTCTAGAATTCATTAGCAGTGTTTTGGTAAAAATACAATTATAAAAAGTTTTATTTCAAGCTATAAAACAAAAAATCCAGCTTTTTAGCTGGATTTTTCATATGTTGATAATCATTAATTATGATGCATTTTGCTTTTTAATTAAATTTAAAGCAGAACCTTCTTTATACCATGCTATTTGCGCATCGTTATACGTATGATTTAATTTAATTATATCTTTACTTCCATCAGCATGAACTGCTTCTAAAGTTAAAGGCTTATCTGGAGCAAACTCATTTAAATCTAGGAAGTTAAATGTATCGTCTTCTTGAATTAAATCATAGTCATTTTCATTTGCAAATGTTAAACCTAACATTCCTTGTTTTTTAAGGTTTGTTTCGTGAATACGCGCAAAAGATTTTACAATAACGGCCGCGACACCTAAATGTCTTGGCTCCATAGCTGCGTGCTCACGAGAAGACCCCTCACCGTAATTATGATCTCCTACTACAATACTTTTAACGCCTGCAGCTTTGTACGCTCTTGCAGTGTCTGGAACACCGCCATACTCACCTGTTAATTGGTTTTTAACAAAATTTGTCTTTTCACCAAATGCATTGACAGCTCCAATTAAGCAGTTATTAGAAATATTATCTAAATGACCTCGAAAACGTAACCAAGGACCAGCCATAGAAATGTGATCTGTTGTACATTTTCCGTATGCTTTTATTAATAATTTAGCTCCCTTTATTGTGTCACCAATTGGTTCAAATGGTGTCAACAATTGTAATCTTTCTGAATCTTCTGCTACTTTAACCTGCACATGGCTTCCATCTGCTTCTGGTGCTAAATATCCATTCTCTTTAACTTCGAAACCTTTTGGTGGTAATTCCCATCCTGTTGGCTCGTCGAACTTAACTTCTTGTCCGTCTTCATTAATCAAGGTATCTGTCATAGGATTAAAATCCAAACGACCTGCAATAGCAATAGCAGCCGTAATCTCTGGAGACGCTACAAAAGCATGTGTGTTTGGGTTACCATCAGCACGCTTGGCAAAGTTTCTATTAAAAGAATGTACTATACTATTTTTAGGAGCGTTTTTTGGATCGCTATATCTTGCCCACTGACCAATACAAGGCCCACACGCATTAGTAAATATTGTTGCACCTAATTTTTCAAAAACTTGAATAATACCATCACGATCAGCAGTATAACGTACTTGTTCTGAGCCTGGATTAATTCCAAATTCAGCTTTAGTTTTTAATTTTTTATCTAAAGCTTGTTGCGCAATCGATGATGCACGTGATAAATCTTCGTAAGATGAGTTAGTACACGACCCTATTAAGCCCCATTCTACGGCTAATGGCCAATCGTTATCTGTTGCCTTTTTTGTCATATCTCTGCCAACAGGTGTTGATAAGTCTGGAGTGAAAGGCCCGTTTAGTAAAGGGCTTAACTCTGATAGATTGATTTCGATAACTTCATCAAAATATTGCTCAGGATTTGCATATACTTCAGGATCACCAGTTAAATACTCTTTTACTGCATTTGCAGCATCGGCTACATCAGCTCTATCCGTAGAACGTAAATAACGCTCCATAGACTCATCATATCCAAAAGTTGACGTAGTAGCTCCTATTTCAGCTCCCATGTTACAAATAGTACCTTTACCAGTACACGACATAGAAAGTGCGCCTTCACCAAAATACTCAACAATAGCACCCGTTCCACCTTTTACTGTAAGAATATCTGCTACCTTCAAAATAACATCTTTTGGTGCTGTCCAACCTGAAAGTTTACCTGTTAATTTAACACCAATAAGTTTAGGAAATTTCAATTCCCAAGCCATACCAGCCATTACATCAACGGCATCTGCTCCTCCAACTCCAATGGCTACCATTCCTAGACCTCCTGCGTTTACAGTGTGTGAATCTGTACCTATCATCATTCCACCAGGAAATGCATAATTTTCTAATACAACCTGATGAATAATACCTGCACCTGGTTTCCAGAAACCGATACCATATTTATTTGAAACTGATTCTAAAAAGTTAAACACTTCACTACTTACGCTATTTGCGTTTTTTAAATCGACAGCAGCTCCATCTTTTGCTTGTATCAGGTGATCGCAATGTACCGTTGTAGGCACAGCTACTTTAGGCTTACCAGCTTGCATGAATTGCAACAAAGCCATTTGTGCTGTTGCATCTTGACACGCAATTCTATCGGGAGCAAAATCTACATAATCTTTACCTCTGGTAAAAGCTTTTGTTGGATTCCCATCCCAAAGATGGTTGTATAATATTTTTTCAGAGAGCGTCAACGGTTTTCCTACTACTTCACGAGCCTTATCAACGCGTTCTGCCATTTTGGTGTAAACACCTTTAATCATGTCGATGTCAAATGCCATATGTTTTGTTTTAGTTTTGTGTTTTAAAAAGTGTTGCGAAATTACGAAATTATTACAAAGTTTTAAAAATAAACTCGCTAATCCAATCGTACTTTATATTAATTTTTAATATAGCTATAATAAATTAATATGATTGTATTATTATCATCAATTCAATAAAAAAATGGTGATTTATCAATATAGAAATTAAAGGGTTTTAAAACAAGCTCTTAATAATTTGGTCGTCTGTGATTCCCTCTGCTTCTGCTTTATAGTTTTTTATAATTCGATGTCTTAGAATACTACTTGAAACGGCTTGAACGTCTTCAATATCTGGAGAAAATTTACCATGAATAGCTGCGTGGGTTTTTGCGGCTAAAATTAAGTTTTGTGAGGCACGAGGACCTGCTCCCCAATCTAAATAGTTTTTAACTAAATCGGTAGCAGATTTTCCATTTGGTCTAGTTTTGCTTACCATAGACACCGCGTATTCAATAACATTATCAGCTACAGGAATACGACGAATAAGGTGCTGGAAACCTACGATATCTTCAGCCGTAAACAAGGCATTAATCTGTTGTTTTGAATCTGTAGTTGTAGACTTTACTACTTGTACCTCCTCTTCAAATGATGGATAATCTAAATTAACCGCAAACATAAAACGATCTAATTGCGCCTCTGGTAAAGGATACGTTCCTTCTTGCTCAATAGGGTTTTGCGTTGCCAAAACAAAATAGGGTAAACTTAATTCATAATGATGCCCAGAAACGGTAACCGCACGCTCCTGCATAGCTTCCAATAAGGCTGCTTGCGTTTTTGGAGGTGTTCTGTTAATCTCATCGGCTAAAATAATATTTGAAAAAATAGGCCCTTTTACAAAATGAAAATGTCTGTTCTCATCTAAAATTTCACTTCCTAAAATATCACTAGGCATTAAATCTGGCGTAAACTGAATACGTTTAAAATCTAACCCAAGTGCTTGAGCAATCGTGTTTACCATTAAGGTTTTAGCCAATCCTGGCACTCCTATTAGTAAGGAATGACCACCTGAGAAAATTGAAATCAATATTTGGTTTACAACTTCATCTTGACCAATGATTATTTTGGCAATTTCAGTTTTTAAATCTTGATATCGTTTTACAAATTGTTCTACGGCTGCTACGTCAGACATATATTATTTTTTTAACCAATTATTAGTAAAATCACAATCTTTATACGAATCACCAATTTTAATATAAGTATCCTTAATTTTTTCCTTTTGCCATGCTTCGATGGCCTTTATTTTTTTCTCGTTAAGCGCTTGCTCTTTTATTTTTAAATAATCACGAGCATAATTAGCTTCGTGCTCATCTATTCTATCAGTGACGGTCAATATTTTAAATTTAATTTTCCCGGTTCTATCTTGTTCTGTTTGCACCAAACTGACTTCTCCATCTTTTAAATTTTGAATTTGAGAATATAATTCCGGATCCATTTTTGTTAATTCAAAATTATAATCTTGTGTCTTAGGATTAATAAGTTGTCCACCATCTGCACGTGTTTCTTTTTCATCACTAGATTCTTTAGCAGCATCTGCAAAGGAGATATCACCATCAACAATACGCTGTCTTATTTTTTCAATACGCTCTTTAGCTTCTTTAATAGCTTCATCAGACACTTTTGGTATTAAAAGTATATGCCTAACATCGTACTCTTCTCCTCTAATCTTTTCACAATAGATAATATGAAAACCAAAATCTGTTTCAAAAGGTTCTGAAATTTCTCCTTCTTGAAGTGAAAAAGCTACTTGTCTAAATTCCTTAACCATTCTAGGCTTCTTTCTATTCAAAACATATTTACCGCCAGTACTTATTGATGCTTTATCATCAGAATACAACACTACTTTAGAACGAAAACTTGCCCCATTTTCTAACACATCTGCTCTAAATTGTTTTAATTGATCGATAACACGTTGTTTTTCTTCTTCAGATACTTTTGGCTCAACAACTATTTGAGCAACCTTAAGTTCTGTGCCAAATGTTGGTCGTTGATCTTTAGGTATCTTATTAAAAAATTCTCTTACTTCTTCTGGAGTAATTTCAACATCTTCAACAATTTTAGCCTGCATTTTTCTTGACAATTCATTGTTTTTATTGATTTCGAACATTTCCTCTCTTAGACTTTTTTCATCTGGTTTGTCATACAACTTTAACAACTTGTCTATCGAGCCATTTGTGGATTGCAAAAACTGCTCTATTTGATAATCTATATTTTGGCGAATTTCAGCATCAGACACTGGTATACTATCTTGTATGGCATGATGCGCATATAATTTGCTTTCTAACAAACTACCAAATAGTTCACATCTAGATATATTTGATATATCTATACCTTGTGCTTTATATTCTTCGTATGCCTTATCAATATCGGAATCTAAAATGATAAAATCTCCTACTACGGCGGCTACACCATCTACTTTTTGAGGTTTCAATGGATTAACAGAGTCTTTGAGCTGCTCTTTAGTTTCTGTTTTTAGTGAATCAATTACAGGTCTTATTGTATCTTTTGTTTCATCCTGAATAATCTCTTGCGCACATATAACCTGCCCAGATAGCATTGTTATAAATAAAAATAATATGTATTTCAAATTAATTGTAAATTTCGAATTGATTGTTTTTAATAGCATCCTTTGTGATATCTTTTTCTAATTTTTTAATGAGTTCTAATTTCCTTTTGTTGATAACAATTTGATCGATAGTTGGCTTTACATACTCTAAAGGCGCCGTATCATTGCGCAACAAAACATCATTAATCTGCATCAAATATACTCCTAATGAATCTTTGAGTTGTACAAAATTAGATTTTTTTAACAGTTCATTTTTGTTTTCTGCATTAATAACTGGAATTTTATCAATGGCTTGACTTACTCGTATCCAAATGGAGTCGTTTAATGAATACGATTTAAACTGAATAGAGATGGAATCTAACTCTCTTTTATCTTCATTATTAAATCTTTTAAACTTTTGTTCTATCTCTTTAAAATCTATAATATCTTCATTAACATGTATATATCTGAATTTTATAAGTTCTTCGTTTAGCTTAAAAACTTCCTTATTGGTTTTGTAATACTCTTCGGCTTCATCAAAACTTACAGTAGTATCTATACTTCTTTCTACTAAAGCCTCTATGTATGCCTTAGTATATAAATCGTTTTTGTACTGCTCTACTAGTTTGTTAAAGGCTTCTTGCTGACTTTCACTTAAATTTAACTTAGCGCCATCTACAAATAATTGTTGTGTTGCCCAACGATTTATAAAGTTTTGAACTATAAGAGTGCTGTCTTCTTTTGGAGTGCCCTCTGATACTAAATCTTTGATATCATTATAGTACAAATATGAATCATTAACCCTAGCCACAGGAACTCTATCATCTGTTTCCTTAAAGAACGAGCATGATGTAATACTGATTAGCAGAACTGTATATAGTATAAATTTCACTTATTGCTTGTTTAATTTTAATTTTACGTGATTTAAGGCTTCTTCATTAATTACCACTTTATATTTATCTTTTAATCCTTGTAACCACTTATGTTCTTTATCGGTTTGGTAATCGCTTATAATCTTTCCTTTTGCTTCTTCAAAGGATTGTTGTGAAGACGGAAAAACGTCTTTAACTTGAACAACAACATAGGAATTATTATGATTGTATATTTTTGAAATTCCCTTTTTAAAAGGGAAATTATTAGGTAATGCTTGATTTTGATTGTCCATAACACCTACCGTAAACATAACATTTACTTTATTGTTGGTATTAAATGTTTGTTTGATAGTCTCTAAATCGATGTTTTTCTTTAACAGTTTTGCTGCCTTTTTTAAAATTTTTTCGTTTGCTGAAGAAGCTACAATAGCATCTATTCTATCAGGCCATCTGTAATTATCTTTATGACTATTGTAATAGGTTTTAATTTCAGTTGTATCTGTTTTAGACGCATTCCAAATAGTAGATTCCATTAAATCGAAGAGTAATAACCCTTCACGATATTCACTTATTATGCTGGCAAAATCCTTATTTTCTGTTTCTAAATGATCTTCTTGATATTTAATTAAATTCTTTTTCAAAAACATATTGTATTCTTTTGCAACAAGTTCCTTAAAGGATGCTTTTTGAGCAATTCGTTGACTTTTTAGTAGCTGATTTGCAAAATCCTGAAAAGTTAACTGCTTCTCTCCTATTTTTATTAATGGCTTACTTCCTTGAAAACCCTCCGGGAGTTCCCATGTTTTTTTAAAATAATTGTCGTTTAAAATAGATTCGAAATACCCTAATGCTGGCTGTTCGTCGGTAACTTTATATTTAATTTTCAACTTATCAAACAACGCATCATCAATTAAATGAGAACGATCATCACGTTTAACCTTCATTTCCAATTCTGGCTTCATGTCCTGAAAAGGTTGAATTGGTTTTTTATTTAATAGTTTGATAATATGCCAACCGTATTTTGTTTTAATTGGTTTTGATACGTCTCCTATATTATTTAAACTAAACGCCGTATCCTCAAATACCTGTGAACTTAATTGTCCTCCAGAAAATGGGGCTAGTTTCCCTCCCTTATTTGAAGAACTTGGATCTTCAGAAAATTGTTTAGCTAAGGCTTCAAAATCTTCACCTTGTTGTATTTTTTTATAAATATCGTTTATTCGTGTTTCAGAACTATTAGAAATTGAATCCTCTGGTTTATTAGTAACCATAATATGTGCTACGGTTATTTCTCCTCTTGATTTACGTTTGTCGTATACTTTAAGAATATGATAACCAAAACGTGTTCTAAACGGTTTTGAAATATCTCCTACATTGGTATGATAGGCTGCACTTTCAAAAGGATAGACCATTCTGAATGCTGAAAAATAACCCAAATCTTCACCAAAAACCGTTTGTCCATTATGCACTTCTTTTCTAACCTTATCAAATCCTTCTTTTAAGGCTCTATTACGCAACTTTACAATATTATTATAGGCAACCAAAGTGTCTTGTGGACTCGCATTTTCTGGCAACCTAATTAATATGTGGCTCACTTTAACTTCGTTTGAAATGCGGTTGTAAGCTTCTTTAACTAAGTCGTCGGTTACTTTTGTATCATTTATAAAATTTTCAGCTAATTGTTTTCTGTAACCATCTAACTCTCTTTTATAAGATGCTTTATTTTGAAGTCCTAAAGAATAAGCTTCTTTAATTTTAAGTTTATAATTAATAAAAAGTGTTAAGTAAGAATTTAAATCACTTTGAGATTCATCTTCAACAAGATTTAAGTTTTTATTGTAAACTTTAATAAACTCTGAACTATATATAGGTTCATCTTGAATTGTAAAAAGTACCTCCTCTGAATTTGACTGTGCACTAGCTTTAAAATAAAATAAAAACAATGCTAAGAGAGGGAAATATTTAAATGTCATTTAAAAAAATTTAGACTATCGATACAAAAATAGTAATATAAAGCCATATTACAAGTTGTTTAACAAAACGGATGTAAGACATCTTTAGTATCTTTGTTTTTTAAATTTATAAGACCACAATTCATGCGGAAATTAAAACTTATATGGGATTTTCGTGGGCCTAACGCACACAAAATTGCGGAGCATCACGAAATTCATCTAAAGCAATATATTACAATTGAAAAATTAGATATTTCCATTACGGGTATTGAAGATCTAAATCCCTTGCATACAATTGCCTTTTTAGTGGTTGACGAAGCGGCTATGAAACCCATTCGCGATGCGCTAAAACCGCATCGCGGGCAGGTTTATAATAATACATAAGCATCACTATTTTGATATTGTTGAGTTAATTAAAACAATTACTTGGCATTCGAAAAATAGTATATTTTTTGTATTTTTATATTAATTTCTTAATCATATGTTGACAATTCGGCTTAAAGACAAAAAGCAAGAATTCCTAAAATTATTACTTGTAGGAAATAAAGCAGGATGTTCTCAATTAATTAGAGAACTGTTTGAAAACAAAATTCCTTTTAAACATATTTATGAAGAGGTATTAAAGTCTTCTTTATATGACATAGGAGAACTTTGGGAATCAAATAAAATTAGTGTTGGAACAGAACATCTTGCATCAGCCATAGTTGAGTCTATTTTAAATGAAGGTTATTCAAGCATTATTTCATCGGATAAGTCTCAAAAAAAAGTACTATTGTGTTGTGTTGAAAATGAGTTTCATCAAATAGGTATAAAAATGGTTGGTACTATGTTCGAATCTCTTGGATGGGACACCTTTTTTCTTGGTACTAATATGCCAACAAAAGACTTAATTGATTTTGCAAAAATTACGAGTCCAGATATTATATCAATTTCTGTTAGTTTGTATTTTCACCTACCGCTATTAGAAACTCTGATTGAAAACATTAGAAGAGAATTTCCTGACACGACTATATTAGTAGGCGGACTGGCTTTTAGGCATGGTGGACAAGAGTTGATTACAAAATATTCAAACATTATTCATCTAAAAGATTTAAACAGTATTGAATTATTCATTCATAATTATAAATAAAATGGAGAAAAATAGGCTGATTGAAAGCGCCACAAGATTAACACCAATTAGTACAGCGAGTGAGTTATTTAGAATATCGAAAAAAACACGGATAATAATACATTAATGCTTAAAAATTGGTCTTCTGAAATATTAGATGCTTTGCTAATAAACAAAGCAATTTGTGTTGCTCTTTTTTCTACTAAAAAAGATTTAATTTTTTCGAATAATGCTTTCGATTCTCTAATAAAAAGCAACGCATGTGACTCCTTTATTAATCCATCATTTGATAAACTGTTAACTCTTGAAAAAAATAATAATAATTTGATATTTGAAGGATATTTAACAATAGGCGAATATAATTCAGTTAACTACTCAATAGATGCAAAAATTTTTAAAAAAGAAGATTCAATCCTTTTAATTGGGGGCTCTGATTCTGTTCAGAATTTAACTCAGAATAAAACGTTACATTTATTAGTAAGTGAAGTGTCTAATCTTCAAAGAGAATCATTAAATAAAAATTCAGCGCTTAACAATACGTTAGCAAAATTAAATGAAGTAAATACAGAATTAATAAAAGTCAATAAAGATAAAGACCGTTTGATGCAAATTATTGCTCATGATTTACGAAGTCCTTTTAATAGTATTTTGGGTTTTTCAGAACTTTTAATAGATAACGGTAGAGACTATGACTTTTCAGAATCAGAGAAGTTTTTACAAATAATAAATACATCTGCTAAAAACACCTTATCGTTATTAGAAAATTTATTAAACTGGGGCAAGTCTCAATCAGGAGAAATTAAATTTGTGCCTACCAAACTATTATTATCAAATATCATAAAAGAAATAATAGAAATTTCTAACTCAACAGCTGAACTTAAAAATATAAAATTAGATGTTGATACCGACGCTAATCTTGAAATTTATGCAGATAAGAATATGTTGGATACCGTTTTGCGAAATCTTATTTCTAATGCCATTAAATTTACAAATACAGGTGGATATGTAAAAGTATCGGCCATTTCAGACCACAATCAAATACAAATTTCGGTTTCGGATAACGGGGTTGGAATGCAAAGAGAAATTTACAGTAAATTATTTGATATTGAATCTAATATTTCAACAAGAGGAACGGCAAACGAAAATGGAAGTGGTTTAGGTTTAATACTTTGTAAAGAGCTTATAGAAAAGCACCAAGGTGAAATTTGGGTTGAAAGCGAAATAGGTAAAGGAAGTACCTTTATATTTACACTTCCGAATGACATACATAAAACGGCCTCTTAATATTTTTAAATCAGAACTATTTTAATAATTTTATTTTTTAAATCTATCTTGAATAATTAGGAGACTCATTGGTAATAGTTACATCATGTGGATGACTTTCATTGATGCCACTCGCTGTAATTTTTATAAAGCGTCCGTTTTCTTTTAAAGCCTCAATATCTTTAGCACCACAATAGCCCATACCAGCTCGTAAGCCACCTATAAACTGATGAATACTTTCATATAAATCACCTTTATAAGGCACTCGCCCTACAATACCTTCTGGAACTAACTTTTTAATATCGTCTTCAACATCTTGAAAATATCGGTCTTTACTACCTTGTTTCATAGCTTCTACAGAACCCATTCCTCGATAAGACTTAAATTTACGTCCTTCATAAATAATGGTTTCCCCGGGCGATTCTTTAGTACCTGCCAATAACGAGCCAAGCATAACACAATCTGCACCAGCAGCAATAGCTTTTGGAATATCTCCTGTATAACGAATACCTCCATCGGCAATGACTGGAACACCAGTTCCTTTAAGAGCTGCAGCAACTTCTAATACTGCCGAAAACTGCGGAAAACCAACACCAGCAATGACTCTTGTAGTACAAATTGATCCTGGGCCAATCCCTACTTTAACGGCATCTGCACCTGCCTCTACCAAATATCTAGCAGCATCTGCAGTGGCTATATTTCCAACAATAACATCTAATTCTGGGAATTTTGATTTGATATCTTTTAAAACCGAAACTACACCTTTTGTATGCCCATGAGCCGTATCAATAACAACCGCATCAACTCCAGCTTGCACCAAAGCTTCAGCTCGTTCTAAAGCATCAGCTGTCACTCCAATAGCAGCAGCAACACGCAAACGACCATACTCATCCTTGTTAGCGTTTGGTTTTTGACTCAATTTAGTAATATCTCTAAAGGTTATTAGCCCAGATAATTTATAATTGTCATCAACGATGAGTAGTTTTTCTATTTTATGTTCCTGTAGAATGATTTCTGCATCTTTTAACGAGGTTCCCACTGACGCTGTTACTAAGTTTTCACTTGTCATTACTTCAATAATAGGTCGTTTCTTTTCATGCTCGAAACGCAAATCACGATTGGTAACAATACCTTTTAAAGTGCCATCTTCAGCAATAATAGGAATACCACCAATACTATGCTCTGCCATACTTTGTTTAGCATCAAAAACTGTGGCGGTTAATGGCAATGTTACTGGATCTATAATCATACCGCTTTCGGCACGTTTAACACGTCTTACTTTTAAAGCTTGCGCCTCAATAGTCATGTTTTTGTGTAATACACCAATACCACCTTCCTGAGCCATAGCAATAGCCATTTTACTCTCAGTTACCGTATCCATTGCAGCCGAAATAACGGGAACATTAATAGTAATATTTCTTGTGAATTTTGTTTGAATATTGACTTCTCGTGGAAGTACTTCAGAAAAAGCAGGAACTAATAGAACGTCATCGTAAGTAAGTCCTTCTCCTAAAATTTTATTTTGATGTGCGGTCATGATGCAATTAGGTTATAATTGCGTGCAAATGTACAACTAATTTGAGATATTTTATTTTTTATACAAACCTTTAACCTTTTTTTAATGTTACTGCTTTTTAAGTAATTGTTTTAAAATAATAATGACAGAACCTGTAAAGGACAAAGTCATTAATGTCCCCGAAATCATTACAATATATTTCATCCAAATAATGCCTTCCCAAAGCATAAACAATCCTCCAAAAGTTAATAATACAGATAAAAGAGGTTCCGTCATTAAAAATAGTTTGAGTTTTTTGGGAAGTTTTGTAATAGAAATAAGAATGCCAAGTAAAAAGAAAATAACGGACATTGATAAGATATGAGAATGCACTATAGATAACATTTCTTTATCACTTTTTTTAAACTTCATAACCTCAGCGCTCTCATTATCTTCATTACCTAAATATTGTTCCTCTATGCCATTTGGGTCTACTGATGATGTTTCTCCAACAAATAGTAACCCTGAAAAGAAGCCAATACTTAACACTATAACAAATACAGCTATTAACAACTTAAGTTCTTTAGGTAACTTATATATAAATCCGTTTAATTGCATTTATAAAATATTTTGTTTGTGAAGAATTTGTATTGATTTCAAAAAATTATTGATGGATTCTGTAAATGATCTTACCGAAATGGTAGCGCCAGAAATAGCTATAATATCTTGCCCATATTTCAAATTATCATCTTGTGTTTTCCCTATGAATTGTTTTAACCACCGCTTACTTCCTATCTCTCCACCATATTCTTCTCGATAAATTAAAACTTTTGTTTTAATAACGACTAAGTCTTTATCTAGTAATACTAAATAGTCAAATAGCGCTGTTTTACTTGCTGCCTGAGATACATAGGCATACCCATAAAAGGTTTCTTTAGAGATAATTTTAAACAAATTATCTTTACCAAACTCAGATGGTAATGTTTTTGAAATAGCAGGATCAATTGAAACTCCAATAATTTCAAAGTCTTCAATTTCGAATGTGCTTTCAATTTCTTTAAACACCTTTTTTTCAATATTCTTTGGCAGGCCATTAAATAATATTATGAATGTAATCAATAAAATGTATTTCATATTTAGTAATATAATAAAATTTAACTTTACAAATTACAGCATCATATGGTTAAGGACTATATGATGCTGTTATATTGATAAGCATTAAAACCAAACTCCTATTCCAAAATTCAATCGGTTATCTACTTTAGATCCTGCTAAAGCATTATTTCTAAACTGATAATCACCTTTAAACACAACCCCAGGCGCAATATGATAACTTAATCCTGTTGTTAAATCATTTCTGTTATACGCATCGTTTCTAGGTAGTAAACCAGCAGTCTCTGCATGTGTATCATACTGTTCGTATCTAACAAAGGCGAACAAACGCTGTTGTTTTGATGTTGGTAACAAATTGTAAGCCCCTTCTAAATACCAGCCTTGTAAGGCACTACCTAAATCGTTTCCTGTTAAATCATTATAGGAATCTGTACCTGAAAGAGAACCATATACATACTGACCTCTTGCTGTAAAACGTTGATAAGCATAGCGCATATCTAACCCTACCATTGAAATACCAATATTAGCTCCAGCTATGTCTTCAACATCATCGTCTGCTTGGGTATCTCCAAAATATCCTGATAAACCTAATCTTAAGCCTGGTAACCCATAATAATCAAACTTAACTGATAAGGTTGGGCTATCAATAGTAGACTGAATTCCTTTTTGCCTGCCCCCTCGCAAAGCATTTGAACCTTTAAGAACACCGTTTACACCACCCTGACCATCAAAAGATGTAGATTTAAAACCATTAAAAACATAAGCTTGGTAGCCTAAAGACAAATTATTAAACCTACCTGCTATACCAAAACCAATTTCTCTCCAGGTAGTTGGGACAATTACATTGTCAACGCTTGGTCTTTCTACTCCATTAAACGTCGTTGGCTCATGAAATTCATTAATAATACCAAAAGGGACTAACATTAACCCCCCACGAAGACTGACATTAGATGCCAATGAGTAATTAACAAAAGCTTGTTCAATATAAACTTCTTCAACATGCTCAAATTCAACTTCCGTTACAAACTGCGTTTTATCATTAAATTTATACCCAAAAAGAAGCACTAAACGTTGTACATCTAATTCTCCATTTTTACTTTCAGGTTGGTTATATGTTAATTCTCCATAAGCTCCTACTATGACAGATTTGCCATAATTACCAGACAAGATACTCTGAGCTGCATTTTGTTGTTTTTGTGGATCAAAAGTTATAGAATCTCTAACGGTTTGAGCAAACGTAAATGTACTTACTAATACTAATAAGATTGTTGTTTTAGTTTTCATTTGTTTTTATTTAGACTAATTATAAATAATGTTATTTTTAGCCGCAAATATAAAACAGAAAACCAATATCACAAACCTTATTTAGAATTATTTTAAATAAAATTTATCTAATGATAAAATTTAAAGATCTTACTAGCTTCATTGTAAGCGCTTTCAAAACTTAAAGCATTTAAGGGGTTGGATTGTTTAGATGTAAAATAAGATAATAGTTTTTCTGTAGGCATATTTCCAGTAAGTTCATCTTTTGCCATAGGACATCCTCCAAATCCTTGAATGGCGCCATCAAAACGTTTACATCCTGATTTGTATGCTGCATCCACCTTTTCAAACCAACTAGAAGCTACAGTGTGTAAATGAGCTCCAAACTCAATGTTTGGATATAACGGAATTAAGTTTGAAAACAAATAATGAATATTCTCAGCATTCGAACTTCCTATAGTATCGCTTAATGAAACAATATTTACTCCCATTGTACTCAGCTGTTCTGTCCACTGGCCTACTATATCGACATTCCAAGGGTCTCCATAAGGATTTCCAAAGCCCATAGAAATGTATACTACTACCTTTTTATTGGTTTTACTAGCAATATTTAAAATATGTTCAAGAATTACAACTGATTGCGCTATGGTTTTATGCGTATTACGCATTTGAAAATTTTCGGAAATTGAGAAAGGATAGCCTAAATAATCTATTTCTTTATATTGAGAAGCATCTTCAGCACCCCTTTCATTAGCCACTATAGCCAATAATTTACTTGTTGTTTTACTTAAATCCAATTGAGACAATACTTCTGCGGTATCTACCATTTGAGGAATCGCTTTTGGAGAAACAAAACTTCCAAAATCAATGGTATCAAACCCAACTCGTAATAACGATTGAATATACTGTACTTTATTCTTTGTTGGAATAAAATCCTTGATACCTTGCATAGCATCTCTGGGGCATTCAATAATCTTTATTTGTTCAGGCATTAGGTTGCTTCATATAGAGGTGATAAAAATAATATTATTGAATCATATAACACAATAACCTCCAAGGAATTAATTTTCAAGAAGTATCATTTGATTAAAAAACTGTTCTATATTATCATATATCAACAATTTAACAACTAAGAACGAATAAAATCGTTACTGAACGTTTTTTTTACTTCTTTTTTTAATTATCAAATACATTTGATAAACACTTCGCCCCCATGAAAGTTTTTGATATTAATATCAATATTATCTTTTTATCGATACTGTTATCGTTATCCCCTCACCTCTATTCTCAAAATAGTAAGGAAATAGGTTGTGGAACAATCACGACTTCTAAATCTATATCGTTTTATGAATCTATCAATCCTAAATTAGATACTTATAAAAATGAGATTTTAGCTTCCAAAACTTCAGGGACTAAATCGTCTGATTTGGTCAAAAATTCTATTCCAGTTAAAGCGCATATCATACGAACATCTGAAGGAACAGGAGGTCTTACCGTTTCTGAACTTGAAGATGCTATAGCTAACGCAAACGCTATTTTTTCTGATGCATTAATGGAATTTACACTAGCGGATGACATAGATTATATTGATGATGACGCATTTTATCATTTTAAATCGTGCGATGAAAGTTCGTTAGTTAATGCCCATAATGTTCCAAAAGTTATTAATATTTATTTTGCAGACGATATTAAAAACCCGTCGGATGAAGATATTTGTGGATACACTCATACTGAAAACCGTTCTAACGTTATTTTTATGAAAAATGGCTGTGCGACAAACGGTTCTTCTCTCATTCATGAGTTAGGACATTTTTTCTCATTAATTCATACTCATGGTTTAGATAACAATAAACTAACTGAAGAATTGGTAGATGGTTCAAACTCTGCAACTACAGGTGATTTTATTTCAGATACGCCTGCAGACCCTATGTTAACATCAAAAAACGTTAATAATTTTTGTCACTATGTCGGTTGCCAAACGGATGCTAATGGCGATAAATTTAATCCAGATACAGGAAACATTATGTCGTATTCCATGAAAGGTTGTCGCTCACATTTTTCAAAACAACAACTGGCTAGAATGTATACCTTTTACGAATCTATTAAAGATGATTATTTTGGTGAAGAAACAGACACCTCTATAGCGAGCAATCCAAATTCGGATTCACTAAAAGATGTTAGACTCTATCCAAATCCTATTACTAGTGATTTATTGTATATTAAATTTAATAGCTCTGACCCCATTAAGTATAAAATTACAAATATGCTGGGTCAGACCTATAGTTTAGGTACTCTCACTAATAACAATCAACCAATTAATTTAAGTCGATTAGACGCTGGAACCTACATAATGACGATACAAAATAAAGATTCTAAAATTGTAAAGAAATTTATAAAATAGATTTTAACCTTGTTCGAGTATAGCCTTATTAATTGTTTTAACAAGTTTAGGACCTTCGTAAATAAACCCTGTGTATATCTGAATTAAATCGGCACCAGCATTCAATTTCTCTAGTGCATCATCTGCTGAATGAATACCTCCAACACCAATTATAGGAAATGCTTTTTTACTTTTTTCTGAAAGGTATTTAATAACTTGAGTACTTTTATCTTTAATTGGCTGGCCACTCAGACCTCCATTACCAATGATTTCTAATTGGTCCTTAGGCATTTTTAAACCAGCTCTGTCAACAGAAGTATTACTAGCAATAACGCCATCTAATTTGGTGTCAACCACCAATTGTACAATTTCATCTAACTGTAGATTATTTAAATCTGGAGCTATTTTTAAAAGAATAGGTTTTTGGTTACGAAAAGCGTTATTGGCTAATTGTACTGCTCCGATAAGCTCTTCCAAATAATCTTTATCATTTAGTTTGGCATGACTACCTACATTGGGGCAACTAACGTTCAGCACAAAATAATCAACATAAGGATGGAGTGCATTAAAACATTCTAAATAGTCTTGTGTATAGTCTTCTGGTTTTGTGGCTGTATTTTTACCAATATTACCACCAATAATAACAGTTCCTTTGTTTTTTTTTAAATTACTAATAACCTTTTCAAGACCCGCATTATTAAATCCCATTCTGTTAATAATACCTTGATCTTCCTTCAACCTAAACAAACGCTTTTTAGGATTGCCAGCTTGTCCTTTTGGTGTCACCGTTCCTATTTCTATAAAGCCAAAACCAAAGTTTGCTAATTCATTGTACAAAACGGCATTCTTATCAAAACCAGCTGCTAATCCAACGGGGTTTTTAAATATAAGCCCTAGTAACTTCCTTTCTAGCTTAACATCTTCAATAACAAATAAACTTCTAAAAATTGATTGTACTCCCGGTACTTTAGATAAGCCTTTTATCATTGAAAACGTAAAATGATGAACTTTTTCGGGATCGAAACAAAAAAATAATGGGCGAAGGAGTTGTTTGTACATCAAGTATTATTTGTACAAAAATAGTTTTAAATAAAAAATCAGCCAATTCAAATCACAAAAAAATTAATAATCGTATTTTTGATGTTCTTAAGGGTTTTTTATTTATAACTCTCAAACGAACATTTTTTACTTAAAAACACCTAAAATTCATTTACAATGATTTCAAAAAATCACATTATAAAACGTTTTATTAGTTACGTTACTGTTGACACACAATCAGATCCCAATTCTCAAGAAACACCAAGTACAAAAAAACAATGGGATTTAGCCAATACTCTAGTTAAAGAACTTAAAGAAATTGGATTAGAAGATGCTACCATCGATGAGAATGCTTATATTATGGCAACACTACCCAGTAATGTAGATTACGATGTTCCCACCATAGGCTTTATATCTCATTTTGATACGTCTCCAGATTTTTCTGGAACAAATGTAAACCCACAAATTATTGAAAACTATAACGGAAAAGAAATCGTTTTAAATAAAGAACAAGATATTGTTTTATCACCTGATTATTTTGAAGATTTATTACTTTACAAAGGGCAAACTCTAATTACAACAGATGGCACAACACTCTTGGGAGCTGATGACAAAGCCGGTATTTGCGAAATAGTATCGGCTATGGAATATTTAATACAGCACCCAGAAATAAAACATGGCAACATCCGTGTTGGCTTTACTCCTGATGAGGAAATTGGTCGTGGTGCTCATAAGTTTGATGTAAAAAAATTTGGTGCTGACTGGGCTTACACAATGGATGGAAGTCAAATAGGCGAATTAGAATATGAAAATTTTAATGCGGCCGGAGCCGTTGTAAAGGTAAAAGGAAAAATAGTGCACCCAGGTTATGCCAAAGGCAAAATGATAAACTCGATGTATATTGCTCAAGAATTTATCAACTCCTTACCGCGTTTAGAAACTCCTGAACATACAGAAGGTTACGAAGGTTTTTTCCATTTGCATTCTATAAAAGGAGAAGTTGAAGAAACGGTATTAGAATATATCATAAGAGATCATAGCAGAGATCATTTTGAAGCCAGAAAAGAAGTGATGAGAAAGCTTACTAAAGAACTTAACTCACAATATGGAAGGGAAGTTATCATAACTGAGATAAAAGACCAATATTACAATATGAAAGAGAAAGTAGAACCTGTTAAGCATATTGTTGATATTGCTGAAAAAGCCATGAAAGAACTAAATATAAAGCCTCTTATTAAAGCCATTCGTGGTGGAACAGATGGTTCTCAGCTAAGCTATATGGGCTTACCTTGTCCAAATATTTTTGCTGGTGGACATAATTTTCATGGTCGCTATGAATATGTGCCTGTAGAAAGTATGATAAAAGCAACAGAAGTTATTTGTAAAATTGCAGAATTAACAGCTCAAAAAAAGATAGCTAAATAATTATGACATTTAGCATTCTTACTATTTGTTCTTTAATTGCGATTAGCTTTTTAATAAGCCTGTTCGGATCAATTGTTGGTTTTGGCGGAGGGCTTTTTATTGTTCCTCTGCTTGTAACATTATTTCATTTTAACCTGGGAGATGCTGTTGGGGCTGTAATGATTTCTCTCATTCCATCTTCTGCGATTTCAACTTATTTAAATAGCGGAAAAAATTCGGTTGATTTTAAAGTAGGCATTCTATTAGAATTACCAACCATTGTAGGTGTTATTCTTGGTAGTCTCTTTATGGCGTATATCACAGCTAAGAGTGTCGAGGTTATCTTTGCGTTTATTGTTATTATTTTAGGACTTTCTTTCTTAATTAAATTCAAGAAAAAACAATTAAAAAATGACAAAGAAAGCTTGGTAAGCAGAATTAACCAAATGAAACCTGAAATCACCATAAAAGATGAGAACAACAACATTAAGTACCATATCAATCTTTTATTATTAGTGTTTTTTGGTTTAACTTCAGGGGGTTTGGCTGGATTATTCGGTGTTGGAGGAGGTTTTCTTAAAACTCCAATTATGATTAAAGCATTTAAAATACCTCCTAAAACAGCTGCAGCTACTGCTCTTTTTATGATTATTATTACAAGTATTACAGGCACTATTAGCTATGCGATTCAAGGACATATTCATTTAGAATATGCATGGCCTATTATGCTTGGTTTTGCAGGTGGAGCCATATTTGGACATAAATTAACCTTAAAAACAAAAGATAAAACTTTGGAGATTATGATAGGTGTTGCACTTATTATGGCTGGTTTGGTAATGACTTACAACTTTGTTAATTAAAAGAAATAGTCTTTTAAAATAACTCATTAGAATAAGCTTATTTAAAGTAAAGAATAGTATTAAAACAGAATTATTGATAATTCAAAGTAACAGGTTATAACAAAACACGAAACATTCTTAAAAAACATTTATTTATATTTTTTTGTGAGAAAAATCAATTAAATTTAACGCTATATAAACCCAACCAATAAAAAACAATTTATATTCGATCGTTAACCCAAGAAAAACAACATATCATGAAAAAATCAACACTGAATTTTATAATAAATGCCTTAATGTTTATATGCATGTCTGCCGTTGTAGGCATAGGTTTTTTAATAAAATATACGTTGATTTCTGGTAAAGAAAGAAATGTAATTTATGGTAAGAATGTTGAACTTTCTTTGTTTGGAATGGATAGACACGAATGGGGATATATTCACCTTGTTATCGCTTTTGTTTTACTTGGATTATTAGTGATTCATCTCTTTTTACATTGGAAAACAATTATTTCTGTATATAAAAGAATAACAAAACAAAAACTAGTTAGCAAGTTAATTACAGTATCATTCATTACCATATGCACAATGATTATTGTTGTGCCATTTTTTACAAATCCCACAATAACTAGTACAGAGCATAATGATAGAAGACAGGCAACTATTACTGTTGGAGATACCGAAGAATCTGATGCTATAATTGAGATTAGAGGCTACATGACTCTTGATGAGATATCAAAAAAATATAAAATACCAGCAGAGTTTATAAAATCGCGCTTAAGGATTCCAACATCTTTCAATAATAGAAAACGATTAAGCTCGTTAAGAAAAGAATATGGTATCAAAATGGATGAGATTGAAAAAATAATTAAAGACTGCCAATAAAAAACTTCTCTAATCAATAAATAAAAAAAGCTTCCATTTAGGAAGCTTTTTTGTTTAAATAAATAATTAGTCTTTTTACTTTGTTTTTGCAGGAGCATTTAACGCTGTACTCATTTCCATAGAAATGGCAGAGCGCTCAAACTTTACTTTTCCTGACATGGTTTCAATAATACATGTATTATCTTTATCACCTAATTCTAAAATTTTGCCATGTAACCCACTTTTGGTTATAACTTTATCGCCGCGTTTTAACTCGGCTGCAAATTTCTTTTCTTTTTTTGCTCGTTTCATTTGTGGTGCTATCATAAAAAAATAGATAACAACAAACATTAATATAAACGGTAAAAAACTTTGTAAATCTCCCATATTCTTTTTTTAGTGTGCTGTGTTATTAGTTGTATTAGGGTCAGGTTTTATAAACGCCATGATTTTTAAAACTTCTGATCCTTTTTCTGTATTGGCAGTAACCGTAATGGTTTTGGTTATTTTATTTGCGCCACTACCATTAAATTTTACGGTAAACTGTCCTGACTCTCCTGCTGGCAACGGTTCTCTACTCCAATCTTTTGGAACGGTACAACCACATGATGTTTTAATGTTGGTAATTACCAAAGGAGCATCTCCAGTATTCTTGTACTTAAAGATAGTTTCTACAGGTTTTCTTGCTTCTATGTCTCCAAAATCATGTTCCATTTCTTCAAAAGTCATAACTGGAAATTTTGATGAATTAGCATCTCTTTCAGCTGCTACTGCGACGTTTTTTTCATCAATTTTTTTAGTTGCATTATCTTTACACGATGTAAATGCTATCACGCATAAGGCTCCTAATCCTACTATTATTTTTTTCATAATAAATGTTTTAATTTTCGGAATGTAAAAATAACAATTATTTGATCTATTAAAAACTTTTATCGACTTCTTAACAGAAAATCACATCAGTCCACGCCCTAGTTTTGTTAATTTTCCGTCAGCCTCATATTCTTTAACTAGCTTATCTAAAATTCCGTTAATGAATATACTACTTTTAGGAGTTGAATATTCTTTCGCAATTTCTAAATATTCATTCATTGTAACCTTTACAGGAATTGAAGAAAAGTTTAGTAATTCACAAATAGCCATTTGTAACAAAACAAAATCTACATTAGCAATTCTATCTGAATCCCAATTTTGTGTTCTTTTTTCAATCTCAGCGTTTAAAACCGCTTGATTAAGAATGGTTTTCTTAAACAAATCTATTGCAAATTGTTTATCGTCTTGATCTTTATATAATTTAGGTGTAAATTGATTGTCTGGCGAGCTTGCTTTTGATTTTCTCAACAACTTCAAAATAGTTGTGTTTACAGTAGGAAGATCGTCTAACCATGTTAAATTTTTATCTTCTATGTAATCATAAAGCTTCTCGTTAGGCGCTATAATGTTTTTATAAACATCAACAATAAAATCTTTATCTTCCTTAAAATCAGACGTTCTGGTTGTCATGTAATCTTTATACAAATCACTAGTCATGATTTCTCTAAAAATAACATCAACATACTCACTGTCTAATTCCCAATTAGTAATTTTATAAGCGTCAAACTGATTTTTAAGTTGGGTATTGTCTTTAAGAATATGTAGCAACTGATTGTTTACAAACTTTCTGTTTGGATCTTTATCATCCTTGGTTGCTAAATGTGCTTTTTGCTTTTTTTCTAAATGCTCTTCAGCTCTTTTTTGAACTTCTATGAGTAGTGATATTAATAACAAATACAGATTGTACATATTATCTATACTAAACAGTAAAAATTTTTGATCTTTACTAAAGTCATCACTTTCGCCCCCTTTGAAAGCATAAATGGTTTGCATAACTTTTACACGAATATGTCTTCTGTTTAGCATATGTAGAAAGAACTTTTTTTAATTTAAAGGCTTTGAAATATATTTCTTTTGCACGGCAAAAATAATACTATTTTAAAAAGAATGAGTTCTAAATCATATTTTATTTCTTAAAAAGAAATTAGCTAATTTTTAACAACTACCATAGATGATGCTGCTTCTTTATTGTTTTTATTACTGTATCTTTGCGCATCATATCCAAACATTTACTAAAAATCTAAAAAAGTCTCTTCTGTAAATGAAAGAATTAAAGCATTTAAATAAATACTTTTTAAAATATAAAGTTCACCTCATAGTTGGTATCCTTATCACAATAGTAGCTCGAATTTTTTTACTATTCACACCTAGATATGTTAAGAAAATATTCTCTGTTGTAGATACTTATAAAAAAGGATTAGAATCTGGTGACAGTACAATTCAAGCAGAACTTGCGGAAATTATTTTTTATATAATTGGAGCCGCTATTATAGCCGGACTTTTTACGTTTTTAATGCGCCAAACCATTATTAATGTATCTCGTTATATTGAATATGATTTAAAAAATGAAGTCTACGCTCATTATCAAAAACTAGCATTAAATTTTTACAAAAAAAATCGCACAGGAGATTTAATGAACCGTATTAGTGAGGATGTTAGTAGGGTTCGTATGTATGCTGGCCCAGCTATTATGTACAGTATTAACACCGTGACACTCTTTGTAATTGCGTTAATTTACATGTTTAACGAAGCACCTTCATTAACGTTATATACCATAATACCGCTTCCCATTCTTTCTGTTGCTATTTATAAGTTAAGTAAGGAAATTCATAAACGAAGCACAGTTGTTCAGCAATATTTATCAAAACTTTCTGAATTCACACAAGAAGCTTTTAGTGGGATTTCTGTAATTAAAGCGTATGGCATAGAACCTCAAACATCTACAAATTTTGATAAGCTCTCAACAACTAGTAAAGAAAAACAAATAGACCTAGTTAGAGTACAAGCCCTATTTTTTCCAATGATGATTTTACTTATTGGCGTTAGCAATTTAGTAGTAATTTATATTGGAGGTATGCAATATGTAAACGGACAAATAGATAGCTTAGGTACTATTGCAGAGTTTATTATTTATGTTAATATGCTTACTTGGCCAGTAGCTACTGTTGGTTGGGTAACTTCTATTGTGCAACAAGCAGAAGCGTCTCAAAAACGAATTAATGAATTTTTAAAAACAGAGCCAGAAATACAAAATACGGTTTTAGAGCATACAAAAATTACGGGTGACATTACTTTTGATAATGTGTCTTTCACCTATGACGACACCAATATTAATGCCTTAAAAGGAATAAGTTTTAGTATAAAAGATGGTGAAACTCTTGCTATTCTTGGGAAAACGGGTTCAGGAAAATCAACGATACTGGATTTAATTGGACGCCTTTATGATATTGATAACGGCTCAATCCTAATCAATAATATTGAAATTAATAAGCATAATTTAACCGATTTAAGAAACAGTATTGGTTATGTGCCTCAAGATGCTTTCTTGTTTTCTGACACTATAAGAAATAATATTAAATTTGGTAAAGAAGATGCTACTGATGACGAGGTTATTTCGGCTGCCAAATATGCGCAAGTTCATAAAAACATTAGTAAGTTTAACAAAGGGTATGACACAATTTTAGGAGAACGCGGCATAACACTCTCGGGGGGACAAAAACAGAGAATCTCTATTGCCAGAGCGCTTATAAAAGATCCGGAAATATTATTGTTTGATGATTGCCTTTCAGCCGTTGATACCGAAACAGAAGAAAAAATATTGAACAATTTAAATAAAGTATCTAAAGGAAAAACAACAATTATCGTTGGTCACAGAGTGTCTTCGGCAAAAAATGCTGATAAAATTATTGTTCTTGATAACGGGTTAATTGTGGAAGAAGGAACTCATGAAACCTTGCTTAAAGTGGATGGCTATTATAAACATCTGTATTTAAAGCAATCTAGTGAAACATCAGGTAATAATTAACAAATTTACGTATTGTGAATTCTTTAGAATATTTCTAATTTCTTTTTAAGAATGAATTAAAATAACGTGAATACAAAAGAAAACTAATAATTTGTTGGGTTGGTAACGGTTTTTTTTAGATTTTTGAGAAAGATATTTTTAATGCTTAATATATAACTATGAACACAAATGACATGATGGAGAAAGAGGAAATTTTTTCTAAAGTATTAAGAGCCGGAAGACGAACATATTTCTTTGACGTAAGATCTACAAAAGCTGAGGATTACTACCTTACAATCACAGAAAGTAAAAAATTTACTAATGACGATGGTTCTTTTCACTACAAAAAACATAAAATTTACATTTATAAAGAAGACTTTTCTGAATTTAAAGAGATTTTAGCTGAAATGACCGATTTTATTATCAAAGAGAAAGGTGATGAAGTAATTAGTGATCGTCATCAGAAAGATTTTAAAAAAGATTTTGAAACTGAAACAAAAGATGAAGATGATACTTTAAAATCTGCTGAAAGTTTTACGGATGTTGATTTTGACGATATATAATCGTTCAATTATAAAACAAAACAGACCGCTATTTTTAAGTAGCGGTTTTTTTATGCTCAAACTTTAACAGCAATCAAGGCTAAAGCTAATACCAAAAGAAGATATATTAGGCCGATAAAAACACCAAGACTAGTTACTAAATACCATGTAATAATCAATAAATATAGTGGAACAAGTGTTATTACTACAACAAATCTAAAGGTTGAAACAAACTCAATTTCCTTTATTTTTGGCTCAAGAAGTAATTTCCAAACAGCATAAGGCAATAAAATATTCAGCTTTAAAAACCATAATAATACCGTTTTAAAAGATTTGAATTTTGACGTTTTCTTGCTCAGACATTCTTTAAAGTCATTAGAAATACATAAATTAACAGATTTAGGGTTTAAAAAATCAACGTGCAATGCATCTAGTTTCTTTAATACAGACTCATAATCATCGCTAGGAATATGGCTTGTTAGTTTAGATAATGATTGATGAACATAGTCTTTTAATTTTAAAACTGCTTCATTTTTTTCGTAATTCGCAAACTCACTAAGAACTATGGGATCCCCAACATATACGCTAACTTCATCTACAAATTTTTCGGCATGCTTATAATTCAATCCAACAGGAACCAATTGTAACTCTAAACTTGGATTTTCTTGCAGCGATTCAAAAATAATGCGTGTAAATCCTTTACTTAATGGTCTCACTGTTCGTTTTAAATTATGATTGCCTTCTGGAAAAATAACAACAGATTCATTATTATTTAATAAGTTAGAACAGGTCTTAAAAATAGTATGGTTTTTAGTGATGGTTTTTATGCCATCCCGAATTCTGTACACCGGAATCATTCTTAAACTTTTTAAAATATGGCTAATTAATGGAGAATTGAACACCGAAGCTCTGGTTAAAAAATAAGAGAATTGTTTGGTTTTAGTAGCAATAATTAACGCATCCAGTAAAGCATTTTGATGGTTTGCTAATATTAAAACAGGTTTGTTTTGAGGTATGTTGTCAAAATTAACTGTGTGAATCTTTTTATAGTAAAAGAATAAACCTAAACGTATATAAGCCCTTACGGTATGTAGCCATATCTCTTTTAACACGCTACGAGCTTTTTAGATTTCTTAGACCAATATAAGGCCAGGAATAACCCTGAAATAATATGCCATATTCCCCAAAACGCTGCCATAATTGCCATTCCTCCTAGTCCATTAAAAAACGTAAAAATTAACAGCAGGCCGAGTCCGGAATTTTGAATTCCCGTTTCAATAGCTAAGGTTTTTTGATTTTGAAAAGATAACCCGAAAATTTTGGCTACTAAAAACCCCAACAAAATGGCTAATAAATTATGACTTATTCCTAAAAGGAAAACATGATGAACATAGTTGTTAAAAACATCTAAATTGTTTGTAAATGCTATAATAACGATACAAACAAACAAAACAATTGAAAACGGACTCAATATTTTAGATAGTTTTATGGCCAATACTTCATTTTTGTGTCTTACCCACATTCCTAAAAATAAGGGAACTCCTAAAATTAATAACACTAGTTTAACTAACTCAATAGGTTCTACCTGAACATTTTTTAGAATTTCTGAAGTGGGTTCATATAAATTTCCATACAGCTCGAAATTAAAAGGCGTCATAAACATAGCTAAAAATGTTGCAAAGGCCGTTAAGCTTACTGACAATGCCGTATTACCTTTAGCTAAATGCGTCATAAAATTTGAAATGTTTCCGCCAGGACATGCTGCAACCATCATCATTCCTAAGGCAATACTTGCTTGTGGTTTTAAAAGAAGAATTAACAAATAAGTGAAAAATGGCAATAAAATAAATTGTGATAACACGCCTATTAGGACTAATTTTGGCTCTTTTAGTAACCGCTTAAAATCATCTATAGAAATTCCTAAAGACACCCCAAACATAACTACAGCCAGCGCTATATTTAAAACCCAAAGACTACTAGTATCGAAATGGATTTGTACACGATCTAATTCATTCATATAAATTTAAGCTACGGTTGAACCATTTTTAACATTATTCTCTGGATTTAAAAGTATTACAGCGTTTCCATTAACGGCTCCAAGAACTAGACATTCACTCATAAAGGTGGCAATTTGCTTTTTTGGAAAATTGATAACAGCCACAATTTGCCTGTTTAACAATCCTGCTTTAGAATATAATGTTGTGATTTGCGCCGATGACTTTCTAACTCCTAAATCACCAAAATCTATGGTTAGTTGATAGGCAGGATTTCTTGCTTCAGGAAAATCAGTCACTTCAATAATAGTTCCTACTCGTAAATCTACTTTGGTAAAATCTTCAAAAGTTATTGTTTGGCTCATTTTTTAAAAATACAAATAATCACGAACTTAGCATAAAACTTTTTAATATGGCAAATACACCTTCTAATATGATTCCGTTAGGCACAAAAGCGCCCGATTTTTCGCTTCTCGATACCATTTCTGGAAGCGTTTTAACTCTTAATAAACTCAAAGGCGCAAAAGGAACGGTTATTATGTTTATCTGTAATCATTGTCCGTTTGTAATTCACATTAATGCTCAATTGGTAAAAATAGCGAATTCTTATATTGAGAAAGGCATTCAGTTTATTGCTATATCAAGTAATGATGAGATTAATTATCCTCAAGATGGACCTGATAAAATGAAAATTCATGCAAAAACCGAGCATTATACGTTTCCTTATTTATACGACGAAACTCAACAAGTTGCTAAAGCTTACGATGCCGCTTGTACCCCAGACTTCTACCTTTTTGACTCTGACTTGAAATTAATATACAGAGGACAATTAGATGATTCTCGTCCAGGAAATAACATACCCGTTACAGGCCATGACCTGAGACATGCGTTAGATTGTTTAATTGAAAACAAAGAAAATACCTCACCGCAAAAGCCAAGTATTGGTTGTAATATTAAATGGAAACAGTAATTACAGGGTTAATTGCCAAAAACCAACATCGTGCCACTTATCAAATTTTAAACCGGCTTCTTTTAAATGAGCCACTTGTTTAAAGCCAAATTTCTCATGAAGTTTTATGCTAGCCTCATTTGGAAGCGTTAATACCCCTAAAACTATATGGAAATTATCTCGTTTTAATAATGCTAATAAATCTGCATATAGTTGAGTTCCTATTTGCTTTCCATGTACTCCGTGCTTCACATAAACCGTAGATTCAACTGTTTTATTATAGGCAGGCTTAGGTCTAAATTTACTACCATAGGCATAGCCTAAAATTTCATTATTCTCTTCATAAACAACAAAAGGATAGTTTAAAATAATACTTTTGATTTTATCGGTAAACGCTTCTAACGAAAGTGGTTCCAAATCAAAAGTAGCAACCGTATGCACTACATAGTAATTATATATATGTAGGAGATTTTCGGTATCAGAAAGTTTTACAGGTCTAATCATCTTTTTATATTAAATCCAACCATTACGTTTTAACAAATTCTCAATATGTGCATAATGATGATTACTATGCCACGCATACATACCAATATTTTCTTTGAGCACAACCTGTTTTTTGGTTTCTGGATGAATAAATGATTTGTTTAAATCATGTTCTGATAATTGTTTCAACAAATAAACTAGCTTAAAATGAATTGCTTTAATATGCTGAATAGACATATCAATTGGAGCAGTCCTTGAATCTTCTAAGTCAGCCCATCGATCTTCATAATACGCTTTAATAACAGGCTTATCTTCTGTCAACGCCCATTTAAAACGAGTGTAACTATGATGATGACTATCAGAAACATGATGAACAACCTGTCTAACAGTCCACCCATTAGGCCGATAAACAGTGTCTAATTGCTCATTCGATAAATTTTTGACTAAATTTTCTAATCGTTTTGGAAATTGTTCCAGTATAAAAATCCAGTCCTCAATATTTGATTGTGATATATTATTAGGACAATCAAATTTACCAATGGGATATTTAAGCTTCTCTAATTCTAAATCTGTCATACAACAAAGATACCATTATGTGTAGTGAAATAATACTGGTTTATTATTTTTTCACAAACTTTATAACCTGGTGAAAATTATCAGAATTTACTTGTAAAAAATAAAGTCCTTGAGATAAAAATTGGGTGTTTATCTTTTGCACCAAAGAATTATCTGTCTTTTTAGTTGATAAAACCCTACCGTTTATATCCATGATTTTAATAGTACTACCAGTTAATATGCTTTGAAAATTTAATATCATGTCGTTCTCAACAGGATTAGGATACACCATAACATCGTTCTTATCAAAGTTCACTGCAGATAACGTTGCAGAAGAAGATGAAGAGCTAATAACCTCACTCTTTAAGGTATTATCAACCGAATAAGATGTTACTTTAAACCAAACAGACTCTCCGTTAGTAATTCCTGATCCATCCCATGTATACGAAGGATTTGTTAAACCTGTAGCTATGGACGTAAAGTTGGAATTATCTGTGCTATATTCTAAATCATATAACAAAGGTCTACCATCATCTGGATTATTTACAGTCCAAGTTATAGGATTTGAAGTGTTATAAACACCTCCGCTTGGGCTTGTAATGCTCACGTCTGGGTTCTCATAATCATGCAGCAGTTCAGCAAAACCAACTCCAGACACTGGAGTACCATTAATAGTCCCTGAAACAGACACCGAACCTTCAAAAAAACGAAACGATAATTGCGTAATATTTACTTCTGAATCTGTATGATTTGCCGTAATAGTTAAATCAATATTTTTTGAAGTTGAAGTTAGTCGCCACTTTTTTGAATACCTCTTTTGATTATCCGGCGTAACAAAATATTCCAAACGTTCTATTTCAAAATCACTAATGGTATACTGGTTAGAATCATCAACATAAGCAGACATGATTTTATATTTAGCATCATTGGGTATGGTTCTATCTGCTGTAAAAATATTCCAAAGATTTAAATCGGTACCATTATCCAGCTGCAAGCTAAACCATTCATATTTTTCACCAGTAAACGGATTGAAATTGCCATATTGTCTATCTATCCAAGCGGTTCCTGAAACTGTTTCGGGTGTCGCCCCATTTAAAGAAAAAGAACCAGTTAAGGTATTTGCTGTTTGCGAATAATAATACGTATAATTTGCCAACCCTTGTTCAAAATAACCATCATCACCTAAAATGAGAGGTCTTTTAGTCGTATTTAATTCAAAATTAAGACTAACAGACGAACTGGATGCTGATAATTCGTACTGAAATGGTATCGGGTTACTATTACTATCTAATGTATTTCGCCAATATTCTGAACCACTAGGAAATAAACTTGCTCCAATATCTAAACCCATTGTTGACAAAGTTGAATAGGTTAATGGTTGCGTATCTTGATAAAATTCTCCAGTCGCTTCATCGGTTACATTTAAAATTCTAAAGCCATCAAAATTTAAAGTTAAAACAGAAACAGGATAATAAAAATAAGTGAGCATATAACTATACTCTTTTCCTGAGGTCGTTCCTGTAAAATGACCAGAGGTATACCACCACTCTACGGGCTCTGAGGTATGTCTACCTTCATCAGTAGAAAATGAAATTTGACTTGAAGGCGTTGTTGTTGGAGTATAAGGATACGTTTTCCAGACTTGCGCCGACATACTAAAGGAACAAATTGACAATAAAAAGAAAAGTGTAATTTTTGAATTCATTGGATTGGTTTTAAACTTGAAATGTATAAGTAACTTCAAAAAATTACAAGAATTTAAGACTAATAGCTTATAAAATAGTACAACAAGTTTATTAAAGCTTTTTAAAAACAAAAAAACACTTGATTATCAAGTGTTTTTTTGTTTTACAATCTATATAATATTAGTAACCTTAATTATTACTCTTTATAACTATTTACATAGTCCTTTGCTCGTTTATTGCCACTGTTTAATTCTAATGCTTTCTTATAATTATTAAACGCCTGTAAACTATCTCCACTCTTTAAATAAGCTTCGGCTAAACTATCGTAAACATTATCACTTTCTGGGTGCAAAGCCACATTAATTTTAAATATCTGTATGGCTTCATTATATTTTTTTTCTCTTAATAGTGAATAGCCCTTTTTATTAAAATCTCCCTCATTTATAAATACGCTAGTAGAATCTTTTTTTTGAATCTCTAAATATCCTAAAAGAGCCTTATCATATTCTTTTCTTTTTAATAACATAGTCGGCGTTTTAAAGGAATCGGCTACTTTTAAATAATCATAAGAAATACTATTTTCATTTTCATCAGACACTACAGATAAATAGCGTTGTTTCGTTTCTGGTTGCTCAACAAAGCGAAGTTTACTAAACATATCTGCAACAAAAAAAGTGTTTTCATCTAAAATAACAGGCTCAATTTGTTTTGCTCCTTTCCATTTTAAATACAATTTTTTATTCTTATAATAAACATCAATAACCTCATCATCATTATATAAATAGCGTCCAGAGGTTTGATCCATATATTCTTGAGAATAATCGATATGCTTAGAACAAGCAGATAAAACAGTTATAATTAATAAAAAAAATAGTACTCTCATTTTATTTCTTTTTGGTTAATTAGTCGTTAAAATATACGCAAAAAAAAGTCTCATTAAAAATGAGACGATTTTTTTCTGTATTAGTTACCTAAAATAGGTAAAATTTACTTGGTTTATTTCACATCCATAAGTTCTACATCAAAAACCAAAGTTGCATTTGGAGGAATAACACCACCAGCTCCATTGCTTCCGTAACCTAAATCACTTGGAATTACAAAACGTGCTTTATCCCCAACGCTTAATAGTAAAATACCTTCATCCCATCCCGAAATCACTTGGCCTACACCCACTTGAAAATCTATAGGTTGATTACGTTTATAAGAAGAATCAAAAACAGTTCCATCGGCTAATTGCCCTTTGTAATGTACTGAAACCATGTTTCCTGATTCCGCTTTTTTACCATCTCCTTTTTGAATAATTTGATAACGCAATCCGCTTTTGGTTTCTTTAAAACCTTTAGCTAACTTATCTAACTCTGCTTTTGCAGCTTTTTTAGCTTCGGCAATTTTTTGTTCTCTTGCCCCTTCAAAGGTTCTAAAAGCTTCTACTGAATTATAGGCTTTTGCTTCTTCTCCTACTCTAATAATCTCTAAACTCTCAATTTTGTCTCCTTGAACTATGGCATCTACAACATCTTGTCCATCTACTACTTTTCCAAAAACAGTGTGTTTATTATCTAACCAAGGTGTAGCTGTATGCGTAATAAAAAATTGACTACCATTAGTTCCTGGTCCGGCATTTGCCATAGATAAAACTCCTGGTCCATCGTGTTTTAAATCTACATGAAATTCATCATCAAATTGATATCCTGGATTTCCAGTACCAGTTCCTTGTGGACATCCTCCTTGAATCATAAAATCTGGAATAACTCTATGAAATTTTAAACCGGCATAATAAGGTGTTCCTTGAGGTTTTACAGAATTCTCTAGATTTCCTTCAGCCAAAGACACAAAATTACCTACCGTTCCCGGAGTTTTTTTGTATTCTAAAGCTACTAATATTTCACCTTTACTTGTATTAAATTTTGCGTATAATCCGTCTTGCATTGTTTTAATTTTTTATTAAAGATGCAAAGATAGAAAACTATGTTGGAAGTAAGAAGCTTATGCTTAGAAGTTAATACTTTTAATTGGCTACTTCACTAATAAATTTTATGCGATACAATCTAAGTTCTTCTTCATCGTATTCACCATCAAATTCATTAATGGCAATATCTATATTATCTGTTTTAGATTCGATAAAATAATCATAAATCTCTTCTTGTTGATCTTCATCAAAAATATCATCAATCCAATAGCTTATATTTAGCTTTGTACCAGAATAAACAATGGCCTCCATTTCTTTAATAAAATCTGCCATAGACATCCCTTTGGAAGATGCAATATCATCAAGTGGTAATTTCCTGTCGATATTTTGAATAATGTACAACTTGATAGCAGAGTTACTTCCAGTAGATTTTACAACTAAATCATCCGGACGAATGATATCGTTTTCTTCAACGTATTTTGATATAAGCTCTATAAAATCTTTACCGTATTTTTTGGCTTTACCATCACCTACACCGTGTACATTAGCTAATTCAGACATGGTCATTGGGTATTTTAGTGCCATATCTTCAAGTGAAGGATCTTGAAAAATTACAAATGGGGGCACTCCTAACTTCTTTGCATTAACTTTACGCAAGTCCTTAAGCATACCCATAAGAACTTCATCTGCAGACGCACCTCCACCTTTAGACGAGGTAATGATATTTGGATCCTCTTTGCCTTCATCAAAAATATGATCCTCAGTCATCATAAACGACGTTGGATTTTTAATAAAATCTATTCCAGAATCATTTAATTTTATAACTCCATAGGTCTCAATATCCTTTTTAAGATATTCTGCAACCAAAAGTTGTCTTAGCAAAGCCATCCAGTACTTACTGTCTTTATCACTTCCTTTACCAAAAAATGGCTGTTCATCTGTTTTATGAGATTTGATTAAGGCATTTTCTTTCCCAATAATGACATTTACTAAATCTTTAGATTTATATTTTTCGTTCGTGTTTTTTATTATTTCTAAGAGAAGCTTAGCCTCCTGTTTAGCTTCGTGTTGTTTTTTAGGAAAACGAACATTATCATCCATATCGCCACCTTCTCCGGTTTCATTATCAAATTCTTCTCCAAAATAATGCAATATAAATTTACGTCTCGATATGGAGGTTTCAGCAAATGCGACTACTTCCTGCAATAAAGCTTGCCCTATTTCTTGTTCGGCAACTGGTTTACCAGACATAAATTTTTCTAATTTTTCTATGTCCTTGTACGCATAAAAAGCCAAACAATGTCCTTCTCCTCCATCGCGGCCTGCTCTACCGGTTTCTTGATAATAACTTTCTATACTTTTAGGAATATCATGATGAATTACAAACCGTACATCAGGTTTATCAATACCCATTCCAAATGCAATAGTTGCAACCACAACATCTACATCTTCCATTAAAAACTTATCCTGATGACTTGATCGCGTTTTGGCATCGAGTCCTGCGTGATAAGGCACCGCCTTGATACCATTAACCTGTAGTACTTGAGCTAATTCTTCAACCCGTTTTCTACTTAAACAATAAACAATTCCAGATTTTCCTTGGTTCTGTTTTACAAACCTTATAATATCGGCATCAACCGATTTTGTTTTTGGTCTTACTTCATAATACAAATTAGGCCTGTTAAAGGACGCTTTAAATGTATTAGCTCCTGAAATTCCTAAGTTTTTTATAACGTCTTCCTGAACTTTGGGAGTTGCAGTCGCTGTTAACGCTATGATAGGGATATCGTCTCCAATACGAGAAATAATATGTCGTAAATTTCTATATTCTGGTCTAAAATCATGACCCCATTCACTAATACAATGGGCTTCATCTATAGCCATAAATGATATTTTTACAGATCGTAAAAACTCAACATTTTCTTCTTTAGTTAGCGATTCTGGTGCTACATATAATAGCTTGGTTACTCCTGAGACAATATCCTCCTTAACACGTTTTACTTCCGTTTTGTTTAATGAGGAATTTAACACATGGGCAACACCTTCTTCATTGGAAATACCACGTATGGCATCTACTTGATTCTTCATCAATGCAATTAAAGGCGAAACAACGATAGCTGTACCCTCTTGCATGAGTGCTGGCAACTGATAACAGAGAGACTTACCGCCTCCCGTTGGCATAATTACAAATGTATGTTTTTTTGATAAGATACTGTCTACAACTCCTTCTTGTAGCCCCATGAATTTATTAAACCCAAAATATTTTTTAAGCGCTGTATGTAAGTCACTATTCGCTGTCAACATGAATTGTATTAAAAATTAAATTACACAAATAAAAAACAAACCAAACATTTTATTACTATCAATTTATTTAGTTGTGAATTGAGAGAACCCTCTTTTTTTTCGTTAGTTTTGTAACCGAAAAATTAAATTTAAAAAAAATAATTTGATTAACATTAAAGATAGTAAAATCTTTAAAGGCATCAACTAAAAAAAAAATTAAATTTTGATGAGTCATCAATCTATCATTAATACCGCCAAGCAAACAATTAAAACAGAAAGTCAAGCTATTTTAAATTTGTCTGAATTGGTAAATGATGATTTTGCTAACGCGGTAAACCTGATATATAACTCTAAAGGACGTGTTATTATAACAGGTATAGGTAAAAGTGCTATTATTGCCACTAAAATTGTAGCCACCCTAAATTCTACAGGAACTCCTGCTATTTTTATGCATGCTGCTGATGCTATTCATGGTGACTTAGGACTTATTCTCGAAGATGATGTGGTTATTTTTATATCTAAAAGTGGAAATACTCCTGAAATAAAAGTGCTTGTTCCTTTTATAAAAAGCGCAAAAAATAAAATGATAGCTATCACAGGAAATAAGGAGTCTTTCTTAGGACAACAAGTAGATTATGTGCTAAATGCGTTTGTTGAAAAAGAGGCTTGTCCTAATAATCTGGCTCCTACCACGAGCACTACAGCTCAATTGGTATTAGGCGATGCACTTGCGATTTGTTTATTAGAATTACGCGGATTTTCCAGTAATGATTTTGCTAAATATCATCCGGGTGGTGCCTTGGGTAAAAAACTGTATCTGCGCGTTCATGATTTATCGTCTGTTAATGAAAAACCTCAAGTAACTCTAGATACATCTATTAAAAATGTGATTATAGAAATCACAGAAAAAATGTTAGGTGTCGCTGCCGTTGTTGAAAATGATAAGATTATTGGTATTATTACTGATGGGGATTTACGTAGAATGCTTAGTAAAGTTGATAATATTTCTGATGTAACAGCTAAAGATATTATGAGTGCTAATCCAAAACGTATCCAAGCTAACGCCATGGCCATTGATGCGATGGATGTTATGGAAACGTACGGTATTTCTCAGCTTTTAGTTGAAGAAAACGGAAAATATGCAGGTGTAGTACATTTACATGATTTAATTAAAGAAGGTATTTTATAATGGCAAAAAAACAAATAAATGAGATGTCTTTTTTAGACCATCTCGAAGAATTAAGATGGCATTTAATAAAATCTGTTACTGCTATTGCTATTGCGGCAACCGTAGCCTTTTTTGCTAAAGGTTTTATTTTTGATGTGTTAATATTTGGCCCTTCAAAAGCCAGCTTTATTACTTACCAATTATTATGTAAAGCATCTCGCTACATCGGAGTAGAAAGTTTTTGTTTTACAGAACTGCCTTTTATTATACAAAGTAGAACTATGTCTGGGCAATTTTCTGCCCACATATGGACCGCTATCACTGCTGGTTTTGTAGTTGCTTTCCCATATGTGCTTTATCAATTATGGAAATTTATTAGTCCAGGATTGCACGAAAATGAGCGTAAACATTCAAGAGGTTTTATTATAGTTTCCTCGTTACTATTCTTTATTGGAGTGTTATTTGGTTATTATGTTATCTGTCCATTATCCATTAATTTTTTAGGAACCTATCAAGTCAGTAGTGAGGTTTATAATAATTTTGACTTAAGCAGTTATATAAGCCTGATTAGAGCCTCAACATTAGCCTCTGGTTTAGTATTTGAGCTTCCTATAGTCATTTATTTTTTGACAAAAATTGGATTAGTAACGCCTCAATTTTTAAGAACATATAGAAAATATGCACTTGTCTTAGTACTTGTTATCTCAGCAATTATAACTCCGCCAGATATTGCCAGTCAAGTTATTGTAGCTATTCCTATTCTTATTTTATATGAAGTAAGTATTTTTATTTCCAAAATAGTAATTAGAAATCAAAAAAGAAACGAAAAAAAACATGCCTGATATAGTCAACGAATTTAATGCGTATCGTGCTAAAATGAACGATAAAATTTTAGCTGATAATAACAAAATCATCAAACGTATCTTTAATTTAGATACCAATGCGTATACAAATGGTGCTCTTGATGTAAAAACGAAGGAACTTTTAGGCTTGGTAGCTTCTGCTGTGTTGAGATGTGATGATTGCGTAAAATATCATTTAGAAACAAGTTATAAGTTAGGCTTAACAAAAGAGCAAGTGGTGGAAGCCTTAGGTATTGCTACGTTGGTTGGAGGCACTATTGTTATTCCTCATTTACGTCGGGCCTACGAATTTTGGGACGCACTAGAAGAACAAGAAAGTTAAAATAAGATAACTAGCATTGCTAGATTATAGTATATATGATTTTACTATTTTTAGCGTTCATTATATAAGATATGATTTTAAGAGCCGAAAATTTAATGAAGTCTTACAACGGACGAAAAGTTGTAAAAAATGTTTCCCTTGAAGTAAATCAAGGAGAAATTGTGGGATTATTAGGTCCGAATGGTGCGGGAAAAACAACAAGCTTTTATATGATTGTAGGGTTGATAAAACCTAATGGGGGTAATATATATCTTGATAATACCGAAATCACAAAATACCCTATGTACAAACGTGCTCAAAACGGTATTGGTTATTTGGCTCAAGAAGCGTCTGTATTCAGAAAATTGAGTATTGAAGACAATATTTTAAGTGTTCTTCAAATGACAAAATTGAGCAAGAAACAACAGGAAGATAAAATGGAATCGCTTATTGAGGAATTTGGTTTAGGGCACATTCGTAAAAACCGTGGCGATTTATTATCAGGTGGTGAACGACGTCGGACTGAAATTGCGCGTGCATTGGCAACAGACCCTAGTTTTATTTTATTAGATGAGCCTTTTGCTGGTGTTGATCCTGTAGCGGTAGAAGATATTCAACGAATTGTAGCGCAATTAACCAAGAAAAATATTGGGATTTTAATTACCGACCATAACGTTCAAGAAACGTTAGCAATTACTGATAGAACCTATTTAATGTTTGAAGGGAGTATTTTAAAAGCGGGTATTCCTGAAGAACTTGCCAGTGATGAAATGGTCCGAAAAGTCTATTTAGGTCAGAATTTTGAATTGCGTAAAAAGAAGATTAGAGATTAAACCTAATTTGCTTTTTTCATTGCTTTATAAACTTTTTTAAAGAGTTCTACTATTACAAAAGCTACAAACCCTACTAGAATACCAAAAATAAAATCTTTAATAACTGCTGGTATAGTTTCCAAAACATGATGCAGTAGCTCAATATTATGCGTAAATATACCTCCTGCCACCAAAATAAGAGCTATCGTGCCAACTACAGATAAACCTTTAATGACCAAAGGAAGTGCTCTAATTAAAAAATTACCAATTTTAGCAGATAGATTGTTTTCGTTGCCTCCCAATTTTATTAGTTTATAACCTAAATCATCCATTCTAACAATAAGCGCTACAATACCATAAACACCTATGGTCGCTAGCAATGACACAATAGTAACAACGGCTATTTGAAATAGAATTGGCTTGCCTAAAACAGTTCCTAAGGCAATAATAACAATCTCGACAGATAAAATAAAATCGGTAACGATAGCTGATTTGATTTTCTTTTTTTCAACTACAAGTAACTCATCTTCAGTGATGGACTCTTTAATAGTTTCAACGACTGTATGTTTGTGGGGCATAAAAAACTCTACAACTTTTTCTACACCTTCAAAAGCCAAATAAACACCACCCAAGATTAAAATTAAAGTCACTGCCCAAGGTAAAAAGGAACTCAATACAAAAGCTATTGGTAAAATAATTAATTTATTAACCAATGATCCTTTTGTAATCGCCCATAAAACTGGTAGTTCTCTTGACGGAAGAAACCCCGTTGCCTTTTCAGCATTTACTGCTAAATCATCACCTAAAATTCCAGCCGTTTTTTTGGTGGTAATCTTACTCATAACAACCACATCATCCATTAAAGCTGCAATATCATCCAGCAATGCAAAAAAACCTGATGCCATTTTTATTTTTTTGAAGTTATATTATCTAAAAGAGACATCATAACATATAATACAATAATCAAGGGGATCGCTGCAAATTGAAGAATAATCAAAAAGATAATGCACAGCATGATAAAAATATACCTGGAAGCATTGGCTTTAAACCCCCATTCTTTAAACTTTAATGCAAATAATTTAATGTTAGAATTTAAAAGATAACTACTAAGCAATGTTAAACCTATTAAAAACCATTTATTCAAAATGATAGTATTCATTAAATCACTATTCTGAAATTCCATAATCATTGGCAGTGAGATAATCAATAACGTATTAGCCGGTGTTGGCAGTCCTTTAAAATAGCTTTGTTGATCTTCATCAATATTAAATTTTGCCAGTCTATATGCTGAAGCAAGTGTGATAGATAATCCTAATAATGGTAGTAACGGCATTTTAAACCCTACCCAATACATGTTATGACTCCATTCATTCGATAATTCCATAGGCAAATCAATCGTCATATAAAGCAACTTATACATCACAATTCCCGGAACAACACCACTGGTTACCATATCTGCCAACGAATCAAGTTGAACACCCAATTCTCCTTGAACATTAAATTTTCTCGCAAAAAATCCGTCAAAAAAATCAAAGAATATTCCAAAAAACACAAAAATAGCAGCCGCTACAAAATTGTTATTAACGACAAAAATCACAGCAATACTTCCACAAAATAAATTTAAAAGCGTTAATGCGTTGGGAATATATTTCTTCATAAAGTAAGATTTGTTTTTTGTAAAAATAGTAAACAATTTTGGTGTAATACCAAATGAATTTTAAAATGACTGATAATAAATTTGAATTATATTTTATTTAGATGATATAGAAAATATAAGCATAGCCTTAGTTAAGGTTTTATTTTATATTGAAATATAAAGGTAATAGAAACGAATTTAATTAATTATTTTGAAGTTTATTTGGTGTAAAACAAGTATCAAACAATATCTATTCTTATTTCAAGTTTATAGGTTATAAATTATGTGCATATTTGTAAAAAATTTACGTTTGAAAAGGTACATAACCATTTTACTTTGTGTTGTCACTACAACGGTTTTTTCACAAACCGTGCGTAAATATTCCAATGAGTTTATGAATATTGGTGTAGATGCTGCTGCTTTAGGTATGAGTAGCGCTGTAACCGCACAGACTGCCGATGTTAATTCAGGCTATTGGAATCCTGCTGGGTTACTCAATCTTGAAGACAATCAACTCGCACTCATGCATTCTAGTTACTTCGCCAATATTGCTAATTATGATTACGTGGGGTTTGCTAAACCTATAGATGATAGAAGTGTTGTGGGGATTTCCTTAATCCGCTTTGCAGTTGATGATATTTTAAACACCACACAACTTATAGATGCCCAAGGACAAATTAATTATGACAGAATAAGTTTGTTTTCTACGGCCGATTATGGATTGACATTTTCTTACGCTAGAAAGTTACCCGTTCAAGGTCTTAATTATGGCGTGAATGCTAAAGTCATCAGACGGATCATTGGTAATTTCGCCTCATCTTGGGGATTTGGTTTTGATGTAGGTGTTCAATTTGAAAGTACTAATAATTGGAAGTTTGGAGTGATGGCCAGAGATATTACAACAACCTTTAATGCGTGGAGTATTAATAAAGATGAATTTGCTAAAGTTCAAAATGCGGTTGAAGGACAAAATCAAGAATTACCTGAAACTACAGAAGTTACCATTCCTAAATTACAAATAGGAATCTCAAAAAAAATGACTTTTAATTATGATTATACTCTTTTAGCAGCCATTAACTTAAATGTTCGTTTTGAGGAAAATAATGATATTATCTCATCCTCTTTTGCTAGTGTAAATCCTGCTTTAGGTTTTGAATTTGGTTATATTGATATGATTTATTTACGAACTGGCGTTGGCAATTTTCAGAATGAACTACAAATTGATAATACCGAACAAGTGAGTTTTCAACCTAGTTTTGGGGTTGGTTTTAAATATAATGGTATCCAAATAGATTATGCGTTTACAGACATTGGTGACCAAAGTGTCGCTTTATATTCTAATGTGTTTTCTTTAAAACTTGATTTTAGTATTTTTAGATAATTATAAATTTCTATGAAAAAGTATCTAATTGTTGTTTTATGCCTTTTAGCTGTTGTAAGTTTAAAGGCCCAACCTACCTTATCCCGTCATGCTGAAATTAGCGTGCTTACCATTGGTCCGGGTTCCTCATTAAATGATGCTTTCGGTCATAATGCCTTTAGAATAAAAGATTCACTCAATCATATTGATGTGGTGTTCAATTATGGTATTTACGACTTTAACACACCTAATTTTTACATAAAATTTGCACAAGGACGATTAAATTATTTAATCGGGATGAATTACTATAAAGATTTTTATGGCAATTACAAAGAGGAAAATCGCACGATAAAAGAACAAGTTTTAAACCTATCTCAAAACGAAAAACAACGGCTTTTAAACTTTTTAGCAAACAATATAAAACCCGAAAATAGACGCTATTTATATGATTTCTTTTATGATAATTGCGCCACTAAAATTCGTGATGTTCTTGAAACGATTACAGATAACAAGATTCAATTTAATACGCCAGACGGATTTAAGGAACAAACCTTCAGACAATTAATTTACAGTAATTTAAACAAAAACTCTTGGGGCAGTTTCGGTATCGATTTAGCATTAGGCTCTGTTATTGATAAAAAAGCAACACCTTATGAGCACATGTTTTTACCTAAATATATCTTTAAATTCTTCGAAAATGCAACCCTTTCAAGTTCTGGAGAAAAACTAGTTAAACAAACCCATATCCTTTACCAAAAAACAGATACTCCAGAGACCAATAACTTCCTAACAAGTCCTTTAATGATTTTTGGAATAATAGGATTATTAATTCTTTTTATAACCTTCAAGGATTACAAAAATAAAAAACGAAGTAATTGGCTGGATGTTGTTTTGTTTTTCGCCACGGGAATTATAGGCATTCTCATTCTGCTACTTTGGTTTGCAACCGATCATAAAGGTACTCATCAAAATTATAATTTATTATGGGCATGTGCCTTAAATATTTTAGTTGTTTTTCAGTTTTTTAAAAAGAGCATACCATCGTGGTTTATTAGATATCTTAAGTTTTTAATTATTCTATTATGCCTTATGCTTCTCCATTGGATTATTGGTATACAAGTCTTTGCTATTGGCTTAATCCCACTTTTAATCGCATTATTTATAAGATATGTGTATTTGATTAATTTCTTTAGTTCAAATAAAGCTACTGACCTCTAAAAAAGAACATGGTAGTTAGCGTTTTTATAAGAACATTTATATCTAAGAAAAACCCTCGGTGTTTAATATAATACAAGTCGTATTGCAGTTTTAGTAGACTGTCATCAACCGAAGATCCATAGCGCGTTTTAACTTGTGCCCAACCGGTTAACCCTGGTTTAATAACATGTCGTGTTTCATAAAAAGGTAAGACCAGTGACAGTTCTTTAACAAAAAACGGACGTTCGGGTCTTGGGCCAATAAGACTCATATCTCCTTTTAAAATATTAATAAATTGGGGGATTTCGTCTAAGCGAGTATTTCGTAAAAATTTACCAAAGGGAGTTATACGTATATCGTTTTTTTTAGCCCAAACAGCACCGCTCTTTTCAGCATTCATAATCATCGTTCTAAACTTGATCATTTTAAACGTCTCTCCATTTTTACCAACACGCTCCTGTATAAAAAAAAGAGATCCTTTATTGGCGATTGTATTTCCAATTAAAATAAAGGGTAAAAATATCAAACCTACTAATATCCCTATAACAGAAAAAACAATATCAAAAAAACGATGAAAAAACAAATACAACTTGTTTTGACCAGTTCTACTAAAAGGGAAGTATTTATAAAAATCTTTTCCAACAAATTGAACAGGTACGCGTTGGGTCATATCTTCATACACTTGCGTATATTCCTTAATGGAGAATCCTGATTCTAACAACGTGATTAAATCATGATAAATACTTGAAGTAATCGTTTCTGAATTATAACTAGCTACAACAATTTCAGAAATCCCTTTTTCGCGTATAATAGTATGAATATCTGCTGGTCTATATTCTTGAACTCCCTCAAAGTTGATGCCTTCAGAGTAATTATCTTCACAGTTTATAAACCCTTCAATTTTATAATTAGGGTCAGAATCTTTAAAAGCATTAATAATAGATTCAATATTAGTAGTCTCCCCTATTAAAAGGACTTTTTTATAAAACCGCGGTGAGGCAATAAAGGTAATATAGGACCAACGCCATATGAATACCGCTATTAAAATAGAAAAATAGAAGAACAAAATCTGCAACCGATTATCAGGTAAAACAGGCGTAAAAAATGGTGTTAAAAAATAAAATAATACCGTTACAGATACGGTGAGGATAATACTTGGAATAACCTTATCTAATTTACTCGATTTCTGCAAGTCATATAATTCAAAAACAGTCCCAAATATTGAAAAATAAGCAACCAAGACAAACACCCACGCCCAATGTTCTTTGTTAATAGTGAAATAATCAAACGCAAAAACAGTACTCACAAAATACAATAAAACAAGAATAAACAAAACATCAAAAATACGTAACAGCACCTTGCGCTCAGAAATATTGAAACTAATGTTTTGATTTGACATCTTAAAAACAGATTGAGAGGCTATAAATATACTAAGTTAATTTTTAAACCAATCAAAATTATTGTAAGAGTGAAATCCATTGTTGTTTTACAACATCCCAATCAAACTGCTCTGCCTTTTTTCTGGCATTTTGAGTTAACACTTTAGCCGCATTTGGTTTGTCTCGTATTTTTTTAATGGTCTTTACAAATTCGACGTCTGAATTAGGAGGAACTAAAATTCCATGTTCATTATTTGTAACTAAAAAAGGCATCCCTCCCACATTCGTTGAAATAACAAGCAATCCCAAAGCCATCGCTTCAATAACGCTCACTGGCATATTATCAAAATTCGTAGTATTTAAAAAAATATTATAGTCTTCTGATAACTCAATCCACTCCGTTTTTGATAATTTCCCTGTAAATAGAACATCCACACCTAATGAACTGGCGTATGTTTTGGCTTCTTTTAAAGTCCCATCATTATCAGGACCAACCATACAAAGTGTGGCAGGTATATCTTCGTCTTTTAAACACTTTAAAATTGTTATAGCCAACAACGGATTATAGATTTTAGAAAACGATCGTACCCAAAGCAACTTTATAGATTGATATGTTTTAGACTGAAACGGATAATTTTTAATTTCAATGGTATTAGGGATATTTATTAAATTAGAGTATCCTTGTTTTTTAAATTCGGAAACTATATACATTGAAGGCGCTACATTTTGATACGCATTCTTAAAAATAAGTCGACTTAGTTTAGGATTGTTTTGTAACCTCGAGGGTAAACTACCCCCATGAAGTATAGGAACATATTTTAAATTTAAAACCCGACATAATTGACTTACCCAAAAGGCATACCGAAAATTTAAAGTGCTATAGGTATCGATTAATACGTAGTCCACTTGCTTGGAGTATTTAATGACATGATACAACATATCAAGCAACCTAAAGCATTGATTCTTTTTTGTAGAAGCGCAGATAACATGATACTGTTCTAAACGCAATAAATGGCTTAAAGTATCTATGGTAGTCTGTGTTTTACCTTGTTGTGATAATTGGTTTCCTATGTATAGGAGGTGTTTCATCTGTCAATTTTAATGTTTCAAAGATAACAAGTCATACTCTTTTAAACACTGAGGGCTGTCTTGTTAACTTTGTTTGGAGGCTTTTCATAGGTAATATTTAATAAACACAACGCATATATAAACCCAGGTGCCGCAATACGCATAGCTGAATGATTGATGGTCAACAACCAAAATAAATAAAATGAATAAAAAAGCAGATTCGATTTATTATGTAACCTAAAAGCCAAAGGGGTAATCAATAAAATTAAAAAAGCAAAGATCCCTAACAACCCGTGTTCTGCAACAATCCGACTCATCTCACTATGCGATGCCGCTTCAACACCTGTTTCATCTAAACGCACTTCTTTTACTTTACCAACCCCAATCCCTAAAAATGGGTGATTGATAAACTCATTCAGCTCAAAAGCGATTAAATCGGTGCGCCCCGTTGTGACATCCTCCTTTTCACGTCCTGCAGCATCCTCATTGGCGTAACGCTTATCGATAAAACCTCCTGTTTGAATGGAGCTGAATATCCATGTAAACACCATCAAACCTAAAAAAATCAACAGATACTTTTTTAAACGAACCTTTGTTCTAAAATTTACGTTCCAATAATACAAGACTAAAAAACAAATAATCATAATCATCGCGGTAATCACCCCGCCTCTACTAAACGTAATAATGGCTCTAAAGGCAAAAAGACCTAATAAGACTAAATCTAGTAACCTAGACAAAAAGGACGACTGGTACATAAAAAATTTAACTGTTAAAACAAAAATCCCGATTCCTAAAACTGTGGCTACTTGATTAGGCCCAAATCCGCCTGAGGTCGCAAAATTAGATTCGGTTCCGGTAATTACAGACGCTAAGTCTGGCGTATATAAAAACAAATACACCAACGTACTTACTAAAGGTAACAAAAAGGCTAACAACACTATTTTGAGTTGTTTAAAACGAATGGATCGCTTGTAACAAAAAATAGCCGAAATACCTAAACAAACAGGTCCGCTTAAATTAAAAGCAATGGCCCTCCTAATATCAGTTTCAAATCCCATGTCAGTAACTGCCACAAAAATCCCTGGAATTAATAACAAAAGGTAAACAACATATATAAGAGCCTGATTTTTAAAACTATTACTTACCAAGCCCATAATAATAAATACAATTACTAGATACTTACTTGCTTCATAAAAAAATGTTCCATTATTCATTCTTAAAAACACCTCGATACCAACCACATAGGCACAAGCTATAAGCACATAGAATGTTTTTTTATTTTTAGACACCATCAGAATTTTATAACTAAAAAAAATAGTCATCACAAAGAAATAAATGGTAGCCAAGGGTTTAAATACAAAAATGAGTACCCCTAAAAGCGCATGAAACAAAAGGAGTTTATAGTATAAAGTCAACTTCATAGGCTATGTTGCTTATAGAGTTTTAAAAGACGGTTTATAATAGCTGTTTCAGAAAATGATGTCGTCACTTTCGATTTTAAATTTTGACCAACTTGATGTCTTAATGCTGTATTAGTTATAAAAGAACATAACGCATCTGATAAAGCATCTTTATTTTCAGAAGGGATTAATAAACCTTCCTTGGTATTAGAAATAACTTGAAAGCAATCACCAACATTCGTCGCTACAACTGGTAATCCTGCTAAGCCATATTCTAACAGTGCTAAAGGTAAACCTTCTGATTTTGATGATAATACACCAATACTACTTTGATATAATATATGATTGATATCAGAACAACTCCCATAAAGAAACACATGGGCTTCTAAATCTTGGTCTTTGATATATGATTTGATTGTTTTGGAATAATCATCATTTAGGTCTTGACCAACCAAATGCAAAGTCCAATCTGAATGCTTAGTTATAACTAATTTAAAGGCTTTTAATAAATTAATATGATCCTTGTCTGGTCTAAAATTAGCCAAACAAACGACACGTTTTCCCGATTCTCCATAAAGTGTTGTTACTTTTAACAACGAATTAATTATTGGGTAATTTGGTAAAACATATACATTTTTAGTTAAAAGCTTTTTTTCACACCTCAACTTTAAAGATTCATTAACTGTAATTATACATGTGAAAAAATAAGAACAAGATTTCAAAATGAATTTACTAATGTTTGATGTCTGGTTTCGATTTCCGTAGTGTTCATGCCAAACCAATACTAATTTCGGATGTAAAACTTTAAGGAGTGTTGCCAGAAAAAAAGAACTTGAATGTGCATGAATAATAGTAATTTCGTTATTCTTAATAAAACCATTCAAAGTCTTAATAGCTTTAAGATCAATAGTCGCTGTTTTTTTTAAAAACAAATAGTGAACTTCTTTTGAAAGACTTTCCTTTAATATACCTTCTGCTCTTGTCGCACATAAATACGAACTTTCTGTGAGATGCACCAAGGCATTGGCATAATTAACAGCTACCCGCTCTGCACCTCCGGCATGTAAAGAATCTATAAGCTGCAATACTCTCATTTAGTGATAAGTAATTTTTTAATTTCTAACTCAAAATAATCCAACGTAAACTGTTGCGACCATTCTAATGCCAATTTAGACATGGTTTTTAAATCTTTAGAATTTAAGGCCTCATTAATAGTTAAAATGGCACGTTCTAACTCTGGCTCAATCAAAATACCACGATTCCCACCATCTATCATATACGGAATACAAGATATAGAAGTTACTATAGGAATCACACCAAAAAACATAGCTTCTGCAACAACTTTTGGCCAACCTTCAGATTTTGAAGGTAATATTAAAAAATGAGCTGTTTGCAAATTCTTTTTTACAACATCTAAAGAGGTATTGCCATGTAATTTTACAAAACTTAGATTGTAATCTTCAATATAAGATTGAAGACTCGATTGCAAGTCTCCATCTCCATAAACATCTAAAGATACCTTTCTCCCTTGTTGATGCAAGGCTTCAACAATTTTAATAGCTAAATCAGGCCGTTTCCCTGGCACCAAACTACCAATAAACAGAAACCGTAAGGTGTCTTTATAATTTCTTTCTACCCACGGTGTTTTTTCAGATTTAGAAAAAGAGGCTGTTAAAAAAGGCTTGATATTGTTTGATTGATAAGGCCAATCTCCATATACTAAAACCTGCATGTTTTTAGTTAAAAACGTATTGCTCAAAATCCACTTTTGAAATTGATAACTCAGAGGTTGTTTTGCTTTTGGATCCCAATTCCCAGCATATTTGGCTGTCTTTGGTTTTTTGGGAAACCATATTTGAACCAAACACCCTAATAACCCTATATTGCCTGGACAACGTAAATGGATATGGTCTGCTTTTTGGCAAGCTTTAAAAATTCTGAAAAAAATAATTGGGAGCTTAAATAGTGAACTTAATCTCTTAGTCACCGACGTAAATTCTATTGATGGAATTTGCGTTAAAATAATATGTTTATGTTGATAAGATATATCAATTTCAGATATGTTATCAGACACTAACGGAGCTATAATTTCGACCTTACTAACATATTTTAACCAAATATTCATCTCTCTAACATAGGGCGCATAACTAAATATAGTGCCATCTTTAGCTTTATGCAAAGCGTGAGATATGATTAAAAATTTCATCAATTAGTCTTATTTTTTTATTCTTGGCGCATTAAAGATAAGCGAAAACCAACCAACAATACGCCCTAAACTTTCTGTAAATGCTTCTTTTCTTTTGGAGGTTGTTAAAATGTTAAGCAGTCTTATTTTTGTTAATAAAATAGCCGTAGCATGCCATTTTAATCGTGCTTTTAACGGTGGGTTTGGGTATTTTACACGCCACACATACCAGCCATTCCTGATTACCATGTTGCCATATTTAAATTTATTTGGGCGTCCAGAAGCATTATGATAATGATTTAACTTCGCATTTGTGTTTATATAAATCTTTCCTGTTTTTGCTAATCGCAATGAAAAATCGGCGTCTTCATATAATCCATATCCTTCAAAGTATGTTGAGAATTTAAACACATTAAAGACTTCTATTTTATAGCTGGAAACCCCACCCATTAGTTGTTCTACGTCATAAATTTTACCTGAAGGTGGTAAAAAACTTATAGAACGCCCATGCGAAAAGGTTGGCATAAAACCCGGTGCAAGATCTGGTAACAATCCAAATAGTCGTCTAATTTTAAACCGCGATGGCTCATCTCGCATCAAACCATCATAATAAAACTTGGACGAATTATTCTTATTATCAGATAGTTCCCATGCAACTTCATTGGTTATATAGCCACCTACTGCTAAAGCATCGGGTTTATCGGTATAGGTTTTTATTAAATTTTCAAAATAGGTTGGTTCTAAAACAACATCATCATCTAAAAAACAAATAACATCTGAATCTTCAGCTACTTTTTTAATAGCAAAATTGCGTTGCTTGGTTAAGCCTCTTTGGTTTTTATCAACTTTATAATATTCTAAATTCTTAAATATGTTTTCTTTTAATATAATTTCTGTTTCGTCATTAATTGAACCATCGATGATTAATAGTTCATTGGGATACAAGCTTTGTTTCTCAACAGACTGCAATAATTTTAACAAGGGCTGCGGCCGCATGTAAGTACAAACTATAAGAGAAAAGTTCATGTTTATTTAGTTCGTTTTCCCAAAGCTATTAATTTTTTTGAATAAAAGACCGACTTATTAAATTGCAAAATGCGTAATGGGAATTTTAGTATTCTTAACGGCAATTCTATTAGTTTGGCCTTTGTAAAATAAAACACAAAATACTTGATTTTATATTCATTTCGTTGTCGCTCATCAAAATGCTTAAACAACTGATACATAATTGTTGGGCTTGGTGTTGGCACAATCCATTTTACAGGTGTGTCTAATTCCCAAGGCTGTTGTTTTCTTTTTTTACCTTTTACACCTGCTTGTTGACCCCAAAAGCGGTATCCACCTGTAGGTGGTTTTAAATGTAAATTGACTGAAAACGGATTGTGCAAAACGGTAATTCCCAATTTTGTGATGGACAAACCAAAATCGCTATCTTCTCCATAACCACCATCATAATTAATATCGTTTCCTACTAATAAGTTAACAACACGTCTTGACACACAAGAATTGGCATTACTAAACGATTGAGCGGCTCCAACTTTCCAACGTGTATCTCCCATCGCTTTTAACTTTCTCTCTAAATCATTTAAATTTTGTTGTTGATGGTCTGCTCTAATATCGAGGCCATTACAAGCTTCGGCGTTATACGTTTGTAATAATCTAAGGTGGTTTTCTATAAACTGTGGTTGGATACGAATATCGTCATCACCAAAAACAATATAATCCCCTGTACATAAATCTATGGCTTCATTTCTGGCTCTACAACTTCCTTTGGTAGTTTGCCATTTAAAAACTATTTTAAACGAGTAGTTTTTAGAATCATATAAAGATTCATCTCTTGAGTTTTCAGGTGTTGCATCAACAACAATAACTTCGAATGGTTTATAAGTTTGTTGTTCTAAATCGTTTAAAAGGTTTAAAGTGAAGCCCTGACGCATCATAGTGGGAATGATGTAACTCACCCTCGGAGTGCCTTTGATAGGTTGCAATTCACGAGGTTTTAATATTTCTGTTTTATCTTTAAACTGAAACTGGCTTTTTGCAAACCAAAAACTATTGATTTCATTTATTTTATAAAATCCTCTTCGGAACAGCATATAAAGACTATGCGATAACTTAAAATTTTTAAAATAAAATGTATAAATGTCTTTTGTTGAAATATTGATATCTTCAATACGTTCTTTAAATAATCCTTTAACATATAATGGAATAGCGCCTTGATACCGTAAGATATTAAAACCAAAATCTAAGGCTGACATTTGAATGTTTTCATAACCCATATCAAAACCTTCAAATGCTTCCCAAACGTATTTTCTAATTACAAATGCATTTGGATTAATTCGCCAGCTAACCGATTTTCCTAAATTATCGAAGTCCTTGGCATACCAAAAATAAACCACTGTTTGATAGACTATTTCGGGAAATACATTTTTATAACCTTGATCTAAACTACTATGCCAGATATCGCCTTCACCTAAAACTAACTCATCAAGTAAATTGAAATCTGGGTTACCTAGATACAGTAATTCTTCGCCTGTTGATGTAGTATGTTCTTTTAAATCTATCAAGACTCTAATATGGTTTTATAAAATTCTATAGATTGTCTAGCTACTAAATCATGACAGAATTTTGCTTTTACTTTTTCTCTGGCTGCTTTGCCAAATAAATGTCGCTTTTTTTCATCAACTAATAATTCTAAAATACGCTCAGCATATTGTTTGTGATGTGTTGGATGCACTAAAAACCCATCTTTTCCATCTTCTATCATCTCAATGGACCAGCCTATATTAGAAGCCACTATAGCCTTTTCCATAGCCATAGCCTCCAACCATGATACAGGCAAGGCTTCAGCAAAAGTTGGAAATACGCAAACCGTAGCGTCCTTTATTAAATCTTGTATTTTAGAATAATTGACAGAACCTAAATAATTTACTTTTTTTAAAGAAGATTCATGAAACAAAGGCTTCATAAGTTCCCAAGTTGAAGATAAACCCGTTTTAATATCACCACTATCTTTACCTATAAGAATTAATTCCACGTCCTTATTTGAATGATGAACCAAATTAAATATCTCCGGTAATTCTAAAAGCCCCTTTTTTCGTATCAATGTTCCAAAATAAAGAATCGTTAATGTTTTTGAATCACTTGGTTTTGGCTCAAATAGAGACGCATCTATACTATTAGGAATCACAGTAAATTTTCTGTTCAACTTGAATAATTTATTGGTTAAAATGCCAGTAAAAGAGCTAACACTTATAACCCCATCAGCTTTTTTAAGGGCCCGCTTTTCAAGAAATTTATTCTTATATTTTACTTTTCTGTTATCTAAATAACAAAAATAGGTGTCGCTTCCGTTCTCTCTAATAACAAGAGGGCATTTCGGCTTAACAAAGGCTGTAAAACCCGTCCAATCTGGAGCTTCCACGATATCTAATTTACCAGATTCAAATAGTGAATTGATTAATCGTTCTACTTTTTTTTGAGTAAGAAAAAGTGACAAACCTTTCACTTTTATGTTTTTTATTATATAAAAACGTATGCCCTCTTCAATAAAATTATAATCTCGATTTTGTCCATAAACAAGAATGTTTATTTCGTGTCCTAAAGCAGATAAGGCTTTTGATAAATTGAATATACTGGTTCCAATACCACCAGCTGTTCCTGTTTTGGGATGCGGATATTCTGGCGTTAAGAAAGCAATCTTCATAATTCTAAAAGTTTCAAATGATTCTTTACCATATTATCTATAGAAAACCTGTTCTCAATAAGAGGTCTCGTGTTTCCTGTAATATAACGTTTTCCCTCAATAATTTCAGATAACAAAACTGATAACTCCTTAGTGTTTTTGGTTTCAAATATAAATCCGTTGTCATTGTGGTTTACTACTTCGGTATTACCCCCAACAGGTGTGGTGATTACTGGTATATTTGCTGCTAAACTTTCTAAAATAGACAAGCTAAAACATTCCATATGAGTAGGCTGAATGAGATAATCGTAATGTTGATACAAGCTTTTTAAATTAGATTGACTGCCTTTAAAATTGAAAACAGATTCTAAATGATACTTTGAAACTAAATGAAGTAATTCTGTTTTATAAGGTCCATCTCCGTAAATATCAATTATTAAATCTTTTTTTAAGTCTTCTGAAATAAAACTGACTGCCTTAATCAAATCTTGAATCCCTTTAGATTCTCGCAAATGTGATACCACTAAAAACTTAGGGTTTGTCAAACTTCTTTCAGTAGTTTTAGCAATAATATCATCAATTAAAACACCATTATAAATAGTTTGGGTTTTAGTTTTCAAAAAGCTACCAAAATCATGTAAAATAGCCTGACTTGTATAGTTCGAAACCCCAATAAATAAATCGATGTATTTAGAATATAAAACCCCTTTTAATTTCTTTTTCAATCGCTTTTTTAATGGATAGCCTCCTAATGGTCTAGGGTTATGATCCAACGCAATTATTTTTGCCTTTTGATATTTTTTAATATCAGCAAAAAAAGCAGTACACAACTCTATAAAATGCGTTATAATATGTGAATATTGAGCATCTTGTGTTTGTAAATGTGCTATAAAGTGTTGCTCCAGACTTAAATCATTAGTAGGAATGATATGTAACTCTTTATAATCTCCATGTGAAGTAGTATTAGGAAAAAACCAATCTGCTTTAATATTTTTTTCAATGCATTTTTTATTAAAAACCCAGAAAAAATAGTCCATACCTCCAACCCTGCTTTCTAGAAGCTCGTAGTTACAGATGATGGCGATATGTTTTGGTTTTATGTCCATGCTTTTAAACTCTGTACTAATTGCTTATTGGTTTCTTCTAAAGAAACACCGACTTGTTGTTTAATGAATTTTTTACGATTAGCAGAATCTTCATCTGTATTTAAATAAACAGAAATAGCATTTAAAAGTTCTGTCTTATTTTTCACAACCTTTGAAGATTGACTATTCACTAAATGTTGAATATGAGCATATCCCAAAAAGCGCTGATCATCATACAACCCATTACTCTGATTTCCAAAAATAGGGTTAATCACAGGCTTATCAAACAACATAAAATCTAAACTCATGGTTGAAAGCATATTAATATTTAAATCGGAATATTCTAAAAGCGCTCTTAATTGTTTAACATCATCTAGTGTTGGAATACGTTGCGACCAAGATTCCTGATGATTAGCACGCACTTGCAACCATTTTGGGAAATTCCACATGATAAATGGGAATTTTTCAACTAAACATTCAAAACGAACAGGATCTTCAGCAGGCGATGTTCTAACTATAAAATTTACAGGCTCTATAATTTTATCGGCAATAGAATTCGCAATCGTTTCTATATATAACTCATCGTTTTTGCTTGTTGAAATATCACCACAACTAAAACAAATCGTTTTTAACTTAGCATCTAAATTAAATTCTGAAATAAAATCTTGTTTTGATAATTTATAATCATCCATCACATACGGTACAAATTGTGGTGTCCCAACCACTTTAATTTGTACTTCGTTTATAGAGGTATAAAACTGGAGTAAATCCTGTTTCATTAATTCACTCCAAACCAAATAATAATCAAAATTTGAAGCCATTCTACCTTTGGAAGCTAAATTATCCCAGCTAAAAATAAAAGCTACTGTTTTTAGTTTCCTTTGTTGCGCTGCATAAACCAATGGAGCAATATAGGGTGGCCGTTGATGTGTAACAAACAACAAACTAAATTGTTCTTGTTCTAAAATAGAGGCATAAGCTCTCGTAATGCTATGGTTGGAAAATGTCTTATTCTGAAGTTTTTGAAACAGTTGTATGTTCGGCTCAGAATGAAAAACAGACGTTAATTGGTATATAAAACGGGTAGCATACCCTCTGGTTGTTTTTAACTTAGAATCATTTGTTTTTATATTATCCTGAATTCCTAAATTTCCATTTTGGTGTAATTTAAGATGGGCTATTTCCTTAGCCTTTCTAAAAAACCAAGTTTTAAAGGTCTCTTCAAAAACATCTAATTCAATAACTCTAATATTTGTGTATGCTTTATATACTTCTTTTGGCAAACAAGATAAAATAACAACCTCATCAAAAGTATCTTCAGCATATTTTAAAAAATCACTTAAAATGAAATTTCTAAAGCCAACGCCATCGGTTATTACTAAAGCTAATTTCGTTTTATTATTTTGCAAAATAAGGTTGATTTCTGTTTAGAATTCAAAGATAATATTTTAGTTTGACCAGCTAAATAATTAACCCATTAACATTGAGAAGTTGACTAGTTGCCAAATATGAAAACTTGATTGATTATCACCAGCGAGGTACTTGTCCCATTCCAAATCTATTTCTTTTTCATTAAACCACGATTTGTATGCGCTAGATTTAATTTTATTAATATGATTTTGAACAAAATCTTTTAAATCTCTACCTAACCACTCACGTTGCGGAGTTTGTAAAGCGCGTTTGGGTGAATATGAAACATTACTGTCAACATAATCAGCAATAATGTCTCTCAAAATCTGTTTACCCTGATTATTTTTTATTTTGAATTCATCAGGTAGTGAAAAGCCAAATTCTACTAGACGATAATCTAAAAAAGGAACTCTCAATTCTGTTGAATGTGCCATTGAAACCCTATCATTAAATCGTAAAGCTCTAGGTATTTTGGTGTAAAATAAATCTCTGTATTGAAGATTGTTTAATAAAGAATCAAAAGGCATTGGATAGTCTTTTTTTAAGATATTATCTGTAAATGATATATGCAACATATTCTTCCTAAATGGACTCTTTTTAACGCCTTGAATTGTAGATTTAGAATTATTCCTATAATAATCATAACCTACTAGTTGCTCGTCCATCCCTTGGCCATCTAAAAGAACTTTTACATCTTTTTTTGATGCCGAAGCAAATAACTTTGAATAGGCTAAAGTTGGAATACCGCCAAAGGGTTCATCTTGAATATGTGATATAAATTTTGATAAACTTGGAACTTCTTCAGCAGATAATAAAACTTTATTTAAAGGGCTTTTATATTTCGCAATAATTTGTTCTACCCACGGCAATTCATCATAATTTTTGTCTCCTGTATAAAATGTAAAAGCTTCTATTTTTGAAATGTCTTTTTGAAAAACATTTGCCAAAGCGAGTAACGCTGAACTATCTAAACCACCACTTACATTAAAACCAACAGGAACATCTGCCCGAAATCTTAAACCAATACTATCTATTAATAAATCTTTGTATATGGCTTTAGCTTCCTTATAATCGTTTATTTTTGTTTGACGATTTACATTCGCCTCAAAATCATACCACTTTGTTATTTTAAATTGATTGCTTGACAATTCGATATAGTGGCCTCCTTGTAATTGTTGAATAGGTTCCCAAAATGTTTCATTTGGCAACCCATAACTTCCGTTTACAAAATAATTAGACCAAATTATTTCATTTGGTTTTTTATTTACTCCAGAACTATGTATCGCTTTAATTTCACTAGAAAAAATAAATACATCTTTATTCTTATAATAATAAAATGGTTTAATACCAAAACGGTCTCTTGCCACAAATAATTCCTTTTTTACAGTATCCCAAATAGCAAATGAAAACATGCCGTTAAGCAGTTTTAAACACGCTTTACCATAGGTTATAAAAGCAGCTAATAATACTTCAGTATCTGAGGATGTTTTAAAATTATAATCATTTTTCAAACGTTCTTTAAGTTCTAAATAATTATAAATTTCACCATTAAATACCATTGAATATCTTCCTGAAGTATCACTGAAAGGCTGATTTGCATTGTCAGATAAATCTATTATAGAAAGTCTATTATGCCCTAATGCAGCAAAACCTTTATCAAAAAAAGTCCCTGTAAAATCTGGACCTCTATGAGCCTGAGCCTCCAACATATTTTTTAATTGAAACTTATAATCACCTGTTCCAATAAGTCCAGAAATACCACACATTTTAAGCTTTATTTGAGTTTAAAAATGCTTCGGCTTTATTCCAATCTTCTAAAGTATCAATATTAATTGTGTAATCTGAAGGTGATTTTATATAAGCTAATTTAGAGCCATATAATGAGTTTTGTTCTAATAGGACGCTTGCTTTAGTAATGTAAATTAATCCGTCTCTATGATAAACTTCAGGTAAATCTTGACGTCTGGCAATTATTTCTTTTTCGCCAGTGGACAACTCTAAATTATCTTTTTCATCTTTCTTAAATGTCCAATGCGGGTTATATTCATCTGGAACTTTTTGTACTGAAACTAAAGCATCACAATTACTTTCAATAAACTTCTCTATAGCTTCATCTATAAACTTGCCAGTTTTAAAAGGACTTGTCACTTGAAGCAAACAAACGGCATCAAAATAAATATTTTGTTCCTCATAAAATTTTAAAGCATGTTGAATAACACCTAATGTTGGCGATTTGTCTTCGGCAAGATGTTTAGGTCTAACAAAAGGCACCTCCAAATTAAGTTTTTTAGCGACCTCAATTATAGCTTCGTCATCCGAACTTAAAATTAAACTAGTTAGTTTTTTAGCGCTTTTAGCAGCTTCAACTGTATATTGAATTAATGGTTTACCCTGAAGAATTTTAATATTTTTTTTAGGTATAGATTTAGATCCTCCTCTTGCTGGTATGATCCCTAAAATTCTCATTAGTACGAAATAGTTTTATGAAAACGCAATTCAATTTCTGCTAAAATATCAGCGATTTTTTCGCCTGAATTTCCATTACCGTAAATAGTATTGTTAACAATAATATCTTTAGCTTCAATTCTATTTAATATGCCTGATTTAATTTCTTTTTCTTCATAAGAAACATCTATCACATTATTTCCTCTAGTTCTTCCGTTTTGCCTTGTACCTATATTTACAACTGGAACTCCTAAATAAGCACATTCTCTTATTCCTACACTAGAATTACCAACTAAGCATTTGCTATTTAGAAGTAATCGTAAAAAATCTTCAGGAATCATATTTTTAAAAAAGTGAATATTTTCTGGTTTATTAATTTCTCGATACGAACGAATTCCATTTGATGTGCCATCGGCTCCAGCATCAACATTTGGCCAAAACCAAAAGGCAGGAATTCCTAAGCGGTGTACTACTTTTAAAGTAGTTAAAACATTTTCTTTAGCTTGATGATATTCGGTAGTAACAGGGTGTTGCATAACTACTATATAACCATCTTCCCAATTAATTAAATTTCCAACGCCACCATATTTTGTTATAGGATTAAAATTTAATTTTGGAGATTTACTAACCTGACATGCTATATCTATTGAAGGACAACCCGTATTAAAAACATAGTTATTATCCTCGCCCATTTTAATAACTCTAACTTTTGCGTCTTCCGAAGCTACCAAGTGGATATCTGCTAATTTTGTATTTGCATGACGTACTTTTTCATCAATATTCCCTGTAACTTCTCCCCCTTGAATATGAATTAGAGGGATATTTTGATAAGAAGCAGCAATAGAGGTAGCCAAAGTTTCAAAACGATCCGCAATGGTTACTACTGCGTCAGGTTTTAAATTATAGAATGTATTTGCTAATTCCATTACACCTAAACCTGTAGTTTTAGCCATAGAGGTTTTATTTTCGCCTTCTAAAACCATGAATACTTTTGCGTCTATTTTAAAACCATCATTCTCTATATAATCAACAGCATTCCCATATCTGTCCAACAAGGCAGAACCAGCCACAACCAGTTGCAGTTCCAATTTAGGATGGTTTTTTATTGCCGTTAAAGCCGTTTTTATCCTACTGTATGATGGTCTTGCTGTAATAACAACACATATTTTTCTTGAATTCATTTAATATCATCTATGTTTAAAAAATCCCACTGTTTCATGTTTTTTATAATTTGTTTACCAATAATAGTTTCGAAATGAGATGCAGGGATTCCTTTATTTGCTGGTTTTTTTGCTTCTAAATCGGAAAACTGGATAATATGTCCTGATTGTAAATCTTTATTGATTGCTAAAGATTTTTCAAAAATTGATTTAAGTTGAGCAAATTTTGAATTATCAGATTTATCAACTGGATGTCTTTGGGCTTTTTCGATATTTCGAACTGCCTCTGAAAGTATTTTAATGTCTTCAATGGTTAATGATGACGTAACATCTGGTCCGAAATCATTTCTACTAAAAACAGCATGAAACTCCAAAATCTCAGCACCTAATACTACTGCAGCAATTAAGGTTTCTATTTTTGCAGAATGATCTGAAAACCCAACTGAAACATGGTATCTTGATTTTAATTCCTGAATGACGTTTAAACCATATTGCTCTGGTTTAGTAGGATATGATGTAGTACACTGTAATATTGTAAATTCTAAATGTTTAGATTTTAGAAATTCTATCGTTTTATCCAACTCTTCAAAAGAACTCATCCCTGAAGATAAAATAATAGGTTTACCCGTTTGCGCTATTTTCTCTAATAATAAAAAGTTATTCACTTCTCCAGAACCTATTTTATAAGTCTTTATTCCTACTTGTTCTAACAAATCTACAGCCGCATTACTAAAAGGAGAGCTCAGAAACTCTAACCCTACATCATCACAATGTTGTTTTAAATCTATCCACTGTTCTAAAGAAAACTCCATACGTTTCCAATAATGAAAACGGGTTTTATCTTGTTTAGAGAATTTAATTCTGAAAGGTTCGTAAATACTACTTTCAGCTTCAGCGATATGGGTTTGAAATTTTATAGCGTCAATTCCAGTAGTAGCTAGCGCATCAATATAGCGATGGGCAGTAGCTAAACTTCCATTATGTGCTTGTGCAATTTCAGCTATTAGTTTAACGCTCATTATTTTATTTTTCTTGCAACGATACCGTAACTCATCCCTTTTGCTAATGGATTTCTATATTCAATATACGATTCTATTTTAGACTTAAACCAATCTTTCAAAGACCTGTTTTTTTTGTTTTTATATTGGGTATCTACAATAGCATATTCTAAAATCTCAAAATCACTTCGTTTTAAAAATTCGTAAACCACATGTTTCCAAGGTGTAAAAACGTGATTTTCTTGAATGTGCTTTTCTTGAAACGCATAAAGTGAACCTCTTAAAAACAAACTTAACGTATTTTTACTAGATTGTGGGTTAGGCGTCGTAAGAATTATAATTCCATTTTTATCTAAATGTTTTGTAATATTTTGAAGTCCTAATAAAGGGTTGTCTAAATGTTCTAAAACTTCTAAAAAAATAACTATTCCAGCATTTTCCACACCGCTTGGAGCTTCATCATTTAAATTCCATATGATAGTTTCATCTAATTTTTTAACATAATCAAATGGTTGCCATTTTCTACCTAAGGATTCAATTTTATCCTTCATATGCCCAAAACCGGCTCCAATATCACTCACAACTAAATTCGGAGATTTAGCATAATATCTATCTAGCATGGTGTTTGCGAAAATAGCACGGTTTCTATATGTTTCTATACTTTCCATTCAATCTATTTACTGACCTTTTATATAATTTTAATAATTCCATTTTATAATAAAAAAGTGGATCTTTAAGTATCTTAATATTAGAATCAATTTTTGTTGAATTAATATCAACATTCATATTATCCAATACGCTATTCATTCTATTTGTATGCTTTTCATTAACATTGTAACTTCTTGCATACCAAGTATGATAAGCAAATGGTTCACCATCATATAAAATAGTATTAGATATGTTATCATTAAGCATTTGTGCTTCTAAATATAAAAACTTGTTGCCTTTTCTTATAAGCCAAAGAAAAAAACAATAATACGGTTCATACAAACTTTTAACATCAAAAGGTTCTTTAAATATATTTTTATCAACTTGAAATTCATTTGGTAAAATATATTGATTTTTTTTTACCTCGCTTTTATTCCATTCTGATGATATTTCTTTGAAATTAATTATTGTAAAAAAAGTATTTACTACAATTGGATTATAATTTCGATGACTAATAATGCCTCCATCTCTAACGCCACAAACACTTATGTTCTCTTCTTCCATTTTATTAATAATAGAATAAACAACATTGGCGTTATTGAAAACAACATCTTCATCTGCTAAAATTAACCAATCAATGTCTTTATTAGAAAGTTTTTTAAAAATGTAATAAATACTATGAATACCATGCATTCCATTTCTTCCATCAATTGCATATTTTCTTATCCCAGCAGGAAAAAGATTTGAGGTTATAGCATATAGTTCAAAATTGATAACAGTAGTTAATATTGCTACATTAGCTTTATTCATTAGGTTTTTTATTTTTTACAATATAATTAGAAACCTCATTATTGTCACCCTTATAAATAAATATCATATTGTGATAAAAATGCATAGAGATAATATGTTTATCATAATATGTTTTTTGGTAATTATCAATAATAAATTCTTCATTGTTTAAAGAATCAATCAGCGATTTGAAAAACCCATAAATTGTAGTTTTATCATCAAAATTTGTAGAGTTGCCACCATAATCTTTCCAATATGATGTTTGCGTATCTTCGATTACATATATTCCTCCTTTTTTTAACCTTGGGAATAGATACTCAAACGTTTCTATTACATGTTTATTTATATGACTGCCATCGTCTATAATCAGGTCTACTTCTCCAATTTCTTTAATAACGTCATCTAAAAACTTAAAATCAACCTGACTTCCTTTAAAAATTTTAATTCTTTTTTCTTGAAGAAAAGATTTATCATGAATATCTAAAGAATATATTTTTGAAAATGGAAAATAAGATTTCCACATTCTTAACGAATTTCCTCCTGTATATGGGTCTTCGTATCCTCCAACTCCTATTTCTAAAATGTTGTTGTTTTTAAATTTAAAATTTTTAAAATGACTTTGATAATGGGGTGTATAGAAATGTTTCCCATATTTATCAGTTTTATGAATTAAGGCCATTCTAGATAAATTAAAGGGAAACCACATTGCTCTAAAATGTCTTAATTTATACTTTAATTTAAGTCGCTTTTGATAAGATAATTTATCTTTAAATACGTCTATAAAACTCATATTTAGTTTTCATTTGAAGGTTCCCAATATATAACCGTATCTGGCAAGTCTTTAAACTCCTTATATTGTAATTCGGTTAACGGTTTTCTTTTAAAAATTAATTTTGGAAGGTTTAGTATCAAATTAAAAGTCGCACCTATAATTGCAAAAAGCGCTTTATAATCGCCTTTAAATACTTTCAATTTTAGTTGCATCCAGAACGTATAGGCTAATTTTTTTGGAATTTCGCTTATTGGAAAAAACATGAAATACAAATACCACCCAGATCGCAAAGACCTTCTAAGCCGAATAGTATAATCATTATTATTTTTTCTATTTTTCACTTCAACTCTATGCTGTATTAGCACATTTGGCAAAAACCATACTTGCCAATTTTTTTGGAATAGGTGATAACTTGCAAACGCCTCTTCACCATAAAACACAAACCATTCTGGATAGTTTGGCATTTCTTTCCAAGCTTCCATTCTCCAAACATGTCCGCAACCGACGAAACTTTTAACTCGGTGTGGTTTTAAATCATGTACAGTATTTCGTAATTCATTTTTACCCCAAAATATTCTAAAAGAAATCACAGCACATTTTTTATTGGATTCAAAAAATGTTTCAATTATTTCAAATGGGTTTTGGGACAGTATATGAGCGTCATCATCCAAAGTAATAGCATAAGTTGCTTTTGTTAAGTTAAGCAATTCATTTCTACTTGCTATTAATCCTTTAGATTTTTGATGTTGTATTAAAATAATATTTGGGTAGTTATCCCTTAAAAATTTAGAAGTTCCATCACTAGAGCCATCATCACAAATAATACATTCGATATTATTTTTTTCAATAAAACATGCAAGTTTATTTAATGTTGTTTTTAAATCATTAAGCCTATTTTTTGTAGTGATTAATATAGAAAACTTAGTCATTATCAAAAACCTTTTCGAGTTGTTCTTTTAAATACTCTTTTCCTAAATAGTAATCTAAATCTGGTCTATTTAAACGTGACGTTTTGGCCTTATTTAACCATACGATATAAAGTTTTTCTAACAATCCAGAAATCGCTTTCACATTATCAATTTCTGCCCAATATTCATATTTCTCACCGAGTAAACGCTTCGTTTCACTATGATCTGGACCTAAATGTAATATTGGTTTATCTGCTGATATACAATGAGGAAACTTACCTGGTAAAAATGGACTAATCTCTGATTTTGCTTCTAAAATAACATTTACCGCCACATGTTTTTGCAACCAATAAACTTCTTTAAATGGAACATTCGTAAGTTTAATAAATAGCTCAGGTAAACTAACCGCATGTTTAATAATAGACTCTTTATGATAATCTGCATTACCTAATAACAAAAGCTGAGAGTCTTCTTTAGCTTCTGGTTTATTTTTAAGAAACAGTTCAAAGCCTTTTATTAGACCTTCTGGATTACGTTGTTTCATTAAGTTTCCTGCGTGTAAGATATTAAACTTAGCACTATCATAATAGTTTGGTTTTTCAAAGCTTATTAATTCTTCTTCAAAACTTTGATGTGGTATTATTATACCAGTTTTAAGAAAAACAGGAAAGTAAGTACCCATCCAATCTTTTAATAACTTGCTTGGAAATGCAGTGCATCTCGCATTCTTTGAAAGATTTTCAAAAAAAAGTTGTTTTTGCTTATGCCCTGGCTCGTTCCAATTATATGGTGGCGGATAACAACACATTGGGAAAGGATCATGTATATATGCCATCCATTTTTCATATAAAACCGGCAGTTTATTTACGGCATAATGAGGTCTGAAACTAGCTCCCTTACTTAATGTTAATACTAAATCAAATTTTAAAACATCTAGTTTTTTTAATTCTACCAAAATACTATTTACATCATTAAAGAAGGTGAAAGAAAACCCGAAAACAGGCTCTAAATAGGTTGCTAAATTTATTTTGAAATTACGTTGAATAACACGCTGCGTTCTACTTAAAAAATACAATATATTATACTTTCTTTCTTTTATTGAAATACACTCAACACCCTCAAATTGAATATTTTCTTGCGTAAAATGCAATACCGTAATGACATAACCAACAGCTGCTAAATTTTTAATTAATGCTACATTGGCTTTAGATCCGCTACTATCATTTACATTAATGGAATCAACAACTATTAGAATTTGTTTAGTCATTTATCAAAATATTATTTTGGATGAAATCAACTATTTTAATAGCTGCGATTCCATCACCATAAGGATTGGTCATTTTATCATTTACTTTATCCGCAGTTAATATTCTATTTGCTTCATGGATAATTTTATTGACGTTGATACCAACTAAAATCGAGCATCCAGATGTTACACCTTCTTCCCGTTCAGTAGTTTCTCGGGTAACTAAAACAGGTATATTTAAAGATGGTGCTTCCTCTTGAATCCCTCCTGAATCTGATATTATTAAAACAGCTTTATTCATTAACCAAATAAACGAAGGGTAATCTAATGGAGTTATTAAGTGAATATTATCTTTACCTGCTAACCTTTTATAAACTACGTTTTGGACATTTGGATTTAAATGAACTGGATAAACAATTTCAACATCATGTTTTTTTGAAATCTCTAGAATAGCCTCACATACGTTTTTAAAACCTGATCCAAAACTTTCTCTTCGGTGGCCCGTTACCAAAATAACTCTTTTATTAAAATTGATTGTTTCGTTTAAATTTTCAATAAAGGCATTCGAATATCCATTTTCAATTTTATTTATAGTAATATGTAGTGCGTCTATAACAGTATTACCAGTAACAATCACACTACTTTCATTTACACTTTCTTTTAAAAGATTATTTTTTGCTTTTTGAGTAGGAGCAAAATGAAAATCTGATATTCGCGCTGTTAGTTGTCTATTTAATTCTTCTGGAAAAGGTGATTGCTTATTGTAGGTTCTCAAACCTGCTTCTATATGAGCTACTTTGCAATGTCTATGAAAAGCAGCTAAAGCTACTAGTGTTGATGTTGTTGTGTCTCCATGTACCAATACCAAATCGAAATGTTCTTTTTCAAAAACCTTGTCCATTTCAACTAAAATCCTTGAACTTAAAGTATTCAAGCTTTGATTTGGCAACATAACATTTAAATCATAATCTGGTATTAAATCAAAAAAGTCTAAAACCTGTTGCAACATTTCTTTATGTTGTCCTGTTACACACAGTTTAAAAGGAATTTTCCTTTTATTTAACTCCATGCAAATAGGCGCCATTTTTATAGCTTCGGGTCGAGTTCCAAAACAAATAAGCAGATTCAAGGTTTGTGTTTTATAATTTTCATGTAAAATAACCAAATTGGATATAAATAATATTTTAGTTTGTAAAACAATTTCAATCTTGTGTTTGGGTTTGTTAAAATAAGAATGTTTTTTACTAATATATAATCTCTAAACGATATGGCTAAATTTACTAAGTATTTAAATAAATAAGGTGTTAACAGATTTTTATTATATAAATTCCTAACAACTAATTCTATAGCCTTTTTTTTTGAATTTACCCGTAATGGTGCATTTCTCCAGAATTCATCGGTGTTAGAATTTGGGTGTTTCCTATTAAAATACAGCACTTTATCTATTATGACACCTTTAAATTTGTCACTTAGAATGCGCTGGTAACATTCCCACTCCTCGGCGTACATCAAATCTTCATTAAACATATGGTCCTTAAAGCATTCCTTTTTCCACAAAACAGTACATGATGCAAAAGGAATTTTTTGTGTTATAACGTTTTCTAATAAATCGTCTTTGGCTTCTTCTAAATTACATTCGTTGCAACTATCTATTGAGTCATAATTAAAATTTCCTGAGAAAGCTTCTTTTTTAAAATTACAAAAAGATGAATTTTGAATGTATTTAAAAGCAGATAAACTAACTTCTAAACATAATGGATGTACCACATCGTCATCATCAAAAAAAATAATATAATCACCTATTGCTAAATCTAAACCATAATTTCTGCTGCCTGGCAAACCCTTTTTATAGTTTGGTAGTCGCTTGCAATATCTAAATCGATTATCTTCTTTTAAAATAGGCTCTAAAACTTCTTCAGTAGCATCGGTACTTTCATCGTCAATAATTAAACACTCCCAATGAATATAGGTTTGCGCTTGTATTGATTTTAAGGCTTCAACAATAAAATGTGCTCTATTGCAGGTTGCCATGATGATACTAACTATTGGTCTATCTTGGTTCATTTTAAAGGAAAACACTTTTTAAAATATAATTTATAGTTGTTTTTTTACTAAAAGAAGAATGGAACAACAATTGCCTTTCTTTTTTTAAAACCTCGATTAAACTTTTAAAATCACAATTATTTGTCATTAATTGATTTCTCAGCAGTAGTTGCAATCCAAAAATAACTTTAGTATCATCAAAACCTTTGGAATTAAATTTTAAAAGATCCTTTTTGATAACTTTTTTCTCATTTAAATATTTTGAAATATCTATTTTTTCACCTAAGAAACTATCTAATAATAGGTTAAGAGTATTGTTATTCCAAGAAAACTCATCTGCATTTTTTTTAAACATTGTAATAACTCCCTGTCTATGCTTTATTTTTTCTTCTCCATTATACTGAATATTAGAAGTCAAGCTATCTGTATGCAATCTATATTGGTATAAATTTTCTTCTAAATGATGAAAATTAAATTTAATACTTGCTCTTAACCAAAAATCATAATCTTCCAATAAAAAAAGCGATTCATCATAACCATTTAATTCTTGAAATACTTCTTTTTTGTATAAGAATGATGCGCCAATTTTATTTCCATACAAAATATGCTCTATTGGTCCTGTGGTATGTATTCGTTTTAAACTACCTTTTTCGTTTATAACATCATAATTAGAGTAAACAACATCAACTTGATTTTTAAGTAGTGAATCTATTAGTTTCTCTAAAAAATTAGGTTTTAAAATATTATCATCTGATGTCCATGTAATGAATTCTCCTTTAGCTTGTTTATGTCCAATATTTAGTGAAGAAGGTAATTTTTTGTTATCATTATTTGAAACAATAATTATTCTATCATCCTTTTTAGCAAATTTTTCTGCTATACTTAACGAGTTGTCATTAGAACAATCATTTACAATTATCAACTCAAAATTTGAATAAGATTGACTAAAAATACTAGCAATAACATCTTCTAAAAAAGCTTGTCCATTATGAACCGGTAAGATTATGGATATTAGATTACTATCTTTCAAAGCACTCAAAATTTAATTTTGTTTAGTATCCAATTTAAGAAACTTCTTTCTTTTATCTGTGCTTTGAAGAAATCAGTATGTAATTTTTTTAGTTCTGGAAATGAATTTTCAATATTTAAAAACAATGGTTTCTTTAAATGTTCAATATAAAAAATAGATTCTTTATTAAATCTTATTTTCAAATATGCATCTATTAATTTATAACTATTGATTACATTATTAACTTTTTCTTTATTATTAAAATTGCTGAGATTATTGTTCAAATCAGTCCATCTATAATAAGCTATTGCCTGAGGTGCAAAATAAATTTTATCTGTATTGGCAATTACTCTCATCATAAATTCGCAATCATCATTTATGGATAAGTACTCATTCCATAAACCACCGTTTTTTATTAAATCTGTTTTTATTAAATAGGCATTTATTGGGAAATAGCCTTTTGAAACAGCCAGGGCATCTAAAAAAAGTAAAGGGTTGTCAAAAAAATTATACACGGCTAAATTTTCAAAAACACTAGAGTCTTTTGAATTATATTTAAATCTTCCCCATTTACAAGTGGCAATTACATTTCCTTTGCAATTTTCTATTAAATTAATTTGTTCTGAGATTTTGTTAGACGAAATAATATCATCAGAGTCCAAAAATTGAATAAAATCCCCTGTGGCATTTTTTAAACCTATATTTCTACATGAACTTGCTCCTTTTATCTTATTTTCTGGTCTAATAATTAAATTAAATCGACTATCAACTTTTATAAAATCATTAATAACTTCAACGGAATTATCGGTAGAACAATCGTCAATAATAAAACATTCCCAATTTGCATAGTTTTGAGTTAAGATATTATTAAGAGTATCTTTAATTAAATGGGCACGGTTAAATGTTGGTATTATGATAGAAACTAAACTTTTCATTTCAATATCAAATTTTACATAAAAACATATCTCCCCTGTTAAATATTGTATAACTAAAGATAGATATAAAACAAAAAAACTTACTTTCAATAGTTATGTCCTTATTTAACAAAATAAATAAATTAAAATATTTTATAGATTCATTAAGTTTTTTATCTCTAACGAAATTTTTAAAATTATTTACAAAATAATCTTTCAAATAATTTAATGATTTCCCATCTAATAACTTTCTGTTATTTTCATATATTTTTTTTCTAGCAAGAATATAATTCCAAATTCTATTTTTTTCATCACTATTATATGTTATACTATTTTTGTGCTGCCTAATATAAACCAAGACTTCATCAGCTACATGATAATCTTTACAAGATAGTAAAACTCTGCAATGAAATTCCCATTCTTGAGCAGCTTGTAAATCTTCATCAAATAAATAACTTAGCGTTTTTAAAAAGCTTCTTTTCCAAAGTGGACTTTGTGTTAACCAAACAATCTTTTGAGTTAAATAATCGTAAAAAATAGTGTTAGAAAAAATTATATCACACCTTAATCCAATAATATTTTCAATAGTTTTTTCAAAAATAATAGTCTGACAGACAGAAAAATTAAAGTTACTTATTTCTAAAGCCTTTACTTGTACTAACAACTTATTTGAATGCATCAAATCATCACTATCAAACCAATTCACATACTTTCCTTTACTCTTCTCAAACCCATAATTCCTGCAAGCATTACCTCCTTTTGGCCTATCTTTTGGTCTGTGATGATACTGAAATCGTTTGTCTTTTTTACAATAGCATTGAATTATATCCTGGGTATTATCCATAGACCCATCGTCTACAATAATACACTCCCAATTTGTATAGGTTTGATTCATAATACTATCTAAAGTTTCACCAATCAAATGAGCACGATTATAGGTTGGTATAATGATGGACACCAAAGGGTTTTTGGTCATAATTTACATACTATTATACTGCTAATATAAGCAATTTGAATAAGATGTAAATAGCTATTTTTTAAATCTGATGGAAATGTTTTATGCTTAATACATGTCCATAAACAAATCAAAAACTAACTCGCCTTTTTACTATTTAAAAATTTCCAGACATCTTCTCTGTCCTGTCTAAAATAATCACAATATGCTTTAATACTAATATAGCGAGTTACAGGTAAGTTATATTCCTCCCTAATCTCTTTCATGATCTTTAGGGCAACTTTATCGCTCACCTCGTTCAATTGTTCTATATGTTCTCTATATAAATATAACCGCATAGCTTAATATCAGCGACTTACAAAGATAGCTCTAAATGTAACTGTTAAAAAACAGACTTATTAACATTTAAAAAAAGCTTTAAACAATTTTAAAACGCCTTTTCTTGTTCTAAATCAAATGTAAACAACCTTAGTTTTATACAAAAGGACACAACTTTTCCTAAATATTTTTAATAAAATAATCTATTTAAAATAGTCTTAGAGCCTCCTAAAATCCATAATACAAATTGTATTTGCCAAGCGAATCATCAATATAGATACCCTACACTTACCCTATAGATACTCTATACGAATCCTATTTCCACTAAACCCTCAACAAATCTACGGCATTAAAAAACATAAATACTTAAAAATTAATCGTTTACAGCTAAACCACAGAACTAAACGGAAAAAACAGACACCGAAAACCCTATTAAGATAAAAAAACATAACTATCAGGAAATCAATCCCTAAATCTGGAAGTCATCAAAAAAATAGCAAAAAATCATGACTAGTATTGTAGTGTTAATAAGAAGTGAAATTGATTCAGAGTAGAAACCTAATATTAAATCAGGGACCTACAAATCAATTGAACCTTAAAAATTTAAGTTTAACCAGTATGGCTAAAAACTAAAAGCCATACACAACACACAATTAAAATGGCCAAATACAAGTCATTATTTAACGTAGAAGGTACACTAGGTGAAGTGACCTTTTACAAAGGAGAAAACGGATATTTTATCCGTAGTAAAGGCGGCGTAAGCAAAAACCGCATTTTAAAAGACCCTGCATTTGCAAGAACCCGCGAAAATCTTTCTGAATTTGGAAGTACAGCAACCAGCGGAAAACAATTAAGAAAGGCTATTCACGGTATTTTGGCAGATGCCAAAGACAGTCGAACATCATCACGCTTAACGCAAGTTCTAAGCAAGGTAATAAACGAAGATCTTACCTCTGTACGTGGCCAACGTAATGTCGCTATTGGGCTAGCAACTGCTCAAGAAAAAAGCTTACTCAAAGGATTTAATTTTAATAAAAGAGCGAATCTTAATTCCGTATTAAAAGCCAGCTACACACTTGACACCGCAACAGGAGAAGTGAGTATTTCAAATTTCATTCCAAATCAACAGCTTGCCATACCAGAGAGTGCCACACATGTTAGCATGAGTTGTGCTTTTTTAAATTTAGATTTATCGAGTGATATGGCAGATTTACAAGTAAGCCCGGTAACAAACCTGCTGTTAAATAGTATTTCATCTACCATTAACTTAACGCCTCAAGAACCAGCTACAGGAACCGGACAAAGTTTTTATTTTTTAAAAGTGACATTTTTTCAAGATATTAACGAGATTCAATATCCACTCAATAACGGGGCATATAATGCTTTGCAACTGATTGAAATTCTTTAGAGCCATCTTTAAAAAGAGAAAACGGAGGCAATAGCTTCCGTTTTTTTGTTTTTGACTAAAAACCGAAATTTGTTATACTAACCTAAAATTTGTTGACATGAACTAGCTTCAGGGTCTAAAACAGTCTGTAAAGCACTGATATGCCTATCTAAAGTAAAATAGGTTTGAATACGATCCTTTCCTGATCGCCCTAAACGTTTTGCCATTTCTAAATCCTCCAAAACCTTTAACATGTTATTAGACATTTCATGAACATCATGTTCATCACACAATAAACCAGTTTCGTTATGAACAATCACATCAGGAATTCCGGCATGATTGGTTGATATTACCGGAAGCCCAGCAGCACTCGCTTCTAAAATAGACAAGGGAGTCCCTTCCATATCCCCGTCTTCCGCAGTGATTGAGTGTTGAACGAAAGTTAAAGATTCTTTTAATAAATCACAATAAACTTCCGGAGTAATTACGCCTAAAAACTTGACATACTCGCTAAGATTATAATGTTTAACCAAGTTTTTACAAGTACTCAACAAAGGCCCATCACCCGCCATTAATAAACGAGCCTCTGGATAAATTTTTACAACCTCTTTAAATGCGAGTATGGTATAATAAGGTGCTTTTTTATTAGTAAAACGTCCAACGGCTAAAAATTGCTTTTTTGAGAATTGAGGAATAATAGTTTCAAATATTTTTTGTGGGCCGTAAACGTTATAAACTAATTTGTCTTTGGGACAGCCTAAACCTATTAATGCAGTTTCCATAACTCTGGAAACTGCAATTATTTTATTTGCATACTCAAAAACCCCTTTATAAAAGTTGCATGATTTGATAACACTTTTAATACTCGCGTCATAACCATGAAAATGAACTGCCACTGGCAAGCCTGAATCGATCAAAACTTGCTTTAAATGATAAGCATGGGTTCCGTATTCAACTAAAATAGTGTCAATGCTATTAACTTTTAAACTATATAGCACTTGTTCTTGCCATAAATAGGAGCTTGGTTTCCCAAATAATTTAGCGAACACCCTTAAAATTTTATAGCGTAATAATGGCATCAATCGAGCATGATCTTCAAGTTGAATCTGGCTACCACTTCCAAAATAATAAAATACGTTCCCTTTTAAATAATTTTTATGCGCCTGAATAAAGGTTTCTGAATATGGGTTTTTGCTTGGAGAAAAGATGGCTATATTCATTTTTTATAATTCATTTTTTGGCAGTTCCATATAGTCCTGTAATCATTTGTCCTTCTTTGAAAGAAACTTGACTACTTTTGTCCTTTTTCATTAAATAATTAATAATAGGCTTTAACGCTACTGATAAATATTTTCGTTTCTTCTTAGACATTGGGCTTCGCCTTGCCCATAAACCCAACATTTGTGCCATAGAAGCATGCCAACCGCCAGTAGCTTTTATTTCAATTTCATTAAATCCAGCATTTTTTAAATGACGCTCCAAAGAAAAAGGCGTATATCGATATTCATCGTTTGGGACTTCATGTAAATTCCATAAAAAAGGCACTGTAAAAAAGAAAATACCTTCAGGTTTTAAAACTCTATAAACCTCCTTTAAAATAATTGCTGGTTCTGGACAATGCTCCAATACCTCGGTGCCAAGAGCACAATCAAAACTTTCATTTTCGAAAGGCATAGTTTCACCATCCCAAGTAAAATCAGGCTTTACAGATGCATCATATTCTAAGGCCATTTCTATATCAAGTCCAACATAGCTTTTAACCTTCGAGTGCTTTAATACATAATCTCTATACGGCATTTTTCCGCAGCCTATATCTAAAAGATCTCCTGTAAATCTATAAATGTTCTCCGTTATTGAATTCAAAATAGCTTTACGAATAACATATATATCTAAATTATTCCTTTTTAACTTAATATCTGTGAAATTATTCATTTGTGACTTATTGAATTTTCACTCCTATTCTACAGGTGTAATCTATTCTTTGCAAAAACAATTCTATTTTGTTTTCAGACAAATACTCATCAACTGCTTGTTTACAACCTTGCCAGTGTCCATAGTCATCAATTATAATGATACCCCCTTTAACAAGTCTTGGAAATAAATGTTCCATTTCATGCTTGGTAGATTCATACCAATCAGTATCTAATCTAAGTATTGCTATTCTTTCAGGGATTTTAACATTTGGAATGGTATCTTCAACTTTTCCTTTAATAAAATGGATTTTTTCGTTTGGATAGTTAATTTTTGAAATATTATTTTCAACTTCATTTAAAGTAGAAAAACATTCAATTCTGTTCCAAATTTCATCTTTATTAAAAAAAGCTTTTGTTGCAGATTCGCCTCTTACCGATTTATCTACTTCTGTAGGTTCACTCATGCCCTCAAAAGTATCATATAGATATATATCTCGTGTAAAATTTTTCAAGGATTCAAGTGATTTCAAAGCAGCCATCACACTTCCTCCTTTCCAAACACCACATTCAACAATATCACCTTCAATCCCATACTTTTCAATATGCTTTACGGCTCTAATCAAGCTAACTATTCGCTCAGGATTAGTCAACGTAAATTCAGCTACTTCATCTATAATCCGTTTCTCATCGATCTGTATATCCGAATAATTGATTACAGCACTGGACACCGGTTTTTTTTTATATTCTTTAAAAAATCTATTATAAATTATTTTTCTAATTTTTTTTATCATCTCTAAATTTCTTTCAAAACAGTCCAACTACTTTCTTCAATATATTTACAAGTCCCTTTATGCCAGTTATAGTCTTGTCGTTCTGTTTTCATCATTTGAATTTTAAAATTACATACTGAGTCTAAATAGTCAAATCTTTCTTTTGTTTTCGATTCAGATAAATAAGCACGAATGGTATAGTTACCCATGTATAATTTAGGGTCTTCAATTTTACATTTAAAAATATATTTACCAACGTCTCTTTTAATATTATTTTCTGAATCTATTATCCATAAATGAGTTATAGGAATGTCTGATTCGTCTAAAATTTGAAAAGATAATGCAAGATTTTCAACATCAAAAGGTAATTGAACATTAAAAACAAATTTAATTTCTTTACCAAACTCATGTATATTTCCTGGAAGACTTGTGTTTATTTCTATTTTAGTAATTTTCGGCTTATCAATCTCACCTTTATATTGATAATATGAACCTATAACATCAGTTTTTAAATATTCTTTAATACCTAGTTCTGGAGAACCTTCAAAGCTAATTTTTCCATTATTTAGAACAATAAGTCTTGTGGTTAAAGTGGCAATTGCATCCATATTATGACTCACAAACAAAACCGTTCGCCCCTCACCTCTGCTAATATCCTGCATCTTCCCAATGGCTTTTTTTTGAAACTCGGCATCTCCAACCGCCAATACCTCATCAATCACTAAAATTTCGGGTTCTAAAAAAGCTGCTACTGCAAAGGCTAATCGCACCGTCATCCCTGAACTATAACGCTTAACGGGGGTGTCTATATACCGTTCGCAACCCGAAAACTCTATAATCTCATCTATTTTAGACCTGATTTCTCTTTTGGTCATTCCTAAAATAGCGCCATTTAAATAGATGTTTTCACGCCCTGTCATTTCACCATGAAAACCGGTTCCTACCTCCAATAACGAAGCAATACGCCCTTTTGTTTTAATTTCACCTGTCGTTGGACTAGTAACTTTCGATAGTATTTTGAGCAACGTAGATTTTCCTGCGCCATTTTTACCAATTATACCCAACACTTCACCGCGTTGCACTTCAAAATTTATATCGCGTAAGGCCCAAACATAATCGGAGGTTCCTTTGGTACTTCGGTCGTTGGCTTCCCCAATTTTTAAATAGGGGTCTTCTTTTCCTCGCACGCGATACCACCAACGATTTAAATCATGACTGATCGTACCCGTTCCTACCAATCCTAGTCGATATTGCTTTGAAATATTTTCAACTTTTAGTATTGTATCGCTCATATTAAACGGTATCTATAAACGTTTTTTCCGTTTTATTAAAAACTATCAGACCTAATAAAAAAACCATAATACTAACTAGTGTAGCATATACTAATTTAGAAACTGAAAACGTACCAACACCCAACGTTATATGTCTAAATAATTCTATAATAGTCGTCATAGGATTGTATTCTATAAATGCCCCCACCCAATCAGGCAGTTTACCTTGACTTACTTTGTCCTGTATTAATGACAACGGATACATCACGGCAGACCCATACATCAATAATTGCACACCAAAACCTACTAAAAAGGTTAAATCGCGGTATTTAGTGGTCATGGAAGATATCATCATACCAAAACCCAAACCTAAAAATGCCATAATGAATACCACCAACGGTAACCATATTATACCAACTGTTGGAAACGTATTAAATGCGACATCCGTAAAAAACACAAAATAGATATAAAAACAGATGAAGACCAAAAACTGAATTCCAAACTTGATTAAGTTAGATAACACAGTCGACATAGGCATAATGACCCTGGGAAAATAGACTTTTCCAAAAATACCCTGGTTTTGCTTAAAGGTATCACTCGTGCCATTCAAACAGGCACTAAAATAATTCCAGGCGGTGATACCTGCCAGATTGAATAAAAAAGACGGTACGCCATTACCTGTTTTAATATCAGCTATATTATTAAAAACTAAGGTGAAAATAACCGATGTAAATAAGGGTTGAATAAAATACCATAAGGGTCCTAATATAGTTTGTTTATAAAGCGTAATAACATCGCGTTTAACAAACAGCAATAACAAATCTCGGTAGTACCAAATCTCCTTAAAATTAAGATTGATAACACTTTTTTTGGGTGAAATTGTATAAAGCCAATTAGAATCTTCTGACGGTGTATTCAATGTACTTAGTTGTCTATAAAAATTACCTATACAAATAAACACATTTTTCTACAGTTTTCAATGATTAGAGGTGTTTAATGAGGTATAACCCACTCGACTTTTTAATTAAAAAGAAAATAACCAATAGAAAAAAAAGACTGCCACGTCGTACCTCCTCGCAGTGACGTTATGTTGCGTCAACATTGCTATTTTTTGAGCATCATTATGAATACTAAACCGCACCTCTCACCTCTCACCTCTCACTTCTAACTTCTCATATCTACAAGTATAGATACTCCGTAGATACAGTATGGATACTGTATGGATAAAGTATGAGACTGTTAAATATACAGATAGTGTAAAAAGTAACAAATACTACAAAAAACGACAAAAACAACAGAAATAACCTGGTATGCAATCACCCATTATGGAATACTCATTGATGAACACAAAAAAATAAATAAAAAAACAATTATTTAAATCGAGCCGAACGGAGACCTAAAATGGATTTTACACGTTTGAAAAAACTTTTGTTTTTACGATCATCTTCATGGTACCCATTGGCATAGTTTCCATACCCATAGCCATACCCATAGCCGTATCCGTATCCATAACCATATTTAGCTTTTTGATCATAGCCATTATAGACTAAACTGATATTTTTAATCTGCTTGGTTTTATACTTTTCGTTAATAAAATTAAGCATGCCTTTTTTGGTATAATCTTGTCTAACGACATATAAAGAGACATCCACATAATCTAAAAGTTCTAAGGCGTCAGCAACCAATCCTATAGGAGGTGTGTCTAAAATAATATAATCATACTGTGTTTTTAAAACACGAATCAGTTCACCAAGTCGTTCATTAATCAATAATTCAGAAGGATTTGGTGGTACTGGTCCAGATGTAATCACGTCTAAATGGTCAATATCTGTTTTTTGAATAATGGCCTCTAACGATTCTTGGCCAATTAAATAATTAACAACTCCAATATCATTTTTAATCTGAAAATCTCCAAAAATTTTAGGCTTTCTTAAATCTAAACCTAACAAAATAGTTTTTTTTCCACTTAAGGCAAATACGGTGGCTACGTTTATAGAACAAAATGTTTTTCCTTCTCCACTAACGGACGAGGTGACTAGCAAGGTTTTAGCGCCTTCTAAATCATGTGATCGATAGTAATATTGTAAATTAGACCGAATAGCCCGAAACGCTTCTGCAACAGCCGATTTTGGTTTTCTATGAACGACTAAATTATCATCTAAATTATTTTTACCTATAACGCCTAACAACGGAATCGATGATAATTGTTCGATATCAACAGGACTATGAATGCTGTTATCTAAAAAGGTTAAAACAAAAGCTATCAATAACGGAATTAACAGGGCTGCAAAAAGCGCAAATACATAACGTACATTTAAATTTCTACCTAAAACGGTGGCTCCTGTATTTTTTGCTGGGTCAATAATAAGGATATCAGATACATTGGATGCCTTTATAATTTCAGCCTCTCCGCGTTTAGCTAAAAACACGTTATAGGTTTGTTCACTTAAAGAATATTGTCGCTCTATAGTAATGAGTTTTTGCTGGTCTTCAGGTAATTTACTGAATTGACTTTCAACGTTGCTCAAGGCATTATTGACCGTTTGTAATTCGCGCCTCAACCCATTACTAGCAGCACTAATGTTTTCCTGCAACACATTTTTTAAACCTTCTATTTGTCGGTTTAAATCATTAAAAACAGAGGCATCACTTCGCACCGAATACTGCAATTTTGATTTCTGTACAGACAATTCATTAATTTTGGATACATTATTCAAAATATTACCATCATCAATACCTGCTATAGAGGGCGCTGGAATCTCTGTAAAGGTACTACTGGTTAATAAATAGTTTTTAAGGCTAGAGTAGTAACTGAGTTGTCGGTTAATAGATTCTTTTTCAGCATCTAATTTGGTTAGCTTGTCATTGAGTGTTTCGCTTTCACTATCTAAACTGTAAATTTTTGTCTTTTTTCTGTAATCATTAAGAGCTTCTGCATTATCAGATAATTCATTTTTAACTCTGGCAATTTGCTCATCAATAAAAGTAATGGCGTTGGTAGCGTATTGATTTTTTCTATTAAGCTGATCTTCACTTAAAATAGTCACCATCGTATTTAAATAATCAACTATTTTTTCTGTGTTTTTATCGATAAGCGTAATATCCAAAATGGGAGAACTACTGGTATTGGTAACACTGGTTCGTCCTTGATAGCTAGATACGACACTATCAAAATCGCTAAACTGAATAAAATATTCCTCACCTGGAACTGCCTTTCTATGGTCTGCCAGCTTCAAAACGCCTTTTAAAAAAGGAAGGTTTATAGAATCTCCTAATTTAAACTGCTTTTTAAAAATACCCATCGGGACATCAATACTCGAGACGTCTTTGGTCATATAATTTTGAGCCTTTGCAGTGGAGCTTAGAAAGTCTACGTCTAATTCATACGAATCGGCATCTAAAAACGTAATCTTTATGGGAATATTAATCAATTGCGGAAACTCATAATCATGATCAAACCTAAAAGGTGCTGCCTTATAAATGTCTTGCTTTCTAAAGCGCCCTTGTTTTAAATAACTTTTGTAAAACTCTAATCTATCAACTACCTTTTCATGATGCGTACGCGACTTAAGCGTTACAATCATAGTTTGAACTTTTGCGGTAACGCCTCCCCAGTTAAAGGTTAAACTTTGTGTTGAAGTGAATAATGGATTACTATCATCTTCAACAGAAATTTTGGTTCCTAACCGATACGAAAACTCTTCACGAATGTTTTTTTGGTATACCAAGAAAATACCAATGGCTAATAATACCAAAAACCATTTCCAGTAACTCAACGCTCTGAATAAAAACTTTTTAATATCAAAACTAGAGGATGACGACTCGGAAACTTCAAATTCTTCAATCATAGCTTCGGTATTTAAAGATTTCGAGTTAAAAAATAAGTAGAGACCAGTACAGAAAATATAGACGCTATAGTTGTTAAGGTTTGGGTCGCTGTTTCTCCTGCTCCAAGCGCTTTACGCTTTAATGGTTTTACCAAAATCATATCATTAGGTTGAATGTAATAAAACGGCGATTGCATCGCAGCCTTATCCGTTAAATCTATATGATGAATTTTTTGCCCTTGTGGATATTGTCGTATCACCAACACATCAGTTCTATCTCCCGTATTTTTAATATCGCCAGCATTTGCCAAGGCCTCAATAATATTAACGCGGTCTTGATACAAGGTTAAAACCCCTGAAGACTTAACTTCACCTGTAACTGTATAACGCAATCCTGCTAATTTAACCGTTACAAAAAGCTCTGCTGTTTGTTTAAAATATTGCTTTAATAATTCACTTTTTACTTTATCTTCAATTTGCTCAATAGTAAAACCTAACACATTGATATCTCCTAAAATGGGGAATTTAATATTACCATGTAAATCTACCGTAAACCCATTAAAATAAAGTTGTGCTTGACCTTGCTGAGCAACATTCGTCCCGTTAGTTTCTACAGGATTAAAAATAGCAGTCAGTTCTTCATCCAATGCTTTCACCTTAATACTTAAGATATCATTAACCTGCACCCGATATGGCTTGGAAGTTTCACTCAAAATTAGCGAATCATTAACCACAGTCCCTTTATCTTGAAGATAGACCAAATCTTTATTTGTAATACACGAAGAAAAGAAGATAGAAATTGCTATACAAATAAAAAAAATCAATCGTTTCATGCTGGGTACACTGTTTAAAGACAAATATAGCTTTTCACTAGGAATATAAAAACTAATCGCATAAATTTTGGTAATTTGCACGTTCTTTGCAAAAAAAATTATCTTGAACTATTTAACTGTTGAAAATATATCGAAATCTTACGGAGAGCTATCGCTTTTTGAAAATATTTCGTTTAGCGTCCATAAAGACCAAAAAATAGCCTTTGTAGCTAAAAATGGTACAGGAAAAACCTCTATCCTCAATATTATTTCTGGTGATGATGAACCTGATTCTGGTACGGTTACCTATCGAAAAGGAATTGCTGTTTCATTTTTACCACAAGATCCCAAACTGGATCCCGCATTAACAGTTGAAGAAACTATTTTTGCTAGTGATAATCCCATTTTAAAAGTCATTTTAAATTATGAAAAATCACTTTTAAACCCAGAAGACACAGACGCGTATCAAAAAGCGTTTGAAGCCATGGAACGTCATCAGGCTTGGGATTTTGAAACCTTGTACAAACAAATTCTGTTTAAATTAAAACTTGAGAATTTAGATCAAAAAGTGAATACCCTTTCTGGCGGACAAAAAAAACGCTTATCGCTTGCCAATGCGCTAATTAACAAACCAGATTTATTGATTCTAGATGAACCTACTAATCATTTGGATTTAGAAATGATTGAATGGTTGGAAGCTTTTTTTGCAAAAGAAAACATTACGCTGTTTATGGTAACACACGACCGATATTTTTTAGAACGTGTGTGTAATGAAATTATTGAATTGGATGAAGGTGAATTGTATAGCTATAAAGGAAATTATTCATATTACCTAGAAAAACGAGAAGCCCGCATTGAACAAGAGTCTGTAGAAACAGGCAAAGCCAAACAGCTCTTCAAAAAAGAGTTGGAATGGATGCGCAGACAACCTAAGGCCAGAACCACCAAATCGAAGTCCAGAATAGACGATTTTCAAGATATCAAGCATCGTGCTGGCCAACGCAGAAACGATCATGAGGTACAACTGGAATTGAATATGGAGCGTCTGGGAACTAAAATCATTGAACTTCATAACGTATCCAAAGCATTTAAAGACAAAGTGATTCTAGATGGTTTTAATTATATGTTCCAAAAAGGAGAACGAACCGGAATTATTGGCAAAAACGGTACTGGAAAAACAACCTTTCTTAATTTGCTAACCCAAACAATCAAACCAGATTCTGGAAAAGTTGTTTTGGGCGAAACGGTTAAATTTGGTTATTATACCCAAGACGGTATCAAAATAAAACCTGAACAAAAAGTAATTGATGTGATTCGTGAGTTCGGGGATTATATTCCCCTTAAAAAAGGACGTCAAATTAGTGCGCAACAACTTTTAGAGCGCTTTTTATTTAGCAGAAAAAAACAATATGACTTTGTTGAAAAACTAAGTGGCGGTGAACGTAAACGTCTGTATTTATGCACAGTGCTTATTCAGAATCCTAATTTTTTAATTCTAGATGAACCTACCAACGATTTAGACATTGTCACCCTAAACGTGCTCGAAAGCTTTTTAATGGATTTTCCTGGTTGCGTTATTGTAGTATCTCATGATCGGTATTTCATGGATAAAGTGGTCGATCATTTATTTGTATTTAGAGGAGATGGTATAGTTGAGGATTTCCCTGGAAACTATACAGATTTTAGAGTGTACGAAGATAGTCAGCCCATTATTTCTATTGCTTCAGAAGACAAAAAAGAAAAAAACACCTGGAAAAAAACAGATACTAATAAGCTATCTTATAATGAGGAAAAGGAACTCAAAAACATTGAAAGCAAATTAAAGTCGCTTGCTTTTGATAAAAAGGAGTTGGAAAGCAAGTTTAATAATCCAGATTTACCACAAGATAAAATTTTAAAACTTTCTGAAGAGCTTCAAAAAATCATTGATGAGATAGATGCCAAAGAAGAACGCTGGTTTGAACTCTCATCGAAATTGGAAGAGTGATTAGTTTTGCAGTATTCAATTAAAAAGAAGCAGTTTAGTCCCCTCGAGCGCAGTCGAGAGGTTTGTTTAAACAGTAATCATAACTCAAGGTCTCGACTGCGCTAGACCTGACATTGAACTTATGTTGTATCAAATTATTCAATATATTAAGTTCTTTTTAAAGTCTACCAACCAACATGGTGTTCATTCCCCTTTTGTGTATAATTTAGTAACAAAATGCTTTTACGATAACACAAGTTACACAGAATACAAAAACATTATAGCCTATAGAAGAAGCCTCTTAAAAAACAAATCGACTATTGCTGTAACTGATTTGGGTGTTGGTTCTAGCAAAATAAAATCAACTGCGCGCGCTGTTTCTAAAATGGCAAAACATGCAGGGACACCCTTGCAAAGAGCCAAACTATTATTTAGATTGGTGCATTATTTTAACAGTAAACATATTTTAGAACTAGGAACGTCTTTGGGTATCGCATCTCAGGCCATGCGCTTAGGAAATCCTAAAGCAACCATTATAAGTATTGAAGGTTGCCCTAATTTAGCAGCGTTTACAAAAGCTAATTTTTTAAACAATATAATGAAACCCATTAATTTTATGACGGGTGATTTTAAAGATGCGCTTAGTAATTTGACTAACAACTCATTTGATTTCATTTTCTTTGACGGCAATCACACTAAGACAGCAACTTTAAATTATTTTAACACACTTTTACCAACCATTCATAATGATTCTGTCTTTATTTTTGACGATATTTACTGGTCAAAAGAAATGACTGAAGCTTGGGAAGTCATTAAAGAACATCCTCAAGTAACTGTAACTATTGATACATTTTATTGGGGTTTTGTATTTTTTAGAAAAGAGCAACACAAAGAACATTTTAAAATAAGAGTGTAACAACTTTGCAGTAACAGCGTCAGATAATACAGAAAAGTAACTATGAGTAACGTTATAAAAATTAGAAATATTATTCGCGACTTTAAATTGGGTCAGGAAACAGTTCACGTATTAAAAGGCATCGATTTAGATATTGAGCGAGGCGAATATGTCGCTATTATGGGGCCTTCTGGTTCTGGAAAATCCACCCTTATGAATCTTATTGGTTGTTTAGATACACCCACCGCTGGTACTTATGTGTTAAACGGTAAAGATGTTAGTAAAATGTCTGATGATGAATTGGCAGATATAAGAAATACCGAAATCGGATTTGTATTTCAAACCTTTAACTTATTACCGCGTACTACAGCGCTTGATAATGTAGCCTTGCCTATGGTGTACGCAGGTGTTTCAAAAAGCGAACGTGACAAACGTGCAACTGAAGTATTAAAGGATGTAGGACTGTCGGATCGTATGGATCACAAACCTAATCAATTGTCTGGAGGACAACGCCAGCGTGTAGCTGTTGGTCGTGCTTTAGTTAACAAACCATCTATCATTTTAGCTGATGAGCCTACAGGTAATTTAGATTCGAAAACCTCTTTGGAAATTCTGAATCTATTTGATGATATTCATAAAGCAGGTAACACGGTTATTATGGTCACTCATGAAGAGGATGTCGCTGAACATGCAGAAAGAATCATCAGATTAATTGACGGTATGATTAGTAGTGATACAAAAAATAACTAGCTAGGAGGTATAAAACTACCTTCAAAACTTTTACCTTTTACTTTTTACTTTTACCTTTGGCGCATGAAAATCTACACAAAGACAGGAGATCAAGGAACCACTGCTCTATTTGGAGGCACGCGCGTACCGAAACATCATATACGTATTGAAAGTTATGGAACCGTTGATGAGTTAAATTCATACTTAGGATTAATTCGCGATCAAGAAATTAATCAACATTATAAAGAGTTACTCATCCATATTCAAGATAGATTATTTACTGTTGGTGCAATTTTGGCAACAGATCCTGAGAAAAGTATCTTAAAAAATGGCAAAGAACGTTTAAACATCCCCAAAATTTCTTCAAACGATATTGAGCGCCTAGAGCATGAAATGGATACGATGAATGATGCCTTACCACCAATGACACATTTTGTATTACCTGGCGGTCACCAAACGGTGTCATTCTGTCACATTGCGCGCTGTGTATGTAGACGTGCGGAACGTTTAGTGTCAGAACTCAATGCCATCTCTCCTATTGACCCGAATACTTTAATGTACTTAAACCGTCTTTCTGACTACCTTTTTGTGTTGGCACGAAAGTTGTCCAATGACTTGCAAGCAAATGAAATTAAATGGATTCCTGAGAAGCAGTAGGCTTTGAAGAGATAGTTTCGTTTCGAGAAGGAATAAAAATGATTCCTTTGAAGAAATAGTTTAGTTTCGAAACATTAATTGAAATACGTCATTACGAGGACGAAGGACGAAGTAATCTTTTTAATTGGAGTTTATAACAAAAGGATTACCACATCAAAAAGTTTCTCGTACTAACAATTGATGTATAGAAAACGTTATTTGCGTTAGGGATTGCAGTGAAAATCCTTTTTAAAACATTGGTAAATAAGTCGTCATTACGAGGAGGTACGACGAAGTAATCTCATCAAATTGAAGAGATTGCCACAGGAAATTATAAATTACCTTCGCAATGACATTTTAAAAAGATTGTAACGTAAAGCCCGACCCTTGTGGTAACGCTAAAAAAAACAAACACCTGAATTTCAATTGCTTACATTTTTAAAAAATACGTTCTTAAAAATAATAATTAAATAATTCATTTTTTCCTTGTCTGTTTAAACTAAAAATTTATTTTTGCAAAAAATTAAAACGAATATACAATGTATTGGACATTAGAATTAGCATCTTATTTGAGCGATGCGCCTTGGCCTGCAACTAAAGACGAGTTAATAGATTACGCCATCAGAACTGGTGCACCTTTAGAAGTTGTTGAAAATTTACAATCAATTGAAGATGAAGGAGACTCTTACGATTCAATTGAAGAAATTTGGTCTGACTATCCTACTGATGATGATTATCTTTGGAATGAAGATGAATATTAATAAAGCATAAAGAAAAGTTAAAAAGTCTCGATAAGAGACTTTTTTTGTGCCCTATATTTATATAACATAATAACAAAATGTATATTTGAACGCTTTTTTAAATAAGTACATTACTAATAAAAAATAATTCACACTAAGCTTAGTCTGAGTGTTAACATAACATATTTTACTCATGAGTTTTTTAAATTCAGTACTAAAAGTATTTGTCGGTGACAAATCAAAACAAGATGTTAAGGCTATTATGCCTATTGTAGAACAAATTAAAACATTTGAAAAAGCTTTAGAAGCTTTATCGCACGATGAGCTAAGAGCTAAAACTTTAGAGTTTAAAGCCACTATTGCAGAAGCCAACAAACCCATAGACGAAAAAATTGAATCTCTACTTGTTGAGGCAGAAGCAACAGAAGATATTGATAAGCGTGAAGATATTTATCAAGAGATTGACAAATTAAAAGATGAAGCGTATACGGTAACTGAAGATGTGTTAAACACGATTTTACCTGAAGCTTTTGCCGTAGTAAAAGAAACTACAAAACGGTTTGTAAACAATACCGAAATTAAGGTTTCTGCTAGCACTTACGACAGAGAATTATCTGGAACAAAGGACTACGTAACACTTGATGGAGAGCATGCTATATGGGCCAATTCCTGGGATGCTGCTGGAAAACCAATTACCTGGGATATGGTTCACTACGACGTGCAACTTATTGGAGGTATTGCTATGCACCAGGGCAAAATTGCTGAGATGCAAACAGGTGAAGGTAAAACATTGGTTGCAACCCTACCTGTGTATTTAAATGCACTTTCTGGAAAAGGGGTTCATTTAGTAACAGTGAATGATTACTTAGCAAAACGTGATAGTGCTTGGATGGCTCCTATTTTTCAATTTCACGGCTTAACCATAGATTGTATAGACCATCACCAACCAAATTCTGATGCTCGTAAAAAAGCATATAATGCTGATATTACTTACGGTACAAACAATGAATTTGGTTTTGATTATTTACGTGATAACATGGCACATTCGCCTGATGATTTAGTACAACGTCCGCACCATTACGCCATTGTAGATGAGGTAGATTCTGTATTAGTTGATGATGCGCGTACACCATTAATTATTTCTGGGCCAATTCCGCAAGGAGAACGTCATGAATTTAATGAGTTAAAACCTAAAGTAGATGATATTGCCAGTGTGCAACGTAAATATTTAACAGGTGTTTTAGCAGAAGCCAAAAAATTAATTTCTGAAGGAGACACCAAAGAAGGTGGTTTAAAATTACTTCGTGTGTATCGTGGTATTCCTAAAAACAAAGCTTTAATCAAGTTTTTAAGTGAAGAAGGAGTTAAAATGCTTCTTCAAAAAACTGAAAATTATTACATGCAAGATAACAACCGCGAAATGCCAAAGGTTGATGCCGAATTGTACTATGTAATTGATGAAAAAAATAATCAAGTTGAATTAACTGATAAAGGTGTTGAATATCTTTCTGGTAAAGATGATCCTAACTTTTTCGTGATGCCTGAAATAGGTTTGGAGATTGCTAAAATTGAAAAACAAAAACTTCCGCTTGAAGAAGAAGCTAAATTAAAAGAAGAATTATATAAAGATTTTGGTATAAAATCTGAACGAATACATACCCTTAACCAATTATTAAAAGCCTATGCGCTTTTTGAAAAAGATACGCAGTATGTTGTTATCGACAATAAAGTTATGATTGTTGATGAGCAAACAGGACGTATTATGGATGGTAGACGGTATAGCGATGGGTTACATCAAGCCATTGAAGCTAAAGAAAATGTAAAAATTGAAGATGCAACACAAACCTTTGCAACAGTAACTCTTCAAAATTATTTTAGAATGTACCGTAAACTATCTGGTATGACTGGTACTGCGGTTACAGAAGCTGGAGAGTTTTGGGAAATTTACAAATTGGATGTTGTCGAAATTCCTACTAACAGACCTATTGCTCGTGATGATAGAGAAGACTTGGTTTATAAAACAAAACGTGAAAAATATAATGCGGTTATTGATGATGTAACCAAACTAGCTGAAGCAGGTCGCCCCGTTTTAATTGGTACAACATCGGTTGAAATTAGTGAGCTTTTAGGAAAAATGTTGAGCATTAGAAAATTATCACACAATGTATTAAACGCCAAACAACATAAAAAAGAAGCTGAAATTGTAGCCGAAGCAGGTAATTCAGGTCAGATAACTATTGCTACCAATATGGCGGGTCGTGGTACCGACATTAAGCTTTCAGACGAAGTAAAAAAAGCTGGTGGTTTAGCGATTGTAGGTACAGAACGTCATGATTCTCGTCGTGTTGACAGACAGTTACGTGGTCGTGCTGGTCGTCAAGGAGATCCGGGAAGCTCTCAATTTTACGTGTCACTTGAAGACAACTTAATGCGTTTATTTGGTAGTGAGCGTATCGCTAAAATGATGGATAGAATGGGATTACAAGAAGGTGAAGTAATTCAACATTCCATGATTTCAAAATCTATTGAACGTGCTCAGAAAAAAGTAGAAGAAAACAACTTTGGTGTTCGTAAACGTTTATTGGAGTATGATGATGTTATGAATGCACAACGTGAGGTTGTTTATAAACGTCGTCACCATGCCTTATTTGGTGAACGTCTTCGTGTCGATTTAGCCAATATGATTTACGATACTTCTGAAATTATTTGTGAGTCTAATAAAGGTGCCAATGATTTTAAAAACTTTGAGTATGAATTAATTAGATATTTTTCTATGCCGTCTCCTATTTCTGAGGCTGACTTTGGAAAACTATCTGCTCAAGAAATTACCTCTAAAATTTATGTAGCTGCCTTTGATCATTATAAAGATAAGATGCTTCGTAATGCAGACATGGCGTTTCCTGTTATTAAAAACGTCTACGAAACGCAACGAGATAAATTTAAACGTATTGTCGTTCCGTTTACAGATGGTAATAAAACATTACAAGTGGTTACCGATCTTGAAAAAGCTTACGAAACACAAGGTAAACAATTAATTACAGATTTTGAAAAGAACATAACACTTGCCATTATAGATGATGCTTGGAAAACGCATTTACGAAAAATGGATGAGTTGAAACAATCAGTTCAATTGGCAGTTCATGAGCAAAAAGACCCTTTGTTAATTTACAAGTTTGAAGCTTTTGAATTGTTCAAAGACATGATTGACCAAGTAAATAAAGATGTGATTTCGTTCTTATTTAAAGGTGAATTGCCAACTGAAACACAAAATACGATTCAAGAAGCCAGACAGGTTAGAAAAAATGAGAAGTTAAAAACTCAAAAAGATGAAATTCCTAATCTCGATGAGCGTTCTGCTCAAAGTAGAGCGGCTGGTAATACGCAACGTCAACAAGAAGTTGTTGAAACTATTGTGAGAGATCACCCAAAAATTGGTAGAAATGATAAGGTGACCATCAAACATGTAATGAGTGGTGAAAGCAAAACCGTAAAATACAAACAAGCAGAGCCCTTAATCAATAAAGGGGAATGGGTGTTGGTTGAAGATTGATGAATATAAACTGTCATTTCGAGGAGTAAACGACGACGTAATCTTTTAAATTAGAACTGTTCACTCGTACCCTTAAAAACAGATTATAATAGCAAGTATTAATTTGCTTCTCAATAAACAAAACAAAAGACCTGATAGTTCATTCTATCGGGTTTTTTATGTTTAAAATTACCATAAAAGCACAATTTATTAAAAAATTTATTTAACTTAATTCAATAATTGATATAAGTCTTTCAAACAAACATATAATATAAAAGTTACAAAACATTTTACCACTATCTCTTTTTTATAAAGTAAATACTATGTCACTTTTATTACACTTCAGCTTTTTATTATTGTATAATTTAGCAATCCATCATACAGCTTAAAAATCTTATATTTTAAGAAAAACCAAACTGGATAAAAAAATCTCAAAAACTATATAGCTAGGAGTATTCATAAGATTCATTAACATAAATAAAGGTAAGTATGCTCAAAATTTGAGTGATTTTAAAAAAACATTACATATCAAAAAAAAAACATAATAAAAATTATAGAATGAAACATGTATTAATAATACTCATAACACTTTCAAACTTTTGCTCTATTGCTTCAAATAAAAAAAGTTTTTTAGCTGATACTACAAAAGTAACAGAAGCAAACGTTTTATACAAAACAGTACGAGACGACAATTATATGTATCTAAACATTAGTACTACAGATAAAAAAACCGCAATGGCGATAATTAAAAATGGTCTTACAGTGTATTATGACATTCAAGGAAAACAAAAAAAAGATGTTTATGTAAAGTACCCATATACCTCAAATACAACAAAACCTCAACAAATCTCTAATCTTAGTAAATACGCAGATGAAACAAGTACTGTAGACTTAAAAGCCAGTATAGAACAGCTATCCAAAGAAGGCGAATATGCTTATTTTGATGCCATAGAACAATTTCACAAAGACCTAAATACTTTGGATATTACATTGACTTACAAATACATAACTTCGAAACAATTGCTTGAATTCTCAATTAGAATTCCGATGGACAAAATAACTTCTAAAAAACATACTGATTTATCCAAATTAAAAATAGGCGTTTTTACAAATACAATTGAAAAACGTCTTGACAAAGGAGCACAACAAAGTCAGAATCAAGGAATGAAAAGTGGTGGTGGTCGCAGAGGAAATGGAATGGGACAAGGTGCGAAAAGTAGAGAAAATGGTCAGAAACCAAATACAACGACTAAAAAAGTGTCCATTGATTATTGGTTTAACACTAATTTAGACAAGAATTAAAAAACATTTTAGAACACGTTATATAAATAATTATGGCACAAACCGAATTATAAAAGAACACACGGTTCTCTATTTGGTTTGTGTCTAGTTGAATTAGTTGTGAAAACGAACGCAACTAGCTATAAACAGACAGTCAAACAAAACTTCCTCAAAAATCATAACTTCAACAACAAATTAGGATCTGGACAATTCTCTAAATAAAATTCTAAATCAGTTTTACTACAAACACCTGGATAATCACCTTTGTAATCTTGAATATCTTTGATGATTTGAAAATGCAAGTGTGGCGGATAATCACCATTTACTGTAGCATCCCCTAAAGTACCTATCACCTCACCTTGTCTAAACATTTTACCAACTTCCAAACTCGCTATAGACTCCAAACTTAAATGCCCATAAAGCGTATAAAAGATAACGTCATTTATTTGATGCTTTAAAATAATGGTTGGTCCATAATCTCCATAATTGGTATTGTTTTTAAAACTATGCACTGTTCCGTTTAATGGAGCCAAAACAGAGGTGCCTGCTGAAGTCCATAAATCAATCCCTAAATGAATATTTCTATTATTTTGATTTTCTGATTTGGTAAAATGCGTACTTCGTTGATAAATAGCTCGGGTTTCATTATAACCACCAAAACCAACCAATGTATTTTGTCTTGATAATTGTTCATTAATGAATGTCTCTAAGGATAATAATAAGGACACATCAACGGTTTGAAGTAATTTATTGTTCGCAGATAAATCTATCGGAACGTATTTTGAAAGCGGAATACTCTTATCTATTACAAAAAAACCATTAGAACTTATTCCTGCTAAAAATGTTTCAAATGAATTCATAAAATCATTTAAGTAAATTGTTTAAAGCAGGCTTTAAATGATGAAACTTAAATTGAAAACCAGCATCTTCTATTTTCTTAGAGCTTACACGCTGACTTAAAAATAATAAGGTATGCATTTGCCCTAAGACTAGACTCATGAACCATTTGGGAATATTTGGTAAAAATACTGGTTTATTTAACACTTGACCGCAAGACTTTGTGAATTCTTGATTTGTAACAGGATTCGGTGAAACCGCATTAAATACGCCACTTAAATTATTTTTTAGAACGTATACAAACAATCTTGATAAATCCATAATGTGTATCCAGGATTGCCAATGCTCACCAGAACCAAACGCTGCTCCTAGTCCAAACTTCATGGGCTTAATTATTTCTGGTAACGCTCCTCCCTGCTTTGAAAGCACCAATCCTATTCTAATTTTTGTAACTGGAATATTGAGTACTGAAAAACCATCAACAGCTTGTTCCCACTGTTTCACAACCTGACTTAAAAACGTATCATCTCCTTCAGAATATTCTTCTTCATAATAATTAGATAAGGAATCGGGATAAATACCAATAGCACTAGCAGAAATAACATGTTTTATTTTATAATCACTCTTAATCAGAGAATTAATTAAAAATTGGGTCGGTTTAATTCTGCTCGATTCTATTTCTTTTTTATAACTTGATGTCCAACGCTTTGAAATAGTTGCGCCTGCTAAATGAATAATGGCATCAACATCTTTAAAACATGCCAAATCAATATCATTAGTTTTAGGATTCCAATAAAATCCTTGGTAGATATCACTATCAGAGATTTTAGATTTGCTTGTTGTTAAAAAACTAACTTTTATATTTTTTGTATGACATAGCTTTACAATCTCCTTTCCTATCAATCCTGTGGCACCCGTAATTAAAACACGCATTTTATTTTTTACATAAAATTACAAAATGAGTTATGAATGCAGTTTACAATTAAGGTAGGTTTAACAAAATATACCTTTAAAATTGTATTTTATAGTGTAGATTAAATCTTTTACTACAGTAAATATTTAATTACGCTTCTTTAAAAGCGCGTAACATTTCTCGTTTGCCTGGTGGGCCGGGTAATTTTTCCACCTTAAATCCAACAGCTTGCATAGCTCTTCTTACGCTTCCTTTGGCCGAATAGGTTACTAAAACACCATTAATTTTTAAGGCATCGAACATCTTTTTAAAAATATCTTCGGTCCATAATTCTGGTTGAACACGGGCTCCAAACGCATCAAAATAAATGATATCATATGAGTCTTTATCTTCTATGTCTTTAAACTCTTTTTGCTGTTTGATTAATTTAAATATATCTGTAATATCTTGTTGTATTTCCCAAGAACTATCGTGTAGTTTTGAAAATAATTCAGCATTAGCCTTTAGTTCCTTAACATAATTAAGTTGACTAATTTCTTCCTCTTTAACAGGAAAGGCTTCAACACCGGTGTAGTGAATTTGAGTTTTAGTTTCACCAGATTTTAAAAGTGTTAAAAACGTATTAAGACCCGTGCCAAAACCTATTTCAAGAATATGAATAGGTCCACGATTTTGAAAGTTTTCAATAAAAAAAAGCAAGCCGTGTTTTATAAACACATGATTAGCTTCTTGTATTGCACCATGAATAGAGTGATATCGTTCATTCCAATCTTCAATTTGAATGGTTTTTGAACAATCTCCTGTAGTTATTATTCTGCGCTTCAATGCTTTTTTGGAGTTTAATTTAGTAACGTCCTAATACCATAATACCTGCTTTTAGTCATCTACTTCTCAATTAACAAAACGCCATCAGCTAAAAGTGAAAGCGTCTTTTTGGGTTCTATTATGGCTGCAATTTCATCAGGCGACGCTCCAGCATCTTCAGCAAAATGTCTTTGCTCATCAACAGAAACTTCTTCTACAAAAGCTTTTCCGTTAATTATCACTTCTTCGCCAGCAATGTTTTTAGGCATAAAAAATCCGTAGTCTTTAAATTTTACCATGACCTGCTCGTCATTTCCCAAATTCACTTTCATCCAACAACCTTTAGCCTGACAAACCTCATCTACTTTGGCAATTATTTTTGTATTAATACTATCTCCTAGAGCCATTGTTTTATAATGTTCTGCCATTGATTTTGCTGCAATAGCATCATCAGGAATTATAGATTTTCCAAACGATTTGTACTGGATTTCTGCAACAGGCGCTACAGTATTCTCTTTAGATTTATTTTCATTTTTACAAGAAAACAGAACAATTACAAACAAAATTAAACAGTAAAAAGGCTTCATAATATAATGTCTATTTATTAAAATTTTAATGATTTTAAAGATACCTTTTTTTGCTAAATAATCGTTTTTTTATAACCTCTTATTTGCTTAAATTTGTAGCAATTAAGAACCTGCCTTACATATTGGTATTTCTTTATAAAATCAAATGCAATGAATACAGCCGTAACAGATATAGAAGTCATAAAAGCGAAAACATCAAAAATACACGATGTAGATTTTGAACATTTAAGTTTTGGAAGTGTGTTTTCAGACCACATGCTAGAATGTAATTATAAAGACGGAAAGTGGCAAACACCTAAAGTTGTACCTTATCAACCCATTACTTTAGATCCTTCAGCTAAAATTTTTCATTATGGTCAATCTATTTTTGAAGGTATGAAAGCCTACAAAGATGCTAAAGATGATGTTTACTTATTTAGACCTTTAGATAATTGTAAACGTTTAAATATCTCGGCTAAACGATTGGCAATTCCTGAAGTACCCGAAAGTTATTTTATGGAAGGTTTAAAAACTTTATTAAAAGTTGATAGCGATTGGATTCCTAAACAAGAAGGAAGTTCACTATACATAAGACCTTTTATTTTTGCCTCAGGAAATGGATTTCATGCCTCTCCAGCTAATGAGTATAAGTTTATTATTGCAACGGCACCTTCTGGTTCTTATTTTGCAGGAAAAGTAAAAGTTTTAATTGAAGAAAAATACTCTCGTTCTGCTAATGGTGGCGTTGGTTTTGCTAAAGCTGGTGGAAATTATGCTGGACAATTTTACCCAACCCAATTAGCTATTGAAAAAGGATATCAGCAAGTTATTTGGACTGATGACAATACGCATGAATATATTGAGGAAGCTGGAGCTATGAACATATTCATTCGAATAAATGACACCTTAATTACAGGACCAACAAGTGATCGTATATTAGATGGGATTACTCGTAAAAGTATTATAGAAATTGCTAAGTCTGAAGGTATTCCTGTTGAAGTTAGAAAAATTACTGTGCACGAAGTAGTCGCTGCCGCTAAAGAAGGCTCGCTTAAAGAAATGTTTGGAGCTGGTACAGCTGCCGTTATTTCTCCTATTTCTGGTTTTGGATATCACGGTGAAGATTTTGATATTCCAGAATTAGAAAGTACTTATGCTAGTTTGTTGAAAAAACGGATTACAGATATTCAAACTAATAAAAGTGAAGATCCGTTTGGATGGCGATTTAAAGTTGAATAATAATATATTGATAATAAAAGAGCAGCCTTTAGCTGCTCTTTTTTATTTATCTAAAATGTTTGCAATATTGGGTTTGAAATAGTTAGGACCCTTTAAAACTTTTCCGTCTTCGCGATAAATAGGTTCTCCGTCCTCTCCTAGTTTACTCATGTTACTACGCTGAATTTCTTCAAATACTTCTTCAATTTTATGCTGCATACCATGCTCTATAATCGTTCCGCATAAAATATAAAGCATATCGCCCAAAGCATCAGCTACTTCAACCAAATCATCACGATTTGCTGCTTCAAAATATTCTTCATTTTCTTCTTTCATTAAATTAAAGCGCAACAAGTTTTTTTCTTTTCCTAAATCTGCTTTTGGTGTTTCTCTATGTCCTAATTTAAATGCTGTATGAAATGCTTTAACAGCTTCAATTTTATTTTTCATGAATCAATAATTTAAGTTCTTTTAAGTAAATTTGCATAAAAATAGAGATATGTTCAGTAAGGGTCAAATCATTTTTGCAGTTATTTTTATAATTGTATTTTCTATAGTTCTTGCATATACTTACAGAAAAGATTTAAAACTTCATAAGCGTTTTTATGCAGGTAGTATATGGGTACTTGTTGCCTTCATTTGTTTTATCTTATTTATTTCTGCAATTAAATATTTTTTTGAATAAGATTTAGAGTAATTCTTCTTTTTAATTTCCTAATAGTCCAACTAATACTTTTAAGTGGTAGGAAAAATTACAATTAACCTGTTATATAAATAGTGAAATTTTATACGCAACCTTTTTATTAATTGCGCATCTGATAATTGAACAAATCAAATAACTATGAATATTTTTATAATTATAGCAGTTCTTATAGCTGTTAATTTATTACTACTAACATTTAGTGTAAATAAAAAAACAGAACCTTAAAGATTCTGTTTTTTTATTGAATTGACTTTCTAATGTTTTAGTTGGTCTCTGGTAAAAAATTATATTTTTTACTATAATTTAACATCTGCTCCTCAAACGTTTTTGACTGGGTTACTTTGATAGCCACTATCTCTCCTGCTTCATTGGTTTCTGGAACCAACACTGGGTTTACAAATCCTGAATATGGTGGTGACGTAAATTGTTTATTTCTTTCTAGAACTTCGGCATGTAATTTTTGATCAACTTTAACACCGTAGGTTTCAACTAATTTTTCAACTGCTGCATAATCTCCTTCAGATTTTATACGTTGTGTTTCGCGTAATAATTGCCCGAATAAATCATGAAGTTTTGCATAATCGGTGATATTAAAATAGGTTTTACCATCACGTACAATTTTTTCAATCACATTATCTGCTTTGCCTTTATCAAATACCCAAGCAGACACCCATTGTCTGTTACGCATATGCGCTTCTTCTACATCATCACCTAAATTTAATCTAATTAATTGTGTTAGTAATCCATTTCGTATATAACCGTCATAGGCCGCCATACCCACTTTTTTCCAATCGTCTACCAAACCAAGTTCTTGAAGTTTAGGATCGTATAAATAGTATAAAGCCACTAAATCTGCACGCCCTTCTTCTAAGGTTGATGCATAGTTTTTTAAGGTTTCCTTAGTTTCTCCTACACCGGGATTTAATTGTCCAGACGCATGCCCAATCACTTCATGTAACGCTGTATGCAGTTTATCTGCTAATTGTCCATATTTTTCTTCAGTTTCAAATTCTTCTTTATCATTAACAAATTCCTTTAATCTGCCTGTGCTTCCTGCATTATCATAAGCGTCAATAATATTTCCTAAAGACACCGATTTACTTCCAACAGCAGTTCTAATCCAATTGGCATTTGGTAAATTCACACCGATTGGGGTGCTTGGTGAGGCATCACCAGCTTCACCAGCAACATTAACAACTTTATAAGTAACACCAACGACATTCTTCTTTTTATGTTCATCCATAAGCGGTGAGTTATCTTCAAACCATTGCGCATTATCTGACACCACTTTCATTTTTTCTGACATGTCAAAATCATTAATTTGAACAATACTTTCATAAGAGCCCGTATATCCTAATGGGTCGTTATATACTTCAATAAAACTATTAATATAATCTATATTTCCTGAGGTAGCTTGACTCCAAGCCACGTTATAATCGTCCCATGTTTGTAAATCACCTGTTTTATAATAATCAATTAGTAATCCCAGTGCATGAGCCTGAGAGTCATTTTCGGCAACTCCTTTTGCTAGTTCTAACCATTTAATAATTTCATCGATGGCAGAACCATATAATCCGCCTGATTTATAAACGCGTTCTTTTAAAGTGCCATTTTCCTTAACTAACTGAGAATTTAAACCAAATGATAACGGTTTTTCTGGATTTGGTGATTTTTTAGCTTTATAAAAATCAATCACATCTTTATTAGTCACATTTGGGCCGTACATATTAACTGCAGAAAGTCCAACATTATCAACTCCTTTGGCTTGATTTACTTTTTTATCATCAACATCATTAAATATCACATCAAAAGCATCTCCTTCTAATGTTGTATTTGTTTCTGCTAACAACTGCTTTAAATAGTCTGCAGAAAATCCTGGTTTAATCTTATCGTTTGAATAATGATGATGTATGCCACTGCTAAACCATACGCGTTTTAAATAGGTATCAAAAGCCTTCCAATCATCTGTAGTTTTATCACCTTGATAACTTGTATAAACAGATTCTAGTGCTTTTCTAATAGTTAAGTTATAACGGTAATTTTGATCCCAGATAATATCCCTTCCAGACAAACCAGCTTGCGTAAGATAGTAAGCTAATTTTTGTTCTTTTAAAGAAAGTTTTTCCCATCCAGGAATTTGATAACGCAATATTTTAATATCTGCAAATTGCTCGACATTATAATTAAATGCGGTCGTATCCTTCGCTACAAGATTTTCTGCTTTTTTTTCAGAGGTTGCTTTCCCACAGGATGTTATAATTAACGCAATTATAAACAGCCTTAATAGTGATTTTAGTGTCATTAAATAATTATTAATTTGTTTGAATTATATTGTTTAAAATAAAAATTAATAACGGTTGATTTATTGAATAATTCAAATAGTATCATTTTTGTTATTAATTATGTATTTTTAATATAACAAATATAAGAATTTATTAATCAATGAATATAAATGATTACCTTTGATTTATAGTGTTTTAGACAAAAATAGCTCATGAAAATATTTAAATATCTTCTTTTTTTATTACTCATTGTAATAATTGGATTTTGCATTTATACAGCCGTTCAACCTAACTCATTCAAAGTCAGTAAAACACGTACTATAAATGCTCCGGCATCTGTGATTTACAATAATGTTATTGACTTTAAAAATTGGAAGGCTTGGTCCTCCTGGGCTGAAGATGATTCTAACATGAAAGTTTATCTTTCTGAACAAACAAAAGGTATTAATGGGTCTTTTTCTTGGGAAAATGCCGATGGCGTTGGCTTTATGAAAACCATTCAAGCGATCCCCTACACGACTATTGAGCAAGATATGGAAGTTGCAGATTTTCCTACCGCTAGTATTCATTGGCATTTTGACCAAAAAAAGAATGGTTCTACACAACTAACCTACGATATTTCTGGAGATAATTTATCTTTCGGATTTAAGGTGTTTTCTATTTTAACAGGTGGTATTGAAAAACGCGTTAATTCTCATTACCAGCTAAATCTTGAAAAACTAGATAGCGCTGTTGTTGCGAATATGGCAAAATACAGTATTACCGTTAATGGAATTACCGAACATAGCGGAGGCTTCTATATTTTTAATTCAACCTCATCTAAAATAACAGATGTTAACCATAAAGTATTTGAATTACTTCCAAAACTTGAAAGCTACATTGATAAATATTCAATCTCTATGGCGGGTTCTCCTTTTGTAAAATATCATTATTTAGACGAAGAAAACAATGCTGCTATGTTTTCCTGTTGTATCCCTACAACATCTAGAGTTATAACTACAGAGAATGACATATTAACCGGACAGTTAGAGCCTTTTAGAGCGCTTAAAACTACCTTATTAGGAAATTATTCGAACTTACAAGAAGCCTGGCAGAATACAATGACCTATATTACAAAGCATGATTTAGTGATTGATGAAACAGGTCCTAAACTTGAAACTTTTATAAAAGACTCATTAGATTCTCCTAACCCAGCAGATTGGAAAACTGAAATTTATATTGCTTTAAAAGAATAACTAAGTATCTGTATCTGATTTTTATGCTATTTTTGAACTCCAGAAACACATAAACAGATTCAAATGAAAAATCTACTTCTTGTTTTTTTAGGTGGTGGCTTTGGTAGTGTATTGCGCTATATAATAAGTAAATATTTAAACAATCCAGTTACAGGCATACCTTATGGCACGTTTGCAGCCAATATTTTGGGAAGTATGCTTATAGGTATCATTTTAGGATTGGCGGCCAAAAATAATACACTGTCTCAAAATCAGACATTACTTTTAGCTACTGGGTTTTGCGGTGGTTTTACAACCTTCTCAACCTTTGCTTATGAAAACCATGTGTTTTTAAAATCTGGTGATTTTACAAGTTTTGCTATCTACACTGCAGCTAGCTTTATAGTTGGTTTTCTTGCAGTATTTTTAGGTATGTTTTTAGTGAAGTAACTAATGTCGGTTTTTTCGAAATCTTCAATATTAAATTATTCTGTCTCATAACACAAAAGAATAATTAAATTTTATATTTTTCACATAAAAAAATTAAAGAGAAAAAGGAATGAACTATCTTGATTTAATGTATCTCCATTTAGCAACTGTTCTGCCTTGCTTTATCATAGGAACTGTATTATTAGTAATAAAAAAAGGTACAACGATTCATGTAAATTTTGGAAGAGTATACATGATTTTAATGTTGTTTACAGCTATGGTTACTCTTTTTATGCCTGCCCATGTTGGTCCAAAAATCTTCAATCATTTTGGATGGATTCACAGTTTTAGCTTTTTAACCATTTACACCATTCCAACAGCTTATTGGGCTATAAAAAAGGGCAATGTAAAAGCGCATAAAAGAAAAATGATATTGCTTTATTTTGGGGCTATAATAATTGCAGGTGCATTTACATTTTCTCCTGGAAGATATTTACATGACCTGTTTTTCTAAAGTTTAGTTTAATGCTTTTTAAAAGCTTTAACTCCTGCTTCTATTCTTGTTTTTAAATAATTTTCTCTTGGCACAATTGGGCAAGAATATTTGTGATTATAAGCACAATATGGGTTGTATGCCGAATTAAAATCTATAATAATTTTGTCGGTTTTTGGTATTCTTAAATCAATATAACGTCCGCCACCATAGCTTTCAATGCCATTGGTTTCATCAGAAAAAGGTAAAAACAAATAATCTTCATAACCATCTTCTTTCATTAAATCCTGATTTTGATAAACGTTTAAATGAAATATTTCATCCTTCAAAAAAAACTCTAAAACACCATATTTTACATATTCAGGACGTCTATCTGTGGTGGTTTTCATTTTAAATGATTTTTCATTAGGTGTCTTTGTAAATAATGCTTCAACCACATAAGTTGAATCGTATTTAAAAAAATCTAAACCTTCAAAATCTTTTATATCTTCATCAGTTAACGGAGAGGTTGTGGCATCTTTATATTCAGCATTAAGCTCTCTTTGAAAAGGGGTTTCTCCTTGTAGCGATTTCTTACCCTCGTTACAACTTATTAAACTAATAGAAAGCACAAAAAGTGTGATAATCAATTTCATTTTAAAAAATTTATAGGTCAAAAATACAACTTCCAACTATTTTATATACATTTGAAAAATTAAAAAATATAAAAATGCGTAATAGCGTCACAATTTGTAAGCAATACTGGACCTCTAGAAATAGATGTTGGACTTGTTGTATATTGTGGTGATATTATTTAAAATATAACACTGTATATGAAAGTCCAACTGAAAAGTTGGACTTTTTTTTATCAATCAAACCAAAAACATCGACAGATGAAAACACTTTTTAATAATTACATTAACACCTTTAAAGGTCTCTCCAGAGAAGTATGGTGGCTTGCGTTAATTACACTAATAAACCGGGCAGGCACGATGGTGATTCCTTTTTTATCGCTATATCTCACTACCAGTTTAGAATTTACATTTAACGATGTAGGATGGATTATGACTGCTTTTGGTTTAGGTTCTGTTGTTGGATCTTGGCTTGGCGGAAAATTAACTGATAAAATAGGCTTTTATAAAGTTATGGTTTTTAGTTTATTAACTACTGGCCTATTCTTCATCTTACTACAATTTTTAACCACATTTGTATCATTTTGGATAGGTATATTTTTAGTCATGCTTATTGCCGATATGTTTAGGCCTGCTATGTTTGTCGCTCTAAGTTCTTACAGCAAACCGGAAAACAAAACACGTTCAGTTACACTGATTAGACTTGCTATTAATCTTGGGTTTTCTGCTGGTCCTGCTATTGGTGGTATTATCATAACCACACTTAGTTACGGTGGCTTATTTTGGGTAGATGGCATTACCTGTATGATAGCAACATTAGTTTTAATTAAAGTGCTTCATCCAAAAAAATCTAAAACATTAGATGATATTAAAGTACAAAATCCGCAATCTGCTTATCATGATCGTGTCTTTTTTATCTTTTTAGGAGCTATGGTATTGTTTGGTATTGTATTCCTGCAATACTTTTCTACTATGCCATTATACTACAAAGATATTCATCATTTAAGCGAACTTCAAATTGGTATTTTGTTAGGAATGAATGGCTTTTTAATCTTTGCTTTTGAAATGCCTCTAATAAAATGGTTAGAAAATTCCAGATTTTCACATTCTGGTTTGATGCTCTTTGGCGCTGTTCTTACTGGTTTAAGTTTTCTTATTTTAAACTTAACCTCATGGGCAGGTGTGCTTATCATTGGGATGTTATTGATGACTTTTGGAGAAATGATTGCATTCCCGTTTTCAAATGCTTTTGCAATGAGCAGAGCAAAAAAAGGCAATCAAGGAGAGTATATGGCACTTTACAGTATTTCTTTTTCAATTGCCCATATTTTTGGTCATAATGCTGGATTGCATATGGTTGCTGGTTTTGGTTTTGATAAAACTTGGTATTTCACTACTATACTTGCTGTCTTATGTGTATTTTTACTCTTCATTTTAAAACAAAAAATGACAATTAAATTAGTTTAATACAGTTATGATTATAGAAAAAGACGTCCTAATTATTGGTGGAGGACCTATTGGTATAGCCTGTGCGTTAGAATGTAAAAAGAAAGGTTGGAATTATGTGGTTATAGAAAAAGGAGCTCTTACAAACTCGTTGTACAATTACCCAAAAAACATGACTTTTTTTTCAACCTCAGAAAAATTGGAGATTGATGAAATTCCTTTTATAAGTAAAAATCCAAAACCAAACAGAGATGAGGCTTTGGAATATTATAGACGTGTGGCAACATCTAATAATTTAGAAATCAACTTATATGAATCGGTTTTAAATATTAATAAAATCGATTCTATGTTTCAAATTAAAACCTCAAAACAAACGTATTCATCAAAGAAAGTTATTCTTTCTACTGGTTTTTATGACATTCCTAATTTATTAAATGTTCCTGGTGAAAACTTACCAAAGGTGATGCATTATTATAAAGAAGCTCACCCTTTTACGATGCAAAACGTCATTGTTGTGGGGGCCAGCAACTCATCTGTTGATGCCGCATTGGAAATATGGCGCAAAGGCGGACATGTTACAATGGTAATACGAGGCGAAAGTATTGGTGAACGGGTGAAATATTGGGTACGACCAGATATTGTTAATAGAATTGAAGAAGGAAGTATCAAAGCCTATTTTAATTCAGAAATCATTGAAATTACTGAAAATGAGGTCGGTATAAAAACACCAAAAGACACTAAAACAATTAAAAATGATTACGTGGTTGCTCTTACAGGTTATCAACCAGATTTTAAACTTCTAAAAGAGATTGGCGTAAAAATTTCAAAAAATGATAAGAAATTGCCAAACTATAATCCAGAAACCATGGAAACCAATGTTAAAGGATTGTATTTAGCTGGTGTTATTTGTGGTGGCATGGAAACCCATAAATGGTTTATCGAAAATTCTAGAATTCATGCTAAAATAATTGCAAAACATATAGATTCTGCATTTAATTAAAGTCTTGTAATGAACTTAAATCAAGTAACCATACCGTCTTTAGATGTTGAAAAATCTGTTGAGTTTTATAAAAAACTTGGTTTAAAACTTATTGTAAAATCGTTTCCGAAATATGCTAGATTTGAAAGTCCAGATGGAGATGCTACGTTTTCAATTCATAAAGTTGAAGATTTACCCAAGGGCACAGGCATCAGTGTTTATTTTGAAGATGATAATTTAGATGCTCTTGTTAAAAACCTTCAGAATAAAGGTGTTGAATTTATTGAACTACCAGAAGACAAACCTTGGCTTTGGAGAGAAGCGCATTTACTTGATCCGGATGGAAATCATATTATCTTGTTCCATGCAGGCATAAACAGAAAAAATCCTCCTTGGAGAATTAATGATGACAATAAATAGTCTATTTTAAAGGCTTTACTTCATTATATTTTACAACGTGTGATAATACAATTTGGGTTTTAGTTTCTCCATAAACAATCAATTGATCAATAAAATTTTCAAGATGCTTTTGGTTTTTAAAAACAACTTCCATAACAATGTTTTCATTACCCGTAATTCTGTAACAATTTAAAACTTCATCATAGTTCTTGACTTTTTCTAAAAACGGCTTTAACATGCCCATAAAAGCACGAAGTGTGATTAATGCTTTAAGCTGATAACCAACATCTAATGGGGAAACCGATGTTTTATAGCCTTGAATAACACCTGCATCTTCCATTTTTTTAATACGCTCTGAAACAGCCGGAGAACTTATCCCAACTCGTTTTCCAATAGCTACATTAGATTGTCTCGCATTTTCTTGCAAACACTTCAAAATCTTCCAGTTTAAAGAATCTAATACCATTTAAATAAAACAACCTATTAATACTTAATAATTAAAGTAAATATACAATTTTAGTTTAATTATAATAGTAATATTTATATTCTTGTCATTAATTTTGATAAAATTGCCCAAGAAAATATGCTGCCAAATATTCCATCACACCTATCAGATTTGCCTATTTATAAAAAGGCAATGGAGATTTATATCTTATCTCGAAGTATTTCATCTTATATTCAATATGATTTATCTGATTTAAAATCTGATGGTACAGAAGATTCAGATATTTACTTTTCTGGCGACATTATACAACAATCTGTATCTTTAGCTCCTGAAATAGTCAATGCAGAATTAGAATCTTGCTCAGACAGAAAATACGAGCATATTGCCTCACTTCAAAGACTCACAAATTTACTTTATAAAAGTTCTTATAGATTAGAACGTTCTAACAGCAACGGTAAAGATTTTTTACCAATTTTAAGAAGTGAATTAAAAAAATTCAAAATTCTTCAACGTCATTGGATGTTGTCGTTATAATAGAATATTAAATTACCTTAAATTATTTTTTTTTTCAATAAAAAAACACACATAAAATGTGTGTTTTTTGGGTAGACAACAGTAAAAAACTGCTTCTACATAACTTTTATTAATAACAGCAATTATTCGAATTCAAGTAAGCAAATCTTGAATTTTAATAGTTCGAAAATACGGACAATAAATCTTTTCAACCTAAAAAAACTATGAGCGGAATTGACATATATCAATTTCACCTATTTTTTTTATTTTTTATATTTTTTCCAGTCTAGATAAGGTTTCCGGACGCATATTAAGAAGTGAGGCTAAATACTTCTTAGGCAGCCTCTTAATGGTTTCAGGATTATAGATTTTGGTAAAATACGTATAACGATCTTTTGCTGCCGGTATTCTGGCTAAAAAAGAGCGATACTCAGCAGATATATAATAAGTCTCCATTAAAATACGATTTAATCTGGCCATCTCTACATAATTTTTTATCGCAAAATCCATATCCTGAAAACTTAAACTTTCTGTATAGGTATCTTCCAAACATTGAATAAACTCCAAAGAGGGAGCATTTTTAAAAAACCCAGAAATTGAAGTCACAATTTCACTATCAACACTTACCCACGTAGTTATTTCAGAACCGCTATATTCAAAATATCCGCGAACAAGACCTTTTCTAATAATATGTATTCTATCACAAACCTCTCCACTCTTAACAATAAAATCACCTTTCTTGTAATGTGATGATATCATTTTTTGAGATAAAAAAGAATTTAATGATTTTGATAAGGGATAGATAGAATTTAATAATGTAACACTAAAAATATTATTGTGTTTTATGGCGGGCATATAAAAAATTTATCTAAATATATTTGATTAAACTAATACTGAAAAATGATTTAAATCATTTTTCAGTAAATTAGTACATCTTTTAACATTTTAGGGTAAATTCCTTTACATATTTCTTCTATACTGACCGCCTACTTCAAACAAAGCATTCGTTATTTGTCCTAAAGAACAAACTTTACAAACATCCATTAACGCATCAAAAATATTTTCATTATGAATGGCTTTATTTTGCAATTCCCTTAATAAGCTATCTGTTTCATTTGCTTTATGAAGATTTTTTAAGGTTTTAATTTGAAATTTCTTTTCTTCATCGGTTGCACGAATCACCTCTTTTGGTAAAATAGTTGGAGACCCTTTACTGCTTAAAAATGTGTTTACTCCGATAATAGGGAAGTCTCCATTATGTTTTAAGGTTTCGTAATACAAACTTTCCTCTTGTATCTTACTTCTTTGATACATGGTTTCCATAGCGCCTAAAACACCACCACGTTCAGTAATTCTATCAAATTCTAAAAGCACAGCTTCTTCAACTAAATCGGTTAATTCCTCAATAACAAAAGATCCTTGTAGAGGATTTTCATTTTTAGCTAAACCTAATTCCTTATTTATAATGAGTTGAATTGCCATGGCACGACGCACAGATTCTTCGGTAGGCGTTGTGATGGCTTCATCATAGGCGTTAGTATGCAACGAATTACAATTATCGTAAATGGCATATAGCGCTTGAAGGGTAGTTCGAATATCGTTAAAATCTATTTCCTGAGCATGTAAACTACGCCCTGAGGTTTGAATGTGATATTTAAGCATTTGAGCACGTTCGTTCGCTCCGTATTTATGTTTCATGGCTTTAGCCCAAATTTTCCGAGCTACCCGACCAATTACAGCATATTCAGGATCAATACCGTTGGAAAAGAAAAACGATAAATTTGGTCCGAATTTATTAATATCCATTCCGCGACTTAAATAATACTCAACATAGGTGAAGCCATTTGATAAGGTTAACGCCAACTGTGTAATAGGGTTTGCTCCTGCTTCAGCTATATGATATCCCGATATGGACACCGAATAAAAATTACGCACATTATTTTCTATGAAGTATTCTTGCACATCTCCCATTAAACGCAGCGCAAACTCCGTTGAAAAAATACAGGTATTTTGTGCTTGGTCTTCTTTTAAAATATCTGCTTGAACCGTTCCTCTTACTTGCGCAATGGTTTTGGTTTTTATATCGTCATAAATATCTTTTGGAAGTACTTGATCACCAGTAACACCGAGTAGCATTAATCCTAGCCCATCATTGGTTTTTGGTAAATCACCATGATATTTGGGTCGTTCTTTCCCTTTATAAAGCTTTTCTATAATCGCTTCAACCTTGTCTTCTAATCCGTTTTCTTTGATGTAAATTTCACATTGCTGATCGATAGCCGCATTCATAAAAAAGCCTAAAAGCATTGGTGCTGGCCCATTAATAGTCATACTAACCGACGTCATCACATCTGCTAAATTAAAACCAGAATATAGTTTTTTAGCATCATCTAAACAACAAATAGACACACCGGCATTGCCGATTTTACCATAAATATCAGGTCTCATATCGGGGTCATTTCCATAAAGTGTTACGCTATCAAACGCGGTTGATAAGCGCTTTGCTGGCAAACCTTCGCTTACATAATGAAAACGCCTGTTGGTGCGCTCAGGCCCACCTTCACCAGCAAACATTCTAGCTGGATCTTCACCTGTTCGTTTAAAGGGATAGAGTCCCGAAGCAAACGGAAATTCGCCAGGAACATTTTCTTGTAAAACCCATCTTAAAATATCACCCCATGCTTGATATTTTGGCAAAGCCACCTTAGGGATTTGAATATGCGATAATGATTCTGTATGCGTTTCTATTTTGATCTCTTTATCACGAACTTTGAAGGAGTAGATAGGGGTTTTGTATGTATTCACTTTGTCTTCCCAACCTGTAATAACCTCCCAATGAAAGGGATTTAAACTGCGTTTTACGCGGTCGAATTCAGCTATAAGCATTTTAACAAAGTCTTTATTCGTATCCTTAGTTTGCTTAATAATCTCATCACTATTCAACCCATGAGTATCTAAAAAGGTTTGCTTAGTTTCGCTCTCAATGACGTTTAAAACAGATTCTAAGGTTTTGTAAATTCCATATAGCTTTTGAGCCACTTCAACTTGTTCTTTGACGCTTTTATCGTAAGCCCGATTATTTTCAGATATCTCAGATAAGTATCGCGTTCTTGAAGGAGGAATGACAAAAATCTTCTCACTCATTTCGTTAGAAACTGTAAAGTTTGATGTTAAATTGGCATCAGTCTTTTCATTAATTTTATCGATAACTGCCTTATAAAGAGTATTCATTCCAGGGTCGTTAAACTGAGAAGCTATGGTGCCAAAAACTGGTAAATTATCTTGAGAGATATCCCAAAGATTGTGATTACGCATATATTGTTTTTTCACATCTCTTAGGGCATCTAACGAACCGCGTTTGTCAAACTTATTGATAGCTACCAAATCGGCGAAATCGAGCATATCAATTTTTTCCAACTGTGTGGCTGCGCCAAACTCCGGAGTCATAACGTATAAGGATACATCGCTATGTTCAATAATTTCGGTATCTGATTGTCCTATTCCAGACGTTTCCAGGATGATTAAATCATATTCTGCAGCTTTTAAAACTTCAACGGCTTCATTAACATATTTTGATAAAGCTAAATTAGATTGACGCGTTGCCAAACTACGCATATAAACACGTGGATTGTTAATGGCATTCATCCTGATTCTATCGCCTAAAAGGGCGCCTCCCGTTTTACGTTTTGACGGATCTACCGAAACAATACCAACTGTTTTTTTCGGAAAATCACTTAAAAACCTACGAACCAATTCATCAACTAACGATGATTTTCCTGCACCACCTGTTCCGGTGATTCCTAAAACAGGTGTTTTAGAAGTTTTATTTTTAGTATGAATGCTCTCTAATACCTTTTTTGATACATCGGGAAAATTTTCAGCCGATGAAATAACCCGTGCAATGTCTTTCGGATTTTTATTTGAAAGTTTCTGTACATCAACATTCAACGAATCTCCTACGGCAAAATCTGATTTTTCAACCAAATCATTAATCATTCCTTGCAAACCCATTTCACGTCCATCATCTGGTGAATAGATTCGAGTAATACCGTAATCCATCAACTCTTTTATTTCAGAAGGAAGAATAACACCGCCGCCGCCGCCGAAAATCTTAATGTGCTCTGCTCCTTTTTCTTTAAGCAAATCAAACATAAACTTAAAATATTCATTATGCCCACCTTGATAAGAGGTTAAACAAATGGCATTTACATCCTCTTGAATAGCCGTATTAACAACTTCCTCAACGCTTCTGTCATGACCCAAATGAATCACTTCAACACCGGTTGCTTGAATAATTCTACGCATAATGTTGATAGAAGCATCATGGCCATCAAACAAAGATGCCGCTGTTACTATACGAATTTTATATTTTGGTTTATACGGTACAATTTGTTTCATTAATAAAAATATCAGTTTTTTGTCCTGCAATTTAAGGAATATTCAAAAAAATACATTAATTATCTTTAATTATCTAAAATTAACACAAACATTCTTTCTTCTACTTTTTTAGTTAATTTTAAACTCTCAAATATCTTGCTTCGTTATGAATAAAATCACTTTGTTAATGTATTGTAAAGATCGATCCAATATTATTGCATCGATAACCAATTTTATCGCCAATAATGGTGGAAATATTGTTTATATAGACCAGCATGTTGATAGAGAGCAGGATATATTTTTTATGAGGTTAGAAAGTGAGTTTGAGGACGATTCTTTTTCTATTGAAGACTTTAAAATACTTTTTAAAAACACCTTAGTTGATCAGTTCAAAATAAAATGGCGCATATATGCTTCAGGTATAAAACCAAAAATGGCTTTGTTTGTTTCGAAGTACGACCACTGTTTATATGATATTTTAGGCCGTTATAACTCTGGCGAACTGTTTTTAGAAATTCCGTTTATTTTAAGTAACCATTTAGATTTAAAACCAATAGTAGATAGTTTTAAGATACCATTTTATCATATTCCAGTGACTAAAGACACTAAAAAGGAAGCAGAACAAAAACAATTAGAATTATTAACTAGTCACAATATTGATTTTATTGTTCTTGCCAGATATATGCAAATTGTGTCTGAAACACTCATTGATAAATATCCGAACAAAATTATTAATATACATCACTCCTTTTTACCAGCGTTTGTTGGTGCAAAACCCTATCATTCTGCCTATAAAAGAGGCGTAAAAATTATTGGAGCCACAAGCCATTATGTGACTGAAGAATTGGATGCAGGACCTATTATCGAGCAAGATGTAACCCGTGTATCACACACACATTCTATTGATGATTTAATTTCAAAAGGGCGTGACTTAGAAAAAATTGTGTTAGCTAATGCAATAAAACTGCATACCAACAGAAAAGTAATGGTATACAATAATAAAACGCTTATTTTTTCTTAATCAAGAGAGAAATTCATGCCTTCTTTAGCAAAATGAAATCCTAAATTTTGGATACTATCCTTTAATCGATGTGTTTCTTTAAGTGCAGGATTTGTATGATTTAAATGAATAAAATAAATTTTAGATTTTGTTTCAAGGGGCTCATTTTCAAATAGCTTAGTTGTTTCAACAATAAAGGGATGCGGTATCTCCTTCATTAGTCTTGCTATTTCGCCATCTTTAAAAAATGTTGCGTCAACAAAAGCATAATCAACCTTTTTAACTTCTGCAATAATATCTTTGTTCCATAATTCCCATTTGTTGATATCTGGAATAAACAATGCAGATTTACTTTTACCTTGAATTTTATACCCAACAGTTTCAGAATATTCATCTCGATGTGGCACTAAAAACGGTGTAACCTTCAAATCGGTTCCTAAACTAATAGTTGAATCCTTTTGAATAGCTTTTAATTCGATATTTTTAGTCGACACTAATTGACTCCATGGTCCGTTAGTTTCTAAATAGGTTTTCATTCGTGGCATAGCGTAAACAGGAACTTCCTTCGCTCCCATGGCCTCAAGTCCTAAATACATCAAACCCGTATAATGACCAATATGCGCATGCGTCAAAAAAACGCCATCAATCACGTGACCATTGTCTAAATGATTTGTTTTTAAAATATGCGTTTGTTGCGTGAAATCAGGTGTTGCATCAAATATATATTTTTTGTTATTCTTCAAATCAACCAAGCCTAAACTAACTATGAGTTTTTTTGACTCCTTACCATCATAAAAAGCCTTACAACATTCCTTTTCACAATTAATATGAGGATATCCAGCATCTTGAGCAATTCCCAAAACAGTAATATACTGCCTATCTGGCTTTGATTGATTAGTATCTGGTTTGGAATTGCAACTGATAAAAGTTAAACTTATGACCAAAAAATAAATTAAAGAAACTCTCATTTGTATGTCTTATATTTGTCTAATATATATAAAACTATGGTTATGCTTAGAAAAGTTTTAGCTCTAATTATGATTTTAAATTTAACGGCCTGTGCAGAATTACAACAAGTTGTTAATCAACTACCTCAAGGCAGCGGAAGTGTTTTAAGTAACGCCGATATAGCAGCGGGACTTCGACAAGCTTTGGATTTAGGAATTGAAAAACAAGTAAGTAAACTTACCCAAACAGATGGTTTTTACAAGAATGATTTGGTAAAAATTCTGTTACCAGAAGAATTGCAAAAAGTAGATAAAACGCTACGCGATGTTGGCTTAAGTAGTCTTGCTGATGAAGGATTAAAAGTGCTTAACAGAGCGGCTGAAGATGCTGTTAAAGAAGCGACTCCCATATTTGTAGATGCTGTTAAAAACATCACTTTTGCAGATGCAAAAAACATTTTATTAGGAAATGATGATGCTGCCACACAATATTTAACAAGCAAAACTCAAACAGCATTGTATGCTAAATTTAATCCAGTAATTAAAAAGTCATTCAGCAAAGTTGGAGCTGATCAAATTTGGAATAATCTCATCAATAAATATAATACATTGCCGTTTACAGCAGATGTAAATCCTGATTTAACAGATTATGTTACTAACGAAGCTCTTCAAGGTGTTTATACCATGATTGCTGTTGAAGAAAAAGATATAAGAACCCAGTTTTCTTCTAGAACTACAGATTTATTAAAAAAAGTGTTTGCGTTACAAGACTAAATATAGTTTAATTTTATAACACAAATTATAAAAACTGCATATTGTACTTTAATTCAAAATAAAAATGTATATTTAAGAGTCTGTAAATCAGGGACTCTATGAATAGAATTGACGTTATAAAATCCGATCAAGATAAACTTATTAAGCGCTACAAAGATCTTATAGAGCAAGCTTATAATGTACGTCAAACAGACAGCGCCCTAAGCGATATTTCGGAATATAAAGCTATTAAACTTCTTAATAAACTTCATAGATTAAATTTTCTTTCTAGAAAGTAATGAAACTCTTCGTTAAAAAATTATTATTCTTTTAACTTTTAAATGACATCTAATTCATCTTAGCGCACGTATTTTATATAAAAAAGAACCTATGAGCGCACATAATTGTAGAGTTGGAAAAATAGTTCCTAATTCTGATATAGAATTTAATGAAGATATAATGACTCACTCAAAAAATGGTGAGGATTTAAATGATGACAACCATCTAGAATCCCTAGATTAAGTTATTTATAATATCTTGCATTTGCTGCTGTAATTCTGAAGCTTTTAGAGCAGCTTCAGAAGCAAAATTCGTGTCTTTAGAGGCATAAATAATACCTCTTGAAGAATTAATAAGCAAGCCAACATGTTTATTCATTCCAAACTTACAAACATCCTGTAAATTACCTCCTTGTGCTCCAACACCTGGCACCAATAAAAAACTATCTGGAATAATCTGCCGTATGTCTGCTAAGTATTCAGCTTTGGTCGCTCCAACCACATACATTAAGTTTTCTGAATTCTTCCAGGATTTAGATATTTCTAAAACTGTTTTATAAAGTTCTTTACCTTCAAGATTTTTTGTTTGAAAATCAAAAGCACCTTCATTGGATGTTAAAGCTAGAAGAATAGTATGTTTATTTTCAAAAGATAAAAACGGCTCTACGGAATCTTTCCCCATATATGGCGCTACTGTAACACTATCAAAAGCTAAATCTTCAAAAAAAGCTTTAGCATACATACTACTGGTATTACCAATATCACCTCGCTTCGCATCAGCAATTGTAAAGATGTCAGGATGTTTTTCATTAATATACTTAATGGTTTTCTCTAAAGCTTTCCAACCTTTTAAACCATACGCTTCGTAAAACGCAGTGTTAGGTTTGTAAGCAACACATAAGTGATGTGTGGCATCAATAATCGCTTTATTGAACTCAAAAATAGGATCTTTATTTTCTAAAAGATGCTTTGGGATTTTGTTTAAATCGACATCTAATCCTATACAGAGAAAGGATTTTTTTTTATGAATTTGGTTTATTAATTGTTGAGTTGTCATATTTTAAAAAAGCCTCTATAAAGAGGCTCATTATTTTAAATTACATCATCACTAGCTTTCAATTTTTCTGTATTTTCAGCTAATTGTAATTCATCTATTATTTTTTGAATATCCCCATTTACTATATTAGACAAATCGTAAAGCGTTAAGCCTATTCTATGGTCAGTTACTCGTCCCTGTGGATAATTATACGTTCTAATTTTTGCACTTCTATCACCTGAGGACACCATAGACCCTCTTTTTGCTGCATCTTCTTCATTTTTCTTAGCCAACTCCATTTCGTACAAACGAGAACGCAATACTTTAAAGGCTTTCTCTTTATTTTTATGTTGTGATTTTTGGTCTTGACATTGCGCGACTAAACCTGTTGGAATATGGGTAAGACGAACAGCTGAATACGTGGTGTTTACCGATTGTCCACCAGGACCAGACGAACAGAAAAAGTCAATTCTAACATCTTTAGGATTAATTTCAATATCAAATTCTTCTGCTTCTGGAAAAACCATCACGGTTGCGGCACTTGTATGAACACGTCCTTGAGTTTCTGTTTGTGGAACACGTTGTACACGATGTACACCCGCTTCAAATTTTAAAGTTCCGTAAACATCGTCGCCTGTTACTTCAAACTGAATTTCTTTAAAGCCTCCGTTAGTGCCTTCACTAAAATCTACGGTATCGACTTTCCATCCTTTACTTTCACAGTATTTTGAATACATTCTAAACAAATCACCCGCAAAAATACTCGCTTCATCACCTCCTGTTCCCGCTCGTAATTCTACAACTGCATTTTTAGTATCTTCAGGATCTTTAGGTATTAAAAGGAATTTTATTTCATCTTCCAGTTTAGGAATTCGTTCTTTAGCTTCTTCATATTGCATTTTGGCCATATCAACCATTTCTGGATCACCGCCTTCAGACATAATCGCTTCAGCTTCAGACAAATTATCTAAAAGTGATTGATATTCGTCTCGTTTATCAACAAGTACTTTTAAGTCTTTATATTCCTTATTTAAAGCTATATAACGCTTTTGATCTGTCATTATATCTGGCTGAATGATTAAATCACTCACCTCATCAAAACGTTGTTTAATTATTTGTAATTTCTCTAACATCTACCTTTTAAATTGTTCCCCAAAAATACGATAATTTATGAATTTTCAATATGAATGATATATTTAGAATTGAATTACAAAAAATATCGTCTACTAAGACTTAACATAATAAATAAGTTAAAAAAAAGGAAGCTAGATAGCTTCCTTTTTTTTAATAAATAATGGTTTTTAAGATTAACCACATTTTGAAGACCCACAATCTTTACAGGTTAAGCAGCCTTCTTGATAGATTAAATTTTCAGATTTACAATTATCACAAACATGTCCTTTAGCTTGCGTTCCGTCTTCAACATACCGTTTAAGAGCTCTCACAACACCATTTTTCCAAGTATTGATAGATTCACTATCTAGTTGTAAACTATTAATTAAATCTACAATTTTATCGATAGGCATTCCATGGCGGAGTGTACTTGAAATTAGTTTGGCATAATTCCAGAACTCTGGATTAAATTTATGAGACAGTCCTTCTATCGTTGTTTTGTAACCTCGTTTGTTTTGATATTGAAAATCATAACGCGAACTTCCATCATCATTTCTACTTTTTATAATAAGCCCTTTTGCGACCCATCTCGGAATTAAAATACCATCTTCATCATCGGCTAACCCTGTGAAAATTTCATAAGGTTTATCATCGATCAAACCGATAAATGCAATCCATTTTTCTTTACTATTTTGAAAACGAACCACATCGGCTTCTAAAACTTCTGGTCGCTTGGTAGGAAACACAGTTAATAAATCTTGTGCTTTTTCTTCTTTATCTTCTTCATTTGAGATTAAAACACCTGATCGAGAACCATCACGATACACGGTTACACCTTTACATCCTACTTCCCAAGCTTTTAAATACAAGTCTCCTACCAATTCTTCGGTAGCATCGTTAGGTAAGTTAATGGTAACACTAATAGAATGATCAACCCATTTTTGAATAGCGCCTTGCATACTCACTTTACTCATCCAATCGACATCATTAGATGTGGCTTTGTAATAAGGTGACTTTTTTATTAATTTATCTAATTCTTCTTGCGTAAAATGTTTAGAACTATCAATACCATTAACTTCCATCCATTGTTTAAATCTATGATGGAACACCACGTATTCTTCCCAAGAATCTCCAACTTCATCAACAAAATCAATACGAACATTTTTATCATTGGGGTTTACCTTACGTCTACGTTTGTAAACAGGCATAAAAACAGGCTCTATTCCTGAAGATGTTTGCGTCATTAAACTCGTTGTCCCTGTTGGAGCTATCGTTAACAAAGCTATATTTCGACGACCATATTCCAACATATCATAATACAATTTCTCATCTTCATTTTTTATACGTTGAATAAACGGATTATTTTCTTCACGTTTCGAATCAAAAATCGCAAAAGCACCACGGTCTTTAGCCGCATAAACCGATGCGCGATACGCTTCAATACATAATGTTTTATGAACTTCTAACGAAAACGCATTGCCTTCTTTACTTCCATATTTAATACCTAGAGCTGCTAACATATCACCTTCAGCAGTAATACCAATACCTGTTCTTCGTCCTTCTTCGGCTTTATTTTTAATATTTAACCATAGATTTCTTTCGGTAGCTTTAACCTCATCTAATTCTGGATCTGCATCAATTTTTTCTAAAATAACATCGATTTTTTCAAGTTCTAAATCAATGATATCATCCATAATACGTTGTGCAGCAACGATATGTTTTTTAAACAACTCAAAATTAAAAGAAGCCTCTTTTGTAAATGGTTTTTCTACATATGAAAATAAATTTATCGCTAACAAACGACATGAATCATAAGGACATAAAGGAATTTCTCCGCAAGGGTTTGTAGACACTGTTTTATATCCTAAATCCGCATAACAATCTGGTACAGATTCGTTTATAATGGTATCCCAAAATAAAATTCCTGGCTCGGCCGATTTCCATGCGTTATGTATTATTTTTTTCCAAATACTAGTTGCTTGAACTGACTGAGAATATTTTGGATTTTCACTAAATATTGGATATTTCTGAGTGTAAGTCGTATCTGTTTTTACCGCTTTCATAAAAGCATCATCTATTCGAACAGAAACATTAGCACCCGTCACTTTTCCTTGTTCTAATTTTGCATCAATAAAATCTTCAGAATCAGGATGATTGATTGACACTGATAACATTAAAGCCCCACGACGACCATCTTGCGCAACTTCGCGCGTTGAATTAGAATAACGTTCCATAAAAGGAACAATTCCTGTAGATGTTAACGCTGAATTTTTTACTGGAGATCCTTTTGGTCGAATATGTGATAAATCGTGACCAACACCACCGCGACGTTTCATTAATTGCACTTGCTCTTGGTCTATTTTCATAATACCACCATACGAATCTGATTCTCCCGAATTACCAATAACAAAACAATTTGAGAGAGATGCAGTTTGGTACGGATTTCCAATACCTGCCATTGGACTTCCTTGAGGAACAATATATTTAAAGTCTTTAATTAGGTCAAAAACGGCTTCTTCTGAAAGTGAATTTGGATATCTTGCTTCAATTCTTGCAATTTCTTTTGCAATACGACGATGCATATCGTTAGGTGTTAATTCATATAAATTACCTTGAGAATCTTTTAAGGCATATTTATTTATCCATACACGAGCTGCTAAATCATCGCCTTTAAAATAAATTACTGAAGCTTCAAATGCTTCTTCTTGTGTATAGATTCTTGATTGTTTGAGGGATTTGGTTTCTACAGGCATTGATTTTGGTTTAAGTTTTTTAGTTTTACATTTCAACAAATTACGTAAAAAAGTTACACTAAAAACATAACAAAAATCATAAAGTTTACAGAAAAATATGATAACTAATTAAATGTGAGTTATTTAAAAATTTATCAACATAAAAAAGTTAACAAATTTTTTAATTTAATTTGGTTTTAAAAATTTAGAAATCTACAGCAAATCCGATTCCTAAAAACTGCTTCCATTGAGTCTTAGCTCCAGCCTCATCTAGTTCACCCTCAATGACTGAAGGCTTGGTTGTTTTAACATCATCATCGTATCTAAGATGCGAACCTAATGTTGCTTTCACAAAACTATTCACTTTAAAATCAAAGTTAATTTGCCAATCAACATCAATATTTCCAAAGCTATTAATATAATCTGTATATAAACTTACTAGGTGTTTTACGGTTATGTTTTCAAGGACTTCCATTTCGTAACTGTTAGTCACCAATATTCCTACTTCCTTTTGAATACGTTTTCCTTCTATAATCACATTACCTTCATCATCTAATACCGCAGGATCAACTCCAAATGCTCCCGCATTAGCAAGATCCTGATCTAAAACAAAGGTTGTTTTTAATGTCAAAGGTGAAAAGTAAAAAGACATATCATCTCTATTTTTAGCGTATTCCATACCACCACCAAAAAACAAATAACCAGGAGCCATTAATTTTGAAATAGGATCATCTGTATTCGGATACTTATATCCATTAGTAAATTGCGTCTTAAAATTAAGTCTTGCTGAATAATACCAATTCGACAAACTATCTGGTTTATACCCCAGATTTGAATTAAATTCTATAACATCTTCTGTCTTTCTTAATTCTCTCGCTTGTTGTTTGTTAATACCGTATCTCGAGGTTAATCTGTTTTTCCAGGAAAAATATTTGTCTTTATAATTTATATTGGATTCTGAATTAAACAAGGCAGATACTGAATTACTACCACCAGAATTCCAATTTGAAAAAGTCACTTCACTTAAATTAACACCAATTTTGTTATTTTTATCCCACTCTGGTCGTAACTCTTTAACTTTATCATTCTTGTTGGTTTTCATAAACAATGATGAAGGTTGCGCACTTACAATTTGAATAAATAATATGCAAAAAAAGAGAACTAAAGGCTTTTTCATGAGTTGGCTATACTGATTTAAAAGTTAAAAGATTTATCAAAAATCATTCCATTTTAAAAAATTAAAATTTTAATACGTAAACTCTCCAAACTCACTTTTTATTGTAAGTTTTTTTTTATTTGATGCTGCTACTCTACCAATTATTTGGGCATCTACATTAAAAGATTTAGATATTTTTATAATGTCTTCGGCTATCTCAGAAGACACATACAACTCCATTCTATGTCCGCAATTAAAGACCTGATACATTTCTTTCCAATCTGTTTTTGATTGCTCCTGTATCAACTTAAACAAAGGCGGTACAGGAAACATATTGTCTTTTATAATATGAAGATTCTTTATAAAATGAAGGATTTTAGTTTGGGCCCCTCCAGAACAATGTACCATGCCGTGAATTGACTCACTAGTAAACTTTGATAAGATTTCTTTGATAATTGGTGCATAGGTTCTTGTTGGCGATAACACTAATTGTCCTGCATCAATTGGTGAGTCTTTTACGCTATCTGTTAATTTAACGTTGCCTGAGTATACCAAATCTGATGGCACAGCAGCATCAAAGCTTTCTGGATATTTTTTCGCTAAATACTTGTCAAACACATCATGCCTCGCTGATGTTAAGCCATTACTACCCATACCACCATTATATCCTTTCTCATAGCTTGCTTGACCTGAAGAAGACAAACCTACGATGACATCTCCTGCCTTAATATTAGCATTGTCAATAACATCACTACGTTTCATTCGAGCGGTCACGGTAGAATCTACAATAATGGTTCTTACTAAATCCCCCACATCGGCAGTTTCTCCGCCAGTTGAATGAATGGTTACACCAAATGATTTCAATTCTTGAATAAGTTCTTCGGCTCCATTTATTATTGCTGAAATAACATCACCAGGAATCACGTTTTTATTTCTTCCAATGGTTGAAGATAGCATGATATTATCTACCGCACCAACACATAACAAATCATCAATATTCATAATTAATGCGTCTTGAGCGATGCCTTTCCAAACAGAAATATTGCCTGTCTCTTTCCAATACATATACGCCAGCGATGATTTTGTACCGGCGCCATCAGCATGCATAATCAAGCAATAAGCATCATCACCTGTTAAATAGTCTGGGACAATTTTACAAAATGCTTGAGGAAACAATCCTTTATCAACATTTTTTATCGCATTATGAACATCTTCTTTGGATGCAGAAACTCCTCGTAGCGCATAGCGTTTACTTATCTCTTGACTCATTAATCTAAATTATTATTAAAATGCAAAAATAAACATTGTTTACTTTTTAGATGAACTTTTTATTACCGAATATTAACAAAAAAGACCTGATTAACAGGTCTTTTTCTTAATAAAATGAATTATTATCGCGTAAATAATAATTCTCTGTATTTTGTTAATGGCCAAATTTCATCATCAACAAGTAATTCAAGTTTATCACAATGATAACGTATATCATCAAATAAAGGTCTTACTTTAAAACAATACGCATGCGCTTTCTTTTCAATATCCTCTATAGCATTTGCCTTTCTGCGCTCATCAGTCATTTTTGTGACATTTGCATTAATACCCTCAATATGGTTTGATATTTCTTCTATTAAATTAATTTGTTCTTGTGACACACTCTTGTATTGTTCTTCAAAAATATCTTTAAGGCCTTTCACATTTTTAATTAAAACATTTTGGTACTTAACGGCTGTAGGCACTACATGATTTCTAGATATATCTGCTAAAACACGACCTTCAATTTGAATATGCATAATATATTCCTCAATTTCAATTTCATATCGCGCTTCAGTTTCAACCTTACTCATCACATTCATCTCTTCAAAAAGAGCAATGGCTTTTTTAGAAATTCTAGCTTTTAAAGCTTCTGGAGTTGTTTTGTTATTGCTTAAACCTCTCTTTTTCGCTTCAACGGTCCAAGCGTCTCCATAACCATTGCCTTCAAACAAAATGTTTCTAGATGCTTTAATATATTCTCTTAAAATATTGAATATAGCTTCGTCTTTCTTTAAATCTTTTTTATCAATTAAAGCATCTACTTCTACTTTAAAGTCTTTTAATTGTTTGGCTACAATGGTATTTAAAACAGTCATAGGGTTTCCACAGTTTGCCATAGAACCCACAGCTCTAAACTCAAATTTATTACCTGTAAAAGCGAAGGGTGACGTTCTATTTCTATCTGTATTATCCAACAGCACATCAGGTATTTTACCAACAACGTTTAATTTTAAATCTGTTTTCTCTTCAGGAGATAATTTACCATTGGTAACACCCTCTAACTCTTCCAATACTTTGGTTAGTTGTTCACCAATAAACACAGAAATTATAGCCGGTGGTGCTTCATTTGCACCAAGTCTGTGATCATTACTAGCAGAAGCAATGGCTGCTCTTAACAAATCTTCATTATCATGAACTGCTTTTATAGTATTAATGAAAAAGGTAAGGAACTGCAAATTACTCATAGGTGTTTTTCCTGGCCCTAACAGATTAACACCTGTATCTGTTGACAGCGACCAGTTATTATGCTTACCAGAACCATTGACTCCCGCAAATGGCTTTTCGTGCAACAATACTTTGAAATTATGACGAGATGCTACACGCCCCATAATATCCATTAACAATGAGTTATGATCAACTGCTAAATTTGCTTCCTCATAGATAGGAGCTAATTCAAACTGATTGGGAGCTACCTCATTATGACGCGTCTTAACAGGAATACCTACTAACATACATTCCGTTTCTAATTCACGCATAAAATTTAAGGCTCTTGTTGGTATAGATCCAAAATAGTGATCGTCTAGCTGCTGCCCTTTGGCTGAGGAATGTCCTAATAACGTTCTACCTGTCAACGTAATATCAGGACGAGAAGATGCTAAAGACTTATCTACTAAAAAATATTCTTGTTCCCACCCTAAAGATGATGATACTTTTTTTACATTTTTATCAAAATATTTACAAACCGCTGTCGCTGCATTATCAACTGCATGAAGCGCTCTTAACAACGGAGTTTTATAATCTAAAGCTTCTCCAGTATAAGCAACGAAAATAGTTGGGATACATAAGGTAGTTCCGTAAATAAATGCTGGTGATGTTGGATCCCAAGCTGTATATCCTCTGGCTTCGAACGTATTTCTGATACCGCCGTTAGGAAAACTTGAGGCATCGGGTTCTTGTTGTACTAATTGATCGCCACCAAATTTCTCAACAGACATACCCCCTCCTATAGTTTCAAAAAAAGCATCATGTTTTTCCGCCGTAATCCCTGTTAAAGGTTGAAACCAATGCGTATAATGAGTAACACCCTTTGACAAGGCCCAATCCTTCATTGAGGAAGCCACTTGATCTGCTATATTACGGTCTATTTTGGTACCGTGCTCTATAGCACTCATTACACCTTTGTAGGCATCTTTGGATAAATGCTGACGCATAGCATTCTCATTAAATACATTTTTTCCGAACAAATCAGAACGTCTTTCCTTCTCCTCTACAGGGATCGGTTTGTGAGACATTGATTCTTTAATAGCGTAAAATCTTAATGTTGACATCTTAATATGGATTATTTAAAGTTCAGTTTAAAATACAAAAATAAACATCACAAATGAATAAAGAGGAAAAAACAAAATATACTTATTAAGAATATTACAATTTTAGCATAAAAAAATATACTTTTTTTAATAGATACCGTAAAAAAATGGGGTATAAATAAAAATAACGATGTGTTTTATGAAAACACCCCTATAAATTTAAAGTATATTGATAAAAAATTATATTTGTGACATATATAAATATTAATGTCTTTTTAAAATATTCACTATGGCAAAAATTAAATTAGAATACATTTGGTTGGATGGTTATTTCCCAACTCAAAACATGAGAAGTAAGACAAAGGTTGAAGAGCATGAAAACTTTAAAGGAACTTTAGAAGAAATAGGAAACTGGTCTTTTGACGGATCGTCTACAAAACAAGCAGAAGGAGGTTCATCTGACTGTATACTAAAGCCTGTAGCCATTTACCCAGACCCTGAGCGCGTTAATGGTTACTTGGTTATGACTGAAGTTATGAGTGCTGATGGAACCCCTCATCCAACAAATGCGAGAGCAACCATTAGTGATGATGATGATGATGATTTCTGGTTTGGTTTTGAGCAAGAATATTTTATAATGGATGTAGCAACTGAATTGCCATTAGGATTTCCTAGAGGTGGATATCCTAAACCACAAGGTATGTACTATTGCTCTGTTGGAGGTTTAAATACTCACGGTAGAGATCTTGTTGAAGAGCATGCCGATTTATGTATTGCAGCTGGATTAAACTTTGAAGGGATTAATCAAGAAGTAGCTTGTGGACAATGGGAATTTCAATTGTTTGCCCAAGGTGCTAAAAAAGCAGGTGATGAAATTTGGGTTGCACGTTATTTATTGGACAGATTAACCGAAAAATATGGTTACTATATAGAATACCACCCAAAACCCCTAGGTGATACCGATTGGAATGGTTCTGGTATGCACGCCAACTTCTCAAATACTATTTTAAGAACTTGTGGAGACAAAAAAGTTTACGAAGCAATTTGCGAAGCATTCCGTCCAGTGGTTAAAGAACATATTGCTGTTTATGGCGAGTTTAATGAGCAACGCTTAACTGGTAAACACGAAACAGCTTCAATAAACGATTTCAGTTATGGTGTATCAGATAGAGGCGCTTCAATACGTATTCCTATTGCAACGGTAGAAAGAGGCTATAAAGGATGGTTAGAAGATAGAAGACCCGCTTCAAACGGAGATCCTTATAAAATTGCTGCTCGAATTATTAAAACAGTTAAGTCTGCCAAAATTTAATATTAAATAAATTGTTCATAATAAAAAGGAGCTGCCAAATTGGTGGCTCTTTTTTTATGTCAATACATTTTAATTTTATTTTGAGGTAAATATTAAGAACATAAAGATTCCGTATCCTAGAATCAATAAGAATCCTTTAATTCTTGTAATTTGAAACTTCTTTTTAATAAAAACCATAGGCAATAGAATAAAAGCAAATCCTAGCATCCAAAAAATATCATTAGAAAGAATTTGCGACTCAGTAACAGGAATTGGTTTAACGAGGGCTGTTAAACCCAAAACAGATCCTATATTAAAGATATTTGACCCTATTAAATTACCAAGTGAAATAGCTTTTTCTTGTTTCATTGCTGCAATTATAGACGCAGCCAATTCTGGGATACTGGTTCCTATTGCAATAACAGAAACACCAATAACACCTTCGCTAACACCGATATATTCAGCAAACTGTTTTGCGCCGTCAACTAGCCATTCACTTCCAAAATATAGTGAAACCGCACCAATAAGCAACCAAATAGTAATCTTAAAATTTGAAACTACGGCCAATGCTTCATCAACTTCTTCAGCAATAGTCGAGTTTTTTGATTTTTTAATCAGAATAACTAAAAATAGTATAATTCCTAAAAACAAAACAAGCCCTTCTAACGTACTGAGTAAATTGTCATTCCATAAAAAATAATAAAGCACTAAAGAAAATAGCATCATCACTGGCCAATTCATTTTGTAGAAAGACTTATCAACTACAATCGACCCAACCATAGCTATAATACCAAGAACCAAACCAATATTAGCAATGTTAGAGCCTACCACATTGTTTATGGCAATAGCTGGTGACCCTGTTAAAGCTGCCTGAAGGCTCACCAATAATTCTGGAGCTGACGTCGCAAAGGAAACGACCGTCATTCCTATGACCATTTTTGATATATTGAATTTAAATGATAAGGCTACCGATGAACGTACTAAATATTCGCCTCCTATAACTAACAAAAAAAAGCCAAGTACCAACCAAACTATACCCATAATCATATTTTTTACGAAGATAATACTTCAATAAATTTATTATTAAAATATTTCACATTTATTAACAAAACAATCCATTTTCATTTTAAAGTTTAGTTAAACTTTTTTGGTAAATCTTATTATGTAATAATTTTAAGTGAATATTTAAAAACACGTAATCATGAAATCTAAAAATGTTTTAAAAATCGGATTAGGTTTAATAATAGTCATTGCTATATGTACTGTTTCTTTTAAAAGCTTTGCACACAAAACCCCTAAGGTTTCTTTAATTCACAAGGTGGACAGCAAATCAAATGTTATTGTAACTATTGACAAATCGACAACATCAAAAGATTTTGATGATATAAAGAGTATGCTGAGTGAAAATGGAATTACAGCAACATTTAGCAATATTGAACGCAATGATTTAGGAGAATTAACCGGATTAAACATCGCCCTAGAAGATGGTAATAATAATAAAGCAGCAAGTAAAATATCGAGCAACATCCCTATTGCGCAAATAACGTTTGGAAGAAAAGATGGCTTACTATTTATATCTCAAAGCAATTCTGAAAATGGAACTCTAGGCTTTTTTAACCAACCAAATATGATGCCATTTGGAAGTGAAAATGACTCCATAGTTGGACAAAACTTTAGCGGATTTGGAAACTTTAATTTTGATGATTTTTTTAATGATGATGGTAATTCATTTTTCTTTAAAGGCCAAAATATGACGATAGACCAATTGAGAGAGCAAATGAAAAAACAATTTGAATCTAGTGGAATGAACTTAAATGGTATGTCTTCATTTTTCGAGTCGGAAAGTGATTCTCCCAATAAATTTAATTTTAAAGATGACCCTAACATCCATAAATTAATCATTATTGATGGCAAGGAGTCTGACTTTAAAACGCTTAGTAAATTGTCAGATGAAAACAAACTGGAAGCTATTGACGATTTAAAACCTAAAACAGCTATTAGCTTGTACGGTAATAAAGCAAAAGACGGTGCTATTATTGCAACGACAAAATAATTTAAACCTTTAATAACTGATAAAAAAGACGCTTAAAACGCGTCTTTTTCTTTACAAATTACTCGCTCCTTTTAAATAATTAAATACTACTCTACCTATAATAACTTAAAAAATAATTAAATAACTAATTTAATAGTTGTATAACTATAAAAATAGTTATATGTTTGTGATGCGTTAGGGATTGAACTATATGTTTGAGCTCGCCGACGAAGGAGGAAGCGAGTAGTGAAATATTTTTATTCATGAGTTCATTAATATAAAATAGTAACTAACAAATAAAGCCAACCCTTGTGGTAACGCCCAACTATATATTACAAAATACACATGGAAAAGTTAACAAATAAAGAAGAAGAAATTATGCATATTTTATGGAAGCTTGAAAAGGCTTTTGTTAAAGATGTATTAGCCGAAATAAAAGACGACAAACCTCATTACAATACCTTATCCACCATTATTAGAAATTTGGAAGACAAAGGCTATGTGAGTTATAATGCCTATGGAAAAACACACCAGTACTACCCTATTGTGAGCAAGGAGGAATACAGAAAAGGCTTTATGAGTACAGCAATAGACCATTATTTTAATAATTCGTACAAAAATATGGTATCGTTTTTTGCTAAGGAAGAAAAAATAAGTGTGGACGAGCTTAAGGAGATTATTGCCTTAATTGAAAAAAATAAATAATGATGGAATATTTACTGAAAGCAAGTGCTATTATTGTAATTTTTTATACCTGCTATAAAGTTTTTTTACATCGCGATACTTTTTTTGAACAGAATAGATGGTTTTTGATGGCTGGATTGGTTGTGTCGGTGCTTCTTCCGTTGATTGTAATTCCGATTTACATAGAAGCCCAACCTATAAATTTTGACAATCTGGTTTTTGTTGAAAATGCATCAACTACAAATGCTACGGAAACTTCATTTAATATTTCCCTTCTTTTAAATAGTGTTTATTTTATAGGCGTAGTTGTTTTTGTTATTAGGTTTATACTTCAAATAACGTCATTATTGCCGTTAATAATGAATGGTTCAAAGCAAAAGATGGGACGTTATCATTTTATAACAACAACTCAAGAGGTATCTCCTTTTTCGTTTTTCAATCTTATTGTTTTCAATCCAAAATCATTTAGCGATGTTGAATTAGAACAGATACTTACGCATGAAAAAGTACACGTACATCAATATCACACGCTCGATATAATCATATCTGAATTAGCTTGTATCGTATTTTGGTTTAATCCCTTTATTTGGTTGTATAATAAAGATTTAAAACAAAACTTAGAATTTATTGCAGACAAGAACGCAATCAATGATTCCAACTGCAAAAAAAGCTATCAATACACCTTATTAAAAACAATTATACCAACTCATCAATTGGCTTTAACCAATAATTTTTATACATCATTAATCAAAAAACGAATCGTTATGTTACACAAATCAAAATCAAAAAAAATCAATTTATTAAAGTACACGTTAGTTATTCCAATTTTAGCACTATTCTTAATGAGCTTTAATACGGAGGAAGTCATGATTGAAAAGACATTAACTCCAACAAATTCAAATTCTCACAAAAAGCTTCCAGTTATTAATAAGTTACCTAGTTCTTTTAAACCTAATACAGAAAGCCAGCCTATTAAAAAGTCGGTGTCAAACAACTTCGCATCAAAAACATCTGAAATATCATCTTCTAGTATAGAAGTTATCATTACTAAGGACTATACCGATAGTGATTTTGAAAATCTAAAAACAAAATTTAATAATGAAGGCTACACACTAAAAGTAAAAGGTATTAAACGCAATAAACAAAATGAAATAACATCTATTAAGATTGATGTAAGCTCAAAATCTTCAAATGCAAATTATAATATTGATACAGATGAAGCTATCAGTCCTATAAAAATTAGTATAGATGATAAGGGTGGAAATATATCTATAGGAAATAGTCATATAAAAAACGAAAAAAACACGGTTTTTGTTACTGGATATGGTAATAATAAAAAAAGAACACTCTCTGATACAGAAAATAATGTATATGTCATTTCATCAGATGATGAAAATGATGACAATGTACAAGTAAATGAGTTCATTATAAAAAATGGTGATTCCATGCACGTTAAAAAATTTCATAAGAAAATAAAATTAAATGATGATCATTCTAATTTATCGTGGACAACTGATAGTAGTGAGAATAAAAAAATAATCATCACAGGCAAAAGCACAGGTATAAAAATAGCATCAAAAGATGGCAAGGAACCTTTGTTTATAGTTGACGGGAAAGTAATCTCTAAAAAAGAAATGAATGATATCCACCCAAATAGTATTGAAAAAGTTGAAGTTCTCAAAGGAGATGGAGCGATTAAAAATTATGGAGAGGATGCAGCTAATGGTGTTATTTTAATCAAAAAAAAAGACACCGAAATTTCTAATCTTTTAAAATTAGAGAAAACATCTTTATATATCCTAGACGGAAAAGAAATAACCACAGACGAGATGAATGATATTAATCCAGATAAAATTGACGGCATCAATGTCCTAAAAGGAGAAAGCGCTACAAAAAAATACGGTGATAAAGGAAAGAATGGTGTGGTTATAATTACCCTAAAAAAGGAATAACTAAAAAATATATTTTATAAAAAAAGACATTCTTTACAGAGTGTCTTTTTTTTATGGACAAAGATGAAATCATAAAAAATTAATGATTTTTAAATGAAATGCCCCTACGTTTTTAAAAACTCGGACAAAATAGCCCTACAATTATTTCATATTTTCACTAAAAAAGATATTTTAAGTTAAAATTTAAAACTTATTTGAAGAATAAATGTAAAATATTGAAATAAAAATCATTTTTTTGATTACAAAAACATATTCAATTTCATAGATTTCCTTATAATCTCTTGGAAGTAATATTAGTAATTAAGTATCTTCATAAGGTAGTACTTTATTTAAACTAATTATTAACCAATAAACCCTTAAAATTATGATTACACTTGCTCTTATGCTAATTGAAATTATCTTTTCAATTAATTAAACCTAAAATGTAAAACTTAGTCTAGAATAAGTTTTACTATTTTTACAACATGCAAAAGCAAGTATTTAAATTTTTAGCAAAGGTTAATAAAATCATTCTTCCAAGTTTTACAAAAAAGGAATTAGATTTAGCAAAAGCGACTAAACTTCAATTACTGATTATTGGATGGCGGTATTATATTACTAAAAACGCTCTGGATTAGTTTATTATTTTAAACGTTTTGTTGCGTTGACCAGATTCAATTTTTACAACATACATTCCTTGTTGATACATAAACGGAATTGTAATTTTTTGTTGTTTTATATCGTTTTTATTTACTTCTGTTATTTTTTGTCCTACCGTATTAAATATTGATACATCGCTCAATTCTAAATTGCTATTATTATTGATAACTATTTTGTTATTTAAATAATGTACTCTTAAATTGTTGTCGGCAAAAACATCTTCAGTATCCAAAGTTGATTTTGAGGTGATATCGCTAAATACAATACTAAATCTATCTAAATACTCTCCTGGAGGTAAGTTTGGACTAAAATTAGATTCCGTTAAGTTATAACTAATATTTAAAACGTTATCTTTTATATAAATAACATCCTCAAAATTTTCTACAGCGTCAATCATGATCGTGTGAGTCCCTTCTTGTGATATTTTTATTCCAATAGGAAATTCATAAGATGAGTTATAGGCTCCAACACCTTGAATAACATACTTTCTTGTTAAATCATGCTCTATAATATAAAATAGTTCATCTTCTCTAGGGTCAAACATTACAGCATCATATCCCAAATTAAAATCTAAACTTGCTGGACAATTGGGCAAAAATCCCAAAACAATCTGCCTATGAAACATCTCTGGGTCTTCATATCCAATTCTAATAAATCGCTTGGGTTCTTCTTCTAACGCCGTCTTACTTTTAGTACCAGATGTTTTATAAAAAATTGAATTACCAGTATCTTCTTTTTCAAAAATACGTTGTGAGTTATTAAAAGTAATGGTTCCTCCATTAAGAGCTTCAACAAAAAAACCTTGTCCAACAGGTATATACTGTGTAGGCGCCAATACTGAATCAGCATTACCAAGCCCTGCTATTGAACTAATAACGACTGACGGAGCTACACCCGCTGTTTTGTTCCAAATGGCATATCCTCCAAGATAATTTGCTAAATAATGAGAGTTTGAACCACCGTCTACCCAAAATTCAATTTGATCAATAATAGTTGGATTATCATCAATAAATTTTCCTGCATCTAAGGCGGAAGGATATGGATTTCCTAATAAAACACTTTCTCCAGAATTTATTGAAAACGTATACTCTCCATCATTAGGCACACCTTTAAACACATAGTTTTGATTAGGGTTTGTAGTTGCTGTGCCTTTCATAGTAAAACCAATACCAGGATTTATTGATGAAGTTTCATCTATTTTATCCCAACCTGAATATCCAGAAGTATTTGGAGAATAGGTATACAACCAACGATCGCTAATTTCTAAAGGAGTAATTACCATACCATCAACATCAACACCAGCAGGAATACCGTTATATGGAGATCCCGTATTAAAACCTACCTGTTCTGGCTCAAATGAATTTATATCTGCATCTGTACCATCAAACAAACCTCCTGACAAAGTAAAGGCTTCTAAATTGTTTGTTACTGGAGATGACCAATAATTATAACCATAGGTATTCGACATACCTTGCTGGTCTCTTAATAGACTACCACCACTTGACGTATTGAGATTAGTACCTGTTGTATGCGTTTGAATTAATTGAGCTTCTCCAACTAAGCGTAAATCGCCACTTACTAAATTAACTCCGTTTTCTACAATAAGTCCAAAGCCATCGGCTACAGAAACTCCTTTTTTAGAAGAACTTGTTACATTAACTTCTAAATTAAAAAAATTAGCACTTCCTGCTGTTCCGGAAATGGTTAGAGTGTCATTTACTGCACTGGTAAAAAATGTGGTACCAGAAGTTGGTATTGATGTGGTTCCATCATTTATAAAATTACTGTTTAAATACAAATCACCCTCATTGTCATGAATTCCAGCATTTAAATATTCATTACCAAAATAAACGACGGTAGATTGTTCTATTTTTAAAGTTCCATTATTTACAATTTGAAATGGTAAATTACCAAATGGTATTTGAGACATAGAAATGGTTGGAACGATAAGACTTAAGCACCAAAGTATAAAATATTTTTGTTTCATGACTTAGAAGGTTTAGGGGCGTTAACCTATTAAAGATATGATACACAAATGTTTAAAAATATGACAAATGTTAGTTTAGACAATAAAAATAGGTTTTCAACCTAAATTTATGCACTTAATCGACTAAATATATTAAGTATAAATGAAATTAATCTAGAAATTTATAAATCAAAGTCAGGAGATCTTCCATTACAATTGGCTTTGTAATATAGTCGTCACAGCCTGCTTGTAGGGCTTTTTCTTTATCTCCAAAAATAGCATAAGCAGACTGTGCGATAATGGGTAGTTTTGGATTAACCGACTTGATTTGTTTTGAAGCTTCATACCCGTTCATAACAGGCATATTTATATCCATTAAAACTAAATCAATATCAGAATTATTATTACAATATTCAACCGCAATCTTACCGTTTTCAGCTCTTTTGTAATTGATGTTTTTTAGTTCTAAAACAGATTTTATAAACTCATAACTAGAATCGTCATCTTCAACAATTAAAATCGTTTTTAATTGTGTGTTTTTATTATCATTCTCAAGTTTGCTGTTTAGTTCAATCAAACTATTTTCTTGTTCGAATGGAATCGTAAAAAAGAATGAACTTCCATTTCCTTCTAAAGATTCAACCCAAATACTACCTCCTAAAAGAATTATTAATTTTTTTGCTGTTGAAAGACCTACACCCATACCTTCATGTTTTCTTCCAAAGGATCCATCTGCTTGTCTAAAAACTTCAAAAATAAGTTCCTGATGATCCTTATGAATACCTATACCTGTGTCTTCAATAAAAAACTTAACCATGGTTTTATCATCAACTTGGTAGATATTATAACCATAGTTTATATAGCCTTCTTCTGTGAATTTTAAAGCATTTTTTAACAAGTTCTTTAAAATCCTTTTAAGCTTTATGGCATCGGTGCTGATACTTATATTTTTATATTCTTTAGGAACTATTAAATTAAGTTCTAAATGATTCTTATCAAGTTTGTCTTGCTCAGTTTTCATTAATCTATCAACTTCTAGTAAAACTGATTGTAAATTAACTTGACGCTTAACAACCTCTATTTGTCCAGACTCTATTAACGAAATATCAAAAAGATCCTCAACAATATCAAGTAAATGCTCACCACTGGAATTGATAATTTTATTAAACTCAAGAACATCCTCTTTTGGAGTGCTTTCATCAATTAAACTAGACAAACCAATAATAGAGTTTAAAGGGGTTCTTAACTCGTGAGACATGGTTGCCAAAAACTCAGATTTTAAACAATCTGATTCTTTTGATTTTGCTAAAGCTTCTTTTAAATGATCTAAAACCTTAAGTCGTTCCGTAATATCTCTGTGCACTCCTAAAAACCATATAATTTCGCCTTCTTCATTGATAATAGGATCTGCTGAGCCTTCAATATTAATTATGGTTCCATCTTTTTTTATGTTAGTATACTGGGAGCTTGCAATGTTTTCTTTATTTAATAGTTTTTTCCAAAAAAGGTTAAAATCTCTTTTATTTTTAGGACTCTTAATAATTCTGGGGGTTTTTAACCCAATAACCTCATGAGGTTCGTACCCATACATCTTTGTAAATTGCGGGTTTATATACGTAAAGACGCCATCAGTATCTGTCATAAACACCACCTCCTTTGTAGTATTTAAAGCATGACTTAATTTTTGTAAACTAAAATCTGTTTGTTTACGTTCTGTAATATCTCTAAAAATACCTGTTATAAAAAACTGATTATTTGACTCCCAACTAGATGCAGACATTTCAACTAAAAATTCTGTACCATCTTTTCTTATGGCCGAAAGTTCTGTAATTTGACCAATTTTATTTCTAAGCCAAATCTTCACTAATCGTTTAATATCTATTTCAACTTTGGTATTTATGTACTTATTAGGGAAAATTTGCAGTATAGATTTATTGACTATTTCATTGGAATGATAGCCAAATATTCTTTGAGCAGCTTCATTCCAAGATCTAATAGAACCATCTTCCTCAATTGTTATTATAGCATCTACTGCTGTTTTAACGATGGATTCATTTAACCTTTCAGATTTTACAACTTTTTCTTTGAGGAATTCTACCTCTGCCAAAAGCTGTTCCATTGTTTTGTTTTCATTTTCCATCATGAACCTAACTTAAAAATCTAAATGCAGATATTTTTTTATGACGTTGTATAACAGCCCTTTTGAAACGGGTTTTGAAATATATTCATTACATCCTGCTTTCATAGCTAAAGCTTCATCTTCGGCCATAGCATAGGCTGTAATGGCAATAATAGGAACGGTTGTACTTGTTTTTCGTATTTCTAAAGTTGCTTCATAACCATTAAGAATAGGCATTTTAATATCCATTAATATTAAATTAATGTCCTTGTTCTCTTTAAATAAATCCACTGCTTCTTGTCCGTTTTCTGCTCTAATAATTTTAATATTGAAAACTTTTAAAACCTCTCTGATATAAATGAAATTGGTTAATTCGTCTTCCGCAACTAAAATTGTTTTCTCTTCGATATTATTTTTTATCATGTCTTCCTTAACTATAGACACATAGGTTTCTTTTTGATTATCAGAAACAAATGGTACTGTAAAAATAAATGTACTTCCTTCTGATAAAGTATTCTCTAACCATATATTACCTCCTAATAACTCCACTAAACCTTTTGCTATAGAAAGCCCTAAACCAGTGCCAGTTCCTGCTTTTGTATATTCATTATCAACTTGACTGAATCTATTAAAAATTATTTTTTTATCCTTTTCACTAATGCCTATACCCGTATCTTTTACATAAAATTTAATTTTATCCTTATCTATACCATATCCAAATGTTACAGACCCTTGTTTAGTAAACTTTAAAGCATTTTCAATTAAGTTTGATAAAATCTGTACCAGCCTATTTCTGTCTGTTTTAACAAAACAATCATTATCATCTAATGATTTATGAATTTCTATAGATACATCTTTTGTTTTATTTTGAATTGAAAATTGAAAATATAAGCTATCTATGATCTCATTTAAATTACAAGTGTCTAAATTTATTGACAATTGTTTTGCTTCTATTTTAGAGATATCTACAACATCAGATATTATTGCTAATAGGCGCTTTCCTGCTTCTTGAATTAATTCAATAAATTTTTTCTTTTTACTTTCATCTACAACATCATCATCTAATAAACTAGTAAACCCTAAAATAGCATTCATAGGCGTTCTAATTTCATGAGACATATTGGCTAGAAAAGCTGTTTTTAATTTTTCACTGTGCTCGGCTTTTTCTTTTGCTTTTTTGAGTTGAACCCTTTGGTTTTTGAGTTCGGTAATATCTGTTAAAACCCCAACTAAAAACCGCTTATCACTTTCATCAACATATCTTATTATTTTTGTTAATACCGTTCTTGAGTCTCCTTGACTTGTAGTTAAACTATCTTGCTTAATATGTTCTTCTCCATTTTCAAGTACTTTTTCATCAATGTTATTAATACGATTGAATTCATCTTTAGATAAACCCTCCGTAAACGTTTTTCCTAAAACCTCTTCTTGAGACACTCCAAAAATGTTGCAAAAAGCGTTGTTTACAATGATTAGCCTACTTTTTTCATCTTTAACAAAAACAGGATCAGCTAAATTATTTATAATATTATGGAGAAAGTCTTTACTTTTATGAAGTTCATGAGTACGTTCTTTAACTTTTTCGGAGAGTTGTGAGTTAAAGGTGTTTAGTTTAAAATACGCTGTTTTTAATTCTTCAATAGAACTTGCTAATAACCTTTCTTCATTTTCATTTAACAAAACGCTCTGAACGGTCTCTTCTTTTTTATACAACAGTTTTAACTCTTTTATAAAATGCCATATTGGTTTAGATATACTTTTAGAAACCGTAATAGCAATACTAATACTCGCTAAGATAAAAATAGCCATAACCACACAAAACAAAACTATATTCTGTTTTGTTTCTTCTATGCTATTTTGATAAATTTCATCTGCTTTATTTTGTGCAAAATCTGTTAACACCCTAGCCTTTTCATAAATATCATCTACTTTAATTTTCCCTCGCTTTTGATACAAACTATAAGCTCCAACAATGTCTTCCTTTTTCTTTAATTTTATAATATCATCAACTAGTACTGAGTAATTTTTATAAGCGTTGTGAAGACTATCAATACTGCTTGTTTCACCTAAAAACTTATTACTAATAATTTTAAACGAATTGTTAATTAATTTATCAGAGGTATTTATCGTTTTAAGATGCACTGCTGCCTCCAAACTATCTTCAGCCATTATAAAATGGTCTAGTTTATGGCTAATTAATTCTGTATTTGCTTCAATATCTCTAACAGCATTACTAACCACCAACGGTTGATTATACATTCTCTGCAAGTGCTTGTCAATAGTATTTAATTCATATAATGCAAAAAGGCCTAATACTAACATAAACGCTAGTATCGAGGAGAAAGCTATGATAAGTCGTGTACGAAATCTAAGTTTTTTCATTCAAAAATTAGTTTAATCCTAGTCAATATAGAAAAACGTTGTAAAATTCTTCAATAAAAACATTAAAATCTATGACTATTATCATCAAAAAAATGCACTTCGTTTAACGGTAACATTAACAACTGTAGTTTATAACTAAAAATTAGGTAATAAAAGGTAATACGAAATCTCGTGGTTTGAGGAAATTATAGGTATAAAAAAAGAGAACAACCCGTTTAAGAATTATCCTCTTGTTTTTGTTATCAACCAACCAATAAATAACAAGACAAATTAACAAATACTTTATTGTATAAAACATGACAAAAATCATGTTTTCAATATTTTTTTATTACGCTTAAATTATTGTGAAATTATCGGATGAGGTGTTTGAAAGATTAGTGAACAGAAAGTTCCTTTTTACAATTACATACTATGAAATTCGATTAAATTGGCTTCATAATATTGATCTCCCAGTTTAGACAATAAATTTTTAATAACACTACTGTCTCCATCTACGGCAATAGCAGAATATCCAATATTATTTAGTTTCCCTAATCTTAAATCAATAATATTAATATGTTTGGAAGCTAATGCAGATAGCAATATTAAAAGAACGCCAGGCGCGTTGTGGTGTTTAGTTAAAATCACCTTATCATTTAAAGCTAAATTTAACTTCACCCCATCCATTTCTAATAAATACACACCTTCGTGGTAATAATTTGGCAATTGGGCATTTTCTTTATAAATCAACTTACTAAAAACACCAGAATCTGTCCCCTTCATAAAGTCAATCGCACTTTTAACGTTTCCATTATCATTTTCAATGGATAAAAATGCAATAGCAGTCCCATCATTATTAGACTTTAATCGTGCGGTTTCAACATTAATCCCTTCTGAAGCCAACGTGTTAAACAATGATGAAATAACTCCTGGCTCATCCAAATGCTCAGAAAACAAACCATTCACTTTTTGGTTCGTCATTTTAGGAATCTCATTGGTAATCGTAATTGATTTTCCCCATTTTCTAATTCTAATGGCATTATACTCTCCCATACCTGTAGAATTTTTATAAATATCTACAAATTCTAAAAACGAACCTCCAAAAGAAAAATCAGGAATAATGCGTCTTTGATCATCATTTAATCGTTGGTTTAATAATTCAATACCTTTATTTAAAACGGTATACTTTACTTTTAAATCATGATCATCAAAAATGGTACGATTTTCGGGGATTAATTTTGAATAACTCACATAACTCTCATAACCAGCTTCTTGAATATATTCTAAACTTTCCTTAAAGTTTAAACCGTAATAACGGACATGATGCGTATCAGTCCCTACACACACCGGAATTTGAAGTTCATTAGCGCGCCTTAAAATACTCTGAATTGGGTACACACCAACTCCTTTAAATTTCCCTGCCATATTAACGTCTAATGACAAATTTCTGTCGGCAATAAGCTCTAAAAGTGTTCTGAATTTATTGGCTAACGGATGTGAACTGGTTTCAAAGTTGAGCAATGATTCAGGCATATCAACATTTAATTTTGGCAAATCAATATGTCCAATAATTTGAATCATATCACCAAAACATTCAATCATCTGAATCATTTCATTAAAATAACCATCCCAGTAAGCTTCTAAACTTCCTCTTATTTTTAATAATTCAAGAGCTTCTTCTTTAGAGCCGTCGTATGGCAAGCCTTCGGGAGCAAAATGAACAGACCCTATAACATAATCGGCATCTTCAGCCTGAAATATTTTCGATCGGCTCCACTGTAATCCCAAATCGGGTCCCATCCATTCTAATTCAACACCATATTTAATGTTTATTTGTCCTTCATATTTTTTACGAAGATTAGCAATGCGTTTAGGGTAATTTAAATACGATTTATTACCTCTTATAAACTTAACATTCGTATCTCTTTCTGCGGTATAACGAAAACTTGTTAATCTTGGCGAATGAATTATAAACGTAATACTTGGGTGATTTGCCTCAATAGCTTTATCTACAATATCTTCTAATTTATCAATACCATGTTTTACATGATCCCTTTCTGTACCTGCATGAATACCATGTGTTTCCCAAATAAATTCGTTAAGTTTTCTCATTAATGACTCTGCGTTAATTTGCTTTTAAAAATCCAAATTTAACCATTGAAATAGAATAAATAGCTAAATACTGATTGTTTTCAATAATTTTTAAAAAGAAATATTAATTGTCAATAAAAATATTCTAAATCAAATAAGTTATTGTGAATTTAATAAAATCAATATCTAAACCGTTTATCGTTAAACGTCCTACTCAAAACTTTACAAGCAAAAATTCCTGAAATTGAATAATAATTAAAAGACAAGATACTTGCCTTAATTTAATCTTTTTTTAAGGTTAAAAAATTAAGTTAATGCACTCATATATGCTAAATTTGTAATCTATTCTATTTTAGAAACCTTATTCTTATTTATCTATCTTAAGAAAAAAACTATGAAGCATTCAATTATAAAAACGCTTTTACTTTGTTTAGCATTATATTTTACTGCATGTCGCACTTATACAAAGCAAAATGTATTAGAAACAAGTGAAACTTCCAAACATTATAGCACGTACGATACGAGCAACTTAAACGGTACAACCCTACCCGTTTTGATGCCTTATAACCGTGTTATTGATCCTGCTGGCAAGGTTGTTTCTTATGGAAATCCAGATTTGGAAAATCATAGTTTAGATATTCAAGCAATCCCTAACACAAACTTTTTAGCCATTGAAGACAGATACGGTATTGCTATTTTGAACAGTAAAACCAATAAAATTGTAAGCAGATGGGCTTACCAAGACCATCCGGAATACAAAAATTTCATGAGTACCTATTCTGGGATTCAAGTTTTAAAAACAAATGATATAACGGAAATTTTTTGGAGTGCAGACGATAAAAAAAATAAAATAGCTAAAGTATTTAAAGCCATCTGGGATACTAAAACACTAAAAATTGAAACTACTTTTGATTTTAAACCTATAGACGATGCTCCTTTAGCCTTACCTAACGACTTGGCGATTCATACAGAAAACGGAAAACAATTTTTATATGTTGTATTGAATGGAAACAATACCTTAGAAAAAATTGATTTAGAAACCAAAGAAACGGTGTGGTCTGTCTACACAGGCGTTGCTCCTTATGGAATAACCATTAATAATGATAAAGCATTTGTTACTAATTGGGCTGGCGACATCCCAACTACAGATTCTAAAAAAGAAACTGCTGGTGTTCCTTACGGAAGTGCCTTTATAGATCCGCAAACGGGTTCTACACCTTTTGGTACCGTTTCTGTTATCTCAATTAATAACGGACAACTAATTAAATCTATTCCTGTTGGCAGCCACCCAAACGATATTATACAAAGCAATAACAAGCAGCATATATATGTAAGCAATGGCAATACGGATAATGTGTATGTTATCAACCCAAAAACATTAGAAACTGAAGAGATTATTTCTGTAAAAATTGATACAGGTGAAGAGGGCTTTTTAGGAAATTCACCTAATGCCCTAGCCATAAGTCCTAACGATGCCTATTTATATGTTGCCAACGGTATGGATAACGCATTGGCTGTAGTAAAATTAAGAAACCAAACTACAGAAAGTTTTATTGAGGGTTTTATTCCTACCGAAGCGTATCCCGGAGGTTTAACCATTTATAATAATACACTTTTTGTAACCAATTTAGAAGGTGAAGGTGCTCGTGTAAATAGTTTAGACATGAGTAATCCTATGAATATCACAAAACGTGTCAAAGAAGGTGCTTTTAACTCACATCATCAAAAGGCTACTGTTTCAATCATTCCAATTCCAGATTCTAAAAAATTAGCAATCTATACAGAACGCGTAAAAGCACAAATGCTTAATTTTAGAATTGAACTTGCTAAACTGTCACCACGTAAAAATCAGCCTGCAAGACCAATGCCTGAACGTATTGGCGAGCCTTCCTTGTTTAAACATGTTATTTACATTATTAAAGAAAATAGAACGTATGATCAAATTTTAGGGGATATGCAAGAAGGAAATGGTAGTAGTAATCTGTGCGTTTTTGGCGATAGCATTACCCCAAACCAACATAAACTTGCCAAAGATTTTCTTTTAATGGATAATTATTATGCGTCGGGTAAATGTTCTGCCGAAGGGCATCAATGGACGGATGCAGCTATGGTTTCAGATTATGTAGAAAAAAATGTAAGAGCATGGTTTAGAAGCTATCCTCATGTTCAAAACGACGCATTAGTATATAACGAAAAAGGATTTATTTGGAATAATGCTGCCGATCATGGCAAAACTGTTAGAATATATGGTGAAGCTTGCGAACCTAATATTGACCCCAATTTAAGTTGGACAGACATTTATGAAAATTACAAAGCAGGCAAACCATTAGAATTTCATAATACAACGACCATATCTAGAGTTGAGCCTTTTTTATCTCAAAATTACCCAGGATCTGATTATTTAAAAGTTCCAGACCAAATTAGAGCGTCCGCTTTTATAAAAGAATTAGAAGATTATGAAAACATGCCTGGAGATCAATTTCCAGAATTGTCTGTTATGGCATTATCTGTAGACCACACATCGGGCACAAGACCAGGAATGCCTACACCAAGATCCATGGTTGCAGATAACGATTTAGCATTGGGCCGTATTATTGAAGCCGTAAGCAAAAGTAAATTTTGGAAAAACACGGTTATTTTTGTGACCGAAGATGACTCACAAGCTGGATGGGATCATGTGTCTGCTTACAGAACTACAGGCTTTATAGTGAGCCCTTATAGTCGTTTAAAAAAGACGATAAAAACAAATTACAATCAAACATCGGTCGTTCGATCTATTGAACAAATTTTAGGAATTCCTCCTATGAATTTAATGGATGCTACTGCGTTACCTATGTTTGAATGTTTTCAAAGTACACCAAATATGGAGCCTTTCAATTTTGTTGAAAACAAAATTCCTTTAAATGAAATGAATCCCGATTTAAGTAAATTAAAAGGAAAAGCGTTATCGTATGCTAAAGAATCGATGCGACCAGAATATGATCATATCGATTCGGGTATTGATGATGTTTTAAACCGAATTATTTGGTTTAGCGTCAAAGGAAAAAAGAAATATCCAGCAGCTTTAGCAGGCCATGATACTGATGACGATGATGATTAACACATTCAAGAATCTACCAATTTTAACCCTTTAATTTCTGGTTTTATTAATATGAATTTTTAATATCCCGCTCTTCAATTACTAAAGATTGAAGAGCTTTTAATTCTTTATTATAATTACTATTCTCCTTATCATTGTTCTTAAGTTCTGCTAAAACTTCAAAAACAAAATTTTCTTCTCCGTATGTATTCCAATCTTTTTGAAAAGTTCTATTCCTATGATTTCCTAACTTAAGTTCCATTATATGCCTGTTCCATTTGGATTCCATATCAGCACTGTTATCTATTAAAACTTTATTAGTTATTACGTTTTTTATTTGAAAAACCCCTATTGGAAATTTCATTTGTTTGTAGATATCTTTCTGTTCTTTTTTTGTTTTCATATCATATAAAACCTAATTGTTTCATAACCGTTACTCTATTAAAAACTTGAGTGTGCCCATTAATTAAATTGTTTTTAAAATGATAAATTGTCGTTCCCTTTGTATTAATAGTCTTTTTGGTAGGTGGATATAGACCTATAAAACCAAGATTTGTTCCGGTTAAAATCCAAGTAATCGCAACATGATGTTCCTCAGGAATGACAGAAGTTATTTCGAAATTCATATCCGGAAATGAGTTGAATGAAAAATTTAATCGTTTTTTAAATTCAGAATGCGTTAATGTTTTTCCTTCCCAAGGGTCTGCTTCATCAAGATGAATAGTATATTCTTTGTGAACATATTTTGCAATTGAATCGACCTTCTTTTTATTCCAAATTTCGTTCATAAATTCCTTAATAAAAGATTCTTTATTCATCATCTTTTTTTTTGTTCAACATTCCAGTCGTAATTAATTTTTCTTTTTAAATAATCTTTTAAAGGCTCCAACCCAATTTTTTTTCTTCGTTGGTCTACATACTCTGGATCAACAATGGGAAATGGCTCTAAGGTTTGATCCAGTTTATAACGAAATTGCATACCGTAAATTTGTGGCTTGCCATCGTTAACTAATACTCTATCTTGTATTTTAGCGTATTCCATACAACTTCCTTCTCCTTCTAAACAAGACTGCTTTATTTGTTGCAGATACTTTTTTCTAACAGAATCATCCTCATGATGATTAATAACCAACAATGGAGCGTCTGCCGCCAACTTTCCAACGTTAGAATACTTTGGCCAGCCATATTTAGCAATTAATTGTTGAATTTTGCTATAATTGTCTTGTGCTTTATTCTTCTTCATATTTCCTAAAGGATAATACCATTGTGGGATATATCCGTTTTCCATGTAAAACTTTTTAGCTTGGTCAACATAAAAATCCAAAACCTGATCTTTTAAAATAATATTCAGTAATTGCTTTGTGTACTCGGGTTGTTTAAGCACCCCGTTTTTTTTCTGAAACTTCTTCATTTGTTCATTTTCAATAGTTGACCAACGCGAGTCATTTATCAAAGCATATAAATCTGTATCTGCTAAAGCCCACAGAGAGGAATCCGTTTTTAAGGCTTTTTTCAAATAATAAAAAGCGCTATCCTTTTGAAAGGTCAAGGCATATGCACAAGCAAGATTGTATGTGTTTTTTTGGTGATTAGGTGCTTTGTTATAAAGTTCCTTGTATGCCTTAATGGCGTCGTCTAATTTCCCTTCCTGTCTTAAACTATCTCCTTTAGAAACAGATTGTTGTGCAAGGCACAAATTACTCATTAAAATAAAAATAATAATGTTATATATAGGTTGCATGTTTTAAGCGTTTTGTTTTAAACTATTAAACGTTCCTTTAAGGATTTTACAAATCATAAATAAAGCAACTCCCAGAACTGGTGTAATCAAGGCTGTTGAAATTCCTTGAAATATTAAATTTGGAGCAATACCTCCCGCTTTTCCTATAAAATAGAAACTATGCATGAGCCCTAATAGCAATGATAGAATACCTGAAATAAGTATCCAAAATGCTGCTATGTCTATTTTTGAGTTATGATATTTTACTAATTTTTGGTACTCTGGACTATTTTTTGATTTTAATTTTTTAACAAAATGAACTATTGCTGTTGCACTAAAAATGACAAAAACAATAATAAATTTTACATCTCCGTTTGTAATAAATTCGGTAAAAGGCATTCTCATAATTAATTAGTTTTTAAATTGAGCACCAAAATTACCGTTAAAAAGACCTTGAAAATTTCTTTTGCGATGAATGAAAGAATTACATAAGGATTTAACAGCTTTTATTAGCTGATGGATTTTAGGGGTCTTTTTACGTTAAATCAATAACTAAATCAATCATTCGTCTCAATTTTTATTGGTCTTGATTTTTATTATCCACATTTACTATAATTTTTATCAAATCATCATTCATATAAAAAATGTCATTATAAAGTAGGAACCAAAAAAGATATTATTATGATTATGATTTAGTAAAAAATATTATTTGTAAACTTTCAACCTAAAATGGAGTATGTTAACGTCAAGTTCTATAACAAACTATATATGGAAAACTTAAATACTTAAATAAAAACTGACAATAAAACCTACTCATTTTTCAATATAAAATGAAATGAACGACTATATTTTACAATCAAAAAGAACCTTGCTCAGGCATCTTACACCTAAAGATGCAGAACATTTTTATAACCTAAATCTTGATCCTGAAGTCTTAAAATACACTGGAGATGTGCCATTTAAAAACATTGATGCCGCCAAAGAGTTTCTGAAGCAATACGATCAATATAAAAAATACGGTGTAGGTAGAATGGCTGTAATTGATAAAGAAACCCATAAATTCCTTGGTTGGTGTGGGCTTAAATACTCACCTGAACTTGACGAATATGATATCGGTTTTCGGTTCTTTAAAAAATATTGGAATAAAGGTTATGCCACAGAGACTTCACAAGCTTGTATTGATTTTTGTTTTCAAGAGCTTCAATTAAACCGAATAGTTGGTAGAGCTATGATTGATAATGTTGCTTCTGTTAGAGTATTACAAAAAATTGGCATGACTTACAGTAAAGAATTTGATTTTGATGGTCATAAAGGCGTTATCTACTCAATTACTAACTACCACTAAATTAGTTATGAAATACATTAGAATTTTTCTAAAATCCCTTACTCTTTTAGTCCTAATTTTAGCAGGTTATATACTGATTATTTTAGCTATAGATTATTATAAAACAGATTATCTAAAACTTAATAACTATCCAGACTCAATTAAAAACTCCTATGTTATAAACAATGTCAATATTGTGCCTATGACAAAAGACACAATATTGGAGCATAAATCAATTTTTATAAAAGAAGGTTTGATCAAAAAAATAGCAGAAGCCGATTCTTTATACATTGATGGTTACGATATCATTAATGGAAACAATATGTTCTTATCTCCAGGACTGATTGACATGCATATCCACTTATGGGATAGATATGAATTGGGACTTTATCTAGCTAATGGCATTACTGCAGTCAGAAATCTTTGGGGATATCCTATGCATTTAAGAATAAAAAAAGATATAGAAAATAAGAATATACTTGGTCCTATGTTTTTTACTTCAAGTCCGAAATTGACCAGTTCTGATGATTCTGGCGATGACAAAGTACAAATTAAAACGGCAGATGAAGCTAAAAAATTAGTAATTGAATACAAGAAAAGAGGATTTAATTTCATTAAAATATATGCAGGTTTAAATAAAGAACTTTTTAAAGCTATTACTGAACAAGCAAAAGTTTCTAACATTAAAATTGTTTCGCATCCTAACCGAAATATGCCTTACTTAAAACAGTTTAATTCTCAAGTTGTAAGCATGGAGCATATGGAAGAAATCGTTCAAGAAGGTTTGAATTTTAATCTTGACACCACTAAAGTTAAACCTATAATACAAAAATTTGTTGCTACAAAAACGTCATTTTCTCCAACATTAATAGGTTACTATAAAATTTATGAATTGTTGGAGCAAAACGGAAATGGCCTCAATCCTGACTTTTTGAAATACATCAATCCATTAATTCAAATAACGGATAGCAAAGTCCAATATAATAGATGGAAATCTGAAAAAACACTGAATCCCTCTATTACAGAGGCCATCTATAAACAGCATCAATTTCATTTATATTTATTAAAACAGATGCAAAAAAATGGTGTTAATATTATTTGTGGTACAGATGCTGGTATTGGTATTACTGCTCCAGGTTATTCTTTGCACGAAGAACTAAATCTTTACAAAGAAGCCGGTTTAAGTAATTATGAAACACTAAAAACAGCCACAATAAACCCATCTAAAACGCAAAAAGAGTTTAAAAATATGGGCACTGTTGAAGAAGGTAAAATTGCAAATCTATTATTAACAAAAACCAATCCTTTAAAAGATATAGAAACTTTAAAATTTCCTGAATTCGTCATGGTAAAGGGACATAGAATTAACCAGAACACTTTATCTTTATTTATTAATAAAGCAATAAACAGAAACGGCTTGGTAACAACAGCTATTCGTTATGCTGAATATTTGTTTGTTGAGAAATAATGCGATATTAAATTTTTAATTTATAATATCTGTTGTAATTATAGCTCATTTTTATTATTTCTCTTCTTTGTCAACATCTAACTGTAATCTGTTTTTACCGAAATCCAAAGTACGAATTGGGAAAGGGATATTAATACCTTCACTATCAAAGCTCATTTTAATAAGTTTGATGGCTTTATGCTTTGCTTCAAATTCTTGTTTTGTACTAATCATATCTACCCAAAAACGGGTTATAAAATTTATTGAGCTATCACCAAATTCGGTAAAGAAAAACTCTACATCTTCTCCCTTTTTCTGGTTAAAATTTTCAGAGATAACTCGCAACACTAAATCTTCAACTTTCTGCAAATTACTTTCATAACCTATACCACAACTCACTGAAATTCTACTGCGTTTACTCAGTGAATAATTTGTGAAGGTATTCTCTATAAATTTTGAATTAGGAATAACCACATAATTATTATCGGTTTTGCGTAATACTATGTTACGTAAACTTATTTCTGAAACAAAACCTTCTGTATCATTCGTTTCTATAAAATCATTAATCCTAATGTTAGGCATAAATGATAATATCACGCCACCAAACGTATTGCTTAATGTGCCTTGCAGTGCTAAACCAACTGCTAAACCTACTACTCCTGCACCAGCAAGAACACTTGTTAAAACTTTGTTGAGATTTAAAACTCCAAGAGCAATAAAAAAACCAACTAAAAATATGGAAACAAAAACAATCTTCGCAACGATATCTTGTATAGATTTCTGACTGATTCTGCCTAACAAAAATTTTCGTAATAAATTTCGAACACCTTTTGCAATAAAGTAAAACATTATCATAATGATAATAGCCAAAACAAAGTTTGGTAATTTTAAAATAATAGCATCAAGCCATCCGTCCAACTTATCCCAAAGTTTACTTAATGTATTTTCGAAGGAAAATTTATCATACATATTAAAAAAATTATAGTGTTGAAAATGATGTTTATTTAAATAAAAGTAACCTTATTTTTACAAACAATATTTGTTTGTATTCTTGATAAATGTCTTTTGTTAAAAGATACAATAATTTTTAAATTTATCAATAAGCTTAAGGCATAAGTTAGTAGAAACATGAATACGTAAAAAAAATAGATTGTGCGCATCTATTGTCCTTAGGGTTAACGTTAATTTAAACAACATCAAACTTAAAATATAAGCACCTAATTAGTATAGATTACTTAATAAAGTATAACAATCATTACTATAAAATTATTACAAAAAATTAATTAACTTTAGTCCACCATTTTATTCTTTATAATTCATAAATTCAAAGCATTAGAGATATGGAAAAATTGTATATTAAAAACATGATGTGCAAATGCTGTATCCCTATTGTTCGTAACCTATTAGAAAGTAATAATATAAAAGTATTATTCATTAAACTGGGATATGCCGAAGTTATTTTTTCAGAAAATAGTCCCTCATTTACAGAAATTGATAAAACTTTACAACAAGTAGGTTTTGGTCTTGTTATAAGTAGAGAAAAAAGAATTGTTGAGCAAACAAAACTTGCCGTTATTGAATTAATTCATTTCATGAATAATGTTAATTCAATAGTTCAAAAAACAGACTATTTAGTTGAAAAACTAAACCTAAGCTACCAACAATTATCAAAACTGTTTTCAAAATACGAGAATACTACCCTTGAAAAATTTATTATACAAAATAAAATTGAACGTATTAAAGAACTTATTGACAGTGATGAATTTACACTGTCTGAAATTGCTTACATGATGGACTACAGTAGTGTACAATACCTCTCTAGTCAATTTAAAAAAGAAACTGGTATAACGGTAAGCGAGTATAAAAAAGATGATAGAAGTGAAAGAATAGCACTTGAAGATTTGTTATAAATTGAACAATCAGTTTATAATTTATAATAAAAAATATTAATTAAACCATTGTTTAGCAACTCGGTATAATAAACTTAAAGAAAGAAATACAAACATTTTGTTTCATTGACATAGATTCTTCTAATTTCAATTTTAGTGGAGACCATTTGCCACTATAAAACTATTACCGAATTTCGTAACATATAAAAAGGCATGTATCTGTAATTTTGTTCTTGAATTAAAACAAAGAAACGATATGTATAAAATTTTTATAATTAGTGTTTTTGCATTTTTCCTGAGTTTATCATGTTCAAAAGATGATGAATCAGTAACTATAGCATATGAAACAGAGGAGTTAACAGACGCAATTCAAGATTCAGCAGATGTATCAGATATACCAGATGTTAATCAAGATTCGACAGATTTATCAGCTTTATATCAACAAATTCAAACTACTATTCTAAGCTTACCCACAGAAGAATTAAGCGAATTTGAACTATCTTCAATGATTCACATGCGAGAGGAGGAAAAATTAGCTAGAGATGTTTACCAGTATTTATATGCCAAATATGAAATGACAATTTTCACCAATATTATGAACAGTGAAGAAACCCATATGTTTGCCGTTGAAGTACTGCTTAACAAGTATAATATTGTTGATCCAGCAGTAACAACTGAACCCGGAGTATTTAAAGACGAATCTTTACAAAGTATCTATGATTCGCTCATAGCAAAAGGAAATGTTAGTTTAACTGAAGCCCTTATTGTAGGTGCAATTATAGAAGATTTAGATATTATGGATTTAAATCATTTGCTTGAAAACTCAGATAATCAAGACTTTAAATATGTTTTTGAAAATCTTAATCTGGGATCAAGAAATCATTTGCGTGGTTTTTATCCTCAAGTATTAAACAACAACGGAGAATATGCTGCAAGCTACATTTCACAAGAGGAATTTGATGCCGTAGTAACTTCTTCAAAAGAAATTGGAACTTGGTAATAATAATTAAAAAATTATAATATGAAATGAGCATGACCTAAAAAGCGGTCGTAAATACCGATAAAGATCTGCAAATTACATATAACAAAAAAATCAATAAATATCTACATATGAAATTAAAGAAAAACATTGCCATAAGTGAAACCGGTTTTGTATTCGATCCCAATTCAGGTGATTCATATTCACTAAACAGTATTGGTAAAGAAATACTAGAATTAGTGAAATTAGGAAAATCAAAAAGTGATATTTCATTTCATATACTTAATAAGTATGACGCTGATGAATTTACTTTCGAGCGAAATTATGACGACTTTATAGATATGCTTAAACATCATAAAATTTTGGAAAATGAATAAACCCAAATATACTATTGCAGTAACAGGGCTTAATAATACTGATAACCCAGGACCAGGTGTTCCGGTTATTAGAGCACTGCGAAGCGCAAAATCATTTGATGTTCGAATAATCGGTTTGGTTTATGAAAACCTTGAACCCGGTATTTATATGGAAAACGTCGCCGATAAAGTGTATCAAATTCCATATCCATCGGTTGGATCTGAGGCGCTTCTTAATAGAATCGAATATATTAACAGCATAGAAAACATAGATTTTCTAATTCCTAATTTTGATGCTGAACTTTTCACCTTTATAACCTCGCAAGCAAAGCTTGAATCTTTAAATATTAAATCATTTCTTCCAACAAAACTACAATTTGAAGAACGCGAAAAGGAAAAACTGGTTGAATTTGGTGAGAAATACAATATTAAAGTTCCCAAAAGCAAATCATTAACCAGTGTAAACGATATTTCAAAACTACGCGACGATTTTGATTATCCAGTTTTAGTAAAAGGCAAATTTTACGATGCTTACATTGCCTATAATTCTGAGCAAGTTATTGGGCATTTCAATAAAATTTCTTCAAAATGGGGCCTACCCGTTATTATACAAGAATTTATTAAAGGAACCGAGGTAAATGTTATAGCCCTTGGAGATGGCAGAGGAAATACCATTGCTGCTGTTCCTATGCGAAAGCAATACATTACCGACAAAGGAAAAGCATGGGGTGGAATAACTTTAGGCGATGAAACTATGCTAGATATTACATGCAAACTTATTAAAAACACCAAATGGCGCGGTGGTATGGAACTGGAGTTAATAAAAAATAACGAAGGCGATTACTATCTTATTGAGATTAATCCGCGTATTCCGGCATGGGTTTATTTAGCTGTTGAAGCCGGACAGAATATACCCGAAGCTCTTATAAAATTAGCTAATGATGAAGATGTTCCTCCGTTTACAAAATATGATATTGGTAAAATGTTCGTCCGTTATTCCTATGATTTAATAGCAGATATTTCCCAATTTGAGAAACTTAGCATTACAGGAGAATTATAATTTAAAAAATATTAAAATGACAAAGCTTAGATACGAAAGACCGATAATCAGCAAGATAAACGCTGGTGTCCCCGATAAATTTGGAATGAAAACATCGGTTGAGACACTTAATCAAATAGACACTGTTCCTGTTAAAGATATTCTAGAACAATACGGATCACCTGTATTTGTAGTTTCAGAGCCAACCATTAGGAAAACATACGAAGAAGCTACAAGTGCATTTACGTCAAGGTATCCAAAAGTACAATTTGCCTGGTCGTACAAAACAAATTATATCGATGCCGTTTGTAGAGCATTTCACAAATTGGGATCTTGGGCCGAAGTAGTTTCTGGATTTGAATATCAAAAAGCGTTGAATAATGGAGTTTCAGGAAATGAAATTATATTTAACGGCCCAGATAAAAGTGATGAAGACTTAAAATTGGCTATTGAAAATTTATCGCTTATCCATATAGACCATTTCGATGAGCTTTATACTATTTTAAAACTAGCTGAAACCACTGATAAAAGACCAAAAGTGGCCATTAGAGTAAATATGAATACGGGTATTTATCCGCAATGGGATAGATTTGGTTTTAACTATGAAAATGGTGAAGCTTGGCAAGCGCTTAACCGATTAATGTATAGCGAAAAGGTTGATGTTGTTGGATTACATACCCATATTGGCACCTATATTACAACACCAAATGCTTACTCTGTTGCGATATCAAAACTTGCAGAATTAGCCACGTCATTAAAGAAAAAATTTAATCATGCCATTCAATACATTGATATCGGAGGAGGTTTTGCGTCTAAAAATACTTTAAAAGGCGCGTATTTACCTGGTAAAGACACCTGCCCTACTTTTGATGCCTATGCAGATGCTATTACAGGAGCATTAATGAGTGCTAATTTTGCTCCAAACGAGTTACCAACACTTATTATAGAAAGCGGACGAGCTTTGATTGATGATGCTGGTTACCTATTAGGTACTGTACTAGCAAATAAGCGGTTGGCAGACGGTAGACGCTCTACCATTTTAGACATTGGTGTAAATAATCTTTTTACGTCTTTTTGGTATGAACATGAAGTTTTACCTGTGGAAACTACAACCCAACAAACAGAAGACACAACACTTTACGGTCCGTTATGCATGAATATCGATGTTGTGAGAGCAGCCGTTCAGTTTCCACTTTTACAAAAAGGTGATAAAGTTGCAATACGTCGTGTTGGTGCATATAATATGACTCAATGGATGCAATTTATAACTTTCAGACCCAATGTCATTATGATTGATGAAGAACATAACACACATATTATTCGAAAAGCTGAAACCAATGCAACATTCGAGGCTCAAGAAGTAATCCCTGAATATTTAAAAAGTTAAAGATAAAACCGCAGGTTGAATGCGAGATACAACAACATTAAATAGCCTAAACAATGGTTGATAAATATTTAAACATTATAGCTAACAGTTACTCTCAAATATTTTTCTCAAAAAATAAATTTCTTGGGTTTGCCATAATGTTAGTAAGTTTTTTTGACTTTTGGATAGGCTTTATGGGGTTATTATCAGTTGTCATTGCTGTTCAAACTGCACTTTGGTTTAAATTTGATAAACAAAAAATTATAGCAGGTCTTTACGGTTTCAACGCCCTTTTAGTCGGTCTAGGAACCGCAGTTTTTTTCGGGCCAAGTATCAGAGTTTTGGTTATTGTTGTAATATCGGCGGTTTTAACACTTTTATTGACATTGGCTATTGAAGGGATTCTAACCAAATACATGTTGCCTTTTCTAAGTATTCCATTTCTATTAGCAATATGGATTATCGATTTATCATATAACAACCTAATTGGTATTGGTGTAAGCGAACGAGGCATTTATCACTATAGCGAACTATATTCCTTAGGAGGTCAGCTACTAGTTGATTTACATATTTATTTAAGTAATGTTTCCTATCCGTTTTTTATTAAAGATTATTTCCTATCACTGTCAGCTATCGCCTTTCAGTATAATGAACTAGCTGGATTAATAATTGCTATAGGCTTACTTGTAAGTTCAAGAATTGCCTTTTCTCTTTCAATTATTGGTTTTTATATTGCCATTCTATTTTACAAATTTGTTGGTATTGATTATAGCGAACTCAGTTATACCTATATCGGATTCAATTATATCTTAACATCAATAGCCCTTGGAGGTATTTTTTTAATACCTAGTAAATGGTCGTATTCATGGATGTTGATTTTGTTACCCATCACGGTAATTCTAACCTTTGGCATGGGCCAACTGTTTTATAAATTTGATTTACCCATTTATTCGCTTCCTTTTAATGTGGTCGTATTAACATTTCTCTATGTGATGAAATTACGATTAGAACCAGGTGAAACCTTAGTTGAACCCATTTTTCAATATAATTCCCCAGAGAAAAACATTTATCAGCATGTTAATATTAAAGAACGATTTCCAATACCATATTACTTACCAGTATATTTACCTGTTTTAGGCGAATGGAATATCTCCCAAGGCCACCAAGGTGAACACACACATATTGGAGAGTGGTCTGATGCTTGGGATTTTATCATTTTAGATTCTAATAACTCACAATTTAAAAACTCAGGCGATTATCCTGAAGATTATTATTGTTATAACAAACCAGTAGTAGCATCAGCTGATGGTACCATTGTGGAAATGTATGATACCATTGAAGATAATATTATTGGAGAAGTAAATACCTTGCAAAATTGGGGAAATAGTATTGTTATTAAACACAGTGACTATCTGTTCTCACAATATAGCCATTTAAAAGCTGATTCTTTTAAAGTTAAAAAAGGCGATTTTGTAAAAAAAGGGCATTTATTAGCAACCGTTGGAAATTCTGGAAGATCACCTTATCCACATCTACATTTCCAGTTTCAACTTAGCCCATATATTGGTTCCAAAACATTTAAGTATCCATTTGAAGGCATTATAAAGAACTTTCAAAAATCAAAAGAGATTTTAAATTTTGCCATTCCAAATAAGAATGATAAAGTATCAAATATTGAAATTAATGCTTTAATACAAAATGCCTTTAACTTTATACCTGGCCAGCGATTAAAATTTTATGAAAAGGATAATATCTACACTCAAATATTTGATGATTCTGAGTACCAACACGAAATAGAGGTGTGGGTGGATGCGTTTAACAATTCCTATTTCAAATGTTTGAAAACTGATGCGGTGGCTTATTTCGACAATAACGGATCACTTTTTCAATTTATAAGTTATATAGGCAACAAAAATTCTTTCTTATATATTTTATACCTCAGCTTATATAAACTAGAACAAGGTTTTTATAAAGATTTAGAAATTACCGATAATTTACCTATTGATAATGTATTCTCAGTAAGAAAAAGGTTTCTACAAGATTTTATTGCCCCCTTTAAAATTTATCTAAAAGCTAAATTTAAATTAAGATACGTAAGCATTGATAACGATTTTATGCCTTCTGAAATAAGGCTTGAAAGTATATTCTCATTGAATTCAAAGCGTAAATTAATTGAAGAAAGCAAATACACAATAAAAATTGAAAAGAGGGGCCTTTTATCTATCGAAAAATTCAATAAAAATGAAACATTTAAAATTTAATATCATTTTTCTTCTGTTAATAATTACAAGCGGTTGGAATAGTACTCGTCTGCTAGCTCAAGAAAACTTAAGTATTATTGAAATAGACAAACTAACTTATGACTATTTTAACCAAAAAAAGTGGGATGAACTGATTGATTTAGGCAAACAGTCGTTAAAAAACAATATTGATTTTTACTATTTACAATACCGAATGGGTATTGCCTATTACAATAAACGTAATTATAGAAAAGCAATCCCATATTTTGAAAATGTAGTTAGCATAACTCCTGAAGATGCCATCGCAAAAGAATACTTATATTATTCCTATTTGTTTGGGTTGCAAGTTGAAGACGCAAGAAACGTACTTGTATCTTTTAACACTGCTGAGCACCGTGAAAAGATAAGCTTCTATAACCAGGAAAAAACAATTAACGGTGTATCGTTAAATTATAAAAACATTCTATTTGATGATTATGCCATAAACAATACAGTTGTAGATAACCTTACCCAAAGAACAAGAAATTCTTTGAGTTATTACTCTGTTAATTTGTTTAATTATGCAGCAAATTCATCCATTTTCGATTTCAATTTATCACTTTTAAGCGGTAAAAATTCTATATACGATATCGCTTATTCTCCTAAAATTATTGAAGAAAAAATGAAGCAATATCAGTTGTATTTTTCTTGGAATAAACATATCGGTAAAGGCACAAACCTAAAGTTTGGTTTAACTTATATGAACGAAACGCTAGATTGGAACGAATTACAGCAAACTACAACAGGCAACGTTAATAGTCCTAATCAAACACTTATTTACAACGGAAGTTTTAGCAATTTTGCATCATATTTCTCTTTTTCAAAAACTATGAAGAATGTAGATTTTACCTTAGCAAGTAGCTTTTCAAGAATTAACTCAAATAGTTTGATACAACCATCGATATCAATAAGCTATTTTCCTTTAGGAAATGCATCATTATACACAAAAACAGATGTATTTTATCAACATAATTTCACTTACCAAAGCAATAAAAATATTGTTTTAAAGCAAAGTATTAATAGCACTATTAGTCCTAATTTCGGTTTGAATATTTTCGGGTTGTACGGTAAAATATTCAACTTTGTCGATGATGAAGGCATGACTATGTATAATAATTTGGATGCATTAAATTATTGGTACGGAGCAAGTGCTAATTACTATTTTAGTAACAAAGTTCAGTTCTACATTATTTTAAAAAACGAAGGACTCATAAACCAATATACTCAGGATGAGATTATTATAGACAATCCTTATAATTCCAGGTCTATATTAATGGGTATGCAGTTCAATTTTTAATACTTAAAATTCGTTAATATTTTAATAAATAATATAAAAGTTTAAATCATGAAATATATCATTTTATTAACATCGATAATTTTTGTTGTCATACAAGGGCAAGCTCAAGATGTAAAAAAAATTCAAACTGCTTTTGAAAATAGCTATACGTTTGAAAACGACAATAATATTGAAAATTCTATTCGTGTTTTAAAAGACGTATACCTTGATGATTCTTATGAAATTAATCTTCGTCTAGGATGGTTATATTATCAGAAAGGTGATTTTTATGAATCTCAAAAATATTATACCAAAGCCATTACAATACTACCCTATTCTGAGGAGGCTAAATTTGGTTTAATATTACCTAAGGCAGCCACAGCGAAATGGGATGATGTGATTGATATTTACAAACAAATCCTTATTATTTCACCTAATAACACTACTGCCAATTATAGATTAGGATTGATTTTTTACAATAAAAAAATGTTTAGCGATGCCTATGTATTATTTGAAAAAGTTGTAAACTTATATCCTTTTGACTTTGATGGTTTACTTATGTATGCTTGGAGTTCATTACAAATTGGCAAGTCAAAAGAGGCACGCATCTTATTCAATAAAGTACTTATGAATACCCCTAATAATGCCTCTGCACTTGAAGGGCTTGCTCTTCTAAAATAATTGAAGTCTTTTTTTGTTATCCAAAGAAAATCATCATATAATGTGGTTTATATTATAAAATAAATTTAATTCTTAACCTATATTTGATTATCTATAATTTGGATATGGAAAATCTAATATATTTAATATTTGTACTAATTAGAAAAAGATGACATTTCTACAAAAGGAATACAGGAATCATTAGTTGATGCTACAAGTCATCACTCTTCATACTAAAATTCTCTAAATCTAGCAGATACTTTAAAAGAAATTGGGTTTAATATTCCTAACATTAAATTTATTAATCATGAGGTTAGATAAATTAAAAAAAGATAAATGATGGCACAAATTGGGCACAAAAGAAAATAAAAAATCCTAACGCATTATATAGTAACTTGTTAGGATTTGCTCTAGTGACCACGAAGGGATTCGAACTTTTTGCTCTAACCCTTATGTTTATTACCTTACCAGCTTATGTTTATATTTTGGTGAAACAATAGTGAAACATCAATTTTTCATTACCTAGTCAAATATAATTCTTTTAAATTATTAACAAATTAATTTTTGTAAACAATTATTTCTAATTCTTTAGAAAACAAATAAGATATGTTCATTCAATTTCTATGAAAAAGACTTTTCTCAAATATTAATATGGATTACTTTATTTGTATTCATTCATACACTCTATTTATTTCTAATTCTTTTATTTAACTGATAGTAATATAATGAAGGAATGTCTTTTAATGTTTTGTTTAAATATTCAATGTAAGCCATGGGTTCATAAGATATAGTGAAATTATGGTTTCCATGTACGCCTATAATTCTAGCAAATGGTCCGTCTTTCATTCCATTCAATAGAATAGGATCATCATAATCTAAACCGCCCAATACATCGACCTGGATATTCCAAAAAGTACTGTAGGCTCCATGAGAGGGTTTCCAGTAACCAGCACCTCCTCCTTCAAACAATGGATAGCTTCTATCTTCATTTGGTGTAAAGTGTACCTTAATGTTATCAAATAGGTTTTGATTATTTGCGCCTGAATGTTGATCTAAAATGGGATCTACAAATACTTCACAATCTGTATAAACACTTTTAGTAGCAAATGTATTAAAACTTAAAGGGTGTACTGCCTTATTATAAACTTTTATTCCTTCAGCCAAAACATTATATGTGCCTTGCATCATAACCGTATAATGAGCAAAAGTTTTTCCTTTTGTAGTCACATTTTTAATAGTAATATTGGCAATTTCTTCACTTAAAATACCACTGTCTGCATTTTCTATAACAACATTTTTTACCCAACTATTATAAAGGCGGGTTAAATAAATACCATTAAAACCGGGCTCAACATGATGTGCAACTCTTGGTGATTCTGGAAACATAATTTTTATATTTTCCACACCTACTTCTTCAAGGTGTTGCCATACAACTAATTGTGCCTCATAACTGGGTTTTATATCTATTGTTAAAGGACTATTAATTGTTAATGTGTTTCCTGAAATAGCAATTATACGAACTTGCTGTTTTACAAGAGGCAAATCTGGAAAATTCCAATGATGAGAGCCTACTTTAACTTTTTGGTTCTTATATAAATCATTAATAATTTCACCATTTTCACTATCCTTATTAAAAAGCTGTAATTCTACAACATCCCCTACATTCAAATTATTTATTTCAGATGTTTTAAAACTGAATTCACCGCGCTTTCCTGAAGATACTTTAGCAACTACCTCATATGGCTTTTCGTATTTCTGAAGATATGACTTAACGCGAACACCAGGTAATTTAGTCCAAATAAAACCTCCAGACCAGGCATATTGTGAAAATGGTAAATCTATATTGTTTTCTTTTTCTATTTGGCGTTTGTCAAATTCTATTAAATACTCCCTAAGCTCTTGCAGAGCCTTTGGATTATTATTATACATTAAAGGTCTAGGGCAATAAATCTCGGTTCCGTTTAATCCAGTTCCAGCTCCCCGTAACACAAAATTACTTCGTTCTATATAAAGAATATCACTTAAAATAAGTCGTCCTTCTGGCAATTGTAAGACAACTTTACCATTATATTTTGAAGACTCCTCTATGGCGTATTTCAAAGCTTTGGAGTCATCAAGTCCATCATTAGGAATCACACCAAAATCCGACGCATTAAAAATTTTTCCTGAGGACTTTGGTATATCTATTTCACCATTATGATACCCAGCAAAGCTAAAATCTGGCAAATAATTATTCTCTTTTACATATTTATTTGTAAGTATAACAGGTAGTTCTTGAGCTAAAGTTTTAAAACTGAAACTAATTACTAAAATTAATGCAGTTAGAAAATTAAAAAGGTAATATTTCATTTTAATTATTTTTTTAAGGTATAATAACTAAGCTATAAAAAAAACAGCATGAAGATATTTTTATAAATCAACATGCTGTTACTAACAACTAAACTAACTCATATAAACAATATTCTATTTTTAATCTTCATTTAATGGTTTTCCTATGGTTGCTAAAATACCACCATCAACATACACAACATGTCCATTAACAAAATCGCTTGCTTTTGAACTTAAAAAAATGGCTGTTCCTTGCAAATCATCTGGATTGCCCCATCGACCTGCTGGTGTTCTACTTATTATAAAGTCATTAAACGGATGTCCATCTACTCTTATTGGTGCTGTTTGACTTGTTGCAAAATACCCAGGACCAATGCCATTGGTTTGAATATTATATTTAGCCCATTCTGTAGCCATACTTTTTGTAAGCATTTTTAAACCACCTTTTGCAGCTGCATAGGCACTCACAGAATCTCTACCCAATTCACTCATCATGGAGCATATATTTATGATTTTTCCGCCACCACGTTTTATCATACTTTTTGCAACATGCTTTGAGACTATAAATGGACCTACTAAATCGATTTTAACAACCAATTCAAAATCTGCTACTTCCATATCTACAATAGATGTTCGTTTTATAATGCCCGCATTATTTATCAAAATATCTATGGGACCTACTTCAGATTCTATTTTTGCAATAGATTCAGCAACAGCTTTTTCATCAGTAACATCAAATACATAACCATAGGCTTTTAAACCTGATGCTTTGTATTCTTCTACCGCTGACTCTAATGAATCTGTACTGTTGTTATTAACAACAATTGTAGCGCCTGCATTTCCTAATCCTTTTGCCATAGACATTCCAAGCCCATGAACAGCTCCAGTTACTAAAGCTACTTTTCCTGTTAAATCAAATAAGTTTATTGACATATATCTTTTAAATTTTATCTTAATTCATTTATTTTACAAACGTCCATATCACCATAGTCGAGATTTTCTCCCGCCATACCCCATATAAATGTATAATTACTTGTTCCGGAACCTGAATGAATAGACCAAGGAGGTGAAATAACGGCTTGATCATTTTGAACCCAAATATGACGTGTTTCTTGAGGTTGCCCCATAAAATGGCATACCGCTTGATCTTTTGGAACATCTAAATAATAATAAACTTCCATCCTTCTATCATGCACATGTGCAGGCATGGTATTCCAAACACTTCCTGTTTTTAGTTCTGTCATACCCATTTGAAGCTGACACGTCTCTACAATCCCACCAATAATCATTTGGTTTACGATTCTATGATTTGCAGTTTCTAATGACCCTAACTCTATTTTATTAGCTTCAATTTTACTTACTTTTTTAGTTAGAAAATTTCTATGCGCAGGAGCCGAATTAATATAAAATTTCGCAGGATTTGCTATGTCTTCACTATTAAAATGAACCTCTTTATTTCCTTTTCCTATGTACAATGCTTCTTTTGACTCTAAATGATACAATTTACCATCAACCTCAATACTTCCTTTTCCTCCAACATTAATAATTCCCATTTCTCTTCTTTCCAAAAAATATTCTGATTTTAATGGGTCAATGGTTTCTAGTGTTAAGGATTTTAATGGAACAGCAGAGCCTGCTATATATCTATCGTAATGTGAATATGTAAGAACAACTTTATCTTCTTGCATCAAATTATCTATTAAAAACTCATCTCTTAACTGTTTGGTATTATAGTTTTTTACAGCTTCTGGACTTGAAGCATATCTGGTATCGTACATTATTTTATTTTTTTATGATTCTAATTATATCCATTTAATATTTTGTTATAAACCAATCACAAGACCATCGTCTGATAATTGCTGTCTTTCATTTTCGAGATAATCAAACCATTGGTTTTTATTAGTGATAACACCTGCCCTATCCCATACAGCACCAGCATAATAGATAAACGATTTATTTTTAGGCACCTCTATTGTGGCTATAAATTGATTACCTCTAGTTTTCATATTATTAATCTTGGAAGGGATAACAACTCCTACACCCGTTGTCCCATCATCACCGTGTTTTGGTTCCCAATATCCTAAAACACCCTTTTCTTTATCTAATAGTTCAAATCCATCTTCTGGGCGCTTAACAATTCCTATAGCTATTGGAAGGCTATCTAGTCCTTCATTATATGTGTACTGAACTTTAATTTTATTTAACTGTGAACCTGCGTCTAAACTGATTGTTTTGGTTGCTTTTACTTTCATTCCGGCTACATCCCAAGTATCAAAATCTAATTTAAACGTTGTTCTTAATGGCCCGTTATCTAAAATCTTCCACTTTGTATAGTTTTTTGAATACCAAATACTATCATTTACATAAGGCGCGCAATTTCCTGCTCCTAGCGTAAACCCTACATGGTAATAATCCATTCCATCTCCGTGATCTATATGATATTCGCCACGTTTATAGCGCTCATTAATAATCATCTTATTAGTGCGTTTAACCCAAACATCGGTCCCATAAGCATTTTGATTGGGAACAAGTTCCAAAGCCTTTCCGTACATTCTAAACGCTATTTTATCGTTCTCCCAAGCAAAATCATCATATCGTTCTGGAACATAACGTGCATAAGTTTTAGTTGCAAATTCACTATGCTTCTCTTTAAGAAAGGATAATTCAATTTTTTCATTACTTTTTAAAGAAACTTGGAGCAATAGATTAACTGGTTTTTCTCCTGCCAAATTCTCTAGTTGATAAACTATTTCTCCATTTGTCTTTGAATTAATTATCTTAAAGTTGTCTCCATTTATCCATGGATAATTTTCAATCACTTTATCCCAAGAAATCGAAATAACTTTATCCTTACAGTCAACGTTACTTGTGTTCTCTATGGTAATACTTTTTTCTCGATTGGCGCAACCAATGGTTAAAAGCATAAAAACAAAAAACAATACTATTCTATTTATCCTTTTTGTTATCATAATTTCAAATTTCGTTACTTACAAATTTAAAAAAGTTTAAGTCAACAAAAATCCTAAAAACATAGCAGAAAAGTCCGAAACATGATAAATTGTCAACTTTTGAAAAACAAACCAACACTAAACTCTGTATATAGAAATTAAAGGCACAAATAATCTAGAAACCTCAACAAGATTTATTGTAAAGGAATCTTTAAATAGGTTCCTTTAAAACTTTGATTTAAAACACTCATTTCTACGAAAGAAGCTGTTTCGTCAGGAACAACTTCAATAGCAGCTTTTCCATTGGACATTGCTATAATTTCGCTTCCTGTCATGGTGCCTTGATTTTTAATTGTTTGCCCTCCCTCTAAACATTGAAAATAAACTTTATCTTCATAATCCAAACATCGAAGTCCATTTTGATCAACGGCAATTGCCGAAACTAAATAATTACCATTTTCAAGTTTTTTTGCTGACAACTTTAGAGCCTCAGCAGAGCCATTTTTAACATACCTATAATTAACAGATAACGTATCAATCACTTCTTCGCCCTCATCAGTTTTACCTATAGATTTCATTGTATTATGACCTTCTTTAAAGGTTACTTCCCAAGTCAAACCTGAAGCAGGAAATTTATAAATATCCTTTTGTTTTGTTCCCATATTCTTTCCGTTGAAGAAAAATTCAACTTCAGAACAATTACTAAATACACTTATGATTCTTGGTAAATTACTTGGACCTTGACGTTCTGTCCAAGTGTGCGATTCTATATAAGTAAACGGGTCTTTGCTCCAATAACTTTTGAAAACATAAAAGGCATCTTTAGGGTTACCCGCTCGATCCATAACGCCTTTTTGATTAATGTAAGGAATATCATTTTCTGGTCTTAATGGTGTAGCAAAATCTTTCAATGCCCATTGTGCGTTACCAACAAAAGTCGAATCAGTTTCTGAAATACGCAAATACCAATCAAACAGGTTAACAATATAGTTCTCACTCCAATCTCCAATTTGGGCTATATTTTTCACTTTAGTTTGAACAATTTCCTCTTCCCAACCATCAGATTTTATAACGCCTTCACCTGTAATTGGATTTTCCTTATGTCTACCTAAATTACTTGCTCCTCCATATTCTGCATGTAAAAAATGTGGATATTCTTTTTTGTACTTATCGAGTGCTTTCTGATAACTTTTATAACTACCTGAATACCAACCAGACCAAATGGATGGTGAAAAAACATCGACGATATTAGCCCCTTCATAATATTTTCTGATGGCTGTTTTTCGTGATGGATCCAATTGATGTGCTTCATCATTCAACTCTTTAAGAAAAGTATTGATCTTGTTGGGGTTATCGCCATCTTCAAAATCTGGCAACCAATAAATTTCATTTCCAAGTGACCATATAATTATACTGGGATGATTTTGGTTTTGTGTAATCATCTCCTTCAACAAACGTTTTGTGTTTTTCTTCCACAAATCATTACCAACCCCACCGCGGCTCCACGGTAGTTCATCCCAAACCAAAATACCTAAACTATCACACATTTCATAAACTTCTGGATCTTGAGGATAATGTGCTAACCTTACAAAGTTAGCTCCCATTTCTTTAATTGTTTTTATATCTGTTCGTTGTTGGTCATTACTCATTGCAGCTCCAAAACCAGGAGCTTCTTCATGACGATGGGTGCCACGTAACAAGAGTCTCTTACCGTTTAAATAAAATGGTCCATAATCTTTAAACTCAAACCAGCGGAAACCTACTTTATCATTCACTTCATCTAGCACATCTCCTTGTTCATTAACTAAAGACACGCACAAGATATAGCGGTTAGGATTTTCTGTGTCCCACAATTCTGGGTTTTCAATCGCGTTAAATTTAAGTGTGGTTTCAGGTTTGTTTAAACTTATTATTTTTGTTGAAACAATTTGTCCTTTAGGATCTTTTAAAACTCCTTTTAATTGTAAATTAGATTTTTTATCGTTGAAATTTTGAAGAGCTACATCAACTTCTAAAGACGCCTCCGTTTCTGATACTAAAGGTGTTTTTATGTGAAGCCCTTCTATATGTGTTTTTGGTAGTTTTAAAAGCCAAACATCTCTAGTAATTCCTCCATAGATAAAAAAATCATTTTTTTGTGAAGGAATAATTTCAGGATTATAACTATTATCTACTCTCACAAGTATTTCATTCTTACCTTTTTTGAGATCTTTTGAAATATCAAATTTAAAACCTACATAACCACCAACATGATTACCTACTTCTTTACCATTTACATAAGCGGTTGTTGTTACATTAGATCCTTCAAAATACAACTGATAATCTATTGCAGGAGAAACCTCTTGAATATCCAGCTCCTTTTTATACCAACTTCCACTTCTACGATACCCTGGTTCTGCATCAACCACATCTTCACCATTCCAAGAATAAGGCAAATCAATTTGTTTCCAATTGGTAGCTTTTTGTGCTTCTTTTATTTCTTTTGTATTGTTCTCTAAATAGGTCCAATCTTTATTAATATTGGTCTTGGTTCTTGTAACTGCTTTTTCTGTACTTTCTTTACATGATACAACGCAAGTAGCTAATACGGCAACTAATACAATTGAAATGATTGATGTAATTACTTTCATTAAAGTAGAGTTATTTTTGTGAGTTTAGCATTCTTAATACACTTTCTAAATAATAATAATCAGCATAAACTATGGGTTCATCTATCTCAGAATTTGCAGGTAAATTACCTGTACTATGCATAAAAATAAATGGGGCTTTAACTTTTTCTGGTATAATATATTCTCTTGATTTTAAACTTTCTATGACTTTCTTAGAATAGTTTAAAAACTGGTCGTCTCTGGTATATGAATATAGTTCAATCAATGCCGAGGCCATTATAGTTGCTGCCGAAACATCTTTTGGTACATTAGGAATAGAAGGATCATTAAAATCCCAATAAGGAATACCATCTTCAGGCAAATTTTTATTATTAATAAAGTATAAAGCTGTTGCTTTAGCTTGATCTAAATAACTACTATTTTTTGTGAAACGATACGCCATTGTATACCCATAAACCGCCCAAGATTGTCCTCTTGCCCAGGCCGATTCATCACTATAACCCTGATGGGTAATTTTTTTATAAGGTTTACCTGAAATTGTATCATATACAATTACGTGATACGAACTATTATCCTTTCTAAAATGATTTTTAAGTGTTGTATTTGCATGTTGAACTGCTATATTATAGTATATACTGTCTTGAGATAATTGAGTTGCTTTAAAAAGTAGTTCTAAATTCATCATATTATCAATTATCACCGGGTATTGCCATTCATCACTGTTAAAATCCCATGATTTTATGGCACCAACATTTGGATTATATCGACTAATTAATGTTTTAGCTGCTTCTATAATAACATCCTTATAATGTTGATTATCTGTAATTTCAAAAGCATTTCCTACACTACAATATACTTTAAAACCTGCATCATGTGAAGCTTTATTAAGTTTTTCCTTTTCTGAAAAAGCAGTCCATTGTTCCGCTTTTATCTTATAGGCTTCGTTTCCAGTGATTTTATAGAGTTGCCAAAGATTGCCTGGAAAAAAGCCACTTGTCCAATCTTTGGATGGAACTCCATTAATATCTCCCGTTTTTATATCCATGCTTCGCGGAAAGGCCATAGAATCCAAAGGATATTCTAAAATATCAGAATATCTTTTATCTAAAATAGAACTGACACTTTTTGTGTCAGTTCTATTTTCTTTATTATTGGGTTTACAAGCACATAAAAGTAGCATAAACCCAATTATAAAATGACTAAATTTAATCATAAACTACAATAATTAGTAACCAGAATTATTAGGCATTAGGTTAGGGTTTCTTTGCAGCTCGTCTGATGGTAATGGTAATAAATAATCTCTTGATGGATCAAAATTAGGTTGATTTTCTAGTCCCGATGGTCCAAAAACTTGAGGCCCTAATTGTCTTCTTTTAATATCATACCATCTTTTAAATTCAAATGCTAATTCCCATTTACGCTCTTCTAAGACCATAGTTCTAAAGTCGTCTTGTGACATCCCAGAAGCAACGTCAGCAGGGAAATTTGTCATTACACCAGCTCTATTTCTAGCTCTTGCTCTAACCCTATTTACATAACCATCTGCTTCAGTAGTTCCTGGAGTAATTTCATTTAAAGCTTCGGCTGCTATTAATAAAACCTCGGCATAACGCATTTGTGAATAATTAGTTTCAGAACCTCTTCCATTTCCTTGAGATGTTATCCCAATGAATCTGTCATATTTCGCAATATAGGCAGTTGCTTTATTTAAAGGACTCGCTGTTGGAAAATAAGAGAATGGCTGCACTACACCTCCAAAAACCCCGATTGTATCTAAACTTACACGTTTTCTGTAATCTCTTCCATCCCAAGTATTATAAACTTCGATTGTAGGAACTGCTACCGACCATCCTTCTCCAATGTCTGAACGACCGTCGGTTCTTTCATTTGCTCTAATTCCTGTTAATGCTGCTTGATAATCTCTACCGGTATCACCATCTGAAAAGCCATTAAAATCTATGGAAAATAAAGATTCTTTTTGACCTTGCTGTTTTGTTGCATCAAATAAATCTTGAAAATCTGCAACCAACGCTAAATCAAATTTACCCTCATTTGTAATAACATATTTTGCTTCATCATACGCTTTTTGAAAATTTCCCATTGTTAAATATACCGAAGCTAAATAACCTGCTGCTGATGCTTTTGATGGCAATGCTCTTGTAGGCTGTGTATCTGGCAACCATTGTTTTGCAAACTCTAAATCGGCAATTATTTTAGCATAAACTTCTGCTTCAGGAGTTTTTGAAATTTTATTTGCTTCATCAATATTATCTACAGGAGCGTCCAAATAAGGTATTCCTCCAAATAATCTAACTAAATGGAAATACGTATACGCACGAACAAAATAGGCTTGTGCAACAGTAGGATTAATTGCTTCATCAGATAAACCTAAGCTTTCAGCTCCTGCTATAGCCTCATTAGCACCAGCTATTATTTGATACGATTTTGGCCAAAATGCTGTAATCATACCGTTATCAGCAGCCACGGTAAACCTATCATGGTCTATACGTCTTGAAGCTGTACCTACATCTCCAATACTAACCATATCACTTCTAAGCATTAAGGGCAAGGATAACTTACGACCCCAGAAAGCTTCTGTAGCCATATTTCCATAAGCTCCATTAACAGCGGTTTGAACATCTTGAGGTGATTTAAAAAATCCCTCAGGTGATAATAATCCTATAGGCTCTTCTTGTAAATCTGAGCAAGCTACAAATGGAATTGTAAGGATTAAGAATAAAAAATATTTTAATTTTTTCATGTTTTTAAGTTTTATTATAACATTAATTTTTCTAAAACTGCTATTATAAACAGTTTACATACACATTAAGTTTTTATACTTAAAATTTTAAGTTTATACTAAATGTTACAGATTTTATGTTTGGATAATTACCATAATCAAATCCTTGATTTACATTACTGTTTTGATTTCCAGAAGCTTTATAACTAACTTCAGGATCAGTACCAGGATAATCTGTAAACGTTAATAAATTTTGACCGCTTATTGATAAGCGAATTTTATCCATTCCCATTTTTTCTGCAATATTTGTAGGTACAGTATAACCTAAAGCTAAGTTTTTAAGGCGCACATAGCTACCATCATAAACAAATCTGGACGTTATTCTTTTTCCACGAACCGCAGCAGATGGTACATTAGTATCTGTATTTGTTGGTGTCCACGCTCTTAAAGCTTCTGTTGATGCATTTGAACCTCCTGAAGCTAATTCTAAAGCTGTAAAACTAAAAATATCTCCTCCATAGGCTGCTTGGAAAAACACGCCTAAATCAAAGTCTTTATAACGAAACGTATTGTTTAAACCTGCTGTCCAATCTTGATTAGGGTCTCCTATAATTTTACGGTCGGCAGTTGTTATTGTTCCGTTACCATCAAGATCTGCAAACAATTCTTCTCCTGGTGTATTTGTAAAACTTGCTGTTCCAGCGGGTAATGTTCCTCCTTGGTTTACACCCATGTACTCGTATCCATAAAACAATCCAACAGCCTCACCCTCTCTTAAAATATGTGTTTGATCTTGAAGGAAGTGACCTGGTGCTGCATCTAAAAATATATCATCTCCATTAATGAGACTAACCACTTTATTTCTATTTCTGGACCAGTTAAAATCTGTTGTCCATGTAAAATTATCGTTTGAGATATTTCTAGTTGTTAATGTAATTTCAAAACCTTTATTATTAATCTCTCCAATATTTTTTAAAGTTGTTTGATTTAAGAATCCAACGTATTCAGGAACAGACGTGTCTCCTAGAATCACATCTTTAGTATCAATATTATAATAATCTAAAGTCAAAGAAATGCGATTTTTAAGTAACCCAAAATCTAAACCAACATTTGTTTGATAAGATGATTCCCATTTTAAATCTGGGTTTGATAATTGATTTGGTACAATAGCACTTACCGTTTTGTCTCCTACAACTGCATAGATACTTCGAAAACTTGCTAATGACTGATAAGGCTGAATGGCCTGATTTCCAGTAACACCATAACTTGCTCTTAATTTTAAATTGGAGATGCTTGTATTATCTTTAAGAAAATCTTCATTTGAAATTTTCCAACCTAAAGCTCCAGAAGGGAAAAATGCATATTTTTCATTTTTTGCGAAATTTGAAGAACCATCTCGTCTGGCAGTAAACGTAAGCAAATATTTATCGTCATAATCATAATTCAATCTACCAAATACTGACTTTATTTCTGTTTCAGTTAATGAAGATGTTGGAATTAAAGGCGTTGATCCTCCTGCAAGATTGTAATAAGATACACTATTACTAATAAATCCTTGAGCTCCTGCCGAATAACGTTCTGTTTTTGATTTTTGATACGAATAACCCGCAAGTAATGTTAAATTACCTTTGCCAATCTCTTTATTATACGTTAAATAGTTTTCGCTTAATATGTCTGATTCTTTAGAACTTAGTACCCCTGCAATTCCTCCAACACCACCCGCAGTAGTTACTAAAGTTGATGGTTTAAATGTACCTCTTGTACCATTTAAAGTGCTAAAACCAAAGGTTGTTTTAAATGATAAACCTTCAATCAACTCATAATCTGCATAAAAGTTAGCTCTGTAATTATCTGTTGTAGTTTCGTCTATACTTTCTGTTGCTATAGCATAGGGATTGTCTACATCATCTCCAACAGAATTTGATGTATTCTGGCCTGCATCATTTAATATTCCTAAATCTGGAGCAAAACGGTAAGCTATTGAAATAACATCTCCACTTCCGCGACCACCAGTATCAGCTTGTGTTGATACGCCTTTTTTATTACTTCTGCTTCCAAAGGCATTAAAACCAAGTTTTAATTTATCTGTAATTTGAGCATCTATATTACTTAAAAATGAAAAGCGCTCAAAACCTGAATTAATCACCACACCTTTTTGGTCAAAATAATTTCCTGACACATAAAAATTCATAGTATCTGTACCACCTGAGAAAGATATTTGATGATTAGCTGTATTACCAGATCTGTAGATAAGGTCTTGCCAATTTGTATTAGCTGGTCCTTGAACATAACCAGGGTTAATTCCTTGCTGGTAATTGGCAAATTGGTCTGCATTTAATAAATCTAATTCTTTAGAAATTGATTGACTTGCGTATGAACTGTTAATTTCAACAGTCATTTTTCCCTTTTTCCCTTTTTTAGTTGTAACCAATATTACACCATTAGCACCTCTTGATCCGTAAATAGCTGTTGCTGATGCATCTTTAAGGACTTCCATAGATTCGATATCTGAAGCTTGCGGCATCGTTCCTCCAACAAAACCATCTACTACTAATAATGCAGCACTACTAGCATTAATAGAGGTATTACCTCTAATTTTAACTGCTATAGGCGCTCCTGGTTCTGCACCATTATTAGATTGGACTGCAACACCTGCAGCACGACCTTGTAATGCTTGTTCTGCGCTAAGTACTGGAAAAGCTGTTAGTTCTTCTGATTTAACTGAAGAGACAGAACCTGTAATATCGCTTTTCTTTGTAGTTCCATACCCTACAACTACGACTTCATCTAAGGCACTTGCATCAACTTCTAGTATAACGTTAATGACGCTTTGAGATTCTACTGAAATTTCTTTAGTTATGTAGCCTACATAACTGAATACCAGTACAGCACTATTATTGTTTACTTTAATTGAATAATTGCCGTCAAAATCTGTTGATGTACCATTACTAGTACCTTTAACAACAATATTAACTCCTGGCAAACCCATACCATCTTCATTAGTTGTTACGAGTCCAGTTATAGTTTTTTCTTGGGCATTTACAATACCGCCAATAAGAATAAATATTCCTATTAAATACCATTTAACTGATTTGATTGTTTTTTTTGTTAACATGCATTTAGTTTTTAAGTTATAGAATAAAATAAATCAGCAACAAACTCAAAATGATTATTATAATCACCAAGAAAATTTGAATCGATTTAATTTTAATTCTGTTTAGTTTCATATAGACAAATATATCTCTGATAAACGACATAAAAATCCAAAAAAGGGTAGGCAAAAATCCAGAAACACCCATTTTATCTATACTTTTATTGAATCAGTTAACGAAACTATTTATCCTCGGAAAATTTATTAGCATATTGGGTTGGTGTAATCCCATATTTATTTTGAAAGCATTTACTAAAATACTTGGGGTTATTGAAACCTACTTTGTAACTAACCTGAGAGACATTAATTTTATTCTGTTCTAATAATTGGGCAGCACCTTTCAATCTTATTTCAAGAATAAATTTATTAGGAGTAAAATTAGTCCAAGCTTTAATTTTTGCAAATAATATAGACCGGCTTACTCCAAGTTCTGAACAAAAGGTTGGAATATCAAAATCTACATTAGAAATGTTTTGCTCAACAATTTCGAATGCCTTTTTAAGAAGTTCTTCATCTAGAGAAGTTACTGCAATATCACTTGGCACCAAAACATTTTGATTTGAAAACTTCTCTTTTAATCGTTCCTTAGATTCTAATAAATTATATATTCTAAGTTTAAATTCTTTTAAATTGAAAGGTTTACTTATATAATCATCTGCACCACTTTCCAATCCTTCAAACTTATAAATTAATGAGGTTCTAGAAGTTAATAATATGACTGGAATATGACTTGTTTTTAAGTTACTTTTAATTAAAGAACACAACTCTGTGCCAACCATTTCAGGCATTATTACATCACTAACTATTAAATCTGGAACATGTTTAAGAGCTTTTTTCATGGCCGCTTTACCGTTTTCAGCTTGTAATATATTATAATCCTTTTTCAATAAATTCTTTAAAAAAGAACGTAGTTCCTTATTATCTTCAACCAAAAGTATTGTATGCTTTTTTTCTTCTCTTATAAGATCATTTAAATCTTCTTCTAAAACTTCGGGTTGACTACTAAGTTGTGATATATATTGAGATACGTCGTCACTAAGTACAAAGTCTTTTATAATTTCTTTTTCTGAAAGATGACTATTTCCTAGCGGTAATGTTACTTTGAAAACAACCCCTTGGCTTGTTTTGTTTTTAACTGAAATAGTTCCTTTATGCAGATTTACAATATTTTTAGCTATCGATAAACCTATGCCTGTTCCTTTATTATAACTTTTTTGATCCCCTTTATGAATGGAAACTTCGAAAAACCGATCAAAAACTTTATCTATATACTCTTCAGATATACCTACTCCTGAGTCTTCAATTTCAATACTAATTTGATTATCTTCTTTTATAACATCTATAGAAATTTGACCTCCTTTTGGTGTATATCTAAAAGCATTTGATATTAAATTATAAAAAACACGCTCAAACTTATATCGATCATAATATACCAGTATTTCCTCGTTTGTTGTATTAAAGGTATACGTATACCCTCCATCTTTTGCGAATTCAGAAAAAGATAAAAATATTTCTCTAAGAAACTTAACTATATTCCCTTCTGCTGCTTCTAACTTAAATTGATTGTCTTCTAGTTTTCTAAAATCCATTAATCTATTAATAAGTTGCAACAAATGATTGGCACTACTTTCTATAACCAACAGTTTTTTATACAAAATATTGCTACCATTATAATTTGAAAGAATTTGTTGTAAAGGCCCTAGAATTAAGGTTAAAGGCGTTCTAAATTCATGTGAAATATTAGTAAAAAATTGTAGCTTGGCAGAATGTATTTCCTTGTTTCGTTCTGCTTCAATATGTTCTAATTGAAGTTCGTGTTTTAATTTAGCTTTAGATTTCATAATCCAAATCAAACCGTAAAGTGCTAAACCAATTAATAAAGCATACATTGTGAATGCCCAAACACTTTTCCATGGGGCTGGCTTTACTATAATTGTTAGTGTTGTAGGAGTCGTATTCCAAACACCATCATTATTTGCTCCCTTTACTTCAAATAAATAGGTTCCAGCATTTTGAATGGTATAAGCTGCTTCTGTATTTTTGGTAGTAGTCCATTCATTTTCCAAACCTACTAATCTATATGAATATTGGTTATTGCTAGAATTTATAAAATTTGGAATTGAAAAATTTATTGAAAAATTTGCCCTATCATAACTTAATGTTACCGATTTTGTATAAGCAATACTTTGTTTTAAAACACCTTCATCGCTATTTACTTTTACAGTATTATTTTTAATTTTAAAATCTGTAAGTAAAACTTGAGGAGCGTAATTATTGATGGAAATATTATTAGGGTTAAAATAAGAAACACCAGCTGGTCCTCCAAAATAAAATTGATTGTCATTAAACTTTAAATTAGAGTTATCATTAAACTCATTACTAATTAAACCGTCCGTCTGACTATAAACAATGGATGTTTTACTGTTTGGATTATACTTAACAATTCCTGAATTTGAACTTAACCATAAGTTTCCTCGTTTATCTTCAATAACAGAGTGAACAGATGTTATTTCTAATCCTCGATAATTAATTTTTATTTTATTAAACTGTTTCCCATCAAATAAATAAAATCCCTTTGCCTTAATTCCTACCCATATATTTTTATTTGAATCTTCAAAAATTGTTAAAATATCCTTACCAGATTGTGTTTCTTGATCATAAAAAAATCGCTCTATTCTTTCTTTACCATTTTCAAATTTAATTACGTTTAATCCGCTTTGCGTTCCAACCCAAATCTTTTTTTTATCATCAATTAAAACAGAACGAATTCTATTACTTGAAATAGAATTAGCACTTTCTTCATTTTTAAATACTTTAAATGTTTTGTTTTTAAGGTTATAACGTATTAACCCAATACTAAAAGTTCCTAACCAAACTACATCATCACTTTCTTTTTTAATCACATAGACACTTTGTTTATCTAATAAATTATTTAATGAACTACTTATTTTTTTATTTTCTATTCTGTTATCCTTTAAGTTATATACTGATAGACCTTTGCCAAAAGTTCCAATCCATAAATCTTGATTATCTAAAAAAAGTGTTTTAATATTATCAGAAGAAAGTCCTTTTGTATTATTAACATTAATATAGTTTGTAGTATTTAGTGTTGTATTGAGTACTGTCACCCCTCCTCCTTCAGTACCAAAACATATAGTTTCTTTGAAATCTGATACAATAGAACCAACCACATTATAACTTAGAACATTTTTACCTTTACTCTCTGTTAAATTTGTAAAGTTTGAATTGGTTTCATCCCAAAGATTTACACCATTATAATATGTTCCAACCCAAACTGATCCTTTTTTGTCTAAATAAATACATTTTATTTTACTGAAATTTTTATCATCAACAGTGTTTTCAAACACAGCTTGAGAAATTTTTTTATCCTTTAATATATACACACCACTATAAGTACCCAACCATAAATTACCTTGTTTATCAATACCTATAGCCCTAAAATCAAAATCAAAATCTGGATTATCTTTTTTATTAATAAACGGAATTAGCTTATCAGATGCTTCATCATATTTAAAGAGTCCATTTGTTTTTGTTGCAATCCAAATATTATTTTCATTATCTTCTAGAATATCCTGGACATACAAATTATTAGCGCTATTTAATGCTTCAATTGGCATTGCATAGTTTTTAAAATAAAAGCTATTATTAACTCGCTTTATTAATTTACATAAACCATTAGCTGTACCAATCCAAATATCTCCATTTTTTGATTGTAATATCTTAAGAATAAAATTATCGGGTAAACTTTCTGAATTTTCATTATTCATAAAAGCCGAAATAAATTTTCCTGTTTTTTTATTGAAAACAGAAAGCCCATTGGATGTGCCTATCCAAATCTCATCTTTAATTACCTTTATACACCACACAGTGTTGTTATTTAAGGAAAAATCAGAATTAGAATGGAAAAAATTTTTAAACGTATTACTAACTGGATCATAGCAATTAAGTCCGTTATACGTACCTATCCATATATTTCCAGAAGTGTCCTCATCAATCGCTAAAATATCGTTATTACTAATTGACAGAGAATCAGACGGATTATTTTTATACACTGTAAATTTACTGCCATCATACTTATTAAGTCCATCTCTTGTGCCCAACCACATTTGTCCTAAATAATCTTGATGTATTGCAATAACTGAACTTTGAGAAAGTCCATCAGAAGTTGTTAAGTTTTTAAAATGGTATTCATTAGGCTGTGAAAAACCTTTAAAACAAACCATTATTAAATAAAAAATCAAGCTAAAGCTAAAACGCATAAAGTCTTTTATTTACTAAATATTCCTGAAAAATATTTATTATTTTTTATGAAAGTACGTAAAACTTATCATTTTTTTTATAAATAATCTTTGGAATTCAAAGCAAAAAACACACTAAATCACCTATAAATAATCACAGATAAAAATAAGATTTCTTTAGGTCACAAAAGTCCAGAAAAGGTCATAAAATTGTTTAAAAAATCAAGTCTAATATAAATGAATAAAATTATAGAATTCATTAAAAAAGTGGAGTTGTGCTCCACTTTTCAAAAATTGAATAACTTATAAATTAGTATAATTAATAAAAGTTGTAAATCGTATAATTAATTTTCTCTTCTTTCAGAGATATTTATTAATATCTCACTGTCTTTATAACATCTAAAGCTTCTTTCACTTTCAGCTCTAGCTTTGCATAATCCTACTCCTGCAAATTGTGATATTCTATTTTTCTATTAATATTTTATCAAAATCATATGCTTCAGGATTAATATTGTAATCCTTTAAATCTTTATAATCGCTTTCTTTTATATAGTGAAGGTTCTGAAAGCATAAATGCGCAAACTCAGAATCTATTTCTACTAATCGTGGTTGAATCTTTCCGTTTTCATCTTGCAAATCTGTTAAATATAAAGGTAGTATCTCACCTCTTGAGTTGGCAGACACTAAACAGCCACTCTTACCTTCATCAAACAGCTTTTTGACACCAATTCCTAAAAGGGTACATAGGGTTAAATCAAAACCAATAGGTCTGCAACACCGTAATTCATATCCAATTTCAATAGGACGTGTTTTTACATCTAAGCCTATCTCTTTCATCTTATCTTGAACCAGCACATTTAAAATATGGGATTTACTCACGTTTCCTAGTTCTGGATGTCCATGAGAATCATAAGTGAAGTTGATGCCTATCTTATCGACTTCAGATTTCTTTAAATTATGAAAGATACCCTCGCTCACCATAGCAACGCCATAATGAATGTTTTTTAACTGTCTTTTGATAATTGATGAAATCACCAAGCGCACTACTTTATCTAAGGTGATTTCAGTTTTGTTGAACATCTCTGGGATAATCATCATTGGGAAATGGCAGCTTGCTGCTATTCCAAAGGCTAAATGTCCTGCCGAACGCCCCATGGCAGACATCACAAACCAGTTTTGACTTGTTCGTGCGTCTTCATAAACGGTGTTTCCTATTTTAACGCCTTCGTCTTTAGCCGAATGAAATCCAAAGGTTGGGTTTCTATCGGGTAAAGGCAAATCATTATCTATCGTTTTAGGAACATGGATATTAGAAATAACTATATCTTCTTTCCTTAAATATTGGGTGATTCTATTAGCTGAAGAAGCGGTATCATCGCCTCCAATAGTAACTAGTAACTTGACATTGTTATCTTTGAAAATCGAGGTATTCAATGCTTCATTACTTGGCTTAAAGCGACTCATAATTAAAGTTGAACCACCTCTGCTGAATATTCTATCGGCATGGAAAAAATCAAATTCCTTTAATTCTGGTTCTTCAGAAAAAAGTCCCTTAAAACCTTCGTGGATTCCTATAACTCGATAGTCATCTTTTAAAAAGACTTTAGCCACCGTGCTGATAACGGAATTTATCCCCGGTGCGGGACCTCCTCCACATAAGATTAAAACGGACTTTTTACGTTCTGACATTTTTTATTCTTCTTTTAGAATAGTATTATTGTTTGTTTAAATTTATCTTGATACTCTTCCTCCTCCAAAACCATTCATTAATGCTTCTATTTCCTTTACTGTTGATAGATTAATATCTCCAGATATAGAATGTTTTAAGCATGTGGCTGCAACCGCAAATTCTAGTGCCTTTTGATGGTCTTCTTTCCAAGTAATAAGACCATAAATAATACCTGCCATAAAAGCATCGCCTGCGCCAATTCTGTCTATAATATGTGATACATTGTATTTACTAGAATGCAGCAATTTTTTGCCATTCCAAAAAGAAGCACTTAATCCGTTTGAAGAGGCATTGGCTTGAATCCTATGCGTGGTAACTATATTTTTAATTTTAGGGTACGTTTTAATCCACTTCGTAAAAATCTCTTCCTCTGTGTCGCTTTCATTACAATCTATTCCTAAAACAACTTTAGTTTCATCTATTCCTCCTAATAATAAATCACAATATTTTACCAGGTTTGGCATGACTTCATTTGCTTTCTTACCATATTTCCAAAGGGTAGGCCTGTAATTGAGGTCTGCAGAAATTGTCAATCCCATTTTTGAGGCCACGATTAATGCTTCTTCACATAATTCTGCCAATTCATTTGAAAGAGATGGCGTAATTCCTGACCAATGAAACCAATTGGCATCTTTAAATATGGTTTCCCAATCTATCATCCCTTTTCTTAAGAGCGAAAACGAAGAATCTTCTCTATCGTAAACTACTTTACCGGGTCTTTCTGAAGCGCCTTGTTCAAAATAATAAATCCCAAGCCTTTTGCCCTGAATCTTTGCTATAGTTTCTACACCAAAAGATTGTAACATTCTTAATGAAGATTCACCTAACTCATTTGGCGGAACCGCTGTTACAAATTTAACAGGCAATCCGAATTTTGACAAAGAAGCTGCTACATTGGCTTCTGCACAGCCGTAATAGATATCAAAAGAGGCCGCCTGAGTCAATCTTAAATGACTTGGTGGCGATAATCTTAATAATATCTCTCCGAATGTGACGACTTTGTTCATTTTTTTAACTTTAAAATTAAAAAACAGGGAGTGTATTTATATTAAAAAATAATACACTCCCTATTAATAAAAACTAACTCAAATTACATACTTTGTCTATATTCCTAATCCTTGTCCGCCTCCAACTTGTATAGTTTCAGCTGTTAAGAAAGCAGCATCATCACTCGCTAAGAATGACACAACAGATGCTACATCTTCAGGCTGTCCTAGTCTTCCTAATAAAATATTATTCTTCCAGGAAGCAAATACTTCTGGCTTAGTAGCTTTAATTTGTGCATGGAATGGTGTATCAATAGTACCAGGAGAAACAGCGTTCACTCTAATTCCGTATTCAGCAAGGTCTTTTGCCAATGCTCTTGTTATTGCCTGAACTCCTGCTTTAGATGTTCCATATATACCTGCTCCAGGACCACCTGCATTCCAAGCAGCAATTGATGTATAATTAATTATTGAAGCGTTTTCTCCTTTTTTAAGAAATGGTATAGCTGCTCTTGAAGCAAAGAATGTTGAGTCAAGATTTAATGCCATTACGAATCTATAAAATTCGGTAGTCATTTCTTCAAACCTAGATCTTCCACCTAATCCTCCAGCATTGTTTACTAGCAAGTCAATTTTACCATATTTTTCTCCAATTTTATTGATATTTGAAGTTACTGCTTCTTCGTTTGTAACGTCAAACCCGTAATATTCTGCAGTGATTCCTTCTGCAGAAAGTTCTTTAACCCTCTCAGCTCCTGCTTCATCCTCTATCCCATTTAATATTACTGTATATCCATCTTTTCCAAGTCTTTTAGCTACTTGAAAACCAATACCCCCAGTGGCTCCAGTAATTACAGCTACTTTTTCTTTTAAATTACTCATATTTTTAAATTTTAATTTTATTAATTTTTAGACTATTCTACCGATTTAATATCCTTTGCAAAAAAATAGATAGCTCCAACTCCTAGTGGAACAAAAATGGCAATGGCTATGAAAACTGGTGTATAAGAGACCTCAGCTATAATTGGCACTAAAAAGTTCATAATGATAACTGAAAATACTCCAATCATACCCCCTAGACCAGCTAATGACCCAACAGATTTTCCACTAAATAAGTCGCTTGGTAATGTTTGTACATTTCCTATAGCAAACTGGAAACCAAACAATACAATGAACACTATAGAGACAAATACTTCTGCAGAATCAGCAAATAAGACAGTTGCAATTAATCCTGCTAACATAATAACTCCTCCAATTAAAATAGTCACTTTTCTACCTTTGTTAATTGAATTGGTTTTAGAAATTATTTTACCTGAAACGTAACCTCCAGAAATACTACCAAGTGCTGCGCCTACATAAGGAACCCAAGCAAACATTCCTACTTCTTTTACATTAAAACCATACACATCAAATAAATATATAGGCATCCAACCCACAAATAGCCACCAAATTGGTTCTAAAAAGAATCGGCCTACAACTATTGCCCAAGATTCTTTATGGGATAAAATTTCTGTAAGACTTAAACCTTTCGTCTCTTCTGTTGCATTTTGATCTGCAACACTTTGACCGCTTGATATATAATCTTGTTCTTCTTTTGTAATCCATGGATGCTTTCTTGGTCCTGCCTTGTTAATTAATAACCATGGAATAATCCATAAAATACCGAAAGAACCAACTACCATAAACGTAGTTCTCCAACCAAATGCAACAAACAATGTCGCAATAAACGGAGGTGCAATTACTGAACCAATAGAAGCACCAGCATTAAATAGACCTTGCGCTATAGCACGTTCTTTTATAGGAAACCATTCGGCATTACTTTTAACTCCTCCTGGCCAATTTCCAGCTTCGGATAAACCTAAAGTACTTCTAAAAAAGGCGATAGAAAATAAACCTCTAACCGTTGAGTGCATGAAAGACGATAGTCCCCATACACCAATACTTATTACATAACCAATTCTGGTGCCTACTTTATCAAATAGTTTTCCTGAAAAAAGTTGTCCTAAGGCATAAGCTACCATAAATATGTTTAATATTAAGCTATAGTCGTTTTTTGTTAATCCTAATGATTTAGAAATTGAACCTTCAACATTTTCATTACCCCACATAATTGAAAGTGCACTTCTGTCAATATAATTAATAACTGTTGCTAAAAATATCAACCCTATTATAAACCACCTTAATCCTTTTACTTTCATTATTTTATTTTTTATGAATGAGCACTTTAAAGTATTAGAAATGTATATACTAATTAAATTAGCACATCAATTAAAAGACTCTATTTATAAAAACTTAAACGTTAATTACTGCAATATCTTAATGACTTTGTACAAGTCAAATTGTGAAGAAATGCTTCAATTATGTATAAAACGTATTAAGTTTTTCCCTCCAAATTATTCTTAATTTAATATGAAGTCGTGCATCTTCATATTAAAATTGTTACTCTCTTTTATTTTATATTATAACAATACTGATATAATGTTTTAAAATGAACTTTCATTTTTTCCTTAGCTGCATTCTGGTCCTTATTTTTAATTGCTTCAAAAATATCGTTATGTTCTTTAATTCCCGATAAAGCCATGTCATCATCACATACGTGGTATTTAGCGAAATTTGTAATAATTTCAGGAGTAATAGACAACATAAAGGTATTTAATGTACTATTTTTACTAGCCTTTGCAATAGCTAAATGAAATAATAGATCCTCTTGAACAGCATCTTCATTATTTAAAACTTTTTTAGAATATGCATCAAGAGCATTCTGCATCACCTTTAAATCCTCTTCGGTTCTTCTTAGTGCAGCAAATTTTACCGATTTTAATTCCATTAAAATTCGTGTCTCTACCAATGATTTGAAATCAGGACTTCCTAATTGTAATATATCATCAATAATTCCATTCATTGCTATAGCTCCTACATTGGCTATAAACGTTCCGCTTTGAGGAATTGATTTTAACAATCCATAAAATTCTAATTTTTGAATTGCATTACGAACAACACCTCTACTAACTTCAAATTTTTCTGAAAGCATTCTCTCAGAAGGCAACTTGTCACCCGGTTCAAGGTTTTTATAATTAATTAAATCTCGAATCTTGTTGATTACTGAATTTAGTAATTGTTCATTATCACTTATTGAAAGCATTTCTAATTTCATTCTGTCTTAAATTGGTTTACCACATTTATCTCTATAAAAATATAAAAACTTTAATACTATACTTGGTATATGAAATTATTTCTAAAATATTTTTAAAAAATCAGATAAAAACGCTTTAAATTTAATGTTTAACTTCTAATTCGTAATATTTAACCTTTGCAAACGATCCTTCGTCTCTTGACTGAAAATAATTACCCGCTTTAAAATAATTTTCAAAAATGCCCCACTTCCTTATATGTATATTTTCGTAAACAGCATATTCGTAATTGTTTAAAATTACTACCATTTTACCATCAGACACTTTCACTTCTAAAGTAAACTTTTTAAAGCCAACTTCCTGCTCAAAAGTAAATCCTTTATCATCGCCCCAAGCATCTTCATGAAGCATTTCTTCATCAGTTGCATTTAAATTTTTAAGTTCTTTGGTCTTAACCCTGATTTTTCCGTCTTGCCAATAAATTTTTAGCATCGGAGGTGCATTATTGTCTTTTTTCCCAATTAAATCGCGTTGTTCATCTGTTAATCTACCATGAATTTGCATAATGATTACTTTATGATACTTGCCATCAGCTCCACGAGATACTTCTTCCATTTGAAGCTTTCCTTTCATATTACCTCCTTGTGCAAAAGTCCAATTTACATTGTTATCACCTGATATCATTTGCTCTCGTAATTCAGATCTAGAGTATTTAGTATTTGCGGTTGTAGCTTCACTAGGATACGCATAAAAAACCAAGGCTCCACTTGTTGAATCATTGTACATATATGGTAATAACCTCTCGTCTGTGGCATAATTTAAAATGGCCGGTGGCTCAACACTTGTGGCACTACCTTTTTTATTTAATTCAGGGGTTGTAACACTCCAATGGCTTAAATCAATATCGGGTAATTTATATTTTTTCTTCTTTTTCTTCTTATTTTTTGATTCTACTTTTTGGTTTTCCGAAACTGTAACGCCACTTGTCTTTTCTTGACAAACAGCGTTAACAGTAAAAAGAACTATTACTAAACTAACTATAAAGCTTTTTCGGAAATTGTACATTTTATTGTATTTATTCAACAGGATATACTTTAACATTATCAACATACAACTCATCATTAGTTATAGCATAAATCAATATGGAAACTTGGCCAGTTGCGTTTGACGTAAATGTTGTTGTAAGCTTTTCAAAATTACCTTTTCCATTAGCGGTAGCTCCAACAGCTTGAACTAAAGGACCAGCGTTAGAACTAGCCACAGCATCAACACCATCATCAAACCAACCATCTAAAATTTCAACTATTACGCGGTCTCCACCATCAATGTCTGCTACATCTGTTTTTATAGCATATTCATACTCAATAAAATACTCAGTATTTGGAGTAACAGTTATAGCTTGATAAGCATATCTAGTTGAAGTGCTTAAGGATGGACCTGCTGAAGTTGAACCTGTCCATTTTGCGCCAGGTGTTTTTGATGAACCTGAATCTGAACCGTCATAATTTAAAGGACTTCCGTCAGAACTAGCGTTATACGGATTTGTAGTAGTTCCATCAGAAAAACTTGCAAATTTCCAATCATCCCAAGTACTACCATTTGTACTTGTATCAAAATCTCCGTGCAATATTTCAGGAGTTATAGCAGCTGGTGTTGGCGGCTCTACAACTTCTATATCCAATGAAAATGTACTTGTTACACCTAATTTATCTGAAGCTGTTAGTGTTACTGTATATGTCCCTTCACCGGGATATGTGTTTTCTCCATCTACACCAGTTGAACTATTGCCATCACCATAATCCCAAACATAATCTGTTGCACTGGTAGATGAATTACCAAAAGTATATGTTAAATAATCCGATGTAACAGCAGCCGAAAAACTTGCTGCAGGAGGTGTTAAATCTGCTTTAGAGTTTGCATCTGGTAAATCATATGCCAAAGACTCTATAGAAGGATCGCAAGACGATAATGATACTGCCAATAAACCCATAATGGTCAACATAGGTAGTACCAAACGCTTTTGTAATCTGTTTATTTTTTTCATGTTTTCTTCTTTTTAAAATTAGAATTAATGTATTATTAATAACCTGGATTTTGACTCATTAAACCTTGGCTTAAGTTTATTTCTCTTTGAGGAATAGGTAATAATAAATCTGAAGATGTATAGCCATATCCATTAGCACTTGAAAATGCAGATAATACAGATTCTGCTTTACCCAAACGAATTAAGTCGAAAAGTCTTTGATTTTCAAAGGCTAACTCTACACGTCTTTCTAATAATAATTCGTCTACGGTAATTGTACCATCTTCATCATCTGCTAAACCAGCACGATTTCTAACCTTATTAAATGAGGTTAATGCACTAGTACTTGATGTTTCAGGTGCTCCTGCCATGATAGCCTCAACATGCATCAATAACACATCGGCATAACGTAAAACAATCCAATCGTTACCAGCTAATCTAGCATCACCCACAAATGTTTTTCCATCAGCTCCTCCATCATTCCCGTCTGGTAAATATTTGATGTTTTGATTTTGTGTAGATTGAAGACGATCTTGTCTGTAAGAATATTGTGTTCTGTCTCCACCATAGGCATCTAAAGCATTTACAGCATCATTAGTTACATAATTTACGCCAACGGTTCTACCAACTCCATTAAGAAATTCTGCAGAAAAATTCTGGCTGTCACTACTTAATCCTGTTTCAAAACCAATAGCAAAAATAATTTCTTTATTTCTCTCAGTGTAAAACACATCATAAAAATTATCCATTAAACCAAATCCACTATCCATAACATCTTCACAAAGAAGTTGTGCTTGTGCATAGTTTTTATTCTCTGTTAAATAAACTTTAGCCAAAAGCGCCTGTGCCGCAGCTTTTGAGGCTCTTGTTTTGTAGGTGTTATCTAAACCAGAAATAGCAGTTTGTAAGTCACTTTCAATTAATTCATAAATTGAAGATTTTGAAACTCTTGTAAATTGCATCTCTTTTTCTGATGGCGTAACAACCCTATCTATTAAAGGAATATCTCCAAATAATCTTACCAAATTAAAGTATGCATAGGCTCTTAAAAATTTAGCTTCGGCCTCAAAGGATGCTGCAGTATTAGCATCATCTACAACATCTAAATTACCTAATACTGTATTTGCTCTTAAAATAACGTTAAAAAAACTTCCATAATAATTGGCAACAATACCATTTGTAGCTTGTACTCTGTATTGCTCAAACTGAGCTGCTTCACCTTCTCCACTCTTTGTTCTGGTGTTATCACTTCTCATTTCTGTTAAATAAAACTCATATTGTATCGCATGTAAATCATCTGTACTAGTACTGTTGGTTCCCTGAATACCGTCGTAAACTGCAATAAGTGCAGTTTCTACTTCTGACGCATCTTTATAATAGGTTGCTGAAGTTATACCAGAGCTAGGTGCTGGCTCTAAAAAATCACTACCACAAGAAGTAACCATACTTCCCATTACTAGTAAGATTATAAATTTTAATTCTTTCATAATATATATTTTGTTAAATGTGTCTTATTAAAAATCTAAGTTTAACCCAATAGAGATGGTTCTAAAAATTGGTGAACCTGCTCTTTGGTAACCATAATTTGTTGGGCTTGTTCTATCTATAGATTCCGGATTAAATCCTGTGTAATCGCTTGCTGTTTTATACATTAAGTTTTGACCTGTTGCATAAATTCTTAATCCAGTAATATCATATTTAGATAAGAAATCTTTTGAAAAATTATACCCAATATTTACGTTACGTAATGCAATGTATGATGCATCTTGAATAATATCATCTGTAAAGATTTTCTCTTTTATAAATTGTTGATCTGGTGTAGTTGCAGGATTAAAATCTTGTGCACTTCCAAATTGATTAAAAAGGTATTGGTCTCCCATGTTTCTAATCTCAGCACCGTGGCTTCCTTGGAACATAAAGCTAAAATCTACTTGACCTATTGTAAATTCATTTGAAAAACTCCAAACTAAATTCGGGTATGGATCTCCTAATGGCGCTTTATCCTCATCATCTATAATACCATCTCCATTTAAATCTTTAACATAAACATCTTGCGCTTGCGCTCCTACTGGATGGTAGGGGTTATTTATATATTCTAATGGAATATCTCTATCTACAACCCAGCCGTAAAAGGTAGATATTGGCTTACCTTCTAAGTTAATCCATTCTGCCGCTCTTTTTTCATCAACATTGGTTATTTGTCCGTTAGAATCTGCGAAATCCACTAATGTGTTTTTATTAGTTGTAGCTATAATAGTAGATTTCCAACTAAAGTTTTCTGAATTTATATTTCTAGTTCTTAATTCAAACTCAAAACCTTCATTCTTAACTTCTCCTAAATTCACTAAAGCACTTTCAAACCCTGTTGAATAGGAAATTGGATTGTTTAAAAGTAATTGATCGCTTGTTCTTTGGTACCAATCAACAGAACCCGTAATACGATTATTAAATAATCCAAAATCAATACCAGGGTTTACTTCAACTAATCGCTCCCATTTTAATTCAGGGTTAGCTATATTCAAAGGGGTAAATCCTGATGAAATACTTCCGTCTATACTAGCTGTTACAGCACTTAGTAAAGCTAAATAAGGATAATAATCTACTAATATGTTACCAGTACTTAAACTGCTATCACTGGTGCTTACATCTGGGTCTACACTACCTGTATTTAAACGGTCGTTACCTGTTACACCATAACTCGCTCTAAGTTTTAAATTACTTATAATATTGCTGTCTTGTAAAAATTCTTCATTAGCAACATTCCAACCAATAGAAGCTGCAGGGAAGTTACCATATTTATAATCTGAACCAAATATTGAACTTCCATCACGTCTCATACTAAGAGAAAGTAAATATTTATTATCATACGCATAGTTAAATCTAGACACATAAGAAATTCCTCTTTTTTGCCATTCAAAAGCATCAGCATTAGATATTAACGCAGCATTAGTAATTTGTTTAACAGCATCAGACGTATAACCTGTTCCTGTAATACTTGAATTAAAACTATCTCTGGTTTCAAATACAACTCCTAAAGTAGCACCTATGTCGTGCTTACCAATAACTGTATTATAATTAAAGAAGTTATCTGAAATTAAATAAATTTCTCTCTGCGAAATTTCATCCATTTGAGCCGCAGCTGTTCCATTTCTACTTGCCAAAATACCTTGCCATCTTGTTCTTTTAGTGTCTTGATAAGAGCCAGATAAAGTCGTCCTAAAACTTAATGCTTTAGCGATATTATAATCTATGTAAGCACTACCAAAAATTTTGAATTTTTTGTCGTAACGCTCACGCTCTAAAACTTTTGCTGCAGGATTGGTATTTGATGTGTTACTTATATCTACCAATGTACTTCCATCTCCATATAAATCGTAATTATCAAACTGACGTTGTGTAGCATAATCTCCTATTTGAACATCTGGATAAAGATTTCTGTCAACAAATCGAATAGTATTTGCATCATGATAAACTGGCAACCAGTTTGTTTGTCTTAAAATATCATGAGTAGATCCATCAAAACGTCTTCTATTAGTGTATGAGGGATTAAAACTAACACCTGCTTTAAATTTATCATTTAATTTAGTGTCTAATTTAAGTCTCATTCCATATTTCTTAAAGTTATCGGTTAGTAAAACCCCCTCATCATTTGAGTAGTTAAGACTTGTAGTATATTTAGTTTTATCATTTCCACCCCTTAGAGACAATGAGTGACTTGTTATAGTACCTCCGTCAAAAATTACATCTTGCCAAGAACGATCAATTCCAATAAGTTGCTTGTATTTTGTTTTATCGGATAATACACCATTTGCTGCTAATTCAGCAGCAGCCGTTTCTGCAATAGAAAAGGTATAGGCATCACTATGTCGTGCTGCTTTGTAACCAGTAAAAGTACTATAACTAATCCTAGCTTTTCCTTCTAAACCAGCTTTCATACTTATCATAATAATACCATTAGCACCTTTAGAACCATAAATTGAAGACGATGCTGCATCTTTTAAAATTTCAAAAGAAGCTACATCGTTCATATTTAATGAGCCTAAAAAATCTGAATCTACAATAACGCCATCTACAACTATTAATGGTGTAGAATCACCTGCCATAGAACCTACCCCTCTAATGGTTATGGTTGGTGCTGCTCCAGCTTCACCATCAGTTGCTTGAATATTAACCCCTGATACTTGACCAACTAAGGCATCATCTACCCTAGACACAGCTATTTGGTCCAAATCATCATTAACCACCTTTGATATAGACCCTGTAGTAAGACTTTTCTTTTGAGTTCCATAACCAATAACAACAACTTCATCCAACTTTGCTAAATCTTCAGTCAGCGCAACATTTAAAGTTGTTTGGTTATCAATAATTCTAACTTGGGTTACATATCCTACATAAGAGAATTGTAACACATCTCCTTTACTAACCTCTATTTCATACTTTCCATCAAAATCTGTGGTAGTTCCTTTTGAGGTGTTTTTAATTACGACATTAACCCCAGGAATAGGTTGATTGTCAGTTTCAGACACTACTATACCAGTTAACTTGGTATTTTGTGCGAATAGTGTAATATTGAAAAACAATATTACCATTAGAATCAGCTTGTTTTTTAAATTCATAATTAGTTTTTTAAAGTTTAGTTTAATAAGCTTACTAATAATACCATTATATGGTACCGATTAAATTATTACTTCATTAAATAACAAGCGTTCTAACTATTTTTTTTAGATTTGTAGAACATGTTTTTAATAAAGTAATAACATGTATTAAGTTTTACTTCCCTCCACAAGAAGTAAATTGTTTAAAAGGATAGGCGTGCACCTGTCCTTTTTTTTTATAAAAATTTATTTAAATGAACTTTATATTTGGTAAACCAGTTTGGTTTACCAAATTGGTTTACCAAATATATATAAAATTTTGTTAATTCCAACGATTTCGTAAAAAAAGTTAAAATTTTATTTTAGATTTTCAATTGCTGCATGAAATCTTCTAGAATTGGGCTAGCAGATTTTTCCTTATGGCTTTTTATCTCCAAAATAAGATACCCCACCACCACTTAAAAAATCTTCTCTTACTGGACTAAATGTGTCTATTAGCATCCCTTCTTCCAAACAAACAGCACTATGCAATAAATTTGGTTCAATATATACTCCATCTCCTGCTTCTACAATTTTCTTTTCTCCATTAATTTCAAATTCAAATTTACCTGAAACACAATAGGTAGCTTGTGTATGAAAATGTTGATGTGGGGCACCTAATGCTCCTTTCTCAAATTTTACTTTTACCATCATGATTTGATTATCATAACCTAAGAACTTTCTTGATACTCCTCCACCAAGCTCTTCCCATTCCATGTCTTTTGTGATAATGTACTTTTCACTAAATCGTTTCATATGTTTATATTTATTGTTTTTTTTAAAGGTCATATGTTGCTTCCATATAATCATTCCCTTGAGTATCAAGTTCTCGTTATGGAAGGTTCATAATTTTTTATTTATTTATTTCTGTTAATTTATAAGCTCCTATCCATTTATAGGCTCTATCGTTTATCTTAATGGTGTGTTTACTGGTTTTTGAGTTATTCTTGAATGAAAACAAAAACAGCTTTTTTTCATCATTTACTGTTTCAATACTTATCGCAAAATAATCATCGTCACTATAAGCAATTTTCAAGCTTTTAATGTTACTAAATGCATTGGTTGCTATTTCATTAATAGGATCGTAATGCCCGTGCGATTCCAATAAAGACACAAAAAAAGTGTTTTTTGAATTCTTTTTTCTGATTATAAAACCAGGGTCATTTCTAAGATTAAAATCAGGATCGTGGGCTCCAATTCTAGTAAACAGTAAGTCATCGTCATTGGAAACAACCGATGTCAATGAATAAAATCGCTGTTTGTTAAACCAAGACAATTTAGCAGTACCGCTATCTGATTTGCCTTCACCTTCCTTCCATAAATGCTGATAACCGTTTTTAGAACCTAACGACTTTAACTCATCTGATTTGGTATATTTAAAATTGGTTGATATAATTTGTCCTAAATAATAATACGGTAAATCGTATTGGTTTTTGGATTTAGAATTAATTTTAATAATATCCAACAAATAGGGGTTTTCAAAATCATTATCTTTAATAAGCGCCATGGTTCTGTGCATTTCTGTCCCTGGATACGCATTGTTTTCTACTGCACTTATAATTTGTAAATTTGGATTGGAAGCATCAAACAAATATTTTTCTGAATGATGTAAACTACCAGTTTCAAAATCACCATGAAAGTGTGATGTTTCGTTTTGAACAATGGTATTGTGGGCTATCGTTTGTTTCGCCCAAGTGGTGTTTTCTTTTAAATAATTACCACCTCCTTTTTGTTGGATGTTTACAAAACGTCCCATACCGTAATCTTGAATTACTTCATGACCTCCTTCATAATACGAAAAAGACAATTTATCGTAATGCCCGTGGCTAGAGCCTTGCCCTGTATATTTTAAAACAAGTTCAAAATTACTATTCCGTAAAATACCGACACCTCCTTGGTCTCCATTTGGACCATCTGATAAATTAATTGACGTTTTTACAAATGGTTTTTCTTTGCCTTCTTTAACACCCAAAGCAACAGACATCCCTGTATCATCTAAAACCACTTTGTCTTGTTTTTTGGCTATGCTTAAAAGTTCTGGGTCTTGACTGCCAAAATGATAAGCAATATCAACCGCTGTAACTAATTCTCTTGAATAATACGACATCCCTTTTTGCGCATCATTAATTGGGAAAAAATCACCATCTTCATCTGTTAAGTTAATTAACGCATTAACTGATTTTACAAGCACACTATCTTTATATTCGAAAATCTTTAATTCTGGTTTTTTGTTTTGAAGTGCTTCTGCTAAAATCAAAAATGGATACATGGCATAACGTTGGTAATAAGGTCCTTCAGTAAAATAGCCATCTGGTGAAAAAGGCTCTTCTAGATTTGCTAAAAACCCTGCCTTTTGCCCTTTAACCTTTATAAGTCCGCCATCATTATCTTTCATGCCTTCTTTTAAATGATCATCATTTATGCCATATAGTGCTCGATTTAACAAACTATCATCATCCATCACTAAAGCAATCATACCTACAGCAGCATTTCCCCAAGTACTATGGTTGTGAATACGATTAAAAAATTGAGGATTTCCAATAGAGATAAAATCTGCGAATGGTTTAAATAAATCCTTCTCTAAAAAGTCTCTATCCTCTTTTGAAAGCCAATCATAAATACAATCATAAGCCTGACTTGTATAAACTAACCAGTTGGCATCGTTTAAGCATTGCCAAAACAATTTCCCTCTGGCATACGATCTGGTTTGTGGATGTAGAGGTAATGTAGGATACATTTTGGCATAGGCAAATAGCATATCCTTAATGTACCGTGCGTATTTTACATCACCTAGAATTTGAAACAAAACACCAGCTTTTTGCATGATGATAAAATTCCTTTTATGGCGTTCGTGGGTGTAGCCTCCAGAATAATCTTTTGGAATGGGCACCTCAATGCCATTTAAAATTTCGGCATCCACTTCTGCTTTTGTTTCTGCCAATGATTTATCAAACAAAGGAAGTTTTCCTAAATGCGATTTAATTTCTTGAACACCTGCTTTTGTTAAAACTAAATTTGGATGTCCTTGAATCGTAGACTCTGCTAAAACTTTAGTTTTGTTAGTAGTTTCTTCACAAGAAAACATTGCAATTAATAAGATTATTGTTAAAATTTTAAGTGATGGAGCATGTCTTATTTTCATCATTAATTTTTAAATATTATTACTAATCTTGTTTTTAATTACTCCGCTCTTTACTGGTAATTTTATTTTCATTATTTAATGTTAAAATTGATTGATTAAAACTTTTGAAAATTAATAATAAATAAATGTTTAAAAATCCCAATTTAGTATCCCTATTGTTTAATGTACTACTGTCAACTCATAATATTTAACTTTAGCAAAGGCATCTGGCTGAGTTGATCCCAAATAATTTCCTGCTTTAAAATAATTTTCAAAAGGCCATTTATCAAGACTTACATCTTGAAATGTAAATGGATTATCTTCATTTAATGTGATTTCTAATTTCCCATCAGAAGCAACAATTTTCAAATCAAACGCATCATATCCCACATATCCCATATTATGTTTAATATCAGACCATGTGTCACTAGATACATCCAACAAGGCATCTCCTTCTGTATTTTCATTTACTAAAGATTTTTTATAAGCCCAAAGGTCTCCGTCTATCCATGTCATTTTTAATAACGGCGGTCCGTTATTTGAAGAAAAACTATGTGCAGCCATGTCTTCTTTAGAAATAATCCCGTGTATTTGCATTACAATGACTTTAGGATAATCATAACTACTACCATCTGTATTTTTAGAAACCTCAACCATTTTTAGTTTTCCCGATATAATACCACCCTCAAAAAGCGTCCAATTTTCTTTTGAATTGTTAGGATTAATGAGTTCTCTTAATTCGGTTCTCGAATAGCTACTGTTATTGGTTGAAACATCTGGATAGGTATAAAAAACAATAGATCCGTCTGTAGTATCATCATACATAAAAGGTTTAACGGCCTCTAACGTTCTATAGGCATTATTTATAAGAACAGATGGTTGATATTCATCTGGACCACCATTATTATCTTCATCTACTGGTAATGTTACTTTCCAGTGTGAAAAATCAATGTTGGCATATTGAGGCATATTATCGTTTGAATTTGGCGTGTCAGGCATATTAGGAATGTTCGAACCGTTTGGATCGTAATATGGAACGGTAGGATCTTCAGTTCCGCCGCAACCTAAAACAACAAGAAAAGCAAACCCTAAAAAGAACACTTTAAAAAAGTTGAATATATATAGTTTATTTAATTTTATAAACATATTAAAATTGGTTTACCAGATTGGTTTACCAAATATATGTATAATTACTCATTAAACAAAAGAAACCTTAAAATTTAACGATAGTATCTTGTATATCAGATTTTAACAAGTTCGATAAGAGTAGTTTTCCTCAAAATTATGGCGCATTAGCCTATCCTATAATTGATATTTAACAACTTCACCCGGAGTAAGCTCTTGCTTTGTATGTCCTTTTGTATTCGATATATCAATAAGCACTGCTTCGTCACTTATTAATTGAATAATTAATTCATTATTTTCTTCTTTTAAAAATATATCAGCTTTTTTGGGTAGTTCTATTTTTACATTGTTTAAATTCAATGTGTTCACAGAAAAAAATAAAGACTTGTTGTTTTTGGTTAACGAAATTGGGTTGTCTCCTCCAATTTTCCACTCAGTATTATTTAATTTCCAACCTTTGAATTTAGGTCTTTTATCCTTCTCATCAATTCTATTGGAATAACCTTTATAAGGATATAATACTGTAATAAAACTAAAGTTGGTTTGATTCTTTTTTGAGGTAACCGACCATTGTTTACCTCTTTTGCCGTACGACTTAACGAAATCTGCTTCATTAATTTGGTAAATATCTAATCCTGAAGCATTATCAAATGTGGAACGTATTAAATTTGGTGATTCATCAAAAGTGTAATGTCCTTGCCAAACTTGTTTATAATCGTGAGTTTTATTGGATGAAAAGTTGTCTTTCACAATCCAAAAATCATCTTTTAAATAAATTACTTGTCTACTATAATTTACACCACTATTTTTAAATCCATCATGGCTACCTATAAATACATCCATATCCTTGTCGGTTTTCCAAGTAATGATCTTTGGGTGCGGCAATTCTAAAAATTTTCCAAAACCACTCCCCCCTTTATTAGAGGTATATTGTTTCCCTTGGAGTTCATCATCTACCAATGCGACATTTTTTACCATTGAATTTTTAAAAAACTCATAATCGCTTAAGGAATATCTAACCTGATAGTTTGGCAAAATAACTTTTCCATTTGCCATGGCTTGAACACCTAACATATCGCCATGCTGATGATCAGGTTTTTTGTCATCCAAACCAGCAGAAATAATCATCATTTTATCATCGGGATTCCAACCTTCACGCATAATATAATAGCCTGTTTGAGGAAATTCAGCCTCTTTCAATGTTGGAAACTTCAATTCAATATTACTCAACATTTTTAATTGTGCATCAGTAACATACCAAAACATCTTTGATTCAACATGATCATTAGCAAAATATCCCATTTTTGGAGATTCAAACAGCAAATAACCTAAGGTTAAAGCTCCGGAGATATCATTCTTTTCTGCCCAAGGCTCATCTGTATCATCAGATAATACTGGTGCTGATTTATCGGGATATGCAATTTTAGTAAGCGTAACAAAAAGCGATTTTAGTTTGTCCTTCCAAAAAGGTTTTACTTCTAGTTTACTAATTTTTGCAAGCTGATAAACATAAAAGTAATTACCGATATCGCTCATATGGTAATGAACCGTTCTTTCAAACTGAAAACCATCATCATTAATTTCATTTGACATATGCTTTTCTAACAAAGACATAGCATGCTCGTACCAAACATCTGTACCTTCAAAATCCCTAAAAAGAATTGAAATCATAGCCAACGCAGACATACCTCTCGTTTGATGATTTCCAGGTTCAAACGTTGGATTATTCTTACACAAATGAGATCCATGTTGCAGTAAGGTTGCAATTGTTTTTAACTGATCTTTATCTGTATAGGATGTTTGTCCTAAAAACATATTGTGGATTTGCAGCCAATTCAATATTCGATAGCCAGAACGAAATACTTCATAAACACCATTGCCGTCCTCTATTTTTTCATAATCTCCTGATTTTAGAGCTGTGTTTAAAGACTGTAATTGATTTTTAAAATAATCAATATATCTAGGATTTTTGTCTTGATAATAATAGTAAAAAGCAATATCTACTATTTTATGCTGGCGAGCCAAATGTCTTAATGCATAAGCATTTACCGGCTCACCATTTAAATAATTAAATGGTAATTTCCATTTGGTTGCTCCAGAAAATTTTGACAGATGGTCTTGAGCATTTTCAGTATGTTTTTTTTCAACACCTCCATAAATACTATTGTAATTATTAAATCGAGAATCAAAATTATTCCAATCATAAAAATAACGTTCAGCAAATTTATCTCGGAAGTATTGTGCTAAAATAGCTTCGGTGACAACACCATCTTTACTTAATGCTTCTTTAACTTCGGGTTTTAAATAATTAACAAGGCTGTCGATTGGAATTATTTGGTTTGAAGAAATGCTCTGTGCAGACCCCATTACTGATACCAAAAAAAGTCCAATAAAAAATGTTTTAAAATATCTCATAAGATTCGTCTAGTACATCAACTTTTGTTTCAGATTTTGCTCTATTTTGATGTCGCCTGAATTTACAACTGTATTATTAACAGGCTTTTGTCCTTTTTCTCCCCACAAAATAGCAACGGTTTTTACAGGGTTATTTTTAAAGATGTTGTTTGAAAAATCTACATTTACAATACCGTGATTCTGAATTAAAATTCCACTTTTATCCGCTTTACTACAATTTGTAAAGGTGTTATGTTGAAGTACAAGATTTCCGCCAATGGTTGACTCATCATAACCGCCACGATAGTAATCTAAAACTGTTGACTGAATATTATCAAACTGGGAGTTCATAATATATACAAACTCAGCATTATAATCTCCTTTTGCATCTGTTTCTTTGTTTAGTTCTATACCTCTTAAACAATTTTTAATAACACAATTATCTACTGATATAGTATCAGCAAACGATGCTTTATAAACTTTTATGACACTTTTAAAATTTGATATTTCTGAATTTTTTAGAAATAAATCATAAGCTTTGGACATGTTTTTATCTAAAGTGGTGAAGGCATCTTGTGTTTTATCACCTTTTAAATTAACGCTCTCTAAATTTAAAACACCTTTAGGATGCATTTTAAACGCAGCTTTCTCACCTGTAAATTGTAATTCTGCTTTATTCTTTTTATCCGCTGATGTAATGGTGATGTTTTTATCAATCACCAAAGAAGCATCCATCTCATAAACCCCTGATTTTAAAGATAAAATATCACCAGAATGTGCGTTTTTTAATTTATCAACTAATTCTTTATTTGTAGCAACTTCAAGTTTTTTAGAATCGTAATGAGGAGCATTTGTTGAAAACCAATCAGTTCCGTAAACCTTCTTGTTTATTAGTATTGGGTTTTCTTTTACTGGTAAGGTTATGGCACCAATGCTATTTTGTTTTAATCTATCAGCTCCAAAAAAATCGGTTGAGATTTTTTCAAAATCAAAGCCTTGATACACATCCTCTTGGTTTTTTGTTGGTACGTATAAGTAATCTGATAGTTTATTCACTTCAAAATCTCTTTGAATAATTCCATCATTTGAAACTTCACTTTTATTTTCACTATTAAAAATATTCTTTTTAAATGTTACACCATCCACTTTATCATAAGCCACTATGGGATAATTATCAACTTCATGATTATAAATAAGGTTATTAGCAAGTACCATACGCTCTGGTCTTGCTGAACGAATTTCAGAAGCTGGTAAGACATCTTTTTTATCAATATTAGCTCCTACACTAAACTGAAATGGTGATTTACAATCTATATAGGTGTTATAAGCAACAACGACATCTGTTACTTGCATATAACGATTTAAAGGTGATTTTGGAATACCGTTCATAACAGCCAAAGCACTTCTAAATTCTTTCCCTTTTAATTTATAAAAATAGTTGTTGGTAATCCAATGTCCCGTATTTATAACACGAATACCTCCAATAAATTCTGAATTGTCGTTACCTATAAAAACATTCCCATCAATGGTGCAATAGTTTCCATGTCGTAAAACCAATGAGCCTTCACTCTCAAAGAAGATATTATTTCTGTATTCATTAAAATTTGACTTATTTGAAATAACCTCTACCTCTCCATTACAATATTCAAAATAGTTATTAGAAACATTTGTGTACGATGGTGTCATGGAGGTATAGCTGTCTCCTATTTGTATGGTTTCGCCATGTGGTCCACCTTTACGTGGTCTGGGTCCAAAATAATTGTTTGTAATTTGATGGTGGTTATTAATATGCTCATTCCCCTTTAAAAACACCCTAACCGTTGGACCAAAATTAGATTTACCTATAATGTTACAATGATCCAATTGGTTATTTCGTCCCCAAAACTCAATCCAATGATCTGTTACTTCTCTATTAGGTTGTGTGAACTCTTCAATAACACAATTTGTAACCCTACTATGATTTGCAATGGTATCATTATTTAGCTTAAATCGTATAATGCTTTCTGAAGGTGTATGGCCGTTTTTAAAATACAAATCTTTTACTTCAAGATAGTCTCCTCCCAATTTTAAATCAGAAGCTCCCTCAATCATAACTTTACCAGCTGTTTCTGCTTTTAAAACTATTGGTTTTTCTTTCGTGCCTTTTCCATAAAACTTAATTTGAACATCAATCCAAATACCATTAGACATTACTATATTATCACCCGCTTTAGACTTGAATATTGCATCTTGTAATTCATCCGAATTACTGACTAGTATAGTATTAGACTCTAACTTATCTTGGCATGAAACAACTGAGATTACTAAGGTTAATAGAATAAGACATTTACTAATAAATTTTGTTTTAGATTGCATATGCATGATTATAAAAATTATTTAGTTTTTAGGCTTTTAGCCATAAACGTTGAACTTCATTTAGATCTTTTTTCATGGCATCAAACACCACTTTTTTATCGACTGATATTTCAGGATTTCCTTTTTCTGCACCACCTAAATCGTACTCTAAATGAAGAGATACTGGAGGTTTTAATTTATATTTTTTCAATAATTTAAAATAGGAAATAAAATCGACCATTCCTTGCCCTATGGGCACATTTACAAGCTGCCATTTACCATTTACTATTTCCCATTTAAAATCTTTCAAGACAATAACTTTAATATTTTGATTTAATAATTTAAGGCCATTTACCCATGAATTTCCCCCCTCAACCATAGCATGTCTAATATCATATTGCACCCCAAAATATTCTGGATTTGCGGTTTCAAGTATTTTCTTAATTTCCCAGAATGAAGCACCAATATTAGTACCCGCATGATTTTGATAACAACCTATGATGCCTAGTTTTTTATTTAACTCGCTTAATTTTTTTACTTCCTCTTGAAATATTAGCAAAGAATATTCCATAGGTAAACCTTCTTTGTATTTAAACCAATTAGTACGGTAAAAGTTTACGTTGGCAAGAGATGCACTTTTTAAAATATCAACATCTAAAGTATTATTTACACTCTCTATACTGGTTGTTATCATTTTACAGTTGGATCCACTTTTCCTTATAGCCTCAATAGCCTTAGGCAAATCTGTTTTAACGTTTTCTGGAAGTACATGCCCCTTGGGCCTTACTGTTAAATCAACTCCAGAAAAACCCATTTCTGCAGCCATTTCTCCAAGATTCTGATAATCCAGAAATTGGAGATGCTTTGAAAAAATACTTATTGATAAATTATCCGTTTCCCTCTCACCAAAGATGGTATTAGAAAATCCTAAAAAAGGGATTAAGCCGGCTGAAAACAACGTTTGCTTAACAAAATCCCTTCTTCTTATATTTGACATAATTCAAAAACAAATTGGTTTACCAGATTGGTTTACCAAATATATGTATATTTGTGTTATTACAAAAGAAAACATCGGTTAATTATAAAATATAAAACTTCTTCTATGACTTTAACAAAAAATAATCGAGAAAATGTTCTGTTTATGATAAAAATAGAAAAGACTTTATTCCTTATACTATTAATGTGTTTTTTTAATACAAACGCAAATACAAATCCTTTTATACGTTTAGATTCCACTAGTTTAGCTACATCAAAAAAAATGATTCAGAATGGCACTGCTTCTAAACAAACATTCACTGCTTATCAAAAACTAATTAAAAGCGCCAATAATTTACTAAAAAGTAAAAATCCAACAGTCATGGATAAAACCATGCTACCACCAACAGGAAACAAACACGATTATATGAGTATTAGTAGATATTGGTGGCCTAATCCTCAAAAAGAGAATGGATTACCTTGGGTAAGGATTGATGGAAAGACCAACCCTGAAACACAAACTGATACAGTTGACAGAAAAAGATTAGGTTTTATGGGAAAAGGCGTTTGGACTCTTAGTTTAGCATACTATTTTACCAATGATGAAAAGTATGCAAATAAAGCCATTAGCATGATTGAAACTTGGTTTTTAAATCCAGACACTCTTATGAATCCGAACTTGGAATATGCACAAAGTGTTCCAGGTAATCCAAATAAAAGGCCAACAGGTATTTTAGACGGCCGATCCATAGTTATGTTTATTCCTGATGCTATTAATTTACTTTCAGTTTCAAATAATTGGAAAGATAATCATAAAGCAAAAATGACACAATGGTTTACTGACTATTTAAATTGGCTAACTGAAAGCGATTTAGGTATAAAAGGAAGCCTGCAAAAGAATAATCATGGATCATGGTACAAATTTCAAGTTGCGTCGTTGGCACTTTATTTAGGTAATAAACCTTTAGCAAGAAACATGGTTGAATTGGCAGAAAAAAGCTTGGATGAAATGCTAAATAACGAAGGTGGACAAATTCATGAGCTCGCAAGATCAAGATCATTTTTTTATAGTTGCTTCAACTTACAAGCACTAATTAGTATTGCTGTATTAGGAGATAAAGTGGGTATAGATATGTGGCAATATGAATCTGAGAACAAAAAAAGTTTATCTTTAGCTATACAATATCTAACGCCAGTTGTTAAAGGTAAGGAATGGAATCATAGCACTTTAAAACCTATTGACCTATCGTACCTGCTTCCAATAATTTGGCAAATATCTAAAAAACACAACTCTCAAGAATACAAAAAACTTTTGGGAAAAATTATTGAAGAAAGTCCTCAAAATGATAATATGTTAGAGTTTTGGTTGTTAAATACTATTAGTTAAATTTTAGCTAATGAAATCTTGTAGAACAAAACTTTTAAAAGGAAAATTGGTTGAATGAACTATTATATTTAAAAAACAAAGCAACATAATCCTTAGATTATATCACAAAATGATTCTTCCAGTCAACTACTGTTTTTTCAAAATTTTCTACGGTAATTCCACCCTTATCTTCTAAGTTATTTTTAAGAATCTTAAATTTTTTGAACGAACCCAGATTCCCCCCGATTAGAACCTAACTCCTAAAACCTTTTATTTCATAGATTTTCGAAACTTCTAAATAATTAAGTGAAACGTTTAATTGCTGTTAGAATGACATAGACATTTTATCAAATTTCCAGCACTATATTTCTAATTCAGGGTTAACTAATTTCTCAATCATAGTTTAAATATTACCGTCAACTTTAGGACTAAATAAATCTTGTTTTATTTTTATTTTTAAAAATAACTTTTCTGTTTTTAAAAATAAAAATACCAATGAAATTATTGATTGTAGAACTAAAAACTTAAAACAAAATAACTGAGTAAAATGACACTTTATTTTTATTTCTAAAATCATGCTTTTGTCGATAATAATAGGTCATATGAAAGCATAATATATCGTAATGATGAAATCGGGGAAACCGCATAGTCTCTTGATTTCATCTGACTTTATCTATCGATTTACCGATATCATTTTAAACACAGTTAAAAGGTAGCTTAAACAACAAATTAAAATCAAAAAAAAAGTGAAGTAGAACCCAAACCTTAAATTTTTTCAACTACGTACTAAATAAATTTAATCAAAAAAATTGTGTCCATTCATTTGCAGAGAAAATTTGCAATAGTCTTTTAGTTCTACCTTGGGTTTTATTTAAAACTTTTCCTTGTTTTAAACATAAAAACTGATGAGTTACGGACCGTTATAAACAGCTTTAAAAAACCGTAATTTATAAGTATTTTGCTTTTTATCTGGGTATAATTTATCAAATAAAAAACAGCCCGCCCCCCGGTCCGAACCTTTTTCCAAAACCCCTTTGTTTACTGAATTTCCTAACCATTAAAATAATTGAGTGAAATAATAGTGAAACATTCATATTATCTATATTTTTTTATAAAAATCTTTTGAAAAGGCTTAAACTAAGAACTCATGGGTGAATGAAGAAAATTCTGCCAAAATTATATTGGCTTTGCCTTTGTTTGTTTTTGAAAAAGGCTAAATCTAGAATCTTTTAAAGAATAAAGATTTTAAATTTATTATTTTATTTATACATCAATTTATCTAAATATTACCGCATTTTTTTCAGTATCTTTTCAACCAATTACCAAAATCAGATAATTTGGTTTCATTACCATCAAGCCACTTTCTTGAATTTTCATTTCCGCTTTGGCTTATATACTTGCAATATGCTTCCATATGCTCACTCTTGGCTAAATCATAAAAAAATGTTGTATAAAAAACCCACCATATTCCTTTATTTTTCTTCTTTTTCAATTCTCCAAGCATAGTGAAAAAGGAATCTGTATTTTTAATAAACATTTCATCTTCTGTTTTTCCTTCATTTTCTTCTAAAGTTTTTGAGGCTTCAAGCAATGATATCATTAATTCTGCTGCACCAAAATCATTATCTTTATTTGTGGTTAATGTAATATTAATTGTATTTGGTTTATTCTCATCTTTAGATACATTTCCCCCAAAGTTTTCTTGGAGCATCTGGTAAGCTCCTAGTGATCTTTCAGAATCTGGTTCTAAAAAAAGGAAATAATGGGTTGCCAATAATGTTTGAACAGTATTTTTCTTTTGATTATTTATATTAGCTAACATGAGGTGACTGCTTGAATGGTTTGGGTTTTGCTCAATTGCTTTTATCACATTTTCTTCAGCCTTATCTAAATCATTTAATTTATAATAGTTTAATGCCAAATTATAATAAAGCAAAAAATGTCCATTTGTTTTTTTAATGGCTTTCTCAAAAAGTTTGATAGATTCCTTTGTTTTACCTAACATGTCCAACGCCGAACCTTTTGTTATGTAAGCAGGAATCATATATTCTGCATTTTGATTTATAACAATATCTGAGTGGTTGATAGCTTGTTTATAATCCCCTTCTTTAATATAGCTAAAAGAAAGCTCATAATTTACAAGAGGAGATTTTGGATTTATTTTAAGAGCTTTTTTATAGATTTCAATGGCTTTCTCATATTCCCCATTGTCATGATATTGAACTCCTTCTTTTACTATATCTTGAATAGTTGATTGGGCAACTAATTGAGTTCCCATAAAAACCATTACCAAAACAATTCCTATTTGTTTAATTTTCATTTGTTCAGAATTTTTAAAGGTTATGCTTTAAATTTAGTTTATTTCATTCAACACAAAAGGAATTTGGATATCTATATCTGAATCAGATTCTGAAACCCAAGGACCTAAAACCATTAAGATTTCAAAAATCCGTTCTTTCATTTTAAATTTTAAGAAATCTTTATGTTCTATTTTATTTAGATTTTTAGGAGAATTGGTTTGCGCAATAAAAGGCAGTGATGGGAGTTTATAATTATGCACTGCATTGGAATTATAAGTCACTTCTTTTATTGAAAACAGACCACTTTTAACTTCTGCTTTTACTTCAAAATGATAACTTGTATATGTATTCATTAAAACCAAAGGAACATTTATTAAATCGATGAAATACTCCCCTGATTGAATAAACCCACCTAGAGGTTTAATTTTGGTTTTATCTGTTCTTTTTGGATAATAGATGATTATATACTCTCCACTTTCATCATCTCTTGGTAAATAACTCTTTTTTATTTTTGCATTATCATTAGAAACAATGCTCTTTTTATTATCAAAGTCGTATTCTGCTATTATCTTTTTTCCATTGTCTTTAAAGATGTTCCACGTTCCAATAGGCTTCCCATTTGCATAACTACCTTTCTTAATAATTTTTCCTTTTCTACTAAAATATTTCCAGTCTCCAACAGGTAAATTATTTTCAAATTTAGCTATCAATTTAGGCTGTCCTTCAAAATAAAATAATTCATAGTCTCCATTTAGCTTTCCATTAGAATATTCAATCTTACTGATTAAAACACCATTGGTGTTGTTTACAACCCAAGTCCCATCCTTAACTCCATCTAAGTAATTTCCTTTTTCTATAATTTTTCCATTACTGAGCAATTGATATAAGCCATCAACTACATGAGCATCAGAATAATTGATAGTCTCTGTACAATTACAATGGTCATAATTATTGATTGTTTGAGCATATAACCCAATTTTCAAGAAAGTTATTAAGACTAAGGCTAAAATCATTTTTTGCATGGATACTATTTTAAGTTATGTTACTCTAGTGCTATTTTTTCATGTATTTTGCAAGCAATTCAGCTGCTTTTCTTTGCCCCCTTTCTTTAGCCAAATCATGAGCATTTTTCTTTTCTTTATTTTTTAAAAATAAATCAGCCCCATTATCAATCAATAGCTGAATTATATCTATATATCCTAATTTAGCAGCTTCTCCAAGTGCAAAATCACCATCATTATCTTTATTGTTTATATCAACCCCTTTTTCGATAAGAAACTTAACAATCTCGAAATGTCCTTTACCAGCAGCATGCTCAAGTGGTGTAGCACCATCCATTGCCTTAAAATCAATTTCAGCTTTATTTTCTGCTAAGTATTGTACAATTTCTAAATGTCCATTTCTTGCAGCCACTCTTATAGGAGTAAAACCACGATATCCATTAAAATTAACATCTGCCCCATTTTCCACTAATAATTTTACTATTTCTAAATACCCTTCTTGACAAGGGAATTCAATTGGAGTGGAATTACCTGGGGAAACCTTATTTATTTGATTGACATCTGCCCCACTTTTAATTAATAGCTCAGAAATGTCATAATTATTATCGGCCGTGGAACGCCATAAAGGAAATAGTCCATTTTTATTATATTCATTTACATCCTCTCCTTTTTCAATTAATGCTTTTACTTTTTCAATATCCCCTTTTTCTACAGCTTTATATGACTTTTGTGAAAATGCAATATTTGCCGTTGTTATAAATAATATGATTAATGCTTTCTTCATTATATATACTAATAGGTTTATTATTACTTACTTTCATTTATCAACTTTTTGATTTTTTTAGAAGGCTTCATTTTGTTCTTCACATTAGAACAATATTCAACCAATATTTTCTCTGCTTTATTATAAATGTCATCACTACTCAATACTTCACCATTGTTTTCTATCACGACTTTAGACATGGCTGCCATATAAAGCCCAAGTAAATCAGAATTTCCTTTGGTCAATTCTATTGCTTTTTTTCCAATATCAAAAGTGTAATCAGGTGTTCCCATCATCCATTTCATGATGTATTGAATTGAATTTAATCGATTTAATTCGGCTTCATTTGATGGATTGGTAAATAAATAATTGGCACACATTAGAACGTTAGCCTCTTCAGATTTATAACTTTCAACCGATTCAAATTCATATTTAGCTAATTCACTAAAATTCTGTGCAAACGATAAATTACAAGCTAAAATAATGATGGCAACAAGGATAATTTTTTTCATAATTTGTTTTTTTATTTTTTTTATATATTTATGTTGATTACTTATTTTTTTAATTCAATTATTTGCTGCCTTGCAAACTCCTTTGCCCTCTCTTCTCCATATTCAATTGTCTTTTCGTAATATTCAATGGCTTTTTCCTTATTCCCTTTTAGTTTATATCCTTGAGCAATATTTGAAAGTACAATATAATCTTTAGGGTCTATTTTTTCTGCTCTCAAAAGAGGTTCAAGTCCTTTATCATAGTCTCCAGTCAATAAGTATGTTACAGAAAGATTTGATAAACTCTCTATGTGTTTTGGGTAGTATTTAAGGATTTCATTGGCAATATCTCTCATATTTACAAGTAAATCATCATTTCCTGTTTCATAAAGCTGAACTTGGTAATCCTGTATAGAAGAAAGGAAAAATTCTCTTCCATCTTCTTGTTTCTCATTATTTGTCCAAGTCCAGTTATTGTTGTTTTTTGAAGAATACTCAACTGTTTTTATTATTTCTGAAGTAAAATTATCCCAATCAGATATCTGCCCTAAAGCATATATTTTACCAAATCTCATATCCAGTCGGTTTGGATAAAGTTTAATTCCCTCATCTATTTTATTTAGTCCTTTTTTTAATTCTGCTTGGTCATAATATACTCGGCTTCCCAAATAGCCTTTAATTTGATTTAGGCTGTCTTTTAGAACAAGTCTTTCTCCATTTGGTTCTTCAACCGTCATAGCAAGACCTTCTTGCCTTGATTTGTTAAAATAATAATTAAAATAGCTTGTGTAAAGTTCAGCATCTTCTGGATTTGCTGTTTTCCATTCAGTTAAAACTTTTAATTGGTTAATGATGTCATTAGTCTGGCAATACTTTTGAAATTCAGATTGATAATCTTGACTAAAACCTATTTGTGAAAGAAGAATTAATATTATTGTTACTGATATTTTTTTCATAGAGGTTTATAAACTCATTTTTTACATAAATAAAATTATATCTAATTATGTAAATAAAATATGACAATTGTTAGTCAGCTTCAAAAAAACGGTTAAAGGGGACCACTGAAAACAGGAGTTTTTGAACCACTTAAAAACTCTTTTAAGCCTAAGCTATTAAAAGGATTTACAATAATTATTGCCATGCTCACTTTTATCCGCAGTGGGTGGTATACTATGCCCGCCCTATTCAATTAAGCACTAACTAAGCATAATTTTTATATGGTGTTACAAACGGGTTTTATAGTCCGACATAATCAGTTTCTTTAATTTCTAAATCACCTAATCTGTTATTATTAATTTTTATTAAGTACCAGACGCTCCATATATTATCTGTATCTGGAATCGCCAAGCTTGAATTAAGGTAAATTATGTTTCCTTTTATGCTATCAATTTTGGTTGTGTAAAGATTACACTCGGCATAAAATTCAGGGATTAGTGATTTTTTAAAGTCAGTTCTGTCAATTCGTTTTTGGTCAACAATTGGGTCAGTCAAAAGTTTAAAATCTGTTACCGTTGTATGAGAATGGTCTAAATATATTTGATCTTCCCCTTGCGATAAACTCCTTACAATTAAACTATCATTTAAGCTATATGTTTTTAATTCAAGAGTGTTTCTTAGTTCAGAGATTTTGAATTCCTTTTTTTCAGAAATAGTGTCCATTACTAATGCCCAATAATTATTGATTGTATCCTTTTTCTTTTCAGAATGGACATTTTTTAATTCGGTATGAGGTTTCAATTCTGTTTCCTCTTTTAAATCAGTCTTTGATTCAATTTCAAGTTGTTTTTTATCAGATTTTTTTTTTGTCGCAACTTGATAAAAGAGAAAATGTAAGTATTAAAATCAGAAGTTGTTTCATTTCGTTTTTCAACTGTTTGATAACGTGTTTATTTATGGAAAGTATGGTTAGCTAAAACTGACAATTCTTTGTATACAGTACTATAGGTGGTTTTTTACAATCGGTAACCTAAACCTATTTTTAATATATTAACGTTTGTATTATATTTTATATCAGGAATTTCACTTTCAAGACTTATTTTTACAAAATCGTATTGAATTTGTGCAAACAATTTATCATTTATGTCATAAGCAATTCCGAAATTAATGTTTAAACCACTTTGAGTTTGACTACCACCAGAAATGTCAAATCCATTTTGTGTTCCTTTAGCGTCAAAAATTATAAAAGTATATCCAATTCCAATAGAAGGATGAAAACTTTTTATAGATTCAATGTCTAATTCCGAAAATATTCTTGGTTGAATTAAGTATGCTGTGATTTTAAAGTCTTGAAATTCATTGTTTGGTGGGGAATCATTGACTAAAACCCCACTAGTTAAAGAAGCTCCTAAATTTAAAGGATTTAATTCAGCAAATTTGAATTTAGCACCAAGGTCAATAATTCCATCATAATTTTCTCCAACAAAATTTTTGTCAATCGGAATAGGATAACTTAAATCAAGACTGAATTTTGAGTCTTGAGAAAATGATTTAATCGTAAAAATCAGTAGTAATGTCAATAATAATTTTTGTCTCATATTTTGGTTTTTAAATTACCTACAACGTTTCTGTAGATGGAAAGTTGCATGTGTTTGTGCTAGGATTTTTCAAAGAAAAATCAGAAACTAGCAAACGAGCAACAAACTTTGGCTTAGCTAAAACTAGCGATTTTTTATATACTTTAATTAGCAAAAGTTGTTATTCCATGTGTTCATATTCTCGAATCCCTACATTACTATCTACTAAATACATATCGGGTCTTCCAACAGCTACTCCCATATTTATTCCGCATCTGACAAAATATTCTTGTCCTTTTTTTATATTTATAACCACAGAATCTTTTGATTCGGTAACTCCCCAAAAAGTGTGTTTGCCAAAATTTGATGTCTTGTAATTAAATTTTTCGCCATTACGAACTCTTCCAATTATAGAATCATTATCAAGTCTAATTTTATATCCGATTAATGAACCTGCAAAATTCTTTGGTCTATAAAAATATACAATAGCATAATCTGCGTTATCTGGTAGTCTAGATTTATTTTTTACTTCGTGCTTTGCTATTAAGTCGATTAGTTTTTCTGTTTCTAAATTTCTGTACATTTTGGCTTTAATACGATAGCAGGTACTTCCAAAATTTGGTTTTTTCACCTCTATGAGTTGAATTAAATTCGCTCCAGATTTTTTGGCTGTTAGTTTTGCGTTTTCAATAACTGTTTCATAGCCGCAGTCTGTTGAGAATCCTGAATCTCCAATTTTTAAATCCCCAACAAATTTTGAACTTTCAGGAATTTTCTCATTAACACCTAAAATAAAAATTTGTGTGTTATCTTCTATCGTAGAGAATTTGGTATCCGTCAAGCTACTTCTAATCTTTGGTGAGCAAGAATGCAGTAAAAATCCAACTGATAAAATGGTTAATATTCTGTTCATTTTTTAAATGTTTGCTAACGTTTATATGAAAAATTGCGGTTTGTATGCAAGGATTTTTCGAAGGAAAATCAGAAGCTAGCAAACGAGCAATTTTTCACATACAGTGTTAGTTGTAGTTATTTCATTTTTAATTCATTCGTAAGTTTTTTAAATTCCTCAACTGTTGATTCAAAGTCATCTTTGACAAGTCCAGCTATTATCACAGCTCTATTTTCTTTGACAACACATGTCATAATTATTTGTGTTTCTTCATTATTTAAATTACCAATAATTAATTCTTCGTAGCAATTAAATCCGTTTAATTTTTTCCTTTCTGTTGGTATTCTTTTGGAGATGATTAATCCATTACTTTTAAGAGAATTCAAATTAGTATCAAAAAGAGATTTGGGTCCCATATCTGGTCTTTCAGTTGGTAGTTGAGAAATCAAATATGCTGATTCTCCCATAAAGCTGTCCTTTTTTATTCCATTTTTAGTATACAAGAACATGTTTGAAACCGTTTTCGAATATTTATAACTGCTTTTTGAGTCATCTATCTTAAAGAATGCAATTTCAAAAGGGTCGACTACTCTATTTTTATCGTATTCGATTGTTAAAAATGAGTTTTCGATTTGTTTAATTTTTTCTTTTTCAAAATCAGGAATAAATGCCATTACCATTACTGAAAACTCATTGTCACCAAAAACTAATTGTAAGCTTTTTTGATTAGGATTTCCTTGAAGAAATGCAAGTTTTGCAGGAAAACCATCAATCTTTAGTTTTTTGAAATCAAAAACAGTTACACCTTTTTTTTCAAAATTTTCTTTTGTAAAGCTTTTTGCGTTGGAATTGTAGTTTCCACCAAATAAGTCAAAAAACTGTATGACTGATTCTCCACTTTTTAATCCAATAAAATTAGCAGCCAATTTAAAGTTTTCTGGTTTATCTAGATAAACTCTAGTACCAGGTATTAATGTTTTATCAAAAGTTTTAATTTTGTTTTGTCCACAAGAACTAATTGTTAGAAGAAGGAATAAGCTTAAAAATCTTATTTTCATAATCTGGTTTTAATTACAGGTAACGGTCTAGTATAAGAATAGTAGCGGATAAAACGCACTAACTTTTCGGTAAAACACAGACCTTTTTTATATTTACTTACTTTCGCTTTAACGATTAAACCTCTATTATTTTTATACATTGTTGTACACAGTGCTTTTTCCGTTCAATGGTCCCCAATCATTTGGAATTAATTTTAAGCCATCTCTCCATATTTCCCTTACAGATTTTTCAAATCTATCATTTTTCAGATAGGCGTGGTCTGTAATTATTACTTGTAATTTTGGTGTTAAAGATTCTACTACGTTAAACATAAAATCAAACATTTTATTAACCGCTATTTCATCCGCACTTACTTCTACCACATTATCATTTTTTTCAGGTGGATAATAGACTTGTGTAGGTTGGTCAATGATTACAAAATTTGGTACAGGTCTATTATTTTGTATAAAGTGTTTATGAAGTGCAAAGACAATTAGTAAATGATAAGCTACCCAATTTGCTCCACTACCAATTTGTGGTAATGCAATAGGTTTAGTGTCAGAATCAATATACATAGTCAATTTATTAATGTCGAATCTAATTGGGTTGTTTTCATACTCAACATCTAATCCTTCAACCCATTTACTCATTTGCAAATTGATTTTATTAAGTATAGATAATAAAAGTTCACGTTCATTATCGCTATCAACAGTTTTTTCTAATTCAATAATCTTAGATTTTAGATTTTCAATTTTAGAATCTATACTTTCAGTTTCTTGTTCAATAACTATGCTTTCTAAAAACAAGCTAACTCGACCAATTATTTTTCCTCTACGCAAGTTTAAGTCTCTTACTGTTCTTGCTTTTTCGTTCTCTACGTATAATGCTGAGATACTTTTTTCTACTCTTTTTAATTCTGTTTCTACAGAATGATATTGTGTTTCTACAGAATCGATATAAGATTGAATACGAGGGCTTTCAGCTTTAGTAAATTTTAAATCCTCTCTAATATCAGCTAGAGATTGATTTATACTATCAATAGATGGGATTGAATTAATCAATTGATTGTCACACAGAGGACACAATGAATTATCTTGACTTGAATCTTTATACAAATTGATTGATTCAAGACGAATTTCCTGTTGTTTAGCTTCCGTTGAATAACCAAAAGAATTTTTTAAGTAATCTGTTGCTGCTTTTCTATTGTCTGATATTTTGCTCAAATCAGTTTTTAATTCTCCTCTTTTATCAATCAAATCTTTTAGTGCTGAATTTTCGGCCTTTACTGTCAATGGTTGATATTCCCAATTGGAAACGTACTCTAAAAAAGTGTAGGCCTCTTTTTGACTTTGAGGATTTGCTGTTTTCTCTAAAATCCCAATCTCTTTTGCTTCATCTATAAGTGAAAATGCTTGACTTATTCCCTCTGATTTTATCTTTTCCGATTCTCTTTTTTCTCGTACTAATCTATTTAGAAGTTTTTTGAGTTGAGCTATTTCACTTTCAATTGCTAATGAATTTTCATTTACGGCTCCTAAAAAATAAGGAAGAGTATCTTTTATTGATTGGGGAACAAACTCTTTATTTTGGTTGTAAAAAAGTTGGTATGGGTCAGCAACTAAATATTGAGGTTGGTAGCAATAAAATCGAGAATGTTTAAAGTTGGCTTTTAATGGTTCTCTAGTCAAAGAATCCGGAACGTGAACATTTTCTGAAATACCAATTTTCCGTGTTAAGTAATCTTTTAAAGCATCTACATTTAAATTTGAATTAATCTCCTCTAAATCAGGTAAATTTTCTCCAATATTTCGAATAAGACATACAGTAGTAGAAGCTTGAATACCTTTTATATTTGGATTTTCACGAGCAATAAAAGCTGATTCTGAGTCATTAAAAGCTAATAAAATCGCAAAATAGGAAACAGTATCTCTAATTATCCCTTCTGGAATATCACAACCTTTCGAAGCTAGGCAATAATTAATTATTTCAATCAAAGCAGATTTACCTGATTTTGATTCACCAGTTATGATATTAACTTTACCCAATTCAAATGGTAAAATTCGCTTTTCTCCACTATGACTATATAATATAATTTTCTGTATTTGCATATTTATGGTGTAATTCTTAGAAATGAGTATATTGACTTAACATTAGTCGTGGAAGACAACCATTTACCAAGCATTTCTGCTTTTTTTAATATATCGTTGTATTCCTGATAATCATCTTTGTTTATTTTTTTTACTTTTTCTTCTCTTGCTAATATTTCAGCATTTTCGTTGAGTTCAATTTTACTGTGAAGTAATAAAAAGGACAAAGCCTCTTTTGTATATTTTACCATACTTCGAGTACGTTTTGGAAAATCAAAAAATAAGTCATCATTTTGCTCCACCCAAACAAAAAAATATGTTCTAACTGTTCTTGGCATTCTTTCTCTAGTTGCCTTGTGAAGCACTATTGGTAGTACTAAAAAAGCAAACGCATAAGGAAATTTCTTATTAGTATGTTTGTTATATTCTTTAGCGGTTGCTCTGATTATTTCACCACAAAAAGCGGGATTAAATAAATTTGCAACTATCTTATTCCGTTCTGTCCAGCCTAAATTCATAAATCTTCTTTATAATTTGGATGCCAACCGATTTTTTTTGAATCTGCAAGCATTTGATAACTTCCTCTAGTTAAATAATCTTCATTGAATTTCTCTCTAATTTTTATTTGTGGACAAGATTTTGCAAATTGTTCTAAGTAAAAACCTTTTCCTAACTCTATTAATTCTTCGATACTTTTTTCTTCTGCTTCATCACACATTATGTCGAAAATATTCTTCCAATAATTAAATAGTTTCACATCATACTGTTCTTCCTCATCTGGATTCAATAGATGAAGTCTTAACCATTTAGAACGTTGTTCAAATGCTCTTCTAAAATCACTGATAGCTCTTTTTAGAGTTCTCGAGTTCGCTTTGATTTTTATTAATTCTAGTTGTTTTAAAAAATTTCTTTCCTTTAAACTTTCCACATCTTCATCTGTTATTTCTAGTTGTATAGGAAAATGATTTGGTAAATTATCTGCTTGAAAAGAGTCACTGATATTGGCGATTTTCAACTGTAATTCACTTGAACTAATATTGTCTATTTGTGATGTCAAATTTTCTATTGATTTTGCAAACCACCATCCTTCTAAAATTTCTAGAAATGCATCTATTGTACTTGGGTAAGTAGAAAAAATCAGTTCTTTTTTTATTTTGTCATTAATCTCAGTAATTGCAATTGAATTATCTAAAATTCTAATTCGTTTTATTAGGTTTTTTTTGTTCTCTAAAGATAAACTTTGATATGCCAGATAAGCTTTTTCATTGGTCTTGTTAGTAGATTCTATTGCGATTCTATCCAAAACTTTAATTACTTCTAAAACCTCGCTATCTAACGTTATGTTTTTTTTGAATTTATGAAGCACACTAGATTCTGGAATCTCCTCTGTTGTTATTAGATTAAAAATTGTTGAATCTAAATCTATCGTTCCATTATTTATATACTCAGACCATATTCGAATAGTTTTCCAGAAATCTACACTTGAATCTGTAAGATTTGCTTTATTCTTAATATGTAATTTGGTTTGTAAAAGTTGTAAAGTATTAATATCCTCAATTTCAATATCATCTAAGTTTTCAATTCTGACTTTCGGATTGTCGAGTTCTTTTGAGTGACTTAATAGAACTAGTAAAGCGTATTTTATTTGATAGAAGTAACCTAAAGATGGTTCTTTTGCAGAAAAGTCAGTAATTGTTGATGTCATAAATCTAAATTTTGTTCAGTTACGTGAGTTTTTCTGCATTGTGTACAACTAGTTATACGATGAATTTTATCCTCATTATCTTATGCTTTTAGTGGGGATAATTGGAGTTCAAATTCATCTTTAAGAAGCTATCATTATTATTTTTTTAAAACTAAAAATTTTAAGGGAGAGACTATTACGGAAATCCATAATCCTATTAAAACGAAAGTACAAATTATTTACAAAATGTAATACAATAATTACAAAAAATATCACCTTTTTATTCAAATTTTGAATTTTTCCAAACCCTCATTAATTCTATTTTTTCTTTTTCTTTTATGTAATTGAGGTTTACACCAAAATCAAGTCCATTTATATATCTAAAATATAAATCTTGATGTAGAATAATATTATCTTTTGGCCCATAAACTGTAATGTGAAATAAATTAAATTCTAAATTATCAATTTTTTCTTTTGAAGAAATTGTATCAACTTTTATTCCACGACTTGCATAAAGCTCATAAAGCATTTCTTTAACTAATTCTTTATTTTCTTCATATTCTCCATCATATTCAGGTTCAAATTTTTCAGATGATGACTGTAACACATGAAATCTGTCTTTCTGAAAGCTTATCAGCTGTTTTAAACCACTTGCATCATAGTCAATACCAATTGCTTCATTTATTGCTTTTAATCCTCTATCCTGTCTTTCTTGTGTTTCTTCTCGTTGTGTTACATTCCAACCTTCAGGGATTTCGATAGTCCAACCAATCTCTTTACTATGATATATGTTTTCTTTAACTGTTCCTTCGTCAACTTGTTTATTTGGGTCGGTTCTACAAGAAGTAAGAAAGATTAAAGTCAAAATGGTTAAAATGTAAACTCTCATATGGTATTATATAAAAAAAGTTATCTTTCTAAAACTTTATTATTCTTGTTTAAAACTATAAATTCTAAGGGAGAGACTATTACGGAAATCCATAATCCTATTAAAATCGAAAGTACAAATTATTTAAATTACTATTTTGAATTGGTTTGGTTTTACTTTAACATTTTTTATAGGCAAGGTAAAATTTGGAGTTAAACTTGCTTGCAATTGCGTTTATATTAGAATAATTCTGGGTTTGCCAACAAAAAATTTTCAAAGAAAAATCAGATATAACAAACCCACAACTAACTCTATATAAGTACTAAACCGCTATTATTTTTTATGCGATTTTGCACAGAATTATTTTCCTGGTTTGTAAATTGCTCCAGTAGCAAAATCAACAATTAATCCAGGGGCAAAAAGCACAATATCCGCAATTAATGCGACTACTCTAACTTCCCTTTGTTGATCTCCAGCAGCTGGTTTTGTTTTTTGATGAGCAGTCACTCTTCCACCAAAAACTGTTGCACAACTTGACATCATTATTGCAACAAATCCTATTGCAATTACATTTTTCATTTTTTTCATTTTTAAAATTTAATTTATGTTTATACTCGTTTTAATTCTGTTTTGGAAAGTATATCGTGAATTCCATTTGATAAAAATAGGTACGATAAAAAATCAATAGGTATTAACCTTGATAATGTCCTTATTAGTATTCTTGAAAAACTAGGTTTTAGTCCACTTTTAGCATCTACAATTTTAGTTTTAGTAATCATTTTTGGGGTTTTAATGTAAAATTTTAATGTAGTTCCCATAATTTTTAAAATTTTGTTTAAGATTAATGATTTTGATTAAAAACTGGTGGAATAAAAAAATGACATTAAATGAGTTGAAATAAACTCAACTGTAAACGAAGACCCAAAAACCTTTTCATTTAATCCGTTAACTCTTCACCTAAATCTAATTTTGGTGAAACATTTTTTCACTATGGTGAAACAATAGTGAAACAAATTAGCGGTATTAAACGAAATTTAACGAACCCAACTGAAAACAAAAACCCCACAGTTCCTGAGAACTGTGGGGTAATGAATTTAATTGAATCTTATTTTGTGACCTCGACTGGATTCAAACCTGTCTAACAATTCTTAATGTTTATAACGGTTTTGTGGCGTTAATCGATTTGAGGTGTTACAATAACAACCTTTTAAATTGAATTAGTTTGCTGAAAATTATCTTTCAATCTTATTTAAAGATACGAAATTTAATAGAAAAGAGGATAAAGAGAATCAAAACTTATGATGTTTTATCAATATTCAGTTTTTATTTTATTCTTTTTGTTCAAGTGTTCAATATCTAGATAATTAAGAATTCAGTCGTCTTTCATTCCAAAACTGTTTAATTTTATTACATTTCTATAACCAAATCCTAAATATAGTTTGATTTCGGAATGACAGGTAGACCACCTAATCCCATAAAGAATTATATATCAATCATTTATAAATTTCAAAAACAAACTGTTATCCGATTTGTTGACAATACTATAAATGAACTTAAAGTAAAATGCTTTACTTACTGGTTTTATAAAGATAAATATTATTACATAAACTAGACACAACCTATTTACTCTTCCTCTAACAGTAATGGCTATAAAAACCTATTAATATGCTTCTGAATAATTTATGGTTATGAATCCAAGGAATATGACCTGAATGAGTGACCACCTCATATTCTGCTGAGGGAAACCTAAGGTAAGTATTTTCTTTACTAGATCCATAAATATCATTTTCACCATAAGTAATAAGAATAGGGAAAGCTGGATTTATAAAGGTGTTGAGTGATTTGTAATTTATAATTTGTTTTCTGGTTTTATTTATTGGAGCTGCATGAACTTTGTTAAATAAATCATTGTCAAGCACAACATTTTTAAAGCCTTTATTGTAATTTTTTAAGACTTGTTTGTAAAGATTTTTATAACCACTGCTTATGCCCAAGGCACCTAATCCAGAGTTCAAACCCATCATTAACCATTCAGAATTTGAGCAGCTTTTTTTATTGAACATGAGCGCTTCTTTTTCGGTTTCTTTCCATATCTTGTTTGTGCCTGAGCTTGGGCTGCACAAAAACAAACTCTTTATTTTTTCAGGTCTTTCCTGAGCGTATATTTGAGCATATAAACCACCCCAAGAATGTCCAAATAAGTGAAAGGAATTAGGTTTAAATAGTCAGCAATACTATCGATATCCGAAACGTAATTTCCCATTGAATAATCACAATTTTTGCATGTAGAATTTCCTGTTCCTCTTTGGTCAAAAGTTATAACTCTAAAAAAATCTTTTAGTAGATTAACTACTTCTGTCATTGGGTCAGGCATGCCCGGACCACCATGAAGTAATATGATAGTATCTGCTTTTTCTTCTGAAAAAATCTGAATATGTAAACTGGTTTGGTTGTTGACTAATACTTTAGAGGAATAGGGTTTCATGTTTAATATAAATTACTTTTATTCATCCAATCTTCAAAACTCATTAAACTTTTAACCATGCCCTTTTTAACTTGGGGCTCCAATCACTATAATTACTTTTTTAGTCGGCATCTATAATTACTTTTTTGGGATTGTTTGGATCGTACTTTACCCATAAAACATTTCCTTTTTGGAGTTTATGAATATCCATTTTGGAAAAAAATCCTGAAAAATGTTTTTCGTAAGCAGGTGTGTATCGAGGTTTAACTTTAAGGTATACTTTTATTTGAGGGTTATATCGACTATCATACATGCCGATTTCTTTCACGTCTAAAATTTCTGCCGTTGCTGATACACCAACTTTTTTAAGCCTTTTTGAGCGTAATTTTCTTGAAAAGTATCCAACTAGAATAATGCCCACAGCTACAATAGGTATTAGTGTCCTAAATTCATTTATCCAGGGTAAATCTGAAAATTTAAAAGAAACAATAATGGCTATAGGAATAAGTAAAAAGAACCAGGTGTTTTGTATTTCGTATTTGTATCTCATAATGGTGGATTAGGGGTAATGGTAAAGAGTTTTATGTTTTGTTTTTTGGTGGCAGATTTAGGTATTAATGGCACTATCATATTTCTTAAAAGTACTATCAAGAGATTATTAGTTTGAGCTAGTTTGCCTAACTTCCAACTAGTATTGGTGACATTGTGTGCTTTTTCCATGCGCATGGTTTGATATTTTTCAAAAGCCTGTTCTGTGGTTTGCTCTTCAGCTAGACAATTGCTTAAAACTAAGGCACTTTCTATGGCTTGGCAAGCACCTTGTCCCATATTTGGGGTCGTGGCATGGGCGGCATCTCCAATAAGGCATACGTTTTTATCATACCATTTTTTCATAGGTTTTAAATCCCAAATTTCATTTAGGAGAATATTCTCTTCAAGAGTTTGATCAATAATTTTTGAAATGACAGGGTGATAATCGGCGAAAATCTCTTTAAGGTTAGGGCTTTGAGATGCTAAATTTTTATTGATTAAAGCATACCAATACACTTCCTTTTTAGAGATATGTACAAAGCCAAACCGATTACCTTTACCCCAAGCTTCTTTTAGTTTGTTTTTGTATTCAGAGTCTAAATCAATATTGGTAATCCCACGCCAACAAAGCTGATTGGCATCTCGTAACATGCTGTCTTTAAAAATAGATTCTCTAACTTCTGAATGAATGCCATCAGCACCTATTACAATATGAGCATAGTGTTGGGTTCTATTATCAAAATTTAATAACACTTTATTATTTTCTTGAGTGATGGATTTTAGCCTTTTATTGAGGTAAATAGGTGTGTTTCCTAAATGGTTTACCAGTATTTCATGAAGTTCCGCTCTATGTATAGCTACATTTTTAACTCCGAATTTAGATTCCAATTCTGTAAAATCTACACCCGCTAGAACCTTTAACTTTTTGTTGGTCGATTCCATTGAACTAGTGTAATTAGCCTGTTTTAAAATATCGTCGTAAACACCTAATTTTTTATACACTTGCATGGCATTCATGGCAAGATTGATACCTGATCCGGCTTTTTTAAATTGTGGAGCAGCCTCAAAAATCTCAACTTCAAAACCTCTTTGTTTTAATGCAATGGACGTTGTTAATCCGGCAATACCAGCTCCTATAATGGTTACTCGTTTCATCTTTAAAAATAGTATTTAGCTTTTATCCAAAATTCTGAGTTGTCCTTATAAGGACTAAATTGTCCTTCATCACCCTTAAACCAATCGTAGCCTATAAAAAGGTTTATGGAATCTGAAAGGGAGTATTCTACTGCTGTGCGATCATAAAATCCTTCGTAATCTAAATCTACATAAGCAAAAGTTGAGAGCTTTAGGTTGTTGTTTAATATAGATTTTGAAATGCCTATTGTAGCTAAGTTTGATATTTCTTTTGAAATTAAATCTGAAGTATAATCACTTATAGATTTTAAATAATATTGTGTGGTGATATTCCAATCATTTCCCGGATACCAATCTAATCCTAGTAAAGCGTTAAGACTATTTTTAGTAGTAGTTGCTTTTTCTTGATTTGCAACACCTTGAATTTCATTAAAGTAGTAAGCAAATTCACCTCTTATAACCATCGATCCTTTTGAAATCGAAAAATCTGTTGATAGAACATCTAATTTATGATAATTAGGCTGCACATAAATAGTGTCATTAGCTTGTGAAGTGGTGTAATTAAAAACAGGTGTTTTATTCCATGTATGTAATGCGGTTAAGCCAATGTCTATCCCTGACAGAAAAAATGAACTCCTGATGACAAATTCGCTATTCTTTAATGTTTTATTAGGTTTAGTATCTAAATCAATATCATATTCTGGATACCCAGAAGTTGGAAAAGCAGACCAAGCATTGTCTTTACTGTGTGGGATTATTGTAAAGGCTGGAACAGGGGTAAAGACAAGCTCTAGTCTGAAAGATGGTTTTTGATAATTAAATTTAATAGCATTTGCTGGTACTCGAATATCGTCATAATCTCGAGTTAAAAACTCGGTAAAATCTAAAGGAGAAATAAGGTCTGTTATTTGGAGTGCATCTGCAACTCCCCAAACAATTATCTGTCTACCAATAGTGGCAGTCCAGTTATCTTTTGAGTATTCAAAATAAGCCTCTCTTAATTCAAATCCTGTTTGATCTGGAATGGCATCGTTATGAGTTAGATTAAAAGACGTAAAAAAATAAGCGTTGTTATGCTGCATTTTTAGTTCGCCTCGCATTCGGTTTCGAGTGTTCATAAAATCGTAAGGATTGGAACTTCTAACAGCATAGTATCCCTCTACAAAGCCACCAAAATCAAGCTTTGGTTTTTCCTGTTGAGCCATCAAATAGAATGGCGAATTAAAAAACCAAAAGCCAAAAAATAATAGATGATATATATGCTTGTTAATTAACAATACCTTTTTCCATTTTAGAAACCGTAAACATATTTTCATTAATAGAAATGTTATAGGTAACATCTGTTATGCTTAAAATAGTTTCGTGGTTTTGTTGATGGTTTACCATGTGCATTTTATGAGCTATCCAAAAACCATCAACTTTATTTATATCAGTTACAATAAGGGTTTTCATTAGGTTGCCCATTTTGTCATAAAACTCAATTTTATGAGCAATTAGTTGGGTTTTATCTATATAACTAACTAATTTGGAGTAGATGTCTCGTGGATCTGTAGGAGTAGATTCTATCACCCAAAGGTTATCATTACTTGTTTGGTTTTCTAATAATTTATAGGTGTTTTCATCAATGTTTCGTGTGCCCATATCTTCATAGGTAAAATCGGTCCCCATGAAGTAATCTTTTTTGGCAGATGTTCCACTAATACGTCTTGTTTTGTTTAAAGCAGGTAAAAACAGCCAGCGGTCATCTTCCTTGTTAGAATCATCATATTCCCAAGTTAAAAACGCAGTACCCTCTACATCAGCAGGTGATAAGAAGTACATCAAATTTTTTTTATCCTTATCAATATCCATAGAATAGATTAAGACTGATCGCAGCCTTTTACTACCTCGTTTATTAATGAGTTCCATAGTGAGTTTGGCTTTTCTATTGTTGCCATCTGGACGGTCAATAACAGTTTGCATGATTTCTCTAGCACTAATTGTTTGTGCAAAAGAACTGATGCTTAGCAGCGCACAAAACGCATATAGTATGGGTTTTATAAGTTTATTGGTTTTCATGATGTATAGATTTTTCTTTACCGAAGATTTTAAATTGTTTCATTAGGATTGGGGTTACCAACATGTCAGCTATTAAGGCTGATAATAATCCTAAGGTTGCTAATACACCCATGTGGATGTAAATATTTGCTGATGAGGTTGTATAGGTTAGGAAGTTGGCTGATAAAATAAGGGTTGTAAGTACCAAAGCAATACCTACACTGCCAAATGTTTTTTTAATTGACTGATTGTAATTACTGGTTCTTTCAAATTCTAATCTACCATGATTAAAGAAGTGGATGGTGTCATCAACTGCTAAACCTAAAATCATTGGGATGATGGTTACAGTCATCATATCCAAAGGGATATTAAAAAAGCCCATAATACCGCCAACGGTTATAGCGGGAGCAATGTTAGGAATCAAGCCTACAAGACCAGCCTTAAAGCTTCCAAAAACAATAATCAATAAAGTTGTAATGATAGTCAAAGCCACAAGAAATGAATTGATTTGTCCCTTTACTACATATTCATTAACTTTTGCATATTGCGGGATAGTACCTACTACTGATAGTCTTGCTTCTGGGAATAATTCTTCAGCTTTTGTGTGTAATAATTCATTTTCATGTCTGAGTTCTCCAGAATTGTAAGAGTCTACCTCTACCATTATGCGTAGTCTTTTATAATCATAATCAATCCAGTATTCACTTTCGCTACCACCAGCATTTTCATAAAGTAGAAGTTCTTGTGCTAACTGTCTTTCATCATTAGGAATGGAGTAGTGATTTTTATCGTTCTCGTTTAATACTTGATTTAAATCTTTTACAATGTCTAGTATGGAGGTTGTTTTTTTAGTGAGTTCAAACGATTTGATATAGGTGTTTAACTCATCTAGTTTTTTTAGATTTTCTGGGAGTTTAGCATCGCCGTTATTTGGTAGCTCTATCATTAAATCATATGAGTAAAGGGAGCCTAATTCGGTATTAGCGATATCTAATATGATTTTTACATAAGGTACTTTAGTACCAATGGTTTTTTCGATATCAAATGAAGCTTTAACTTTAGTCATCCCATAAATGAGAATAGCCATCATTACAAAAGCACTTATCAAAATAGTTTTAGGATAGTTAAGAATGTAGGCTCCAAACTTTTCTAAGTATTCAGAAATAGGATGCTTTGTAGAGTTGTTTTTTGTCTGAACAGGTTGTTTATCTTTCCCAAAGCTTAACAGAATTGGCATGATAAAGAGGATGATTAGTAAAATGGCTAAAACGCAACCTGCAGTTATCAAGCCAATAAATCTGATAGTTGGTACTGGCACAATCAAAAAGGATAAAAGCGCGCTAAATGTGGTTAAGGCTGTAAATAGAAGTGGCCATCCGGTTTCTTCAATAGCAAATAAAACAGATTCACGCCGATTGCCAGTTTGCCTCATATGTCTATTATAAAAGGTAAAAACATGAATAGAGTAACCGATAGAAATAGCTAAAGACAATAGTATAGGAACTGTTATAACTAATCCCGCAATTTTAAAATTTAAAAATCCGGCAAATCCAAAAACAATAATTACAGCCGAAATAGTTGCTATAATAGGTGTGATTACTCCAACAAATGAACGAGTGGAGAAAAGTAAAAAGAATAAAGCAATTATTAATGCCATGCCTAACACTCGAGCCGACTCTTTATCAAAAAAAGTTTTCTCGTTAAAATTAAAATAGGGCATTCCAGTTGCATGGGGATTTAACGGTGAATATTTATGTTTTTCAATTATTTTCTGAACTGCGTTACCAACACGTAGTTCTGGCATTTGTTCACCTCTCTTTTGCCAATCTTTATAAAAGGGAATTAGCTTGAGTATAATCCAACTGTAATGCCCATCTTTGGAGAGTATTTTTTCTGCAACATGTTCTTTTTTGTAAATGTTAGCTTTTATGGAGTCGAGTTCTTGTTGTTTTTCTGGAATTAGATTAGGTACGGGATGGGTTATTTCAATGCCATCACCATTACCAATCATGAATTCCATATCTGTTAGTGATGTAATTTTGTCAGCAAAAGGTACACTGTCCAATAATTCATTACTAAGGTCTTTTAGCAATTCAAGATGATGTTTTGTAAAAAGTGAATCAGACTTTACTAAAACTCCCACATACTGATCATTACCAAAAATTTCCTTAAACTCATCTGTCATAACAATCAAAGGATCATCCGGTAGAAACATACTCTCGTTAGAGTATTCAATAGTAATTTTTTTTAAGCCTAAAAAACCAATAGCAGTTATTACTACGAAAGCTGTGATTATTGCCCATTTATTTTTTAAGGTATATTTAGCAACTTTCTTGAAAGCCTTATTAATTTTATTTATTTTCACTTTATAGATACATTTAAAATTAGGTCAAATTTACTAAAATTTAATTAAATTAGGTCAAGTGTACTAATTTTTTTATTTTTATATTGTTATGGGTAATACTAAAGAGAAAATATTGAGTCAGTCGCTATCCTTATTTAATAAAGAAGGTTTAGCGAAGGTTACTTTAAGAACCATTGCTAGGGCTATGAATATTAGTCAGGGAAATTTAAACTATCATTTTAAAAAGCGAGAAGATATTATTGAAACGTTGTATCATCAATTGGTAAAACGTATTGATGAGGCTTTAACTGAAAATCAAGGAAAAGAACCTTGCTTAAAGTTGCTTGTCGATATTTCTACAACTATTATGAATAGTTTTTACGATTATAGGTTTTTCTTTTTAGACTTTGTACAGATTATGAGAGAGCATGAGTCGATAAAAGCACATTATCTAAAATTAAGCGAGATGCGCAAAATGCAATTTAACAATTTGTTTAAGGTGCTTATAGATAATGGTGTGCTTAGGGAAGAACAATTGCCTAAAGAGTATGTGTATTTATATGATCGTTTTCAAATAATTGGTGATTTCTGGATTTCGTCTGCCGAAGTAGTAAATAAAAGAATGTCTAAAAAATATATTGATTATTATTCTGAAGTAATTACCCAGGCGATTTACCCTTATTTAACTGATAGAGGTAAAAAGGAGTATCATGCTATTTTTAATGGCAATTAAAACATTTCTTTTTGAATGATAAAAATACCAGAATATTTTATTAATGACAGGAATGTTAAATCTCATACCTTAGAAAACAATACATTATTACTTCAAAAGAGTGTATTTGATAGTAAAGGTAAAGTAGAGTATCATTTAACGGATTTTCTAATTGGTTATGTCATAAGTGGAAAAAAGAGAATACACAATACCTTTAATCAAATTGAATTAGTACAAGGAGAATATTTCTTTATCCCTAAAGGTGTTTATTATTTAATTGATGTTTATGATATTGCTAATTTTGAATGTATATTATTGTTTTTTAATACAAGTTTTTTGAAGCAGATATTCTTTCAGGAAAAAAAGAGAAAACATAATGATATACTGTCACCAAAAAAAATCAATAAGTCTAACTTACTAGATAATTTCTTTTCTTCATTGCTATTGTACCTTGATGAAAAGATGGTTTCTTTAGATATTTTAAATGTAAAAGTTAAGGAACTCTTTTTAATTTTAATAAATGATGAAAAAGACTCTTCAATAGCTAATTATTTATCAAAATCAGGATTAAGCCAGAAAAGTGTTGAATATATAATGGAGAATAACTATTTAAAGCCACTTTCTATAAATGATTTTGCTAACCTATGTAATAAAAGTGAATCTTCATTTAAGCGAGATTTTAAAAAAATTTATAATGACACACCTGTTTCTTGGATTAGGAGAAAAAGGTTAGATAAAGCAGCATATTTATTAACAGTTAAAGATTATACAGTAACAGAGTGTGCTTTTGAAGTTGGGTATTCTAACATCTCTTACTTTATAAAAATATTTACCAAACAATTCGGTGTGTCACCTAAACAATTTAAAAGTCAACAAGAAATCTGATCGATATAAATCATTTTTTGGCCTAAACAGGCTAGTGTTTGACTCTCCGATGGTATAATTTTGGACATTATAAAAGCAAATGTAATTGTATGTTTAACTTGTCATGGTTTCAAATTTATTTAATGGTATTAAGTGTTTTTATCTTTTTTTATTGGGTAATATCTCACTGGTTTTTCTCAAAATGGTATCATAAACTACTTGGCTTTAAAGAAGGTAGTTACCAAGAGTCATTTGTTAAAATAATAGGTACCAATGGTATTTTACCAAGTCTGGTATTGTTTATTATTGCACTAAACCCTGAGACCAATAAGGAACTAGCGGTAATTTATTTATTGTTTTTACTGGCAATGGCTTTAACTTACCTTTTTTTGATATTTAAATACAATTTTCCAGAAAGAGAATACTGGAATGTAGCTTTAATAACAATTAATATATTAATCATTTCATTTTATTTTCCTTGGTAACTTAAAAAACTCAAATAATGAAAATATCTTTTATTGGCCTTGGTATCATGGGTGAACCAATGGCTAAAAACTTGTTAAAAAGCAGATATGATTTAACCGTTTATAATCGTAGCCAGAAAAGTTTAGATAAACTAAAGTCAATGGGAGCTAACACCGCAAAATCATTTCAGGATGCTGTAATAGACGCTGACTTAGTAATAACTATGCTGTCAACACCTCAAGTGATTGAAGAGTTAACCTTATGTGAGCCTGGTTTTATTAGTAAAATGAAAAAAGATGCAATTTGGATGGATTGCTCAACAGTTAACCCATCTTTTGCAAAGGAAATGTTCAAAGAAACTAAGAAAAAAAATGTAAACTATATAGAAGCTCCTGTAGCAGGAAGTAAGCCTCAAGCAGAAGCAGCTATTTTAACTTTTTTTGTAAGCGGTGAAGATAGACTCATAAAAAAAATACAACCTGTTTTAGGCTATATGGGCAAAAAAATAATAAAAACAGGTGAATCAATAGGTAGTGCCAGTACTTTTAAAATAATAGTAAATTCACTCTTAGCAAATTCTATGTTGATGTTTTCTGAAGCATTGCGATTTGGTGAAAGCGCAGGATTAAAAAAAGACTTTTTATTAGAAACTTTACCATTACTCCCCGTTACACCTCCATTTATTGCCGCAAAAGCTGATAAGATAAGAATGGATGATTTTTCTGCGCAGTTTCCTCTGGAATGGATGCATAAAGACTTATTACTCGCAAGCTTAACATCAAAAGAGATTAATTGTGATTTAACATTAACGGAGCTTACTAAACATATATTTGCAGAGGCAAATAATAATGGTTTTGAGAGGCTTGATTTTTCAGCTATTTATAAATTTTTAAACAAACCTTAAAATTGTATTAATACTATTAGAAAATGCTCTTAAAATCTATTGGGTTTTCTTAATCAATAACCAAATAGCTAAAGACATTTCTCCAATTATGCTTGGAATGGCTATAAGAGCCAAAAATATAGACGCATATTGATTATAATCAGGCAAAAGAAAATGCATAGTTGTATCTAGTATATACATTGCACCACCTAGAATAAGGAATAAGGTTATAAACTTTGGCCGTTTAATAATTTTGCCTAGTAAGATGAGATGAATCCCAAAAAAGAACAAGCCTATCAACCATATTGTATTAAAAATGTCTAATTGATGTAAGATGCTTTCATCTGTTTTTAAATTAAAAATAATAGGAAGTGCAAAAACAGCAACTCCCATTATTGATGCATGCATCATTCTAAAAAGTGTACTTAAAATAGTTAAAGTGTGGTTTTTATAGAGCTCATAAAAAGCCCAAGCTATAACGACATCAAAAACAACCGTGATTAAAAATGCTAGAATTCCATATCTAACTAACATTGGGTTTGACTCAAGAAACTTAAAGGGGTTTTTGTTAATGACTCTAAGACAAAGAAATTCGCAAATATGGCAGTGAAAAATATAATAATATAGCTTATACCTGCAATTTTAGAAATAGATCCCATATCAAATTATTATATATTATAAGATATTCTTTTTTGTTTAAAATTTAGTTTTTAATAGGATAGCTTTGCGAATACTCTAATAAAGCTTCAAGGTACAATTTGTTAAAAGCCTCACTAGAATACGGATTTTGACTACTCACCAAATTACGGTCTCTAACAGCAAAATTAGATTTTGGAGATTTGCTTTTATAAATTAATCCCATTTGTTTAAGTTGTTTTGCAATCTTTCTTTTTTCTGGTTTTCCTTTCATTATAAAAGATTCAATAAACCACTCTTCTAGCGGGCTTACAGAATTAATTTCATACCCAACAAACGGATTTTCTTTTTTTGGAATGCTTAAAATAAGACTTGGTGCGTGACAGACTAACCCAATAGGCTTATTGTTTTCAGCAAAATATTTAAGCAATTTGGAAACGTTTTTTTCATTTATTAAATCTACCATCAAACCTTGTCCTCCAGGAACTATCATACCATCATAATCTTGCAAGTTCTCAATTATCTTTTCTAAAGAAAAAGGATTATTAAATGCACTGTCTTTTTCTACAAACAACAAGGCTTCTGTTTTAATTTCTGAATTATTCTTCCAGTATTTATCATCTTTACTTTCATTGTCAATTGTTGCCACGACAGCATTTGGAGTTGCAAAGTCCACACTAAAACCTGCATCCGAAACAGCTTTATAGGGTAAGTAAAACTCGTTAAGAAAAACACCTGTTTGACGTAGTTTTTTGCCGTTATTAAGTTCTAAAGTGTCTGCTGCGCTTAATACAAATAAGATTTTTTTACTTTGCGCCGTAATAGTTGTGGTCAATAATAACAAGATCAGAACGAGGAATATGTAAAGTGGATTTTTCATGTTAGATTTATTTTGTACTTCTATTAATAATTTTATCAGCTGCTTTTGGACAAATTCTATTTATAACTCTCAATAGTTTTACTTTACCGATATTAATTTCAAATCTATCTTTTTTAAAGGCTTTTATAAATTGATTGGCTAATTTTTCTGGAGACATTTTATTGCTTCCTCTACCTTCTGTCATTTTTGTATTCACAATAGGTGGAATAATCTCAAAAATCTTTACGTGGTTTTTTAACTGATCTCTTAATGATTTTGAAAATATATGAATAGCCGCTTTTGTGCTGCAATAAACAGGAGCCTGATGTTTTGGTACGATTGCTAATGCAGAAGACACATTTATAATGGCAGCATTGTCCTGCAATTTAATAATTGGTAATAATAAAGCTGTAAGTTTTAATGGGGCTAATAGATTAACATCAACTTCAGAATCTATTTTTTCAATTATTTGATGCTCCTCAGCGAAGTTGTAATTATATTGTATGCCAGCATTATTAATTAAAATGTTTAAGTCTGTGTGATTTACTTCAACAAAATTTTTGAGTTTAAGTAATTCCTCTTGTTTAGAGATATCACATTTAAACGGAATGATTCTTTTATCATAATCTAGTAAATCTTCTAGCTCAGTAAAATTTCTTCCTACAACAATAATTTCATTTCCGTATTCAAGAAATTTTTCGGCTAAAGCTTTTCCAATACCAGTAGTTGCTCCTGTTATAAGTATTTTGTTATTATTTAATCGCATTTTTAAAAGATTTGACTAAGCGAAATTGATAATAACAAAACAATCCTGCATTTACATATGTAAAGATTTTATTTTTTAGACCTGATTCTGCTAAGTTGTGTGGGTGAGACGCCTAAATAGGATGCTATATGGTATTGAGGAACCAGATTTTCTAAATTAGGATATTCTTTTTGAAAGATTTTATAACGATCAGCTGCGTCTAAAGTAACCAATTCAACTTCACGTTTTTCTTTAATAGTAAATTTTCTTTCTGCTAAAATTCTGGCAAGACTTTCAATTTTAGGATAGCTGTCATATAATTTGTTTATTTCTTTAAAATCGGAAATCAAAATCTTACAATTGGTCAAACACTCAATGTTAATTAAGTTTTTTTGTTTAGTTATAAGAGATGAATAAGCAGCTACAAAACTATTCTCTATAAAAAATGTTTTATTGTATTCTTTTCCATTGCTATTTCTATAAAAAGCCCTCATTATCCCAGACTTAAGAAAGGCAAGTTTAGTTGAATATTCTCCTGCTTTTGCTAAATAATCCCCTTTTTTTAAATCCTGTTCAAAAAATAGAGATATAAAGACATCCGTCTCTTTAGGGTTAAAGGATATCAGTTTTTCTAAGAATTTTTTAAAATTATCCATTAAACTAATTTATAAAATAATCCCAACTAATTAGTAACATTATTATATTTTGCATGCCCTCTTTAAGACACTATTAAATCATTTTATGCTTTTTGTTTACAATTATTTATTATAGCCATTTTTCTTTTCAATATTTCCATATCATCACTAACTTTTCGCTCAATAACTTTAGCATAAATTTGAGTAGTAGCAATCTTTGAATGTCCTAAAAGTTTTGAAACAGTTTCTATGGGCACACCATTACTTAAAGTTATTGTAGTGGCAAATGTATGGCGTGCAATATGGAAAGTAAGATTCTTTTTGATCTTACATAAATCTGCTATTTCTTTTAAATATGAGTTAAGCTTTTGATTTGAAATGTTAGGAAACAAGGTTTTTGTTTTCTTGGTTTTAATATGGCCTTAGTATTTCTCAATTAATTCTTCGGCAATTGGAAGCAATGGAATTTTCACCTTGTTATGTGTCTTTTGTCTATTAGTGATTATCCATTTACCTCCATCAATACCGAACGTAATATTATCTTCGTTGAGGTTCATAACATCAATATATGATAGGCCCGTATAACAGCTAAACACAAACAAATCCTTAACGAGTTCTAGCCTTTCAATTTCAAATTTCTTTTCAATAATAGCCTGTAATTCTTTCTCTCTTAAAAATCCGCGTTCATTCTTGTCATTTGGTTTAAATATTCCTCTATTGGTTCGAGTCCAATTGATTTTCTTCTTTTATTAACATTTCCACTGTCAGCTAATTTCTTTGTAAAGGCTTGTGCTATGTCAAAATTGTAGTCAACTTGTGTTCCATAGATCTGAGGTTTTCCTGTATTAAGATTCACTCTATCTAAAAGAAGTCCATAGTTGCTTGGCTCTGCATTTCCTTTTTCGACCTCAATTATCATTTTTTCCAATATTTCTTTTTGAAAATCAGGATTATGGTCAGAATGTTGAACAATAAGCCAAAAATTTTTTGAACCTTCTTCTCCAGCTAAATCAAAGCCTACAAATCCGTATTCATCAAATATCTGTTTTAGGCGTTTTTGGTGAGTAGTAAAAACGCTGTCCTTAAATGAATTCCATTGTTCAGAAGTCATTTCTTTGTATTTTCCTTGTGGTATATAGGCAGCGATTTGGTCGACTTCAGCCATTTTTTTGAGCTCGTCAGCCAAGTATTGATTGAATTTTATTTTTTCTTGAATTTCTTTTTTCTCAGATGTTTTTTCTTTACATCTAAATAAGGTAATTCCAATGACTATGATTACTAATATTGCTTTCATTCGTGTCGTTATTTTTGCTTGCAGGTAACGGGAGTTTGCGCACAAACCCCATTTATTTCTATAAATCTATAGATTTTCTACAAATTAATGACATATGAGCTCA
>NZ_JAAKGI010000036.1 GCF_011762485.1 Yeosuana marina
ATTAGTAATTGGTTTCTGTTGAATCCATTAATAAAATCCATAGAAATAAGTATTGATTATCAGTACTTTAAGATACGAATTTAAAAAGAATCATTAATGGTTTTTAAGAAGAAGTTTTTGCGCAGTCTGACGGTTTGGCTATGATTTCGGCGTGGAATCGTCCGCAGGACTATTCCGCCGTAAACCAAAGTTAGCAAACACCCAGGAATTTCCGAGAGGAAATTCCGCCGCAATGAACTATAGCCGGTGTTGTGCATAGTGTTTTTTATTCAGTTCGTTTGTAATTCAGTCCAGTTTTTATGCCGCTTATTGTTAGCAGAATTATTAAAATCAGTTGAATTATTAATAAAATGTTATAAGCATTATTCCATCCATTTCCAGCATTTTCCACAATTCCGCCACTCAAAGGTGGATATTCGGTTGAGCCAGGAATTTCTCGGATAGAATTAACAAATGAAATCAGCAATGTGAAAATCAAAATCAGAGTAATGTCCGAAATCATAAAAATCAGATTTGCGGTCAAGTTTTTAAAATTCCGATGTAACATTCGGATTAGGTAAACACCAAAAAAAGTCAGCGATATAAAAGGAATAATGAGATGTATATTCGCAATCACATAATAAGTATCGTGAACATTTATATCAGTAACTGCGTCTGATTTCAGACCGTCAATTCCAAATATTCCAAGTATTAAAATCAGAACGAAACTTATTGTTCCAATTACCCAAAATGTTTCTTTTTTTCTCAAATTTTAATTCAGTTTACGGTTTTGGGACATTATGCACAACGTGATTGTATAAGAATAGTGCTGTTTTGCGTGCGAGGATTTTCCGAAGGAAAATCAGAAGCTAGCAAAACAGCACTAACCTTTGATTAAGAACTAATTTAAGCATTATTTTTATACGGCTTAAGTTTGTCTTTTGTTAAATTAGATAAATAAATTAGAAAGAACAAAAGAGAGGATTAAGGTTATTTTA
>NZ_JAAKGI010000037.1:0-9064 GCF_011762485.1 Yeosuana marina
GTAGATGAAGATGGCGATGGTAATGGCGATGATGACGATGAGGACACCATCACAATCATGCCAGCACAGGCAGATTTATCATTGAGCAAGACTGTAGTAGATGGCGATACGATGCCATTAGTTGGGTCAGAGATTACGTTCCAAATAACGGTAACCAATGACGGTCCAAATGATGCTACAGGTGTTGAAGTGACAGATTTATTACCATCAGGATATGATTTTGTATTGTTTAGTTCTACATCAGGCACATATGATGAAACGACAGGTCTGTGGAATATTGGAAGCATTGCCAATGGAGAGTCAGAAACATTACTTATAGATGTGCTAGTAAATGCATCAGGAGATTATTTGAACATAGCAGAAGTAACAGCATCAGATGTATTGGATGTAGATTCTACACCAGATAATGACGATGGTGACCAAAGTGAAGATGATGAGGATAGCGCAATTGTAACACCGGTTGATGCCATGGCAGATTTATCACTAATAAAAACTGTAGTGGATGGAGATACTATGCCTTTGGTAGGCACTGAAATTACTTTCGAAATAACGGTTACAAATGATGGTCCACAAGATGCTACGGGAGTTGCTGTAACAGATCTTCTGCCATCAGGATATGATTTTGTATTGTTTAGTTCTACATCAGGCACATATGATGAAACGACAGGTCTGTGGAATATTGGAAGCATTGCCAATGGAGAGTCAGAAACATTACTTATAGATGTGCTAGTAAATGCATCAGGAGATTATTTGAACATAGCAGAAGTAACAGCATCAGATGTATTGGATGTAGATTCTACACCAGATAATGACGATGGTGACCAAAGTGAAGATGATGAGGATAGCGCAATTGTAACACCAGTTGATGCCATGGCAGATTTATCACTTGCAAAAACTGTAGTAGATAATGATATTATGCCAAACGTAGGTGATGAAATTACATTCCAAATTACAGTTACCAACGCTGGACCTGATGCTGCAACAGGAGTAGAGGTAGTAGATTTACTACCAGCTGGATTCGACTTCATCTTATTTAGTGCAACTTCTGGTGTTTATAATGAGGTTACTGGATTATGGACTATAGGTACAATACCTAGCGGAGGCTCTCAAACATTATTTATTGATGTACTCGTAAACGCCCCAACTGGAACTTCAGGAGAATATTTTAATTCGGCTCAAGTTACTGCAAGTGATGTAATGGATCCAAACAGTGATCCAAATAATGATGATGGTGACCAAAGTGAAGATGATGAAGATGGTATATTGATTATGACAGAAACAGCAGATTTAAGCTTAATAAAATCTGTAAGTGATGTGAATGCAAATGTAGGAGATACTGTGGTCTTTACAATTCAAATAAATAATGCTGGAGCAGATGAAGCCACAGGAGTTGCAGTTCAAGATATTTTGCCAATTGGTTATAGTAATATTTCGAATATAACTAATGGAGGTATATTATTTAGTAATGTTATAGATTGGACAAATCTAAATGTACCATTAACAGGCTTAACATTAACATATGAAGCTACAGTTAATATGCCTACGCTTGAAGAAGGAGAATATATGAATGTTGCTCAAATTACTGCAAGTGACCAATTTGATCCAAATAGTGACCCAAATAATGATGATGGTAATCAAAGTGAAGATGATGAAGATAATGCATCAATTAATACGCCAACAACAGATATCGAAGTTACTAAAGTGGTAGATAACGCAAACCCTAATATTGCAGATGAAATTGTATTTACTATTTCAGCTACCAATTTGGGTGGAATAAATGCATCATCAGTTGAGATATTAGATATTCTTCCATCTGGTTATCAGTTTGTTTCTTACAGTGCAACTTCTGGAACTTATAACGATGGAAATGGAATATGGCAGATACCAACTGTTAATGCAGGTGAAACTGAAATGTTGCAAATTACTGTTATTGTTTTAGATATTAATGACTATTTAAATATTGCATCACTTCAATTCTTAGATCAAATTGATTCTGATGGAGGAAACGATGTGGGCGATGCTACTATTGATCCCTCATGCTTAAAGATTTATAATGAATTCTCACCAAATGGTAATGGAAAAAACGAGTATTTCTATATAGACTGTATAAACAATTATCCTAATAACACATTGGAAATTTATAACCGATGGGGTAATCTAGTTTATAGCAAAGAAGGTTATGATAATACATTTAATGGTGTATCAAATGGAAGGTCGGTTTTTAATAAAAACGAAAAACTTCCTGTAGGAACCTACTATTATATTCTTGACCTAGGTGACGGTTCTGAAAGAAAAGCAGGATGGCTATATTTAGTTAGATAATTAATAATGATAAATTTGATTTTACCTCAAACATAAATTTTATAAAATGAACTTAAAAAATAAAACAATAATTTACTCATTAGTGTTATTGACTACACTAGTAAGTTATGGTCAGCAAGATCCTCAATATACAGATTATATGTTCAACACATTGAATGTAAACTCGGCTTATGCTGGATCCAGAGGTCATTTAACTTTTACTGGATTACATAGAACACAGTGGGTTGGTCTTGATGGAGCGCCTACAACCCAATCCTTCAGTATAGATTCTCCTGTTGGAAAAAATGTTGGATTAGGAGTTTCAATAATTAATGATCGATTAGGACCTTCAGATGAATTTTATTTGGACGCAAACTTTTCATATACCATTAAACTTTCAGATAATAGAAGATTATCTTTTGGATTAAAAGGCGGCGGAAGAATGCTAAATATAGATTGGACTCGAGGTTCTTATCAGGAAGATGAAAACGTTTTTCAAAACAATATTGAAAATAAATTTCTTCCAACCATTGGAGCAGGAATTTACTTGCATGGCGAAAGAAGTTATATAGGACTTTCAGTGCCAAATTTCTTAACTAGTGAGCACTATGATGGTATTCAAAATGCAGTTGCTGCCGAAAGACTTCACTTCTTTTTAATTGGAGGAAGAGTTTTTGATTTAAGCCCAACCGTGAAATTCAAACCTGCGTTTTTAGGAAAATTTGTAACTGGTGCGCCAATAATAATAGATCTTTCAGCCAACTTTATGTTTTATGATTCTTTAAGATTAGGCGTTGCTTATCGTTGGGATGATTCTGTAAGCGGATTAATAGGATTACAAGTTGGTCCAAAACTGATGATTGGTTATTCATATGATGCAACGACAACGAAATTAAGAAATTTTAATTCTGGCACACATGAAATTATGTTGCGTTTTGAATTAAGATCTAAAGAAAAACAATTAAAATCCCCACGATTCTTCTAAACTTAAGCCAAATGAAAAATACAGTTACAATATTAATGTTATGCGCTACGGTTTTCTCATATGCGCAAAAGAGCTCTACTGAAAGAGCAGATCGTTTATTTGATAGAATGTGGTATAAAGAGGCAGCAACTTTATACGAATATGAAATAAAAAAGCTTGATAAAAAAAATGACACTTTTTCTGTTAATAGTTCAAATGATGAATATGAGAGGATTTTAAAAAGAGCTGGAGATGCTTATTTTTTTAATACAGACATGAAAAACGCCAACCGTTTTTATGACATTTTAATTTCAAACTACTATTCTAAAGTAGAAAGTGAATATATTTTTAGGTATGCTTTATCCCTTGAAGGAATTGGCAAATTTAGAGAAGCTAAACGATGGATGAAAGAATTTTCTAAGAGAACATTAAATACAGATGATAGGTCTGATAATTTAAATCAGAAAGAGATTATCATAGAAGATATTTTAAATATTGAACCTAGGTATATACTCAAAAATGTATCAATTAATACAAAAAATTCAGATTTTGGATCAATGTATTATAAAGATAAATTGGTTTATTCATCAGCCAAAGATTCTTCAAATTACCACACTAGAATATACCATTGGAATGAGCAACCATTTTTGGATATGTATATTGGTAATTTAAATGAAACTGAATCTGATATAAAAGAAATTGGTGTGTTTTCTAATAATTTAAAAACAAGATATCATGAGGCCACTTTAGCTTTTTCTCCAGATCAGAAAAAGGTGTATTTTACCAGAAACAACTATGATGGTAATTTGCATAGAGATGATAAAGGAACTAACCATTTAAAACTTTATAGTGCAGAATTACGAAAAAATAATGATAGTTTGTTGACTTGGCAAAATGTTAAAGAATTACCGTTTAATAGTGAAGATTATTCAGTTGGGCATCCAACAGTAAGCAGTGATGGTAAGCATTTGTATTTTGTTTCAGATATGCCTGGTTCCATTGGCGCAACTGATATTTTTGTTGTTGATATATTAGAAAACAATACTAGCAATCAAAAAGATAGCACATTCACTGGCTATTCAAAACCTAGAAATTTAGGTGAAAAAGTAAATACAGCTGGACGGGAAATGTTTCCATACATAACGGATGATGCACTTTACTTTGCATCAGATGGACATTTGGGACTTGGAGGTTTAGATGTTTATGAAAGCAAAATAGAGGATAATGTATTTCAATCTCCCAAAAATTTGGGGGCACCATTAAATAGTGAGCTGGATGATTTTGGATTTATTGTAAAAGAAAAAGAAAATAGAGGTTTTGTGTCCTCAAATAGACCTAATGGAAAAGGAGATGATGATATCTACTCTTTTGTTCGTTTGCCAGAACCAGAGCAGCCTCCTTGTAACCAAGAAATTAGAGGTTATGTTTCCAACACAATAACAGGAGAACGAATATCAAATGTAACCATAGCATTGATAAATGAAAATGGTAATACAATAGAAACTACGAGTACAGACATTAGTGGCGCATTTAAATTTAACACCACATTAGATTGTTCAACAAAATACGAGATTAAAGCTTCTAAAACAGGATATAGTCCAAGAGAAAAATCCGTACTTACATTAGATGAGTCTGGAGAAACTGTTGTGGCTCTTGGTATGGAAACCTTAAATGAGCTAATTGTAGAAGAAGATGGTTTGTTGAAAATAAAAATAGGTATTATTTATTTTGATTTAGATAAGTCTAATATAAGACTAAATGACGCTGCTATTGAATTAAATAAAATTGTCTTGCTAATGCATGAATATCCCAATATGGTTATTAAAATAGAATCGCATACTGACTCTAGAGGATCTGATGAATATAACTTAAATTTATCTGATAGTAGAGCTAAGGCTACAAGAGATTATATTATTTCACAAGGCATAGATGCTAATCGAATAAAAAGTGCTAAAGGATTTGGTGAAACTCAATTAATAAACAAATGTTCAAATGGTGTTTCATGTTCTGAAACTGAGCACCAAAGGAATAGAAGATCAGAGTTTATAATTGTAAAAATGTAATAAAAATTTAAGTGTTTTTAAATTGGTTGATGGTAAGCCAAGAGTTATGATAAAGTTAGATGATGGTTAGGTTAATTGTTTTTGTATCATGATTAATGGTGGTAAGAAAAGTGAACTTAGTAGGTTCACTTTTCTATTTTACATATTTGTATATTTTATCTAGAAGATTTTCTTTATTAAATGGTTTTGAGATAACATCATTTATACCATTCTTTTTTAAACGTTTAATATCTTCTTTAAATACTTGCGAAGATAATGCTAGTATTGGAAGTTTTTTATATTCTTTAGAGATACGTCTAATCGATTTAGCAAGAGCCTCGGGAGTATGGTGTTGTATTGTATTAGAAACTAATATCAAGTCAACCTTTTTGTTAGTTACCGTAGGTATTAAATCTTCGCCATTAGAGATAATATCTAAATAAAAATTACCATTGGCAGATAGGATTTTTAATATTGATATCTGAATTAATTCTGAATCTTCAATGAGCAATATATGTTTCTTGCCATCTAATTCAGGATACTTTTTATTATTGTTTATTGGTTCAATTTCCCAAGCTCTTGGTAATCTTAAACTTAGGTTGCAAATAAACTTTGTACCTTGGTTTAAATGGCTTTCAATTTTTAAATTCCCGTTCATTTCAGATACTAAATACTTTACAATATAAAGTCCAAGACCAATTCGTTTAGTGTTCTGGATTTCAGATTCTATTTTAAAAAACCTATCAAAAATTATGGTTTGGTGTTCTTTTGCTATTCCAATCCCTGTATCACTTACTTCTATATGTAAATTTGCTTTATGAGCTCTTATAAAATTTAGTGAAACATGTAATTTTATAGAACCTTTAGGAGTGAAGTTTAAAGCATTATTTAATAAGTTTCCTATAATTTGTTTCAACCTGTATTGATCACCTTTAAGATATTCAGGAAGCTTTTCATCAAGGTACATATCAAAGTCAATTTCTTTTTTTAAAGTTAAGATTTTAAAACCTGAAAAAATGGTGTTAAGTAAAACCTTTAAACTAAAAACTTTTTCTTTTAGAATGAGTTTTCCAGATTCTATTTTTGCAATTTCCAAAATATCATCAATTCTATGTTTTAAATCTGAATTGGCAGATAAAATGACATCTATATAGTTTTTTTGTTCAGCATTTAGGTTTGTGTCCCTTAGAAACCTACTAAATATAGCCGATGCTGTAATTGGATTTCTTAATTGATGACTAAAATTGGCTATAAAGTTATTTTTAAATTGCTCTTTTTCTTTTAAATAACTGTTTTTTAACTCAATAATCTGTGAGTTAATAATTGATTCATTTCTAGTTTGCGCAGTTAATTGATAGTTATTATAATGCTTAGTAAGATTTTCTATTACAATAACTCTTTTGTTATTAAAATTTGTTGAGAATTGTACATCAGCAATGATTGTTTTTTTTTCAAAATTTAAATTAACACAAGAAAAAGTTAGATTCTCATTTTTAATTCTTAACAGATTAATACATGATTCAAAAAAAGGATGAACATTTTGTATCAAATCATCTTTGGTTAAACTAATAATATCATTATCAGTTTCAATAACCTTTCCTGAAGTCTCAACTAGTATGTACTGAAAATTATTTGTGTGATATTTCTTTTTATAAGCATCGAGCATTTTATCAACATTATTGTAGGTCTACGGCTAATTTATAAAAAAGTTTGTCAACTTTTTTACCAGTTTTAGCACTTACAAAATAATCGACTAAAGGTTCAAAAACGTCGCTGTAGTCATTTAAATATGCTTTATTTACCAAATCTACTTTATTGCCAACAACTTTAACAGGAACATTTGGGTGGCTTTGGTTTAAGAATTTAACTTCTTCATTCAGGTTTTTAAATGTTGCAGGTCTCGATAAATCAAAAACATAGATAAAAGCATTTGAGCCTAATAGATATGAAGATCGGGTTTTTTTAATGTCGTCATACCCTTCTAAATCCCAAATGATTAGCGATATTTTTTTTTCATCTGAAATTTGAACGCCCTTTTTTGAGATATGAACTCCAATAGTAACTTTATAAGATTCAGAAAAAGTATTTTCAACAAAACGTCTAATTAATGAAGATTTACCAACTCCAAAATGTCCTAATAAAACAATTTTTTTAGATGCTGTCATTTTTAAAGTAAGCTTTAATTTTTGTTGTTAACGATACTTTATTTCTAAGGATTTCAGAATTTATTTTTTTGCTAGCAAATGCTAAAAGTTTATCTTCTAATTTATCTTTGAATATCACATTGTAAGCTCCCGAAACAATCACTGCTATATAATATGACGAAAAATTTTGAAGATGTATATGATAAAGGTCATACTCAATATATTGCAAATCTTGTTGTTCTTTTTTAAAAGCATCTTCAATAAAACTTTTAATAGCTGTAAGCATGCCGGCAACCATATCTTCATCAGCGGTTTTGTTTTTCGAATATTCGGCAAGTACAAGCCCTGAACCTTTTTCTATGATTATGATTTGCTCAATTTTTGTATTTGAATGCCCTTGTATAATTAAATCTGCATCATTTACACTTGTTTTTTTAGATGCTTTTCTAAAGAATCGCTTAAAAGAAAATGTACTATTAAGTTGATTATTTATTTTTTCAGACAATAATTTCATTTCGTGCTGCACAAATCGCTTTACCATTTTTCCTAAAATTGGATACAATGCTTCAACAACAGCATCTTGAGAGTTTTTTATTTCTTCTTTTAAAGCTTCAGTAATTGTTGGACCAAGTGTGTTTGGAATTTCAGTAACAAATTCATCCAATCGATTACTTATTATTGGATTAATTTTTTGAGCAAGATTTTTTTGCTTATTTATGGTGTTTTCAAGAATTTTGATTTTCCTCTCAATAGAGTATGAGAATTCACGCTCATCAGTGAGTAGAATATCTTTAATGATATTTAATTTTTCATCTTGATTCATACATAAGTTAAAGAAAGTCTGCTTTATTCGCCAATTTTTTCCCCTAGCTTAATAAAAAGATTACTTAGCAAAGTTCTATTTACTTTAGTATCATCAAGAGATTCTATTTTATCATTTAAAGAGTCTTCAAGGTCTGTTATTCTAATATTTACATCTGTGCTAAGAGAGTCAATACTCTGCATGAGTTCTGATTTAACATCATCAATAAGGTGCTGTAATTCTTTTTTCTTAGCAAGAATATCAGCTTTTACAGCTTCAAATTCAGAATTATATGCTTGAATATTTTCGCCAAAAATAAGCTCTTTTATAGCATCGATTTTGGATGATACATTCAAAGTATTACCATTAAGATTATCCTTAACTTCTTTTGTTGCTTGTTTTGCCATCAATTGAGGAGATTATAAGATATGCAAAAATATGTTAAATTTTAAATTAAACGAGTATAATGTTAATTAAAATTAATAAGTTCTGGGGCAGTATTATAGATAGTTAACTAAATTTATTAAATGACTTAGCAGTTATAAATAAAGATTGCCCTGATGCCTTTAAGGGAGGTTTTTCGACAACATCTAAAAACAAATAAAGAGTTTTTAGATTCATACTTCATTTCCGATTAAGAGAGGAAGAGGTATCTATATCAATATTGGTACAAAGGTAAACTCGTAAAATACTTCCGTCAAAAGACTACGGCATAAAGCCAATGCTTCTTCCACTACTCATTTATTCCGTTTCCTTTTGAGCCAAGATTTTATCTTCCGTTTGGTTTCTGCTCAAATATTGTTTAATCAAA
>NZ_JAAKGI010000037.1:9074-268111 GCF_011762485.1 Yeosuana marina
AAAAGTAACTGCCAAAAAAGAAGTGAATGGAAAGAAATCATCCGTGCTTCAAATTCAGAACTTACAATTGGGCAACATCAAGGCTGACCCAGAACAACCAAGAAAAACTTTCAACGAAGATGCGTTACAGCAACTTTCTGAGAGTATCGAAGAGCACGGTGTATTGCAGCCAATTACGGTAAGGCAATTAAATGGCCATTACATCATTGTGATGGGCGAACGCCGATATCGTGCAAGCAAGCTGGCAGGAAAAAAGACCATACCCTGTATCGTTAGGCCTTATGAGAACAATGATGTTCTGGAAGTTCAGATTATCGAAAATCTACAACGACAGGATGTTGAGCCTACCGAAGAAGCTGAGGCCATTGCTTACCTAAGCGAGAAATATACGCCCACAGAAATTGCGAAACGATTAGGAAGAACCGACAACTTTGTAAGACAGCGTTTAAAATTAGCAGGTCTAATAGATGGCTTTAAGCACTTCGTCCGCAATGGCGAAATGACCATTTCGTTAGGTGTTGGTGTCGCACTTTTTGCACCAGAAGAACAACAAATGATGTTGGAAACGATGGGCGAAGATTTTAACACACATCAGATAAACAGGATGATTAAAGACCAGACCTACGACTTGGAAAAAGCATCTTTTGATGTAAAGGATAAGAAGTTGGTACCGAAAGCAGGGTCTTGTTTTGAGTGTCCATTCAATGCGGCAAATCAAGGAAATCTGTTTGGCGAGGGTAAAATGGTCTGCACAAAATCAACTTGTTTCGAGACAAAGAAAAGCAAGTCGTTCTTAAACTTGATTGAAAAATCCAAGAAAGAGAATATCCTACTGATTCCTGAAATACGACAGTATTGGGCAGATGACGAAAACAATCAGCTCATTATTTCACAGTTGGGAAAAAGTGGCTTGAAGGTCTATCTGCTGGATGATGTAGAAATAATCGAAGAACCTACCAAGCCGACAATAGAGGCCATCAAAATAGAATATCAACATTACGATTATTCCGAAGATGAACTGAAGGCAGAATTGGAAGAAGCGATACAGAATTACGAAGACGAATTGAAAAATTACAATTCAGCAACTGATAATGGATTTGTAAACGGTACCGTGTTCCATCCGGACACGTACCAACACAAAACTGTCTTCGTCAAGATAATCGAGAAATCAAAAGATGAGTCAACTGAGTATTCAGCGCCATTGGCCAATAGGAAAATGGCAGATTGTACACCTGAGGAACAAATCGTTAAAATCAAAGAAAGGGAAATCCGCAAGAAGCACATTGAGAACAACAAACAGTTCGAGGAAGTGGTTCAAATGATTCGTGAGACTAAATACATTAATACCAAAAAGACACTTTCAACAGACGAAATGGTGGCATTCTCAATATCACTTTTTGAGAACAATGTGGACTATATGAGCCAACAGAAACACTTTTCAAAATTGTTAGGCGATACGTCCAAGATGACCAAAGTTGAAATAGTAGAGAATTTCAAGAAGAAGTTCAAAAAGGAAATATTTCACAAGCTGATACGGTATATACTCACGAAGCAAGTGCATTTCGGCGAAAGCAATCACGTTAATAATTTAACGAACATTTCATTCTACAATGCGATGCAGGGATATTACAAATCCAAGATTGCCAGCATTGAGAAGGAATATGTTGAAAAACGAGACAAGCGTGAGGCACGTTTGAAAGAGCGCATCACAGTTCTTGAAAAGAAAATTCAGGAACTCAGCGATTAGCTTTTGTTGTTTGAAGAAGGGTCGGCATTCGTGCTGGCCCTTTTTCTTTTTTATGATAGTTCCTAAAAAAACGCATTTAACAGGAAGGGGTTATCAATCAATAATTAGCGCAAAGGTAAACTCGTAAAATACACCCATCAAAAGACTACGGCATAAAGCCATCGATGCACCCTACGCTTATTTATTCCGTTTCCTTTTGAGCTGAGATTTTAGCTTCCGTTTGGGTACTGCTCGAATATTGTTTAATCAAAATATATCATTATGAAACGAATATCTGAAAAACCTAAAATTTCGCCACAAGAGGCTGAAATACATTATCAGTCAAGTAAAGAAAATTACACCATTGAAAGTGCAGAAAGCCATTTGGCTTATTACAGAGAAAAGCATCCGATGTACTACTCTCTGCTATTACAAAATGTTTAACCTAAAATTCAAAAGCTATGTATTTACAAAATTTGCAACAGGATGAAATCTTTGTTCCATCAGAAATGAAATCCTTAAAAAGTCTGACACAGATGGAATCCCGAAGAGGGCTTGAAAACATCATAATTTCCAATGGGAAAATTGTCAATGTAGTATCGAACAGCTATGGCCACATTCCAAATCAACTTTTCTTCAAGAAAGCCGAAGAAATGCTGACCGATGCACAACTGAACTTCCACAAGCGCACCATCAACAAAAACGATAGGTCATTTATTACCGACTTTATAATCGACGACAAAAGCCAGTTTACCGTCAAGAACCATAAGGATTTGATATTGCCGATGCTTCGCTTCAAGAACTCGTATGATGGTAGTGAAAAGACCTCTGGCCACTTCGGTTTCTACAGAAAAGTATGTTCCAATGGCTTGCACGTTTCACAAGCGGAAATTGAGTTTTCCATTAAGCACAGCAAGAACAATACACACCTCATAATGCCGAGGTTGAGCAATCTGTTCGATAAATTTCTGGATAATGAGTTCTACACCATTACCAAGAAATTCGATAAGATGAAGGAATTTAAAATTATCGACACACAAGAGTTTGTGAAAGCCATTCTGGACAAAACGAAGTTGTTTAGATACGAGTGTAGCGATAAGAATAGTGACCCTTCAAAAAAGTCTCGTGAGGTCATTGAGATTTTGAACTATGAAGCCTTGTTACTCAATGAAGAACCGAATCTATGGTTAGGCTACAATGCCTTCAATTCAGTATTGCACAATACATTGAAAAAGAGTTTTGGTCAACAAGAACGGTTGGATAAAAAGCTGTTTGATGAAGTCTATGCTATGGCATAAATTAAATAAAGGTTTGTCCAGTACCATAAACTGGATTTTCTACTGTTGCAAATCCCTGCCATCAATACCGCTCAGCACATTCCCCTACATACGACGCCTGCCTGCTGAAAAAAGCAGGCAACCACTTCATTTTGGGAAAAGAGCTTCACTACAAACATCTTGGACACAATCCCCAATTTCAGCTTTCCATTCCGTTAATCCTTCCCGATGCTCTGGGAAGGTAAACTTGTCCTGAGCGCAGTCGAAGGGCTACATTCCAGAGCCAAAATTGTGAATTAAGTCCGCTATCTCAACGGAAAGCATCACTTCGGTTTTATTAACAGGATTTTCGGTGCGGTCTTCTTGAGCCCTCACTCGAAAATCCTTAAAAACCAAACCGCTGTCTTACACATTTTAAGGGGTTTATAATGGATAAAGCCTTTTTTGTTTTTCGGGTCGTCGAAAAACAGGCACGACATAACCAATTCTAAATTAAACCCAGCCACTTATTTCGCTTAACTGTCGGTACGCTCAAATCGTAACCGGTTTTAAAAGAATTGCTAATGCCCTTATGGAACTTGTCAAGACTATACAAGTTTTAGTGAAAAATAAGGTTTCTACTTCCTTGAAAATCCAAGGATTTTACTACGTCGCAAACACACCTGATTTATTTCCTAAAAGTCTTGACAAAACCCACTCTATCCATTGTGCGGTGCACGAAAGAAATCAAACAAACACCCCTTAAAATTTAATTACAGTTGAATTGAAAAGGGAATTATTAATCTTTTAAATTTTTTAGTTATGAGTACTATTAGAAATCACGTACAGTTGATTGGAAACGTTGGTCAAGAGCCAACCATTACGAACCTTGAAAGCGGTAAGAAAGTAGCCCGCTTCTCACTCGCCACGAACGAGTATTACAAAGACAGTAAAGGCGAAAAGCAAACAGATACGAATTGGCATACAATTGTAGCCTGGGGCAAAACTGCTGAAATTGTAGAAAAGTATGTTGCCAAAGGAAAAGAAGTTGGAATATCGGGAAAACTAAAAACTCGAAGCTACACAACTGATGATAATGAACAACGCTATGTTACCGAAGTGGTAGCCGATGAAATCCTATTACTTGGAAGTAAAAACGACAAGTAGGACTTAAAATTAAAGAGGGCGTTCCTCTGGAAAGTTGCGCCCTCTTTTTCATTATCCATTAATAAAATTAAGATAACAATGAAATCGAAGATTTACGATTTCCATTAAAAAATAGAAACGATGAGTAAAGCACAAGTTAATGAAATCAAAGAAGGATTACAACATTTTCACGGAACTGAAATGTTCTACCAAATCCCATTATTAAGAACACGATTTACAGACGGGTTGAAATACCTTTCGGAAGTTGCCGAATGTTTTTGGCTCATAACGGATGCTTCCGTAATTGCAAAAAGTCTGATGAACCGAAGCGAATTTATCACTATCGACTTTAAGAGATTGTCCGAAGAAAAACAAGATTTTACAGGCTACGAAGCCGAAATAATTTACAGCGATGGCAACGACAATATTTTGGAAAAACACGGCTATCGTGTCACCGATTTTCCTCTCGATGAACTGCGTTTGTATTTTGTAAATGATACGCTGATGCTTCCAAGTGAATATTAAATTCTAAAGCTATGGTATATCTAAATTTTACAGACTTGAGCGAAGAAGCTCAAAACCGACTTTTGGAAACTTCCAAAGAAGATGTGAAACGAAAATTTGGGGATAGCATTCGCAAATACGTAAAAGAAAATTATGGCTGTTTTGAAACGATAATTGAGGAAGAGGCAATGCGGAATTTATATTCTTATACCTACGTTTTCAATATATAGTTTTCAGCATATATGAAACAAGCACCTCTGAATGAGAGGTGTTTTTGTGTTTAATTAATCCTATATCAAGAAAAAATTACTATCTTTATTTCGCTGAATTTCAGCATTCAAATTAAAGTAAGGTTATCCACTTTTCGACTTTCGCCGATAGCCTTACACATCGAAAAATAATATATCGGAAAATCATTTTCCCTGAAAATGGCAATCGGCTTTTTAGCCGGATTGTATGGATTTTTGTCACGCTTGCGCGTGACGAAAAGGAATAGCAAGAGGGTAACGGGCTGCGCCGCGTTACATATTCCATTTTCGTTTTAATCCGTTGATTTTTAATTAGTTAAAATCAAAAAGGATTTAAAAATTCCAGCAATTTGCGTCAAATGGTCTTGAAACACCAGTAAATAGGGATGGATTTACGTCAAATCTTTAAAAAAAGCGAAAGAAATGGATTCATTCATCACTATCAGATTCAAACGAAAAACTGCCAAACGATTTCAGGAATTTTCCAAAATGCACTTTAAAACACACACCGAAGCGATGGAAAACATCCTTGATTTTTTCCTCTATAACGAGATTTCCCCAAGGGAAAAGTTAGGACCAACCGGACGTACTATCGAGGCTAAATTGCTCAAAAGAATCAACGCCGTAATCGCCATAATGCGTGATGTAGAAAAGACCCAAACCAAGCCAACGGTCGCAATGTTGCAATCCCTTTTTGTGATGGACGAACCCAACAAAAAACCATTGATAGTTGAAAAGAAATATGCCGAAGAAAAGAAAGAAGTGCGCTTTCGCGAAAGGCGAAACATTAAGAACGAACTATAATTTTTCCAGCTATGTACATCACAATAACATCCCAAAAGATGGGCGGTAATTTTTCCAAAAGTTCGGCAGATTTTGTTGGGTATTTAGAGAAAGAAAATCAAGGTCTGGAACAGCAAGATATGGAACATTTTTTCAATCAATATGGCGATGAGATTTCTGCTGAGGAAGTCATTAAGGAAATCGATGGGAATACTGCAAAATTGGAAAAACACGAACCAAGATTCTACTCAATAACTGTCAGTCCATCAAAATATGAATTGCGAAAACTTCAGAACAGTAGCGAAGATTTAAAGAAATATACTCGTGAGCTGATGAAAGATTATGTGGCTTCATTCAATAGGGAAATCAAAGGGCGACCGGTTAACATCGATGATATAAAGTACTATGCAAAAATAGAGCATCAACGCACCTTCAAGGGAACAGATTTTCAGGTAAAAGAGAACCAACCGTACGCCATCAAAATTCTTCAGCTCAAAACCGAAATCCGAAACGTTCAGGAAGGACGAAATGAAGGAAATATTAAAAGGATGGAAAAGGAAATCGCAAAATTGGAACGCCAAGCACCACATCAGCAAAACGGAAAACGGATTGTCCAGGGAATGCAAAAAGATGGTAACCAAAGCCACATCCATATTATCGTGAGCCGTAAGGATGCGTCCAACAGATTCAGTTTATCGCCCGGAAGCAAATACAAAGCATCTGATGTAAAGTTGAATGGGGAAACCGTAAAACGGGGATTTGACCGTGATACATTTTTCGAGAATGCAGAAAAAACATTTGATAAGACTTTTGGCTATAAACGAAACTTTGCCGAGACCTACAAAGCCCGAAAGGATTTTGTAAAGAATCCCAATCTCTATTTCGCTGCCTTGATGAAACTGCCGGCTAACAAAAAAGCACTGGCTTTCAAAATTATAGCAAAGACCGGATTGCCGATAGTGCCAAATATTCCAGTTAGTCAAACACAGATTGCACTTCGAATTCTTAAACGGTTGAGACGTGGTGCTGAGATTGCGATTAAATCAAGTTCTATAGGAATCTAACAATTATGCGGATAGATGACCTCATAACGACACTTTCAATTATTGGCGTGACCAGTATTGTTTTCTATGCGATGTTTCGGGTAAGTAGGTATGCATTCATCGTTAATTTTCTCGTGCTTGGTGCGATGGTGTTCTGTTTGAATGGGGAAAACCGACTGATTCTGATTTCTCTCTATCTGGTTTGCCCTCTCATATTAATTAACATAGGAATGTACGTGTTCCTGCATAAAACGGACAAGCCAATAAATGGCGATAGCAAATATCAGGTCAGCTTTGCCACCACTAAGGGAAATTTCAAATTGGATAACATCAAACGAGGTGCATCCATCATTGGTTCTGCCGGAAGTGGCAAGACCGAAAGTGTTGTCTATGGATTTTTGAAACACTTCCGGAAAGAAAGCTTTTGCGGAATTATCCACGACTACAAGGATTTTGAACTGACCGAAATGGCGTATCCGCTTTTTAAGGATAGGGATATCCCATTTAAGGTCATTTCCTTTGATAAAATCATCCATAGGGTAAATCCTATCGCGCCACGTTACTTAGAGAACGAGGAAAGCGTAAACGAAGTGTCAAGGGTATTGATAGAAAACCTTTTGGAACAACGAGAAAGCGGAACAACCGGAACGACAAAATTCTTCAACGATGCTGCGGAAGGACTGATTGGTGGATTGATTTGGAAACTGAAAACCACCTATCCACAATTCTGTACACTTCCCCATTTGATTGCCATTTACCAATATCTGGACACGGATAGCTTAATCCAATTCTTAGAAACCAATACTACATCAAGAGCAATGGCAGATGCTTTTATAAGTGGAAAGGATTCCGACAGACAGACAGCAGGCGTAAAAAGCACTCTGGCAAATGCGTTGAAACGAATTAGTACACAACGCATTTTTATGGCATTGTCCGCAGACGAAGTGCCTTTGAATATCAATAACGAAGAAAGTCCTGCTGTAATTTCAATAGTCAATAACCCGAAATTTGAAACTTCATATTCGCCAGTTATTGCGACCATTATTCATACCATTACCAAACAAATGAGTGTGCGAAATTCAAAACCTTCATTTTTGTTGATGGAAGAAGCACCAACAATTCGTTTATTGAATATGCATAGAATTCCTGCAACTTTGAGAAGCTACGATATAGCAACTATTTATGTAATGCAGGATAAAATTCAGAACGATATGATGTATGGTGACAAGGCGAGTAAAGCGATTTTAAGCAATCTTTCTTATCAGTTTTTTGGTAAAGTCAATGACCCAGACACCGCCAAATATTATGAACGTTTTTTTGAAATAATCAAAGACCCAACCAAAAGTATTAGTCGTGGACATAATCTTGATTTCGATACACGTATTACGACTGGAGAGAAAGAAATCCCAAAAATTAGAGCAGATGTGTTCTTTAGATTAAAGCAGGGAGAGTTTATAACCTATGCGGATGGGAAGGATAAGAAGGTACAGTTTAAATTGGCTAATATTCAACGAGAGTTGCCAAAGGAATCGAAGCATTTTTCTCAGGAAGATTTAGAGGCTAATTTTGAACGAGTTTATGATGAGGCGAAGTCGATATTTGAAACATAAATGTAATCAAAAAAATAATTATGCTTTATTCCATAACAGAAAGTGTTTTTAAAATCTTAAAGGCCTTTAAATTTTATGTAAATTGTACCACTTAATTAAAACATCTGAGATTATAATGCGCATAGACATTGCAGGAAAAGTTCGTGAAAAGAAATTAGCCAGTAATAAGGCTTTATTGCCATTGTTTGAAGCCCTTGTTAATTCTATACACGCTATTGAAGAACTCAAGTCAGAAAGCCCAGGTCTCATAGAAATAGAAGCTGAAAGGTTGCCTCAAGAGAATTTAGGAAGTGAAATAAATGATTCTGATTTTGAAAAGAAAAACCCAATTATTGCCTTTAAAATAACAGATAATGGTATCGGCTTTAATCCTGAAAACTGGGATTCTTTCAATTTGGCTCATTCAAGTTATAAATATAATAAAGGTGGAAAAGGCATAGGACGAATAACTTGGTTAAGAGCTTTTACTAGCGTAGAAATAGATAGTGTTTATCGTCAGAACGGTCATTTCAATCGTCGCCAATTTGAATTTAAAATCAGCAAAGATGGAGTAGAAAACCCGCGAAATTTTAAAGTAGAATCTTCAAATCCTCAAAGACGTACTTCCGTTTATCTCAAAAATTTAAACGAACGTTTTCAACAGTGGACTAATAGCGATTTAGAAGATATTGCAATTAAAATAATTGAACATTGCTTTAGTTTTTTTAGGGAATCTAATTGTCCAAGAATAATTCTTAAGGACAACAATGATGAAATCGTTGTAAATGATTATTTCAAGAATTACACTCGCAATTCTCTTGACAAAAAAAGTGCAAAAATAAAAGGTCAGAAATTCGACTTTGAGGTGGTTAAAATGTATACTTCTAAGCCTGATAATAAAATCCATTATTGAGCTCATCGTCGAGAAGTAATGAATGATAAGTTAACAGACTTTATACCTGAATTAAAGCAGCCTTTGACAGATGACGAAGGAGAAAAGTTTTCATTAGCAGTGTATGTTTCTAGTGATTATTTGGATGATAAAGTTAATGAAGAGCGGACAGAAATATCATTTTCTAAGGCGGATGAATTTTTCCCTGATGAAATAGAAAAAATAGAGGTAAGTGAAAAAGCCGTAGCTATTGTTCGAGAAATATATCAAAAATATATAAGTGTTATAGAACAAGACCGACTTGAAAATATTAGAAAATTTGTAAGTAGGCATCCACGCTATAGGTATTCAGAGAAATATAAACTTAAAGAGTTGAAAAAGATTTCTTCAAATCTAGGTGGTAAAAAATTAGAGATAGAACTTTTTAAACTTCAAAATGAGCTTGAGAGAGACGTAAAACGTGAAGCAAACAAAATGTTAGAGTCGATTAAGGAAATTGACCATAAGGCTGCATTTGATAAAACTCATACAGATTTGTACAACAAAATTGTTGAAGTTGGGAACTCTAAACTTGCCGAATATGTTGTGCACAGATCTTATATTCTGAAACATTTAAACAAGCATTTAAAAAAATCTAAAAATGACAAATATTCTAAAGAGGAAATTATACACAATCTTATTTTTCCTGTAAAGAAAACATCTGATGAAATTCAATTAGAAGAACACAATTTATGGGTAATTGATGAAAGACTAGCTTTTCACGATTATTTGGCATCTGACATACCCTTTACTAGTAACAAAAGAACAGAATCTACTTCATTAAAAAGACCCGATCTTGTCGTATTTAATAAAGCACATTTACTTAATGAAAGTGACAACTATTCTTCAATTGTAATTGTTGAATTTAAAAAACCAATGAGAGACGATTATAGTGAAATTGATAATCCAATAACACAAGTACTTAATTATGTTATTGAAATTCAAGAAAACAACGCTTTAGACGCTAATGGTCGCCCCATAAGTGTACGCAAAGGGACACCTTATTATGCCTATATAATTTCAGATCTAACATCAAAATTAAGAACTCTGGCAAAAAAAGCTGGTTTTACTGCTCATCCAGACAATCAAGGTTTTTTCTCTTACAATAGTAATTTTGAGCTTTATACCGAAATAATAAGTTTTGATAAAATGGTTAAGGATTCAAAAAAGAGAAATCAAATTTTGTTTGATAAACTTAACTTGCCAACTCAATAATATTTAGTTTCCATCAATTCTAAACGCTATCTATACCAAACATAAAATATCTGACAAACCATCATTGTCAACTATATCTATTCCAACAATCTTAATATCATTATATTTACTGTTCTATTTTATTTGAATTAATGACCGAAACAAACCGTATAGAATATAAACGAGAGCTTACCGATGGACTTGAAAAAGAGGTCATTGCGTTTCTGAACTACCGGGAGGGTGGTGTTTTATATATTGGTGTTGATAAAGAAGGGAACACTTATGGTTTGGTAGATGCTGATAGCGACCAGTTAAAAATTAAGGACAGACTAAAGAACAATATCCGTCCTTCAGCACTCGGTTTGTTTGATATTGTGAGTGAGGAAAGGGACAGGAAGAACATTCTAAAAATCATTGTAGCCAGCGGTCCAGAAAAACCATATCATCTCAAAAAATATGGGATGAGCGAAAAGGGTTGTTTTATTCGTTTAGGTTCGGCCGCTGAGCCTATGCCACAAAAAATGATAGACGAGCTCTTTGCCAAACGAACTCGAAATTCCATCAGTAAAATTAAAGCAGGTCGGCAAGATTTAAGCTTTAGCCAGTTAAAAATCTACTATGAGGAAGCTGGCTACACTCTTGGTATTGCCTTTGCGAAAAACATGGAACTGCTTACCGAGGATGGTGCATTCAATTATGCCGGCTATCTATTGGCCGACAAGAACAATACCTCTATAAAAGTTGCCAAATATTCAGGAAAGACCCGTACTGACTTAATAGAAAGCAACGAATATGGCCACGAATGTTTAGTAAAGGCTACTAAACAAGTGATAGATAAAATTGCAGTCGAGAACAGAACTGCTACCAAAATCACAGCCAAAGAGCGACAACAAGTCAATCTTTGGCATCCCATCGCTTTGCGTGAGGCAATAATCAATGCCTTTGTGCATAATGACTACACTAATGAGATTACACCAAAGTTTGAAATCTTTACGGATAGAATTGAAATCACATCGGCAGGTGGTTTACCTGAAGGATTAAGCAAACAAGAGTTTTTCGAAGGCTTTTCAGTCCCACGAAATAAGGAACTGATGCGTATTTTCAAGGATTTAGAACTGGTAGAACAATTAGGTTCTGGCATCCCTCGTATTTTGGAACACTATGGGAAAGAGAGCTTTAGTTTTTCAGATAACTTTCTCAGAATGACATTTATGGCCAAAGAAACTGCTCTTGAAGAAGGTGGTCAAATAAGTAGTGTAATGGGTGGTCTAAAAGGTGGTCAAATAGGTGGTCAAATCGAAAAAACCATAGATGCTATTTCCGAATTAACCCTTAGACAAAAGCAAGTACTGAAATTGATTGCCAAAGATAACCGCATAAGTCGTTCAGGAATAGCAGAAGTCCTACATATAAATGAATCTGCAATTCAGAAGCATCTAAACAACTTAAAGGATGCTGGATATATTGAGCGTCAAGGCGGAACAAGAGGGTATTGGGAAATCAACCTTGACAAAAATTAAAACAAAGCTTCTTTTTTAAAAAGGCCCTTTTTCCCTCGGATCTTTGCTCGTTACCTTCCATTGGTTATTTTCTTTGACTAGCTTAAAGACACCTGACTTTCCATCAAAAGAGGTTTTATATTTTACCCAGGCAATTTCACCTTCAATAGCTTCATCCAAAATCTCTACTTTAATTTCCTTATCAGAATCTGGTATCATATTTTGAACTGTGATTAAACTGGCATATCCATCTGATGTTGTATGCTTTTTTAAAGCTGATTCATCTTTTGAGAAGAAACTTTCAGCAACAATTTGAGCTGTTTCGGTGTGGGACATATTATTATTCCCGGCACAGGAAATAAATAGAAGTACAAGTGAGCAAATAAGTAATCTTTTCATAATATTATTAATTTGGGTTATTGATATATCTATGTGATATATTCAGTTTTATATTTCGTTCGCCATCTTTCTCGTTCAATTCTAAAATTGCCCTACGGTCATTGGACAATGAAAATTTGGGCATTACATAAACAAACCGCACCATTTTTCCTTCTGCAATTTTTGAAGGTAGATAGTGTTTGTAAATAGGTTCTTGATATAAACTCTGTAAAGATTTCTTTTTCCCTTTTTGTCGGGTCTCGATTGAGAGGTTCAAAAAATTCAAATCGTAATCCAACGTAGAATTATTCTCAATCTGGATAACAAAGTAGAGTTCTTCTTTATCAAAAACAACATTCTCAACATTCAAGACAATGCCTTGCATTCGCTTCTTAATCCGACCAATACGTTGGTTTCTGTTAAGAAGATAGGAGCAGAATTTTTGATAATAGTAGGTTCTGTTATCTATATTTTTTTCAGAAGTTACAACCTGAATCGAATCGGTTACAATTGGCTTTTCATTCCCAATACTATTTGATAATGGGATAAAATAATTGAGCTTTGACAGATGCTTCTTATATCTTACAATATACGAAAAAATTGCACCATTCCTGTTGACTACCAGTAGATTACTTTCTTTGCCAGGTTTAGCCTGAAGCAGCCCGAAATATTGTTCTTTTTCACGATTATAGCTGAAAACAAAATTATCCGAACCGGTTATGCCCTGTCTAATAGGTTCTGGGAAAAATAACGCAACATTTTTAGTATCGTTTGCATAAATTGTATCTAGTACTGTGTCTGTTTGAGCTTTCACGAAAGCTGAAATAACAAGAGCTAAGATGATGATATATTTTTTCATAAGAGTGGGTTTTAAATGCCCATTATGGGCCTCATAATTTTGGTTTTAGAATTAATTTGTAGTTGTTAAGCACAGTTACCTTAACGTTTCGATTACGACGTCTAAATACCTGTGTGATTCCGCCCACCTGTGGAACAGTCGGAATATTGATATCACCTATAACATCATCCAAAACTTCTGTGGTGGCTTCTGCCCGAAAATTATTTTGCACATATATACCTTCGCTACCATCTAACAAATCAAAAGCTTTAAGTTTGGTCGGATGATGCTTAATGTTCTCAATTTCGATTAAGGCACGATTGGGTTGAAAACTTATAAATCCGAAGACTGGTGTATTCTTTGGCATCAGCTTACCATTTATAGTTGCTGATTTGGTAAGGCGCATTCGCAATCTAGTGTTCGCTTTAACAATCTGGTCGCCATCCACGACTACATAAATCGTTTCATCTGTACTGCCAATAATTGAAACTTCATTGGGTTTTGGTGAGGCAGCAAAGAATAATTGATGTTCTAGCCCTAATTCTTTGGCTTGAATTTTTTGCTCTCGTATAATTTCGGTTGAATCGATTTGTTGTGAGCTCTTTTGAGCAACTTTCTTTTGCTCTAAGTTGCGATACTTCTTTTCAGAGTATTGAATTTTACCTGCATTGTATATACTATCCACAATGCGTTTTTTTTCGAGCTCTGGCAAATCAGGATTGTAAAGACCTGTGGAATCCAAAAGTTTTTCATCGTAGATACTGGGTGCGTTATTCTCGCGCACTTCCTTTAAGTCATTGATGGCATCAAGCTTGGAATCGTATTCTTTTTGATTTTCTTCTAAGTCTGGAACTAAGGTCTGTTCAAGGTTTTCATTTTCACTTTCGTCATCGCCCATAATCATTACAGAATAGGAAATCAGGAAAATGAAAATCACAGCCAGTACAGCTGCAAAGACAATTTTATTCTTTTCTACTTTCATAATAGTGGTTTTTAAATGCCGATTATCGGCTTAACTTTCATCGTTTAATTTTTTTAAGGTGTTTTCGAAATAGTTTGTAATCAACAAACCGTGCGGATTATTTGGAAAGTTCCTATCAACGGGAATTAGGTTTCCACTAGAAACCAGTTCATAAGTGTCTATTATTGAACCTCTATTTATTTCAAAGACGGTAACCGTTCTAAAGGTGTATGTTCCGTTTTGTTCCCCTATTTGTGAATCTATGCTCAGTACTTTCTGAACGAGCGAATATTGCAATAATCGATTGTAGACGCCATCAGCTTTTTTCTGGCGATATAGATTGTCCACAGAACTATTTCCTAGCCAAAGCGCCTTTTCAAGATTCCGTTCATAATTACTGGCGTCGATATTATAGAAGTAGTTGTGGAATAGGTCCAAATGTGCTAATGCCTCTACATTGAAATTTTCTTTTTGAGTAACGAGCTTCAGCGGAATAATACTACCATCGGTATTGATAGCAAAGGCACTATTAAGGGAATCTTTGTTCGTCTTAAATGCCACCCATAGTGAAAAGGTGCTGGATAGCATTGCAAAAATGACAACTGCCAACACGATAAATCTGTTCAACTTTAAGACATTATATATGTTCTTATATGGTGTTTTCATAATTATATTTTTATCTGCCTTAGGAAGTAAATAATCTTAGGGTAAATGACGTGGCGCGCTTATATAATTTGAATTTTAGAAAAACGATAAAACCAACCGACCCAAGCTGAACCACAGGTGCAAAAAAGCCTTGACCTACATCAGTTCCGAATAGGTTGACCCAGAAATTGGTGTTGATTTCAGTATAGATGGCATTGATAAACACGTTGACCAGAAAAAACGCTGGCACGAGCATATAAACGGCGGCGTACAACTTAAAGAAGGTATAGGCGAGCGAACGGAATTTTTCAAAAACCGCAAGGCTAATGACCAATGGAAAGAAAGCCTGCATTATCCCCAAAAGGAAAAAACGCTCTGCCAAGAATAGCGGATAGATGAACAAATCCAATATCCAGAGTATGGTACTTAGGATAAAGGCCAATATTTTGAAACCGTAAAGTGGCGTTACCAACGCCTCATACAAAAGCGTCATTGCGGAACTTGCGGCATCAAATAGGCTTACATCTTCCTCTAATGGAATATCCTGCATTTGCAATGGAAGTAACGCAGGTGCCGTGCCCCTATATTGTCCCTCGATGGCTACCAATATCCCATCAAAGAATCCTAACACCTGCGTTGAAAATATGACCAATAGGACAATGGCAAAATTCTTGGCCAGTTCGCCCGGACTCAATCCCCAAGTGTAGCCGTCCTTGTCTGCAATACCTTCGTTGTATTTTTTAAGGATGTTGACCAAAAAGAATAGGACAGCGAGCGTTTTCATTCCGGCAATAGTGTATTGCGAAAAGTCGCTGGCCTGTATGGTCTGGAAAACCGTATCAATGTATTCCAACCCAATCCCTAAAATGATGGTCGCGGTCATTTTTAATATTCTGTTTCTCGATTATTGACTTTATCCTGCATTTTTCTGAAAGAAATAATATCACGGTAACGTTTCGTTTTTGTAGTGATATTGGAAACCATTTGTTTGGATTCCAGTTCTTTTGCTTTCAGGATTTCGGCACGTTCAGCATCGCTCATTTTTAGGTAATCGCTTGAGAGGACTTCGTCTATAAAGTCCACCGTGTCCAATGAATTTTGGACAATGGTTTCGAACGAGGCCACAACCCTGTCAATTTCCTCAGGTTTGATATAGGGCGAATTCAGAATATCCTGAAGGTCATTCTGCATTACATTGATAAGGCGCTGATTGTTCTGTGCGATTTCCTCAACCGCTCTAAGTTGTTGGACAACGCTCGATACTTTCTCAATAGCTTCTTTGGCATCTTTCAAGAATTTGACGGACTTAATCATTTCTGCCGTCTGCTTACCAGATTCCAATAGCTGTTTTACCAAGCTGATAAAGTTGGTGTTGTCATAAACCGGCATTCCTTGAGCGGAAGCATCTTTCGGCATTAAAAGGGCAACCCCTAAGATTAGCCCGAATGACAATGTTTTAATTTTTGTTTTACTCATCGCTAAAAATTTGTTTTGGTATTCGTGAATCTTCGATTTCATAATTTTATGTTTTAGATGTGAATTGAATGATTGCTTTTTGCATATCCTGAAGCTCGTTGTAGAGCTTCATTATTTCCTCATTTTCTTGTCCATCCGTTAGGTAAGCTGCATACACTTCCTTCGGAACTTCAAGACGGAAGATGTTGCTTTCTTTGCCAATCTTGATGAACATTTCGGTGTATTTGCGTAGTCCTGAAAGGTTGTTTTTAATGGATTTTAATTGGTTAAGGTCGTGACTGGATAGGTTGAGCCTTTTGACCAATTCATCATAGCCCTTTTCATTGTTCAAGCTGTAGATGACCTGTGTGTTTTCAAGTATACTTGCGGAAGTCGAATTATTGGGAAGCTGATTGATGGACTGAAGAATAATCCCAATCGCACCATTCTGTTTACGGATGGCTTGGTAGTAGAATTCCACACTTTCCAGTACGTTATCAAACTTCAGTTGCTTTGCAAACTCGTCAAATAGGATAATGCCTTTTTCGGCACGATTTCGCCAAATGGTACGCTGGATAGCTGACTTTATTAGTTTGAGCATTACGGATAGGATTTCCTTGTTGTCTTTCACTTCGTCCAATTCAAAAACAATCAATCGTTTATCCTCGATTTTATAGGTCTGGTCTTCACTCACTTCAAATAAAAAGCTATATAGACCATCGCCGACGTATTCGGACATTACGTGCAAAAAGCTCGTGACATTGAAGTAGTCGGGATGGATTTTAAGAGTATCGAGAATAGTTTTCCGATTTCTTTCTATAAAACTGTAAAAACCGTCCAAAGAGTGGTTTTCTAAGGTGCTGTCATAATAATGGCGCAATATCTTTTTAACCGAAACCGATTGTGCTTTGGTCACTTTCAAATCCGAAGCGAACAATTCAAACAAGAATACTGATAGGTCTTCCAAACGTTCAGGTGTCAGGTCGTTTACATCGCTTATGTAGAATGGATTGATACCAAGATTTTTTCCGCTTTCGTAGCGTAGTACCGTGTATTTTTCTGGGTAGAGTTTGGCAAACTTGGTGTAGGATCCACCGAGATCAATAATGACCAGGCGGACACCACTCTCAAAATATTGGCGCAGAATGTTATTGGCCAAAAAGGATTTTCCTTCGCCTGTGGGAGCGAAAATGGCAAAGTTACGTGCCTTGATGCGCTTCTTGCACTCGTCCCAGACATCCTTTAGAACAGGAATGTTGTGTTCACGGTCGTTAAAGATGATTCCTGTAGTATCGGATTTATAGTTCGTGTTATTAATGAACAAGCACAGGGCGTGCTTCAAATCGGTAACGTATAAATCGTTATTCGAGAAATTGGATGAAAAACAGCAGTAGCTGTTCAGAATATAATTCTTCCGTTCTTCGCCTCGTGGATAGTATGGGATGATATCCAGTTCCTTAAATTCGGTTTTGATTTTTGAGGTAATCTTATCGAGTTCTTTGGCATCTTTAGACCAATAAACAATGTTTAAATGACCACGAATGATTCTGGCATTATCATCGGCATTGATTTGGTCAAGGATGTGTTGGATTTTCCCAAGCACCACTTTGTTCTGCGAACCAAAATTTGAACTTTTGTTCAGTTCTTCAATTTTCTTATCCAGAAGCTTACGCCATTTCTGTTTGTCGTCGAGATAGAGAATCTGATTGACGATATGATTTTCGTTAAGCGTAAGCCCCAAACCATCAATAAACCCTTGATGAAACACAAAATCGTCAGAAGTGAATTTCTCATTGGTCTTGCTACTCTGTACACTTTCGCCAAAGCACAGTTCGCTATTGATGGCCAGGGCATCAAAATGGTTTTCGCCAATATTGACGCTTTTTTTCTCTAAGATGATGTCCGTGTCAAAACCTTCGTTGAAGCCGTTGAAATAGCCATTTGTAAGCTTTTGAATCTCTTCCGCTTTAAGCGAAATGAATTCCATCTTTCGGCTATTGTTGATGAAGGAAACAGAATCGCTTACCGAGTTGACAAAGCTTTTTACGTTGTCATCCATTTCTTGCACAATTCCTTTAGAAACCTTCCGAAATGGATTGACGTATTTTGAATTGTTAAGTGCCTTGTTCTTGGTCAAAATGAAGAACAGATAGCATTTGTGCTCAATATGTCCACGTCCTTTAAAATGCTCGTGTGTGGCTTTTTCCAGAAAAGTTGTATTCGGAAGTTGTTCTGAAGAATAGGATTTCTTCAAATAGTTATCCTGTTTGTGAACTACAGTCCCAACAGGCAATGATTTCAGAGCCTGAAACCAAGCACCGTGCATATCCTCAAAATCCTTTTCGGACAACGAATAAATTTCGGGTAGATTCCCTTCATAGCACAGAACGACATTGCCATTATTGGCAAACACGATATTGTCTTGGATATCTACAATGGGTTGATATTTAGAAAGGTTAATCTTGTTCATAGTCGAAACCCGAGTTTCTTTTGTTACTTATTATTCTAGGGAAGGCTTTAGCCATCTGAAAGATTTGTGGGTTATGCGTTATTCTAGTCAAGACTACGTACAAGGCAGCATTAAAAACGAGTATGCCAATTATTATCCCAAAGCTGAAAGAGAAGATGATAATGAGTAGCGAAGCTAAAATGGAAACCATCATTAGAGCGAATAGGGAAATAGGCAGCCCAAAAATGACCGCCCTTTTCCTAATATTTTTATAGACCTCGAATTTCTTCATACAGCTTTTCTAATAAAGCCCTCGATGAGGGTTCATTTATACTACGATGCCTATTAAGTATGTGAAGATGCCGACAACTGCACCAGCAATCAAAACAAACACAAGCACTCTCGTAATCCCTTTTTTAAGGTCCGCATTTTCCCCAAAGAAATGCCCTGCATTAAACAGGAAGCCAACTAGGAAAATGACACCCAATAAAATTGGGAAAATGGTTCTGATGGTATCGCCAACATCATTAACTGAATCTTCTATGCCACCAATTTGAGCAAAGAGTGATGTTGAGAGCAACGATAAAAAAGTTGCTAAGTAGATTGATTTTTTCATAATAAAACTGTTTAGATTTTTTATTCATTTTCTCTTTCTGAAATTTACATATATTTGTACATAAATAACTGAAAATCAAATATTTGTGAATAAAATATTATTTGAAATCAATTGAATTTAATTGCTATGATTTGGTATCAAATTCTATGAGATTTTGAAAGAAAGTTGTTGATAACCCGAAAATTGAAAATGAAAAAAGTGCTCAAAAACGTCAGTTTTGTCTTTTTGCTTCTAAAAATGTGTGTCGTTTTTGGACAAGAATTGAGTACTCAAAAACGAATTGTAATTGACGTTGGACACGGTGGAAAAGATTCCGGTGCGATAGGTATAAATAAAATCCAAGAAAAGGATATTGTATTGAATATCGCAAATGCGATTTTGAAGCTGAATGACGAATCGGATACCCCTTTGGATATTTATTTGACCAGGTATTCTGATACACTCATTTCTTTATCGGACAGGACTAAGCTGGCCAAAGCTCTTAAAGCAGATTTGTTTGTGTCTTTACATTGTAATCATTCGGATAATTCTTATGCTAGAGGAATAGAAGTTTATGCTTCAAGAAATCAAACAAATTATTCAAAAGAATCTATTTATATAGGTTATCAAATTGAAAAGATGCTTTGCAAGGTTATAGGATATGAGGGCAGAGGTGTAAAGTTTGCAAATTTTCAAGTGCTGAAAGAAACAACCGGTCATTGTGTTTCTGTTCTCTTGGAACTAGGTTTCTTATCCAATAATGACGAAAGTGGTTATTTGTCAAATTCTGCAAATATAAAATTGATAGCATTTGCTATTTTATTATCCATACAAAAACAATAGTATTATGAAAGATATTTTTTTAGAATTAACCAAAAGTTTAAAAGAGATAGTAGTACAATTTATCTCAGAAGTGATTCTCTTATATAAAACATTTAGAAGCTAGATTACTTACGCTTATCACTAGCAGCTTTATCAAAAGCAATTAAATTAAACAGTTCCCGCATTCTGCTACGAACACGATTTCCGTAGCGTTCTTCAAGTTCTTCAGCATTTAGATTTGTGGTAGCGTGAGTTTTGATTTTGTGTTTGGTATCGAGATAGAGTTCATATCGAGATAAGAGCACTTCGCCCATTACGTTCAAGTCTTTTCCATAAAACCGTCCAGCTGGTTCAACACCCAAATCATCAAAACAATAGAATTTAGTATTGCCGTATTCTTCAATCGTTTTAAAGCCAAGGTGGTTAAAACCAAAAGTTACATTCCGGCAGGGAATCATTTCGTAAGGACGTTGTAATGGAACGATATGTCGTAGCAATTTCATAAGGGTAGTTTTACCACATCCAACAGGTCCAGAAAGTAAAATACCTTTGTCAATGTCAATACCGTAAGTAGCACAGTTCTCTTTATCCTTAATGAAGTATGAACAAAGTTTAAGCAGTATGTTTTTATCCTCTTCATAGATTCTGAATTTCTTGCCAAACAATAGTTTTCCTTTTGCATTCAGGTAAATTAAAATTTTTGGAAAGTCATAGACGACGCTTTTGCCGTCAAATTTTCCTAGCGAATATTCCACGCCACCTTCGATAATTTTAGAGGGGTTGTCCATAATCTTTGTTTTTAGTGGTTCGCAAGTTGTCCTTGATTTGGGACGCTTGTTTTTTGTTTAATTTGTTTTCCTCATCAAATAATTCCGTTCTGTCCATCCAATTCGTAGCCAAAGCCCGCCAATCGCGAATTGCCTTACCATCGCTCGTTTGCCAATTCCTAGTTTCATAATGCTCGTAGAATTTTTTTCCTTCATCAGCATTAAAACCTTTTTCAATAAAAAAATCAATTACGGCCTGCCAGCCCTTTGGTTGTTTTGTATAGTTTTCTTGTTTGATATTGTTTGTAGTAGATACCAATGCTTGTCCACCTATGGGACGGTGTGGGTCTACAACCTGTCCATTTATGGGATGGTGCTGTCCCACAACTGGTTCACGTATGGGATAGTACTGTTCCGCAAGCTGTTCTAGTGTGGGATTGTACCGTCCCATATCACGTTCATCACTTGTCCCAATAATGGACATCTTGATTTTACTGCCCTTGTATGGATTGTTAGATGGGAAATAGGATAGATAAAGCCACGAGTCCAAATCAATAACACAACGATGATAGGTGGATTTTGAGCCTATTTTAGCACAACGCATCAAATCTCTACGGTTTACATAAAATTCATCTGCAAAGCGACTGCTGTTCCATTCTTGGAACAGCGCCATATACAGACTGATATGGGTAGGATTTAGGCGGTCATCAAAATAGAACGTTGAAAAAGCCGCATTGAGTAGCTTTATATAGTTCATTACTTAAGAATTTGAACCGTGCTGTACACGGTTGGTAGTCATTATATTTTGAATTTCCTCGGCATCGTAGTAGATAATACCGCCTACTTTGGTATAGGGCAAGGTGCCATTGATACGAAGATTTTGCAAAGTGCCTGGACTGACTTGTAACAAGTCCATAACTTCTGAAGATTTGAGATACCTTTTGAGTTTTCCAGTAGCTTGTTTGGATAATAGTTTTTTGATGTCATCGAGTAATTCCATCTTGAAATCTCGAAGGTCGTCTGTTGTAATAATACTTGTCGGCATAATAGAACGGTTTTAATGGAAAAGGACTATCAAGTATTTTTATATTTTTAATTGATAGCCCTTAACCTGATTTGACTTTCGTTCTACAAATTTGAACAGCTTTAATGGGTTTTATTCCCCAGTACAACCGTACTACGGTCAAAATTTAACATTTTGAAATTTGATGCTTTTTGATTGATTTTGATGTGTGGAAGTATGCTTTCGCGAAAGCAAAAAGAGTAAAATTTATTAAAAAATTGAATCACCGTAGGTCAACCGTACTACGGTTACTTTTTGTTGTAAAATAAGGGGTTGTAGAAGAAATCACTCTTCGCTTTTATCCATTTCTATGAGCAAAGATGTAGAAAGTTGGTCGAGAAATAGTGTTCTGCTATTTTTTCTGTTTTTTATGTCCTGATAAGTCTTGTAAATATCTTTTGGTTCAACATCGAAGAGCTGTTGTAACTTTTTGGATACTTGCAATATGCCTTGATTATTTTGTTTACCCAAACCTTTAGCACATAGCGCATAGACTAATTCTACATAATCTGTGTTTGAAAATGGCCAATGCATTTTTTCAACCGGTTGAGTAGTTACTAATTTACCATTCAAGTTATTTTTAATATTACGTTTTTTGGCATCCATATAATGCAATAAAGAGTAATAAGCTCTGTACTTACCTAGTAGCATATCTCTAGGCGTGCAAAATTCTGGGTCTTGAAAATAGAATTTAGATGTTGTAATATGAAAAGTATCGAGATAATCCCTTGTATAATATTCCTTGTCAAAATTAGTAGCACCAGAATCTACATAGCGACCAAAATCTAAATTGTAAATAAAAAATCGGTTAACTTTCTGCATTTTCCTTTTAAGAAATTTAAGTTGTGAATCTTTGTCTGTTTTTGGGAATTGAATCTCAAAAGAACGAATTTCAGAAAAATAAATGAGTTGTTTAAGTGGAATTTGTTTTGTGTATTTAAAAAAGAAAATCTCATCTGAAATTGATTTGAAGCCATTTTTTGCAATTTCTTTTTTAAAACTGCCTAGAAGTTTTGTGCATATTAAAATAGAACGATTTGATCTCTGCATTATGTTTTTTGAATTTTCTTTGATTTCTAACAACTGATTTTCTAAATTTTGAGCAAGTAATAGTAGCTTCATATCTAACTTTTTACAGGGTTTTCAACTGTAAATAGATAGAGTTATTTTAGATTTTGAAAATAGTGTTTAGTGGTAACAACCTATAGACAGTTTGATAAAATTTATCAATAATTATGCCTTTTTTTGTATAAATTAACGTTGAAGTAATTTGAAGCCAATATAAATAAGTAATTTGTGATGCACAAAATCATTTATAGAAATACTCAGAAATAAATTAAAAATTATCTAACATTATAGCGATTTTGCATACAGTTTGGACTATGATAAAATCATTTTGACACTTTTATATAATTTTTTTTGAAATAAAATATATTAAGTTCATTGAAATTATTATTTTTGTACCAGACGAGAACAAAATGAACTATTTAACATTGTAAATAGGTCACAAATCGTCAACATTATTGAAGATATTTGGCAGTTATGCTGCTATGGTTGGGCTCATAGAGCAAGGTTCGAGTCCCGTCCAGACCGCCAAGTGGTGAGAAAGCTCTAAGAAATTAGGTTTTTTGCACTTTAAAGATGTTGTGTTGTCTGATAGATGTAGTAGTCTATCAGTGGTTTAAGTAGTTAAACCGATGGAAAGCTTTCCTTTTTTCTTCACAGAAGATTGGGATGCTTTTTTATTTAGATTAATACCTTATCTACTTTTGTTGCTCAATTTATTAATAAATTAAAAGTAGTCTTATTTAAACAAAAAAAATAGCGCTAAACTTTTAAGTTTAACGCTATTAAATGAAAAACAAATCAATTTTTTTGAACTTACTCAAGGCTCAATTTTTATAAAAATCGACTATACTGTTTGGAATAACTTCCTGTTTTTTTTCTTAAATCTGTTAGTAATATTTAAGTTTATTAGATAATCTGCAAATCCAGTATCACTTTGACTAAAAACTTCTGTCTGGGCAGTTTTTTGCTTGTCAAGATAACTCTGTATTATATTTCGTTCTAAAGCAATTGGCGCTTTTAAACTTAGAGTTAAATTTGGAGCGCTATAGTTAATCCCTGGATCCAATGAAATCACATAACTAGGTCGTCTATAACCTGCACTCCCTCCAATTAAACCTGATGCAGAAACACCTTCTAATCTATCTTCTAAATATAAATTGAATTTTTTGACATTAAAAAAATATAAAGTTCCTACTTGAGCCGCATATTGGTTGGGTACTGAAAATTTACTCGTAAAAGTTACGCAATTAATCTGCGTGCTTTTAAGTGAATTTTTCTTCGCAATAAATTGTTTTACCTTCATAAGGGGTGATTTCAAGAATTAAGTCAAGTTCATGGACCAATTATCAAATGGCAGTTGCCTTGTAATTATCTACTGGATAAATAAAAAGTAAAGCGCCAATGATAACAATGTTTTTAATAATATACTGACCGACCAATGTAAGCACAAAAGGAGCCTTAGAGAAGGAAATTTCTGGAAAAAATAATACAGGAATAAATGTAAAGATTAAATGTAAAATTGCTGCAATTATAACTTTTCTTACTTGAAAATTAAGTACAAGAAAAAGACCAATGGTGACTTCCATAACAGCCAACATTAAAATGCTGACTTTTTCCGGCAATAAACCTATTGTTAAAAACGTAATGGTTTGCTTAGCAAGAGAATCTGCTGGACTTAATTCAGGAAAAAATTTAAGTGCCCCAAACCATAAATAAATGATTCCAATACTTATTGCCAATAACCTGTGTTTATTTATACGTGATATAAAACGTGTCATAGTCGAACTATTTAAATTTCATTGTTTATGTTTTGGGAATTCAATTTTAATGTGCAATTATGTGTTAATGCGAAAGTAGAAGTAATAACTATGTGTTAAGAGTAAGAAGAAGTTAAAAAGATTAATAAAAGATTAATTAAATTAATAAAAAGTTAAAAAAAAATTACCCGTTTTTTTTTAGTAATATAGAGGCTCATTTTGAAAAAAAGAAAATTATATATAGCCATTTTTATCACCACTATATGTGCCTTATTTATAGTGCAATATCAGTATCTAAAAATTGGACTTAATTTAGCGAAAGTTCAGTTTAATAAAAATATTGGTATTGTTAGTCAAGATATAAAACAGGATTTAGCAACAAAAAATCAGTTATCTTTTTTGATAGGAAGTGCACTTATTAAGGATGAATCTCATTTTGATTTAAGTATAGCTAGTATCCAAGATGCATCTCAGTATTTTCTGAATGACTTTATTCACTATCGATTATCTGCTAATGGAATTAATACTGATTTTACCTACAGACTGTTTACAAGAGACAGTAGTTTTTACTTAAAGTCTCCCAATGTTTTTAAAACCAATAAACAGTTGGTAACCTACCCTATTGAATTGGTAGGATATTTACCTACTTTGGTAAAACAGAATGTTATTTTAGAATTACAATTTAAAGACCTTAATTCTTACTTTTTATGGCAATTAAATGGATTAACAATTCCGAGCTTATTATGTATTATAGTCATTATATTCATTTTTATTTGGGTGCTGAAATCAGTGTATTGGCAGCACAAAGTTATAACCACTACCAATGCATTTATTAATAATCTGACCCACGAACTTAAAACACCCGTTTTTTCAATAGGTTTGGCGACAAAAATTTTAGAAGACGGTATAGACCCTAAGAAACAACAGTTTTTAAACATTATAAGACAGCAGGTTGAAAGATTAAATACACATATAGATAAAGTTTTGGAATTAGGAAAACTTGAATTTAAAAGAAATATTTTTAATTTAAAGACCGTTGATTTTAAGCCCAGTCTAATTAAAATCTGTGAAGATTTTGAAGCCTTATCTGCACTTCAAAATATACAGTTTACCTATTCTGTTAATGAAGAAACCTTACTAATAAAAGCAGATATAAATCATTTAGAAAATGCTATCAGTAATATTTTAGATAATGCACAGAAATATTCAGAATCTCCTATAATACATTTAAAAACAAGATTAATTAAAAAACAATTAGCCATTATAATTTCTGATAATGGAATTGGAATCAACAAAAAGGAAAAAAATCTTATATTTAAAAAATACTATCGAGTTTCAAATGGTAATTTGCACAAGGTTAAAGGCTATGGACTTGGATTAAGTTATGTAAAGGAAGTTATCAATAAGCATAAAGGTAAGGTTAAAATTGATAGTAATCTAGGACAAGGAACTACGGTTACTATTGTTATTTCATTAGTGTATGACTGCCAAAAGAAATAAAATAATCCTTCTTGAGGATGACGAAACATTGGGGTATCTGCTGACAGAATATCTTAGTATGAATGAGTTTGAAGTATTTTGGGCTAAAAACGGCATTGATTGTTTAAAAATGCTTGAACAAAAAAACTATGATTTAGCTATTTTAGATATTATGCTACCAGATATTGATGGTTTTAATTTGGCTGAAAGAATAACTAGTTTACACCCAACCCTTCCTTTTCTTTTTTTAACGGCAAGATCTCTTAAAGTTGATATTTTAAAGGGATTTTCTTTGGGCGCTATTGATTATTTAAAAAAGCCCATTGATGAAGAAGTGCTTGTAGTAAGAATTAAAACACTCTTATCACGATTAGATGAGCCTACTAAAAGTAAAAAAACAAATATTACTTATCAATTAGGACAATATTTATTTAATTCGGTAAATCAAGAACTTATTTATAAAGATACCAGTATTGATTTAACAAACAAAGAAAGCCAGTTACTACTTTATTTGATTTCTCATGAAAACACATTATGCACACACAAGGAAATTTTAACTCAATTATGGGGTAAGAATGATTACTTCAGCAAAAAAAGCTTGAATGTATTTATAACACATTTACGTAAATATCTAAAAAATGACTTATCTATTAAGATAGAAAATGTTCATAACAGAGGATTTATATTAAAGATTAACAAATCGTAGTTAACCTAAGTATAAGGGCTCCTTTTTTATTTTCAGAAGATAGGGATGCTTTTTGTTTTAGAAGATTTCTTTTTCTTGTTATTTTCCCGTAATTAGTTATTAAAAGGAATTTTACAATAAAATAAATTGAATTGTCAATAGAAAATAAACGACTTGAGGAAATTCTAGATAAAAAACATTTGGAAACAAAATGATTTTTCTAAAGAGATAGCAAAGGACAGTGCGTTTATTAAACGTTTTTTTTATTATAGAAAATCGAAGTAATGAATACTCTGAAATAACTATTGGTTGGTTCAAGGATAAAGAAAAGTCCAAAATTACTGAAGAAAACAGCGAGATTATCTTAAGGGAAAGATTAATAAAAACAGTTAGAGGCACGCCTAAAGGATATACAGGTATAATTGAATTATTGGAAGCAGAAAACTTAAGATTAAAAGAAGGAGTTTGCAATTTAAAATACTGATAATGATAATGATACAAAAGATATTGAGAGTAAATAAATGAAATGATTAAGTTACTTTTTTAATAGGAGGCTATTCAAAATTATACAGTGATAATATGGGTGAGTCTCTAATTGGAGTATTAAAAATAGTTAGTATTTTAGAGGAATGAAATCAAACAAAACTTCATTCCTTTTTTTTTGTTTTATAGTACTTAATTTCATTGATGTTTTCAATAATCGCCTTATTTCTCAGACCACTCAAGATAGTACGTTGATTTATTATAAATCCCTCATAAAAATTAAAGATGTTGACTTAACAAGTAAGGCTTTTGATTTTTTTAAAAATAAATACGACGCTGCATTAAACCAAAACGACACTATTAACGCAGCCTATTATCTTGAATTAATTTCATTTGGGCAGTTTAAAATGGGATTTGTTCATGATAGCGAGTTAACCACAGTAAAAGCATTGAGCTTAATAGATCGTATTAAAGACCAAAGAAAAACCCTAGAACCAAGAAAAAGATTATCAAATCGATTAGGTATGATTTATAGGAAAATTGAGGATTATGATGCTGCTCTTCGATTTTATAATCAAGCTCTTAAACTTAATGATGTTTTGTTGGATAAAATCTCGATTCTTACAAACATCGCAAATACGTACGCTGATAAAGAGAACTATAACAAAGCCGTTGAAGTTTTAATACCATATTATGAAAAAGTTTTAGAATTAGAGAATATAGGCACTAAAGCTGTGTACTTAGACAATCTAGGATATTTTCAGTCTAAAATAGGAAATCCAAATGCGCTAAGCAATATGGAACAAGCCTTGAATATAAGAATGAATTTGGAAGATTTAGTAGGTCTTTTTTCAAGTTACAGGCATTTATCCTTATTCTATTTAGAAAAGAACAACAAAGCCAAAGCCATTAAGTTTTCTAAAAATGTAAAGGAAATTTCAAAACAAATGGATTCTCCTGCATTTGCTTTAGAAGCTTTGGAATTAGAATTAAGATTAGAAAAGAATCAAAATTTTACGCGTTACGTAGAATTAGCCAATACCATACAACGTAAAAAGCAACAAATGGAGAATACCTATGCGGCAATTAAATACAATTTTCAGGAGAAAGAAAAAGAAGCACAACGATTAGAATTGCAGATTAAAGATAGTCAACTAAAAGCCGAAAAGGAAAAATTAAATAAAACCATTTTTCAAAGTATAGCGGCATTAGGGCTTTTAATAACTGTTTTTCTCTATTTATTTATAAAAAATAAACATAAAAAGGAAAAATTACAGCAAGTGTACAATACAGAAACGCGTATTTCTAAAAAAGTGCATGATGAAGTTGCCAATGATATTTACCATATCATGACGAAAATACAAAAGACCAACGTGATTAAAGAAGACGTCTTAGACGATTTGGAAGATGTCTATAATAAAACCAGAGATATATCTAAAGAAACTAGTATTATTGATCTGCATGAGCCTTATGAGGAGTATTTAAGAGATTTATTATTAAGTTATGCCTCAGACGATGTGAATATTATAACTAAAGATTTTACAGATGTTAATTGGAATGGTCTTGACGATACCAAAAAAGCCATATTATATAGAGTGCTTCAAGAACTTATGACCAATATGCGTAAGCATAGTAAAGCAACGCTTGTAGTCTTATCTTTTTCTCAAAATGGTAAAAAAATAATGATTGATTATAAAGATAATGGCGTTGGTTGTAACTTAATGAAAAACAGTGGTTTACATAATACGGAAAACCGTATGGAATCCATTAACGGAACTATTACATTTGAATCACAAGTTGATAATGGTTTTAAAGCCACATTAACAGTCTAGTTATGTTTAATAAAGTTTTGGTTTCAGAAGATATGCAGGACATCAACAAAGGAGTTTATACGACCCTTTGCGAACTGGGTATTAATGAAATTCATCAGGTTCAATATTGTGACGATGCTTATTTAAAAATTAAAAAGGGCGAACTAGATGGAGAACCTTTTCAGTTAATAATTAGTGACTTATCTTTTAAATCGGACCATAGAGAACAAAAATTTTCATCTGGCGAATCGTTGATAAAGGCGTTAAAAATGGAATATCCCTCCTTAAAAATCATTGTGTATTCAATTGAAGACAGACTTCAAAAAGTAAGAGCGTTAATATCAGATTATAATATAGATGGATACGTTTGCAAAAGCAGAAAAGGCCTAATTCATCTAACAAAAGCTATTGAAAGTGTTCAAAAAGACACACTATATTTATCTCCTGAGGTGTCACAAGCTTTAAGTAAAAAAAATAATGTTGAGATAGACGACTTTGACATTTTGTTGCTAAAGCAATTGTCTAAAGGCTTATCACAAGAAGAGATTAGCAGTTTTTTAAAACAAAAACAGATGTCGCCAAGCAGTCTAAGCTCCATTGAAAAGCGTTTAAATAAACTTCGTATAGATTTTAAAGCTAATAATGCCATTCACTTAGTGGCAACCGCAAAAGATTTAGGACTTATTTAAAATTTTTCATTTTACGGGAAACAGTAAAAAACTATAAAAAATTCCTCGTAATCTTGTCATGCTATTAATAAGTAATTCTTAGGGAATTATTTTGAGGAACTCTGTGTCATTGGGATGCAGAGTTTTTTATTTTACTGAATGCCATAAAACCCTTTTTCATGATTTTGCTTAGATGTGATAAAACTGCAATAATCTAAAATCAGCAATTTTTTATATACATTGTTGAAAACTGTTCTTTATTATTCATTCATAAATTCCCTCATTACTGGTAAGACTTTATTATCAAAGTCAAATAATGTTTGATTTTCCCATGGTGAAGCATTTGTAGACTGGGTTCCTTTCCATGCAATTAATTCGGCTCCCCAGTAACAAAAGCCTATGCCATTTTTTGTTTCTTTAGTGATTGTTTTAATATGTTTAATAAATTCCCTCTGACCTTCTGGCGTAGCAGGGTATTCAGGCAAAATTAATTGCGTGTCTAAACCTACAATATTATTAGTCCAATCATTCCATTTCAGTGTAAACGGGTAGGCTGTTTCGGCAATTAGGATTTTCTTATTATAAGTTTCACTTAAATTCTGCATGGTAGTTTTAAGGTTATCTAAAGATTTTCCATGCCATATTGGATAATACGATAATCCTATAATGTCATAATCTAATGAGCTTACTTCATTAAAAAACCAATCTGAACCTTCTATTCCAGCATAATGCAAAATTATTTTGGTGTCGTTTGAATTGGATCTAACAGCCGAAATTCCAGCTTTCATTAGTTCTATAAATTGAGGATAATTATTTGAAATATGCCCATAAGGATGAAGTAATCCGGAGTTGATTTCATTGCCAATTTGAATATAATGTGGATTTATTTCATTTACCACCTTTTGGGTGTAGTTGTAAACACTATCTTTTAGTGCAGCAAAAGGTAATCCTTGCCACTGCATAGGTGTTTCTTGGTTCGATTGATCTGCCCAAGTATCAGAATAATGAAGAGTTAACCAAATTTTGAAACCTTTCGTTTTTAAGGTTTGGGAAAACTGTTTTACTTCATTAAAGCCTGAGTGTTCGTCGCTTGGGTTTACCCAAAGTTTTAATCTAATGGTATTTACTCCATTTTCTTTAATTATGTTTAAAAAATCCTTTTGATTGCCTTCAAAATCATAGAATATTGGATTTGAATTAGATATTTCAGGGTATCTTGAAATGTCAATAGCAGAAATAAATTCTAACTTTTCACTTTCTGAAAAAGATTTATTTATGTCATCTCTATGACAAGAAATGAAAAGTAAAAAAAATATTAATGTTTGGATTATTCTATTCATTCTTTGAATTATAGGGTACGGTATTCAATATTGAAAGTAGCTGATTTAAATCCTGTTTTTTCGAAATATAATTGACCTTTAGTTAATTAGCTAATTCTTTTTCAATATTAGTTTTTAATTGGTTTAAAGTTGTTCTAATTTGCTTTAATTGGAATGTATATTCATCGTATTTTTTCTGTTGAATATCCAAAACCCAGAGAAAATCTTGATTATTTAAAATATCATCTATTTTTAGACTAAAATGAAGATCTTTTCTACCGTCATCAAGTAATACTGGAATTAGTTTTAGGAATTGAGGCTCCAATTTGGAAATTTCAGGTTTGCTTTCATCATTAATCCTATTAGCTAAACGTTGAAACATCGGTAGTTTAACTGTATATGTATTATTAATTGCTGTTCTTAAAGAATCGTTGCTAATAATGTCTAGTCCAGAAGATTTAGGTCTTCAAAAGGGCCATCATCAAATTGCATAAAGACATTCAGACTCATATTGGTGTAAAAGTTAATGAAGATAGAATTCTTGATTTCTCTTTTATCAAAAATATAGGCAATAAGGCTATCAATACCATTTGCTTTTCTTTCAAGCGAGGGTTCAGTATGAATTTTATAGGCTGTTAAGTCGCTATTTATGGAAGTAAGAAGTTCCTTTAGGACTATCGTTTCTTTTTGTTTTATTTTACGTTCTTCGTTCCAATTATTTATCTGAAGCGCAATCAAAATCCCGATTACTACAAGTACAATTTCTCCTATGGCATATTTCAAATAACTTCTAGTTTTTCCTTCTGAAAGTAAATTTTGTCTAATTTTTCTAAAGAATTTTATCATTTGTTAGCGGTTTCTGGTAATGAAGCGCAACAACCAAACGATTAAACTAAAATGAGCAATGTTTTTAGCGGTGTTGTGCGTAGGCTTTTTTTCAAGTAATTTGAGTTATTTCTTTTTGTCAGGAAACCAAGTGTCTCGTAATATTTTCCATTTTCCATCATCTTTTTTCCAAACTAATAAATATCTCCCACTGCCAACGGCTGTTCCATTTGTATGATACCAAGTTCCTGCTCCTTCTTCCACGAGTAATTGTGCATTTCCCCATATTTTTGTGGTTTTAAAACTTGAGCCGATGATACTGTCTCTAATCATATTTCCAAAAGCCTTGGTAATATTATTCCTCCCAATAGTGGATGGAATTATTTCGGCATCTTCCATATACATTTTACCTAAAGCAATAGAGTCTCCTTTTTTTAAATAACTTTCATATTCCCGCAATCGTACTTCAATTTCTTTTTCAAGAGTTGCTAAATCCGTTTGGTTAGTTTCTGGATTCTTTTCAGGGACTTTATGGTTACAGCTTGTAATAAAAATTGATACTACTAATATCGCTAGAAAAATAGATGTTCTGAATTTTATTTTTTTCATTATTGTCTTTTGAATTGATGTTACAGCCTATGCACAACCTATTTGTGTAGAATAGTGCGGTTTTGTATGCAAGGATTTTCCGAAGCTAAAGCATAAGTAAACAAACCACCGACTAACATTGCTTTAGCTAAAAGTAGTAATTTTTTATGCATGGTGTTGGCAAATGGTTTTTTAAATCTCAAATATATCTGTTATTAATGATTTATATTTTTGAATATCCTTTTCAAATTTTCTTTGTACCGCAATACATAAAACGACTCCTAATGCTAATAGTGTTCCTCCTAGAATGTACTCAGTAGAATTAACATTAATTCCTGAAATTATAGCGATAAGAAAACCTAACACTAAAATGATATGTGTAAATATTATCAATTTTATAAAAAAGTGTTGATTAAAAGTAATTTCCACATTGGTTCTGTTTTCTGTATCATTTTTTAATAATTTGCCTTTAACAACTGTCCAATTCTGGAATGCTATATACCATGCATAAAGAATCCTTTTGCGCACTTTAAAAGTCACAGATTTATTTTTTTCAAGATTCATGTGGAAAACAAATCCTCCAATAGACTTAAGTTCAGACTCTAATTTCTCACTAATCTCTTTAGGGCTACTTTTTAATTTGAATTTCCATGCTTTCATGTTATATTGTTTTTAATGTTTACCAACATAATGTTTATGGTTACTAGTAACTGTAAACATATACTTCAAGGCTGTGCTTACGGAATACTTTTTAAATATAGTTTCTACAATTATAAAAACATAATTATTTCATTTTTTTCTCTATTGAAAATCAGGATGCTTTTTTGTTGTAAAGATTTGTGTCTTAAGAGTATTAACTTCTTACTATGTAAATTGATTTGATACATTTAAATCTACTTTTTATGAAAGTGCTTAATGATGAAGATAGTTGCATAAACAGATAATTAAAGTGATTTATTTTATTTTTATTTGCTGACGCTCAAAATATAGTCTATATTTAAAAATAATTTTAACCAAAACAAAAACTCAAAAACATTATGGAAGGATACTGTGTAAAGTGCAAAGACAAAAAAGAAATTAAAGATGCAGCTGAAGTTACTATGAAAAATGGTAGAAAAGCTATGAAAGGCAAATGCCCATCTTGTGGAACAGGAATGTTCAGAATTCTTGGAAAAGCTTAATTTTTATTTAGAAACTTAAGTATTAAAATTTTTAAAAAGCATCCCTTTTTTCAATTGAAAAAAGGGATGCTTTTTGTATTTGTAATGCTGTTTTGCAACTATTCTAAATATTAGTAAAAATCTCTTTATAGCCATTAAGTTTAATAACACTACAAGTAAAAGATTAAAAAACTGACAAAGAGTATCATTTAATCGATGAAAAACATCTTTTTAACCTAAAAAAGTTACGTTTTGTCGATTTTTTTATTTATGTTTGCTGTGCTATTTAAAAAATGTATCGCTTTCTCAAGTAAAGAGCGATAAAAATGTAAATTTATGAAGTCTCTCTCTCCTCAAGGCCTTTTTAAGATAATACTATCGGTGAGTTTTACGCTGATAAGTTTTGTAAGTTACTCGCAATATTGCAACTCATTTGGAACTACTACATACAATGATGGCATAACCTATGTATCTTTTAATACAATAAATAATGCAGACGTAGTTAAGAATAATGGCTATGAAGATTTTACTAGCATTTCTACTGATGTTTACAAAGGCTCTACCTATAACTTAATAATAAATGTCAATACAGATGGTAATTGGAGAAATTATGCAATAGTATGGATTGATTGGAATGGAGACGGTGATTTTGCTGATTCTGGAGAAGAATATGATATGGGATCGGTAAAGAATGTTGTTGATAATCCCACATCAAATTCACCCACGGCTATTTCAGTTCCTCTGACTGCGGTTGTTGGTCCTACACGAATGCGTGTTTCTACTAGATATAACAATTATCCCACCTCAAGTTGTGCTACTAATTTTGATGGAGAAGTAGAAGATTATACAATTGTAATAAAAGAAGGATCACATGTATATTGTACTTCATCTGGAAATACGGATTTTAATGATGGCATTACTTATGTGTCTTTTAATTCAATAAGTAATGCAACAAGCATAATTAAGAATAATGGTTATGAGGATTTTACCAATATTTCGACCAATGTTTATAAAGGTTCAATACATGATTTATTAGTACGTGTAAATACAGATGGCAATTGGAGAAATTATGCAATAGTATGGATTGATTGGAATAGAGATGGAGATTTTACTGATTCTGGTGAGGAGTACGATATGGGTTCTGTTAGAAATGTTACTGATGGTTTAACATCAAATTCACCAACATCTATTTTAGTTCCTCTTACTGCAGTTGTCGGCACTACACGAATGCGTGTTTCTACTAAGTATAATAGTTATCCGTCTTCAAGTTGCGATACTGGTTTTGATGGTGAAGTGGAGGACTATACCATTAATATTATGGATAATTTTATAAATTTTAATGGGTCCAATGATTACATTGATTTTGCAGACAACCACGATTTAACTGGGTTATTTTCATTGGAAGCTTGGGTAAATCAAGAATCATCAGTTGCAACTGGAACAGTTATATCAAAAGGAAATATAGATACTTCAGACAAAACGGGATATCACTTTAGCCTAAAAAATAATTATCCCAACTTAATCTGGTATGGAGGTTCTAATAATGAACTTGTAAATATAACATCACCCTATGCCATTCCTGATAACCAATGGCACCATATGGCTGCCACGTTTGATGGTTCTACCGTAAAACTTTATGTGGATGGTATTGAGGTTAATTCTGCACCAGCAGCATCTCCACCTACCAATACTCCAAATAGTTTTATTATTGGAGCAGATACAGCAAATTATGTAACATCACCATTAAACAATAACTTTTTTAATGGCGCTATTCAGGAAGTAAGAGTTTGGGATGTAGCTTTGAGCGAATCTCAAATAAGGGAGATGATGAATCAGCATGTAGAACAAGATGGTACTAATGTTAAAGGGTCTGAAACAAAATTGAATATTTCTAACGGATTGTTGTGGAGTCATTTATTAGGGTATTATCCGTTGGATGCTAATACAGCATCAGATAGTTCTGGTAACAATATTGATGGCATACCGCAAAATATGTCATCTTCACAAATTGTAACGGCGCCTCTTCCTTATAAAACAATTGTAGATAATACTTGGGACACAGCAGGGACTTGGTTAAATGGCAATGATATATACATACCAAATAGTATTGGTTTTGATGGAATACCTATTGATTGGAATATTGTTGAATTAAGTAACAACATTACGTCTGACAGAAATATTACGTTGAGTGGATTAATTTCAACAGCAGCAGGAACATTAACGATGGATGGAATTACCGACATGACTACAGGTGAAGGTACTGGACATAGTTTAACCATCACGAATTATTTGGAACTTGACGGTATAATAGATTTACAAGGAGAATCTCAACTCATACAAACAGAAGGAAGTATTTTGGATGCAGATAGCGGTGGGTATATAGAGCGAGACCAACAAGGAACAGCCAATGGGTTTAATTACAACTATTGGTCGTCATCTGTTGGGCCAATAGGAAATAATAATACGACAAGAGGTACTGGAACCCCAAAGACGAATGCTAGCTATACAATTTTAGGAGTGATGAAAGATGGTACAACACCATCATATCAAAATATTATATTTGATTCTTCTGCATATGCGGCCGATTCAAGTACACCCACAAACCCAATAACAATAAGTTCCTATTGGTTGTATACGTTTTATGGATTAAGTGATGATTATAATTCTTGGACAAAAATTGATCAAAATGTTTCCTTATTGCCAGGAGAAGGATTTACCATGAAAGGATCATCTGGATCAACATCACTAGCATCCAAACAAAATTATGTATTTAAAGGCTTGCCAAATAATGGTGATATTACACTGCCTCTTGTTAAAATATCGGGAACAGATGATGTTGATAGGCTCGTAGGGAATCCATATCCCTCTGCTATTGATATTAGTCAATTTATTTTAGATAATATAAGCACCACAGAGGGAGGAAATAATATTAATGGAACCATTTTTAATGGAGCAGTATATTTTTGGGATCATTTTGGTGAACAAAACACCCATAATTTGAAAGGTTATGTAGGAGGCTATGCTACTAGAAACATAACAGCTGGTGCTCCAGCTGTTTCAAATGACTCCAGAATAAATAATAATGGAGCTTCTAGCACAAAGGTTCCTGGTCCATACATAGCAGTAAATCAAGGGTTCTTTGTGTCGCTTACACCTGATTTGCCTATTACTGTTGATGGTGGTGATATTGTGTTTAATAATGGACAACGTGTTTTTGTTACAGAAGATGGGTCAACATCTTTAGTACCAGAAGATGCGAACTCATTATTTTTTAAATCGTCAAATAATAAGAAAAGTGATGTAGCAAGCAAAAGCGTAACAGATAAGCATATTATAAGATTGCAATATGACTCACCTTTGGGATATCACAGACAAATTGTTATAGGAGCAATTGATAAAGCCTCTAATAAATTTGATATGGGTTATGATGCCTACATGGCTGATGTTAATGAAGAAGATATGTACTGGATGCTTGATGACGCCAAATTTGTAATACAAGGGGTAAATAATTTTGATGATACTCAAGAATTTCCATTAGGATTAATTGTTAAAAAAACAGGAATGGCTCGTATTAACTTGTTTGGATTAGAAAATGTAGATGGAAATAAACCTATATATATTAAAGACACTAGTTTAGATAAAACCTACCAAATTAATGAGACTCCTTTTGAAATATATTTGGAAGCTGGAACTTATAATGACAGGTTTAAACTTGTGTTTCAACCTATTCAAAGTAAAACTTTAAGTGTCAATGAATCAGATTTAGATCGAGATGTTTCTATGTATTATAGCTCAGAATCATCCAATTTAAACATCAACTTAAAGGTAGATATGAGTGTGTCTAAAGGGATGATATTTAATTTATTAGGTCAAAAAATAACAGACATCAAAGGGTTTTTAAAGAGTGTTTCTGTGCCACTAAAGGTTAGTACAGGAACCTATATTGTTCAATTACAAACTGATAAAGGAACCATAAGTAAAAAGATTATTATTAATTAATCGATTTTTCAAAACAAATACCTCAAAATTCTTCTGTAACAATTGTTACAGAAAATATATTTTAAGCTTGTAAATTTGAGCAATTCTTTATTGTTCAAACTCTCATAAACAATAGATGGTTAATAGTATTAAGGCGTGTGTCATATGATATACGCCTTTTTTTAATAATTAAAGTTTTAGTAAACCATATAATCATCTGATTTTAAATTGATTATAATATTTAAAAAGTAATACATTTAAACCTGTAATTTTGTAAATTGCAATTGCAAATAATAATATTTTTAAGAATGGTCACTTTAAAGCAACTGGCAAAGGAGTTAAATGTTTCAATTTCTACTGTTTCAAAAGCACTTAATAATAGCGAAGAAATAGGTGAGGAAACTATTAGACGAGTGAAAGAATTGGCCGAATTATATAATTATAAGCCAAATAAAGTTGCTTTAAGTTTAAAGCAGAATAAAACCAAAACTATTGGAGTTATCATTCCAGATATTCTCAATTATTTTTTAGCAAAAGTATTATTTGGAATTGAACGAGAAGCGACCCAGCATGGCTATAATATTATAACATGTATTTCTAATGAGTCTTTAGAAAAAGAGATTAGCAGTCTGCAATTATTAGCTAATGGAAGTGTTGATGGGTTTATTTTGGCTGTTTCAAAAGAAACCCAGGTTAAGAATGAAATTAATCATTTTATAAAAACAATTAGTCAGGGACTTCCCATTGTTATGTTTGATAGAGTTGCTAATGATGTTATGTGTGATAAAGTTATTGTTGATGATTTTGATGCTACATATAGAGCTACGAAAAGTTTAATGCTTGAAAACCGAAGAAACATAGTCTTTATTAGTAATATAGATGACTTAAGCGTTGGGAAACTCAGAGAAAAGGGCTACTTAAAAGCACTTTCGGAAGGAGAAAATCTTAATCCTTTAATATTAAAAATTGATAAATTTAAAGATTCTTCTCAACAAATAATGGAACTTTTTAAGTTAAATAGAACTATTGACGCTGTTATTTCTGCGGATAGTACTTCAGGTATAATAGCGATAAATACAGCTATAAATTTAGGTTTTAAAGTGCCTGAAGATGTTTCTGTGATAGGTTATTCTAGTCAAGTAACATCTAATTTTTCTATTCCTAGACTAACAATTATACGTCAACATGCTAAAGAAATTGGTGCTAATGCGGCTGAATTACTTATTAAACGTCTTGAAAATAAGTCAATGGAATCTGAGGATTTTTCTACAAGAATAATAAAAACAAGTTTAGTTAAAAGCGGATCTACTATGTAGTTTACCTTTTAATCGATGAAATATGCGTTTCATCGATTAAATTGACTATTTGTGAATCAATTACAGTACATTAGTAGCCCTTAATGAGCGCACCAAAGATATTCCCTAAGTTTGTTAAGATAGATTAATCCATTTATTGACAGCAATGTCAAATCCCTCAAAATAACATATTTATAAAGTTTAATGTACATGTTGTGCATTCAATTTTAAATTAATTATCCATTTTTTCCCTCAACTAAGATTTTAGATTTAAAGTCTTGGTTTCATTTAAATTATTTAAAAAAGAGAAAAACTGTATAACCTTAAAATTGAATACATATGAAAGCCCTAAAAATTACCTTAATCTTAGCTGTTATTTTTTTAACCTTCACGTCTTGTACAAAACAAGATTTAAACGAAGATGACTTATTAATAACACCAACTGCAGCTGCTCAAACACAATTTACTGGCGGTGGTGCTGATGATGTTTAAAAAACAGTCAAAGAAAATATATTAAATTAAAGGCTCATTACATATGTAATGAGCTTTTTTTATTCATGAAAATTGAAAAATTATAAATACATTTGAGGAAATACTATGTAAACCCTCAAAATTGAAATGTTACGTTATATATATTTTTTTTATTATAAGTTTGAGTTTTTCCTATTCGCAAACGAGTAACAATTCATCCATCAAAGATTCTATTGAAGCGTTTATTTATAAGTCAAAGCAAAGTGATTTATTTTCTAATAATGAACGTTTAGACTTTGCTTTAAAAGCAAAACAGTTAGCTAAGGATTCAGATTTTTTATCGGCTGAAGTCCAATCCAATTTATCGGTATCTAATATATATTGGGAAATGGGATTGGAAAAGGATTTTAAAAAAATTAATAGAGAAAATTTAGATCTTTCCAATAAGATTAATGACACATTATCACTGGCCAATACCCACTATAATTTAGGAGAGTTTTTCAGGTTAAAAGTACGATTAAGTGACAGTGCCTATTACCATTATCATAATGCAGAAAAACTGTTTAAAAAATTAGATGATAATTTTAATACAGCTCAAACCTTATTACGAATAGCTGTTATTCAAAAAAATGAAAAGGATTTTATAGGAAGTGAAGTAACATCTGTCGAGGCTATTTCTCAATTAGATTTATTAAAGGATACCGATAAAATAAATGAAGTAAAATCCTATATCTACAATAATTTAGGTTTGGTATTTGGACAAATGGAACAGTTTGATGAGTCCATAATATATTATAAAAAAGCGTTAGAGTTAAAAAAGAATTTAGCAGGTAATAATACGTTAACTATTTATAGGACAATTAATAATTTAGCACTCTCTTATAACAATTCTGAAAATTTCGAATTAGCTATCAAGAATTATAAATTAATTCTTGATGACAAAGAGACAATGTCTAAAAATCCAAATTTCTACGCATTAGTTCTCGACAATTATGCTAATTCATTGTATTTATCAAAGAAAAATGATAAACGTCTCCCGCATTTATATTTAAAAGCTTTAAATATATGTGATAGTTTGGGAGATAGTGCCTCAAATTATAATTCTATAATTATCAATCAGCATCTTGCTCAGTATTATAATGATAAGAATAAAAAAGATTCTGCAAGATATTATGCTTATAGAGCAAAAGACATTTCAGAAAACTATCATAATGATGATTTATTAAAATCGTTGTTGTTACTTTCTAAAATTGAAGATGATAGCATTGCTGTAAATTATTACGATGAATATATTCAACTTAACGATAGTTTAGTGAAAAATGAACGAAACATACGTAATAAATTTGCTAGAATACGTTTTGAAACCAAAGAGATTGAAAAGAAAAACCTTCAGATTACTAGAGAGAAAATGTGGCTGATCATTATTTCAATTATTTTAATGATTACCGCTTTGTTAATCTATATTATTATCTCTCAACGTTCAAAAAATAGCGAATTAAGATTTGTCCAAAAACAACAAGAAACCAACGAAGAAATTTATAACTTAATGCTATCTCAGCAAGAAAAGATAGATCAGGCAAGAACACTTGAAAAAAAGCATATTTCACAAGAGTTACACGACGGTGTTTTAGGTAGACTATTTGGAACAAGGCTAAGCTTAGATAGTTTAAATATGGCTACAACCATAGAGGCTATACAAACAAGAAGTCGCTATATACAAGATCTTAAAAATATTGAAGAAGATATTAGAAAGGTTTCACATGAATTAAATACAGATTTTATCTCAGGTTCTGGCTTTTTAGATATAATAAAAACACTTTTGGAAACTCAAACTCAAGCTTATGAATTAGATTATACACTTGATTATAATGATTCTATTAATTGGGATGATCTGTCAAATAAAAATAAAATTCATATCTATAGAATCATACAGGAATCTATTCATAATATTTATAAACACGCCAATGCAACATTGTTAAAAATTGGTTTTGAACTTAAAAAAAATGTAATTTGCCTTACCATTTCAGATAATGGTTCTGGATTTGATGTAAATAAAGCTAAGACAGGAATAGGTTTAAAAAATATTAATGCCAGAGTTAAAGAAGTTAATGGTGAGATTATCATAACTTCTGAAAAAGATATAGGAACAACAGTTAAAATAAATGTCCCAATTTAACTATTATATACTATGACAGGAACTATAAGAATATTAATGATTGACGATCACCCTATGATTATTGAAGGGTATCAAAATACGTTATTATTCTCAAAAAAAGAAAGCCAGATTTTAGAAATTGATATTGCAAATAATTGTGATGAAGCCATTTCTTACATGGATAAGTCACTTAAAAATAACAGACCCTATAATGTGTTGTTTGTTGATATAAGTTTGCCGCCATCAAAAGATGGTTTAATGAATTCAGGAGAAGATTTAGCCATTTATGCTCGTGAAGTTTTACCAAAATCTAAGATCATCATTTTAACAATGTTTGATGAATCCTATAGAATTCATAATATCATTAAAAACATAAACCCCGAAGGGTTTCTAATTAAAAGTGATTTGACTTCGAGTGAGTTGGCTAGTGCATTTCAAGCAGTACTTCATAACCCCCCGTTTTATAGTGGAACAGTAAATAGTCATTTACGTAAAACTAATGAAAGCGATATTGTTATTGATGATAAAAATAGAAAGATATTGTATTTGTTATCACAAGGGGCAAAAAACAAAAGTTTAGCCACTCATTTAAATATTTCTGTAAGTGCTATTGAGAAGCGAAAGAAACAATTAAAGGAAATTTTTTTAATAGATGATGGGCAAGATGAAACACTTATTAATGAAGCAAGAAAAAAAGGTTTTATACTTTAATTGAATTTTTTGCTGCTGAAAGCCTATGGTATTACTGCGATAACGTAATTATTTTTTTAGTTACGGTTTTACCACAGCAAAAAGAAAAATAAATAATATAATTTTGTATTGTCAACATACAATTAATTAATCCCTCAATTTTTGTTGATAATAGCAATTTACATTAACCCTGCGGATGTGAGAGACCCGCGGGGTTCTTCTTTTTATAGAGTGAACAATGCATTTTTATACTCCCAAAGTTTACTTATAAAGATTCCTAAATAAATTATAGACACTATAAATTTTATAAAAGTAGAGGCTAAAAACCCTAAAAATGAGCCGATAGCCGCTTTAAAAGCTACTTTAGAATCGTTTTTGTTAAACATTTCACCAATAAAGGCTCCAATAAATGGCCCTATTATAATGCCACCAGGGATAGGACTTATCAGTCCAACAACCAACCCAATCGAGGTGCCGATCATACCAGCTCTACTGCCTCCAAATTTTTTGGTACCAACAGCTGGAATAATATAGTCTAGAAGAAAGATAAGAATGGCTACTATAAAAGTTACAACAATAAGTGAACGATTCATAGGAACAGCATCGGTAAGATAAAGTAGTAAGAGTCCAACCCAGCTAATTGGTGGTCCTGGTAATATGGGTAAAAAACTTCCTAAAACCCCAAGAATTATACAGAGGGAAGCAATAGCGATAAGAAATATATCCATAGCAGTGTATAAGATGATTATTGGTTTGTCTAAAATAATACATATTTGTTACTTTTTTATAACTAAAAAATTAGTTCAAACTAAATATTTAGTTATATTTGTATTGTTGAACTAAAAACTTAGTTAGAAAATGAAGCAACTCACAAAAGCAGAAGAAGACATTATGCGCATCCTATGGGAACTAAAAAAGGGTAATGTAAAAGACATCATAAAACAATTTCCAGAGCCTAAACCAGCATACAATACGGTATCGACTATTGTCAGAATTTTAGAAAGCAAAGAGTTTGTAGATTATGAGAAAAAAGGGAAGGGACATGTGTATTTTCCAATAGTAAATCAACAAGACTATAGTAATCAATCCATAAACAAATTGGTTGATAATTATTTTCAAGGCTCATTTAAAAGTATGGTCTCGTTTTTTGTAAAAAAGAATGATATAAGTTTAAACGAACTGGAATCTGTTTTAAAAGAAATCAACAAAAAAGAATAGTCATGTTGCACTACATTATACAAACTATGGCGTTCCAACTATTTTTTATAATAGTGTATGACCTATTCCTTAAAAATGAAACGTTTTTTAATTGGAATAGAGCATATCTTTTAGGAACCACAGCATTATCTTTTGTGTTGCCTTTTATTCAAATTGAAAGATTTAAAAATGCGGTACCACAAAATTTTATTATTACACTTCCTGAAGTTGTTTTAGGACAAGAAAAAGTAGTTAATAGTAGCGCTACAGAAATACCGAGTGTATTAGTTGAAAGTAGTTTGCCTTTATGGGAACTACTATTCTATTTAGGAGTAATCTTAGCGTTGGGATTATTTTTATTTAAGCTTACTAATATTTTAATCTTAATATATAAAAACCCAAAAACTAAGGTTGGGAAACTAAAACTTGTTCAGTTATTAAAAAGTACAAAAGCTTTTTCATTTTTTAATTATATTTTTTTAGGAGAACATTTAAACGAAAAAGAAAAAGAGTCCATTTTATCTCATGAAATAGTTCATGTAAAGCAAAATCATACGCTTGATTTATTGTTTTTTGAAGTGTTACGTATCGTGTTTTGGTTTAATCCGTTGGTATATATCTATCAAAATAAAATAATGGCACTTCATGAGTTTATTGCTGATTCTAATGCCATAAAACAACAAAATAAATCAGAGTACTATCAAAATTTATTATCTCAAGTTTTCGAAACCAAACATATTTCATTCATCAATCCATTTTTTAAACAATCATTAATCAAAAAACGAATCGTTATGTTACAAAAATCAAAATCAAAGCAAATCAGATTATTAAAGTATGCCCTTTTAATTCCTATGGTAATTGGGATGTTGGTTTATACGTCTTGTTCAGTACAAGACAAAGCTCTAAATCAAAATGGAAATTTAGATTTAAGTCAATACAGTTACAGTATTAAAGATGCAGTTTTAAAATCTGGAGCTAAACTAAATGATGAAACAATTTTGGCGAAAAAAAGGCAAGATAATTTCTTAGATGCAAATCGAACTTATGTCAGATGGATGAATTATGATTCTAAAAATGCAGAGGTTGTTTATAGTGTGCACTCGAGTAATGAAAAACTCCCTGAAGGTTATGAAGAAGTTGTTGGAGGTAGACCAGATGGTACATCATTAAAAATGTATGTAAATTTTAAAAACTTACCTGAAATTAAGCAGCCTAAAATGCAAAAAAAGGATATTGAAAAATTAAAAGAAGAATATAAAAATGCTTTAGAAGTTCCTTTTGCAGTTGTAGACGAGGTCCCAATTTTTCCTGGTTGTGAAACATTAACCTCCAGCGAAGAACGAAAAAAATGCATGTCGGAAAAGATTTCTGACTTTGTAAACAGAAATTTTAATACCAAAATAGGTACAGAAAATGGCTTAACAGGAAGACAACGTATCAATGTTATTTTTAAAATTAATAAAGAAGGGGATATTGTAGGTGTGCGTTCAAGAGCACCACATCCGGCTTTGGAGGCAGAAGCTATAAGAGTCATTAAATCACTTCCACATATGAAACCTGGAGTAAATAATGGAAAGAAAGTTGTTGTGCCCTATTCTTTGCCAATCATTTTTCAAGTACAAGATGATGTCCCTTTAGAAAAAAAGGAATGATTAGAGTATTACTTATATGTTTAATGTTTATAGCATTTAAAACCGAAGCACAAACTTCGGTTTTAAATATTGCAGATAGCTTATTCACTCATGGTAATTATGCAAAAGCGATAGAGCAGTATAACATGTGCAGCCCGAAAGAAGCTGTTTATAATAAACTCGCGAAAGCCTATATTGCCTTAGGAAATTATGATAATGCTTTGTTGAATTTTGAAAAGGCAATTAAAACAGATCCCGAAAACTTACTTTTAAAGTATGATTACACAAAACTGTTATCTTCTACTAAAAATCTAAGTAAGGCTTCAGAAGCGTTTAGTAAACTTGTTGAAATAGATTCTTTAAACCCCAACTATCATTATGAGCTAGGTTTGGTTTTAGAACAACTTAAAGATTCTACAGCACAAACACAATTTATAAAGACGTTTGAATTAGACAACACACATCAAAAAACTATTTTTAAAATAGCTAAGTTTTACTTAATAAAAAGAAAGCACGACTCGGCAGCTTATTACATAGACAGAGGATTAAAATCGTACGAGAATAATAGGGAATTAATAAGTTTAAAAGCTCAGAACTATTATTGGTTGCAAGATTATACAAATGCTGCTAAATGGTTTGAAAAGCTTTTAGATCTTGGAGAATCTTCAGAGTTTATACACGAAAAACTAAGTTTGTGTTATGCACAAATCTATGACTATGAAAAAGCGATAGAACAACGGTTACAGGCATTAAATTACAACCCAAATAATGCTGCTGCCATTTACGTTATTGGGACCTATTATGAAGAGTTACGAGATTTTGAAAATGCCGAAACCTTCATGTCTAAAGCCTTGTTATTAATGGATCAACCCTTAGATGCTGAATATAGAAGGTTGGGAGCTGTGTTAAATCAGCAAAAAAAGTATAAGGAAGCTATTGAGGTTTTTAAAAAGGCCATAAATGAAAATCCTGCAAATGAGTTTTCTAACCTTCATTTAGCGATAACCTTAGAACAGTATTATGCCGATTATGATTCTAAAATCAATGTATACGAGAATTTCAAGAAAAAGTTTCCTAATAGCAAGATGAACAAATTTATTGACAGTCGCATTGCCGAAATAAAAAAGGAAAAGTTTCTTAATGAGGAAGAAAAGGAAGATTAATATGTAAGTTCCTTTGGTTTTATTATTTTTAGGTTATAAAAATATAAAAAAATTGTACTTTTCGGTTTCAGTTTTAATCCATGAAACAAATTTGTGTTTTTATATTACTTTTAATGCTCACGTCTTGCGAGTTTTTTAATGTGAAAAAAACATCTTCCGAAGCTATTTTAAAAGAAGAGTTGCAAACCTTTAATTGGAATGATGTTGATGAATATCCCTCATTTTCGGTATGCGATTCCTCGTCTGCGAAACAAGAAAGAAGACGCTGCTTTGAAAATACCTTAACAGCTCACATAACAAGTTTTTTGCAAAAAGACACTATTGTAGTAACACAAGATATTAATGACACTATTAATTTAAAACTTCAGGTTTCTGACACCGGTGTGTTATCCTTGTTACAGGTGAATGTAGATTCCGTTACCAATCAAGAAATACCTAATATAAAAGAGTTATTAGCTCAAAGTTTAGATTCGTTGCCTAAAATATTTCCAGCCTTAAAACGAGGGCAACAAGTAAAAACCGAATTTAAGTTGCCCATAATAATTCACGTAAATTAATTTACTGTTTAAAAGAGCGTCCTTTCCATTTAAAGGTTTTAAACATAGAAAGAAACGCAACATAGCATGAGAAAAAGGGATAGATTATAAATCCGAATAAAAAACTTCGTAACACTTCTCTTTGCTCATAAAAGGTGGCGGTTTTATAAATTAAAAGCACATCAATATTGAATTTAATAAATACAATATAAAACAGAGTTTTTGGTAATACAATCCCGAATATGGTTAGCAAAATACTCACAATAATTAGAGCGTTCATTAGTAAAACAATAAGCCCTGTAACTTTGCCAAACCAGTTGTTATATGATTTTGTTTTTGAAGCCCAGCGTAATCTTTGATTGATTAATTGCTGCCAAGAATCTTGCGATGAGGTCGTAACTATAGCTTGTTCAGATTTTAAAAATTGAACTTGTTTTGAATTGTGCTTTACCATTTTTTCAAGTAAAAAAATATCATCTCCACTAGAGATGTTGGAGTTGCCTTCAAAGCCGTTTACGGTATTAAAAGTCTCTTTTTTATAAGCGAAATTAGCTCCGTTGCATAAAAAAGGTTTTTGTAAGCCAAAACCACCCATGGTTGCACCTTGTAAACTTAGAATATCAAGTACTTGAAACCTATTTAAGAAATTATTAGTTAATTGATATGTAACTGGTGCCGCAACACAAGTTGCTTCAGTTTGTTGAATAAATTCGTCAAAGCTATCTAACCAGTATTTGGGAAGTGTACAATCTGCATCGGTAGTAATAATCCACCCATGTTTTGCTTGTTTTATAGCTGTTGTTATGGCATCTTTTTTTGGTGAATGAGTTTGTCTTTCGTTTTGAATGACCTTTATGTCAATTTGAGAATCAGCGAGAAATTTCAAAATTAATTTGCTTGAATCATCTTCAGAAGAATCATCTACAAAAATAATTTCAAAAAGGTGTTTGGGATATTCTAATGAATTAATGGATGCTAATAAATCTGGTAAGTTTTCAACTTCATTTCTAAAAGGAATAATAACAGAAAAGTTTGTTTTAGCAGGAAGGTTTATAAGTTTGAACGGTTTTAATTTTTCAAACCCATAAATAAAACATACTATCAATAGCAAGTAAATTAAGGTGATACTAATGATAATTAAAAACATATTTAGTTATTGTTTTTAGGCAAGTTAAAAATAAGGACATAATAACTTCCTATAATGCTGGGCAATACAAAATTAAGAATCCACATTAGGGTTACTACACTTAAACTTATTAATTCTTCAACACCAAGAAAAGAAAACAAGTATACCACAATACTGCCTTTTATAACGACATCAAAAACAAAAATAGACGGAATAATGGATGCTAATAAATACATGCTAGTAATAACCATCATAGCATTAAGATAACTGATGTCAATACCAAAGAGCGTTAATAAATAATAAAACTGAAATGAAAATATAAGATATCTCAATAATGAAAAGAGAGTAGCTAAAACAAGTTTGTTTCTTGGATAATAAATTATGAATTGCTTTATTTTTCCCAAAGGGAAACCCTTAAGGCCAAAATTGTTTTTTCTAAATAAAAAAACAATCAATACAAGTGTAAAAACACTTACAGATGCTATTATAATAAGCGAATTGATAGATAAGTTTATGTTGTAAGATCGATAGAAAAACAATAATCCCATAATTCCTAAAATGGTAGTAATTCCCATTTGAAGAAGATTACTCAATAAGTTAATTAATAGGATACGTTTTCTTAAAGGTCGCCTAAAGTATATGGCTTTAGCGGCATATTCTCCAATTCTATTAGGTGTAAATAATGACGCTGTTAAAGATCCTAAAGATTGTTCAAGAGCTCTTTTAAAACTTATTTTTTGGATAAACGACACTAATTCTTGCCATTTTAAAATTTCAAAAAACCAGTTTAAAATGCTTAAAATAATTAAAAAAGTTATTTTTTTTAGCGAAAAAGAATTGTTTTTACTTAAAAATAGAAGAAAATCATAAAAATTTAAATCACTATTTTTTGTCAATTTTTTGTAAATAAAATAAAAAGCAGCAACTACAAGGCTTATTTTAATAAGCACAAAAAATAATTGTTTAGATTTGTAAGTTAACCTACTGGCCATAGTCGCAAATTAAACGATTATTATCTTATGACCTCAAATTTTAAAATACAAAATGTAAAACTGGTATTGATATTAGCAGTTTTAATGACCACACTAAGTTTTTCCCAAACAGATTCAGAAAAATGGACATTTCAGCTAGCATTGGGTGTTAATAACCCCATTGATTCAGGAGAGAATATTGGCTATTCTAGTAAATATTTAAACTTTCCAACGGTTAATTTAGGACTGCAACATATGTTTTCAGATGCTATTGGTGCCAAATTAGATATTGGCTTTAATAGGTCTTCTAACTCCAATTCTTCTCTAGAATTTAAACTTAATTATACTCGTGTAAATGCGCAAATAGTTTATAACCTTAGATCGATGCTTCACTCTTTGCCAAACCGAATAGCTATTGTTGCTCACGCAGGGCCAGGAATAAGTTTTACACAACCTTTGGGTAATTTTAGCGAAAATAAATATACGTACCTTAATGCATTAGCCGGTTTAGAAATTCATTATGGACTTTCTAGAAATTTATCTGTTTATGGCGATTTGGGCTATGTCTATTCCTTTGCAGGAAAAAACAAGTATGAAGTTGCCGTTGATGGGTTTTCGTTTAATGGTGATTTAATGTATGCTGCATTTGGTATTTCAATATCTCTCAATGGGTGTAAATATTGTAATTAATGAGTAAAGAAAGAATTATACTAGGCATTGATCCAGGAACAACCATTATGGGTTTCGGACTCATAAAAGTAACAGGGAAAACAATGACTTTTGTACAACTTAATGAACTCGATTTAAAAAAGTATGACGACCATTATTTAAAGCTGAAACTTATTTTTGAACGAACTATTGAACTTATTGATACACATCATCCAGATGAAATTGCTATTGAAGCACCGTTTTTCGGGAAGAATGTGCAAAGTATGTTAAAACTTGGAAGAGCGCAAGGAGTTGCTATGGCTGCGGGTTTGAGTAGAGAAATTCCAATTACAGAGTATTCTCCTAAAAAGATTAAAATGGCTATTACAGGTAATGGAAATGCCAGCAAAGAGCAAGTTGCAAAAATGCTTCAGAGTTTGTTGGCTTTAAAAACCTTGCCAAAAAATCTAGATGCAACTGATGGGTTGGCAGCTGCTGTTTGCCATTTCTATAATTCTGGAAAAGTTGTTTCAGGAAAAAGTTATACGGGTTGGAGTGCGTTCGTGAAGCAGAATGAAAGCAGAGTTAAAAAGTAATGTCAGGAATCTACATTCATATCCCATTTTGCAAGCAAGCATGTCATTATTGTGATTTTCATTTTTCAACGTCTTTAAAAAAGAAAGTGGAGCTAGTTGATGCGTTAATTAGAGAATTAGAATTACGAACCGACGAATTTAAAAACGAACTGGTTGAAACCATCTATTTTGGAGGCGGAACCCCATCGTTGTTGACAATTGATGAATTAGCATTGATTATTCAAACCATTTATACAACCTATTCAGTAACCGAAAATCCTGAAATTACCTTAGAAGCCAATCCAGATGATTTAGTATTAGTTCGAACTCAGTCAAGAACCATTTTTGAAGATTATAAATCGATTGGAATCAATAGATTGAGTATAGGAATTCAGTCCTTTTTTGAACAAGATTTAAAACTCATGAATCGTGCTCATAATGCTGAGGAAGCTAAAGTATGTTTGCAAGAAGCAACTAAATACTTTGATAATATTTCTTTAGATTTAATTTATGGCATTCCAGGATTAACCAATGAGCATTGGTTACAAAATATAGAAACTGCCTTGTCTTTTAATATTCCACATATTTCGAGTTATGCCTTAACAGTTGAGCCTAAAACGGCCTTGGATTCATTTATAAAAAAAGGCATTATTAAAAATGTTGATGATGAACAGGCACAGGAGCAATTTCATTTATTAATAGAAAAGTTAGAATCTTCAGGATTTATACATTACGAATTATCAAACTTTGGTAAACCAGACTATTTTAGTAAAAATAATTCTGCTTATTGGCAAGGGAAACCCTATTTAGGTATAGGTCCTTCAGCACATTCATTTAATGGAAATCAGCGTAGTTGGAATGTTAGAAACAATTCAAAATATATTAAATCTTTACAAGAAAATACGTTGCCAACGGAGATAGAAACATTATCATTAACGGATAAGTATAACGAATATATAATGACTGGTTTACGTACTATTTGGGGAGTTTCTTTAGAAAAAGTTGAGCAAGATTTTGGAAAAGACCATAAAAAGTATTTATTAGAACAAGCAAATAATTTTTTAAACAATGATTTATTGTATATTAATAAAGGCACATTACTAGTCACAAAAAAAGGAAAATTTTTAAGTGATGGTATTGCCTCAGACTTATTTATGCTGAACTAGTTTCAGCATCTTATTAATTTTTATTTGAAAGAAGGTTATACATACATATTATCAAACAAGAACAGAACAGTATTGTATGTTGGGGCTACAGGAAATTTAAAAAGCAGAATGGAATTACATATTGAAGGTAAAGCCAGTAAATTTACCAAAAGATATAATGTTAATGAGTTACTGTACTTTGAAAGATTTAATAATTATCAAGAAGCTTTTGTAAGAGAAAAGCAGATTAAAAATTGGAAGAGTGTATGGAAATGGAATTTGGTTAAATCACAAAATCAAGAATTAAAAAACTTATATTTGGAATTAAAGGATCTTATGTAAAAGATACTGAAATAAATTCAGCATAAATGCTAGCAACTATTCAATACAATTCAAAAAAACTTAAAATAGACTTATCAAAACCTATTGATATTTCAATTCCACTAAGAGCATCAAAAAGTAATGTTAACGCTTGGTATATTGAAGAACCTAAAATTGAACCTGTTAAAGATGGTGAGTGGGTAGCTAGCGTGTTAGAAGGCGCGAGTATAAATTTTAATAATATATATTTTAACCCTCACGGTCATGGTACGCATACCGAATGTGCTGGTCATATTACAAAAGAGGTGCACTCTATTAATCAGAATCTAAAACAGTTTTTCTTTTTAGCTGAAGTGATTACCGTAGCTCCAGAGAATCTTAATGGTGATTTTGTCATTTCAAAGAAGCAAATTCAATACGCTATTGGAAATAAAAAAAGAGATGCTGTTGTAATCCGAACTATTCCCAATACAAAAGATAAATTAACAAAACAATATTCACACACTAACCCGCCTTATTTATTAGAAGATGCTGCCGAATATTTAAGAAAAAAAGACATTAAACATTTGCTCATAGATTTGCCTAGTGTTGATAAAGAAAAAGATGACGGAGAATTATTAGCGCATCATATCTTTTGGAATACCAAAGGAAAATTAAGACTAGATGCGACCATTACGGAGTTTATTTTTGTGCCTAATACGGTTATTGATGGCACCTATTTTTTAAATTTACAAATTGCACCTTTTGAAAATGATGCGTCACCAAGTAAACCGGTTTTATATAAAATTATAGAATAATGAAATCGACTTTAAAACTAGAGGAGTTATTGATGTTTGTTTTAGGGGTTCTCGCCTTTAACCAATTAAATTTTGCTTGGTGGTGGTTTTTAGTGCTATTTCTTGTTCCAGATATTAGTATGTTAGGATATTTAATAAATCCGAAATTTGGAGCAATAACATATAACTTGTTTCATCATAAAGGAATTGCAATACTGTTATATGTTCTGGGTGTTCTTTTTAAAATGGAAGTTATAGAGCTCATTGGAGTTATCTTATTTTCTCATGCCAGTTTTGATAGAATATTGGGTTACGGATTAAAATATAGTACATCATTTCATGATACACACTTAGGTAAAATAGGGAATAAGTGATAGAAATTTCAACAGATAAAAGCAGGCTTCAAATAGATGTTGTCCATCAATTTTTAACCACTTCCTATTGGGCAAAAGGAAGAACGCTTGAAGAAGTAAAAAACACAATTAAGCATTGTATGTGTTTTGGGGTTTATTTAGAAGATAAACAAATTGGATTTGCTCGCGTGGTAACAGATTACACGGTTTTTGCTTATCTTATGGATGTGTTTATCTTGCCTAAATATCAAGGGAATGGCTATTCAAAACAATTAATGAAAATCATAAACGAAGAACCAAAACTAAAATCATGCAAAGTTTGGATGCTTAAAACATCAGATGCTCACAAATTGTATAAAAAGTTTGGGTATTCAGAATTGAAACATCCAGAAAAGGTAATGGAACGTCTGTTAAAATGAACATAGAACAACTCCGAGATTACTGTTTAAAAAAGAAAGGTGTTACTGAAGATTTTCCTTTTGATGCAGATACATTAGTGTTTAAAGTATTGGGCAAAATGTTTGCACTGTTTCCACTTGAAAAATGGGAAGCTGGAGAAGGATGGGTTAACTTGAAATGCGACCCAGAATATGCACTAGAATTGAGAGCAGGATATGAATCGATTCGACCCGGTTGGCATATGAGTAAAGCAAACTGGAATTCGGTTTTAATTTATAAAGGAGAATTATCACCAAAGTTTGTACTAGAACTTATAGACCATAGCTATGACATGGTTATTAAAACCATGCCTAAAAAACTCCGCGACCAGTTATTATAATTTGAAAAAAACTGCTCAAATTAAAATAAGTCATATTTTTTTGTATATTTAGAAATCTATTCTCCTGATTTTAATTGAATTAATAGCGTAGCAAAGATTTTCCCAAATCTTAAAAGAGTATTTAATTTTAATCAATTTATAACCTTTAATTTTTAATAAATTATGAAAACAACCAACCGTTTTTTTACTGCTTTGGCAGCAATGCTTTTATTTTTTAGCACGTCAACAATGTTAGCTCAAGAAGAGCAAAAAGGACCTCAGTACATGACTGCAACCACCATGCATTGGAATATGGATTATGAAGATTTTGATATGGATACTTGGAAATCTGTAGAAAAAGAATATCTTGATAAAGTTACAAAAAAGAATGAATATCTTTTGGGTTCATCCTTCTATTTGCATCAAATGACACCCGACAACACAGAATTGGTTTATGTGCGAGTTTATGGATCTTGGGAAGATATTGAAAAAGCAAGTATGAGAGATGGTGAGCTAGAAAAAGAAGCTTGGCCAGATAAAGATGCGCGAGAAGCATTTTTAAAAAAGCAACAAGCATATTATTCTCATGACCATTCAGATGAAATTTACTATACCTTACCTTGGGTAAAACAAGTACCAGCAGATAATAACAAAGATATGATTTGTTATGTTCGTAAAACACATTTTGCTTATCCTGAGGATGGGAGTAATGATGAAATAGGAAAACTAATGAGTGAAAATTTCGATGCCTATGTTAAGAACAATCCCTTAATCAAAGGATATTATCCTAACAGACATGCTTGGGGTAGTGATGGCACCGAAATGATGGAAGGGTTTTTCTTAGATTCTATGGCGGATTTAGAAAAAATGTTTGACGGGCTTGATGATCTTGCTAAAAAAGCATGGCCAGATGAAGCAACAAGAAAAGCTAGAGGAGAGAAGCTGGGCAAATATTTTACAGGCGTTCATGGAGATGCAGTTTACAAGTATATTGCAGCACTTTCTAAATAATTAAATAGAACCTCATAAAAAGGCGCCAATTAGGCGCCTTTTTTATTTACTAGTATATATAAATCTTTCTTGTACAAACTCGTATTAAAGTGTAATATTGCAAAACTAAAATTTAAAAATGAGCATACTTAATACATTACAAGAAAGAAGCAATACCACTTGCGAACTTTGTACTTCAACCGAAGATTTAAAACAATATACCATTCCACCATCATTAAACGAAAGTGTAGATAATAGTCTGCTGGTTTGTTCTAAGTGTTTAAATCAAATTGAAGGTAATGTAGATATGGATGCAAACCATTGGCGTTGTTTAAACGATAGTATGTGGAGTGAGTTTGTGGCTGTGCAGATTATGGCTTGGAGAATGCTTCAACGATTACGTAATGAAGGCTGGCCAAAAGATTTGTTGGATATGATGTATCTTGACGATGAGGCTCTGGCATTAGCAAGAGCAACAGGCGAGCATGAAGACGAATCCAATAAAATTATTCACAGAGATGTTAATGGTGTTATTTTAGAAGTAGGAGATTCGGTCGTTTTGGTAAAAGATTTAAAAGTTAAAGGCTCTAGTATGGTTGCCAAACAAGGCACTGCGGTTAGAAATATTCGTTTAGATCCTGAAAATGCTGAGTATATTGAAGGTAAAGTTGATGGACAACAAATAGTGATTATTACAAAGTATGTAAAGAAGACCTAATTAGTTAGTGTCATCATCTTTGTTCTTTTTAAAAAGTCCAAATCCAAAAGGCAAAATTAAAAACAGAAAGAAAAACTTTCCAGTAATAAGACCAAACAAAGTAATCAAAAGTGCTATTCCTAAAATAAGATAAAGGTATTTTGGTTTCATTTTAAAGATTGTTTTTTCGGTATTGATTAGGCGATATATTTTTTAAAATTTTAAACTGCCTATTAAAGTTAGAAATATTTTTAAACCCCGACTTATAGGCAATATCAGCAATAGCTAAATCTGTTTCGTCTGTTAATAGTTTAGTGGCATGTTCAATACGTAATTCATTTAAAAATCTAAAATACGTTTTGTTGGTGCGTTTTTTAAAATATTTGCAGAACGCATTTTTTGTCATCGTAGCAACGTCCGAAATAGTTTCAAGAGAAATATCTTTATGAAAATGCGTCATGGTATAATCAAAAATATCTTGCATTCGTTTTCCTTCTATTTCAGAATATTTTTTTTCATAAACAAAAGACGATAAACTTTTATAATTACTCTGTGATGCTTTTTTTAGTAGTTCTAATAAAATCAAAAAGCGTGATAATTTAGACGCTTTTTCTAGTTGATAAAAAAGAGCAATCATTTGTTTTTTTGATGAGCTTACTTTAAAACCACGGGATGCTCTTTTAAAAAAGGGAGAGAGTTCTCTAAGTTCTTCTAGCTTAAAAAAATCAGATCCAAAAGAATCCTTGGCAAAAAAAAGCGTTATCATATGAGACTTTTTGGATTTGCTAGGATTACTTTTAAATACATGAGGCAGGTTACTTCCAAAAACAATAATATCTTCACTTTCGTAATGATTAACCTTATCGCCAACAATCAAAGTGCCTTCGCCTTCAACAATTAAGCTAAGTTGAATTTCTTCATGCTGATGTAATTTATCATAAAAAACAGTATCTAAATCTACTTGATAAACAAGCGCATCTCGCAATGGTTTTGGAATCTTAAAAGGAAGTATTTTCATATATTATTCAAATTTATATAAAATAATTAAATAATGGATAATATAGTATTAAAACAGGATAAAAAGTTATAGTGAATAATTGGTCGTTATTAGTAATTTTAACTTGAAAAAAATTAAAAATATGAGCATAATATGGAAAGGCGTCATGCCAGCAGTAACAACACAGTTCACAGCTAGTGATGAATTGGATTTAGAATTATTTAAAGTGAATATACAAGCACAATTAAATGCAGGTGTTCATGGTCTTGTTTTAGGAGGAACGCTTGGTGAAGCAAGTACTTTAAGCGACGATGAACGACGTATTTTAACTAGAGAAACTGTAAAGTTTGTAAATGGCAAGGTGCCTGTGCTTATGAATATTGCTGAGCAAACAACAAAGGCTGCTATAAACTTGGCTAAAACAGCTCAAGAGGATGGTGCAGAAGGTCTTATGATGTTGCCGCCTATGCGTTATAGTGCGAGTGATGCTGAGGTGGTTGAGTATTTTAAGGCAGTAGCAAACAGCACGTCTTTGCCTATCATGATTTATAATAACCCTGTTGATTATAAAATTGAAGTCACTTTAGAGATGTTTGCAGCTTTGTTAGACGATTGTCCAAACGTACAAGCCGTGAAAGAATCAACACGAGATACCACTAATATTACCAGAATTAAAAATAAATTTGGAGATCGGCTTGCTATTATGACAGGTGTTGATACTCTGGCTTTAGAAAGTTTACTCATAGGCGCTGACGGTTGGGTAGCAGGTTTGGTAGATGCATTTCCCGCAGAAACAGTTGCTATTTATGAGCTTCAAAAAGCAGGAAGAATACAAGAGGCTTTAGAAATTTATCGATGGTTTATGCCGTTGCTAGAGTTAGATATAAACCCTAAATTAGTTCAATACATCAAACTCGCTTCGGTGTTTACCGGAATAGGTTCTGAATATGTGAGGGCACCGAGATTAGTATTGGAAGGAGATGAACGAAAAACTATTATCAAAATTATTGAAGATGCTTTAAAGACGAGACCAACGTTGCCAGACTATAAAAACATATAATATGATATTTGGAAAAAACCACATAGGGAATCAACAATCAGCACAAGGAAGTAAAACCTATAAAACATTCAACCCTCAATTAAATATTGAAAATGAAACAGTGTTTACTGAAGCAACATCTCAAGAAATTGACGATGCTGTTCAGTTGGCATCTAAAGCCTTTAAAACATATAGAAGTATTTCAGGAGAAAAAAAAGCAAAGTTTTTAAATGCCATTGCAGACGAAATTTTGGCTTTAGACGATGAACTTATTAAAACCTATTGTTTAGAGTCTGGCTTGCCTGAAGGTAGAGCCAAAGGTGAGCGTGGACGAACGGTTTTTCAATTACGGTCATTTGCAGAATTGGTTCAAGAAGGTTCTTGGGTTGAAGCGTCTATTGATACAGCACAACCAAACAGAGAGCCTTTGCCAAAGCCAGATTTACGAAAACTATTAATTCCAATCGGACCAGTAGTAGTATTTGGGGCAAGTAACTTTCCTTTGGCATATTCAACAGCAGGCGGAGATACAGCCGCAGCATTAGCAGCAGGTTGCCCTGTGATTGTAAAGTCTCATCCTATGCACGCTGGTACTGGAGAACTAGTAGCTTCGGCCATTATTAAAGCAGCTGAAAAAACGGGCATGCCAAACGGAGTGTTTTCAAATTTGAATAGTAGTGGTATTGAGGTAGGAACTCAGTTAGTAAAACATCCAGCAGTTAAAGCCGTAGGTTTTACAGGAAGTATAAATGGTGGTCGCGCTTTATATAATTTGGCGGCACAACGCGAAGAACCTATTCCTGTGTTTGCAGAAATGGGAAGTGTCAATCCGGTAGTAATATTACCAAATGCAATAGAAAATAGAGGAGACACCTTAGCTAAAACTTATGCGGGTTCTATTACCTTAGGAACTGGTCAGTTTTGTACCAATCCAGGCTTATTGTTAGCTATTAAAAGTGAAGGCTTAACTTCTTTTATCTCTACACTAGCCAATGAAATTGTGAAGATTGAACCGTCTTGCATGTTACATCCAAACATTATTGGCGCTTATGAAAAGAAAAAGGCTAATATGGTTTCTCAAGAAGGATTACATGTCGTTGGTGATTATAATAATGATGTTCAAACTAATTATGCCAGACAGATAATCACAACAGTTGAAGGCAAAACATTTTTAGAAAATACTCAGTTACATCAAGAGGTTTTTGGTCCATTTTCTATGGTGATTCAATGCGACGATGTGAAGCAATTAGAAGCTATTATTTCTAAGTTAGAAGGGCAATTAACAGCAACTTTAATTTCGGATGATGAAGCTCAAGATTATTCACGTGTTATTTCAGAATTACAAAATAGAGTAGGGCGACTCATTTTTAATGGCGTTCCAACTGGTGTTGAGGTTTGTCCGTCAATGGTTCATGGAGGCCCTTATCCTGCGTCCACAGATAGCCGTTTTACAGCAGTAGGAGTTAATTCTATAAAACGTTGGGTACGACCTTTTAGTTATCAAGATTGGCCAGATAACTTGTTGCCAGATGAATTGAAAAATGAAAATCCTTTAGGAATTTCACGATTTGTAAATAATAAATCAACTAAAGATAAAATTTAGTGAATGGCTAAAAACACTTTTATCTGTATTGATGCCCATACCTGTGGTAATCCGGTGAGGGTTATTAAAGAGGGTATTCCTAATTTAATTGGGAACAATATCAGCGAGAAGCGGCAACATTTTTTAAAGGAGTTCGACTGGATAAGAAAAGGTTTGATGTTCGAACCCAGGGGGCATGATATGATGAGTGGAAGTATGTTATTTCCTCCCGCAAGTCCTGATAATGATTTTGCTATTTTGTTTATCGAAACTTCGGGGTGCTTACCAATGTGTGGTCATGGAACTATAGGAACTATTACTATTGCTATTGAAGAGGGCTTAATAACCCCAAAGATTCCTGGGAAAATTAGGATGGAAGCACCAGCTGGATTGGTTGAAATAGAATATCAACAAGTAGGAGGTAAAGTTGAATGGGTAAAACTTACCAATGTAAAAAGTTACTTGGCTGCTGAAGGATTAACTATTGATTGCCCTGAATTGGGAGCGATTACTTTTGATGTTGCCTACGGCGGAAATTTTTATGCCATTGTAGATCCTCAAGAAAATTTTTTAGGAGTTCAGGCTTTTTCGGCATCACAAATTATTCAATATTCGCAAGTGGTTCGACAACGTATTAATGAAAAATATCCTGATCTATTCATACATCCAGAAGACAAAACCATTAGAGATGTATCGCATATGCTTTGGACAGGAACTCCCATAGATCCAACATCATCAGGCAGAAATGCCGTGTTTTATGGTGATAAAGCTATTGATAGAAGTCCTTGCGGCACAGGAACATCAGCTCGATTGGCACAATTGTATGCCAAAGGAAAATTGAAAATAGGAGAGGATTTTATACATGAAAGCTTTATTGGTAGTAAATTTATAGGTAGAGTAGAGAAAGAGACCACATTACATGGAGAGTTAGCAATTATTCCAAGCATTAAGGGGTGGGCAAAAATTTATGGACACAATACCATCACTATTGATGATGAAGATGATCCTTATGCGCATGGTTTTCAAGTCATTTAATATGAGTAAAAACGTAATTATTATTGGTGGAGGTATTATAGGATTAAGTTCTGCTTATTACCTTCAAAAAGAGGGGCATCAAGTAACGGTTATAGATCAATCTAATATGGATAGCGGTGCGTCGTACGTTAATGCCGGGTATCTATCACCCAGTCATATAATTCCATTATCGGCTCCTGGTGTTATGAAAAAGGGACTAAAATGGATGTTTAATTCATCAAGTCCGTTGTACATCAAGCCAAGATTAGATTTAGATTTTTTAAAATGGACTTGGGCCTTTAATAAATCGTGTAATGCTAGTCATGTTCAAAAATCAATTCCAATTATAAAGGATATTGCTGTTATGAGTCAAGAGTTGTATGACGATATTCATAAAACAGAAAACTTTACCTCTCATTACGAAAAGAAAGGCTTATTGATGCTTTGTCAGACTGAGCATATGTTAGACGAAGAGATAAAGTTAGCTAACATAGCAAAGGAAAATGGATTGGATGTTGTAGAATTAAATAACGATGAGATTAAGGCATTAGAGCCTAATGTTGAAATGAATGTTTTAGGTGCGACCTATTTTAAATGCGATTGGCATTCTACTCCCAGCGAATTTATGGAAACCATGAAAGCTTATTTAAAAAATAATGGAGTTGTTTTTTATACCAATGAAATTGTTGCCGATTTAGAGATTAAAAACAAAACGATTAAAACTATAAAAACGAATAAGCAAACCTTAAAAGCAGATGAGTTTGTTTTAGCAGCAGGTTCTTGGACCTCCATATTAAGCAAAAAAATTGGATTGAAATTATTACTTCAGGCAGGGAAAGGATATCGTATCAATTCCAGTCAATATACAAACATTACTATACCAGCTATTTTAGCTGAAGCAAAAACAGCTGTAACGCCTATGCATGGCTTTACAAGATTTGCAGGAACAATGGAAATTGCAGGGATTAATAATCACATAAGAAAAGAACGAGTCGAAGCAATTTCTGATGCGGTAACACGATATTATCCAGGTGTTGTATTAAGTTCAGAAGAGAAAAGTGAGGCGAATTATGGATTGCGACCTTTGTCTCCAGATGGATTGCCATATATTGGTAAATCATCTAAATGTGATAATCTTACCATCGCTACAGGCCATGCTATGATGGGTTGGAGTATGGGACCAGCTACTGGTAAGTTGGTTTCTGAAATTATATCAGATAAGAAAACAAGTTTAAATACAGGAGTTTTAAGTCCAGATAGAAGCTTTTAAAAAAAAAAGATTTATGAGTGCATATGGAATTGGAGGATCAACAATTGAAGCAGAGTTAAATGCTATAAAACCTATAGCGCATTTGGTAAAGCCCATAGAAAAGGCAGAATACCAAGACCGTATTGCTAAAGCGTGTAGGTTAATGAAAAGTGAAGGTGCGCAAGTAATGTATTTGCATGCAGGTTCTAATTTGTTCTATTTTACAGGAACAAGATGGCACCCTAGTGAGCGTATGGTTGGTGCGTTGTTATTTGCCAATGGTAACGTACGTTATATAGCTCCAGAATTTGAACGTAGAACGGTTTTAGACTTTATGACTATTAAAGGCGAGGTGCGTTGTTGGGAAGAAAACGAGAATCCATGTGAATTACTCATTAAAATTCTTGACGAAAATGAGATTTATTCAGGAGATCTTTTAATTGATGAGTCAACACCTTTTTTTATAACTGATGGTATTTTGAAAGTTTCTCAGGCCATTAAATTAGTAAATGCCAAATCGATTATAGCGACTTGTAGAATGGTGAAATCTGAAGCAGAAATTGCTATTATTAAGCATGCTATGTACATTACTTTAGAAGTTCAAAAGGCAACTGCTAAAATTTTAAGGAAAGATATTACCGTAAAAGAAGTGGTCGATTTTATTCATGAAGCTCATAAACGCTATGGTATTGCTACAGGATCGTATTTTTGTATTGTGTTATTTGGCGTTGATACCGCGTTTCCTCATGGTGTCAAAACACCAGGAAATTTGAAACTGAACGATATGGTTATTGTTGATACAGGCTGCGTATTACACGATTATATTTCAGATATTACCCGGACCTATGTTTTTGGTGAAGCAAATGATTTGCAACTTAAGATCTGGAATATAGAAAAAGAAGCCCAACAAGCAGCTTTTAAGGCTTCTCAAATAGGAAATACTTGTTCGTCGATTGATGATGCTACCCGAGTTGTTCTTGAAAAACATGGATTGGGGCCTGATTATAAACTGCCAGGATTACCACATCGTACCGGGCATGGTATTGGATTGGATATTCATGAGTATCCATACATTGTTAGAGGTAATAAAACTGTTTTAAAACCAGGTATGTGTTTTAGTATTGAACCTATGATTTGTGTACCCAATAAATTTGGGGTTCGATTGGAAGACCATATTTTCATGACCGAAGAAGGACCTAAATGGTTTACCGAGCCAGCATATTCTATTGAAGATCCTTTTGGTTTTTCAAAATAGATGTAGACTTAATAAATGACAATTAAGGAATAATGCACTTGGTGCGGCTATGAGTTTTAAATTCTACCAAGAATTTTATCCATAATCCAAGCGGTGTGAAGCGCTGTCTTTCCAGTTGACGGATGCTCTTCTATGCCATCTAAATGCTTTTTCATGTTTTGAACATGATATAATTGAATGTTTTCTGGATGGTCGATGTTTAAACTGAGTGTTTCTTTTGGTGTAATAAGTTGAATAGGATTTTCATCAAAAACAGAAAATACTATTGAGCCTTTGCTTCCAATAATTTCAACTCGATCTTCTCGTGTCCAAGCACCAAAATTCCACAAAGCAGACCCTGTAATACCATTTTTATGAATCCATGAAGCCGATAGAGCATCTTTTGCCGAATATAAATCTTGTTGATTAGTACTTTGTCCATTAACAGATTCAACGTCCCCCAAAATGTAATGGAAAAAGTCTAAACCATGAGAGGCTAAATCATCAAAATAACCACCTAAAGCAATCTCTTTATCAGTTCGCCAATTGTAGTTTTCAGACACATCAATTTCATTAGCAGGTTTGGTTAACGACCAATGAATATGCCGTACATCACCAATTTCTTTATTGTCAATCCAGGTCTTTATTTGTTCAAATCTAGGAAGACTTCTACGGTAATAAGCAACAAAAAGCGGTACATTCTTTTCTTTAAAGGCAGAAAGCATGGTTTTACATTCTTCAAAAGTTACTGCCATTGGTTTTTCTACACAGCAAATTTTGCCTGCTTCTGCAACTTTTAAGGCATATTCTAAATGATTATTGGGGGGTGTTGCAATGTAAACAGCATCTATTTCTGGGTCATTAATAATGGCATCGGCATTATTTGTGTACGTTTCTATATGATGCCGTTTAGCAAAGTCTTTCGCTTTATCAAGATCTCTGCGCATCACAGCTTTTAGGTTAAAACCTTCAGTTTTTTGATAGGCGGGCCCACTCTTTTTTTCACAAACATCGCCTACACCAATAATGCCCCAGCTTACTATGTTGTTCTTCATAATTATATTAACTTGAGGTATCGGCAATTATTTTCCATTCGCCATCAATTTTTTTGAAAACAAGCATAAAAATCCCATCGGCATTTCCTGCATTGCGTTTTAAATGATATTCGCCTAAAACATAATAAGCCCCATCAGTAATTTTAGTCACCGCGTTGATTTTAAAACTTAAAGTTCCGGTATGATCTTCGCTAGGATATGCTTTTTTGTATCGTTCTAAAGTGTTTTCCCAACCATAAGTTATTCCATTGCTTCCATAGAATTTTAAAGAATCGCTTTTCCAATAGCCTTCCATAAACTCTTCAATATTATCCTTAGACCAAGCTAATCTTTGTTCTTTTAATACAGCTTTAATAGCCTTTATATCTCGTTCTTCAGTAGATTGAGCCGAACTTATTTGACCGACTATCAAGGTGAAAAAAATTAAAAAATATGTTTTCATGGATTTTAATGATTATTTATTGGTTGAATATAAACTTAACATTTGTAAAAATAGAAAAATCTTGATTTTAAAATGGTTCCTCGTCGATTAATTTGACACCTATTATTTTTTTAACTAAAGATAAATTCCGTTTATCGAAAACACAGGCGATTGTTTAGTCTTTGTTTTATATTTATATGAGAATCAAAAGATTAATAGCCCTAAATGTATTTGTTAACCATTAATTATCTTTGTTATGAACCTTAGAATTACACACAGTCACAATTTTTTTAAATTGAAAGGAATTCTTGATAAAAGAAGTTTAAGTATTTTTCAAAATGAATTCAATAATATTTTTGAACGGGTTAATGCACTAACTATTAGTATTGAAGAAGTTGAATGGATGGACCGTTATGGTGTGAAAGCTATGACTGGTTTACATGATGAAGCACTTTTAAAAAATAAAAAGTTATCTATTATTGGCTTAGGCTGTAAGGAATTATACGAGCACTTTAAATATAAAACAACAGCATAAAATAAATTTAAAGGACGTTTTTTTGATGTTTGTAAAAAGCATCAGCTTGTAACTGCATAAGTTCTCTAGCTTTTTTACGTTTGTAATTGTATAATTCGTCCTCCTTTTCAATATCTGTATAAATGCGGTCATTGATAGCATAGTCTGCTTTTAACATGACTTCTCTGTGATGTTTGTTTTGAAGTACGTTTGTTTTTACTGCTGTTTCTTGATCTTCTAATTTAAAATCATACGAACTTTTTGGCGATAGTAATTTTGCTAAAATAGGCGAGGTTTCTATGGCTAAAAACAAAAGGAAAATAAAAAATGATGGTAACCAAGGAAGTTTACCAAGAGCGTTTACTCTCGCCATTAACCCATCAAAATTATTGATAATAGGTTGCGTATTGACTACTTGAGTTTTGTAATCGCCTTTTAGAGTGGCAATTTGAGTTTCTGCCTCTAAAATTTTTGCCTTATTTTCTTGTTTTAATTGTTGTAATTCGGCTAATAAGGCGTCGTGCTTTTCACGTTTTTCTTTGTAAACAGGTCCTTTTCCTAAAAGTTTTGTTCCTGCAGTGCCTTCGGCTTCGGCAATATACGTGTCGTAAAGGGCATTAACTTCTGCCTCTTTGGTATCAATTTCTTGTTGCAATGAGGTTATCTGATTATTTAACCCTTCAATAGTTGGTGCGAACTGTTCTGCGATTTGATTTTTGTTTGCAAGTGTGAGCTCATTTTTTTGTTCTAGCAGTATTTGATTGATTTCTTTTTCAAAAATCTTTAATTCTAAGGGTTTCGAAATAACTACAGCAATAATAACTGCTAATAGAATTCTGGGAGATGCTTGAATGAGTTCATCTATAATATTGCCAGTTTTTTTTATGGTCGAAACAATATATCGGTCTAAATTAAAAATGAGTAAACCCCAGATAAGTCCGAAGAAAATAGCTGTATATAGATTGTCGAAAACGGTGTAAAGAGCATAGCTTCCGGCGATAAAAGCCATAACTGCTGTAAAGAAAACAGTGGCGCCAATGCCGGCGTATTTGTTTTGTTCACCTTTGGAACAATTATCTAAAATATCGGTATCTGAACCAGAGCAAATAATGAAGAATTGCTTTAACATAATGATTGATTTTGATTGATGATCGACTATTAGAACGTTAAAGCTAGTGATTTGTTACATCATTTTATAAAATTTATCTTTTTCGAGATCGTATACTCTCAATAATAACAGTTACAAGTATTAAAGATCCGCCAAAAAAGGTATTCCAAGTAGGGATTTCATTTAGAAAAAAGAAGGCCATCACAATTCCTAAAACAGGTTGCAAACTATTAATGATACTTGCGGTACTTACCGAAAAATATTTTAAACTATGAATAAACATAGAATGGCCAATCGCAGTCGTAATGAGTGCTAATAAAATAACATAAGGAAATTGTGTTGTAATATTGCTAACATCCATCGTAAACATCACTGGTAGTAATAATACGGCTAGTACAGAAATTTGATACATCATAAGCGTGGTACCACTATATTGTCCAACATGTTGTTTCAAAAATAAATTCCTTAAGGCATAACAAAAGGCAGAAAATATTCCCAGTAAAATTCCCTTTACCTGAGAACTTTCAAAGTTAAAATCTGGTGCTAGTATATAGATGCCTATTAGAACAATGATGCCTAAAACTATATGAATTACATTGAGTTTCGTTTTTATAAATAAGGGTTCTAATAAGGCTGTAATTACAGGAAATGTAAAGAGAGATAACATGCCTAGCGCAACATTTGAAAGTTTTAAGGCATAGAAATACGTAATCCAATGCACTCCTAACAGAACAGAGCTTAATAGAATGGTTGAAATATCTTTAGGCGAATTAATTTTAATGTTGAATTTTCTATATCTGCAAAAGATGTATAGAAATAGTGCCCCCAAAGCACTACGGAACCAGATGATAACGGGCGTAGGTAAATCGATAAATTTCCCTAAGACACCCGAAGTACTTATAAAAAGAGTTCCGATTAAAAGTTCAATAAGGTGGTTGGTATGTTGGTTTTTCATTTAGCATTTCAGAACGTGTTAGTGACTATTCTTTGATTACTATTTTATAATATTGAAATCATCAATACTTCGTATTTATAGTAAAAGATTGTAATCTTTTGTCTGCACTCAAGACAGACTTCAAGCGCGGCCACCTTTTACTTCTCAAAAGAAAAAGGTGGTAACACCCAAAATTATTTAGATAATTCTACAAAATATTTATAGAAATAAGGAATGGTTTCAATACCTTTTAAGTAATTAAAAACGCCAAAATGCTCGTTAGGTGAATGAATAGCGTCGCTATCTAACCCAAATCCCATTAAAATGGTTTTGCTTTTTAATTCTTGTTCAAATAAAGCCACGATAGGAATGCTACCACCACTTCGTTGCGGAATTGGGGTTTTACCAAAGGTTTCTTCGTATGCTTTGGAAGCTGCTTGATAGCCAATATTATCGATAGGTGTTACATAACCTTGACCACCATGATGCGGTTTTACTTTTACTTTCACGCCTTTTGGAGTGATACTTTCAAAATGTTTAGTGAATAATTCTGTGATTTCTTCCCATTCTTGATGCGGTACCAATCGCATAGAAATTTTAGCAAAGGCTTTACTAGCAATAACGGTTTTGGCGCCTTCGCCTGTGTAACCACCCCAAATTCCATTTACATCTAAAGTAGGGCGAATAGAATTTCGCTCGTTAGTGGTGTATCCGTTTTCCCCATAAACAGCATCGATATCTAATGCTTTTTTATAGTTATCTAGATTGAAAGGCGCTTTTGCCATTTCGGCGCGTTCTGCTTCAGAAAGATTTTCGACTTTATCATAAAAACCGGGAATGGTAATGTGATTGTTTTCGTCGTGAAGCGAGGCAATCATTTTCGTTAATACGTTGATTGGGTTTGCCACAGCGCCACCATAAAGTCCGGAGTGCAAATCACGGTTTGGTCCGGTTACTTCAACTTCTACGTAACTTAATCCTCGTAATCCTGTGGTGATTGACGGAATATCATTAGCAATCATGCCAGTATCAGAAATTAAAATAACATCGTTTTTAAGTTTTTCGCGGTTTTCTTTTACAAATGTTGACAGATTCACGCTACCAACTTCTTCTTCACCTTCCACCATAAATTTCACATTACAAGGTAGTTGATTGGTTTTGGTCATAAATTCCAAAGCCTTAACGTGCATATACATTTGTCCTTTATCATCACAGGCACCTCTTGCGTAAATGGCACCGTGTGGATGAGTTTCAGTTTTTTTAATTACAGGTTCAAAAGGAGGTGATGTCCATAATTCTAATGGGTCGGCAGGTTGCACATCATAATGTCCGTAAACCAGCACGGTTGGTAAGGAGTCATCAAATATTTTTTCGCCATAAACAATGGGGTAGCCCTTTGTTGGGCAGATTTCAACCATATCGCAACCAGCCTTCTCAAGACTTGTTTTTACAGCTTCGGCTGTTTTTAAAACATCGTTTTTATAAGCAGAATCAGCACTAATTGATGGAATTTTTAGCAATTCTGTTAATTCATTTAAAAATCGTTCTTTGTGTTCTTGAATGTATGCTTGTATGTTTTTCATATTGACATTTAATTTACTTCAAAAGTAATAAAAATTGAAGGTTTTTATGTTGAAGTGTTTGCAATTTAAAAATCTTGATTATATTTGCAATCCTTTTGCGGGCGTGGTGGAATTGGTAGACACGCTAGACTTAGGATTTAACCTAAGAAAAAGTGTTAAAATATTTAAAATGCGGATGTGGTGGAACTGGTAGACACGTCAGACTTAGGATCTGATGCCGCGAGGTGTGCAGGTTCGATTCCTGTCATCCGCACAAAAGCCGAAGAGAAATCTTCGGCTTTTTCATTTTAAAAAAGTGGGTTTTCTTCACGATTTTTGACCTTGGGTACAACATAGGTACAACATTTTACCTTTTTTCAGAACCGAATTGACTTTAATGCTATATCCTTTCATTTGATACCAAATACTATTTTCTGTATTGAGGATTAATAAATTTTAGGTTATCTCAACCTTCGTTCTTCGTTAGAGGGGTTTATTATCATACAATATACACGCAAGGTAAACTCGTAAAATACTTCCATCAAAAGACTACGGCATAAAGCCAACGCTTATTCCCCTACTCATTTATTCCGTTTCCTTTTGAGCCAAGATTTTATCTTCCGTTTGGTTTCTGCTCAAATATTGTTTAATCAAAAATTTGAGTATTATGACAACAAAAGCGAGTACCACAAAGAAGCGCAGTAGAGCGAAATCTACTGCCAAGAAAGAAGTGAGTGGAAAGAAAACATCCGCACTTCAAATTCAGAACTTACCATTAGGTAAAATCAAGCCTGACCTTGAACAACCGAGAAAAACTTTTAACGTAGATGCGTTAAAGCAGCTTTCTGAGAGTATCGAAAAACACGGTGTGTTGCAACCGATTACCGTAAGGCAACTAAATGGCCATTACGTCATCGTGATGGGCGAACGCCGATATCGTGCAAGTAAATTGGCAGGAAAGAAAACCGTACCCTGTATCGTTAGGACTTATGAGAACAATGATGTTCTGGAAGTTCAAATCATCGAAAACCTACAAAGACAGGATGTTGAACCGACCGAAGAAGCTGAGGCGATTGCTTACCTAAGCGAGAAATATGCACCTACCGAAATTGCGAAGCGATTGGGTAGAACGGATAACTTCATCAGACTGCGACTAAAATTGGCTGGCTTGATTGACGGTTTTAAGCACTTTGTCCGCAATGGCGAAATGACCATTTCTTTAGGTGTAGGTGTAGCGCTCTTTGAACCGGAAGAACAGCAGATGATGTTGGAAACAATGGGCGAAGATTTTAATGCGCATCAGATAAACAGGATGATTAAAGACCAGACTTATGACTTGGAAAATTCATCGTTTGATGTAGCCGATAAAAAATTAGTTCCGAAAGTTGGGTCTTGTGTTGAATGTCCTTTCAATGCAGCTAATCAAGGCAATCTGTTCGGCGAAGGAAAAATGGTCTGTACGAAAGCAGCCTGTTTTGAAACGAAGAAAAGCAAATCGCTCTTGAACCTGATTAAAAAGTCCAAGAAAGAGAATGTCCTTTTAATCCCTGAAATACGACAGTATTGGGCAGATGACGAGAACAATCAGCTCATTATATCGCAATTAGAAAAGAACGGATTGAAAGTCTATCTACTGGATGATGTGGAAATAATCGAAGACCCGATTGAGCCTACAATCGAGGTCATTAAAATAGAGTATCAACACTATGATTATTCTGAAGATGAACTAAAAACAGAATTGGATGAAGCAATGCAGAATTATAAAAAAGCATTGAAAAAATTCAATTCAGCAAAAGAAGATGGATTTAAAAACGGTATTGTGTTCCATCCCGATTCATTCCAGCACAAAGAAATTTTTCTAAAAATTGTTGAAAAATCAAAGAACGATTCTACGGAATATTCGGCACCATTGGCCAATAGGAAAATGGCAGATTGTACGCCTAAAGAACAAATCGTTAAAATCAACGAAAGAGAAATCCGTAAGAAGCAAATAGAGAACAACAAGCAGTTTGAAGAAGTTGTGCAAATGATGCGTGAAACGAAATATATCGATACGAAGAAGACACTTTCAACGGATGAAATGTTGGCATTCTCGATATCGCTCTTCGAAAATAATGTGGACTATATGAGCCAACAAAAGTATTTCTCAAAGTTCTTGGGCGACACTTCCACGATTACCAAAGTTGAAATGGTGGAGAATTTCAAGAAGAAGTTCAAAAAGGAAATCTTCCATAAGCTGATACGGTATATGCTCACAAAGCAAGTGCATTTTGGCGAAAGCAATCACGTCAATAATCTGACGAACATTTCATTTTACAACGCAATGCAAGGATATTACAAATCCAAGATTGCCGGCATCGAAAAGGAATATGCTGAAAAACAAGACAAGCGTGAAGCACGTTTAAAAGAGCGCATCAAAGTTCTTGAAAAGCAAATTCAGGAACTCAAAGATTAGCTTTTGTTGTTTGAAGAAGGGTCGGCATTCGTGCTGGCCCTTTTTCTTTTTATGATAGTGATTTAAAAGTGTGTTTACAAGGAAGGGGTTATCAATCAATAGTTAGCGCAAAGGTAAACTCGTAAAATACACCCATCAAAAGACTACGGCATAAAGCCAACGCAAAATCCTAAGCTTATTTATTCCGTTTCCTTTTGAGCTGAGATTTTATCTTCCGTTTGGGTACTGCTCAAATATTGTTTAATCAAAATATATCATTATGAAACGAGTATCTAAAAAACCTAAAATTTCCCTACAAGAAGCTGAAATGCATTATCAATCGAGTCGTGAAAATTACAAAATTGATAGTGGCGAAAGTCATTTAGCTTATTACAGGGATAAACATCCCAGCCATTACAAAGTATTATCAGAAAATGTTTAATCTAAATTCAAAAGCTATGTATTTAAAAAATTTGCAACAGGATGAAATTTTCGTACCATCCGAAATGAAAGCCTTAAAAAGTCTGACACAGATGGAATCCCGAAGAGGGCTTGAAAATGCCATAATCTCAAATGGCACAATCGTTAACGTGGTCTCGAACAGCTATGGCCACATTCCAAATCAACTGTTCTTCAAGAAAGCTGAAGAAATGCTGACTGATGCACAACTGAACTTCCATAAGCGAACTATCAACAAAAATGATAGGTCGTTCATTACTGACTTTATCATCGACGACAAAAGCCAGTTTACAGTCAAGAACCATAAGGACTTGATATTGCCGATGCTTCGGTTCAAGAATTCGTATGACGGAAGTGAAAAGACCTCTGGACACTTCGGATTTTACAGAGAAGTATGTTCAAACGGACTGCACGTTTCACAAGCAGAAATTGAGTTTTCCATCAAACATAGTAAGAACAATACGCACTTGATTATGCCAAGGCTGAACAATCTATTCGATAAGTTTCTGGATAATGAATTCTACACCATTACCAAGAAGTTCGACAAGATGAAGGAGTTTAAAATCATCGATACTCAGGAATTTGTAAAAGCGATTCTTGACAAAACAAAACTGTTTCGGTATGAATGTAGCGATAAGAACAGCGACCCGTCGAAAAAATCTCGTGAGGTCATCGAAATCTTGAACTATGAAGCATTGTTGCTTAATGAAGAACCAAATCTGTGGTTAGGTTACAATGCGTTTAATTCAGTACTGCATAATGTCTTAAAGAAAAGCTTTGGCCAACAAGAACGGTTGGATAAGAAACTGTTCGATGAAGTTTATGCAATGGTATAAAATAAATAAAGGTTTGTCCAGTACCTCAAACTGGATTTTTTTGTGCATGCTACTTATAGGTTTAAAAGCAATACCGTTCAGCACATTCCCCTGCATTACGCAAAAAAGCTTCATTCCGGGAAAAGCGCTTCCCTACAATGGTCTTGGACACAACTTCAAAGCTTCCGTTTTCCATTCCACTTGCCCGTACATTCCCGAGAAACATCGGGAAACGGTCAAACTGCATTCCAACCTACACCTTCAAAGTCAAGTCCGCTTTAAATCCTGAATAATGAGAATTAATAGTTTTCTTAATCCGTTCAGCACATTCCCCTACATTCCGCGATCGCCTGCTGAAAAAGCAGGCAACCACTTCATTCCGTGAAAAGAGCTTCACTACTTATATCTTGGACACAATCCCCAATTTTAGCTTTCCATTCCGTTAACCCTTCCCGATGCTCTGGAAAGGAACACTTCATTCCTTTGCCAAAATTGTGAATTAAGTCCGCTTTTCATCGGAAAGTCATCACTTCGGTTTTTTTAACAGGATTTTCGGCGCGGTCTTCTTGAGCCCTCACTCAAAAATACTTAAAAACCGAACCGCTGTCTTACACATTTTAAGGGGTTTATAATGGATAAAGCCTCTATTGTTTTTCGGGTCGTCGAAAAACAGTCACGACATAACCAATTCTAATGTAAACACAGCTACTTATTTCGCTTAACTGTCGGTACGCTCAAACGCAACTGCGTTTAAAAGAATTGCTAATGCCCTTATGGAACTTGTCAAGACTATACAAGTTTTAGTGAAAAATAAGGTTTCTACTTCCTTGAAAATCCAAGGATTTTTCTACGTCGCAAACACACCTGATTTTACCCTAAAAGTCTTGACAAAACCCACTCTATCCATTGTGCGATGCACAGAAGAAAAGAACAAACACCCCTTAAAATTTAATTCAGTTTAAAACAAATAGGGGAAATATAAACCAGTCTGTAACAAAGCAGACACAAATCTTTTTATTATGAGTACTATTAGAAATCACGTACAATTGATTGGAAACGTTGGACAAGAGCCAACCATTACGAACCTTGAAAGCGGTAAGAAAGTAGCTCGCTTCTCACTCGCTACAAACGAGTATTACAAAGACAGCAAAGGCGAAAAGCAAACGGACACCAACTGGCATACCGTTGTGGCTTGGGGCAAGACTGCTGAAATCGTTGAGAAATACGTCGAAAAAGGCAAAGAGGTTGGAATTACAGGGAAGCTAAAAACCCGAAGCTACACAACTGATGCAGATGAACAACGCTACGTTACCGAAGTGGTAGCTGATGAAATCCTATTACTTGGAAGCAAAAGCGATAAGTAATCTTTAAAATTAAAGAGGGCGCACCTGTGGAAAGTTTCGCCCTCTTTTCATTATTCACACATTAAATACATAAACAATGAAAGCACAAGTTAACGAAATAAAAGAGCGATTGCAATATTTTACTGGAACAGAAATGTTCTATTCTTTACCGCTCATACGAACAAGATTTACAGACGGATTAAAATATCTCTCTACTGTAGCAGAATGTTTTTGGCTCATTACGGACACGTCCGTAATTGCAAAAAGTCTGATGAACCGAAGCGAATTTGTAACCATCGATTTCAAGAGATTGCCTAAAGAAAAACAGGATTATTCTGGTTATGAAGCCGAGATAATTTACAGCGATGGCAACGACAATATTTTGGAAAAACACGGTTACAGAGCAACCGATTTTCCACTCGATGAACTGCGGTTATTTTTTGTAAATGATACACTGATGTTACCAAGTGAATACTAAATTTTGAAGTTATGATTTACATTAAATTTCAAGATTTGAGCGAGGAAAAACAAGAGGAACTCTTACAGGTTTCGAGAGAACACGTTACACATATTTATGGGGAATCCATCCAAAAATATGTTGACGAAACTGGGGCAGATTATGATAGTTTGATAGATGAAGAAATGATTAAGAATTTATACAGTTACAACTTCGTTTTCAATATCTAATTTCCTAAAGTTAATTTTTAAGCACCTCTAAATTTTAGAGGTGTTTTTCTATGCAATTAATATATAGTCAAGAAAAAAACGTATCTTTATTTCGCTGAAATTTAGCATTCAAATTTAAGTAGGGTTATCCACATTTCGACTTTCGCCGATAACCGTACACATCGAAAAATAACATATCGGAAAATCATTTTCCCTGAAAATGGCAATCGGCTTTTTAGTCGGATTGTATGGATTTTTGTCACGCTTGCGCGTGACGAAAAGGAATAGCAAGAGGGTAACGGGCTGCGCCGCGTTACATATTCCATTTTCATTTTAATCTATTGATTTTTAAGTACTTAAAAATAAAGTAGATATAAAAAATCCATCGATTTGCGTCAAATGGTCTTGAAACACCAGTAAACAGGGATGGATTTACGTCAAATCTTTAAAAAAGCGAAAGGAAATGGATTCATTCATCACTATCAGGTTCAAACGGAAAACTGCCAAAAGGTTTCAGGAATTTTCCAAGAAGCACTTCAAAACGCATACGGAAGCTATGGAAAATATCCTTGATTTTTTCCTTTACAATGAAATATCACCAAAGGAAAAATTGGGGCCAACTGGACGTACCATCGAAACTAAGTTACTCAAAAGAATCAATGCAGTTATCGCCATAATGCGAGACGTGGAAAAGACCCAAACCAAACCTACCGTAGCAATGTTGCAATCCCTTTTTGTAATGGACGAAACCAAAAAGAAACCGCTCATTTTGGAAAAAAAATATGCTGAGGAAAAGAAAGAAGTACGCTTTCGCGAAAAGCGAAACACCAACAATGAACTTTAAAAATTTAGTTTATGTATATCACGATCACACCTCAAAAAATGGGCGGTAACTTTTCCAAAAGTTCAGCTGATTTTGTTGGCTATTTAGAGAAGGAAAACCAAGTATTGGAACAACACGAAATGGAACATTTTTTCAATCAATATGGCGATGAGATTTCCGCTGAAGAAGTAGTCAAAGAAATAGATGGAAATACCGCAAAATTGGAAAAACACGAGCCAAGATTCTATTCAATTACCGTGAGTCCTTCAAAATATGAATTGCGAAAACTTCAGAACAGTAGCGAAGATTTAAAGAGATATACTCGCAAATTGATGAAGGATTATGTGGCTTCATTTAATAGAGAAATTAAAGGGCGACCTGTCAGTATCGACGACATAAAATATTATGCGAAAGTCGAACACCAACGCACATTTAAGGGGACGGATTTTCAGGTAAAAGAGAACCAACCTTTCGCAACAAAAATACTTCAGCTGAAAACTGAAATCCGAAATGTGCAAGAAGGACGAGCTGAAGGGAACATTAAAATAATGAAAAAGGAAATCACCAAACTGGAAAGCCAAGCACCACATCAACAAAATGGAAAACGGATTGTCCAGGGAATGGCGAAAGATGGAAACCAAAGTCATATCCATATCATCGTGAGCCGAAAGGATGCATCAAACAGATTCAGTTTGTCACCGGGAAGCAAATACAAAGCTTCCGATGTGAAGTTGAATGGGGAAACCGTAAAACGTGGTTTTGACCGAGACAAGTTTTTTGAGAGAGCAGAAAAATCCTTTGACAAGACTTTTGGCTATAAACGCAACTTTGCCGAGACTTACAAAGCCCGAAAGGATTTTGTAAAAAGCCCAAATCTATATTTCGCTGCCTTGATGAAATTACCTGCAAATGAAAAGGCATTGGCTTTCAAAATGATAACCAAAACGGGATTGCCGATAGTGCCAAGTATTCCAGTTAGTCAAACACAAATCGCACTTCGGATTTTCAAAAGGTTAAGACGTGGTGCAGAAGTGGCCATCAAATCAAGTTCAATAGGAATCTAAGTATGGAAATAAACAATCTTATAACGATACTTTCAATTATTGTTCTGGCCAGTATGGTTTTCTATGCAATGTTTCGGGTAAGTAAGTATGCGTTCCTATTAAATATCACAATGCTTTCGGTCTTCATTTTCTACATTACTGAAGGAAATGAATTAGTGTCAATATTTCTTTATTTAGTTTGTCCTCTAATGTTAATTAATATAGGACTATATGTTTTTTTGCATAAGGTTGAAAATGCACAAAATGGCGATAGAAAGTATCAAGTCAATTTTGCTACTATCAATGGAAATTTCAAATTGGACAACATCAAAAGGGGTGCATCCATAATCGGTTCTGCGGGAAGTGGAAAGACCGAAAGTGTGGTGTATGGCTTTTTAAAACATTTCCGGAAAGAGCACTTTTGTGGAATCATTCACGATTACAAGGATTTTGAATTGACCGAAATGGCGTATCCACTTTTTAAGGATAGCAATGTTCCGTTTAAGGTCATTTCCTTCGATAATATCATCCATAAGGTAAATCCTATTGCACCTCGCTATTTAGAGAACGAGGAAAGCGTAAACGAGGTGTCAAGGGTATTGATTGAAAACCTTTTGGAACAAAGAGAAAGTGGAACAACAGGAACAACCAAATTTTTTAACGATGCGGCTGAAGGTTTGATTGGTGGGTTGATTTGGAAACTGAAAACCGACTACCCCAAATACTGTACGTTGCCACATTTAATAGCAATATACCAACATCTCGACACCGACAGCCTTATTCAGTTTTTAGAAACCAATACCACATCGCGGGCAATGGCAGATGCTTTTATTAGCGGAAAGGATTCAGATAGACAGACAGCTGGTGTAAAAAGCACTTTGGCAAATGCCCTGAAACGAATTAGTACACAGCGTATTTTTATGGCACTATCCGCAGACGAAGTGCCATTGAATATCAATAGCGAGGAAAATCCTGCAATAATTTCCGTGGTAAACAATCCAAAATATGAAACCTCTTACTCACCAGTTATCGCCACGATTATCCACACCATAACAAAACAAATGAGCGTTCGGAACTCTAAACCGTCATTCTTACTGATGGAAGAAGCACCTACGATCCGTTTGTTAAATATGCACCGCATTCCGGCAACACTTAGAAGTTACGATATTGCCACCATTTATGTAATGCAGGATAAGATTCAGAATGATATGATGTATGGCGATAAGGCAAGCAAAGCGATTTTAAGTAATCTATCTTATCAGTTTTTCGGCAAGGTCAACGACCCAGATACTGCAAAGTATTATGAACGCTTTTTTGAAATTATTAAAGACCCTACTAAGAGTATAAGCCGTGGACATAACCTTGATTTCGATACTCGCATTACTACTGGCGAAAAGGAAATCCCAAAAATTAGAGCAGATGTGTTCTTTAGATTAAAGCAGGGCGAGTTTATTACGTATGCTGATGGTAAGGATAAGAAAGTGCATTTTAGATTGTCCAAAATTCAAAGGCAACTTCCTGAAGAATCCAAGCAATTTTCTCAGGCAGATTTAGCGGCTAATTTTGATAGGATTTATGATGAGGCGAGGTCGATATTTAATTAGCCCTTAAGTAAGTTAGTCTTTAATATAGTCCTACATACCCTAAATTTGCTAACCTAAAATTCATAGCTTGTTCGCTAACTTTAAATTTATCAGCCAAATAACTTACGATATCATTTGTATTCTTCGGAGCAGAATTAATTGCAGAATTAATAAAATCTCTGGGCATAAGTAAAGAGGCGGCAAATGCATTTGCTTCACGTTCTTTCTTAATTTCACCAGTACTCGAATCAAAATTCCTGTACATAATCTTTTCATTCTTATCAACAAAAAGAGGTTTACTATCACGATGAAGAACAAAGTGTCCTAATTCGTGGGCGATAGTAAATCTTTTCCTGTTTTCGGATTCCGTCCTGTTATATCTAATGTACGGTTTGTTATTTTTAATTACAAAAAGACCTGAAATATCAAAATCTAAATCCTCTGCTTTCACATCAACGTTAAGATGCTTTGCGATTTTTTCAATATTAATGCCTCTTGGAGTGGATATACCTAAATCACTAATAATTTTGCTGGTAATACTTTCTATTCTATGGTTCATCATATTTAAAGTTTTTTGAGTACTACATTAAGCTTTTCTTTTTGCTCTTTCTTTAGAGTTGAAGAATTTAAAAATCTTGAGTAGTCTGTTACATTTGAAGTTGCAAAATTAATAACTTCTTCGTAAGAAGGGAGCAGATCGTTGACATCAATCTTTAAGTCCTTCGCAATTTCGTAAAGACTATATAATGGGACTTGGTGGCGACCTACCTCAATATTGGAGATTGAGGAACGGCTTATATCTAAATTCTTAGATAACTGAAGTTGACTAATATTCAACGATTCTCTATGGGATTTAATTCTATCCCCAATTATCTTATACAATGCTTCTTTATAATCTGCCAAGTTGATAGGAATTCTGTGCAAAGATACAAAATGTTTACGAAACTATCAACAAATGAGCACTATTTTAAACAATTAAAATTGTAGGTAAATAAAAAATGTTTATATTTGTAACTTAATAATGACAGTAATATAAACATTTTAAGATGGCGAGAAATAAACCAATTGGGGATAATGCTCGAAAAGGAGCAGTAAAGCAAAGGTCGCAAGTACTTAACCCAAAAACGAACTTGTATGTAAAAAGAGATTCTGAAACGGGTCGTTTTATGGATGTAAAAACGACAGGAGGTAAATTTAAAGGAGTTAGAAAAGAAAAATAATATGTTAAACACAATCCCCAATCTGCCTGTCCTCTTTCCAGGGGACGTAATTGTTGCCAAGAAACGTAAAGGTCTTGGACGAATCCTAAACCACTACATTGTATATGTTGGGAAAAACATTTTCATAGGAAATCTCTCTGATGGTGTAAAAGAATTACCTTATTACGAGCTAATGAAGCTCTTAAGAGAGTACGAGCCAACTGGTGTTAGACGGTTTAATGGCTCATACCTTCAGCGTAATGACGCTGTCAATCGGGCTTATTCAAAATTAGGGCATAGGTACAGCTTAATAAATTTCAACTGTGAGCATTTCGCAAATTGGGTGCAATTTGGAAGATTGGAAAGCAGTCAAGTCACTACTGGATTTGTCATTTTGGCAAGTGCTGTTTTCTTAAAATTGATTGCCACAGATGAGTAAGGAGCTAAAGAGGTTTTACGGGTACGTAATTGTGCTATTTATTGCTGTAGGCTATTTAGTCTATAGATATTTCTATTTAAGTCCAGTAACAGATTTCCATCGAGAAATACTCGTTACTTGTGCTTTCGCTATTTTATCAACCTGCGCGTTGGGAATTTACGAAACCATCAAATGCCAAGGTAAGTATTTTTTGACCGCCGTGAGGTGTTCTGTTTTTATTCCCAACAAGGAAACCTATGTGTCATTAAGTTATCTAATGAGAATAAAACTCTCAGGTGCTGAACGGTATTTTCTGGTAAAAGGGTCAAAGGTTGACCAATACCAGCCTGTGGGAGGAGTTTATAAAATCATAGGGAATAAGGATATATATAAGGAGTGGGAAGCACACCCGAAATCTGACAAGAAAAACCCTGATGATTTACGTTTTTTTGTAAAGGCAAAATACGTTCCAGAAATAATCCGATGGTTCAAGTCTCGAAAAGATAGAGAGACTGGAGTATGGCGAGAGTTTTATGAAGAACTGTTGGAAACTAAAATTGTAAGTCAAGAAAATTTTCAAACAATACGTGCTGAGTATTTGTGTTCGCACGAGAACATTCTTAGCAAGCAAAATAGGTTCAAAAGCGAACAATACCATACTCTCATATACGACATATTTCAGATAGAACTCAGTCCTGAGCAATTTGAAGAATTGAACAAACTACTGGCAAAAAAGACTTTTACTAAGCACTATGCATTTGTCACAAAGGACGAAATTGAAAAGGAATGTTTTAATGAACACAAATTAAAAATAGGACAACACACCAAATTTACAATATAGATGAACTTTCAAGAATACTTATACAATCAAGGCTTCCAAAGAGAAGACCTACTCGCAAGAATGGCAGAATCACTTGAGTTGGATGATTCCCGATCCAACAGAATGGAATCTGCCTACAATGCCATTTACGATGTTTTAAAAGCAGACCCAGTATTTTTCTCAAAGGTCGATTTTGTGGTATATCCGCAAGGTTCAAAGGCAATAGGTACCACTACAAAGCCTTATGGTAAAGATGAATTTGATTTGGACATAGTTGTCCATATTAGAGATTTGTTCTATAACTATACTTCCTCAGAAATTTACAATCATTTAATTCGAGTTTTTAGAGGCAATGATGTTTATCGTCCTAAGTTAATTCCCAAAAACAGATGTGCAAGAATAAATTATTCTGGCGATTTTCATATGGATATCCTTCCGGGATGTATTGTTATTGAGAACGAGGATAAATTAATGGTGCCAGATCGTGAATTGGCATCTTGGACATCTACATTTCCAAAAGGTTACATAGGTTGGTTTTTAGATATAGCTAAAGATGTTCGCCAACCCATTTTATTAAGAAAGGCATACGAAAATTTTGTCACTTTAGCTGAAGCAAAAGCTGAACAAGAAGATTTGCCAGAGGAAGATTTTTATTCAAAAGAACCTCTGAAGAGAGCGGTTCAGCTAACTAAGCGTTATCGCGACATATTTTTTGATGATAATCCAAAACACAGAACTTCAAGTATTGTTTTAACTACAATTTTTGGACAATTTTATGAAGGAGAGCCATCAATATATGAAACCATAGATAATGTTCTGAATCGCATTATAAATAATTACTCAGACTATCAACAACTATTTGAAAATCGCGGAATTTACAAGAGAATTAAAGTATTAAACCCTGTGAATCCAGAGGAAGATTTTACGGATAAGTGGGATAAGGATAAGGAGTTTTATAATCAATTTATTGCTTTTGCTAAAAGTTATAAGGAAAAATGGGAGCGTCTTAAAAAAGGGGATTTTGGAGTAGCTGAAGAACTTTTTGGTAGTACAAGAACTAAAACTATTTTAAAAGCCCAGTTAGAAAATTTATCCAAGGGTAAAGTAGATACACTTGAAAAAGCTGGTCTTACAATTATGTCTGGAAAAAATCACGTAGACCCAAAGGGAAATATTACGAAAAACAATGGATATGAAAGCAAACCACATCGAAACTATGGTGGTATTGAATTGGATATTAAAAAAGCCCCCAACAATTTATCTTCAAAAAATTATATAGCTGCATATATCCAAAAAGAATTTGTCGATAAAAATTTTCCTTGGTTGCAAACAGTTGTCAAAGATGGTAAACTATTGGGTAAGGGTAAGATAAAACCAAAGGGATGCAAAAAAGAATATGAGATTTTAATTAGTTATGATATCAATGACACTTACAGAAAGGAAAGGGTATTTATTCTTAATGATAGCCAAATCCAATTTGGAAAAACCCCACACTTATATCCAGGGAACAGTTTGTGCTTGTACTACCCAAAGGATATGCCACGAGATTTAGACTTGAACTTCGTAGATGTGGTTCCTTGGATATCGGAATGGTTAGTAATGTATGAACTATGGAAAAAATATGGTGTGTGGATGGCAGATGAAATAAAGCACTAAAGCAACACTTAGTTATTGTGTCCTGTCGTTAAGCTTCTATTGCCGTTCTTTTTTCCAGTTTCAAGATTCTTGGAGACTTATGGAAGGCAGACAAACCTATTCCCACAATTTAATATCATTATCTTTACTGTCCGATTTTAATTCAAATGATGCCCGAAACCAACCGCATAGAATACAAACGAGAACTGTCCGATGGACTTGAAAAAGAGGTTATTGCTTTTTTGAACTATCGCGAAGGTGGCATTATCTATATCGGTATTGATAAAAATGGAAACACTTATGGTTTGCCTGATGCGGATGGCGACCAATTAAAAATTAAGGACAGGTTGAAGAACAATATTCGTCCTTCTGCATTAGGTCTTTTTGATATTGTGAGTGAAGAACGAGAGGGCAAGAATATCTTAAAAATCATCGTGGCGAGCGGTCCTGAAAAACCCTATTATCTCAAAAAGTATGGGATGAGCGAAAAGGGTTGTTTCATTCGCTTGGGTTCAGCAGCTGAACCGATGCCACAAAAAATGATTGACGAGCTCTTTGCCAAACGTACCCGAAATTCCATCAGCAAAATTAAAGCGGGTCGGCAGGATTTAAGTTTTAGTCAGTTGAAAATCTACTACGAAGAATCAGGACACACCCTTGGTAAAGCTTTTGCAAAAAACTTGGAACTATTGACTGAAGATGGCGCATTCAATTATGCCGGCTATCTTTTGGCAGATAAGAATAACACTTCTATTAAAGTGGCCAAGTATTCGGGCAAAACCCGAACAGACTTGATAGAGAGCAACGAGTATGGTCACGAATGTTTGGTCAAGGCCACTAAGCAAGTGATAGATAAAATTGCTGTCGAGAACCGAACCAACACAAAAATAACGGCTAAGGAAAGACAACAAGCCAACCTTTGGAATCCCATCGCCTTACGCGAGGCCATTATTAATGCCTTTGTGCATAATGACTACACCAATGAAATAACCCCAAAGTTTGAAATTTTTAGCGACAGAATTGAAATCACTTCGGCCGGTAGTTTACCAGAAGGACTAAGCGAACAGGAATTTTACGAAGGCTTCTCAGTCCCGCGCAATAAGGAACTGATGCGAATTTTCAAGGATTTAGAACTTGTGGAACAATTGGGTTCTGGCATCCCTCGTATTTTGGAACACTATGGGAAAGAGAGTTTTAAATTTTCAGATAACTTCCTTAGAATGACTTTTACAGCTAAAGAAACTGCTGTTGAAGAAGGTGGTCAAATAGGTGGTTTAATGGGTGGTCTAAAAGGTGGTCAAATAGGTGGTCAAAAAGATGCTGAAATTGACGATATCAAAGAATTGACACATAGACAAAAGGAAGTTTTAAAATTAATTACTTCAGATAACCGAATCAGCCGTTCAGGAATAGCAGAAATTCTACATATAAACGAATCTGCAATCCAGAAACATCTAAACAATTTGAAGGATGCTGGCTTTATAGAGCGTGTCGGTGGAACACGAGGTTATTGGAAAGTTAGGATAGAAAATGAAAACTAAAAACAGAAGTGGCTAATAAAAAAAGACAGCATTTCATATCCCAATTCTTATTAAGAAGCTTTTCGGTTACAACCAATTCAAAATCAATTAATATATATCAAAAAGGAACAGTTAAAGTTATTAGAAATGCCCCTATCAAATCTCAGGCTCAACAAAAATACTTTTATGGGGATGATGCCGTTTTCGAGGATTATTTAGCACATAGTGAAAATACTGCTTCCAAAGTTATCAATCGGATTAAAAATTACAATACCCTTCCAAAAGTAGGAACGAAGGATTATTCCTTCTTACTTCATTTTGTGATGATGTATGCTTTTAGAACAAAAGCATCCGTGGCAAATACAGAAGAAAAAATAAATTCTGGTATTCAGAAAATTGCTCAATTTGATAAAACTTTAAGCAAAATACATTTTTCAAAAGGTAGAGTATCACATCCAGAACCAGCAGCATTTAATTTAGCCTACAATATGGATAATTGGGTCATAACCGGCGATTTGAGCTTAGGTCTGATAAAAAATGAGACAACAACAGAATTTATAATTTCGGATAATCCATTTGTACAATTTAATCCTATCCAATTATCTCGGGAAAAATTCCCTAATAATGGTGGTCTATTGAGTACTGGATTGATAATTTTCTTCCCGATTTCGCCAAAGTTATATTTAATTTATTACGATAAATGGGCGTATAGAGTAAATTTTGAAGATGAGAGTTCGTTGTCTCTAACTGATGATTACGATATTCATAACCTAAATCTTTTGCAAGCAATATCGGCAGAAGAGACAATCTATTTTTCATCAGAAAAGAAAACTCAATACATCAAAAACTTAACGGATGAGGCCTCTTGGCACAAGAAAGATATACACATTAATGATGAAGTAGTAGATAAAGCAAATCCAGATAAGAAATTATTACTTTCATATTATATAGAGCATTTACATAATCCTGAATTTACATTTCTTAAACTGACCGATGCTGCTCGAAATAAAAAAGATAGTATAGGTATGAATTCATATCGTAATAATGAAATTGTTGAATGGATGAAAATGGATAAAAGTAAAATGAAAAGTAATATTTAGACTTTTTTTAAAAGACACTATCCCAATAACTGTGTAAGTTAAAAATAACAGGGGTTTGACTTTTATCTAAAGTCGGACCCTTTTTTCATAGATAGTAAGGAACTGGTTTAGGATTATGCCCCAGTTCCTGATGGGCATCGACCATTTCTTGGTGGCCTCCCTGGTCGCCAAATATACGGATTTCATCACCGCATCATCTGTCGGGAACGACAGTTTGTTCTTGGTATACTTCCTGATCTTCCCGTTCAGGTTCTCGATAAGGTTGGTGGTATAGATGATCTTTCGTATCTCCAGTGGGAACTCGAAGAACACGGTAAGCTCGTCCCAGTTGTCCCTCCAGCTCTTTATCGCATAGGAGTACTTTCCTTCCCATTGCTCGGCAAAGTCCTCAAGGGCGGCCCTTGCCGCTTTCTGGTTCGGGGCGTTGTAGATATGCTTCATGTCGGCGGTGAAGGCCTTTTTGTCCTTCCAGACCACATATCTGCACGCATTTCGTATCTGGTGGACCACGCATATCTGGGTCTTCGATTCGGGGAACACGTTCTTGATGGTATCGGTGAACCCGTTCAGGTTGTCGGTGGCGGTGATCAGGATGTCCTCCGTGCCACGGGCCTTGACATCCGTGAGCACTGACATCCAAAAGGCCGACGATTCGTTCTTGCCGAGCCAGAGACCGAGCACCTCCTTTTTCCCGTCCCTGCGCAGCCCTACGGCCACGTAGACGGTCTTGTTGATGACCTTGGAACTCTCCCGCACCTTGAACACGATGCCGTCCATCCATACGATCAGGTAGACCGGTTCCAAAGGACGGTTCTGCCATGCGACAATGTCGCCCGAGACCTTTTCGGTGATCCTTGATATGGTGGATGTGGATACATCGAAGTTATAGAACTCGCGAATCTGTTCCTCAATATCACTGTTGCTCATTCCCTTGGCGTAAAGCGATACGATCACGTTCTCGATGCCGTCGACCATGTTGCCCCGTTTGGGTACGATCATGGGGTTGAAGGAGGCGTCCCGGTCCCTCGGCACCTGTATTTCCGACTCGCCGAAGGAGGTGCGCACCTTCTTTTTGGAATGGCCGTTACGGGAGTTGTCGCCTTTTTTCCTTTGGTGTTTTTCGTAATCCAGGTGGCCGTCAAGCTCGCCTTCGAGCATCTTCTCGATGCCGCGCTTCTGCAGTTGCTTCAGAAAACCGTTGAGCTCGTCCCCGGTCTTGAACTGCTTTAAAAAATCGTCGTTGAACAATTCCTCTTTTTTCATAAGGTGTAAATATTTAAAATTAAACAAAAAAATAGCGGGGGCATGCCCCCGCTATTTTCTATTTACACACTTTATGGGATAGTCCTTAAAAAGGCGATTTATCCTTTGAGCCTCTCGCATCCGCCAACCATTTGCCATTTTGTTTGACCAGTTTAAAAACACCAGGCGTTTTATCATAAGCTGTGGTATATTTTACCCAAGCCACGTCACCCATAATTGTATCCTGCAAAACAGTAAATCTGGAATCATCCTTTACCGTAGCATTAAACATATTTATAGTATTCATATAGTTAGAATATGCTTGTGGTGTTGAGTTAGCTTTTAAAGCTTCCTCATCCTTTTCATAAAAGCTTTCAATAACAATTTGGGCTGTAGCACTTGGTCCCGAAATTTTAGTTTCGGAATTAGCACAAGAAAGGAACAGTACTATGAGCGAGAAAACAACAATTTTTTTCATAACAGTATTAATTTGGGTTATTGATATATCTGTGTGATAGTTTCATTTCTATATTTCTTTCGCCATCCTTTTCATTCAATTCCAAAATTGCCCTACGGTCATTAGATAATGAAAATTTGGGCAACACATAAACGAATCGAGCCATTTCATTTTCCTTAATCTTAGATGGCAGATTATGTTTATATATCGGTTCTTGATAGAGCCGTTGCAACGATTTTCTTTTCCCTTTTTGTCTTGTTTCAATGGAAAGGTTCAAGAAATTCAAATCATAATCCAACGAAGAATTATTCTCAATCTGGATAACGAAGTAGAGTTCTTCCTTATCAAAAACAATATTCTCAACACTTAACACAATACCTTCATTTCGCTTTTTAATCCGACCAATACGCTGTTTTCTATTGAGAAGATACGAGCAGAATTTTTGGTAATAATAGGTTTTATTATCTACAAGTTCTTCAGAAGATTCAACAAGCGTCGAATCAGTTAAAATCGGTTTTTCATTACCGATACTATTGGATAGCGGAATGAAATAATTGAGCTTAGATAGCTGTTTTTTATACCTTACAATATACGAAAAAATTGAACCATTTCTGTTGACTACCAGCAAATTACTTTCCTTCCCAGGCTTTGCCTGAAGAAGCCCAAAATACTGCTCTTTTTCACGATTGTAGGTAAATACAAAATTATCTGAACCAGTAATACCTTGCCGTATAGGCTCTGGAAAGAATAGCGCAACGTTTTTGGTGTCGTTGGCATAGATTGTATCAAGTGGTGTTGGTTTCTGTTGCGCTTTCGCGAAAGTGGAAACAATAATAAGCGCTAAAATAATGATATACTTTTTCATAAGAGTGCGTTTTAAATGCCCATTATGGGCTCATAATTTCGGTTTTAAGATTAATCTGTAATTGTTCAGGACAGTAACCTTTAAGTTGCGGTTACTTCGTCTTAGTACTTTTGTAACGCCACCTACTTGCGGAACGGTAGGTATGTTGATGTCGCCAATAATATCGTCGAGAACTTCGGTGGTGGCTTCTGCTCTAAAATTGTTCTGTACATAGATACCTTCACTACCATCAGATAAATCAAAAGCTTTGAGTTTTGTAGGATGGTGCTTTATGTTTTCAATTTCGATTAGCGCCCGATTGGGCTGAAAGCTGATGAAACCGAAAATGGGTGTGTTCTTAGGCATTTCTTTACCATTGATTGTAGCAGTTTTGGTCAGGCGCATTCGTAATCTGGTATTCGCTTTTACCACTTGGTCGCCATCTACTACCACGTATATAGTTTCATCTGTATTACCGATTATTGAAACTTCATTGGGTTTTGGGGAAGCGGAAAAGAATAATTGATGTTCCAAGCTTAATTCTTTGGCTTCAATTTTTCGTTCTCTTTTTACTTCAGTAGAATCAATTTTTGAGACCGCTTTGCGAACAGTTCTTTTCTGGCCCAAATTCTGGTACCGCTTTTCTGAATATTGAATCTTACCCGCTTCATAGATGCTATCTACGATACGTTCTTTTTCGCGTTCTGGAAGATCTGGGTCGTAAAATCCCAAGGAATCGATTAGTTTTTCATCATAGATGCTTGGCGCATTGTTTTCACGTACTTTCTTCAAGTCGTTAATCGCATCCAATTTGGAATCGTACTCTTTTTGGTCTTCTTCCAAATCTGGCACTAAGGTATGTTTAAGGTTTTCAGTTTCACTTTCATCATCGCCCATTACCATCACGGAATAGGAAATCAGGAATATGAAAATCACGGCCAATACCGCTGCAAATACTATCTTGTTTTTTTCTACTTTCATAAGAGTGAGTTTTTAAGTGCCGATTATCGGCTTTCAATTTTCATCTGATATTTTCTTTAAGGTGTTCTCGAAATAGTTGGTAATCAACAATCCGTGCGGATTGTTCGGGAAATTTCGGTCAACCATAATCAGGTTTCCGCTGGAAACCAATTCATAAGTGTCGATGATTGATCCTCTATTGATTTCAAAAATGGTCGTGGTTGTAAAACTATACGAGCCATTGTTTTCGGTTATCCGCGAATCGATACTCAGTACTTTTTGAACCAAGGAATACTGAAGTAATCTATTGTAAACACCATCGGCCTTTTTCTGGCGATAGAGATTGTCCACGGAACTGTTACCCAACCACAATGCTTTTTCAAGATTACGTTCATAATTACTGGCATCGATGTTATAGAAGTAGTTGTGGAACAAATCCAAATGTGCCAAAGCTTCAACTCTAAAATTCTCTTTTTGAGTTACGAGCTTCAGGGGAATTATACTGCCATCTGTATTGATTGCAAAAGCACTATTGAGCGCTTTTTGATTGGTGTTGAATACCATCCAAACTGAAAATGTACTGGACAGCAATGCACAGACAACGACTGCCAAAACGATAAACCGATTCAGTTTTAGGACGTTGTAAATATTCTTATATGGTGTTTTCATATTTAATCTGATTTAGGCGGTAAATAATCTGAGTGTAAAGGACGTGGCACGTTTATACAGTTTGAATTTCAGGAAAACAATAAATGCAACAGAACCCAATTGAACCACAGGCGCAAAAAAGCCTTGACCTGTATCAGTTCCAAATAAATTGACCCAAAAATTGGTGTTGATTTCCGTATAAATAGCGTTAACAAATACATTGACTAAAAAGAATGCCGGCACTAACATATACACAGCAGCATACAATTTGAAGAATGTATAAGCAAGTGAACGAAACTTTTCAAAAACTGCAAGGCTAATGACCAAAGGAAAGAAGGCTTGCATAATTCCCAAAAGGAAGAATCTTTCTGCAAGGAATAGCGGATAAATGAACAGATCCAATATCCAGAGTATTGTACTTAGGATGAATGCCAATATTTTAAAACCGTATAACGGTGTTACCAAGGCTTCATATAGAAGCGTCATTGCGGAACTTGCGGCATCAAAAAGACTTACGTCTTCCTCTAATGGAATGTCCTGCATTTGCAATGGTAATAACGCAGGTGCTGTGCCCCTATACTGCCCCTCGATGGCTACCAATATCCCATCAAAAAACCCTAACACCTGCGTTGAGAAAATTACTAATATGACAATGGCAAAATTCTTCATCAAGTCCCCTGGACTCAATCCCCAAGTATAGCCATCTTTATCAGCAATACCTTCATTATATTTCTTAAGGATATTGACCAGAAAAAACAGGACAGCAAGCGTTTTCATTCCTGCAATAGTATATTGCGAAAAGTTGCTGCTCTGTATGGTCTGGAAAACGGTATCTATATATTCCAGCCCGATTCCTAAGAGAATGGTCGCGGTCATTTTTAGTATTCAGTTTCTCGGTTATTGCCTTTATCCTGCATTTTTCTAAAGGAAATAATATCACGATAGCGTTTTGTTTTTGTTGTGATGGTGGAAACCATTTGCTTTGATTCCAGCTCTTTTGCTTTTAGAATTTCTGCACGTTCGGCATCGCTCATTTTGAGATAATCGCTGGATAGGACTTCATCAATAAAATCGACCGTATCCAATGAGTTTTGAACTATGGCATCAAATGATTCCATAACTTTCGAAACTTCATCTGGTTTGATGTAGGGCGAATTCAAAATATCCTGCAAATCGTTTTGCATTACGTTGATAAGGCGCTGATTGTTTTGTCCAATTTCTTCAACTGCCCTTAATTGCTGGACAACACTTGACACTTTCTCAATGGCCTCTTTTGCATCTTTTAAGAACTTCACAGACTTAATCATTTGTGCTGTCTGTTTACCTGATTCTATAAGCTGTTTTACCAAGCTGATAAAATTGGTATTGTCATAAGTGGGCATTCCCTGTGCATTGGCATTGCCCGACATAAATAAGGTCAGGGCTACGGTCATTATTAAAATTTTGATTTTTGTCTTCATAATATTATGTTTTAGATGTGAATTGAATTATTGCTTTTTGCATATCGCGATGCTCGTTGTAGAGCTTCATTATGTCCTCATTTTCCTGTCCATCGGTTAGGTAGGCTGCATAGACTTCCTTCGGAACTTCTAAGCGGAAAATGTTACTTTCCCTACCAATTTTGATAAACATTTCGGTGTACTTGCGCGAACCGGAAAGGTTGTTTTTGATGGACTTTAATTGGTTTAAATCGTGGCTGGATAGGTTGAGCCTTTTGACCAATTCGTCATAGCCTTTTTCATTGTTCAAGCTATAAATGACCTGTGTGTTTTCGAGAATACTTGCTGAAGTCGAATTGTTGGGCAGCTGATTTATCGACTGAAGAATAATACCAATCGCACCGTTTTGTTTACGGATAGCTTGATAGTAGAATTCTACACTTTCCAATACGTTTTCAAACTTCAATTGCTTGGCAAATTCATCGAAAAGGATGATTCCCTTTTCAGCTCTGTTTTTCCAAATGGTTCGTTGGATAGCGGACTTGATGAGCTTGAGCATCACGGAAAGGATTTCCTTATTGTCCTTGACTTCATCCAGCTCAAAAACAATCAATCGCTTATCCTCAATTTTATAAGTCTGGTCTTCGCTTACTTCAAAAAGGAAGCTATATAGACCATCGCCGACATATTCGGACATTACGTGCAAAAAGCTGGTAACGTTGAAGTAGTCGGGATGGATTTTTAAGGTGTCCAGAAGATCTTTCTGATTCCTTTCTATAAAGCTGTAAAAACCATCCAAAGAGTGATTTTCTGAAGTGCTATCGTAATAATGCCGAAGTATCTTTTTAACCGAGACTGATTGTGCTTTCGTAACTTTTAAATCTGAGGCAAAAAGTTCAAATAAGAAAACCGACAAGTCTTCCAATCGTTCGGGTGTAAGGTCATTTGTATCACTTATGTAAAATGGGTTGATGCCTAAGTTCTTTCCGCTTTCGTAGCGAAGCACCGTGTATTTTTCAGGATAGAGTTTGGCAAACTTAGTGTATGAGCCACCCAAGTCTATGATGACCAGTCGAACGCCACTTTCAAAATATTGTCGCAAAATGTTATTGGCTAAGAACGATTTGCCTTCGCCAGTTGGCGCAAAAATGGCAAAGTTTCGTGCCTTGATACGTTTCTTCTTTTCATCCCAAACATCCTTCAGGACAGGAATGTTATGTTCACGGTCGTTAAAGATGATTCCGGTGTTATCACTTTTGTAGTTGGTATTATTGATAAACAGGCAGAGCGCGTGTTTTAAATCGGTTACGTATAAATCATTATTCGAGAAATTGGATGAGAAGCAACAGTAACTATTTAGGATGTAATTCTTACGTTCTTCGCCTCTCGGGTAGTATGGAATTATATCCAGTTCCTTAAATTCTGTTTTTATTTTTGAAGTTATTTTATCGAGCTCTTTGGCTTCCTTTGCCCAATACACTATGTTCAAATGACCACGAATGATTCTCGCATTGTCATCAGCATTGATTTGGTCAAGGATGTGTTGAATTTTGCCAAGCACCACTTTATTCTGCGAACCGAAATTGGAACTTTTGTTGAGTTCTTCGATTTTCTTATCGAGCATCTTGCGCCACTTCTGTTTGTCATCCAGATATAGGATTTGATTGACGATATGGTTCTCATTAAGCGTAAGCCCTAAGCCATCAATAAACCCTTGATGAAACACAAAATCGTCAGAAGTGAATTTCTCATTGGTTTTGCTACTCTGTACACTTTCGCCAAAGCACAGTTCGCTGTTGATGGCCAGGGCATCAAAATGGTTTTCGCCAATATTGACCCTTTTTTTGTCCAGTAAAATATCGGTATCGTAACCCTCATTAAAGCCATTGAAGTAGGCACCTGTTAGTTGCCGAATGTCTTCCGCTTTAAGCGAAATAAATTCCATCTTTCGGCTATTGTTGATGAAGGAAACGGAATCACTTACCGAGTTGGCGAAGCTCTTGATATTGTCATCCAGTTCCTGTACGATTCCCTTTGAAACTTTTCTGAATGGGTTGACATACTTGGGATTGTTGAGTGCCTTATTTTTGGTCAAGATGAAGAACAAATAACAGCTATGTTCGATATGTCCACGACCTTTAAAATGCTCGTGGGTAGCCTTTTCCAAAAAGGTTGAATTCGGAAGTTGTTCTGAAGTATATGATTTTTTGAGGTAGATATCCTGTTTATGAACCACGGTTCCAACAGGCAATGACTTCAACGCCTGAAACCAAGCACCGTGCATATCCTCAAAATCCTTATCAGATAAGGAATAGATTTCTGGTAGATTACCTTTATAGCACAGAATAACATTACCATTTTTGGCAAATACGATATTGTCTTGAATATCTACAATGGGTTGATATGCCGAAAGGTTAATCTTATTCATAATTGAAGCCAGAATTTCTTTTGTTACTAATGATTTGCGGAAATGCCTTTGCCATTTGGAACAGTTGCGGATTGTGGGCTATTCTTGTCAGCACAACATATAGGGAAGCATTGAATACCAACACACCTATTATCATCATAAAGCTGAATGAGAAGATGATGATGAGCAACGAAGCCAAAATGGAAACCATCATTAAGGCAAACAGGGAAATGGGCAGCCCAAAAATGACCGCCCTTTTCCTGATGTTTTTATAGACCTCGAAGCGCTTCATCTTTACACTACGATTCCTATTAGGTAAGTAAAGATTCCGACTACTGCACCTGCAATCAATACAAATACTAAAACTCGGGTAATCCCCTTTTTTAAATCTGCATTTTCCCCAAAAAAATGTCCTGCGTTGAACAGGAAACCTACAAGAAAGATTACACCGAGTAGTATTGGAAAAATAGTACGGATAGTGTCGCCAACATCATTAACTGAATCTTCAATGCCACCAATTTGAGCAAAAAGCGAAGTGTATAATAGTGAAAGAATGGATGCTAAATAGTGTGATTTTTTCATAACGGAAAAGTTTAAATTTTTAGTTCATTTTCGTTATTGGAAATTTACATATATTTGAACATAAATAACTGAAAATCAAATATTTGTGAATAAAATATTATTTGATATTGATTGAATTCCGTTGTTATTAATTGACATCAAATTCTATGGAATTTTGAAGGGAAGTTGTTGATAACCCGAAAACTGAAAATGAAAAAAGTGCTCAAAAACGTCAGTTTTGTGATTTTGGTTCTAAAAATGTGTGTCATTTTTGGACAAGAAACGAGTGCTCAAAAACGAATAATAATTGACGTTGGGCACGGTGGAAAAGATGCTGGTGCAATTGGCATAAATGGCATCCAAGAAAAGGATGTTGTTTTGTCCATTGCAAATGAAATTTTGAGGTTAAATAATGAATTGGAAAAGCCTTTGGATATTTATTTAACCAGGTATAGTGATACACTAATTTCTTTATCGCAAAGAACTAAGCTGGCCAAAGCATTAAAAGCGAATTTATTTGTGTCCTTGCATTGCAACCATTCTGAAAATCCAAATGCGAGAGGGATAGAGGTTTATGTTTCAAGAAAACAAAAGGAATTCTCAAAAGCATCGGTTTTTATGGGCTATCAAATTGAAAGCGCACTTTGTAAAGCAATAGGGTATGAAAGTCGAGGTGTAAAGTTTGCGAACTTTCAGGTACTTCGGGAAACTGTTGAGTGTTGCGCCACAATACTATTGGAATTGGGTTTTTTGAGCAATAAAGATGAAGGCAGCTATATTTCAGATAACAACAATATGGAACGCATCGCATTATCAATATTATTATCCATTCAACAATCCATAAAATTATGAAAGATATTTTTTTAGAGTTAACGAAGAGTTTGAAGGACATTATACTGCAATTTATTTCCGAAGTGATTTTGTTATACAAATCCTTCAGAAGCTGAATTACTTCCTCTTATCCCCAGCCTTTGTGTCAAAAGCGACCAAGTTAAACAGTTCGCGCATTCTACTGCGAACACGATTGCCATAGCGGTCTTCCAATTCTTCAGCATTTAGGTTTGTTGTGGCGTGTGTTTTGATTTTATGTTTGGTTTGTAGATACAGCTCGTATCGAGATAAGAGCACTTCGCCCATCACGTTCAAGTCCTTTCCGTAGAACCTACCAGACGGTTCTACACCCAAATCGTCAAAACAATAGAATTTGGTATTTCCATATTCTTCAACAGTTTTAAAGCCTAAGTGGTTAAAACTAAAGGTTACATTCCGGCAAGGAATCATTTCATAAGGACGTTGCAACGGAACTAAATGGCGCAACAATTTCATCAAACTGGTTTTACCACACCCAACGGGTCCAGAAAGTAGAATGCCTTTGTCAATGTCAATGCCATAAGTCTCACAGTTGTCTTTATCCTTGATGAAGTAGGAACAAAGCTTCAGCAAAATATCCTTGTCTTCATCATAGATCCTAAACTTTTCGCCAAACAACAGCTTGCCTTTGGCATTCAGGTAAATCAAGATTTTTGGGAAATCGTAGAGCACACTTTTGCCATCAAATTTTCCGAGCGAATATTCCACGCCACCTTCGGTTATTTTAGAGGGGTTGTCCATAATCTTTGTTTTTAGTGGTTCGCAAGTTGTCCTTGATTTGGGACGCCTGTTTTTTGTTTGGTTTGTTTTCCTCGTCGAATATTTCAGCTCTGTCCATCCAGTTGATGGCTACGGCTCGCCAATCTCGTATTTCTTTTCCATCGCCTGTTTGCCAATTTCGGGTTTGGTAATGCTCATAGAATTTTTTTGCTTCATCAGCATCAAAACCTTTTTCTTCAAAAAAAATAAAAACGGCCTGCCAGCCCTTTGGCTGTTTTATATAGTTTTCTTGTTTGATATTGTTTGTATTAGATACCAATGCTTGTCCATCTATGGGACGGTGTAGGTTCACAACCTGTCCATTTTTGGGATGGTGGTGTCCCTCAAGCGGTACACCTCTGGGATGGTACTGTTCCGCAAGTTGTTCTAATATGGGATTGTACTGTCCCACAACTGGTTCATCACTTGTCCCAATAATGGCCATCTTAATTTTGCTGCCTTTGTATGGATTGTTAGAAGGAAAATAAGAGAGGTATTGCCAAGAATCTAACTCGACTATACATCTATGATATGTGGACTTAGAGCCTATTTTGGCACAACGCATCAAATTCCTGCGATTAACGTAGAATTCATCCATAAAGCGACAGCTATTCCATTCTTGGAACAGCGCCATATACAGGCTGATATGCGTTGGATTAAGGCGGTCATCAAAATAGAACTTCTCAAAAGCCGCATTAAGTAGCTTTATATAGTTCATCGCTTAAGAGTTTAGACCGTGGTGCACACGGTTGGCATCCATAACTTTTTGAATTTCCTCTGTATCATAGTAGATAATACCACCCACTTTAGTGTATGGTAGTGTCCCATTGATGCGAAGGTTTTGAAGTGTTCCCGGACTAACTTGAAGCAAGTCCATAACCTCAGAAGATTTGAGGTATTTTTTGATCTTTCCAGCGGCTTGTTTGGAAAGCAATTTTTTAATGTCATCGAGCAATTCCATTTTGAATTCCCGAAGGTCGTCTGTGGTAATAATACTTGTCGGCATAATAGAACGGTTTTAATGGAAAGGGACCATCTGGTTTATGATTTTAAATGATAGTCCCTGACCTGATTTGACTTTCGTTCTACAAATTTGAATAGGTTTATTTGATTTTATTCCCCAGTACGACCGTACTACGGTCAAAATTTAACATCTTGAAATTTAATGGATTTTGTAGTGTTCTGAGAGTTCTGAATTGAAAATCGTGTGCTAAATCACACCAAATTAGATGAAAGTGGCTTCAAAAACCAAAAGACCGTAGGTCAACCGTAGTACGGTCATTTCTTAAGAGAAAAATTTGACTGTTATTCCTCGCTTTTGTCCATTTCTATGAGTAACGAGGTAGAAAGTTCATCGAGAAAAAGTGTTCTGCTATTCTTACGGTTTTTAATATCCTGAAAGGTTTTGTAGATGTCCTTTGGTTCAATATCAAATAGCTGTTGTAATTTTTTTGAAACTTGCATTATGCTTTGATTATCCTGTTTGCCCAATCCTTTCGCACACAATGCGTAAACCAGTTCCACGTAGTCTGTATTAGAAAAAGGCCAGTCCATCTTTTCTATTTTCTTGACGCCATTTAGTTTGCCGTTTAGTCCTTTCCTAATCCGATGCTTTTTTTCATCCAAGTAAACTACCAATAAATCGTAAGCTATGTATTTACCGAGTAGCATATCTCTCGGTGTACAAAACTCTGGGTCTTGAAAATAAAATTTAGAAGTTGTGATGTGGAATGTTTCGAGGTAATCTCGTGTGTAGTATTCCTTATCGAAATGGGTAGCACCGGAATTCACATAACGCCCAAAATCGATATTGTAGAGGAAGAACCGATTGATTTTACTAATTTTTTTCTTAATCGATTTTAGTTGCGCATCTTTATCGCCCTTTGGAAGTTGTATCTCAAAGGAATGTATTTCTGAAAAATAGATGAGTTTTATGAGTGGAACTTGCTTAGTGTTCTTGAAGAAATTTATTTCATCTTGAATCGTCTTAAATTTCGTCTCAATTATTTCTTTTTTGTAGGCACTCAGTAATTTGCGGCAGGCTTTTATGGAACTATAAGCACTTTCTAAAATGCTTCCATTCTGAATTTTAATTTCATCCAGATCCTGAAGTAGTTTTTTTGATAGTATTTGAGAATTCATAAGCAGGCAATTTTTGTTTGGAAACCATAGAAATGGGATTTAGTTGATACGATTGGTTAGTTGATGTCATAGTCCTGCAAAATGTTATAAATGAAAGTCACGTGTCATAAAATTTGTGGCTCATTGGTGTATTTTAGGGAACTCTTACTAAAGTAACTTTACTTCGTAATTGTACAAGGAAAACGTACCGTATATAATTACGGAATAGTCCGTATTTTTCTACGGATTATTTGTGAAGTATTGCAAATAGTGGGTTAAGACAGAATTAAATTTACTTACTTTTTTTCCTGAATCGTTTTAAAAATTCACGCCTATTCTTTACACCTGTCTTTTTAAAGATATTTGATGCGTGTTTTGACACGGTACTTTCGGCAATAAATAGGTCTTTTGCAATATTTCGGTAGCTTGAATTACCCAATATCGACAAGGCAATTTCTATCTCTCTACGAGTTAAATCTTCATAGATGATTTTTCGTTCAATAGATTCGTCACGTTGTTTTTCCTTTAACGCAAACACTTCATACATTCTATTATTGTTCTCTATAAAGTACAAGTATCTATCTGCCTCAATTGCGGTTATGGCAAAGAAAGCTAAGTTCATAACCGTAAAAGTTATCCATTGATAATCGCCAATGACCGTGCAAATAGGCAAAAAAGCTATACTGGCAACGCTTACCATTGAAAGCTTGTTTCGCCTCAATATGAAAGGATTTGGATTGCTTGGATTTGATATTCGACGGTAGAAAATAAACAGAAAAACAAATGCAATAACGGATATTGGTATGGTAAACAGAAAGCGAGCGGAATTAAGGGAATCTGTCAAAAAGTACGGAATGAGAAACAGTACCACAAAACTCACGCTTGCGAGTATAGCAAGGTTTCTTATGGACGAATTGAATTTCAAAACAACAATATCGTATTCTTTATAGAGGTAGTAAACGATATATACGCACAATGCTATAGCAACACCATACGTGATAATATATTGTAAGATGAAAGGGCCTGGGAAGTTGTCAATTGGTAGGAAACCGCCAGTTGCGTTATAGGCTACAAACAAAATTCCAAGGTAAAGAAAGCGTCTTAGACTACTTCGCGTTTTCTTTCTGGAAAAGTAAATAGTGAGCAATACTATGAACGTATCTATTAATAGATAGAAAAAGGTTGTCCAATGTATCGCTGTACCAAACATTTATTCTACTTCTCATTGTGCTCAAATTTGTTGGTTTCTAAATTCTTGAAAACGTTGTTCCAATTAAAAATTTGTCCGTTCATAGCAATATAAACATCCGGTTTTAGAAGCTGTAGTGAGCTAATTGCATACCCTAAATTAAACGGTGCATCTGTATCTGCAGATGAACCTAAAATGAAAGACCCAACCAAAACGATTGTCTTATTCAAATTGAGTTTTCCTATATATTTTGCGGTATCTTCCATTGTGAAAGTGCCGTGGGTAATCAGTATCTTAGTCGCATTAGTTTCCTTAATCTTGCTCGCCAATAGCTTTCTGTCATCATCCGTTATAGCACGACTGTCTTTTTTGAAGACACTTTCGATATCATATTGAAAATTGATATTTGCCTTATCCAAAAAATCCTTAATACCTACATTGGATGAAGTAATGCCACCGTCATCAATATAGTCCAACCCTTCGATTGTACCACCAGTTGTGAGAATGTGAATCATAGATTTAGACTTCTTATCACTTATAAAGATAACATTAATTTATTTGAAACTATTTTATTTGCTTAGTCAGAGTAAGGCCTCTAAGAATCCTTCCACTTCATTTTCTGCAATCTAATGGCATTAAGAATAGCGAGTAAAGCAACACCTACATCAGCAAAAACAGCTTCCCACATTGTTGCTAATCCACCAGCACCAAGAATTAGAACTATTACTTTTACACCGAAGGCCAAACCAATATTTTGCCATACGATACTTCGAGTTGAACGACCAATTTGAATCGCTCTTGCAATCTTACTCGGTTGGTCTGTCTGTATGATAACATCAGCAGTTTCGATGGAGACATCGCTTCCTAAACCACCCATCGCAATACCTACACCACTTGCGGCCAAAACTGGTGCATCATTGATACCATCACCAATAAATGCTACTTTTGTATCAGGTTGTTTCTTCAGTTCTTCAACTTCGTTTAGCTTGTCTTCAGGTAACAATCCACCTTTTGCCCAATCAATGTTTAACTCTTTTGCAACTTGTTGCGTAATAGAATCCTTGTCGCCTGATAGCATTATAATCTTAGAAATTCCTGCATCCCTAATTTGTTTTATAGCTTGGTGTGCATCATCCTTAAGTTCATCTGCAATGGTTACGTAACCTGCAAATTTCTCATCAATGGACACCATAACTATTGATTCCACAATACCATCCGTTTCCGAAGGAACTTCTATGTTGTTTGAAGTCATCAAAGCTTTGTTGCCTACCAACACCGTCTTCCCATTAACTGTACCCTTCAATCCCTTTCCGGCAACTTCTGAAACATTAGTCGCTTCATAATCCGAACCGTCTGCTTTGTATTCGAGAATCGCTTTTGCAATAGGATGGGTAGATTGTTCTTCCATTGCCATCAGATATTTCATAAACTCAGCTTCCTCAAATATGATGGAATTGATTTCCTTAATTTTGAAAACCCCTTTGGTAACCGTTCCGGTTTTGTCCATTACGACCGTGTTCACTTTGGTCATTGCATCGAGAAAAGATGCACCTTTGAATAGAATACCGTTTCGGGATGCCGCACCCAATCCGCCGAAATAGCCCAAAGGAATAGAAATAACCAGCGCACACGGACACGAAATCACAAGGAATATCAATGCTCTATATAGCCAATCTCTAAACACATAATCATCTACAAAAAAGTAAGGCAAGAATGTCAGGCCGATTGCCAAGAATACAACGATTGGTGTATAAATCCGCGCAAATTTTCTAATGAACAATTCGGTCTTTGATTTTCTGGCAGTTGCATTCTGTACCATATCAAGAATACGTGCAATGGAACTATCCTTAAATTCTTTTGTGGTCTCGACTTCTATTACCCCATCCAGATTAATACTTCCGGCAAATACGCTATCGCCTTTGGCAATAGTGTCAGGTTTGCTTTCGCCTGTCAAGGCTGCGGTATTAAATGAACCTTTATCAGAAAGCAAAATACCATCGAGCGGTACTTTTTCGCCCACACGCACTTGTATCTTTTCGCCAATCTCAACGGTCTCGGGATTTACGGAAACAAAATCGTTATCACGATAAACCAAAGCTTCATTTGGTCTTACATCCAGTAAAGCTTTAATGTTTCTTTTGGCTCGGTTAACCGCTGCATTTTGAAACAGTTCACCCACAGCATAAAATAGCATTACGGCTACACCTTCGGGATATTCGCCAATGGCAAATGCCCCTAAAGTGGCAATTGACATTAAGAAGAATTCAGTAAAGAAATCGCCGTTCTTGATGCTGTTCCATCCTTCCCTAATCACGGGAAATCCAACTGGGATATATGCTACTGTGTACCACAAAATGCGAATCCATCCTTTGAAAAACGGAAAGGCATCAAAGTAATCAATTGTAATTCCCACTATCAGCATCACAAAGCTGAAAATTGCAGGCAGATAGGTTCTGAAGTTTGAAATTTCTTCAGGGCTACTATGGTTATGGCCATCGTCGTGACTGTGCTCGCCTTGGTGTTCTTTTGGTTCTAAGTCACGTAAGTTTACTTTTTTCTTTTTCATCTATATTTCATAAAATTTAATATCGCTTCAAAATTTACTTTGATAATTTGAGTATTCTTAGAGCACCGCGCATTACAATTGCAAATACAATCCCACCGATTACCAAATCGGGCCATTTACTATCTAAAAAATAAACAAGTACACCTGCAAGTATTACCCCACCGTTGACTATGATATCATTGGACGTAAAAATGACACTTGCTTGCATATGTGCTTCCTTGCTGTCGGTCTTGTTGATTAACCATAATGATATAAGATTTCCTATTAAAGCGAAGATTGAAATAACAATCATCCATTGAAACAATGGGGTTTCACTTTCAGTAAAAAATCTTCGTAAAACCTCTACGAAACCCAAGAGGGCAAGCCCCATTTGAAAATATCCGCTTATTCCGGCAACTTTCTTTTTTCGGGTAATGCCACCACCTATTGCAAAAAGACTCAGCCCATACACAATGGAATCTGCTAACATATCCAATGAGTCTGCAATAAGACCCATTGAGCCGGATATCCAACCCGTAGCCATTTCTACAACAAAAAAACCTAAATTGATACCCAAGACCCACCATAAAATCTTACGTTGCTTTTTTTCATCTTTGCCAACAGGTGGCTCGGCATCTACAGTATCTTTGAAACTATCGCCTAATCCCAACTGTCCGATTGCTTTACTTATTTCATCTACATCATCTGTATGATATACTTCTAACTTTCTATTGGGAATGTCAAAATCAAGGTATTTGACTTGTTTAAAACCATCTAACTTCATACGAATCATCTGCTCTTCCGAGGGACAATCCATCTGACTTATTCTAAAAGTACTCTTATTCAAAATCTATTAATTTCGTTAGTATATAATTATAGTAAAATGCTATTGCATTTATCGCATATTCCTGTTAGTACAAGGTTTACTTCCTCTGCCAAAAATCCATCGGGCAAATTTATTTGCGGAATTTTATGCTCGGTCAAACACACCGTTTCGTCACAATTGCTGCAATGAAAGTGCAAGTGCAAATCTTGTTCTATTTCACAATTGCAACCTTCTTCACAAAGGGCATATTTTGCAATACCTGTACCATCGTCTATTTGATGCACCACGTTTTTTTCCTCGAAGGTTTTTAAGGAACGGTACAATGTGGTCCTGTCCGCTTTTGCAAAAGCAGACTCAATATCTTTCATAGCAACCGCACTATCCTTTTGTGCCATAAACTTATAGATAAGGATGCGCATCGCTGTTGGGCGCACGTTCTTTTCTTCCAATAGTTTTTCAATTTCACTCATATCTTCGTTCTAATCTGTTATTAGTCATCGTCACCAAGTTCCCCTTTTTTCATCTCTGCTATTAAATAATAGGCATTGTTGTAGGCGTATTTTGTGTTAGGTTCAATTTTATTCAAAAAATCTATAGCCACCCAATCATTATCTTGAGTGCCTTTAGCTATTTCAGTAGGCGTAAATTTCCAATTGTCGCCTTCTTTTTCTGCTGTAAACACATAATATTTTCCGCCGTCTGCTGCTATGGCACTTTCAGGAATTGCCGTGGTCATAGTATTATCTGTTTGAATGCGCCCTTGGATGTACATTCCCGGTATCAAGTTGCCCTCCTTATTTTCAATTTCGGCGTGAACGTGTATTGCTTTTGGATTCTGCTCAAAAGTCTTTCCTACGGAATAAATTTCCGCCGTAAGTTCTTTTCCAGGAATAGATTGGACGTTAAAGGTAACTTTCTGTCCTTCTTTTACTTTGTAAACATCCTTTTCAAAAACCATTAAATCTGCGTGTACGTGATGGATGTCCACGATTTCCATTAGGTCGGTTTGAGGTTCTACATATTGTCCTGTTTTAACCTCTACTTTTTCCACAAAGCCTTGAATAGGACTTCGTAGCGCAACCCTTTGATAAATAGTGCCATTTCTCACACCTGATGCACTAACATTTAATTGTTGTAATTGTGCTTCCAAACCGTTCACCATACTTCGGGAAGCTTGATATTCCGCTTCTGCTTTTTGGAAATTGGCACCGCTGCCCACACCTCCATCATAAAGAGTTTTTTGGCGTTCGTATTCCTTTTTGAGAAACTGACTGTTACTATATGCATTGAGGTAATCCGTCTGTTTCTGAATAATATTGGGATGTGACAGATAGGCCACCGTCTGACCTTTGTTGACCTTATCGCCCTCGATGACCTCTATAGAAACCACGTTCGCACCCACTACTGTAGTGATGGTCGCTTCATTTTGTGGCGGAACTTCCAATTGACCGTTCGCTTCTACGTATCCGCTCATATTGCGCTGGGCAAGCGTATCGACTTCCATTTGTAGGACATCATACTGTTTAGCAGTAAGTGTTACTATTTCATCTTCTTTAGAGTGATTTTCTTCTGTTTCTGAATGTGTTGCATCATCGTGGTCGCTTTCGGTTTTTGACTCGCCACAACTAATTATTGTCAATGCCATAAGCATTGCGGTAATCGGTATATATTTTAATTTTTTCATCTTTTTAGTTTTGAAAGTATTGTAGTTCAAACAAGGCATCTAAATAATTGTCAAGCGCATCGAGCGCATCCATTTCGGTGTTTATGGCATCCCTTATAATCTGCGTGAATGCAGAATAATCCACCGCACCTTCCTTGTAGGCAAGTAACGCACCCTTACGCTGTTCTTCTGCAAGTGGCAGAGCTTTATCCCTGTAAAACTGCCAAGATGTTTTCCATTTTTGATAGGCTTGTACTGCCTGCTGAAATTCAGATTGTAGTTGGCGTTGGGTATAGTCCGCATTTGTCTTTGCGATTTCGCTATTGATTTTAGCGGCTTTGGCTTGACTGCGCTGTGTGCCCGAAAACAACGGGACGGAAATCCCTGCCTGATAGGTATAAAATCCGTTATCGCCATTGACCTGTTGCAATCCACCTTGAAGGTTTAATTTAGGAAGTAGCTCGGCACGAGCGGCATTATAGTTTGCTTCGGCTTCATCGATGCGCCTTTGTGAAAGTTCCAACTCTGGATGTCTTTCTAAATTCGCACCCAATCCCAATAGAGCCACCTCATTTTCTTCAAGCGAATCTGGTACAGAATAAAAAATGTCTGTTGTCAGCCAGAGATTTAGCTTTTGCAAGGCAATGGCATAATCGCTTTCGGCCTGTTGCAGTTTGTTACTGATTTGCAACGCTTGGTTTTTCGCCGATGAATATTCCAATCTGGAAATGGCTTCTACTTCAAAGTTGAGTTGGATGGCCGTTTCAAACTGTGAATAGAGGGAATCCAGCTCGCGGTACAGTTCAAATTTCTGTCGCTGTTGGTATGCCTGCGACCAAGCCTTTTTCACTTCCTGTTCCACTTGCAATTCAGACAGGTCGAGAGCGGTTTCGGCCAAAGCTATTCGTTGTTTTTGAAGTCGCTTTTTTGCACCGATACCCAAGAGGTCTAAATTTTGTTGCCCTACACCAACTAAAGTATATATACCTTGACCATCTGTTATTTCTTCGCCACCCGTAAAAAATTGGGTGTTCCCAAAATCATAAGCAATACCTTTAAGTGCGTTCTGTCGTTGAATTTCCAACTGTTTCGTTTTCAATAACGGATAGTTTTCCTTGGAAATTTCTACTGCTCTTTCCAATGAAACAATTGGTAAAGAATCTTGAGGTTGGACTTGTTGTGCTTTCGCGAAAGCGGAAGTGAATAAAAGGCAGACCACGGCTGTTGCGGTAACAAATTTTGGATTGAATTTCTTCTTCCGTTCCGACCGTTTTTCGACCCATTGGTAAAAGATGGGAAGGATAAAGAGCGTCAGAAGCGTTGATGTTATCAATCCACCGATTACCACGGTCGCCAAGGGTCGCTGCACTTCAGCACCTGCCGAAGCTGATATCGCCATCGGAAGAAATCCTAAAATATCGGTAAAGGCCGTCAGCATAATGGGACGTATTCTGCGTTTTGTACCTTCAATTATTCGGTCTTTTAAATTGGTCACGCCTTCTTCCTTCAATTCATTTAGACCGCTAATCATTACCAGTCCGTTCAGGACGGCAACACCAAAGAGGACGATAAAGCCGACCCCTGCGGAAATACTGAAAGGCATATCCCGAAGCCATAGTGCGAATACACCGCCAATGGTCGCCATCGGGATGGCCAAGTAAATCATCAAGGTCTGCGGAAAGGATTTTAATGCGAAATAAATCAAGATAAAAATCAACAATAAAGCAATCGGGACCACAGTCTGTAATCGCTCGCTTGCTCTTTCAAGATTTTCAAATGCACCACCATACCGAATAAAATAGCCTGGTGGTAATTCAAGATTTGCGTCCAGTTTATCCTTAATCTCGTTAACTAATGATTCCACATCACGTCCGCGCACATTTACACCCACGTAGGTTCTTCGGTTGGTATTGTCCCGGCTTATCTGCATCGGACCTGGTTCGTATTCGATTGTGGCCAGTTCTTGAAGCGGAATCTGCGAGCCGTTAGGCAAATTGATGTACAGATTTCTGATGTCATTGATGTCAGTACGGTTCTGCTCGTCGAGCCGAACCACTAAGTTAAAACGCTTTTCGCCTTCAAAAATGACCCCTGCATATCCACCCGCAAAAGCGGACTGTACCATTGTATTGAGTTGGTCGATACTCACACCATACTGTGCCAGTTTGTTGCGATTGTATTTAATGGTCATTTGGGGCAATCCAGAAGTTGCTTCTGCCCTCATATCGCCTATACCTTCAGTACCCGCTATGATTTTTGTAATCTCATCGGCCTTTGCAGCAAGTACGTCTATATCCTCACCATAAATTTTAATGGCAACATCTTCTCGAATACCCTCTAACAGTTCATTAAAGCGCATTTCGATTGGTTGGGTAAACTCATAATTTACGCCCGGGATAATGCTTACCGCTTCCTTCATTTTATCAATAAGTTCATCCTTATCATCGGCAGACACCCATTCATCTTGGGGTTTTAGAATAACAAATACATCAGCGAAATCCATTGGCATCGGGTCTGTGGGCACTTCGGCCACACCGATACGGCTTACAATTTTCTCAACTTCCGGAAATTCGGCCTTTATGATACGCTCAACTTTAGTAGTGGTCTCAATCGTTTCGCTTAGTGAGCTTCCGGGTTTAAGTATGGTGTGAAATGCAATATCGCCTTCATCCAGTTGGGGAATGAATTCGCCACCCATTCTTGTAAACATAAAAACGGTTAGGGCAAATATGGCGACGGCAATACCCACAATCCATTTTCCCTTGTTTAAAGTCTTGACCAAAAGTGGTTCATACTTCCGCTGTACCCAATGCACGAAACGGTCGCCCCAAGATTTTTTTTCCGTCTTGCGTGGTTTTAAAAATAGTGCGGACATCATTGGAACGTATGTCAGGCAAAGAAACATAGCACCAATCATTGCAAATATGAATGTGAGCGCCATTGGTTTAAACATTTTGCCCTCGATGCCTTCCAAAGCCAGTATGGGCAAGAACACAATTAGAATTATCAATTGCCCAAAGAAGGCGGCATTCATCATTTTCTTTGATGCATTTGCGGCTATCTCATCACGTTTTTCCTTGTTTAAAGACTTCTTTTTTAGGATGTAGCTTCCCATTAAGAATACGCTGGCTTCCACGATGATGACCGCCCCATCTACGATGATACCAAAATCGATAGCACCTAAACTCATCAAGTTCGCCCATACGTCAAAAACGTTCATTAGTATAAAAGCGAACAATAGCGATAAAGGGATAGTCGAAGCCACAATAAGACCACCACGCCAGTTTCCTAAAAGGAAAACAAGTACGAAAATCACGATAAGCGCACCTTCGAGTAGATTGTTACGCACCGTGCCGGTTGTTTCACTTATAAGCTTACTTCTATCCAATAAGGGCTGAATGACAACCCCTTCAGGAAGGGATTTCTGTATTTCGGCCATCCGGTCTTTCACACGTACAATAACCTCGTTTGAGTTTGCCCCTTTGAGCATCATAACAAGACCGCCAACGACCTCACCTTCGCCGTCCTGCGTCAAAGCCCCATAGCGCACGGCAGAACCAAAGCGCACATCTGCAACATCACTTATGGTAATGGGCACACCATTTTCATTTTTGATGACGATTTTTTTAATATCATCAAGGCTTCGCACCAAACCTTCACCTCGAATGAAGTTCGCCTGATGGTTTTTCTCAATGTACGCACCACCTGTATTTTTATTGTTCGCTTCCAATGCTTCGAACACATCGGTAATAGTAAGGCCGATTGCCTTTAATTCATTAGGGTCGACGGCCACCTCATATTGCTTTATTTTTCCGCCGATGGCATTAATTTCTACAACACCAGGCACCATTGCCATTTGCCGTTGCACAATCCAATCTTGCATTGTACGTAAATCGGATAATGAATATTTATCTTCAAATTCAGGTTCTACCTTTAAGGTATATTGGTACACTTCCCCCAAACCTGTTGAAATTGGCCCCATACTTGGCTGTCCAAAACCCTCTGGGATTTGTTCACGTACTTCGGTCAGTTTTTCAGAAACAAGTTGACGCGGTAAATAGGTACCCATATCATCGTCAAAAACGACGGTTACTACGGAAAGGCCAAAGCGGGACACCGAACGAATTTCCTTAACGTTGGGCAGATTGCTCATAGCCACCTCGACGGGATAGGTTACGAATTGCTCAATATCTTCCGTTCCCAGATTGGGCGATTGCGTGATGACCTGAACCTGATTATTGGTAACATCTGGTACGGCATCAATAGGGACTTGGTTCATACTGTAAATGCCAGCACCGATTAACGCTAATGTGAGCAGTCCAATAATGAATTTGTTATTGATTGAAAAATCAATGATTCTGTTAATCATAGAAAGTAAGGGTGTTAATTCAATTTAAAATGTTGTTGAGCACATTGCAAAAAATGCAATGCGTTAAATTGACGAATCCAATAGATGGACACGTCAAAACAGGATATAGCTATCCTACTAAAACTGAATTATACTTGAGGGGGCTGTAATAGAGAATGGGGAATATCTTTGCCAAGGTTATCGAAGTGGGCAAAGTATTCGTGTGGAATTGCAGGCTGTATCGGTTCAAACGGTACAATACCAAAGTCTATACTATGACAATGACAACAATGACATTCACAAAAGGGCGAGCATAGTTCACAGTCTTGGCTGTGGTCGCCATCAATATCTATTACCGTAACAACTTGGGAATCATCCGCACTACTTACGGTATCACTACAAGGCACCACATTGAGCGCCAAGAAGTAAAATGATAATATGATTGCAATAAATTTCACGGTACAAAGATAACAGAATTTTTGTGCAACTGTGTTGCAAATGGTTAATCGTAATTTTTCTTTTTAAAAGAATACCTTCACTTATTTAAAATATGCTTTTTAACTATAGTTCCTAAATCTTTTTCTGAAAACCATATATCATCTGGATGAAGATGAAGAACAGGTGCCTGTTCGCATTTATTGTTGCAGTCCATTTGCTCAACTTCAATTTTATTTTTGAGCTTGTATTTTTTTATATAATAATCCAAAAGTTTTCCTTTTTTCTTTCGGCAGTTTACACCATCACATCGATAAACGACCGGTCTTTGACTTTTAAATTTTTCCATTTCTACTTTATTTAATTTCCTCAATCACACTACCGCAGGTCAACATCGCATCGCCATAATAAGGGTTCTTTATTTCTTCTTCAGTACTTAACCATACTGCGCCCTTATTGTTGTTTGCCATTGGGCATTTTTGGACATAGTAATTTGTTGAGTTTTCTATGTTCATAGCAATAGGCACGATATTCTCATTAAGTATCACAAAATGTGCTCGCTGGTTTTCCAGATTTTCATTGGTTGCAATGGCATCCAGCATCTCGATACTTTTGGTAAGATGTTGCTTTTCCATTTTGCCTAAATCCGATGTAGAAATTTCCTTTAATTTTTTTGATGTCGCTTTCGCGAAAGCGGAAATCTGACCAGCATCGCTTGCTACAAGAGCATCTTTCATTTTAAGATATGATGGTAATGCTTTATTGAATTCAGTACTAAAGCTATTACTGAAACTCATTTCCATATCGCCCATCATAGCTGATTCATCCTGCATCATTTGCTGATTCATCATTGATTTTTTACCTTGTAATTGAGCAGCAGCATCTACTGTAAACGTTCCATTAGTTACTATTTCATCGCCATTATTCAGTCCAGCCGATACTTGGTAATTTTCGCCAGAGCGATTGCCCAAGGTTACTTCACGCATTTCAAAAACAGGTTCGTTAGGATTGGTTTTTAAATATACCAATGAACGCTCGCCCGTCCACAGTACAGCACTTGCGGGAACAGAAAGGGTGTTTTCCATAGTTTGGGTTGCACCTTTTACCTTACCTGTCACAAACATTCCTGGCTTAAATAGGTCGTCTCGATTTTGTAAGGTTGCACGCACCGTTACTGTACGTGTGGCATTGTTAAGCATAGGGTCGATGAAAGAGATAGTTCCTTCAAATTCCTTATTGGGATAGGCATTGGTCGTAATGTTGATTTTTTGTCCAACCTTAAATTGTGCAATCTGATTTTCGTATGCATCAAATTCTGCCCAAACCGAATTAAGATTGCTCAACTTCACAATAGGCTGTCCTTGATTAACATAATCGCCTTGTGCTGCCATTACTTCTGAAACCGTTCCTGAAACAGTTGCATAAATAGGGAAGTTTTCTCGCACCGTTCCACTTTCTTCTATGGCATTGATTTGTGAGTCCGAAAGTTTCCAGTTTTTGAGTTTATTGCGCACCGCTTTATATAACGCTGGTTGCGATGCTTTCAGCGATGCAGCTGTAATTAATTCCTGCTGCGCCGCGACAAGGTCTGGCGCGTAAATGGTTGCCAGTAACTGACCACGGTTTACTTGCTGACCGTCATAATTAACATTAAGTCGCTCAATCCTTCCCTTAAAATAACTGGCTTGCACGGTATTATTTTCTTCGTTTGCAGCTATTTTTCCCGAAAGGGATATCATACCATCATCATCGCTGGATTGTGTATTACCTACGATAGTGGTCTGGATATTTGCCAGCGCCATTGCGTTTTCGGTCATTTTAATCTCGTTTATTGCGAGTCCTTCAGCACTTGATTCGGCAGGAATTAAGTCCATTCCACATATAGTGCAATCGCCAGCTTCGGGTTGCATTATCTGTGGGTGCATTGAACACGTCCACATTTGGTCTTCGGTTTCGCCAGAGTGGACGTGGTCTGACATTTCAGACATATCCTTATTTGAATCACTTGACCCATTTCCAAAAATGAGCCAGCCTGCGCCCAAACCTACGATTACGGCTATTGCTATATATAAAATGTTCTTATTCATAATCTTATTTTTCGTTTTCTAAACGTTCAATCATCGCCTTCATCTCGGCAATTTCCTTACGTTGAGCTTTGATGATATCTTCAGCCAATTTTTTGACTTCTGGGTCTTTAATGTCGGCACGTTCACTTGTTAATATTGCTATAGAATGGTGTGGTATCATTGCTTTCATCCAGAGTACATCGCCCACGGTTGACTTTTGGTCGCGTACCAGCCCTAATGCACCTACAAATAGAACGATGCTGCCCAAGACTATAGCTATGTTTTTCTTTTTATTTTGATACATACCACGCATTGCAACAAACATTATGATGGCCATAGCTGCGATACCAAGGCAGACCATATAGAAACGCGTAAGGCTGAACCAAACGTGGTCCCATTCATAGGTATTTAAATACATCGTGATATACATTGCTATAAAAGAGCAAGCCAGCATCGCTACAAAGCGCGTATAATGATTTTTTGATTTTCCTGAATTTGTGTGTTCGTTTGCATTCATAATTTTTGGTTTTATAATTAGTTATTAAATTGACTTTGTTCGCAGTCTAAGTGCATTGGCAATTACTGATACTGAGCTGAAGCTCATTGCCAAAGCCGCAATCATTGGCGATAAGAGTATTCCGAAAAAGGGGTACAGCAGTCCTGCCGCAATCGGTATTCCTAATGTGTTATAAATAAGTGCAAAAAAGAGGTTTTGCTTAATATTGCGCATTACTACGTGACTAAGATTACGTGCCTTTACAATACCGTGCAAATCCCCCTTAACTAAGGTAATGGCAGCACTCTCGATAGCAACATCCGTTCCCGTGCCCATTGCGATACCTACATCGCTTTTAGCCAATGCAGGTGCGTCATTAATACCATCACCTGCCATTGCAACCACTTTACCTTGCTCTTGTAATTTCTCGACTTCCTTAAGCTTGTCTTCGGGTAGCATACTTGCTTGAAAATCTGCAAGGTTCAGTTCATCTGCAACAGCTTTTGCGGTGTCGTGATTATCACCCGTAAGCATAATGACTGCAATTCCCTTATCCTGCAAATCCTTGATAGCTTTTGCGCTCGTTTCCTTGATTTTATCGCCTATGACCACGTAACCAGAAACTTTACCATCAATGGCTAGATAGGAAACTGTCTTACCTTGCTTTTGATAGGATTGCGCTTCGTTTTCCATCACTTCGGTAAGCGTGGCATTCGCCTGTTCCATCATTTTGGCATTTCCTAAAGCCACTTCTTTTCCGTTCACTTTCCCTTCAACACCTTTTCCAGTAACCGCACTAAAACTATCAGCTTTTAAAAATTCTGCGCTTTGTTCTTTTCCATATTTTACCGTTGCTTCCGCCAAAGGATGTTCACTTTGGCTATTAAGGGATACAATGTATTGTAGCACTTCGCTTTCGCGAAAGCTTTCATCAAAAGAACCCACTTTTTCAACTGTAGGTTTTCCTTCGGTAATAGTTCCAGTTTTATCAACGATTAAGGTATCAACCTTATCCATTTTTTCAAGTGCTTCGGCATTTTTGATGAGCACACCATTTTGTGCGCCTTTACCGACACCCACCATTACAGACATTGGTGTAGCAAGTCCCAAAGCACACGGACAGGCGATAATCAATACGGCGATTGCATTGACCAAGGCATAAACATAGGCTGGTTCTGGTCCCCAAATTGCCCAAACACCGAATGTTACGGCAGCGATTATGACAACGACAGGCACGAAATATCCCGAAACGGTATCTGCTAATTTCTGTATTGGCGCACGGCTACGACTGGCATCATTGACCATCTGTATAATCTGTGAAAGCAGCGTATCAGAGCCTACCTTTTCAGCCTTCATCAAAAAGGATTGGTTACCATTGATTGTTCCGCTACTTACTTTATCATCTACTGATTTGTTCACGGGAATAGGTTCGCCCGTAATCATCGATTCGTCGATGGAAGTTTCGCCTTCAGTAATTACACCATCCACAGGAATCTTATCGCCCGGCTTCACACGCAGAATATCATTTAATTCAATTTTGTCGATGGCTACTTCCTGTTCTTCGCCATTTACAACCTTAACAGCCTTATTAGGTGCTAATTTTAAAAGTTCCTTGACCGCTGAATTAGTCTTGCTATGCGCACGAGCTTCAAGCATTTGACCAAGTAGTACCAAAGTTAGAATGACGGTTGCTGCTTCAAAATAAACGTGAACCGTTCCCGCTTCGGTCTTAAATTGGTCAGGAAAAAAGTCGGGAACGAGCATCCCGAATACACTAAAAAGCCAAGCTACACCTGCACCAATGCCGATGAGCGTAAACATATTAAGGTTCCACGTTATTATACTGCGATAGGCACGTTCAAAGAACATCCAAGTGGCATAGAAAACCACAGGAATGGAAAGTGCAAACTGAATCCAGTTCCAGTATTTTAGCTCTAAAACATCGTACAAAGGATTTTTAGGAATCATCTCACTCATTGCAATTATAAAAATTGGCAATGTAAAGGCTACGGCAAACCAGAATTTTTTCAGTAGTTTTTTATAGCTGTTTTCTTCGGCGGACAAATCAGGTTCCATAGGCACCAAATCCATACCGCATATAGGGCAACTACCAGACTCGTCCTTTATGACTTCTGGGTGCATAGGACACGTCCATTGTTCTGATGTGGTTGCAGAAAGATTAACTTCTTCAACCAAATCCATTCCGCAAACAGGACAATCGCCAGGCTTATTGTAAGTCTTGTCGCCTTCACAATGCATCGGGCAATAGAATGTTCCTGTACCTTTTCCTTTGGGTTTCTCAACTTTCTTCTTATTGTTGGTGTGATGATGTTCCCCATTTTTATGGATGCTGTACCGTACACCATCAGCTTTCAGCGCTTCTTGAAATTTATTGATAGGAATATGGGATTCCATTTCTATGGTCGCTTCGGCCTTTTCGAGATTGACAACCGCATTAGTTACACCTTCTACTTTAGATAGTGTCTGTTCAACGTGGGTTCTGCAACCGTTACACGTCATTCCCTGTATGTGATATGTATGTTTCATTTTTTATTCAATAATATGCCTGATACGAGAAAGGTTCTAACTAACCAACCATCAATGAAAAATCACTTTCCCGTATCAGGACTTAATTTTTTTGTAGGCTTTCCATATAACCTATAATTTCTTTTACAGCTGTACTGTCCAATCGTGCGCCACCGTGTATGAGTGTGTAACTTTCCAACGGCATTTCGCCACTTTCTATCTGCTTTATAATGGAACGCAGCTTGCTGTTCTTCCTACGACTGGAATAGGTGTCCCATTCATTAAAATTTAGTTCATCCTTTCCTTCCTTGATGTGGTCTTCCAGAAACCAAGCGGCAGGCTGTATCTTACTGTACCACGGATAATCTGTATTGTTGCTATGACAATTATAGCAGGAAACCTGCAACTGATTTTTAATCGTCGCAGGTACTTGATTTACTATCATAAAATCACTTTGTGGTATGGTATCGCTCTTATTCAAGGTTACTGGAAAGAACTGAATCACTACCAACGCCACAAGGGCAATCCACGCTATGATTTTTAGGATTCTCAATTAATTGATTTCTCGTTGAACCTTTCCGCATCTCAACATTTGGCTTCCGTAATAAGGATTCAACACGTTTTCTTCTTTGCTCAACCACGCAGTTCCACCATCATACATAGGGCAAAATTGCTCGTATAGTTTCGCTTGTGTACCTGTGATGGCAACCATATCGGTTACATCCTTACTTAATATCTTAAAATGCTCACGCTGGTGCTTGATGTCACTTTCTGAAATATGCTCTGCGTGTTCTGTGGCATCTTCGATAATGTCATTTAATTCTGATTTTTCATTATCAGAATAGTTTGAAGCATCAAAGGATTTAAGAGATTTAGCCAATGTATTTCCCAATTCTTTCGCCTTGCCATTATCATCGCCTACAAGCGCATCTTTTAAGTTGAAATAGTCATTTAGGATTGCTTCTGCTTTTGCATCTTGGTTGTCACTCATCGTCATATCATCTTTGTCATCCATAGACTCTTGGTGCATCTCATTGCTCATAGATGCTGGTTCATTCTTATTTCCATCCTTACAGGAAACCGTTAGTACCATTGTGGCAGCAAGTGCTATCGTACCTATTGTTCTTTTTAATGTTTTCATATATTTAGGTTTTAAGGGTTATTTTTTAGAATAACAGATTCCCATTTCGTTAAAAATGGGAATCTGTTGTTTTGATTATGCCAAATAGGCCTCACACGCCTCAGCACATTTTTTACAGGCTTCTGCACAATCTTTACAATGTTGGTGGTCGTGTTTGCCACAAACTTCTGCACATTTCTTACATATCTCGTGGCATTTTTCAACCATCGCTTTCGCGAAAGCGGAATCCATAGCCAACAATTTTACCGTCGTGCTACATACTTCGGCACAGGCTCTATCCGTGCGAATGCAGTCAACCATCATCTTGATGTTGTCTTCATTTAGACAAGCATCTGAGCAGTAGTTGCAATGTGCGATACAGTTGTTTAAAGCTTCAATCAATTTTGAATTTTTCATAGTTTATAGTTTTAATTAATATTCAGTTTTAATTTTTAAAATCTTAATGAAAGTCCGCCACCGGCGCCAAAGCGGTTGTCGTAACTTCCCATTAATGAGAAGTTTCTGCTAAGTACATATTCCAGTCCAACTTGCCACGTGGTTTCTTCTTCAAAGTCCTGACCTTCGGGTAACTTGCCGTCCCATCCAAAATCCATCTGGTACTCATACTCGCCATAAACGCCCAATCGTGGGAAAATCATAAAGCCTGTACTAAAACTTACCTGCGGACGCAGTTTGCTATCAATTCTAAAATCTGAATTAATGAGCAATGGCATTAACCATCGTACACCAGCAATGGCGGTCGTGTTTATTTCTTCAAGACTATCTTCGCCTTCATTCTCTACGTTTACACCACCAAATACACGGAAGTAATCATTGAGATAGCGTTCATATGTGAACTCTGCTTCCAGATTTTTGTTCCAGCCATATTCGCCCCTCAAGGCAAATTGATTTCTAATATTTGTCGCGGTAGCGTATAACTCGGTCATATGACTTGCAGCCGTGATTTCGCCCCAAGTAAATATGTGGTCTGCTTCATTAGTAAGGTTGGTAAGTGGATAATCTTTTAGACGCTGGTCACGAGGTGTATCATAACTAAAAACTCTTGCCATACCGCTCATCATATGATAAAGGATGTGACAATGGAAAAACCAATCACCGGTTTCGTCAGCAGCAAACTCAAATACAACTTTCTGCATTGGCGCAACGTTTACTGTATGCTTTAGTGGCGAATACTCGCCGTTCTCATTCAATACTCTAAAGAAGTGACCGTGTAAGTGCATTGGGTGGTGCATCATCGTGAGATTATTGAGCGTTACACGCACAACTTCACCTTGTTTAATTTTAATTTTATCGGTTTCTGAAAGTGGAACACCGTTGATAGACCAGACGTAACGGTTCATATTTCCAGTAAGATTGAATAGCATTTCCTTTACAGGCTTATCGTTTTCAAATACGGTCTTTTCAGGCGACCGTAAATAGTTGTAATTGAACTCGGGATTACCGCCCGTTTTCATATTATCACCTACTACTTTATCCTTTGGTACCATATAGCCCATCTTCATTCCGTCCATTTCCATATCGCCATCCATATCCATATTTGCCTTTCCTTTCTTCATCTTCATTTCGGTCTTAGACATCTTCATTTTGTCGTCCTTCATATTCATTTTAGAATGGTCCATTTTAGTGTGAGCCATTTTGGTAGAATCCATCGCCATTCCATCCATTTCTATCTTTTCATCTTTCATAGACATACCATCCATTTGCATACCGCCCATATCCATCTTATACTTTTCCATTACTTGAATGGAATCGTTTTTTGATGGGTTGAATTTTGAAGCAGGTGCGCCCATTTTCATTCCCATAGACATCATTTGCTTCATATTCTTAATAAGATTGGGCTCTGGAACTACAGGTGCTTCCAATACATTTCCAGTACCTATAAATGCCGAAGCTTCGCCAGAACCATCCTGTGCCGTGGCGCGCACTCGAAGTTTTCCGTTTTCTGGAATCGTCACTATAAAATCATAGGTTTCAGCAACGCCTATCAAGGTTTTGTTATGCGGAACGGGAACGACATCCAGCCCATCGGCAGATACGAGCATCGGATCTTCGCCACCAAATGTGAGCCAGAAATAGGACGCTGCGGCTGCGTTTACAAATCGAAGTCTCACACGTTCGCCAGGCTGAAAATCTGGGTAATCCTGTGAAGCACTACCATTGATAAAAAACTTGTCAAAATAATTATCTGAAATTGCCATATCAGGCATACGCTGCCAAGCCATCTTTAACTTGGCACCTACCGCACCTTGTGCAATTAATTTATCAAGACTTTGAACCTGTCCTTTTTTAATCAAGTACCATTCGTTACCACGTTTTAGATTTTTAAGTTGGGATTTAGGGCTTTCATCTATCCAATCTGATAGTACAAACACTAAATCCTTATCATATTCTAAATCAGTTTCTTTTGGGTTGATTTGGATGGAACCATATACACCACGTTGCTCTTGCAGACCAGTATGCGAGTGATACCAATACGTTCCAGATTGTTTTAATGCAAATTTGTACTGTTGGGTTTCGCCGGGATTAATAGGTGGCGTCGTTAGGTATGGAACACCATCATAGAAATTTGGTAGAATTAAACCGTGCCAATGGACTGATGTTTCCACATCCATATTATTAGTCACATTTATAATGGCAAACTCGCCTTCATTGAACTCAAGATTGGGTCCAGGTATGCCGCCATTAATGGTCATCGCCTTAACATCCTTACCCGTAAAGTTTACGGTTTTATAATCTATGGTTAGGTCATAAACACGTTCTGGCCAGTTGTCAACATTTTCTTCAGTCTCGTTCGCTACCAATTGAGCTTTTGCACCAAAAGCGATGAGCATCGTTAGAAGTAATGTGATTTTATATTTCATAGTATTTAATTTTATTATGATAAAATTACCGCTGTAAATCAACAGCTTGTGTCATAATTATGGTTGTTATCTACATAATTTTGTCCAAGGAATTCCTAAAATTTTTCTGTTGGGATTTATAAGCTGTCAGGCTCATTCCCGTCTGATTTTTAAACTGACCGCTCAAATGATTGATATGGCTATAACCCAGAAGTTGTCCCATTTCAGTAAAATTGAGTTCCTTGCCTTGAATCAATTCTTTAACCTTTTCAATTTTCAATTTGATGAAATACTTTTCAATGGTAATTCCTTCAGTAAAAGAGAATACCTTACTGATTTTTGAGTATTCTTGGCCCAATGCACCTGCTAAATGCACGGATAATTTCTCATTGAGTTCTAAAGGCAATTCTTGCAATGCCTTTATCAGTTCTACCTTTACCTGCTCTGTGAGTTTTTCTTCGGTACTGCCAATAAGGGAAAAACCATTACTCTCAAGCAGTTTTTTTAATTTTTTGATTTCATCGTCGCTCTCGATATCGAGTCGCATACGGCCCAATTCGATTTGTAACAATTCGATATTTTGATTATCCAGTCCATCCTTTAAGACCTTGATACATCTATCACAAACCATATTTTTTATGTAAAAATCCTTGACCATAATTAGTTAATTAAATAGTTAATAATGGCCGATTGCACATAGTACCCTTTTACCGACTCAATTTGATTCATTTGAAATTTTAACTGCAATTCCTGAATGTCCAGCACATCATTAAAGTCGATGGTGCCTGTTTCATAATTTTTGACCAGAATTTCTTCGGCATCTTGGGCTTGTTTCAGGTTACGGGCTTGTGTGTTATAGGCGATGCGTGCTTGGTTGCGTTGCGATTGAGCTTTCGCGAAAGCAGATTCCAATACATTTAATCGCTGTTCCCGTTGGGTTTCAATTTCCTGCTGTCTCAATTCATTTTGTCTTGAAATAGATTTGTAACGGTTGTTGAAAATGGGAATGGAAACAGACACCATAGGCATCAAAACATCTTTCCCATTATCGCTGAAGTTGATGTCGCTACGTTCAGTTACAGGCAAGTAATCCACACCAAAACCAATCATAGGCAAGCTCTCACGCTGGTTGAGCAGTTCAGATTGTGCTACCGATTCGTAAAGCTTGTAGTATTTGAGCAGTTCAGGATTGAGCGTTAGCGCTTCATTGTCATAAAATGGGGCTTCTTTCGGAATTTCCATTTCTGGAATTACGTCAACAGTCATCATTGAATCACGATTTAGCAAGTTGTTGAAAGCCGTTTGTTCTGCCGTGAATTCTTCTTCCAGTACTTCCTTTTGTTGCTGTAATTCATTTTGCCGTATCTGAAGTCGCAATACATCTACGGCGCTCGCTTTGCCTACTTCTACAGATGTGAGTGCAAGTCGCTCATAGGTTTCAAGTAGCTGTATGTTTTCATCCAGTACGGCTTGTTTGGCACGTATCCCATACAATCGGTAATAGGTTTGTGCGACCGAAAGTGCGAGTTTGCGTTTTGCAATCGTGATTTCCACATATTCGGCATCTGCCATTGCTGTTGCGTAATTTTCACGAGCCGTGATAGTGCCGAACCACGGCAACATTTGTTTGACGCCCATTCGTGCACGCTGTGCGCCCACTCTGGTTTCAGGCTCGCTCACAAAATAGCCGGCACTTACTTCGGTATTGGGAATCCAGTTGGCTTCGTTTACCTTTTCTTCGGCGATGTTGTATCGCAATTTAAAAGCTTGAATTTCTGGATTGTTGGCTTCGGCTTCCTGAATGTAAGATTGTAATTGTTGCGCCTGCCCGCCGATTCCGACAAGAAGTAACACTAAAAACAAGAATGCGTTCAGGCGGGCTTTCGCACTTCGTCTTCGCTCAGTATGAACTTCAGCAGTAACAAATAAGAACACGAGTATATATTTCAATTTTTTCATCTGTTTGCTCTTTTAAGTTGGTATTCCTTTTTCCAGCTGTATAGGACTGGCAGTAGGAAATAGGACGTTACGTCGATTATCATTCCGCCAAAAATGGGAATCGCCATCGGTATCATTATATCGCTTCCCTTTCCTGTGGATGTGAGTACTGGTAGTAGTGCCAAAACTGTGGTTACGGTTGTCATCAAACACGGACGGATGCGTTTTCCAGCCGCTTCCAAAGTGGCGAGCCTTATACCTTTTTGAGAATCTGGGTCATTGCTTTTGAAGGATTGGTCTAAATAGGTGGCCATTACCACACCATCATCCGTTGCTATACCGAAAAGGGCAATAAAACCAACCCAAACGGCCACACTTAAATTGATGGTTTTCATATTGAATAAGTCCCGTAAGTTCTCGCCAAAAAAGCTGAAATTGAAAAACCAATCTTGCCCGTACAGCCATATCATTATGAAGCCACCTGCAAAGGCTACGGCGATGGCGGTAAATACCATAAGCGATGTGGAAACCGACCTGAATTGGAAATATAAAATCAAGAAAATAACCAGTAAACAGAGTGGTACGACTACCGACAAAGTTTTTTCTGCTCGCAACTGATTTTCATAAGTTCCCGTAAAACGATAGCTAATACCTTGTGGTACGACCAGCGTACCATCGTCAATATTTTCTTGGATTAAGGCTTGGGCATTTTCCACCACATCTACTTCTGCAAAGCCATCGAGTTTATCAAACAGCACATAGCCAATTAGAAAAGTATCTTCACTCTTGATGACTTGTGGTCCTTGTTCGTATCGAATTTCAACCAATTCACCCAAAGGTACAGGACTTCCTTTCTCAACGGGAACATAAATCTTACGCAAGTCGTCTGGATTTGCTCGTAATTCTCTTGGATAGCGAACCCGCACGGCATAACGCTCACGACCTTCCACAGTTTGCGTGAGTGGCATACCGCCAACCGCCACTTGAAGGATTTCCTGCACATCCATTATGGATATTCCGTAACGTGCCAATTGGTCTCGCTTAATATCGATGAGCAAGTATGGTTTGCCCACGATTCGGTCTGCAAACACGGCTTGTTCTTTAACACCTTCGGCTTGTTTTAGGATGTCTTCCAGTTGTAATCCAAAGTTTTCTATCGACTTTAAATCGGGTCCTTTTACCTTGATGCCCATAGGTGCTCGCATTCCCGTTTGTAGCATTACCAATCGGGTTTCGATGGGTTGCAACTTGGGTGCCGATGTCACGCCTGGTAATTTGGTCACTCGTACAATCTCGTTCCAAATATCATCTGGACTATTGATGTCTGGTCGCCAGTTTCGGTAGTATTCGCCATCTTCATCTTCAATCAAATCATTGCGTGTAGCAGTAGTCTTGAGCGAAGCTTTTTCATAGTTGGCATCTTCATCTATCTCATTATTTGGGTTGATGATGAATTTATTGTTCTTCAGCACAAACAATCCATCTTCATTAACCTTATAGCGTTGTCGCTTGCCAGAGCTATTCCGCATATATTCAGATTTATACTGAATGACGTTTTCGTACATCGAGAGTGGTGCTGGGTCGAGTGCACTTTCTGTCCTTCCAGCTTTTCCCACTACGGTTTCAATTTCAGGAATACTTGCCACGGCCATATCGAGCTGTTGCAACACACGCTTGTTTTCTTCAACACCTGCGTGTGGTAAGGATGTAGGCATCAACAGGAACGAGCCTTCATTGAGTGCTGGCATAAACTCTTTGCCCGTATTTCGCATTATTAGAATACCGAGCGTGAGCACCGTAGCCGGAACGATTAAGAATAGATATCGGTTTTGAAGTGCCCATTGCAAAATACGCTCGTAGTATATCCTGAAAATTGAGAATACACCGAGCAGTCCAAAACAGATAATGGAAACAAATATCAGGTTCATCACGATGCTTCGGTCAAAGCCCAACGGTCGCCAGTAGTTCGCGAGCAAGAATACGATGGCAACCGATGAAATGATAATGTCGATTAGGTTTTTACGCTTTCGCGAAAGCGTACCACGCATCTTTAATAATGATGTGATGGCAAAGGCGATAAGAATAAGTCCCAGCCAATAGCCGTAAACGATAGCGAGAATCCCCGATAAAACAAGTGCACCACTAATGGCATACTGGGTGCGTTCCCGCACGCTCGTTTTGCGAAACAGGAATGCCGCAATGGGTGGAATGATAAACAGCGCAATGATAAGGGATGCCGTGAGTGCCATTGTTTTAGTAAATGCAAGCGGGCGGAACAGTTTTCCTTCTGCACCAATCATCGTGAACACGGGCAGGAAACTGATTATTGTTGTTAAAACTGCGGTTAGGATAGCACCAGAAACTTCGGCAGTTGCGTTGTAGATGATTTCGTTTGTGGTGTACTCGGTACCGTTTTCATTGAGGCGTAACTTTTCATCTTCCAAGTGTCGTATCATATTTTCGGCGAGTATGACGCCCACGTCCACCATTGTACCGATGGCAATGGCGATACCTGAAAGGGCAACGATGTTTGCATCTACATTAAAGAGCTTCATCGTGATAAAAACCATCAAAACGGCTACGGGCAATAATCCTGAAATAAGTATGGATGCACGTAGGTTGAACACCATTATGATAATGACCAAAATGGTAATCAAGATTTCCAAAGTCAGGGCTTCGTTTAGCGTGTCCAGCGTTTCTTGAATGAGTTCGGTACGGTCGTAAAATGGAACGATGGTTACTTGTGAAGTGCGACCATCTGCCAAGGTTTTTGTGGGAAGACCAGAGCTGATTTCGGCAATTTGTGCCTTCACATTATTGATAACTTCCAACGGGTTTGCACCATAGCGAGCGACGACTACACCGCCCACAACTTCGGCACCTTCCTTATCGAGAATGCCACGTCGGGTAGCTGGTCCCAAATGAACGTTTGCCACATCTTTGATGCGGATGGAAGTGAAATTTTCAGAATCTACAACAGCACTCTCAATGTCTGTGATAGACTTTACGTAACCCAATCCGCGCACGAGATATTCGGCTTGATTGATTTCGAGCGTTTGTGCGCCTATATCTTGATTGCTTTGCTTTACGGCTTTGACCACATCGCCCATACTTACATTGTACTGGCGCATTTTTTCTGGGTCGATATCCACTTGATATTCCTGTACATAACCACCTATGGAAGCCACTTCAGAAACACCACTTGCAGAGGATAGCCCGTACTTCACATAGTAATCCTGAATACTACGCAATTCCTGTAAATCCCAACCGCCAGTCACGTTTCCGTCTTTATCACGACCTTCCAACGTGTACCAAAATATCTGTCCTAAACCTGTGGCATCTGGACCTAAAGATGGGTTGACACCATCGGGCAAAAGGTTTGCTGGTAGTGAGTTCAGTTTTTCCAGTATGCGACTGCGTGACCAGTAGAACTCGATGTCCTCTTCAAAAATGATATAGATGCTGGAAAACCCAAACATAGACGAACTACGAATGGTTTTCACGCCCGGAATACCGAGAAGGGAAGTGGTAAGCGGATATGTAATTTGGTCTTCAATATCTTGTGGCGAGCGACCTTGCCACTTGGTAAAAACAATCTGTTGGTTCTCGCCAATATCAGGTATGGCATCTACGGCAACTGGGTCTGTAGGCAAAAAGCCAGTTTCCCAATTAAAAGGCGCATTGACCACACCCCAACCCACAAATAGGGCGAGCAGTAGAACGGCAACAAGTTTGTTTTCTATGAGAAATTTAATGCTCTTATTCAGCATAGCATTTGATTATTAGATAATTGGAATTGCGTGTTGCATAAAATGGCAAACACGAGTTTTAGCCCACTACAGCGTAGCTGTTGGGCTTCATTCTGAAAATCTAACAAATCAAATTAAGAAAGTCTGGTGCAGCACTTGCACATCCCGTTTGACAAAGGGTCGCGGGTAATCTTCAAAAGGAACTTCTTTAGATTCGGTTCCTTCAAAAAGGTTTATATAAGAATAGGTAAAAGCAGCGATGAATGTTTGCTGCTCGAATGAAAGGGTGTCAAATGAAATTTTGAGGTCATCCTTGCCTTCCTTGACAATTTGCTGGTCAGAACAACACGATTTTTCAGTCATTTTAGGATTCTCACAACTTTTAACGGGTTGCGCTTTTTCCATTCCGCAACCTTCAGCTTTTGAGAATAAACTGAAATCTACCAAGTTATCCCCACAATAGTGCATATCCACGGTAAATGACATTGTAGAGAACATCACTACAAAAGCCATCGAAATGGATAATATTTTATGGAAAACTTGTTTCATTGTTGCAAAATTACAAAATTTTAACAGTTTTTATTGGGATTAACACAAATTTAATTTGTTTAAAATGTTCACAGAAGCATTTATTTCCAATGTCCAGTTGCAATTAAAAGTCTTTTCATTTTTATGAGATGACCCTCATCTTTAAAATGTTGATGGTTCAGCATCTTCTTAAGTTGACCAATGGTTTCTTTTGAAGTTAATCCTGTCTTTTCACAAAGTTGATGAAACTTTTGAAATTCTTCTAACTTGAATTTTGCCTTCTCAACAAATTGTTCGCCATTTTCAGATTCCTCATAACTTGATTGAATTTCGAAATGTTTTTCTATTGTTCCCGGTTTTCCAATTATCAGTTTTTCAGCGTTACTTTGAACAATTCCATTTGTAGTAAAAACATAGTCCCTGTCGTGAACCATTCTATTAATTCTGGTTTGACCATCAGCAATGTTGTTTGGGAAGATTTCCAAATAATATTGAGTATCCAAGGGTAAAGTTATTACAGAGTCAGGATTAAAGAGGCCCTCGAATCGCGTTGATTTTATGCCACGTATAGAAACTGGATTATCACAGGTAATCAATGGTGCATTTTTATCATTGATTCGGTGGACGTTTATTGTACAGTCATATTTGAAGTCCACAAATTCTTTCCATTTTTCCAAATGTTGCACTAAGAATTTTACCCTGTTTCGTTCTTTAAATTCGTGTCTAACTTTATCAATATCCTTTATATTGAACTCGTGCCTTTCTTCTTCAAACGTAAATTTCACATCGCCATTCTCGTCAGCGTACAAAAGCATTCTATCTAAAATTTGGTCTGTAAAGGCATTTTGATGATTAAGAAATCTTGGTGTTCTAAAATAAAGAGAAAGACAGACGTATAATACCTGTCTCTTTTGCTCAGGGGTCAATACCTTCACACTCTCATCGACAAGTAATTTGTATATTTTAGGGAATTCTGAATCTACGTGTTCGGCATAATGATGTTCTAAATCGTACTTCCTATCAACTTCAGCATTCGGTATAGTGTAAAGATTTTTTTTGAAGCAGATACTTTTGGTGCTAATTTTTTCAAGTAGCAAATCGTCTTCAAGTCTATAAGCATCTACTAAATAGTTTCCCTTTTTGGCTTCGACACCAAAATTTTTTAGGTAGGAACGTGGTATGTAGTGTTGTTTGATGGGTTCGTTTTTTGCCATATCGTAAATATCTAATTGTATAGTCCAGGAATATAAGTCTTCGGTGTGAGAAATGGAATTGACAATCTCGCCTGTACGGTTTGATTAAAACTGAAATTTTTAAAATCTGTTATTTCGTAAAAATCGTTTCGAGTTGGTTCAGAATTTAAAGCATAGACAACACCAAACGGCGGGAAAGTGATTTCGCCAAGATGATGATATCCTTTTTCTGTTCTTGCCATTCCCCAACCATTTCTTACTTGTTTTGTAACGGTGTGGTACATAAAAATTCTTAAGCCAACTGGCAAGTCCTTTGAATCTTTATCTAAAATGAAATTCGCAAGACCCTCTAAATTTAAAAGTTGGTCGCTTGTATCTATGGCCATAAACATTGCTAAAATCTGTTTAAGAATATTTAAGGGCTGTATGGCATATTCAAAGGTTATAATTTTTGATGCCCAAATTCTGTTGATCAACGCCATCATTCCTATATAAGCGAACTTCTTGTAGCTGTCCCCATAGTAACTACCCGTAAGATTATTACAAGATTTGCATAAATAATAACCGCCAGCACCTTGATTACTACGAATTTTTTTACCGTACAGATAACTTTTTTTATCGTGAAGATGAACTGACTTTTGAAACAATACAGGATTAGAATTAAAGGCACTTTGTGGCGGAACGTGCTCAAACGTTAGTTTGCCGTAATTACCGCAGATTCTGCATATTCCTTCTTTTTTCAACTAATACTTAACGATTAAGGTTTTTAATTTTTTCAGTTAATTCTTTGTTCTGAAATCTTTCTTTAGCTTCACGTTCAATTCTTAATCCCAAGCCTTTTGTTTGGTTGATATGGTTTGAAGTAAGTTGATTGACATAGGCATAGATTATTCCAACGTCCTTATTCATTTTTGTGTTCCAGTCGAAATTATAAAGTTCTTTCAATTCTTCTGTCGGTGTAGTTCTGAATACGAAATTAGGGTTTTTATAGTGTCTGCCATCGTCCAGCAATATGACCATAAGAAAGACCCGGCTAAACCCTATCTTAACGTAGCCATCTACTTGCTTTGTTCCCTTTTTCTGAACGCTTGTAATCTTGTTGATTTTTGGCGATTGATTTTCTAAAGATTCTGATTTTACTATTTTACATTCTATACCAATTGCATTGTTTTCGTCACCTTCTTTGTAAAGAAGGATGTCAATATCGCCAGGTTTCTTTTTAGGCTCTGTTATTGGTTCTTTCACGCCACTATGATGGATGACAGAGGATGTTGAAAATAGATTTTTGAAAAGCATATGTTTAAAATCGGTATTGCTCATTAACCAATTAATTACATCGTCTTCATTTTCAAAAGTTCTGGTCACACTTGCATCTGGTTCGGGGTTATTTACAAAAAATGAAATTTTTGATGCACCCGTTATAGGTTGCCTATCTGAAATAACAAATTGTGTAACCTCGTATTCAGTTGGTGGTTCTTTTTGAAAGAAGGCCTTAATTGTCTTTTTAAATCTCGCCAGTATTTTCATAGATTAAAATGGCAATATTTGGTCAGTAAATTGTTTAAAGATATCGCTGGCAATTGCTTTGTCAAAAGCCTTGGCAGTTACTAAATCATAAAGCTTGGTCTTCAATAATTGCCCGAAAGATTTCTTACTGAGTTTGGGAATATCATCTCGTAGCTCATCAAATTCATCAAAGATGATTTGCTGACCAATTCCCAATTTTTCGACTTCTGTTAGGACACCTTTTATAAGTTCTTTCAACTCTTCATCAGAACTACTAATTTTCGTGTAGTCTGTTACTCGCGCTTTTCTTGCCTGCTCTATGGTATACTTGCCTTCCAGCTTCAGCTTAGCGTTAACTTCCCGACCATTCATTGAATCAATTAAACCTTGATTTTCAAGCATCCTTCCATAGTCCCAATCTTCGCCGTGATTCAATTTTACACCATTACCTTCAAGAATCCATTTGATGGAATGGTATTTTCCATCTTTATAGAGGTCGTAAAGTTTTGAAAGGATAAGGTCGAGCACACCTTCGGTGTCCAGATTTTGACGTTCGTTTAAATTAATTTCATCTGGTCGGACAATAGCATCAGAAATGAATAGCATTTTTAGATAGTAGTCAAGACCATTAATTTCATCCTTAAGGGCTTGAATTATGTTTTTAATCCTTTGGTCAACACCTAATTTGAAGCCAGTATTATAACCTCGCTTAGCTTTGAATTCATATCTAAAGTTTGTGTGTTCAGGTTCAAAGGAAGTTTTTACGTAGTCAATTACTTCGCTTTCCCAATGTTGCTTTTCTTCCTTTAGGCTTTCAAAATCTTCTTCAGTTCTTGAAGATTTATATTTATCAATCAGAGCTTCACCTTCAACCTCGTATTCTTCAATTTTATTTTGGAAATCTATCCATTTGACCTTTAAAACCATACACCTAAAATATTAGCTCGTAAAGGTATAAGAATGAAAATCTAAAATGTTAAAATTATTAAGGAAGATGTTCACAGCGGGCCAACTTTTATCTAAAAATTGACCACGCTATCCAATGCATCATCTGCATCTTTATGGATGAAGTTGGCTTGATAGTTAATGGTAGTTTTAAGGTCTGTATGGCGATACAGCTTTTGAAGCATTAGAGGATGAATATTATCTGCGGCAATATTACCAAAAGAATGACGGGCAATATGCATCGTTACTTTTTTCTGAATACCTGCTCTTTTTGCAATTTTCTTTAAATGGTCATTAAACTTTTTATTTGCCACTTTCTTCTTTCTATAAATATCCTTAGCATCCGATAAATCGGCTTTCTTCATTTCGGGAAAAACAAAATCATCATCATTTCTTCTTTCAGAAACATATTGCAGTAAGATTTTTTCCACTTGTGCAGGTATTTTCAAAGACAGTAATTTTGAATTCTTACCCATTCTATAATGCAACCTGCCATCATAAATTTTAGACCACCTTGTAAATAGAACGTCCGATACGCGCATTCCAGCAAAATAGAAACTAAACAGCCAAACATTCATCGAATGTCTTTCCATATCGGTAAGCTCAGAAACAGAAGCAAGGGCTTGTATTTCCTTTCCTGTAAGTCCTGTTTTGGTGGTTTCAGGAAACTTGATTTTAAATTTGCCAGTCCCAAACGGGTATATTTCTTTGCTTACCACTTTATCCTTGATTGCTCGATTGAAAAGTAATCGAATCAAGACCATAACATTCATAGCTGTAGTTTCAGAAAGAGAACAAGTGCCTTTAAGGTAGATTTTAAATTTTTTAATGAAGCGTTCATCTATTTCTTGAAAAGTGAGATACCTCGCTTTGCAATATTTCTCAATATAACTGAGCCAAGCAGAATCTGTAGAATGGCGATTAATCTTTTTTTCTGCTTCAAGAGCTTCAAGATGTTCGTCCGCAAAATCAAAGAAAGTGAGTTTGGAAGTTGGCTTGTAAATTTCCTTTTTAATTTGGCGTGCGGTTGCATCCTTATTATTGGTCTGTAAAACAATCAAACCTTTTCTCGCTTCTGAAAGTCTTGAAGTCAAGAGGTTGTTTAGACTTTCAGCGTTTGGATGTGATTTCTTGACCTTGAGGTTTTTTGTGTCCCAATCTTCTAACTCAATATAGTGACCTATATGTTTGTAAGTGGAACGACGGTCTTTGGTTATCCTAACGGCAAGTGGGTATAGACCCTTTGCGTTGGGCTTTTTACGAAGTATTATTTTTGCGCTTGTTGACATAGTGAACCTGTTTAGAGTACGAAAGCCAAATCAGGTACAACATTTGTCAAAAATTCACTTTAAAGATACGACTTTATTGGAACTCTTGGGTACAACATAGGTACAACAAATGTTGAAATTAACTGATATTAAATGACTTTAAATAAAATGATAAAAGACATAAATCATTGAAAATGAGGTAATTTATGTTTTATTGGTGCAAGATATACCAGACTTAGGATCTAGTGCCGCGAGGTGTGGGAGTTCGAGTCTCCCCGCCCGCACTCATAAAGGTTAAGCTTCTTGGAAACAAGAAGCTTTTTTTATTTATGAGATATTAAAATAATATGTCTTTTTTTACCCTTCGCTAAAAAGAGATATCACAGCAGAAATAGCAATACAAAAACTAGTTTGTACTTCTTGGCTGGTAAAATAGCAAACAAATTAGAAAATACTGCTGTTTTTTAGGTTTCTACTTCATCTTACTTTTGCTTCATTCAATGATTAAATAAATAAGTATGAAAAATATAAAATTTAATGGAAATATTTGGCAAACATATCACTCACTTTGGTTAGATATGTACCAATATGATTCAAAAGGCAGATATAAATTAGACTTGGTATTAAATAACACATATGTTACCCAAATGAACGTGTCTGAAATCAATTTAAAGATAACGAAAATTACTGCTTTTGATGCTAATGAAAAAGAGCACGTCGTCGTGGACTTTAAAGAATCAAGATTAATGAAAATTAAAGGCATATTTCAAGGGTATTCTATAAAATCTCAAAGTATTCCATCTTTAGGAAATGGGTCATACAAAACGTTGCGCTTTTATATTAATGATTCGGAAAGTAGCTTTGTTTGTAATGACAAAAATACAAAGTCAATATTTGGAAATAAATTTCTTGATTTTGAAATAAAAAATGGACTAAACATTACAGGCAATGAAGCGCCTGAAGCACTATTGAGATTTGATTTAGTGCCGTTTGAAAGATTTAATTATTTGAAGTCGGTAACAGATTTATTCAAAAAATCTCAATCTTTAACGGGAAAACTAGCCAATAGGTTAGGGATATTTTAAGACGTTTAATTTTGATTGGAAGTCTTTATTTTCCAACATTAAAACAATAAAAAAAAGCCAAGGATTTATACTTGGCTTTTTTTTATTGTTAAATTTTAATTAGTCTTAAATTGGAATACTTCTGATTCAGACGTATTATTTTGTCCGTCGGTCGTTAATACTCTCCAATAATACGTGTTTCCAGAAGTGACATTTACAGACATATTTGTTGCAGTTGTTGTTCCTTGGTTATTAGTTGGCGGATTAGCTGTTCCAAAAACAACATCGTAATTTACAATATCATTATCAACATCACTTCCTTTCCATTGTAAAGTTACACTGGTTGTGGAAGCTGATAACCCTGTTCCCATTTCTGGGCTTACTAATTCAGCAGGGAACGGCGCATAAGATGAAACAGCTTCTCCTGCGTTATAAAATTTCCAAGTCGCACTCTGAGCAGTTTTTGTTCCAGAATTTTTAGAAATTACATACCATGAATAGGGTGTACTTCTTAAAAGCGTTACACTAAGTTGAGAGGTAGAACTAGTATAATTCGTGGTTGTTTGAGTGTCTAAATTTTTTAAATATAATTGATAAGATTCTGCATTGGTAGCATCATTCCAATCAAAAATAACATCACTTTCCGAGCTTGTTGCGTTAGTTCCTTCAGTACATTCTGAATTCTCGTTTGGAAAAATTAAAGTAGCAACTCCTGGTGGGTCTATAATGACTGGGTCTGGACCTGGATTTGGGTCATCACCGCCTCCGCCACTGCAATTAGTAAAGCAAGGAAGATAAATGGTGAAAACAACTAAGTATATAAATAATTTTTTCATTAGTTCTTTATGATTTTAAAACTTCTAAGATCATTATTAGTAGTTACATTTAAAATGTAGATTCCTTTTGAAAAACTAGAAGCATCAATTTTTACATTATTATCAGTAGTATTTTCGGTATAAATTTGATTACCTAACATAGAATATACGGTTATCGTAGATAATTCAGAATTTAAATTACCCAAATAAATATTTATAATATTATCAGTAATAGGATTCGGAAATAGTTTCACATCCTCACCATAAAAGATGGTTTCTTTATAAAGTCCTTGACATATTTTATCGCCTTCAACACTAATTGTATTAGTTCCTTTACTTAATTGCAACTCAATATTTGATTGAGATGTTTCGGTGGTAACCCCGTTTAATGTGACCTTATAAAGAGTGCTTCCACTCATATCAAGCGAAACAGAATTTTTGGTATTACTAACTTTTGAAAGCACGGCGATATCTTCAGGTTGAGAAATAGATACATTAAAGCATTGCTTATAGTTTGATTGTCCATCAACAGTGATGCAAACATCATAGTCACCAGCTTCTAAATTATCGGCTGTATAATTTGTTGTAAATGTGTTAGTTTGATTAATTCCATTACCAATAATCGTAGCTGTATAATTTAGGTTTTGTGCGGCGGCAATAGAAATACTACCATTGTTACTGCTACGACATGTTTCTCCAGTTACCTGCAAAGAGAAATTAGTTGTTGGCAGTGTAAATACCTCACAACCGTTCACGTCTACCGTAGCGCCTAACGGCGTATTACTACACGTATCATTAACATTTAAAACACCATCACTATCTAAATCATCAGGGTTTATATATGGATTATTTCCATAAACTTTAAATTCTCCAGGAGCTAATTCTATAACAGAGGATGTGCTTGATACGTCATACGGTGTATTTTTGTTCAGTAAATTATACCAAGTTCCAGTTTCTTGAAAAACAGGATTTATATTTTGAGTCGTTAAACCAAAATTTCCAATAATAGTAACATATTTAATCTCGTTTCCAGTAGCACTAGGCAGATTTAAGTGAATGGTTTTTAGTCCAGTTGTACTGCTAGCATCTATAGTGAAATCGGTAGTTTTAAAAGCGGGAACTTTGTGTTTTAAATCTATTAGTTTTGACCATGTATTGTATATGGCCATTCTGTTAGGATCATCAAGATATTCCCAGCGGATAGGTTTGTTACCTGTTCTTCCATTAAAATTAATATCGACTTCGTAACCTAGTTCTCCAAATTGCCAAATCATTTTTGGACCTGGAACTGTAAAGAAAAAGGCACCAGCAGTTTCCATGCGTTCTAAAGCTGTATTTAAATCTTTAACATTATAATCACCACTACTTTTACCTTCGGTTAAATTTCTATACATAACGCGTTGCTCGTCATGGCTTTCCATATACGACACCGCTGACGGACCGTCAAATCCTTTAGCGGCATAGGATACATTAGAAAAGTTGGATGCTCCATTTACATGATTTCCAATAGTTGCTTCACTATAAGGTGGATCTAATCGATTCCATAGCATAATACCTTTACCTTCATTTGCTCTGTAATCTGCCCATTGTTTTTCTTCGGTGATGCCTCCTAAATGCTCAAAAATTACATAAAAATTTGGGTCGACATCCCATTGGTAATCTGCATAAAGTTTTAAAACATCAACGCGATCTTGTTGGTAACTATCTGTACAACCTCCGTCTGAAGAGGAACAATTTTGAGTGAAACCTTTGGTTAAATCCCATCTAAAGCCATCAATTTTAAATTCACTAATCCAATACTGAGTTGTCCTTTTTACATAATCTCTTGTTGCTTGTTTACTATGGTTAAAATCATTGTAAACACTATAAGCATGTGTGGCTGTTTGATTGAAGAAAGGACTGTCTGCCGAAGCTTGCCCATTATAACCTCCATTGTCAGTATTCCATAATCTGTAATAAGGATTTTGTCCTGATGCATGATTATAAACGACATCCATTATTACGGCGATACCTTTGCTATGGCACTCATCAATTAACTGCTTAAAAGCATTTGTTGTACCGTAATATTTATCTAATGCCATATGGAAAGCTGGATTATAACCCCAACTTAAGTTTCCATCGAATTCGTTTACTGGCATTAATTCTATGGCGTTTACTCCAAGAGATTCAATGTAATCTAATCGAGCTTTAACTGCATCAAAACTATGGAGTTCATCAAAATCACGAACTAAAAGCTCATAAATAACTAAGTCGGTTTTTTCAGGCCGGGTAAAATTTGTAGTCTGCCAATTATAGTCAGGATCGCCTGTTCTTAATAGTGTGACATCATACGTGGTTTGTCCACTTGGATATGCTGGTAAATTGGGATACGTTGTACTATCTAAATATTGATCTTCTGTAGGGTCTAAAATAACTGTTGAGTACGGATCTGCAACTTTAATAGTAGAGTCTACCAAATATTGATACATATGATTGAATTGAGGTGTTAACCCGGTTAACTCAATCCAAAATCGGTCTCTGGCTGTATCATGATTCATTAAGTAATTAGCATCCTCTTGCCAATTATTAAAATCGCCTATAACATGAACCGTTTGTTTTCCTGGAGCATATAAGACTAAGGTTGCTTTTGTATTGTCATTAGGATCTAGATTTATTCCATCGAGCATTCCATCGGGTACTGGAAATTGTGAAGGAAGTCTAGCCGAAAATGTTTTACTTAATACTTGGTTGCCGTCATTGGCTTCCAATATAAATTCTGTATCTTCAGTAACTGTAAAATCGTAGCTATAGCTAGTTGTTCCTGTTGCAGAATTGACTTCGATTCCATTCGCTTTTAGCGAGAAATCTGAGGTAAATATTGTTGATGCAGAAATATTGATTTGTGTACCAGAATCTACAATAACGGGGTTTTCTGTTGGAGATGTTAGTGTAAGTTGGTTAATTTCTAAATCCGTTAAGATGTCTTGCGATTTTTTATCACCATCACCATTTTTGGCTTTTACTAAGAAACCAATTCTCCCTATACCAGTTCTTGCATAAAATGTTGAAGGCACGAATGATATACTGTAGGTGTCTGACCCACTATTATATGTCAATTTGTTGGCTTCGTTAGAACTAGTCCAACTTCCATTAGTAGGGCAATCTATTCCATTTCCAAAGCTTAAATCGTAAGACCAAGCCCAAAGATATAAGGCGTTGTCAGTTACTCCCCAAGCAGCCTCATCGATACTAGTTCCATCAAATGTAACGGTAATAGTTTCGTTTTCAGTAAACGTTGGAGGACTAATAGTATACGTGATAGTTTGCTGTTGAGCAAAGCACCAATTGGTTGTTATTAAAAGAATAAGTAATATTTTTTTCATAGCATAAAATTTCTTTAAAAAGCAAAAAGGGGTTGCATAACTTTACACGACCCCTTTTTTAAACTAAAATATTAACATAAACTATTTTATCTTTTACCTAAATAATATTTAGGGCCATCAACGTCGTTAAAATCAATTGAAATAACATAGTTTCCAGCAGTTACAGCAATATTATTGTCAGCATCTCTGTCTAAAATATTATCAAGATTTGCATCACCATAATCACCGTCCCAAGTATTGTTAGGTCTGAATTTAATTTCACCATCTATAAGTGTAACATTTTCAGCGTACCAAACTCCAGGTTGAATTTCTGTTAAGGCAGCATCTGATACTTTTACATCTGGAGTATTTGCATCACCATCATGATCCCAAGTAGCATCTCCCCAATTGTTATAACCAGATCCAACAATTCCCCAGACGGTAGCCTCTTCTATGGTATAAGAATTATCCTTTAGGTCTAAAGTGACTAAGTAGTGACCTTCTGTAACGGGAATGTTATTATCGGGATCAGTGTCTAAAATACCATCAAGATTAGCATCTCCCAAATCTCCAGACCAGGTATTTAAAGGTCTGAATTTTATGAAGCCATCAAAAAGTTTTACACTAGCTTTGAATGTATCTGTAGTGTAATCATAATAAAGTTTAGCATCTAATCCACCAGAACCCCAATTATTAAACCCAGAACCCACAATTCCCCAAGAAAATGGTTCAATGGTATACGACATATCATTTGTGTCAATCGTAATTTTATAATCTCCAGCAGTAACCGGAATATTATTATCTGGATCTGCATCTAATACGCCATCAAGATTGGCATCTCCTAAATCACCTCCCCATGCATTATTCTCACGAAATTTAATTTCTCCATCAAGTAAATTAACATATGAAACTATGACACCTGGTGTACTTGTTGTGTAAAAAGGAGCATCTTTTGGCGCAGGATTTGTACTACTGTCGGCCCAGTTGTTGTACCCAGAACCAACAACACCCCAGCTAGAGATGGCAAAGCCAGTACCACCAGTACTTTGTTCTGGTAAATACAATGTTAATGCTTGAATTGAAGAATATACTTCTAAAGCATCTGTTCCGACAGAGGCTTTTAATCTGAAAGAAACTACGCCAGTATCTGGTGCTTCTGTATTAGGGTCATTATCTAAACCTAGTTCAGTTGCATAACTTAGTAATTGACCTATGGTAACAGCTAATTCGTTGCCATTGGTTTCACCAATAGTTTCAGCATCTGTAAAATCTCCGGTAATTGATTTTTCGAGTTTATAATTTACCAAGGTTGGCACACCATAATCAGCACTAGTCCAAGTGAAACGTTCACCTAAATTGCTTGACGTCGCTGGAGTTAGTACATATGATTCAAGAAAAGAATTTGTAAAACTTATTCCTGAAGAAGGTTCTTTAGCCGTAAACTTGAAATCATCATCTTGCGTACAAGAGGAGAAAGTAATAACGGCTAGCATTAATAGTCCTAAAATTTTTATATGTTTCATTTTATTTAGTTTTTAGTTTAGTATCCTGGATTTTGTTGTAAGTTAGAGTTTGCTTCTAGAGCAGTAAGTGGAATTGGAAATAATCTATAGGTATCTGGTATTGAAGTACCATCTAATGAGTTTCCTTTCCAAGGCCATAAGTAACTTCCACCTGTGAATTTTCCAAATCTAATTAGATCGGTACGTCTTTGGCCTTCAAAATTTAATTCTCTTCCACGCTCATCAATCATAAAATCTAATGTTAAAGCAGATTGTGTAATGGTGCTCGCATGAGACCGTGTTCTAACATCATTTACATATTGCGTTGCGGTACCCATGTCTGTTCCAGCAGCGCCTCTTACAGCACATTCAGCATAAATTAAATAGGCATCTGCTAATCGGAAAAGAGGGAAGTCAGTTCCTGAAAATGATGTTGGGCTTGATGGTGAATTAAAATTAGAATTTCTGAATTTAATAGAAGGATATCCATCAGTCCATTTTTTATAATCTGTCATTTCATAACTGTGACCTTCGGTCCAGAAAAGTTTAGCTCTATCATCAGTTGATGTATCTAAATCTCCAAATAATCCGTACCATGCTTTGGTTGATCTATGTCCTCCCCAACCTTCAGCAGCTCCATAATCTGATAACGTCATGGTGTCAGCACTAAGACTACCATTTACGATGTAGGTCGTGTTTCCGTAACTTTGACTGTTAACAGCATCAGCAATTAAAGGAAATATGATTTCGGGTGAACTGTCATTATCACCAGAGAAGATAGCTACAAAATTAGGATCTAACTGATATCCACCGTCATCAATAACTTTTTTAATATAAGTTGCTGCATCGTCATATCTGGGTGTTCCTGTGTATACTTCAGCGTTTAAATAAAGTTTAGCTAATAACATTTGGGCTACAGCTTTATTAGCTTGACCGTATCCATTAGTTTGTGGTAAAAGATCAATACTTGCTAATAATTCTGATTCAACATAATTAAACAATTCTGTTCTGCTTGCTTCTGGTAATGATTCAGTGGTACCAAAATTATCTTCGGTGGCTAATACACCTTTTCCGAAAACGTCAATTAAGTAATAGTAAGCTAAGGATCTGATGAAACGAACTTCACCGATAACCTGATCTTTACCTTCTACGTCAACGTTTCCTAAAACAGATAACAAGTTGTTACATTGTGGAATGGTGTAATAAATTCTATTATATAAATATTTAAAGAACTTATTATTTTCATCCCAATCAGATGTTGTTGTTAATTGGTCTAAACCATCATCACCCCATCTGTTTTTCATTGCATCTGCCGTAAAATCTTCAAGGTTTATAATTCCTCGTAAGAATGGAGATTCTCCTGGATCATCACTAACGTCTGAACTTCCTGGGCCATTTGGTCCAGATAACGCAAACGATGCGTAAAGTCGAGAGACGATACCTGCTACAGCTTGCGGGTCTTTGGCTAAAAGTTCATCCAAAGTAAGCTCTACTTTTGGATTTGTATCTAGTTCGTTGGTGCATCCTGTAAAAGAAAGCACTGTCATAACTAGAAATATATAAACTATTTTTTTCATAATTATTTTTTTAAAAGTCTAAATTAATACCCACTGTGTAAACCGTAGGTCTTGGGTAAAAATTATTATCTATAGCATTAAAATTTTCTGGATCCTGTCCGCTGTAATTAGTAAATATAAACGGATTGTTAACAGCTCCATAAATACGTAATGTGGTATCTTTCAAAACGTTTTCAATTCGGCATCCCAAAACAATATTTTCACATCTTAGGAATGATGCATCTTCAAGAAAATAATCTGAGAAAGGCACGTTTCCTATAACATTTTGAAATACAGGGTTAGCCGCTCCAGAATAAAAATCTAATACATTACTTAGACTGTTAGAGTTAACAGGAATAGCTTTATCTATCCAGCCTGAGGTTAGTCGTCTTGAGTTATAAACCAAACCACCTACTTGACCTCTTAAGCTAGTACTTAAATCCCAGTTTTTATAATTAACAGTCATACCAAAACCGTAAGTCCAATTAGGACGCATTGTTTTATAATATCTATCGTCATTAGTTATTTGATTATCACCGTTAGTATCAACAAAACCATTGAATATTGGATCGCCATTGGTATCATATACCTGTTTGAAAACCCAAGCAGAGTAAGGTTGATAGCCTACGGCATGATAACCAATAAGTACACCAGTACCAGTTGGTATTCCAGATTCATCGGCTGTAATTCTTGACGTACCTTTTAAATCGGTAACTTCTGTTCTGTTATAGCCCACATTTGAATTAAACTCAATATTTAAGTTGTCTGTTTTTATTGGGTTTAGATTTAAGTTAACTTCAAATCCTTTGCTTTCTGTAGACCCTACATTTTTTATAAAGGTATCAGATAATCCTTGTCCTGGAGGTAAAGGAGTATTAGCTAACAAGTCATTTGTGTCCTTCATGTAAAAATCTACGGAACCGCTAATAAAGCTGTGATTAAAGAAGTCAAAATCTAAACCAATATTTGAAGTGGTTGTTTTTTCCCAAGTTAAATCTGGATTAAAGGCATTTGCTGAATATAAAGAAACTCCTGGTAAATATTGACTAGAACTAGAGCCAGCAATGAATAATGGGGCAGATGGATAATATCCTACTTGACTAGTAATATCTTGTTGACCAGTTTTACCATAACCAATACGAAGCTTTAAATCGTTTACAAAATCAACATCTTTTAAAAATGATTCTTCTTTTACTTTCCAGGCAAGGGCACCGGCAGGAAAATAACCCCATCGATTTACCTTAGTAAATAATGAAGATCCATCAGCTCTAACAGATAATGTAATTAAATATTTATCTAAGATATTAATGTTTGAACGTCCAAAAAAGGATTGTAGGTTTAAAACCGTATAATATCTGTTATTTGGATTGTCAGGGTTTGGATCAATTTCCCTAATATTAGTTTCTGTATTGTAACGATAAATAACTTTGTTTCCATCATTCTTAAAATTTTGATACGAGTAACCACCTTGAATTTCAAAACGTTTTACAATACCTTCTAGCTCCTTAGCATATACTAAATAGCCATCCATTGTTGTATTGGTCAATGTCTGGTTTTCTTTATAATTTACACCTGGATTGAAAAAGTAATTTGAGTTTTCATCAAAATTATTATTGTCGTTTTTATAGGTGCTTAAGGAATTGTCAGAGTAGGTTTCTCTAATTTTAGATTTTGAAGCTTCTAGACCTAAGTTAACAACGGCTCTTAATTCAGGTAAAAAATGCATTTTATAGTCAAATTCTATGTTACCTAGAAATTTATAAACGTTTTCTGGTCGTTGTCTTTGTTCCAATATAGCTAAAGGATTCGATTGTCCATCAATAACGTAGGTTGATGGTGTGTCGCTATTTGAACTCTCTTGAAATCTTATGGGTTGATAATAATTTCCAAATCGATTGTCTGCTGCACTATTATACACAGGTTTTGTGGGATCCATATTAACAGCACCACCTAAAGCGCCACCTTCATCAATGGCATTCTTTTCAGAATATAATCCTTTTGCATTAAAATCAATTTTTAAATGATCGTCAAGAAGCATCGGTGTTGCTTTAACAGACATGCTATAACGCTCATAATCATTAGTTTTTACGATACCCTCATTTTTGGTATAGCCTAATGACCCTCTAAACGGTATTTTACCAAAAAGGTTGGCACGAGCACTAAAATTACTATTAGATGATATGGACGTTCTGTAAATAGCATCTTGCCAATCTGTATTATAAATAGCCCTGCCATTAATTATTTGGGAAACTGGCTCATTAGTTTGAACACTATTAATAGGAACGCCTAAGTAACCTACAAAATCTGGATGGTAATCTTGAATAAAATTAACAAACTGATTACCAGTCATTAAATCTATTTTATCACTTACATTACTTACGGAAACATCTGATGAAAAATTATATTTCACATCTCCAGATGTTCCTTTTTTAGTTGTAATAATAATAACTCCATTGGAAGCTCTAGAACCATAGATGGCAGTTGCCGAAGCATCTTTTAAAACACTGAAACTTTCAATGTCATTTGGATTGATTAATGATAAAGGGTTTCCTACACCTGCTGGATTCGTGTTATCGATAGGAATTCCGTCAATAACAATTAATGGACTGTTGTTAGCATTTAAAGACGAACCACCTCTAATACGAATATTTGGAGCAGAATCTGGTTGACCTCCATTAGATGTTATTCTAACGCCAGCTAACTTTCCAGTTAGTAATTGATCGGCCGAAAGCACCGCTCCTTTATTAAAATCTTTAGAGGAAATAACATCTACAGATCCTGTTAAATCTTCTTTTTTAACACTACCATAACCAATAATAACTACCTCGTCTAGTTGGGCAGTATTTTCTACAAGTTGAATGTTTAATGTGGATTGCCCTGTATAGGTTATTTCTACAGGATTATAACCTACATAGGAGAACACAATAACATCTCCGTTGTTTACATTAATTTGATAGTTCCCATCAAAATCCGTCGCCGTTCCAGTAGCAGTTCCTTTAATAAGGATATTTACTCCTGGAAGCGGTATTGAAGTTGATTGTTCTGTTACAGTTCCTTTAAGAGTCGTTTGTCCAAAAATACAAATTGGAGCAAAGAATAAGAGAAACAGTAAGCTGTTTACAGTTGTTTTCATACAATACTTTGAATTAGTGTAATAATTAGTTTGTTATATTTTCACTTCTCGGGTTAAAACAACGTAAATTTAAAGTAAACTTTTAACAAAAAATTATCATTTCCTCAACGAAAACGTTTGCATGTTGACAACTTTTACGGAATTCGTAACGGAAACGTTTGCGTGTTGAGAACTTTGTGGTTTTTTATGTAACTAGGGAGAAAAAGTATTAAATTAGCTTTAAAATAAGATTTCAATAAATTACATTAATAGGTTTATAAATTATGAAACGAAAAGTAACCTTAAAGCAAATAGCCAAAGAACTAGATGTTTCAATATCAACAGTTTCAAGAGCGCTAAGCAACAGCAAAGAAATAGGAGAGGAAACACGACAGAAAATTCAAGCATTTGCTAAGTTCTATAATTATAAACCTAACAATATTGCGTTAAGTTTAAAAAACAGGAAAACAAAAACAATAGGTATTTTGATACCTGAAATTGTACATCACTTTTTTTCAACGGTTATTAGAGGAATTGAAATTGTTGCCAATAAAAGAGGTTATAATGTTATTATTGGGTTATCAAATGAGTCTTTTAGTAAAGAGGTTATCAATATGGAAATGCTTGCCAATGGAAGTATAGACGGCTTTATTTTGTCTATTTCTAAAGAAACCTTATTAAAACAGGATTATCATCATTTTAAAGAAACCATTAGTCAAGGTATCCCCATAGTTATGTTTGACAGGGTAGTTAATGAAGTGGATTGCGATAAAGTTATTGTTGATGATTTTAAAGGCTCTGTAAATGCGGTTAAAAAATTAATATCAACTGGCTGTAAAAACATAGCATTAATAACAACAATGGATTATGTGAGTGTTGGCAAATTAAGAACACAGGGGTATTTGCGTGCGTTACAAGAAAGTCATATGAATCCTAAGGCCAGTTTAATTTTAAAATTAGATGATAGTTTGGCACTTGAAGAACATTTAGATATTCTAGAAAATGAAATTGAACAGTTTTTTAATAGTAATACTAAAATTGATGGGGTGTTTGCGGTTAATGAATTGTATGCAGTCACAGCTATGAAAGTAGCCAGAAAATTAAATTTTAATATTCCTGAAGATATTCAAGTTATTGGTTTTACAGATGGTGTCTTATCCAAACATGCAAGACCAAGTTTAACAACTGTAAGTCAACATGGACAAAAAATGGGGGAGCAAGCTGCTCATTTATTGATTGATAGATTAGAACTTGATGATGACGATGAGTCAGATACGTATATTGATGAAAATGAGATAGATAGTGATTTTAAAACCGTGGTTATAGAAACAGGGTTAATAGAAAGGGATTCAACTAAATAAATTTTTTTAGTTGGTCGAATTAATTTATTTTATATCTTTGACCCATATCGAAACTTATATTTTCACTTCTCACCAAAAAGTTTTGATAAGTAATATGCTTATCAAATAGTAATCATTTTAACTTACTATTTATGGAAAAGCGTAGACTGAGTTTCTGGGAAATATGGAACATGAGTTTTGGTTTCTTAGGAATTCAAATGGGTTTTGCCCTACAAAATGCCAATGCTAGTCGCATATTGCAAATTTTTGGAGCCGATGTTGATGAGCTATCATGGTTTTGGATAATAGCACCCTTAATGGGACTTATCGTTCAGCCCATAATAGGTCATTATAGTGACAAAACTTGGGGACGCTTTGGACGACGTAAGCCTTACTTTTTAACAGGCGCCTTATTGGCATCTATTGGCTTAATTTTAATGCCGCAAGCAGATATTTTTATTGCATTTTTGCCAGCTCTTTGGGTTGGTGCTGGAATGCTTATGATTATGGATGCATCTTTCAATATCGCCATGGAGCCTTTTCGGGCTTTGGTAGGTGATAATCTTAGAACCGATCAACGTACTTTAGGCTTTAGTGTTCAAACGGCACTTATTGGCTTTGGAGCTGTTGTAGGGTCTTGGTTGCCATACGTTTTAACAAATTGGTTTGGAGTGTCCAATAGAACTGCAGAAGGCGAAGTTCCCTTTAATTTAATCTTATCTTTCATTATAGGGGCGGTTATTTTAATCATATCAATTTTAGTAACCGTATTATCGACTAAGGAATATTCACCAGAAGAATTAGAACATTTTGAAGTTGCTAAGTCCGATTCTGAAATTATTTCAATGGATGAAGAAGTAAAGGAATCTAGTTTATTAGACATTTTTGATGATTTTAGAAAGATGCCGGTTACTATGCGCCAGTTAAGTTGGGTGCAGTTCTTTTCATGGTTTGGGCTTTTTGGTATGTGGGTTTTTGCAACACCAGCCATTGCACAACATATCTATGGATTGTCGTATACAGACAGTAGTAGTGCAACCTATCAAGATGCAGGAGATTGGATAGGAGTTCTTTTTGGAGTTTATAATTTAATATCAGCATTTTATGCCTTTGCATTGCCATACATTGCAAAAAAAATAGGAAGAAAACGAACTCATGCACTTTCATTAATTATTGGTGGTTTAGGACTATTATCTATTTACATTATGCCAGATAAAAATTGGCTTATTGTTTCTATGATTGGAGTAGGAATTGCTTGGGCGAGTATTCTAGCCATGCCTTATGCTATTTTAGCAGGTTCTATTTCTCCAAAAAAGATGGGGGTTTACATGGGAATTTTTAATTTTTTCATTGTGATACCTCAAATTATTAATGCATTAATTGGTGGACCATTGGTTAAATATGCTTATGATAATCATGCAATTTTCGCTTTAATGTTAAGTGGTGTTAGTTTTTTAATAGCAGCAGCGTTGGTGTATAAAGTGAAAGATGTAGATGATGTAATACAATCATAAATGATGAACAAAAAAGGATTTATATTCGATTTGGACGGCGTAATTGTAGATACAGCAAAGTATCACTTTTTAGCATGGAAAAAATTGGCCAATAGTATTGGTGTAGATTTTACCGAAATCCAAAACGAACAACTTAAAGGTGTTAGTCGTATTGAATCGCTTCAGAAAATTTTAAAATGGGGCAACAAAACCCTTTCAGAGGCAGAATTTAATCGGTTAATGTCAATGAAGAATGAAGATTATCTGAGCTATATTGATAAAATGAATAGGTCAGAAATCTTGCCAGATGTTACAAAAATATTAGATTTTTTAATAGAAAATAATCAACCAATTGCCTTAGGGTCAGCAAGTAAAAATGCACCAGAAATTCTTAATAAAGTAAACTTATTTAATCAGTTTAATGCTATTGTAGACGGTAATGCTGTTACAAAAGCAAAACCTGACCCAGAAGTATTTTTAAAGGCTGCCGAAGCGATTCAAATTAAACCAGAAGATTGTATTGTTTTTGAAGATTCTGTCGCCGGAATTCAAGCAGCCAATGCGGCTAATATGATTTCTGTTGGAATTGGAGAGAAACAGGTTCTTTTTGAAGCTGATTATATTTTTAAAGATTTTACCCAGATAAGCACACATTTCATAACAAAACTTATCGAAAAATAAAAAAAATAAAAAACCAAAGAAATAAGACAATTAGAAAGTAAATCAAGCTACGAATTACACTAATGAAGCTGCTTGGTGTCTATTGTCTAAAATTGAAAGAATATGAATCAAGATTATATTAAACCAGATAATTGGTCCATCATAGAAGAAGGCTTTGATATTAATAAAGTAAAATCTTCAGAGAGTTTATTCAGTATTGGTAATGGAGCTATGGGGCAGCGTGCTAATTTCGAAGAGCATTACTCAGGACCAACATTTCAAGGAAGTTATATTGCAGGTGTTTATTACCCCGATAAGACTCGAGTTGGTTGGTGGAAAAACGGCTATCCGGAATATTTTGCAAAAGTATTGAATGCACCTAATTGGATAGGAATTAATGTAACTGTCAATGGAGAAGCATTAGACTTATTTACGTGTGTAAAAGTAGAAAACTTTCGCAGAGAACTTAATATGCAGGAAGGTTGGTTGTCGAGAAGTTTTAAAGCTACGTTGCAAAACCGTACAGAAATACAAGTAGAAACCAAACGATTTCTGAGTTTGGATGTCGATGAGGTCGGTGCTATTGAATATAACGTTACTCCTTTAAACAATGATGCAGACATAAATTTCACACCCTATTTAGATAGTGGTATTACCAATGAAGACTCTAATTGGGATGATAAATTTTGGGATGTTTTGAGTGTGTATTATGAAAATAATCATGCTTGCATATTGTCTCGTACCATGAAAACTCATTTTTATGTGTGTACATCAATGAGAACATTGGTGTCATTAAATGGTACTGTTTTAAATCAAAAAAATAAAGTAAAGGAGACTGCTAACTATATTGAATTTCAATATGAAAATAAAATAAGTAGAGGAGATACCTTAACGCTTACAAAATTTGGTGGTTACACGGTTGATAGAAATCACGATAAAAACGAATTGATATCGGTAGCCAAAGGAACACTTGACGGTATTATCAAAAAGGGGTTTAATGCGCTTCTGGACATGCAAAAAGCAGCTTGGGCTAAAATTTGGGAGATGGCAGATATTACTATTCAAGGCGATGTGAAAGCACAACAAGGAATACGTTTTAATATTTTTCAGTTAAATCAAACCTATTTGGGTAAAGACGCTCGATTAAATATTGGTCCAAAAGGATTTACCGGAGAAAAATATGGAGGAAGTACGTATTGGGATACTGAGGCCTATTGTATACCATTTTATTTAGCCACCAAAAATCAAAAGGTAGCAAGAAATTTATTGAAATACCGTTATCACCACCTTGATAAAGCTATTGAAAATGCTGAAAAATTAGGATTTACCAATGGAGCCGCTTTATATCCAATGGTGACCATGAATGGTGAAGAGTGTCACAATGAATGGGAAATTACCTTTGAAGAAATTCACCGTAATGGAGCTATAGCATATGCAATATTCAATTATCATCGTTTTACCTCAGATTATAGTTATATTCCTGAAAAAGGATTAGAGGTTTTAATAGGTATTGCTCGCTTTTGGCATCAACGCGCTACTTTTTCAGAAGCTAGAAAAAAGTATGTTATTCTTGGTGTAACAGGACCAAATGAATACGAAAATAACGTAAACAATAATTTCTATACCAATTATATAGCCAAGTGGTGTATTAACTATGCTGTTGAAAATATAGATATTGTTGAAAAAGACTATCCTTCAGATTTTACAAGAATCATGAACAAGGTGAAGCTTTCTAAAGCTGAAATAACACAATGGAAAGCGGTGGCAGACGAAATGTATTTCCCTTATTCAGAAGAGAAACAAGTGTATTTACAACAAGATGGCTTTTTGGATAAAGAATTAATTGCAGCGGAAAACCTTGATGCATCACAACGACCTATCAATCAAAAATGGTCTTGGGATCGGATTTTGCGTTCTCCATATATTAAACAAGCAGATACGCTTCAAGGGTTTTACTTTTTCGAAGATGATTTTACCACGGAAGAATTAGAGCGTCATTTTGATTTCTATGAGCCATTTACGGTTCATGAAAGCTCGTTATCTCCATGTGTTCACAGTATTCAAGCAGCTAAATTAAACCGAATGGAGCAGGCGTATACCTTTTACCTGCGCACCTCACGCCTAGATTTAGATGATTACAATCATGAAGTGCATGAAGGGTTGCATATAACAAGTATGGCAGGAACCTGGATGAGTATTGTAGAAGGTTTCGGTGGTATGCGCGTTAAAAATAATAGGCTGTCGTTTAATCCTAAAATACCAAAACAATGGGAAACTTACTCTTTTAAAATTAATTTCAGAAATCAAATTTTAAAAGTTAATGTGTGTCAAAACGAAATTCATTTTGAGTTAGAAGGAACGTCTGCTTTAGATATTATGGTTCATGATAAATTGGTTTCAATACGTCCTCATAGTTTAGTTACGGTGTAGTTTATAAAATTTAAAAAAATGAAGAATTTCTTTTATATCGTTTCAATTTTTGTCATTACCTTTTGTTGGTCTTGTAAAAATAAGTCTTTAGAAAAACCAATAGAACATATGACTTCAGAACCTATTGTTGAACACCATGATATTCAAAGATTAGAACCTTCTAATTGGTGGATTGGATTTAAGAATTCAAAACTTGAATTATTGGTACATGAAGATGATATTTCAAAGGCAACTCCTGAAATATCTTATAACGGTGTTTCTATTGAAAAGGTAAGTAAAGGAACCAGTCCAAATTATTTGTTTATAGATTTAAACATTTCAGAATCTACAAAGCCAGGAAAATTCAATATTGTTTTCAAATTTGAAAATGGCGAACAAAAAATTCAAACTTACGAGCTAAAATCAAGAACAAAGTCAGCTGAAGATTATATAGGTTTTAATAGTAGTGATGCTATTTATTTAATTACGCCAGATCGTTTTGCAAATGGTGACACGTCTAATGATGTGAATTTAAATTTAGAAGAAACAACAATTAACAAACAGGATGATTATGCAAGACATGGCGGTGACATTAAAGGAATTATTAATCATTTAGACTATATAGATGATATGGGCTTTACGGCCATTTGGCCTTGCCCATTGTTAACCAATGACATGCCTAGGACATCTTACCATGGTTATGCTATGACTGATTTTTATCAAGTTGATCCACGTTTTGGAACCCTTTCAGAATATAAGGAACTTGCCGATAAAGCCAGAGAAAAGGGTATAAAATTAATTATGGATCAGGTGGTTAATCATTGCGGAAGTGAGCATTGGTGGATGAAAGATTTACCGTTTTCTGATTGGGTAAATCAGCAAAAATCGTTTGAGAATCATACACAATTAAAAAATTCCAATCATAGACGAACAAGTAATCAAGACTTGTATGCTTCAGAAAAAGATAAGCATGAAATGAGTGATGGGTGGTTTGTACCGGCAATGCCAGATTTAAATCAAAAAAACCCACATATGGCAACCTATTTAATACAAAATAGTATTTGGTGGGTTGAAACATTGGGTCTTGGTGGTATTAGGCAAGATACTTATCCGTATTCAGATAAAACATTTTTGTCTCATTGGGCTGGCGCAATAATGACTGAATATCCCAATTTCAGTATTGTAGGCGAAGAGTGGAGCTATAATCCTTTAATTGTTGGGTATTGGCAAAAGGGTATGAATAACAAAGATGGGTATGAATCTAATTTGAGATCACCTATGGATTTCCCCATGCAACGAAATATAGTCAATGGCTTAAATGAAAACGAACAATGGGATAGAGGATTTGTAAAAATGTATGAAGGTTTGGCTAATGATTTCCATTATGCAAAACCTGAAGATTTTATGATTTTTGCTGACAATCATGATATGAGTAGAATATTTACCCAGCTGCATGAAGATGCTGTGAAGACAAAAATGGCGTTAGCTTACGTTTTCACAGTTCCAAGAATTACACAGTTTTATTATGGTACCGAAATATTAATGAGTGACTCGGCACAACCAGGCGATCACGGTTTAATCAGGTCAGATTTCCCTGGTGGATGGGAAGGAGATGCCGTTAATGCCTTTACAGGAGAAGGGTTAACAGACGCTCAAAAAGACATGCAATTGTTTGTAAAAAAACTGGTTAATTATAGAAAACACAGTAATGCGATTCACGAAGGTAAAACCATTCATTTTGCTCCTGAAAATGGGGTATATGTTTTGTTTAGAGTGTTAGATGATGAGATTGTAATAAACATTTTAAATAAAAACAAGCAAGAAACAACTCTTGATTTAAGCAGATTTGAAGAAATAGGACTCAAAGGAAAATCGGTTAAAAATATAATTACTGATGAGGTTTTTAAATGGGGAGATACTTTAGAATTAAAACAAGAAGGGGCTCTTTTATTAACTACAAAGCTTAAATAAAAGATAATAGGAATGTTGAAAGGATTGTTGTTTTTATTCTCTTTTTTAATGGTGTTAAAGTCATTGGCACAAGTGACCTTTATAGTTAATGAATTTCCCGAAAAAACATTAGAAACTAATTCGGTATATCTATCTGGTAATTTTGAAGGCTGGTCTGGAGGACAAGAAGCCTATAAACTGAAGCACGAAAAGAAAGTGTTTAGTATTACAATTCCTGAATATAAAGAAGCAATTAATTTTAAATTCACATTAGGTAATTGGGATACCGTAGAGTGTAATAAAGATGGAAGCGCTATTGAAAACAGAAATTATGTTTTCAATAAGCCCAACGACACCGTGTATGTTGCTATTTCAAATTGGACTTCGCCTAGAGATCAAAACAAATTGAAAGTTTCTACAGCTGCAAAAAATGTATATGTTTTTTCTGAAAACTTTAAAATTCCACAATTAAATAGAACCAGAAAAATATCTATTTATTTACCACCAAATTATAACGAGACAGAAGACAACTATCCTGTTTTGTACATGTTGGATGGACAAAATATGTTTGATACAGCTACCTCTTATTCTGGAGAATGGGAGGTAGATGAACAACTTAATACGTTATACAATCAAACAGGAAAAAGTTTTATTGTTGTAGCTATTAATCATGGAAATGAAAAACGAATAAATGAATATTCGGTTTGGGATAATGAAAAATATGGAATAGGTGAGGGAGAGGCGTTTCTAGACTTTCTTGTTAACACCTTAAAACCCCAAGTAGATAAACTTTGCCGGACAAAACCTGATAGTGCAAATACAGCTATTATAGGATCTTCGGTGGGTGGTTTGTTTTCACATTATGCAGCAATAAAAAGACCAGATGTGTTTGGTAAAGCCGCTGTTTTTTCTCCTTCTTTTTGGTATGCGAATGAATGTTTTTCATTCACGAAAACGCATGTTAAAAACGCCTGTAATTCTAAGCTTTACTATTTGGCTGGTGATAGTGAGAGCGAAGCAATGGTAGAAAACATAAATGAAATGATAGCTTTAATGAAGAATCAAAATTTTCCAGAAGATAATATAATGGAAAAGATTGTTCTTAACGGAAAACACAATGAATCACTTTGGAGATCAGGGTTTACAGATGCGATGTGTTGGTTGTTTTCCGAAAAAAATAAAACAAAATGAAGATTTTTAAAGTTGTAATAATATTTCTCTTTTTTGGAGGGCATTTACTGTCACAAAACACTCATAGGTTATTTAAAGAGGCGACGGAAAAAGGAAATCATTTAGAAATAAAGGTGTCTGACGGAACCTATCACATTGAATTTTACAATCCGCAAATTATTGAAACCAGTTTTATTCCTACAGGAGAAACATTCAATCCAAAATCGCATGCTGTTGTTTTAAAACCAAAAATGGTAAAAACAGAGTTAACAGATACCAATAATTATGTTGTCTATAAAACGGAAGGAATTTCACTTTCAATTCAAAAACAACCCTTTCAAATAGCTTATTCTTATAAAGGGAAGCCTATTATTTCAGAAAAGGCAGGTTATGTAAAAAATGACAGTTTAGAAACCATTCAATTCAATCTTACCAAAGACGAGGTTTTATATGGAGGAGGAGCACGAGCTTTAGGAATGAATAGGCGTGGTTACCGTTTGCAGTTGTATAATAGAGCGCATTATGGGTATGAAACCCATTCAGAACTCATGAACTTCACCTTGCCAATTGTGATGTCTTCTAAAGAATATATGATTCATTTTGATAATGCTCCTATTGGTTTTTTAGATTTAGATAGCAAGAAGGATAACACACTTAGTTACGAAACTATTTCGGGACGTAAAACCTATCAAGTTATTGTAGGAGACTCATGGTTAGACCTTATAAATAATTACACAGATTTAACAGGAAAACAACCCATGCCAGCGCGGTGGGTTTTAGGTAATTTCTCAAGTCGGTTTGGGTATCATTCACAGAAAGAGGTAGAAGCAACTATTGCTAAATTTAAAGAGGAAAATATTCCTGTTGATGCTGTTATTCTGGATTTATATTGGTTTGGAAAAGAGGTAAAAGGAACCATGGGTAATCTTCAAGTTTATAAGGATTCTTTTCCTGATTTTGAAGGTATGGTATCACGTTTAAAAAGTAAAGGGGTAAAGACAGTATTGATAACAGAGCCTTTTGTTTTAACAACATCAAAGCGCTGGCAAGAGGCTGTAGAAGAGGATGTGTTAGCAAAGGATTCTCTTGGTAACCCTGCTAGGTATGATTTCTTTTTTGGGAATACAGGCTTGATCGACATCTACAAACCAAAAGCAGAACAGTGGTTTTGGAATATTTATAAAGGATTAGCTAATAAAGGTGTAGAAGGCATTTGGGGTGACTTAGGAGAACCCGAACTACATCCGTCGTGGTTAAAACATGCTACAGGGACAGCCGATGAAGTTCATAACATTTACGGAATGGATTGGGCACGTTTGGTTTATGAAGGTTATCAGCGAGATTTTCCAAATAAGCGACCATTTATTTTAATGCGCGCCGGGTATTCCGGTTCTCAGCGATATGGACTCATTCCATGGTCTGGCGATGTGAATAGAACCTGGGGAGGCTTACAATCTCAACCCGAAATTGCGCTTCAAATGGGTATGCAAGGACTGGCTTATATGCATTCTGATTTGGGAGGATTTGCAGGTGCCAATTTAGATGACAACTTGTATACACGTTGGTTGCAGTACGGTGTTTTTCAACCTATTTATAGACCACATGCACAAGAAGATGTACCAAGCGAACCTGTTTTTAGAAGTGAAAAAGCAAAAGCGCTCGCCAAACAATCCATAGAATTACGTTACAAGTTATTGCCCTATAATTACAATCTTGTTTTTCAAAATAATCAAACAGGAGCACCATTAATGCGCCCCTTGTTTTTTGAAGAACCAAACAATGATTCTCTTAAAACTAAGGCGTCAGAATATTTATGGGGACACGATTTTTTGGTGTCACCTATTTTAAAAGATAGCGTCTACACAAAACAAGTTTACTTTCCTAAAAACAATAACTGGTTTGATTTTTACACAGATGAACTCGTTGAAGGCGGACAAACCAAGAATGTTAAAACTAACGAAAATTCTATTCCTACTTTTGTAAGGGGAGGAGCATTTGTACTTATGGCAAAACCTATGCAAAGTACCAAAGCATATAATGGTAATGATTTAGAACTGCACTATTATAATGACACTTCAATAGTTGAAAGTGAACGTCAGTTTTATAATGATGATGGAAAAACATCAAAAGCTTTTGAAAAAGGACAGTATGAGTTGTTAGAATTTGAATTTGAATCTGAAAAAAAACAGGTTGAGTTTGAATTTGAATCTGAAATAGGTGAAAATTATTCTCCTTCAATCAAACACATTGAACTCATTGTTCATAATTTTAAAAAGGAGCCAAAACGAATAAAAGTAGAGGGCAAACGTGTTGAAATTAAATGGAGTAAGGATAATAAAACACTAGTTGTACCTATAACATGGAATACAAAGAATGAGTTAGAAATTAAAATAAAAATTTAAAAATTAGTACGATGATTAAAACCTATAGAAATTTGTCACTATTAATTTTAGTACTATGTTTTGCTTGTAAAAAACCTATGAAAACGGATATTGAACCCATAAAGAAAACCAACGAAAACCTACATAAACAAGTCGTTTACCAAGTGTTTACACGTCTGTTTGGAAACACGTATTTAACCAATAAACCGTGGGGAACCATTGAAGAAAACGGTGTGGGTAAGTTTAGTGATTTTACAGATAAAGCGTTAAAGGAAATCAAGGATTTAGGCGTTACTTATATTTGGTATACAGGTATTCCTCATCATGATGTCATAACAGATTATACAAAATATGGTATTTCAAATGACGACCCAGATGTTGTAAAAGGTAGAGCAGGGTCGCCATATGCGGTAAAAGATTATTATAATGTAGACCCTGATTTGGCTGAAAATCCCGAAAACAGATTAGAAGAATTCAAGGCACTTATTGAAAGAACTCATAAAGCAGGATTAAAAGTAATCATAGACATTGTTCCTAATCATGTTGCTAGAAATTATCATAGTTTATCAAAGCCTGAAGGTGTTGAAGATTTTGGAGCAAAGGATGATACAACTGTTGTTTATAACGTGAACAATAACTTTTATTACAACCCAGGAGAAGCATTTAAAGTTCCAAATTGGCGAGATGGTTATAAACCGTTAGGGGGAGAACATAACCAATTACTGGATGGTAAGTTTAAGGAAAGTCCAGCGAAATGGACAGGTAACGGATCTCGTGCATCGCAACCAGATATGAATGATTGGTACGAAACAGTAAAAATAAATTATGGTATATCACCAGAAGGTCATAAAGACTTTAATGAATTACCGGAAGGTTTTGAAAATGAAAATTACACTAAACATTTTAAATTTTGGCAGGACAAAACGGTTCCAGATTCATGGATTAAATTTAAGGATATTGCTTTGTATTGGTTGGATTTTGGTGTAGATGGTTTTAGATATGATATGGCAGAAATGGTGCCTGTAGAATTTTGGAGTTATATGAATTCAAACATCAAAATGAAAAATAGTGATGCTTTTTTATTAGCCGAAGTTTATAATCCTAGTCTCTACAGAGATTACATTAAAAAAGGAAAAATGGATTATCTATACGACAAGGTGCAACTTTACGATACCATAAAGCACATCATGCAAGGTCATGGCAGTACCGACTATATTCCTAAAATTCAGGAAGATTTAAAGGATATTGAACATCATATGCTTCATTTTTTAGAAAATCATGATGAACAACGCATAGCAAGCCCTGAGTTTGCAGGAAATCCCAAAAAAGGACAGCCAGCCATGGTTGTTTCAGCCACAATAAGTACCTCACCAACAATGATTTATTTTGGACAGGAATTAGGCGAACCCGGAGCCGAAGATGCTGGATTTGGAAAGCCTTCAAGAACCTCTATTTATGATTATATAGGAGTGCCACATGTGCAACGTTGGGTTAATAACAAACAATTTGATGGTGGAAATTCTTTAGAAGAAGAGAAAACGCTTAGAGATTTCTACAAACGCTTACTGAATATTACCATAAAAAGTTCGGCATTAGCTGAAAACTATGAGGATATTCATCACTATAATAGGCAACATACAGAATGGTATAACGACCAAGTGTTATCATTTGTACGTTGGAGCGATACCGAAAAATTAATTATAGTTTCAAACTTTAATCCTGATAATACTTACGGTTTCGAGTTGCAATTACCTCAAGATATAATAAGTAAATGGGGTTTAAATGATGGAGATTACCAGGTAAAAGACCAATTATATAATCAATATCAGTCTACCTTAAAGGTTCATAATCATCATGCTACTATGCGAATAGATATAAAACCTTTAGAATCATTTATTCTTAAAATCAATTAAATTATGCATAAATTTTTAGTTCTACTATTGGCTGTTTTAACGATGTTCAGTTGTAAGTCAAACGATGAGAATAATGAGCGTGATGCAAAAAAGGAAGTGCCATTTGTTTGGAATGGTGCAAATCTATACTTTTTGTTAGTAGATAGATTCAATAATGGAGACACTTCAAACGATATTAATTTTAATAGAACAAAAACAACAGGAAAATTAAGAGGATTTGAAGGGGGCGATATTAAAGGAATAACGAAAAAAATAGACGAAGGCTACTTTACTGATTTAGGTGTAAATGCCATCTGGTTATCACCTGTTGTAGAACAAATTCATGGTGCAACAGATGAAGGGACAGGCGTTACTTATGCATATCATGGCTATTGGGCAAAGGATTGGACGGCACTAGACCCTAATTTTGGAACCAAAGATGATTTAAAAACTTTGGTAGAGGCTGCCCATAAAAAAGGAATCAGAATCGTTCTTGATGCCGTGATTAATCATACAGGTCCTGTAACAGATGTAGACAAGGTTTATCCTAACGATTGGGTACGGACCGAAGATAAGTGTGATTATAAAGATTATGAAGGGACTGTAACGTGCAACTTAGTTGAAAATCTGCCAGATATAAAAACAGAGAGTAATGACAGTGTAGCACTACCTCCATTATTAGTTGAAAAGTGGAAAGCTGAAGGGCGTTATGATAAAGAAGTTGCAGAATTGGATGCCTTTTTTAAACGAACAGGCTACCCAAGAGCACCTCGTTTTTATATCATTAAATGGTTGACAGATTATATCAAAGAATTTGGGATTGATGGCTATAGAGCTGATACAGTTAAGCATACCGAACCCTATGTATGGCAAGAATTTAGAACCGAATGTGACTATGCTTTTTCTCAATGGAAAAAGAATAACCCTGATAAGGTTTTAGATGATAATCCGTTTTATTTAGTAGGAGAAGTATATAATTATAACATTAGCTCCGGACAGATTTTTGATTATGGTGATAAGCAAGTCAATTTCTTTGACCATAGTTTTCATAGTTTGATAAATTTTGAATTTAAATCAGATGCGAAAAATTCTTATGAAGCCACATTTTCTAAATATTCAAAACTATTAGATAATCAATTAAAAGGATTTGGCACATTAAATTATGTGACATCACATGATGATGCTAGTCCTTTTGATATTAAAAGAGAAAAGCCTTATGAAGCTATCACAAAATTATTGTTGACACCGGGTACTTCACAAATTTATTACGGAGATGAAACGGCTAGACCATTAATTATTGAAGGCACTGTGGGAGATGCTACACTTCGGTCTTTTATGAATTGGGATTCTATTCAAACCAATGAAGACACAAAAAATCTTTTGTTACATTCACAAAAATTGGGACGATTCAGGGCAAACCACCCAGCAATAGGAGCAGGGATTCATCAAATGATTACTCAAAAACCCTATGTTTTCTATAGAAGTTATTCTAAAGGAGCATACAATGATTTAATTGTTATTGGATTGGATTTACCAAAAGGAATAAAAACACTTGATGTGTCCAAAATATTCAAGGATGGTGAAATGTTGCACGACGCTTATTCAAATCAGAATGTAAACGTCAGTAAGGGTAATGCTGTGATTGATTCTGAATTCGATATTGTATTATTGGAGAAACAATAAATATCATATGGATTTATATTAATTGCCAATGTATTTTAATAGCTTTATAAATTCAAAAAATAAAGCAAAAAATGACATCAGTTCAAGATTTATTAGATCTTTTAATTCTAGAAAAAGTTGATGACACCCAGTTTATTGGGCATAGCAAAACCGTTGGAAATCAATATGTGTTTGGCGGTCAAGTTTTAGCACAAGCCATAAATGCTGCCTGCAGAACCATTCATAACGAGCGCATTTTACATTCTATGCACGCTTATTTTTTAGAAGCGGGGCAGTTGCATTTACCAATTGTATTTAATGTTAGTTTAGTAAGAGACGGAGGTAGTTTTTCGGTAAGGCGCGTAACGGCTCAGCAAAATGATACTACTATTTTTATTTTGTCGGCGTCATTTCATAAGAAGGAAGAGGGTTACAATCACCAAATAGAAATGAAAACTGATTTAAAACAACCGGAAGCTCTTCTAAGTTGGAACGATATTTTACATCAGTTTGGTGATTATTTACCAAAGCGACTTAAGACTTTTTTTGAAATTGAACGTCCGATTGAGTTTAAACCAACTGAAATTGTAAATCCATTAGAGAAAAAAGATTTACCGCCGTTTAGTAACGTTTGGTTTAAGTTGAAAGGTGATATTAAAAATTTAGATTTAGCTACTAAGCAGCAAGTATTAACCTATATTTCAGATTATAATATTTTGGTATCAGCACTTAATCCTCATGCCAGTGTGGCGCATTGGGGCAATACGCAAACAGCAAGTTTAGACCATTCGATGTGGTATTTTAGAGATTTTGATTTTGATGATTGGTTGCTGTTTTCCATGGAATCGCCAAATGCTTCAAATGCTAGAGGATTTGCAAGAGGTAATATATTTTCGAGAGATGGCAAGCTGGTCGCATCAGTGGCTCAGGAAGGATTAATGCGACCTTTAGACAAATAATATCTAACAAAGAGACATGCAGAAAATAGGTCACAGAGGCGCCAAAGCGTATGTTGCCGAAAACACCATTGCATCGATACAAAAAGCCTTAGATTTTGGTGTGGATTGTATCGAAATAGATGTGCATGTGTGTGCTTCGGGCGAGTTGGTGGTATTTCATGATTTTACTTTAAATAGGATGACCAACGGAACAGGAGAAATTGGTAAAAGGACACTTTCTGAGTTGAAAGCATTGCAAGTTGACAATCATTTCAAAATTCCAACTTTAGAAGAAGTTTTAGATGTTATTAATAAAACATGTTTGTTGAATATAGAGTTGAAAGGAAGATATACGGCTGAAAAAACAGTTGAGGTTATTGAAAGATATATCAACCAAAAAGATTGGAAATATAGCGACTTTTTAGTGTCTAGTTTTCAGCATCATGAGTTGGAAGATGTTTTTAAAATCAATAAAAAAATTCCGTTGGCAGTTTTAACAAAAGCAAGTATTTTTGAAGTCTTAGAATTTGCTGAAACCATAAACGCCGTTGCAATTCATCCTAATTTCGCATTGCTAACCAAAGAGAATGTAAAACGAGCGCAATCAAAAGGTTTTAAAGTTAATACGTGGACTGTGAATGATGATGAAACCATACTCCGAATGAAAGATTACGGCGTTGATGGTATAATTTCGGATTACCCAGATAGATTATGATTAAAAAAGATGTGATAATTGTTGGTGGCGGTGCAGCCGGTTTTTTTGCAGCTATTAATATTGCCGAACAAAATCCAAAATTAAGTGTCGCTATCTTAGAACGTGGAAAAGAAGGCTTGGGGAAAGTGAAAGTTTCTGGTGGTGGACGCTGTAATGTAACACATGCAGAATTCATGCCGCAGGAATTGGTGTTGAATTATCCACGTGGCGAAAAGGAATTGCTAGGGCCTTTTCATCAATTTATGACTGGTGATACCATTGAATGGTTTGAAAAACGAGGTATCGAGTTGAAAATTGAAGAAGACGGACGCATGTTTCCAGTGTCAAATTCATCGCAAACTATAATTAATTGTTTTCTTCAAGAAGCTAAAAAGCATAAGGTCGATATATATTATAATTATTCGGTAATATCTTTTAAAACGGATAATGAATTCTGGGAGATTGAAACATCAAAAGAAAATTTTATTACGGAGAAATTAGTTGTTGCCACAGGAAGTAATACAAAAATATGGAAGCTTTTAGAACATTTGGGGCATTCCATTTCGCCGCCGGTTCCTTCATTGTTTACATTTAATATTAAAGATGAACGGATAAAAGATATTCCTGGTGTTGTGGCTTCAAATGTTGAGATTAAAGTTATTGATACCGATTTATATTCCGAAGGGCCTTTACTAATCACACATTGGGGGATGAGTGCCCCTGCGATTTTAAAACTATCGGCTTTTGGTGCTTTAGAATTGGCCAAACGCAACTATAAATTTCAAATAGAAATTAATTTTATCAGAAAATCATTTGGGAATTGTTTAGATATTTTGAAGGTTTTAAAACAGGATTTAGCTAAAAAAACAGTTTATAAATCGGCACAGTTCGAAATGCCTAAACGACTTTGGCAGCAATTGATTTTAGCATCTCATATGGATATAGAAACGCGCTGGGCAGATATGAATAAAATGCAATTAGAAGCCTTAGCTAATCAATTAACAAAGGCGATTTTTTATGTGGATGGAAAGAGTACCTTTAAAGAAGAATTTGTAACGGCGGGTGGTATCGATTTAAAAGAGGTTAATTTTAAAACCTTTGAAAGTAAGCTGTATAAAAATCTTTATTTTGCTGGTGAAGTCTTGAATATTGATGCGGTAACTGGCGGATTTAATTTTCAAAATGCCTGGACGAGTGGGTTTATCGTCGCGAAACATATCTCAAAATAAAATGACAACATATATTGCATTACTTAGAGGAATTAATGTTAGTGGGCAAAAAAAAGTGCCCATGGCAGCATTAACCTCGGCAATGCAAGAACTGGGTTTGCTTAATGTGAAAACCTATATTAATAGTGGAAATGTGGTGTTTCAAACCGTAAAAACAAATCAGAATCAACTAGAAGAATTAATAAAGAACAAGTTGTTTTCTTATTTTGGTTTTGAAGTTTCGGTGTTAGTAAAAACTTGCAAACAATTAGATGTAATTTTATCTAAAGCACCATTTTCAGACGAAAAAACAGAGCAAAGCTATTTTACATTGCTTCATAAAAAGCCTGATAAAAGTTTAGTTGAAGCCCTTAAACATGTAACATATCATAATGAAGAATTTTACATCACTAACGAATGTGCTTATTTTTATAGTACAATTGGTTACGGAAGAGCCAAATGCAACAATAATTTTTTTGAAAGAAAATTAAAAGTAACTGCTACCACAAGAAACTATAAAACTATGGTAAAGTTATTATCTTTGTGCTCAGATTAGTTGTTATGACAGAACAAAATTTTATCCCAAAAGCATATTCCGAATCTATCGAAAAAGGACAATTTACATGGTCGTCGCCAAGTAATATTGCTCTTGTTAAATATTGGGGAAAAAAGGACAATCAAATTCCTCAAAACCCTTCAATTAGTTTTACGCTGGATAATTGTAAAACAACAACAACACTTCGTTTTTCTAAAAAAGAGAATCAGGATAATTTTTCATTTGATGTATTTCTAGATGGAGACAAAAAAGACGATTTTAAACCAAAAATTGAAACATTTTTCAAGCGTATTGAAGTCTATTTACCATTTTTAAAAGAGTATCATTTTACGATTGAAACCAGCAACACTTTTCCGCATAGTTCGGGTATTGCTTCGTCTGCTAGTGGTATGAGTGCTTTAGCCATGTGCTTGATGAGTGTTGAAAAACAATTAAGTAATGCTGTCGCTCCGAGCGAAGAGGAAGGGTCTTTTGAATCATATGATGATTATTTTAATAAAAAAGCGTCGTTCTTAGCACGTTTAGGTTCTGGAAGTGCTTGTCGAAGTATTGAAGGTGATTTAATTGTTTGGGGCGAACACAGAGAAATAAAAGGAAGTAGTGATCTTTTCGGAACAAAATATCCTTATAAAGTACATGAAAACTTTAAAAACTACCAAGACACGATTCTGTTAGTAGATAAAGGCGAAAAACAAGTAAGCAGTAGCGTTGGTCATAACCTAATGCATAATCATCCATTTGCAGAACAGCGTTTTACGCAAGCAAATGATAATCTGTCTAAATTAATAGATATTTTTAAATCTGGAGATATCTATGCGTTTATTGAGATTATAGAAAGTGAGGCCTTAACGCTTCATGCGATGATGATGACAAGCCTACCGTATTTTATTTTAATGAAGCCTAATACTTTGGAGATTATCAATAAAATATGGCTGTTCAGGCAACATACGGGGTTACCTGTTAGTTTTACATTAGATGCTGGTGCTAATGTCCATGTGTTATATCCTGAAAAAGATGCGGCTTCAGTTTTAGAATTCATTAAGAATGAATTAGTTGCATATTGCGAAAATGGACATTATATTTGCGACATAATTGGTTTTGGAGCAAAACAATTGTAACTTTATAAAGCCAATATCAAAATAAGTAATGAAAGGACCGCTTTTTTATTCGAAAATTTTACTCTTTGGAGAGTATGGAATCATTAAGGATTCCAAAGGATTGTCAATTCCTTATAGTTTTTACAATGGTGCTTTAAAAAAAGCAGATAACCCTTCTGAAAAAGCTATCCAATCAAACCAAAGTTTACAACGTTTTGTAACTTATTTACAAAGCATCAATTCAGAATTGGTAAGGTTTGATATCGAGCAACTTCAAAACGATGTTAACGACGGTATGTATTTTGATTCTTCCATTCCGCAAGGTTATGGAGTAGGAAGTAGTGGTGCTTTAGTAGCTGCTATTTATGATAAATATGCTTTTGACAAAATAACCGTTTTAGAAAACCTGACAAGAGAAAAACTTTTAAAGTTGAAGTCTATTTTTTCTGAAATGGAATCTTTTTTTCACGGCAAATCTTCTGGTTTAGATCCTTTAAATAGCTATTTAAGTATTCCTATTTTAATCAATTCAAAAGATAATATTGAAGCTACGGGTATTCCTTCTCAATCTACAGACGGTAAAGGTGCCGTGTTTTTAATAGACAGCGGTATTATTGGAGAAACAGCTCCAATGGTGAGTATCTTCATGGAAAACATGAAGCAAGAAGGGTTTCGTAATATGATTAAAAATCAGTTTATAAAACACACAGATGCTTGTGTTGATGATTTCTTAAAAGGCGATATTAAATCACTGTTTAAAAATACCAAACAATTATCAAAAGTTGTTTTAAATCATTTTAAACCAATGATTCCTATAGAGTTTCATGAGCTTTGGAAAAAGGGTCTTAAAACTAATGACTATTATTTGAAACTTTGTGGTTCAGGTGGTGGAGGCTATATCCTTGGTTTTACAGAGGATATTGAAAAGGCTAAACAAGCACTTAAAGATTATAAATTAGAAGTAGTTTATAATTTCTAATTTCCACAAGTACAAAATATCTTTCACAAGAGTCTTTTAATTATTTTTTATGTTTACAAGAAAGCAGAAACATATTCTAATTAAATTTTTTAGTATGTTTTCTGTAGTAAGAGGCTACAATATTTTAATTATTGTTGTAGCTCAATATCTAGCTTCAATATATATTTTAGCGCATGATAAACCCTTAAGACAAGTTCTTTTTGATCCTAATTTGTTTGTCATTGTTTTAGCATCAGCTGTTACTATTGCTGCGGGTTATATTGTTAATAATTTTTACGATTCTGAAAAGGATTTAATCAATAAACCCATAAAATCTAAACTAGATAGATTAGTAAATCAACATACCAAGTTGTCTTTTTATTTTGTTTTAAACTTTATAGCCGTTGTTTTGGCTAGTTATGTGTCTTTTAAAGCTGTACTATTCTTCTCTGTTTACATTTTTGGTATATGGTTTTATTCGCATAAATTAAAAAAACTACCTTTTATTGGAAACTTAACGTCTGCCATTTTAACTATCACCCCTTTTTTCGCTGTTTTTATTTATTACAAAAATTTTGAACACGTTATTTTTGTTCACGCTACGTTTTTGTTTTTAATTTTATCCATGCGAGAGCTTACTAAGGATTTAGAAAATATTAAGGGAGATTTAGCGCTAAATTACCAGACTATTCCTATTGTTTATGGAGAAAATGTATCAAAGATTATGTTAACTGTGTTATCGGTGTTAACCTTAATCCCAACGTTTCTCTTGTTGTTTAAATTTAAATTAGGGTATATGTATATATACTTCTATTTAAGTATTGTTTTATTGATTATTTTTTTAGTGCTTTTATGGAAATCTAAAACAAAAATTCATTATTTAATTCTTCATAATATTTTAAAATTCATCATTGTATTTGGGGTGTTTTGTATTCTGTTAATTGATGTAGATGTTGTATTAAACAGACTGTTTTAAGATTTTTAGCTGAAGTCATTAGTAAATGGTATTGAAAATCAATAAATCGTAATTTATAAAGTATCTTTGCACAAAATAAATAGAAATGAGTAGACATCAAGGAAGTAAAGGAAAAGGAAAAGGAAAAGTTTCAGGAAGAGGATCTAATAATAGTCGCTCAAAAAGTTATGCACGAGGTAATGCTCCTGTAAAGTCAAAAGCGGCTACATCTAAATCTTCAGGAAACAACAAATCACAATCATCTAATCCAGATGAAGTTAGATTGAATAAGTATATTGCTAATTCGGGTGTTTGTTCGCGCAGAGAAGCCGACACACATATAGCAACAGGGCTAGTTTCTGTAAACGGAAAAATAATTACAGAAATGGGTTATAAGGTTAAGATTGGTGATGAGGTTCGTTATGATGGAGCTAGAATAAACCCAGAGAAAAAAGCCTACGTTTTATTAAACAAACCCAAAGGATTTGCCACTACTACCAGTGAGGGTAAAGGAAGAACTGTGATGGATTTGGTAGCAAATGCTACGACATCGCGTATTAAACCGATAGGTCGTTTAGGTAGAAACTCTAAAGGATTATTATTATTCACCAATGATGAAGTGATAGCAGATAAGTTTACCAATTCCAAAAACGGAGTGACACGTTTATTTCAAATTGAATTAGATAAAAATTTAAAGCTAGAAGATTTAAAAAAAATCCAACAAGGGTTTAAGGTTGAAGGCAAGTTAATCGCCGTTGAAGAAATCAGTTATATTGATGGTGCTTCAAAAAAAGAAATTGGATTAAAAATAAAAAATACAGGCAATACGATTATCAGAACTATTTTTGATTATTTAAAATATGAAATTATTAGCCTAGATTGTGTTGCTATTGGTCATCTTACCAAAAAAGATATTCCTCGAGGACATTGGAAACATCTTACAGAACAAGAGTTAAATACGCTTAAAATGCTGTAGTTTAATTAGTTGTATTCTTTAAAAAAAAATAAAAAAAAAGCACAAAATTCAATTTTTTATATTTCATTTGTAATGCATTTAGCTGAACAGTTTTGAAATATGTTTCTATGTTCGGGCTTATGGACATTAGGAAGTTATGTTCAAAAGTAGTTTTTAGATTAAGCAACCGAATTTTAAAGCTAACTTCCACGTATACAATAACATCAAGCCAACATGCAAATGGTTTTGTGCCTACCACTTGCATCCAAAAGCAAATTTGATTTTCTCATTAATTATTGATTTTATAACTTGTAAGTGAAAAATTTTTGAGAAATTTATACCAGATAAAAAATAATGAATACTAAATACATTGACCTTATTAGCCAAACTTTTGATTTTCCGCAAGAAGAATTTAAGTTGGAGGATAAGAATCTTCAATTTCATGATATTGATTTAATGGAATTGGTTGAAACTTATGGGTCTCCATTAAAGTTTACGTACCTGCCTCAAATATCTAATAACATTAATAGAGCCAAAGGCTGGTTTGAAAAAGCTAAAAAAAATAATAAATATAAAGGAAAATACAATTACTGTTATTGCACCAAGAGTTCTCATTTTAAGCATGTTTTAAATGAAGCCCTAAAGAATGATATACATATTGAAACGTCTTCGGCTTTCGATATTGATATTGTCGAGAATTTAAAACGTGAAGGTAAAATTACCGATAAGACCTTTGTTATAAGCAATGGTTTTAAACGAGCCCAGTACGTAACAAATATTGCGCGTTTAATCAATAATGGCCATAAAAACTGCATTCCTATTATTGATAATTATGAAGAAATCGATCTATTATCAGAAGAAATTAAAGGGAAATTCAATATAGGGATTAGAATAGCTTCTGAAGAAGAACCAAAATTTGAATTTTATACCTCTAGGTTAGGAATAGGCTATAAAAACATCGTACCTTTTTACAACAAACAAGTACGTGATAATAAAAAAGTGAAGTTAAAAATGCTACACTTCTTTATTAATACCGGGATTAGAGACAATGCCTATTATTGGAATGAATTATCAAAATGTTTAAAGGTTTATACCAGTTTAAAACACATATGTCCATCACTGGACAGTTTAAACATTGGCGGTGGATTTCCTATAAAAAATTCGCTAGCTTTTGATTTTGATTATGAGTATATGGTAGATGAAATACTCAACCAGATAAAATTAGCTTGTGATGCAGAGGAAGTTCCTGTTCCGAATATATTCACAGAATTTGGTAGTTTTACAGTAGGTGAAAGTGGCGGAGCTATTTATGAAGTACTCTATCAAAAACAACAAAATGATCGTGAAAAATGGAATATGATTAACTCCTCGTTCATTACAACATTACCAGATACTTGGGCCATTAATAAACGTTTTGTAATGTTGCCAGTAAATAGATGGAATGATACGTACGAGCGAGTGCTTTTGGGAGGCTTAACATGCGATAGTGACGATTACTACAATAGTGAACAACATATGAATGCGATTTACCTACCAAAGTATAATAAAGAAAAACCTTTGTATATTGGCTTTTTTAATACGGGAGCGTATCAAGAAACGATTGGTGGATTTGGCGGTTTACAGCACTGTTTAATTCCGTCACCAAAGCATATCTTAATTGATAAGGATGAGGATGGAAACCTTACTCAGGAATTATTTAGTGAACAACAAAAAAGTGAAGACTTACTTAAAATTTTAGGTTATAATGATTAATAAAACGTATGCAGGAATTCCAGAGGAATTTTCTAAGTTAGAACAAGCAAAAATTGTGCTGATTCCTGTTCCTTATGGTGAGGCAAAGGATTCTGTAAAAGCATCTAAAAAAGGGCCAGAAGCTTTTTTACGAGCATCAGAGGACATAACACTTTACGATATTGAGACTGATACAGAAGTCTATCAACAAGGTGTTTATTTAGCTGATGCAGTTACCGAAGACTCATCGGCAGAAGCGATGGTTAATGCTGTGCACCAATCAGCTAAAAAATATATCAAAAAAAATAAGTTTGTTACGCTGGTTGGAGGAAATCATACCATATCTATTGGTGCCATTCGTGCTTTTAATGAATGTTTTAATAGTTTAACAGTGCTTCATGTAGATGCACATGCCAATTTGTTAAAAACTTATAAGGGGTCAGCATTGCATGAAAATTGCGCTCTTTATGAGGCTAGCCAAACAACCAATTTAATTCAAGTTGGCGTTCGTTCTATGAGTGCTATAGAAAAAACGGTTATAGATGAAGAGAAAATATATTTTGCTAATGAAATGGCTGTTGATGACACATGGATGGATTCAGCTATTGACCAAATGACAGATAATGTATATATTACGTTTGATTTGTCAGCAATAGATATTTCAATCATGACGTCTGTAGCAAGACCAGAACCAGGAGGATTATTTTGGTATGAAACGTTAGATTTTTTAAGCAAGTTGTTTAAAGAAAAAAATATTGTCGGACTTGATTTGGTAGGATTATGTCCTAATGAATTAAATGCATCGTCAGATTTTTTAATGGCAAGGCTTTATTATAAAATGTTAAGTTATAAGTTTGCAGATGAAAATGTGGATGATGATTATGATAATTCATACGAAGGCATAAACCAAAAAAATAATATTTCTAAATTTGATGATGATGACGAATACTAAAGGAGCAATTTCTAATTTTATTGAAAAGTACTACCTGCACTTTAATGCGGCAACTATTGTTGATGCAGCAAAAGCTTATGAAGAACAATTAAAGCAAGGCTCAAAAATGTTGGTGTCTCTAGCAGGAGCTATGAGTACAGCTGAATTAGGTAAGATTTTTGCCGAAATGATACGTCAAGATAAAGTTCAAATTATATCCTGTACAGGTGCCAATCTTGAGGAGGATATTATGAATTTGGTAGCACATTCGCATTATAAGCGTGTGCCTCACTATCGTGATTTAACACCACAAGAAGAGTGGGATTTACTAGAAAAGGGATTAAACAGAGTTACAGATACATGTATTCCAGAGGAAGAGGCCTTTAGACGATTACAAGAACATATCTATAAAATTTGGAAAGAGGCCGAAGAGAAAGGCGAACGCTATTTACCTCATGAATATATGTACAAAATGTTACTGTCCGGTGTTCTTGAGGAATATTATGAAATTGATTTAAAAGATTCTTGGATGTATGCAGCAGCAGAGAAAAATTTACCTATAATTGTGCCTGGATGGGAAGATAGTACTATGGGGAATATTTTCGCAAGCTATGTGCTTAAAGGAGAGCTTAAGGCAAGTACCATGAAATCAGGAATAGAATACATGACCTTTTTAGCTGATTGGTATACCGATAATTCAAAGAATGGTATTGGCTTTTTTCAAATAGGAGGAGGTATAGCAGGAGACTTTCCTATATGTGTAGTCCCAATGCTTTATCAAGATATGGAACGAACAGATACACCTTTTTGGAGTTATTTTTGCCAAATTAGTGATTCAACCACAAGTTACGGGTCTTATTCTGGTGCCGTACCAAATGAGAAAATAACTTGGGGAAAATTAGATATTAACACACCTAAATTTATTATAGAGAGTGATGCCACTATCGTAGCACCACTTATTTTTGCCTACCTATTAGATATGTAATTATGAATAAAAAAGACAACCGAAAAAGAGTCATAGTTGACTTTAAAAAATTAACACCAGAAATTTTAGGCCTTTTAGTAGAAAAGTATCCTGATGGTTATGATGAAGATGATATTATTTCATTCAGAAATGCTAAAAACGAACTAGTTGAAGCTGTCGAAGTTAATACTGAAGACACAAAGTACCTGATTAAAGTGAGTACTAAATTAGTTAAAACGATGGAAAATTATGATGAGGATGATTATGAAGATTTTGATAGTGATGATCCAGAAGCTGTACAAGATCCAGATATAGTAGCACCTGATGAGGATTCAGACGAAATTGATTTAGATTAAAAGATTAACAACATGATAGAAGCTGTTTTTATATCATACGAAGACGGTTATTTTAAGTTTTTATTCGAAACGGGAGAAGATATGGCTTTTGAAGAAGTCCACCCAAGAGCCTTAAAGCAATTTGATTTAAAAAATGATGAAAGCTTAATAGGTAAATCATTTAGGGTATCGTACATTGAAGTTGTAGATAGCTCAGATGAAGATTTAGTATTTTATAGAGTAGAAAGTTTAAAGCCACTTTAAAAACTTGAATATGGACACACCATTTCATATGTCGTTACCATGTATTAGCATAAAAGAAACGAAAAAATTTTATGTTGATAGTATTGGAGCCAGTTATGGTAGAAATACTCAAAACTGGATAGATATTAATTTGTTCGGACATCAAATTACATTTATAAAAGCTAAAAAGTTCAATTTTAATAGTCCTAATTATATTTTTGAAGGCAAAATATTACCATCATTTCATTTTGGTGTTATTGTAGATTTAGATACTTGGAATACAATATATTCAAAATACAACAGTTTGAAAGAAGATTTAGTAACAGAATCTACTTATTTAAAAGACCAATTAGGGGAACACATATCGTTTTTTGTTAAAGATCCTAATGGCTATATGTTAGAATTTAAGACATTCAAGGAATCAAAAGACATATTCAAAGCATAATAAAAATACACTCCCGCCACATGTAAAACTCTAAAAAGTTTTACTAAAAGCATTTTCAGACTTGAGGTGGCAAACTTCTGAAATAATACACAATTTCATTTTAATAGTTACAAGTAAAACAATAAATCTAATTTTCTAGAAGACTATTAGTCATTTGCATGCACTTGTAAATTTAATACATATAAAAATTATGAAAACAATTTATTTGTCAGTAGTTGCCTTATTTATAATACCTTTATTTTCATTCGCACCGTTAAAAACAAATAATACTAATATTGTTAATCAAGATCCAATTACGGTTGAAGCTGTATTTGATGGACATGAAGATTATGGTTATAATTTTATCGTAAATCAAGATAATCAAGATGAAGAGTATACGTTAACATTTCAAAAAATTAACAAAGAAGTTTCTTCAGAATTTGATTTGGAATCTGATGCTTTATTAGGAGCAAAATTTAAAATCACCTATACCACAGAAACCATAGTAACAAAAGATGCAGATGGTTATGAGGATGAAGACATCGTTAATACCATTACAAAACTTGAAAAATTATAAATAATATAGTCAATGTATTTTTAGGCTGCCATTTTTGGTGGCCTTTTTTATAAATACTTCCCAAATAAAAAAGCTATAAATGATGGTGTATTCTAAAGCAATTATCCATAGATTTTCTGTGTTATCTGAATTTGTATAAGCCAAATAACTTAATATGCCAACAAAACTCCAAATCAAGGGAAACCTATATCTAGTAAAAACACTTAAAATTAAAAGTGTTGCAATATACCATGGGTGTACAGTTGTGCTTGTAAAATAGTAAAATGATAACACCAATAGCATACTAGTAATTAGGCCTGGTAAGGTTTTATTTTTTCTAAATAGCGCTATAGCTATAACAACCAAAACAACTAATATAGGAATAATTTTTCCTATAATACTAATCTCATTATAACCGGTAACTAAATAGCCTATTGCTCTAGCTATGTAATATAAACTAGCATTAAATTCAAAATCTTGAAACCATAAGGCAACAGTTTTTGTGTAATTAATTATAAATTCTGAAGAATAAAAAGGTAAAAATAAAACTAAAGTTGTCAAACCAACAATGCTGTAAAAGTACATTAGTTTTGCTATTCCTTGTATTTTGTAATTATTACTCATAACTGCCTTGTTATTTTCATCAGGTCTAATAAATTTTGATGTTTTTTGTAAAGACTTAAAATGGTCACTAGGTTTTACAAACCACTTAAAAAGAAGAGGTAAAAAAATAAGAGGAATTAATTTTACTGAAATTGATAATGCTAAAATAATGGCAGAAAATTTCAATTTCCTAGATTGCAGTAAATATAAACTCCATACTAAAAAAAAAATCATAACTCCTTCAAAATGAAGGTTTCCAGTAAGTTCTATTATAACGAATGGATTAAGGATATACCAAAATATATTGTGAATAGGAATGTTAAGTTTTTCAAGAATTTTTTTTCCAAAATAAAACGTTCCCAAATCTGCTAAAATAATTATAATACGCATTACAATAGCAGAACCCAAAATACTCTTTCCTGCAAATAGTCCTGCAATTACAAAACAAAGCTGATTAACAGGTGGATAGTTGGTAAAGTGGCTACCATTTAAAATTCCCATGCCATTGTATAATTCTTGGGCTTGATATACTGGAAAAACACCTTTAGAGATAAACGATTCCGGAGTAAATAAATAAGGGTTAATCCCCTCTAAAATCATTCTGCCATCCCAAATAAAGCGATAAAAATCTTGAGATAGATTTGGAAGAGCAAAGAGAAAAATAAATCTTAACAAAAAAGATATAATAAACAAAAAGGTAATGGCGTTTTTGTTAGAAATTGTTAGTTTATAAAACAAATAAAATAGAGCTGCATACAGCATAATCAGCTTTATATAATCTGTCCTCACTAAACCATAGGCAAAGCTGATATAAAAGAGTATGCAAGAAAAAACCAAGAGTAGTGAAAATCTATGAAATTTTAAAAAATTGGTGTTTAAAAGCATATTTCAAATATAAGATTATTTGGTAAGATGCAAGCCTTAAAAAACTATTACGATATAGTTAATAACTAAATGAATTTTTCGATATTATATGATATCTGTCATAAATTAAAAAACAGTCCTGTTCTAATTTTGACATACATAAACAGACAAAATCAAACAAATATATAAGTTATGAATATTTCACACATTGAGCACTTAGGTATTGCCGTTGAAAATTTGGAGGAATCAATCAAGTATTATGAAGACGTTTTGGGAATGACCTGTTATTCCGTAGAAGAAGTGGCAGATCAAAAAGTTAAAACGGCCTTTTTTTTAGTAGGTAATACTAAAATTGAATTGTTGGAAAGCACGTCTCCAGATGGACCAATTGGTAAGTTTATTGCTAAAAAAGGTCAAGGAATTCATCATATAGCGTTTGCCGTAGATAATGCTACCAAAGCTTTAAAATTAGCCGAAGAACGAGGAGTCACATTGATTGATAAAGAATCAAGAAAAGGGGCAGAAGGCTTAGATATTGGGTTCTTGCATCCAAAATCTACATTAGGGGTTCTCACAGAACTTTGTTCAAAACCCGAATAATTTCAATTAATAAAATACATAAGTAAAAACATAAGAGTATGGCAAATCAAGATAAAATTAACGAGCTCATTGAAAAAAGAGCCAAAGCAAGATTGGGAGGCGGTGAAAAACGTATCGATTCTCAACATGCTAAAGGGAAATTAACGGCTCGTGAGCGAATAGATATCCTCTTAGATGATGATAGTTTTGAAGAGTTTGACATGTTTGTAACTCACAGAACTAAGTCTTTTGGATTAGACAAAGAAATATATTTATCAGATGGAGTTGTAACAGGACACGGAACTATTGACGGAAGAATTGTTTACATTTTTGCTCAAGATTTTACGGTTTTTGGTGGGTCACTTTCTGAGACCTATGCCTTAAAAATTTGTAAAATAATGGATATGGCTATGAAAATTGGTGTTCCTGTAATAGGACTGAATGATAGTGGTGGAGCTCGTATTCAAGAAGGTGTAAGATCGCTTGCTGGTTATGCTGAAATTTTTCAAAGAAATATTATGGCTTCCGGCGTTATTCCACAAATATCATCCATTTTAGGGCCATGTGCTGGTGGAGCGGTTTATTCACCAGCTTTGACAGATTTTACTATTATGACAGATCAAACAAGTTACATGTTTGTTACAGGTCCTAAGGTTGTACAATCTGTAACAGGAGAAGTTGTAACTCCCGAGCAATTAGGCGGAGCCACAATTCATTCTACGAAATCTGGAGTATCACACTTTTTAGCTGAAGATGATGAAGAAAACCTCATGCTGATTAGAAAAGTGTTAAGTTATTTGCCTTCAAATAATCTTGAGGATCCACCATTAATTTCAACTTCAGATCCTATAGATCGATTAGATGATATTTTGAATACCATTATTCCTGAAAATGCTAATCAGCCTTATGATATATTAGATGTTATTACAACCATAACAGATAATAGTGAGTTTTTAGAAGTGCATAGAAATTATGCAAAAAATATAGTAGTTGGTTTTGCTCGTTTCAATGGGCATTCGGTTGGTATTGTAGCTAACCAACCTAAGTACTATGCAGGAGTTTTAGATACCGAAGCTTCAAGAAAAGCTGCTAGATTTGTACGTTTTTGTGATGCATTTAATATTCCTATTATAACACTAGTTGATGTACCAGGTTTCTTGCCTGGAACAGGACAAGAATATGCTGGAATTATTTTACACGGTGCCAAACTATTATTTGCTTACGGTGAAGCAACCGTTCCTAAAGTAACAATCACACTTCGTAAATCTTATGGTGGAGCACATGATGTAATGAGCTGTAAACAACTTAGAGGAGACTTGAATTACGCATGGCCAACTGCAGAAATTGCTGTTATGGGAGCTAAAGGAGCAGTTGAAGTTTTAGAAGGCTCTAACATTCGTAAGATTGAAGATGCAGACGAAAAACAACATTATATTGAAGAAAAAGAAAATGAGTACACTACCAAGTTTGCAAATCCTTATGTGGCTGCTAAATATGGATTTATTGATGATGTAATTGAACCAAGAAATACACGATTTAGAATTATTAGAGCTTTAGAATTATTAGCTAATAAGAAAGAAGTAAATCCACCAAAAAAACACTCAAATATTCCATTATAATGACACATATATTATTATATACCGATAAGTTAAGTGAAGGCTATGTTATTCTATTTACTGGTTTAGTAATTGTTTTTAGCGGATTATTGCTGTTAACACTTTTTTTTAAGTTTGGATTACCATTTATGCTTTATATATACAAAATCATAACAAAAGGTCCAGATAAAAAGGTTGCAGAGATTTCTTCAAAAGTAAATGAAGAATTTACAGGAGAAGTTGCAGCAGCAATTTCCATGGCTATATACATGTACCTTGATGTAAAGCATGATAACGAAAATGCCATATTAACCATAAAACAAGCTCGTAAATTATATTCTCCATGGAGTTCTAAAATATACGGAGCCTATAATAAAAGATTGTAAAATCTTAAAGAAATATAAAAAATATGAAAAATTTCACATTCAAAATAAATGAAAACAATTACAGCGTTAAAATTGTTTCGCAAGAAAATAATACGATAGACTTGGAGGTTAACGGAACAAGTTATTCTGTAAAAATGAAAGAAGAAATAAAAACAAGAAAAACACCAACACTTGTTCGTAAACCATCTAAAGCAGCACCTGTAGAGCCGGTAAAAGTAAACCCAAGTTCTTCTGGAAAAGCAAAAGTTACTGCGCCAATACCAGGAGTTATATTATCTCTAAATGTAAAAGTAGGCGATACTATTAAAGAGAACGATTTGTTATTAGTTCTTGAGGCTATGAAAATGGAAAATAGTATCGTTGCAGAAAAATCGGGAGTCGTTACTGCAATTAATGTTACCGTAGGACAACAAGTTCTGCAAGGTGAAGTAATGATAGAATTAGAATAAAACTAGGTAATGTCATTTCAAGTAAAATAAGATCTTTTTTAAAGACTGTTAACTTTTTTATGCTTTGATTTGACCAAAACAGAAAAAAATGAAGAAAATAATATTAATATTTGGAGTTCTTTCACTACTCGTTTTTATAAGACCAGTTTTAGGATTTAACACTAATTCTACTAATTCAGAAGTGTCTGCACGGAGTTATGAGGACGATATTACTGTTGCAGAAGGATTTGTTTCGGAAGCTTTTAATGGGATTAAACAATTCTACCAATATACAGGTTTTGCAAATGCCGAATCTGGAAATATAATTATGATTTTAATAGGAATTATTTTTATCTACCTTGGTATTAAATTTGACTACGAACCGCTATTATTAATTCCAATAGGAACAGGTGTTATTCTTGGTAATATACCGTTTGTAGCAGGAAATCAAACAGGAATTTATGAAGCCGGATCGGTTTTAAATTACTTGTATTTTGGAGTGGTAAAAGGAATTTATCCACCACTTATATTTTTAGGTATTGGGGCAATGACTGATTTCTCCTCACTTATAGCTAACCCGAAACTTATGCTTCTTGGAGCGGCCGCTCAAATTGGTGTATTTGCAACCTTTTTAGGAGCGCTTTATTTAGGGTTTAACTTACCAGAAGCAGGTGCTATTGGTATTATCGGTGGAGCAGATGGGCCAACTGCCATATTTTTATCCTCAAAATTAGCAAATGGTATTAACGTGTTGGCAGATGGTACAACGGTTAAAAACTTAATAGGACCAATTGCGATTGCGGCTTATTCTTATATGGCTTTAGTGCCAGTGATTCAACCCCCAATAATGAAGTTGCTTACCACTAAAAAGGAACGATTAATAAGAATGAAACCACCAAGAGCAGTTTCTCAAAAAGAGAAAATGATCTTTCCTATTGTCGCTTTATTATTAACAACTTTTATTTCTCCTAGCGCATTACCTTTATTAGGAATGTTATTCTTTGGGAATTTACTAAAAGAATCTGGTAGAACCGAAAGACTTGCAGATACAGCGCGAACTAAATTAATAGATATAGTTACGATTCTCTTGGGGGTTACCGTTGGAGCATCAACTCAAGCTGATATTTTTATAACTAAAGATTCTATGCTGATATTTGCTTTAGGAGCCATATCATTTGTGATAGCAACAATGGGAGGCTTGTTGTTTGCGAAATTCATGAATTTATTCCTTAAAGGTGACGATAAATTAAACCCGCTTATTGGAGCTGCTGGTGTTTCCGCTGTTCCAGATAGTGCGAGGGTCGTACACACAGAAGGTCTTAAAGCCGATCCTCAGAACTATTTATTAATGCACGCGATGGCACCAAACGTAGCAGGAGTTATTGGATCTGCAATAGCAGCCGGTATTATACTAAGTTTCTTAGGATAAGATTGATTATTAATTAAAATGAAATCAGGTACAATTAAAATAGTTTTAAAATGAAAATTCCAAATGTAATGTCAGCTGCAGAAGCTGTCAAACTTATAAAATCTGGAAATAGAGTATTAATTCAAGGAGGTTCTGCAACACCTCAAACATTAATAAAAGCGATGGTAGCACGTGCTCCTGAACTTAAAAAGGTTGAAATCTGCCACTTACATACAGAAGGAGAATGTGGTTACGCAAATCCAGAGTTTAGAGAAAGTTTCCATACAAGTGCATTCTTTATTGGTGGAAATTTAAGAAAAATGGTGGGTAATACTGTTGACTATATTCCTATTTTTTTAAGTGATATTCCTAGCTTGTTTAGAGAAGGATATATGGATTTAGATGTGGTTTTAGTTAATGTGTCACCACCAGATAAACATGGGTTTTGTTCGTTAGGGGTCTCTGTAGATATTGTTATTTCAGCCATTGAGAATAGTAAAAAAGTCATAGCTCAAATAAACCCTAAAATGCCTCGTACGTTTGGTGATGCTTTAGTTCATTTAAATCAGTTTAGTGCCTGTGTTTTAGTAGATGAAGATATTCATGAAATGCAATTTGTTGCACCAACAGAACAAGAACAGGCTATTGGAAAAAATATTGCCAACATTATCGAAGATGGGGCCACACTTCAAATGGGTATTGGTGGTATTCCTAATGCGGTTTTAACATATTTAACTAATCATAAAAACTTAGGTGTTCATACCGAGATGTTTTCTGAAGGTATTGTTGATTTAGTTGAAAAAGGCATCGTTAATGGATCTCAGAAAAAAGTAAACCCTTATAAAATTATTTCTGGTTTCGCGATGGGAACACGACGTTTGTATGATTTTATGGATGACAATCCCGAAATAGAAATGCTTGATATAGCTTATGTAAATGATACGGCAATTATTCGTCAAAATCCAAAAGTAACCGCTATTAATTCTGCTATTGAAATTGATTTTACGGGTCAAGTTTGCGCAGATTCCATAGGAACAAGAATGTTTTCTGGTGTTGGTGGTCAAATGGATTTTATGCGTGGCGCAGCCTTATCAAAAGGAGGGAAACCAATTATTGCTATTACATCGACTACGCTAAAAGGAGTTTCTAAAATTGTGCCCGCTTTAAAACCTGGAGCAGGAGTAGTAACAACCAGAGCCCATGCAAGATATGTAGCCACTGAATATGGTGTCGCCGAATTATTTGGAAAAACATTAAAGCAACGAGCTGAAGCGTTAAGAGATGTGGCACATCCAGATCACAGAGAGGAATTAGATAAAGCGATTTTCGAACGTTTTGGAACTAACAGTGTAATGATTTAAATTTATAGTTTAAAAAAATATATGTAGTATGAGTACTAACAATAAAACACTTTTTTCAGAATTTGGTCCGGTTTCAAAGGAACAATGGATTGAGAAAGTGAATGTTGATTTAAAAGGTGCCGATTTTGATAAAAAGCTTGTTTGGAAGAATTTAAGCAAAATCGATATTCAACCTTTTTACAACACAGAAGACAAATTAAAGTATATTACTAATACTGGTCAAAATTCGCAAGCATTAATCAATTATAGAAATATAATTGTTGAGTCTGCCGAAAGCGCGAATAAACTCGCATTGAAAGCCGTTAAGGAAGGTATTACCGGACTTCTTTTTACAATATATAAAAACGTATTGGTAGATAAACTTTTAAGTGGTATTAATTTAAATGAAGTTGCCGTATCTTTTATTTTACAGAATAACGACTCTAGTTTTGCAAGTGACTTTTTCGATTTTGCAGAACAGAATTTAAATGATACTAAAAATCTTAAAGGATATTTCGATTTACAATTAATCTCAAATTATGTTACAAAAGGCAGAGTTGAAGATTCTCAATTTAATGCGCTATGTAATGTTGTAAAATTAGGCAAATCGTACCCAAATTTTAAAACCATCACTATTTCAGGTGCTAACTATTTAGATGCTGGTGCAAATCAGGTTCAAGAGGTAGCATATACTCTAAATTCTTTAGTTTATGTAATTGAACAATGTCTCGATAGAGATATTCATATAGAAACCATTTTTAATAATTTACATATTCAATTAGCTGTCGGTTCAGAATATTTTGTTGAAATTGGTAAGTTTAGAGCTTTCAACAGTGCATTAACTGCCTTAGGAAAAGAATATGGCGTTCCTGTAAAGCATATGTTAACGGCAAAAACATCAGTTTGGAGTAAATCTATAACCGATGCGCACACCAATTTATTACGCGCAACTACCGAAACTATGTCTGCTATTTTAGGAAATGTTGATGGCGTTTTAATTGATGCTTACGATAAAGAATTTAACAATCCATCAGATTTTTCAAGTAGAATAGCGGGTAATATCGCCACCATTTTAAAAGAAGAATCTTACTTCGGAAAAGTATCAAACCCAGTTGATGGGTCTTATTATATTGAAGATGTTAGTACTAAAATAGCCGAAAAAGCTTTAGAACTTTTCAAAGAAATTGAAGCTCAAGGTGGTTTTTATAAAGCGTTTGAAGCAGAAATAATTCAGCAACAAATAGCAGAGATTCGCCAAGAAAAAATAAAGCTAATTAGTCAACGACGATTACCAATGGTTGGCGTTAATAAATATCCTAACCTAATGGAAACGGTGTCTTCGGAAATTTTATCATCTGGAGCAGTTGAAAATTCTAAACTGTTAACACCAAGGCGCGCCTCTTTAGAAATTGAAGCTGTTAGAAAAGTAACAGAACAAATTGTTGAAAACACTAAAAAAAGACCAGTTATTGAATTGACAAGCTTTGGTAATTTAACGATGCGTAAAGCAAGAGCGGCTTTTTCTTATGACTTTTTAGGCGTTAGTGGTTTTTTAGTTTTAGCAGAGCAAAGTTATGCTGATGTTGAAAAGGCTGCCGAAAGTAGCGCTAATTCAGATTCAGATGTGGTTGTTATTTGTAGCTCCGATGATGATTACGATGCGAGTGCATTACGTTTTGTGCAAGTGTTTCGATCGTTAAACACAGAAAAAGTGCTTTTATTGGCAGGAAATCCTGTTAATTTGTTAGACGTATTAACAGCATCAGGTTTAGACGGATGTATTCATATGAAATCAGATGTAATTCAAACCATTTCAGGAGTTCAGAAAAAAGTTCAAAAAAACATTAAATCTTTAGAAGTATGAGACGGGATTTTTCAAATCTAACTTTAAATACAGTTAGTAAACAAGAGACAAGAAAGAGCACAGAGACACAAGATGTTTGGAACACACCAGAAGGAATTCCTGTAAAAAAACAGTTTTCTAAAGACGATATTAAAGATGCTGAACACTTACAGTTTGCGGCAGGATTGCCTCCTTTTACAAGAGGACCTTACAGCACAATGTATGTTACCAGACCTTGGACAATTCGTCAATATGCAGGGTTTTCAACAGCTGAAGAGTCCAATGCATTTTATAGAAGAAACTTAGCAGCCGGACAAAAGGGATTGTCTGTTGCTTTCGATTTAGCGACGCACCGTGGATACGATTCAGATCATCCGCGTGTAACTGGTGATGTTGGAAAAGCTGGTGTTGCCATCGATTCGATATTAGATATGGAAATTTTATTTGACCAAATTCCGTTAGATAAGATGTCGGTTTCTATGACCATGAACGGTGCGGTATTGCCTATTATGGCGTTTTATATTGCAGCTGCAAAAAAACAAGGTGTGTCTTTAGATCACTTAAGCGGAACCATTCAAAACGATATTTTAAAGGAGTTTATGGTGCGTAATACGTATATCTATCCACCATTACCATCGATGAAAATTATTGGGGATATTTTTGAATATACGACCAAATATATGCCGAAGTTTAACTCTATTTCTATTAGTGGTTACCACATGCAAGAAGCTGGTGCTACGGCCGATATTGAGTTAGCATACACGCTAGCAGATGGATTGGAATATATTAGAACAGGATTAGCTTCAGGATTAAAAATAGATGAATTTGCGCCAAGATTATCATTTTTCTGGGCAGTAGGTATGAATCATTTTATGGAAATTGCTAAAATGCGTGCAGCACGTATGTTGTGGGCAAAAATCATTAAACAATTCAATCCTAAAAATCCAAAATCGATGGCTTTGCGTACACATAGTCAAACGTCTGGATGGAGTTTAAGCGAGCAAGATCCTTTTAATAATGTCGCCAGAACATGTATTGAGGCGATGGCTGCTGGTTTAGGTGGCACGCAATCTTTGCATACTAATGCACTTGATGAAGCGATTGCACTTCCAACCGATTTTTCTGCGCGAATTGCACGTAACACCCAAATATATATCCAAGACGAAACGCAAATTACAAAAGCGGTCGATCCTTGGGCTGGTTCTTATTATGTAGAATATCTAACTCAGGAAATTGCTAAAAAAGCTTGGAAATTGATTGAGGAAGTTGAAGAACTTGGTGGTATGGCAAAAGCTATCGAAACTGGTGTTCCTAAAATGCGTATTGAAGAAGCATCGGCTAGAAAGCAAGCGCGTTTAGATTCTGGGCAAGATATTTTAGTTGGGGTTAATAAATTTAGAACCGACGAGAAATCAAATATAGAAATTCTTGAAGTTGATAATTCTGTGGTAAGATTATCACAAATCGAACGTTTAAAGAAATTAAGAGCGAATAGAAATCAAGATGTTGTCGATGCTAATTTAAAAGCATTATCTGATTGTGCCGAAACAGGAAAAGGTAATTTATTAGAATTAGCGGTTGAAGCTGCAGAAAATTTTGCAACTTTAGGAGAAATATCAGATGCTTTAGAAGTTCATTTTGGACGACATAAAGCAGATACTAAATTAATAAGTGGTGTGTATAGTAAAGAAGTAAATAACGATGATACATTTGCAAAAGCGCAAAAATTTGCTGATAAATTTGCAGAGATAGAAGGACGTCGTCCGCGTGTTATGATTGCAAAGATGGGTCAAGATGGGCACGATAGAGGCGCTAAAGTAGTGGCATCTAGTTTTGCCGATTTAGGATTTGATGTCGACATGGGACCATTATTTCAAACACCAGAAGAGGTTGCAAAACAAGCCATTGAAAACGATGTGCATTTTGTTGGAGCTTCTAGTTTGGCGGCCGGACATAAAACACTTATTCCGCAATTAATTGCGGAGTTAGAAAAACTAGGAAGACCAGATATTATGGTGTTTGCTGGTGGTGTAATTCCAGAGCAAGATTACAATTATTTATTAGAACGCAAAGTAGCGGCTATTTTCGGACCAGGAACAGTAATTTCTGAAGCAGCTATTTCTATAATGGAGAAATATTTAGAGCAAGAGTAATATATAACTTGTTTGATTTAAAAAAACCACTTGCGTTTTAAAACACAAGTGGTTTTTTTATTTTATACCATTATTTTTAAATTCTTTTCCATACGGTTTTGGCGGTCGCACAAACGGTGTTACTTCCTTTAACTTTTATGGTATGTTTAAAAGAATGTTTTTGACTGTCTTCGTTGGTCAATGATAAGACAGTATCCCCGTATTCGGCTTCGGCAATAAAACGACCATCTATTTGATGTAAATAGTAGTTATCTACAATGTCTTCTGGTATGGATTCAATGGTCCATTGTAAATACCTAATGTTGTTGACATGTTTATTCATATCTGTATCAAATCGGTTGACTTTGAATGTTTTTAGGTGATTTGCCGTGTCAATAGAATCAATTTTTTTCCGAATGTTTTTTTCAATGGATTCTTCGCTATAAGAGGACCACTGTTCTTTAATATCTGCAAAAATAGGAATTGGTTTTCGCCTTTCAATATCAAAGAAAAGCCATAAGCCTTTGGCGCGACCTATGATATTATGCTGTTCATCAAAAATAAGGTTTTCTCTATATCCTTTAATTGCAGAGTAGCTAGATAACCAGGTTCTAATAGTGATTTTTTCTTTATAATTTGGGTAACGATCCATTTGTAAAAAGCCAGAAACTAAAACCCAACCGACATTTTTGCTAAAAAGATCAAATAAACTATGATTTATAGAATAGCAATGGTCTGCTGCTGTTTCTTCCAATAACCCTAAAATAATTGTAGGCGTTGCTAAGCCTAATTTATTCATTTCAAAATATCGTAGCTCAAATTGTTTGTCAAAATAATTTTGAAACTTCATTTTTTATGATTTCAGAAAATATTAAATATCTTTCTTATTGAAAAGATGCTTTAAACTGCTTAATTATTTTTTGTGCTGCTTTTACGGGTGAAATTTTAGAAGAAATAATATCTTTCTTTAGAATAGAAAGTTCGTCAGAAATATCTTTAGAACCATAAAACATGTGTTTTAGTTCTTCATTAATATTATCATACATCCAGCGTATTTTTTGATGATTTCTGTTTTTTGTGAAGTAACCATTTTTGGTAACCAGTTCTTTATATTTTAAGACTTCATCCCAAACCGCATCAATGCCCGTGTTTTTTGTTGAAGAGGCCTTTGTAACTACCGGAGACCATCCAGATTCAGATTGCGGAAAAATATGTAATGCATTTTGGTATTGTAATCGTGCCATTTCACTCATACGAATATTATCACCATCGGCTTTATTGATAACCACCATATCGGCCATTTCCATAATGCCTTTTTTAATCCCTTGGAGTTCGTCACCAGCACCAGCGAGCATTAAGAGTAAAAAGAAATCGGTCATACCATGAACAGCGGTTTCCGATTGTCCAACGCCAACAGTTTCAATTAAAATAACATCGTATCCAGCGGCTTCACAAAGTAACATGCTTTCTGCTGTTTTATTGGCAACACCGCCAAGGGTTTCACCAGAAGCCGAAGGTCGGATATAAGCATTTTCTAAATTACTTAACTCTTCCATCCGGGTTTTATCACCTAAAATACTTCCTTTTGAACGTTGGCTACTTGGGTCTATCGATAAAATAGCGACTTTATGTCCTTGGTTAATAAGGTGTTTTCCAAAAGCTTCAATAAACGTACTTTTTCCAACACCAGGCACCCCCGTTATTCCTATACGTATAGAATTTCCAGAGGTAGGTAAAATAGCCTGAATAATATCTTTGGCGAGCAATTTATCACTTTCTAAATTACTTTCTATAATAGTTATTGCTCTGGATAAAATAACTCTATCGCCATTTAAAACACCGTCAATGTATGCTTGTGTAGTTAGCCTATTTTTTGGTTTGTATGCTTTCATTTTTAGAATAGAAAGTTAACCCTTTTTTATTGGTTAACTACCAAAACAAAGATACTCATATTGAAAAAAAGCACCATAAATAACGAGCCGTTTTTCTTTTATTCTTTGAAAAAAATAAAAAGAAATTAGTTTCTTAATCGACCCATTCTGCAATAAACAAATTGGTATCTCTTCCGCCTCCATTATGCCTATTTGATGAAAACGCTAAATATTTACCGTCGTTGGAAAACACAGGAAACGCATCAAAGGTTTCGCTATGAGTGATGCGTTCTAAATTTTTTCCGTCAAGGTCAATCATATATAAATTAAAAGGAAAACCTCTTTCGGATTCAAAATTTGATGAGAACAATATTTTTTTGCCCGATGGATGAAAAAACGGACTCCAATTGGCATTTCCTAAATTGGTTAATTGGCGTAAGTCTGTTCCATCCGCATTACAAATGTACAACTCCATTTCGGTAGGTTCTACCAATCCGTTGGCTAAAAGATCTTTGTATGCTTTTATCTCTTCATCGGTCTTTGGTCGTGAAGAACGAAAAATTAATTTGGTGCCATCTGGAGAGAAAAACGCACCCCCATCATAGCCTAATTCGTTGGTTATTTGCTTAACATCTGTGCCATCAATATTCATAGTGTAAAGTTCTAAATCGCCACTGCGCGTTGATGTGAAAACTATTTTGTCGCCTTTAGGCGATACAGTAGCTTCAGCGTCATATCCTGGTTCGTTGGTAAGCTGTCCTGTGATATTTCCGTCAAGATCTGCTACAAAAATGTCGAAAGAATCATAAACCGGCCACACATATTTCCCATTTTTTCTTAGCGGCACTTCAGGACAATTTTCATCTACTAAATGAGTAGACGCATATACAAAGTGTTTGTTATCGGGAAGGAAATATGCGCAGGTTGTTCGCCCTTTACCAGTACTAATCATTGGCGGTTTCGAGTCTTTAAAAGTCTCTCCAAAATTCATTAAAAACATTTGATCACAATTAAGACCCCAATTTTTATTGTTAGATTGAAATATTAATTGCTTGTCATTAAAACTCCAGTAAGCCTCCGCATTATCACCACCAAACGTGATTTGTTTTATAGATTTAAAGTGTTTCTCTTCTGGAAAAATTAACGTATCTTTTTTTGTTTCAATGGATGCTTCAGAAGTATTTGCCTCTTTAGAGGATTCTTTGTTTTTCACATCTTTACATGATAAAAAGCAGAAAAAAACTGATAAAATTATGACGATTTTCATTTTTTAAACTATTTTAGATAAAAATAAACAATCTTATCAATTGATTGATTTTTATTCATAATTTTTTATCAAACTTAAAAAATAGTAGGTACTATGAAATATCAGTTAACAAAAAAAGTGTATCAATATCATTCGTTTTTAAGGGTATTACATCTTACTGCTAAAACAATACAAATTAAACAGATGAAATCAATTTATATACTGTTGGCAATAGGTTTATTTATTTCATGTAAAAAAGAAAAGCCTGTTGAAGTAACTATGAAAGACGACGTTGTTTTGTTGGCTTCAGACAGTCTTCATGGAAGACAAACAGGTACATCTTATGAGATTTTAGCTGCTGATTATATTGCTAATAGATTTAAGAATTTAGGTTTAGAACCTAAAGGAGTTAAAGGTTATTTTCAAGAGTTTTCATTTAAAGATAAAAGTGATCCACATGGAAACGTGAATTATGTGAGTAAATCTGAAGATAGTACTACTACAGGAACGAATGTCATCGCATATTTAAATAATAATGCCGAGAACACTGTTGTTATTGGAGCTCATTATGATCATTTAGGAATGGGTATTGAAGGCTCTTTGTATAGAGGAGATACGCCGCAAATTCATAATGGCGCTGATGATAATGCTAGTGGTGTTGCCGCTATGCTTCATTTAGCGAAGCAACTAAAAACAATAAACACGAATAATAATTATTTGTTTATTGCCTTTTCAGGTGAAGAAATGGGGCTGTTGGGGTCTAATTATTTTGTAAAGAATCCAACAATTGATTTAAAGAAGGTCGATTATATGCTTAATATGGATATGGTGGGTAGGCTGAATGATGAGAAAGCAATAGCTGTTCATGGTGTGGGTACGTCACCGATTTTTAAACAAGTTCTTTTTTCTAACAAAGGAGATTTTAAAATTGCTGAACACGAATCTGGTGTGGGGCCAAGCGATCATACCTCATTTTATTTAATGGACATACCTGTTTTGCATTTTTTTACGGGTCAGCATGAAGATTACCATAAACCTTCTGATGATGCAGATAAGTTGAATTATGAAGGAATGGAAGAGATTACTCAATTTATATTGTCAATCATTACAGAATTAAATGATGATGGTAAAATAGCTTTTAGGAAAACAAAGAATGAAAGTCAGGAAGTGCCTGCTTTTAAAGTTACTTTAGGAGTTGTGCCTGATTATTTATTTAGTGGTAAAGGAATGCGAATTGATGGTGTTAGCGAAGATAAACCTGCTCAAAAAGCTGGAATGCAAAAAGGAGATATTGTGGTTAAAATGGGTGATTATGGGGTTGAAGACATGATGAGTTATATGAAATCACTTGGTAAATTTGAAAAAGGTAGTACCACTAAAGTAAGTGTAAAAAGAGGTGATGAGATACTCGTTTTAGATGTTACTTTTTAATAAGTACATTACACTTTAGAGAATACACTTTTAGTAAACACATATCCAAATCCTAAGAATAACATCAGGTGAAAAGGGAATAAACCAAAATCACCTCCTTGGTTGCCAACAACAAAAGCGCTGTACATACCAAAGGCAAAATAGAGGGTTAAAATACCTTCAAACAAGACATGTATAGAAAGTCCTTTTTTAATGTATTTATTATCTTTCCAACTATCTTTTAAGGAATTTATATTGAACTTTGGAGTACGTATAAATTCACTTTTTTTACCAAAATGACCTTCTAGAACAGCTATGGAATTATGTAATGAAAAGCCCATAGCAATCGAGAAAAAGGTAAAAAACATCCCTATATATTTAATGAAATTTTTCACGCCACTTCCATATATATTTTTGTACATAATCCAATAACAAATAAAGAATATAACAGTACTTATTACAAAAAAGCTCATCACATAAAAATAGGGTTTTAAATGAGCATATTCATTTTTAATATAGAGCATAGGTATACTCAAAACAGCAACGATAAGAACATTTAAAAACATGGTACTATTAAGTAAATGTAGGACGCCATGTACTTTAGTTTTAGTAGAAATGTTTTCATTCTTTAAAACACGCCAAAGCATTTTTCTAAAGTTTTCAGCACCACCTTTGTTCCATCTAAATTGTTGAGATCTTGCTGCGCTTATAATAACAGGAAGTTCGGCCGGCGTTTCAACGTCTTCAAGGTATTTGAATTTCCAGTTTTTAAGTTGCGCTCTATAGCTTAAATCAAGATCTTCCGTTAGTGTGTCACCTTCCCAGTTTCCAGCATCTAATATGCATGATTTTCTCCAAACACCAGCAGTACCATTAAAATTGATAAAATGACCTTTACTGTTTCGTCCAACTTGTTCTAAGGTAAAATGTGCATCCAAGGCAAAAGCTTGAATTTTTGTGAGTATGGAATAATTACGATTGATATGTCCCCATCGTGTTTGAACAACACCTATTTCTTCATTTTTGAAATATGGAATCGTTTTTTTAAGCCAATCTTTTTTAGGAAGAAAATCAGAATCAAAAATGGCTATAAATTCTCCTTTGGCAACTTTTAATCCTTCTTTTAGGGCGCCAGCTTTAAAGCCAGTTCTATCTGTTCTGGTTATTTGTTTAATGTCTAGACCGGTAAGTTTTAATTTTTCGATTTGGTCGAAAGTTGATTTTACTGTTTCATCGGTTGAATCATCTAAAACCTGAATTTCTAGTTTATCTTTAGGGTAATCAAGTAAGGCAATATTATCAAGTAAGCGTTCCATAACATACATTTCGTTATAAACGGGTAGCTGTATGGTTACAAACGGAATTTCATCTGGATTTGAAAAATCGAAAACCGCAGAATCATCAATATGTTTTTTGGACGCTAAATAATTAAATAATAAGTTAAGTTGAGCCAATGCATACAAAAATATGAGTAAAAGTGCAATGGTATAAATAACTATAGTAAGTGTAGCAAAAATCATTTTTTAATACTGTATTTAAAAATCCAACCTAAAATTTTAAAGCCTGCAAAGATACTACCTTTTAATGTTCCAGACACTTTTGAGACACCAATTCTTTGTTTATATTTTACAGGAACTTCAATATATGATAACTTTTGTTTTAAAGCTTTTAATTGCATTTCAACAGTCCATCCATAGGTTTTGTCTTCCATATGCAAATCTACTAACTTTTGATATTTTATAGCTCTAAATGGTCCTAAATCTGTAAAACGTGCACCATAAATAAGTTTCATCAAAAATGTTGCTAGCCAATTACCAAACACTTGTTGAGGTGTCATTGAATTAGATTCTCTTAATTGTTTTACACGAGCTCCAATAACCAAATCAATATTATCATTAATAATGGGTTGTACTAGTTTAGTAAGTTCTTCAGGATAATCGCTGTAATCACCATCTAAAAACACAATAATTTCTGGTTTTATTGATTGATTTGCTATGTAATCCATTCCTTTCAAACAGGCATAACCATAACCCTTTCTGGTTTCAGTTAATACGGTAGCACCAGCATTAGTGGCATTTTTTGCAGTATCATCATTAGAATTATTATTAACAACTATAATTTCGTTAACAATTTTTGGTATGTCATTTATAACATTTGCTATAGAATCTTCTTCATTATAAGCAGGAATGATGACTTTTATGATGGGCATAAAGTATTAACTAATAGGTTGCAAAAGTACAATACTTTTATGAATTTTTTAACGTTTTATTAAATCTATTAAGTCAACATCATTTCCTAGTAAAATATCACGGGAATTGATACGGTTTTTAAGGTTTCGGTTTTCCAATTTTAGTACGCCTCTTGGACAAACGGCACTACAAACGCCACAGCCAACACAGCTACTTCTTACAATATTTTCGCCTTTTTGAGCATAAACTCGAACATCAATTCCCATTTCACAGTAGGTAGAGCAGTTACCACAGGAAATGCATTGTCCACCATTAGTTGTAATTCTAAATTTTGAAAACAGTCTTTGTTGGAATCCTAAGATAGCAGCCATAGGACAACCAAAACGGCACCAAACTCTGTTTCCTAAAATAGGGTAGAAGCCTGTTCCTACAACACCTGAAAATATGGAACCAATATATAAGCCATAGGCTGAGCGGAGACTACTTGATTTTATGAGGAAGATTTTATCAGTTGTTCCAGTATAATGCATTATGAAAAGCGCTGCAATGATTATAAAATATCCAATAGCTCCATAACGCGCATCTTTTCCTAATTCTTGACGTTTGAATAACATAACGACGGCAAAAACTGAAGTTAAAAGTATACCAATACTTAAAAGAAACGCACTTCGTGTTAACCAAAATTTGTCGGGATCACTTCCTAAATAGGTATAAATCACAGAAATCGTCATAATCACAGAAAACACTAAAACGGTATGAATAAGCCAGCGTTCTAACTTCCACGCCGATAGTTTTTTGCTACTTAGTTGTCTAAAGGAATCACCTGCGGTTTCGGCTAAGGCACCACAGCCACAAACCCAAGAGCAATACCATCGTTTCCCGTATTTATAAGTTAAAATAGGGGACACCACAAAGACGGATAACACACCAAAAATTAATAAGGCTAAACCGAGCGTTCCTGATGATAAAAATCCATTTATAGACCAGCCATCAAAAAGATAATAGTTTAATGGCCACATGCTTTTTAAATCGTAGTAGGGTAAATTATAATGCGGACTTTCATTTAATCTAGCCATGAATTCCGGAATTAAAAAAGCAAAGCCTAGTTGAAAGAACATAACCGATACGGTTCGCAATTGCTGGTAGCGATTATGGCGATATTTTAATATGAATTTATAACCAAAAACAAGAATAGCTAAGGTGTAAAGTGTGCCATAAACAAACCATTGACTTGCAGGTCTTCCACTTAATAAAAGACTTAACGGATCAAAGAGGGCAATTAACCCTGTATTAGATGCGCCTTTGGATGCTAAGCCTAAATACTGTGGATAAAAATAAAGGACGATGTAAAATAAGGTTAAAATAATACCTATAGCCCAACCTAAAACGCCTCTTGACGATATAGATTTAAACCATACTCCATCATTTTTTATACCTTTCGATGTATTGAGATAAGCAGCATTTGAAAATATGAAAACTCCAATAAAAATGGAACCTAGAGCAACAGAAATCGTCAAACCTCTATTAGGAAAGGAGACATTAAAAAGAGCTAATACAAAAATAAAAAGACCTAAAACTCCAATAAAAACAGCAGTTTTTTGAGATACTGTAAGGTCTTGAGCATTTGGTTTAGCCAACGACATACTTTCTTCTAAGTTCTTATTCATCTTATACGTTTTGTAGTTGGTTTTTATAGGTTGCTAGAATATCGTTTTCAAAACGTTTGTAAAATTCGGGGTCGAAATTGGCATCGCTCAAATGATTTATAACAAAATCAATAGTACGCTTTTCTGTTAGCCATGTGTCAAAGGTTTCGTGTCGCATGCGTATTCCGAAGGTATTAATCCCTATAAATTCATGGGTAATGGTATTATATTCAATGGTTATGCATTTGGTGTTGTCTGCGTGTTTCCAATGAAAGTGCGCATGATTCTCCTTTGGTTTTGCAAATACCCAACCGTAGGTCTGGTATTCAATATCAAAAAACTTAGCAGAGTTAAACCAATGCCCAGGATTATAGGTCATCTTATTTCTACAGATGGTTTGAGCAATGACTTCTCCCATCATGCGTCCCGTATACCAAACGGCTTCAATGGGTTTTCTGTTTCCAATGGCTTCACGTTGCTCGGCACAATCACCAATTGCATATACATCAGGTATATTGGTTTCAAGATATCTGTTGACTAATACACCTCTGTTGGTTTCAATTTTAGAGGACGTAATAAATTCAATATTTGGTGACACACCAGCTGTAAGTCCAACTAAATTACAAGGAATTTCTTCACCCGTTTCTTTGATAATGATTGATTTTACGCGTCCGTTTTCATCAGAAATAATTTCTTTTAAATTTGATGATAAACGTAAATCAATGTGATGACTTTTAATATGTTCGTTAATCATAGTACTTTCACCTTCAGGCAAAACACCGTTCCAAAAGCTAGATTCTCTTACTAAAAAGGTAACAGGAATTTGTCTTGAACTCAACATTTCAGCAAGTTCAATACCAATTAAACCACCACCAATAATTACGGCGCGTTTACATAGCTTATTGTTTGGGGCAAGCTTTTCAAGATTTTCTAAATCTTGTTTATTGTACATACCCAAAACACCGTTTAAATCTTGTCCAGGCCAGCCAAACTTATTGGGTTTGCTGCCCGTTGCGATAATAAGTTTATCATAGTTTAAAGTGTTGCCATTTTCAAAGACAAGTGTTTTATGGTCGGTGTCTATGGTTTTTACAAAGCCATTTACAAGATCAATCTTATTTTTTTTCCAAAACCAATTTTCATAAGGTTGTGTGTGTTCAAATTTCATATGTCCCATATACACGTACATAAGGGCTGTACGCGAGAAAAAATAGTCTGATTCAGCAGAAATAATGGTAATTTGTTTGTTGGAAAGTTTTCTTATATACCTAGCGGCTGTCACACCCGAAATTCCATTTCCAATAATAACAACATGATCCATAACAATTTATATAATATATGGTTTTGTCGTAAGATTTGTTAAAACCTTAATAACATTCCATCAGTTTGTTTAAATTTAGATATTAATTTAAACTTATGAAGTTAATTTATGTATTTTGTTTAGTCGTATTGTTGAGCCGTTGCGCAATGATGCCTTCTGATCAAACAAAAATAAACGGTGTAAGTTATGTGGCTTCAAGGGATTTTATCTCAGAAAAGCATGTAAAACCATTGCTAAAAATTCATGCTAATTACGCATCTATTATGCCTTTTGGGTTTATACGAGATGTATCACATCCAGACATTCAATATAATTCAAAAAGGCAATGGTTTGGAGAAACAAAAGTAGGGGTGAAACAATATATTAAGGTTTTAAAAGATGAAAGAATTCATATTATGTTAAAACCTCAAATTTGGGTTTGGCGAGGCGAGTTTACAGGAGGTATTCAAATGAAAACGGAAGATGATTGGAAGATTTTAGAAGCATCATATAGCCAGTTTATTTTAGATTATGCTGAACTAGCTCGAGAAACTAACGTTGATATTTTTTGTATTGGAACAGAATTGGAGGGTTTTATTGAAGGACGACCTGATTATTGGAAACATTTAATTACTGAAATTCGGAAAATTTACAAAGGAAAGTTAACCTATGCAGCGAATTGGAATGAATATACAAAAACGCCTTTTTGGAATGATTTAGATTATATAGGAATTGATGGGTATTTCCCTGTAAGTAATTTAAAAACACCAACAGTCGCAGATTGTAAATTAGGATTAAAACCTTGGAAAAATGAAATAAAAAAGTATCATGACATATATAATAAACCTATTTTGTTTACAGAATTTGGTTATAGAAGTATGAACTTTACAGGAAAAGAACCATGGCGTTCTGATCGTGGAATTGATGAGGTAAACCTCGAAGCTCAAGCTAATGCTACTCAAGCTTTTTTTGAAACGTTTTGGTATGAAGACTGGGTGTCAGGTGGTTTTGTTTGGAAATGGTATCATGAACACGAACGTGCAGGTGGGCCTAATGACCCACGTTTTACACCACAAAACAAACCTACAGAAAAAATTATTCAGGATTTTTATTCAAAACATTAAGTAATATGCTTTTTATAGTATGAGTGCAATTCATTTGCATTAGCACCAAACCAATGTTTTAAGTGAATCATAAAAAAATGACACTGTAATTTCCAAACACCATGAGTTTCATATTTTCTTGCTGATGTTATGATGGACTTTTGAATCACTTTAAATTGATTTAAAGCGTATAATTTTTTTATAATTATATTGTCTTCGTAAATAATGTAACGTTCGTCAAATCCGCCAATATCTTGAAACAAAGATTTTTTTATAAATAAACTTTGGTCGCCTCCTCGGCAAATGTTCCAAGAGAATTTTGTAAACCATCCAGCAAGTTTTAGCCACCAATGATCACTCTTAAATTTCATTTTAAAACAGCCCGCATAATTGCCTTTCTCTACGGAATCTATAATTAGATTGTCAAAATTTTTTGGAGGAAACGAATCAGCATGTAAAAAATAGAGTATCTCGCCTTTGGCGTGTTTTGAACCAACATTCATTTGCTTGGCACGTCCTTTTTCCGAAGGAATTAAAATAACATTTTTAAAATTAGAAACGATGTCTTTCGAGGTGTCGGTGCTGCCACCATCAACCACAATAATGTCATGAATATTTTGAGCAGAACTAGATGCAATAAGATGATTGAGCAGTTTTTCTATTGTTTCGGCTTCATTAAATATGGGAATGATGATGGATATTTTAGTCATTTAAATCCCAATTGTAGTCTTTGAATTTGATTTTAGCATCATTTGAAATTTGAATGTCTGAGTAAACATTTAAAAAGTCAATGAGTGAACCATGTTTTGTAAAATCAGAACCAAACCATTTAAATATTTTTGATAATTCTAAGTTGCTTGTTGAGATAGAGTTTTTAGTAGTGTCATTTAAAAAATCTTTTGTAGCTTGCGTTAGTTGATCTTCTAAATTTTTAGCAGTATATGCTTTGTTCAATAATTTCGGACAAGAAACGGAGGCGCAAACAATAGCGAAATGAATTCTGGGTTTGTCCATTTTTCTTAGGATATTGTGCTCAATCTCATCTAGATTGTATTTGATATCAACGGATTTCCAGAGACGTTGTTGCCACGGATTTTTGATATCTTTAATGCTTTTTACGGGATAATTACGTAAAATTAAATCAATGGTTAACGCATTATAGGCATTAATCCAATAGGCTAGCTTTTCTTCTTTTGGAAGGGATTCAAACGCTTTATTTTTATGCATCAAACTTAAAACATAAATGTAATCCAGCAATTTTTTGTGTTCTGATTTAAACGATTTATAATTAACATGTCCATTGCTAGAAACATGTTTTTGCAATAATTCATCCCACAATTCATGAGGTTCTAAAAACCTTTTTTTAAGTATTTGGTTGAAACCATTGGTAGTAACGATCGAATCATTATGAGTTTGAAAAGTTTTAATAGTATCTGTATTTTGACTATATGATGCGCTACTTAAAAGAAATATAAAACAAACAATAGTCAATATTTTCATGATTCTTTATTTAGGTAAATCGAATTAATAATTCATCTCTAAAGCATATTAACAACAACCGCCACCATCGTAATGATAGGTGGATTTACTAATAAAAATATCTTCTCTTTTTAGTGAGGTTAATGCTCCTGCTGTTTTATCACAAACGGCTAATGGTTGATTTTTAATTAATACATGTCCGGCTTTGTCGTCAAAATAATCGTCTTCTCCATAATAAATAGCTGCTTTTCCTGTAAATATACAAGGGCCATCATTTGGCATAGGGTCTTTTATAGCCGCTACTTCAATAGATTCTATATAAATTAAGTCGTCAGTTGGGTAGTGTTTCGGATCAAGAATTCTGTAAGGTTTTCTTGCTCTAATTTCAATAGTGCCAAAACCAGCATCGGTTAAAGCTTTTACGTACTCAGCAATTGATAAGCTTCCACTAAGGCATAAAGCCCGAAGTCGCTCATCGTTTCTTAGCGCATCATTCATGGGTTGTTCGCAGGTTGGGTCGCTCATAACTAATTTTCCGTGAGGTTTTAATACGCGATACATTTCTGCAATGGCTTGTTTTAAATCATCAGCTTTAAAAATGTTAAACAAACAGTTTTGTGCGGCAACATCAATGCTGTTATCTTCAACAGGAAGACGCATCGCATCGCCTTTTTTTAACTCGACAAAATCAGATTTAAACCATGGATTTAGGGCTTCTGCTTCCTTAAAATTTTTACGCGACGCTTCTAACATTTCATCAACCACATCGATACCAACAACACCATTTTTTTGACGATTAAAATACGCAAACTGTAATAATTCCATACCACCTCCAACACCAACGTAGAGCATTTTAGGATTGTTGGTTAAATCTCTTGCATGAACCGTGCTGCCACAGCCATAATTCATTTCCTGCATGATTTTAGGAATTTTTAAACCTGGCAATTCCCAAATAGGGTTTGTGGTACAGCATAGTCCAACATCTGGTGTTAAAGCTGCATCTTTATATACGTTATGGGTGGTTTCTAAATAGCTCATTTTTTTAGATATTAGATTGCTTCGCTGTTAGATAATAGATTTTAGGTTTTGTTTTATTTTGAAGAATCAATCATGAAACTCCTTTATTTTTGATTGTCTTGGGAGACATTCGAAAGATTTTGAATGAGGCTATAATGTTTTAATTAATTCTTTAAAAAGCGTAATCATATGCGGCTCTGCTTTCCCTGCCATAGCTAGTAATTCAGAAATAACAACGGGTTTTAAGTTGTTTGGGTCGCATTCATCTGTTAAAACTGACACGGCTGCTGCTTTTAATTTTAGGTGATTAGCGACGATAATTTCAGGAACCGTACTCATGCCAACGGCATCGGCTCCTATAGTTTTTAACATTCTGTATTCTGCACGTGTTTCTAGCTGAGGTCCAACCACACTTGCATAAACACCCTCGTGTAACGTAATTTTATGGTCTTTAGCTATTTGCTTAAATGTTGAATTTATAGCATCATTGTAGGGTGCACTCATATCTGTAAAACGTTCTCCTAAGTGCTCTACACCGTTAAAAGCTAGTGGCGAACTTCCTTGCAAATTAATATGATCTTCAATGAGCATGAGTTCTCCCTTTTTAAAATTCAGATTAATGGCACCAGCTGCATTTGATACTAAAAGCGTATGGATACCTAACTTTTCCATAATACGAACCGGATAGGTGACATCTTGTAGCGAGTACCCTTCATAGATATGAAAGCGGCCTTGCATGATAATTACTTTTTTGCCTTCTAAATTTCCGTAGATAAGTTTGCCTTTATGAAATTCGACGGTTGCTGTTGGGAAATTCGGAATATGGTTATAGCTCACTTCGTGCAGGATGTCAATTTCATCAACAAGTTGTCCTAAACCTGTTCCTAATATGATGCCGATTTCTGGTTTATCAAAACCTTTTGAAATAAGGTAATTGGTAGTTTCAGTTATATACTTAATCATTTTGTTTGGTAAAATTTATTGAATTCTTTATAAGGTTTAATGTCTTCAAAGCTATCTATATCGTTTAACTCTTCAAGTAACCTAAAGGAACTATTTTGAATATCATTTAAGGTGTTTTCTAATACAGTAGAAGAGCCCCAATCTTTATTTTTAAAGATTTCTGAATGGACACTTTTCATTCCTAACAGGTAATACCCACCATCTTTTGCCGGACCAACAACAAAATCATTAGTATTTAATAGTTGAAATGCATCATGAATATGTTCGGTTGTGAGATCTAATAAATCACTTCCAATAATGATGATTTTTTCATAGCCCAATTGAAATAATTCTGAAAACGCATTTTCCATGCGAGCTCCTAAATCATAACCATATTGTAGTTTTTTTCTAAACACTTCAGAATTCCACACATCTTCTTTTTTTATGTTTTCTGAATAAAACACATAGCGGTCTGCTTTTACTGTTTTAGAAATTTCAGCAGTATGTTCAAGTAAAAACTTATAAATTTCTAAAGCTGCTTCATTTCCGATAGTTTTTGCTAATCGAGTTTTGCATTTACCTAGTTCTGGGTTTCTGGTAAAAATAATAAGCGCATTTTTTGAGGTTGGAAAATAAAAATTAGTTGCTAAATCATTATCAGAATCAGAATCTTTTGTGCTTAATAATCCCATTTTTAATATACTTTAATTCCACTTTTTAACCATTTACTCCATTCTTTTGAAAACACATGAACTTTATCAGTTTCTGTATTTGTAGAATCAAAAACTGGAAAATGGTTGTTTTTCCATTCAAATATACCGCCATAGAGATTAAAAACATGAGCGTATCCAGCTTTTTTTAGTTTAAAACCAATAGTTTCAGACCTGATGCCAATAGAGCAATACACAACAATAGTTTTGTTTTTATTAGGAAGTTTTTTAATAACAGAATCAACAGAAAAATTAGTATAACCAACATAAACAGCATTTTTTAAATGGCTTGTCTGGTATTCTTCTTTTTCTCTTGCGTCTAAAATAATAGCTTTGGTTTTAGGCATAGCTAATTCTTGAACTGATGTATAAGGTATGTTTTTAGTATTATACTTTTTAAGTAATTCTGGAAGCGATTCTTGAGCAAAACTGGAAACTGCAACAAAACAACAAAGTATAACCAACAACTTTTTCATAATTAAGCGACACTTCCTTGGCAGCTACTTCCTGCACCAGCAGTACAACCGTAACAATGTTGAGAAATAACGATGTCTCGATTAAAAAGTAAGTCTTCGTTATAGTCTGATATGTGTTTAACCGCACTATTTACAGGTAGTTCCAGCATTTGATTAAAATCGCAATCATATAAATAACCATCCCAACTTACCGATAAGGTGTTGGTACACATTACGTTTTTAACGGCAGCGGGATTGTAGGCTTCTACTAATGAGTACATATAGTCCTCATAATTATCAGAGGCAATTAAATAGTCTAAAAAGCGACTGATAGGTAGATTTGTTATAGCGAATAAATTATGGAATTGAATATTAAAATCTTCTAATAACGCTTTTTTGAAATCTCTTTCTAAAGATGTCTGACTGCTAGGTAAAAATGCCCCAGATGGATTGTAAACCAAATCTAAACGGAGATTACTGTCTGGCATTCCGTAGCCAATGGCATTGAGTTCTTTTAAGGCTTCAATAGATTGATTAAAAACACCAGAACCTCGTTGCTTATCTGTTTTACCGCGTGTCCAATGTGGCATGGAAGAAACCACGTGAACATTATGAGATTTAAAAAACTCTGGTAGATCTGCAAACCTTTTGTTGGCCTTAATAATGGTTAGATTAGAGCGAACAATAAAATCTTTGATGCCTACTTTGGACGCTTCATCTACAAACCAACGAAAATTAGGATTCATTTCTGGAGCACCTCCTGTTAAATCTAGCGTATGTGCGCCCGTTTTTTTTATGACTTCTAAACATTGAAGCATTGTTTCTTTAGTCATGATTTCTTTTCTGTCCGGGCCTGCATCCACATGACAATGTTGACATACTTGATTGCACATGTAGCCAACGTTTATTTGAAGAACTTCTAAGGTTTTTGCTTTTAATGGAAACTGATTAGTTTCAGCAATTTTTTCTGAGAATTTAGGTAAATCGCCACTTTGAAAAATACCGTTTGATAAAATTTCAAGCTGCCGTTTACTATTTGCTAATTCGCTTTCGCGTTTGTGTAAAGATGTTGTTGCCAATACTAAAAATGCTTTGAGATATGTATAATAAGACGTTTAAATTTTTAAAACTTACATTTCAAGTTTGTTAACTTTATTCATCATTTGTACACCATGAACTAGTGATGCACCTCCACGAATAGCCGCAGCCACATGAAGAGCTTCCATCATTTCCTCTTTGGTAATGCCACGTTGTAGGCCATCACCAGTGTAAGCATCAATACAATAAGGACATTGAATAGTATGCGCAACAGCTAATGCTATCAAAGATTTTTCGCGTTCAGACAAAGCACCTTCTTCAAACACTTTTCCGTAATAATCAAAGAATTTTTTACCTAATTCTTCATTCCAATCAGATATTTTTCCAAATTTTTTTAAGTCGGCTGGATCGTAGTATGTTTTTTGCATTAGATTGTATTTTTCAATAAAGATATGAATCTAATTCCATAAGTCGTGCAGGTAAATAAAACTTACAAAACATATTGAAGTTAAAATTGCTAAACTTCCTCTTTGAGTTTATCAATTTCAGTTTCTATAAATTGCATATTTGAAATATCAATATCTATATGCCTTAAAGCGGCTTCCATAGTGCTAAAAACCTCGTAATTTAAATTTGTAAAATTGTCGTTGAGTCTATAGAGAGTAGCGCTAGTAACTTGATTAGGATTTGAGGTTAACAGTGCCATGTTTTTTTTTGTATCATTAAGAATGTCTTGTACCCAATTGCCATAACGTTGAAGCTCATTTGGAGTCATTTTTACATCAGCAAGTCTTAAATCTATAATAACATTATATTCAGGATTATATTTACTATCATTAATGATAGTTTGTTTCAATTTTTTTATTCCTTCAAATGTTAAATCATTTTGGTGGAATTGTATAATTAAATTTAGATTACTTATAATTAAATATTTATAAAAACCTGACATTACGTGATAATTGAGTTGGCTCTTCAAGATACGTAAAAATTAGCGTGATATCAATTTTTTCAGGATTAATATATCTACTAGTTTTAATAAATTTAATTACTGTTAAATTAACTAGTTTTGGTAGTAAGTTTTTTTAATTATTTATTTTAGTTGTAAATAGTGTCATATTTCTTAAGATAATGAGATTTAATATAAAATTTGCTTTATTCTTTCTAGTGTTTTTATCGTTAAAGGTAGAAGCGCAATACACGCCTTTTTTTCAAAATTTTTCACTATCAGAATATAATGCTGGCAATCAAAACTGGGGTGTTTCTAGGGCAGACAATGGTAAGCTTTATGTCGCAAATAATAATGGATTATTAGAGTATGACGGTTTAAAATGGAATTTTATCCAACTGCCAAACAAAACAACTATTAGATCTGTTTTGGCCTATAAGGGTTTAATATACACAGGGTCTTATGAAGAATTTGGTTATTGGAAAGAAAACTCGAAAGGCGTATTGGTTTACACATCTTTAATAAACTTGGTAAAAGAAAATATTTCACCTAATGAAGAAATTTGGCAAATTCTACCCTATAAAGACGGCATAGTTTTTAGGTCATTTCAAAATATTTATCTCTATAAATTTAAAGGAAATATTACAAAGATTGAACCTCAATCTACCGTATTATCATGCAGTGTAGTTGATGGCAGGCTATATGTGGCTACACTGAACCACGGTATTTTTGAGCTTCAAAACAATACCTTAGTATTAAAAATAATGGATAAAGTACTTGAAAACACTAAGGTTTTATCAATTACTAATTATAAAGGAAAATTACTATTAGCTACGTCATTAAAAGGCTGCTATGTTGTTGAAAAGAACAAAACAATTACACCGTTACAATTTGAAATTAATACACTAATAAAACAACATTTACTCAATTGTTTTTCTGTATTAAATAATGGCAATATGGTTTTTGGAACCATTAAAGACGGTGTTTATGTTACAGATAGTAATGGGAAGGTTATTTTTCATATAAATAAAGAAAATGGATTAATAAATAATACCATTTTAAGTCAGTGTTTAGATAAGGAGAACAAACTTTGGTTAGGGTTAGATAACGGAATTGCATTTGTTGATTTAAATGGACATAATTATTTTTATAAAGATGTATCTGGAAGGCTGGGAGCTGTTTATGATGTTATAAAATTTAACAATGTAATATATTTAGGTAGTAACACGGGATTATTCTATTTAGACAAAGACAATAAATTACAATTTATTAAAGGTTCTCAAGGGCAAGTTTGGTATTTAAAAGAGATTGATGGTGATCTTTTTTGTGGACATAACGAAGGAACATTTTTGGTAAAAGACTATAAGCTTAACTTAATATCTCCTGTAACTGGTGGTTGGGATATTAAAAAAGTTCCTGATTTATCTGATACGTATATTCAAAGTACTTATGCCGGCTTAGTAAGATTTACAAAAGAAAATAATAGTTGGGATGCTAAGTATTTAGAAGGAACTACCATGCCAATTAGATCGTTAGTGTTTCAAGATAAAAACACGGCTTGGGCAGCTCATGCGTACAAAGGATTGTATAAAATTAAATTTAATGATACTTGTGATTCAATTGTTAACATATCCGATTATGTTAAAAAGGGCATTAAATCAGATTATAATGTACGGGTTTATAAAATTAAAAACGACATCTGTTTAAAGACAAATAACGAATGGCTAAAATATGATCCGTTTACTGATAGTATTATACCTCATAAATTTTTAAATGATAATTTAGGGAAAGACTCCTATATTATTTCTGAAGACAACATGGATATTTTGGCATTTAAAAACAGTCAAGATATTATTACGTTTAAATCATTCACCAATGAAAACAAGAATTTTTCATTATTAAGAAACTTTTTTGCAAATAGACTCATAGTTGGAAATGAAAGAATCTCTAAGATTTCTGATTCAACTTATGCCTTAAATTTAAATGATGGTTTTATGATTATTGATGCTAGGTTTAAACCAAAATCTAAGTTATTAAGTCCTATCATAGAATCAATTCAGGTCGATGATAAATTAATAGACATTAATAAAAATGTTGCAGTAGTTATTGATTTAAATAATAGAGTGGCTATCAGTGTTGCTTCTCCAAAATCAAGCAATCATTTTTTTGAATATGCCATAGCAGAGCAAGATTCAACGAAGTGGACTCAGTTAGATAAAAACAAATTAGAATTAGCAAATTTAAAGGATGGAATGTATTCTGTTTTGTTTAGAACCAATAATAATTTCGAAGTACCCTCGCCATCAACCAAAATAAAACTCAAAGTATTACCGCCATGGTATAAAGATACTTTAGGATTCGTTTTATATTCAAGTTTAGCGATTCTTATTTTAGTTCTGGTATACATATTTAACCAAAGAAAAACTAAAAGAGAACAACGGTTATTAAAAATAAAATATGCTAAGGAACAACAAGAGATTTTAAGGCAAAAGACATTAGATAATGAAAAACGAATTGTTCAATTAAAAAATGAAGCGCTACAGAATGAAGTTAAATTAAAAAGTAAGCAATTGGCTAATACAGCCATGGCTTTGGTTAAAAAAAATGAAACGTTACAAGATATTAAAAAAGAATTATCAATAAATAAAAGCAGTTTTGATAATCAATATTCTTTTAAAAAGATTCTAAAAAAAGTTGATAGCTCTATTGCTCATAAAGATGAATGGAAGGTTTTTGAATACAATTTTAATCAGGTACATGAAGATTTTTTCAAGATTCTTAAAGGAAAACATCCTATTCTAACTTCAAAAGATTTAAGAGTTTGCGCCTACATCAAAATGAACTTATCTAATAAAGAAATTGCGCCTTTAATGAATGTATCTGTAAGAGGCTTAGAAACACATAGATATAGATTGAAAAAGAAACTAAATCTAGAAAGTGATATTTCTGTAGTCGATTATCTGATGAATCTTGAATAAAGCACATTTAAAAATACGCTATTCTTAATTTTTTTTACGTCATTACTACGTCATATAACGTTTTCTTATTGAATTTTACTCACTTTTATTGGGATTTATCATACGTCATTTGTAGTTTTTACTCATAAACTAGTTAATGACGTATTTAAAGTGTAAATGCTTTTTACTTATAAACTTAAATTCCTTTTACCTTGTACTCAACTAAATTAATACTAACATATATATGAAAACAAAAATTATTTTATTCTTATTCTTTCTCATTTCTGTTAGTGGCTTCGCCCAAAATATAACAGTTTCGGGAACAGTTACTGGATCGGAAGATAATATGCCTATACCAGGTGTTAATATTCTAGTAAAAGGAACAATTAGAGGAGTAAGTACCGATTTTGACGGTAATTACTCTATACAAGTTAGTCAGGGGGAAATCCTTGAATTTAGTTCCATCGGACTAAAAACAAAAACAATTACGGTAGGTGACCAGACTATAATTAATGTCGTGCTTGATACCGATATTGAGTCTTTGAGTGAAGTTGTTGTTGTGGGATATGGAACAGCAAAAAAGAGAGATCTTACTGGTTCAATTGTTAGGGTTGACGGCGATATAGTTGCAGACAAACCCAATGCAAATCCAATCGCTTCTTTACAGGGTAGAGTAGCTGGTTTATCGGTAGTTAATTCTGGACAGCCTGGACAAGAGCCAGATATTCGTATTAGGGGTACAGTAAGTAGGAATCAAACCAAACCTTTATATGTAGTTGATGGAATTTTTAGTGAGGATATTAGCTATATAAACCCAAATGACATTGAGTCTATTGAGTTGTTAAAAGATCCGTCATCTTTGGCCATATTTGGTGTAAGGGGAGCTAATGGTGTTATACTAGTTACCACTAAGAAAGCAAAGGAAGGAAAACTAAATATTGTTTTTTCGGCTTCAACCGGATTTAAAAATATTACTGGGAAACCTGACTTGGCAGATGCAGATTTGTTTAAAACCTTATATAATGAACGATTGGTTAATGACGGCGCAGCTCCTTATGGTTTCTATAACCTTTTTAATGGGAATACAAATTGGATTGACCAAATCACAAATAATGGTGCAACAGTCCAAAACACCAATTTAAGTATTCAAAGCGGTAATGAATCAAATAGAATAAGCATTGGTTTAGGATATATAGAAGAAGAAGGGATTATCCAAAATGAAAAATTACAAAAAGTAACTTTTAATATCAATGATGAAGTTAATATTTCAAAAAATTTAAAAGTAGGAATAGGTATTAACGGCGTAAAATCTAAATTACCAAATCTTGGTAATTATTCGTCTGCTTTAAATGCCACACCCATCGTAAGTCCTTTTAATTCAGATGGTATTTATAACCAATTACCTACTGCAATTGGTGGAGCCCAAATAGGAAATCCGCTGCTCGTTGTAAACGAAAGATTGCCTAAAAATATTAATGATTCATACCGATTTGTCGGTAACATTTTTGCGGAGTTGAAATTTTTAAATGATTTCACTTTTAGAGCTGCATACTCTGGAAACTATAATGTTAGAAAAGGAAGAGGGTATTCTCCTCTTACACCTGTGTATGTTGCAGAAAGTGATGAAATCGCTAATTATTCAGGACAAATTTTAACAAGTGTATCACAATACAACGAAACCAAACAAGATTTTCAACAAGATTACTTGTTAACCTATACTAAAAAATTTGGAGATCATGGTATTACTGCGTTAGTGGGTTACACGACGTTTCAAGAATATCTAGAAAATATTAATGGCTCTGTAAGACAATTAGCAGGAGGAGATCCAATTCCAAACGATCCAAGATTTTGGTATTTAAATGTGTTCCCGTTTGGAGACCAAGATACAAGAGTCTCAAATTCAGAACAATGGGATAGAGCTACGACTTCTGGTTTATTCCGTGTTTTATATAACTACAAGAATAAATACATCTTAAACGGTTCATTTAGAAGAGATGCTTCTTCTGAATTACCAAAAGCAACCAGAGGTCAAAATTTTTGGTCATTAGGTGCAGCTTGGGAACTAAGTAAGGAACAATTCATGGATAATAGTTCAATAAATTACTTAAAAATCAAGGGGTCTTATGGAGAATTAGGAAACCAATATAACGCGGTACACTATCCATATTTACCTAATTATCAATTAGGCGCTTCTGCGGTATTAGGAAACCCTCAAAGTGTTATTCCTGCGTATGTTTTGGCATATAGAAATACAGATAATTTAAAATGGGAAACCATTACTTCTTATGAAGCAGGTTTTGAGATGGCTACTTTTGATAACAGATTAAAATTTGAAGCTACCTATTATAATAAATTAACAAAAGATTTATTGGTATTTGTTTCAAGTGGAAGTGATCAGTTTTATACAAATGCTGGTGAAATCGAAAACAAAGGTTTTGAATTTACATCGTCTTGGAATGATAACATAGGGTCTGATTTTCAATATTCAATAAGTGGAAATTTATCAACTATTAAAAATACAGTAAACTCAGTATTTGAACCTGGTTTTGAAGTTTTTTCAGGACCAACTCGTACACGCGCAGGCGATCCAATTGGTTCGTTTTACGGGTATGTAGTTGATGGGCTTTATCAATCAAATTTAGATATTCAAGCGTCTCCACCAAGTACATTAGGCGCTTATGTTCCGGGAGATTTTAAATATAAAGATGTTAATGGTGACGGCGAAATAACTCCTGATGACAGAACGGTAATAGGAAACCCAACTCCTGATTTTACTTATGGTATAAGTACAAATCTTTCATATAAAAACTTTTCTTTAGATATAGACATACAAGGTGTTTACGGAAATGAAGTCTGGAGAAATTGGGGTAACGGAAGTACGTTTGCTCAATTTAATTACAGAGCAGTTAGAGAAAATAGATGGATTGGTGCAGGGACATCAAACTGGGAACCCAGATTAACTGAAGCTTCTGGTTATAACAAGCTTAATTCCACTTACAATGTAGAGGATGGAAGTTATGTAAGAATCAGAAATATCCAATTGGCTTATAATTTTAAACCAAAGAGTATAAAAGGTATTGATTTTACTAACATGAGATTGTACATCAACGCACAAAACTTATATACTTGGAAACATAATTCTGGGTTTACTCCAGAAGCAGGTGGATCTCCAATTGAGTTTAGTATTGATAATGGAGGATATCCTTTACCAATGGTTACTAGCTTAGGTTTTAGCGTGTCATTTTAATAAAATTTAAAAACTCATAATTATGAATAACATAATAAAAGAAATATTATTTAATATAAAGTATGTACTAGGTACATTCATTGTATTATTCTCTATTACTTCATGTAATAATGATTTATTAGACACTAAACCACTAGGCGTTGCCACAGTAGGAGATTTAACAACCGGTGGTTTTGAAGCAGATGCATTTGGATTATATGGGCAACTAAGAAATTCAGGTGTTTCAAACTGGACACGCTATTGGTTTCAAAGTATTCGTTCAGATGATGCCCAAAAAGGTAGTTCGGCAGGCGATCAAGCTCAAGCTGGAGCAGATTTTGATGAGTTTGGTTATTCCAATGATAGTTTCCTTAATAACGATAATTGGAATGAACATTACAAAGTTATTAATGCTTGTAACGATTTAATAGACGCCATCGACGTGTCTGGATTAACCGATTCAGGAACTATAGTAAATATGGCAGAAGCTAGAATGATAAGAGGCTTTCTTTATTTTGATTTAAGAAGAGATTATGGCGAAGTTCCTATAATTGATCAAAAAGTAATAGAAGTCACCGATGGCATTAAGCCAAAATCTTCGGTTGTAGATGTTGATGCTTTTATAGAGGCAGATTTAATATTCGCAAGCGAAAATTTACCTGTAACATGGGTATCTAATTTTGATGGCAGGGCTACCAAAGGATTTGCAGATGCCTTATTGGCAAAACTTTATTTATACCAAGCTTCAGAGTCCAATTCGCAAGAAAAATACACAGCTTCTTTGACTAAAAGTGAAGAAGTTATCAATTCAGGAGTTTATACACTAGTGCCTTCATATAAAACGTTATTCAGTCTTGAAGGCAACAATTCTACTGAATCTATCTTCGAAGTACAGCAACTGGTCACAGAATCAGGGCAAACATTCAGTAATAATTATTATGTATCTCAAGGAGTGAGAGGAACCGGTGCGTGGGACTTAGGTTGGGGCTTTAATGTGCCTACACAAACTTTAGTGGATGCATATGAAACAGGAGACCCTAGAAAAAATGAGACTATTTTAGTGTCAGGAGAAGATGATGGCGGTTATGGTAGTGGAATTTTACCTGGAACGCCTCCGTTAGATCAATTATATTGGAACAAAAAGGCTTATACAGAAGCGGCAACTAGAACTAAATTAAGTCAAAGACAGAATAACTGGGAAAACATAAAGATTATTAGATATGCCGATGTGCTTTTAATGGCCGCCGAAGCAGCATTTAAAACAGGAAATTCAGCACTTGCTGCAGACTATTTAAATGAAGTAAGAGCTAGAGCACGAGGTGGGGCAAATGTACTTCCAGATATAACTAGTGTTACATTAGATGTTATAAAACATGAACGAAGGATAGAATTGGCTATGGAAGGCGAGCGTTTTTATGATGTAGTTCGTTGGGGCGATGGACCTGCTGTTTTAGGAAGTTTAGGTTTTCTACCAAAACATGAGTGGTATCCAATACCACAAGCAGCTATAGATCAATCACAGGGTGTGTTGATACAAAATCCAAATTATTAATTATAATTTAAAACATGTAGTTATGAAAAAACGAATTCAGTTAAATATAAAAATGATATATGTAGTTATAATTACATTAATCATAACGAGTTGTCAAAATCTAGACACACCAGCTTTTTCAGAGTATGAAATTGATCCATCTGTAGTTCAGATTATTTCACCAACAGAAGGAGCAGTTATTAAAGTTTTTGATGAACCCTCTTCATTAGACATAGAATTTAAAGTTGATGATGATAATTTAGTGAGTAAAGTTACAATTGCTTTGGATGGCACAGAGATAGCTGATTTTAGCGATTTTAGTAATCCAAGACATATTTCTGAAACATATACTTTCGACGGTTTAGTTATTGGAGATCACACCGTAGTAGTAACGTCTACAGATGTTAATGGAAAATCTACTATGGCTGAAGCAAATTTCAGTAAACAAGCACCTTATACACCACTATTTGATGGAGAATCATTATATATGCCATTTGATGGAGACTACAGAGATTTAATAGGATTTAAAATAGCAGATCAAGTAGGAACTCCAGGTTTTCTTGGAACTGGTTTTGCTAGTGCAAATGCCTATAAAGGTGCAGCAGATTCTTATATAGAATTCCCAGCCGATGGCTTATTGAGCAATGAGTTTAGTGCTGCTTTTTGGTATAAAGTGGATGCAAATCCAGATAGAGCAGGTATTTTGGTTATTGGAAATGACACTCCCGAAAATAGAAACCAAGGCTTTAGATTATTTAGAGAAGGTAGTGCTACAGAGCAACGCATTAAATTGAATGTTGGAACTGGTGCTGCAGAAAGCTGGAATGATGGTGGAATTATTGATGTAGAGGCGGGACAATGGGTTAATATTGTGGTAACTGTTTCTGATACTCAAACTAAAATTTATTTTAATGGCGTAGAAGTTAATTCAGCAGATTTGGCAGCTCCAATTGATTGGACTGGATGTGATAACATATCAATCGGATCAGGAGCTCCTACCTTTAGTTATTGGAATCATAAATCAGACTATAGTGGCATCGACGAGTTAAGGTTATTCAATAAAGCTTTGTCACAAAGTGATATTCAAATCATGCTAAATTCTTTTAATCCATATACTCCTCAATACGCTGGAGAATCTTTCTACATGCCTTTTGATCGTGGTTATATAGATTTAATTGCAGGTAGAGCCGCAAGCGTTGTTGGATCACCAGAGATTACCGATCAATCTTATAAGGGTGATGGTGCCTACTTAGGTGCAACAGATGCTTATTTAACCTATCCAGCTGAAGGCTTATTAACGGACCAATTTAGTACGACGTTTTGGTATAAAGTAAGTGGAAACCCTGATAGAGCAGGTATTTTGGTTGTAGGTAATGATACACCTGAAAATAGAAATCAAGGATTTAGGCTGTTTAGAGAAGGAAGCGGAACCGAACAACGGGTTAAATTGAATATTGGAACAGGTGGCGGAGAAAGTTGGAATGATGGAGGTGTTATTGATGCTACCGCTGGTGAATGGGTTCAAGTTGCTGTTACCGTTTCAGATACGCAAACTAAAATTTATTTTGATGGTATTGAAGTAAATTCAGCAGATTTAACTGCTCCAATTGATTGGACAGGATGTGATACGTTTACAATTGCTTCAGGTGTCCCTACATTCTCTTATTGGAATCATTTATCAGACAGCAGTGTTATAGATGAATTACGATTTTATAATAAAGCATTATCACCAGAAGAAGTTATTCAAATTGTAGGCGGATCATACACGCCACCATATTTTGGAGCAACTTTGTATATGCCTTTTGACGGAACCAATGTTGATAAAGTAACAAATACCACTGCTACAGTTGTAGGAACTCCCGATTTTGCTGGAGAAAGCGCAGTAGGAACTGATGCCTATGCTGGTGCTTCAGATTCCTATTTAACTGTTCCAACAGATAATTTATTAGGAAATCAATTTAGTGCAGCTTTTTGGTATAAGGTAAATGCAGATCCAGATAGAGCAGGAATTTTAACCGTTGGCCCTCCAATGAATGGAGCTGATAATGATTTAAGTTCAGGATTTAGACTATTCAGAGAAGGAAGTGCTACTGAACAACGTATAAAATTGCATGTTGGAACAGATGCTGGTGATGTTTGGAATGATGGAGATGTATTAGATCCTACAGCGGGAGATTGGGTGCATATCGCATTTACAGTTTCAGACACCGAAACTAAAATTTATTTTAATGGCGTTGCGGTTGCCAATACGGGAGATATGACAGATAAACAGGTAAGCTGGGCAGGTTGTGATATTTTATCAATTGGTTCTGGTGCACCTAGATTTATAGCATGGGGTCATTTATCAGATTCGAGCTTTATAGATGATTTGCACGTGTTTGACAGAGCTTTAACAACAGACGAAATTCTGCAAATTATGAACAAGTAAAAAAAAACTAAAACTTTAAAAACTTAATAATTTTTAAAGTTTTAGTTAATATGTTTGTTTGAGTTAGTGTTTTTTTATTTGAATTTAGCTGCATTTCGAATGCAGCTAAATTTCTAAAAACCCTTTTTAAATGACTTTTTTTAAAGTAAAAATAATTTCTTTTTTTTGCATCATAATCTTATTATTTAATTGTAATAGCAAGAAAAATAAGGCTATTTCAAAAATAAAAAATCATTCAGATGTTAATATTGAAAACTCCTTATTAGATACCATTCAAAAACAAACCATCAACTATTTTTGGGAAGGAGCAGAACCTAATTCTGGGATGGCAAGAGAACGTGTGCATATGGATAATGTCTATCCAACCTCTCCTAAAAACACAATAACAACTGGTGGAAGTGGCTTTGGGTTAATGGCGATTTTAGTTGGTGTTGAAAGAGGATTTATTCCACGAGATGAAGCTCTCGATAGATATCTAAAAATAGTTGATTTTTTAGAAAAGGCAGACAGATTTCACGGTGCTTGGCCTCATTGGATAAATGGTGAAACCGGCAAGGTTGTTCCTTTTAGCAAAAAAGACAATGGTGGCGATTTAGTTGAAACCGCATTTTTGGTTCAAGGACTTCTAACGGTCTCTGAATATTTTAAAGATGGTGATACTGAAAAAGAACAAGAACTCGTTTCTAAAATAGATAAGCTTTGGAAAGGCGTAGAATGGGATTGGTATACAAAAGGTGAAAATGTATTGTATTGGCATTGGTCTCCCGAATATAATTGGGACATGAACTTTAAAGTTGGTGGGTATAACGAGTGTTTAATTATGTACGTTTTGGCAGCAGCATCCCCAACACATCCAATTTCAAAAGCGGTTTATGAAAAAGGGTGGGCAAGAAACGGAGCCATTGTTTCTAAGGATTCTTTATATGGAGAGGCTCTTGTTTTAGATTACTACGAAGGAGATGATGCTCCCGTAGGGCCTTTATTCTGGGCACATTATTCGTATTTAGGATTAAATCCTAAAGGTTTAAAAGATCAATATGCAGACTATTGGAAATTAACCCAGAATCAAGCAAAAATTCATTATAAATACGCTATAGATAATCCTAAACATTTTAAAGGTTATGGCGATAGTCTTTGGGGTTTAACTTCAAGTTATTCCATAAAAGGGTATGCGGGTCACAGACCAGGCAATGATCTTGGTGTTATTTCACCAACAGCTGCGCTTTCATCATTTCCATATACCCCGAAAGAAAGTATGAAAATGCTTGAAAATCTCTATAAAAACCATGATTCACTTATTGGTAAATACGGGCCTTACGATGCATTTAGCATACAAGATCATTGGTTTTTACCAAGATATTTAGCGATAGACCAAGGGCCTATTCCTGTCATGATTGAAAATTATAGAACGGGTTTATTGTGGAATTTATTTATGAAAAATAAGGATGTCCTTAATGGGTTAAATAAATTAGGATTTACGATTGATTCTCAAAATTAAAATAGCAATTCATGTTTAAATTTTATGTAGCCATATTTCTAGTAATAACTTTTTTTTCATGTGGTTCAGATACTGATCCAGTATCTAATGAACCTGAAAAAGTTACGCTAACAGATACAGAGATAATGGATTTAACTCAAAAGGAAACATTCAAATATTTTTGGGATTTTGCGAATTCAAGTTCAGGAGCAGCCAAAGAACGGTATCATCCTAACGATCCAACATTAAATCAAAATGTAGTTACTACAGGTGGAACGGGTTTTGGTTTAATGGCTATATTAGTAGGTATTGAACGAGGCTATGTGACTAAAGCTGAGGGAACAGCCAGATTAAACAAAATTTTATCATTTCTTGAAAATGCTGATCGATTTCATGGGGCGTGGCCGCATTGGATGGATGGAGGCAATGGGAATGTCATTCCGTTTAGCACAAAAGATAATGGAGGCGATTTAGTTGAAACGGCTTTCTTAGCTCAAGGATTAATATGTGTAAAAGAATATTTTAAAAACGGTTCAACTGATGAAAAAGCACTTTCAAATCTTGCTGACGCCCTATGGAAAGGTATCGAATGGAATTGGTATACGCAAAATCAAAATGCCTTGTACTGGCACTGGAGCCCAAATTACGGATTTGACATAAACATGAAGCTAAGCGGATATAACGAAACACTGATTGCGTATGTGTTAGCGGCAGCATCACCTGATTATGCCATAACGAAACCAGTTTACGAAGAAGGTTGGGCAAATAACGGCACTATTGTTTCATCTAGCTCTCAATACGGAATTCCTTTGGTTTTAAATCATGCTGGAGGTTCAGATTTTGGTGGACCTTTGTTTTTTAGTCAGTATTCGTTTTTAGGATTGAATCCTAAAAACTTATCAGATCAATATGCTAATTATTGGAACCTTGTTGTAAATCACACAAAAATTAACCGTCTATATTGTATTTCAAATCCTAAAAACTATACTGATTATGGTGCCGATTGCTGGGGTTTAACAGCGAGTTATTCACGAAATTCAGATGGATCAATAGGCTATTCAGCACATAGTCCTTCAAACGATTTAGGCGTAATTTCTCCTACAGCGGCTATAAGTTCTATTGCTTACACGCCTTCAGAATCTTTAGATGTTATGCATTTTCTCTATCAAAAAAAGGACAAATTATTAGGAGTTGCAGGCTTTTATGATGCCTTTAGTCCACAATTTAATTATTGGGTTGCCGAAGCCTATTTGGCAATTGATCAGGGACCTGAAATTATTATGATCGAGAACTACAGAACTGGATTGTTATGGAATTTATTTATGCAAAATGAGGATGTTAAAAACGGATTAAATATATTAGGGTTTAATTATTAATAGGTTTAAAAATGAAAAATAAAATAGTATTAATGCTATTAGTTTTTGTTGGCTTTTCGAGTGTTTTAAGAGCACAAGATGAAGATGCTTATTTAAAAAAAATAGTTGTTAATAATGGGGATACATTAAAATACAGGATATTATTACCAAAAGATTTTTCTGAAAATAAACAATATCCAGTAGTGTTATTTCTTCACGGAGCGGGAGAACGAGGTAATGATAATAAATCACAGCTAATTCATGGGAAATCATTATTTGCTAATGAAGCTGTTAGAGATTCGTTTCCAGCTATAGTTGTCTTTCCGCAATGTCCTAAAGAAGATTATTGGGCGAATGTAAAACGAGATTATTCAAAAAAAGGAATTGAAAAATTCAAATATAAACGTATGGGAAAGCCAACAAAATCGATGAAACTTGTCATTGATTTTATGGATGATTTTATCAATAATCCTTACGTTAAAAAAGATCAGGTTTACGTTGGCGGACTTTCAATGGGGGGCATGGGCACATTTGAGATATTAAAACGAAGACCCGATATGTTTGCGGCAGCCTTTCCCATTTGTGGCGGAGGCCATCCAAAAGCAACAAAAAAATATGCTGATAAAGTAGCACTTTGGGTTTTTCAAGGCGGAAAGGATGATGTTGTAATTCCGTATTTCGCTTTAAGGATGGTGACAGCACTTCAAAAAAGAGGCGCAGACGTTAGGTTAACCTATTTCGAGCATGACAATCACAATAGCTGGGATTCTGCCTTTGCCGAACCGGAGTTATTACCATGGCTTTTTTCAAAATCAAAAAAATAGAGATGAGTAAATTATTTAACATTAAATATGCTTTTTTAAGCATTACAGTATTACTAATTGTAGCATGTAATTCAAATCAAAAGAAATCAGATACGCTTTCAAGTGATAATCCTTTTGAAGAAAAAGTAGATTCGATATTGAGTTTAATGACGGTTGATGAAAAAATTGGGCAACTTAATCTTCCTGTTTCTGGAGATATTACAACTGGGCAAGCACAAAGCTCTGATATCGCAAAAAAAATAGAAGAAGGATTAGTAGGTGGCTTATTCAATATTAAATCGGCAGAGAAGATTAAAGAAGTACAAAAAATAGCTATTGAAAAAAGCCGATTGAAAATCCCTTTACTCTTTGGTATGGATGTGATTCATGGCTACCAAACAACATTTCCAATTCCATTGGGCTTATCAAGCTCGTGGGATATGAAACTTATAAAACAAACCGCACAGATGGCTGCAAAAGAAGCCACAGCCGATGGTATTAACTGGACGTTTTCACCAATGGTAGATATATCTAGAGATCCTCGTTGGGGTCGCGTTTCCGAAGGTTCGGGAGAAGATCCTTTTTTAGGAAGCGAAATAGCTAAAGCCATGGTAGAGGGGTATCAAGGTGACGATCTAACCAAGAACAACACCATGTTGGCATGCGTAAAACATTTTGCGCTATATGGCGCTCCTGAAGCAGGTAGAGATTATAATACGGTTGACATGAGTAGAATACGCATGTACAACGAGTATTTACCACCCTACAAAGCCGCTGTCGATGCAGGCGTGGGTTCTGTGATGGCATCATTTAACGAGATTGATGGTATTCCAGCAACAGGTAATAAATGGTTGCTAACCGACTTGCTAAGAGATGATTGGGGTTTTAATGGATTTGTTGTGACGGATTACACAGGACTTTATGAAATGATACCTCATGGTATGGGAGATAAATACCAAGTTGCTGAGTTAGCTTTAAAAGCGGGCGTAGACATGGATATGGCAGGCGATTCACCAGCAATTCCTGCTGCTTTTGTTAAAACCTTGAAACAATCTCTTGAAGAAGGGAAAATATCTATGAGTGACCTTGATACTGCTGTAAAACGCATGTTAACGGCGAAATACCGATTAGGTTTATTTGATGATCCTTATAAATATTGCGACCTGAATAGATCTAAAACAGAGGTGTTTACCCCTGAAAACAGAACGTTTGCTAGAAAAGTAGCTACTGAATCGATGGTGCTTCTTAAAAATGAAAACAATCTTTTGCCGTTAAAAAAATCAGGAACCATTGGAGTTATAGGCCCCTTGGCAAACACCGCCGTAAATATGGCTGGAACATGGAGTGTGGCTACCAAACAAAATCTATCGATCCCTTTATTGGAAGGGTTAAAAACAGTAGCCGGTGAAGATGTAAAGGTGTTATACGCCAAAGGAAGTAACGTCGATTATGATTTGGAATACGAAAAACGGGTGACGATGTTTGGTAAAGATATTCCGCGTGATGGCAGAACAGATAAACAATTGTTAGATGAAGCCTTATCAGTCGCTTCAAAATCTGATGTTATTGTCGCAGCTATTGGTGAAACTGCGGAAATGAGTGGCGAATGCAGTAGCGTGACTAATCTTCAAATTCCACAACTTCAAAAAGATTTATTAAATGCACTTTTAAAAACAGGAAAACCGGTGGTTTTAGTTTTATTCACTGGAAGACCTTTGGCCATTACTGAAGAAAATGAAAAGGTTCCAGCAATATTAAATGTTTGGTTTTCGGGTAGTGAAGCAGGGTTAGCAATTTCTGATGTGCTTTTTGGAGATGTAAACCCTTCAGGAAAATTGACAGCTACCTTTCCGCGAAATGTAGGGCAAGTGCCTATTTATTACAATCATAAAAATACAGGACGCCCTTTGGGAAATAATGACGGTAAATTCGAAAAATTCAAATCAAATTATATTGATGTTCGTAATGAACCATTGTACCCGTTTGGTTATGGATTAAGCTATACGGATTTTACTTATAACAACTTGAAATTGAGTTCAAATCAACTCAATCCAAATAGTTCTATTGAAGTTTCTGTCAATGTCACTAATTCTGGTAATTACGACGGAAAAGAAGTTGTTCAACTATACATAAGAGACCTTGTAGGTTCTGTAACAAGGCCTGTAAAAGAGCTTAAAGGATTTCAGAAAGTTGACATTAAAAATGGAGATACTAAAACCATTACGTTTCAATTATCTGTTGAAGATTTAAAATTTTATAATTCTAATCTAGATTTTGTTGCGGAACCTGGAGAGTTTGAGGTGTTTGTTGGAACAAATTCTAATGCAACACTAAAAGATACCTTTGAGTTAGTTAAGTGATATTGGAATTCTGAAGGATGCCCTCAAAAAACTATAAATCATGAAATACGTATTTACTTGCTTAATAACCGTATTGTTTTTCTTTTCTTGTAATAAAGAAAAGAAAAATAACGAAGCGCAAATTGCAACGCTTTCAGAGACCAAAAAATCGTTTAAAACCTATTGTAATCCCATCGATATAGATTATTCTTATATGTCACATTACAGAGCCAAAAACAAGGTGTCTTATCGATCTGGTGCAGACCCTGCTGTGGTGAATTTTAAAGGAAAATATTTTATGTTTGTTACACGTTCTCATGGCTATTGGATGTCTGATGATATGAGTAATTGGACTTTTATAAAACCTCAAAGCTGGTATTTTAATGGGTGTAATGCACCTGCTGCAGTGGTTAAAGATGGAAAAATATTAGTCTATGGTGACCCTTCCGGAAGCGGTGCTGTTATTGAAACTGATAATCCCGAACTAGGAGATTGGAAAACCAATTACGCAGTTTTAGATATTCCCGGTGGCATTCAAGATCCCGATTTATTTGTAGATGACGATGGTAAAGTATATTTATATGAGGAGTCTTCAAATTTGTGGCCAATTCGCGTGGTAGAATTAGATGCTGATAATTATTATATTCCGAAAGGAGATGAAAAAGATTTGTTTACGCTTCACCCAGATGCACATGGTTGGGAGCGTTTTGGTCAAAATCATAGGTCTGATTTAGCGCCTTACATTGAAGGTCCGTGGATGGTGAAACACGATAGTATTTATTATTTGGAGTATGGAGCACCTGGCACGCAATGGAATGTATATGCTGATGGTGTTTATACGAGTAAAAGTCCGTTAGGGCCTTTTGAATATGCGCCTTACAACCCTATTTCTTATAAACCCGGCGGATTTTTAAAAGGGGCTGGACATGGCAGCACGGTTAAAGATAATAACGGAAAATATTGGCATTATTCAACGATGGCGATATCTGTAAATTATAAATTTGAACGTCGTATTGGTATGTACCCAGCAGGATTTGAAGACAACGGACAAATGTATGTTAATACGGCCTATGGCGATTATCCACATTATTTACCAGACACCAAAGTTGACGAACATAAAGAACGATTTACAGGCTGGATGTTACTATCTTATAACAAGCCGGTAAAAACAAATTCTCCATTAGTAAAAAAAGATATTAATGTGGTAGATGAAAGCGAATCTGGCTTCATGCAAAAACAAATTAAAGAGTTTGATATTTCTAAAATTAATGATGAGGAAATTCGCTCGTATTGGGTGTCACAGTCTAATAACGATTCTATTTATGTTGAAATTGATTTAGAACGTAAAATGAATGTAAAAGCTATTCAAATAAACTTTCAAGATTTTAATAGTGACATTTTTGGTAGACCAGATAATTTAAGGCAACAGTTTGTGATTCAATCTTCTTTAGATGGAAAATCATGGAACACCATTGTAGATTATTCTGAAAACAAAAAAGATATGCCTCATGCTTATGTAGAGTTAAAAGACGCTGTAGATGCTAGGTATATTCGGTACAATCATGTGTATTGTACTAATAATTATTTATCAATTTCAGAATTTAGAGTATTCGGAAACGGGTATGGAGATGTTCCACACAAACCATTCAATTTAAAAATCACAAGACAAGCAGACAAACGCAATGCTGATTTAGCATGGGATAAAGATGAAAATGCCACTGGATATGTAGTGTATTGGGGTATTGCAAAAGATAAATTAAACTTATCGGTATTAATGTATGACAATCCAAATTATGAATTGAGAGCATTAAACAACAATCAATCATACTATATGCAAGTAGAATCCTTTAATGAAAATGGTATTTCAGAAAAAAGTAATATTATTTTTGTTGAATAAAACCAATTTAAAATGAAGTCTTTCTTAACAGTAATTTGTTTCTTTTTCTTGATGAATATAAAAGCTCAAGACGTCTCAGTTATGACGTATAATATTAAACTGGATTATCCAAAGGAAGGGGAGAATAGCTGGATCAACAGAAAACCATTTTTTATCAATCAATTAAAATTCTATAATCCAGATATTTTGGGTGTTCAAGAAGCGCTTCCTAATCAAATGAAAGATATGGATAGCTTATTAACCGATTATAATTTTGTTGGTGTTGGAAGAGATGATGGCAAGGATAAAGGCGAGTATTCGGCTATTTTTTATAATCACGAAACCTTTAAAGTTTTAAAATCATCAACATTTTGGTTGTCCGACACACCAGAACAAGTCTCTATGGGTTGGGATGCGGTATGTAACAGAGTTTGTACATATGCCTTACTACAAAATAAAAAAACGAATGAGAGGCTTTTGGTATTTAATACCCATTTTGATCATGTTGGTTTAGAGGCACGGAAAAATAGTGCGCTTTTAATTATTAAAAAAATAAAGGAAATCAATACAAATAACCTTCCCGTAGTTCTTATGGGTGATTTTAATATGGAAGAATCTCATGAAAGTATTCAGTACATTAAAACATATTTAAAAGACTCTCAAGAAATTTCTAAAGTTGTATTTGGTCCAACAGGAACATTCAATGGTTTTAATTTTAACGAACCTGTTACCAGACGAATCGATTTTATTTTTGTTAGTCCTAAAATAGAGGTTGATAAATACGGTATTCTAAGTGATAATAAGGATTGTAAATATCCATCAGATCATTTACCTGTTTATGTAGAGTTGAAAATATAGGCTACGTTTTAGTAATATTCTTAAAAACAAAAAATCCCGTAAACATTAAAGTTTCGGGATTTTTTTGTGGTACCTCCAGGAATCGAACCAGGGACACAAGGATTTTCAGTCCTTTGCTCTACCAACTGAGCTAAGGTACCTCACTAAAGCGGATGCAAATATATATTCATTTTTATTATCCGCCAAAAGAAAATTATAAAAAATGGTTTTGTAAATTTACAACTTTCAATAATGTAATGAATTTAATAATTGATGTTGGAAATACTTTTGTGAAACTTGCTGTCTTTGAGGGAGATAATATAGTTTGCAAAAAAAGTATTGAGCTTAAGTTTATTTTAAAACATATTGATTTATTGAAAAAAGAATATAAATCAATCAAAAAAGCGATTATTTCATCTGTTGGTAAACTAAAAACAGCGGATGTCGATTATATTAAGAAGTCTTTTGATTTAGTTCATTTAGATTCAGAAACCAAGTTACCATTTATAAATTGTTACGAAACACCTAAAACACTAGGGCTAGATAGAATAGCTTTAGTGTGTGCTGCTATTCAACAATTTCCAAAAAGTAACGTTCTTGTTATTGATGCGGGTACATGCATTACCTATGATTTTGTTACAAGTAATAACAACTATTTGGGAGGAGCAATTTCGCCAGGTATGAGGATGCGGTATCAGTCACTGCATAGTTTTACAGCAAATTTACCAATGTTAGAGTCAGAAATTCCAAAAAGTATTGTTGGCAACTCTACAAATAACTCTATACATTCTGGAGTTATTTTTGGTATTCTTAACGAAATAGACGGAGTTATTTGTCAATATAAAGAAAAATATAAAGATTTAACAGTTATTTTAACAGGCGGGGACGCTAATTTCTTGTCTAAACAATTAAAAAGTAGCATATTTGCCAACTCTAATTTCCTTTTAGAGGGATTAAATTATATTATACAAATTAATTCAAACGAATGATAAAAAAACTTGTAATAGTTTTTATTGCTTTTTTCGCAATTCAAAGTTACGCTCAACAAGGTACAGCTTCACCTTATTCTTTTTACGGTATTGGAAGTCTTAAATTTAAAGGCACAGTTGAAAATAGAAGTATGGGAGGATTAAGTATTTACACAGATAGTATTCATGTAAATTTAAGAAATCCAGCATCGTACGCAACTCCAAATCTTAGCTCATTTGGAGGGGAAAGCAGGCCTGTAAAATTTACGGTAGGAGGAAGCCATTCAAGTTTAAATCTTAAAAGTAGCTCAAGTAGCGACAAAGCTACGTCAACATCATTTGATTATATTGCACTTTCAATACCTATGGGCAAATTTGGTTTTGGTTTTGGGTTAATGCCTTATACTTCTGTAGGTTACAAATTGGAAAGTGTTAATAGTGATGGAGATCTTTTAAACAGATTTCGTGGTCAAGGAGGTCTTAACAAGGTCTATTTAGGTATGGGGTATATGCTTACTAAAGATTTAAGTATTGGTGTTGATGCAAGTTATAATTTTGGAAACATTACAAATAGTACCGTTGAATATATTTATGATTCAGAAGGTGTACCTCTGTTATACAATTCAAGAGAGAATAATAGGTCAGATTTAAGTGGTTTAAATGTGAATTTTGGATTAACATACAAAAAACTGTTAAAGGATAAATATGAGTTTGTTACAGGAATTACGTATACTCCAAAAAGTAATTTAACTTCAAATAACACACGCTCATTTTCAACAATAACAACAGGTGCTTCAGGGCAAGAATTTGTGTTAAATACTGTAGAAACTGATCTCAATGCAGTTGGATTGCAGCAAACAGATTTAACCTTACCCTCCAAATTTTCAATAGGAGTGGGTATAGGAAAACCAAGAAAATGGTTTGTTGGTTCAGAATATACGGCTCAACAAACCAGTAAATTTTTTAATCCGCTTTATAGTAGCACTACAACAAATTACGAAGACGCTAGCACTATTTCGTTGGGAGGATTTTATATTCCACAATATAATTCGTTTACAAGTTACTTTAAACGAGTGGTTTACAGGGCAGGTTTGCACTTTGAAAAAACAGGTTTAATCATAAATAATGAGTCAATTAAAGAGTTTGGCATGTCTTTTGGATTAGGATTACCTGTAGGGGATATATTCTCAAATGCAAATTTAGGCGTAGAAATTGGAAAACGTGGAACAACTAGTAGTAATTTAATCCAAGAGAATTTCATTAATTTCCAATTAAGTTTATCTTTGAACGATAGATGGTTCCAAAAACGAAAATATGACTAACAACGTAAATTTTTTATTATGAAAACGAAAATTACTTTATTACTAACATTATTTTTTGTTGGCATGGTGTCTTTTGCCCAGCAAGATGAAGAATGTATGACGAAGCTATCCATATTCCATGAATATGTAAAAGCGAAAAACTTTGATGCTGCATATCAGCCATGGATGGATGTTAGAAAAAAATGTCCAAAATTTAATAATGCCATCTATATTGACGGAGAGAAAATTTTAGAGTATAAAATTGAAAACTCTTCTGGAGCTGAAAAAATTGCATTTATTGAAGATTTGATAAAAGAGTGGAAAGAGCGTGAGGAAAATTTTCCAAGCAAAACGCCAAAAGGAGAGTATGCTGCTCAAGCTTGTCAGTTAATGTACGATAATAGAGAGCTTTTAGGGAAATCTGATTCAGACTTGTATGCTTGTTTTGATGCCGCTTATAATCTAGATAAAGAAACGTTTACAAGTCCAAAAAGTTTATATACCTATTTCTCTTTAATGGTTGATTTGTATGATGCTAAGCAAAAACCAGCTGCAGATTTATTTAATAAATATGATGACGTTGTTGAGAAAGTTGAAGTAGAAGTAAAAAATTATTCTGAAAAGCTTAATGAACTTCTTGCCAAAGAAGAAGCAGGAACTGCGCTTACAAGTAAAGAAGAAAGATATAAAAAATATTACGAAAGTTACTTAAATGCTTATGATCAAATTTCTGGAAGTATTGACCAAAAATTAGGAGATAGAGCGAACTGTGAAAATTTAATACCACTGTACCAAAAAGGATTTGAAGAAAATAAAGCAAATGCAGTTTGGTTACAAAGAGCGGCAGGAAAAATGTCTGAAAAAGATTGTACAGATGATCCATTGTTCTTTAAATTAGTAAATGCATACCATGCGTTAAGTCCGTCTGCGAGTTCAGCATATTACTTAGGAATCTTAAAAGATAAAGAAGGCAAATCAAACGAAGCTATCGCTTTTTATGAAGAAGCCATTAAATTAGAAACAGATAACTTTAAAAAAGCAAAACTTAATAATAGAATAGGTTTAAAGTTAAAAGCTAAAGGTAACTATGGAAGAGCTAGAAGTTTCTTTAGAGAAGCGCTTAGATTAAACCCTTCAGATGGTCATCCTCATTTGTCAATAGCAGCTATGTATGCAGCTAGCGCCAATAGTTGTGGTGATACTAACTTTAATAAAAGAGCTGTTTTCTGGTTAGCTGCAGATGAAGCAAGAAAAGCAGCAAGCCAAGATCCAACTTTAAGAAAGGCAGCTTCGCAAACAGCAGAAAATTATTTAGCAAAAGCACCAACTAAATCAGATATATTTAGTGAAAATAATGGCGGACAAGTAATTAAAATTGGTTGTTGGATTGGGGCTTCTGTTACAGTGCCTAAAATTTAAATGCCAAGTATAAAAACACATAACAAACTATTTATGGTCACAGCATTTGCTGTGACCATGTTTTTTTCATGTAAAAACAATTTAAATGACATTCAGAAAATTGGTATTTCTGAAAATGAGCCTTTTGGAGTTTCAGAGAATATCAATTTTAAATATACCGATTCTGGTATAATGAAAGCGAATCTGTTAAGTCCTAAAATGCTGGATTATTCTAATAGAGAATTTTCATTTAAAGAATTTCCTGATGGTATTGATTTAGATATTTACGATGATGACAATAATAAAAGTAAAGTATTAGCTGATTATGCTATTATTTATGATGCGACTGGGCTTGTAGATTTACAAGGACACGTTGTTATTGCAACACATACTAAGGATACCTTATTTGCAGAACAATTATATTATGACCAAAACAAAGAATGGTTGTTTACGAATAAACCAGTAACTTTTAGAACAGGAACAGATTTAATAAACGGTAATGGCTTTGATTCTGATACCAAGTTTACAAATGCTGAAGTGTTGGAAATAGATGGTGTTATAACGCTTAAAGAATAATACGTAAACAATAAAATAACCTCACAACTTTTTTAAGTATCTTTGTATTTAATTTTAGATTTAAAAATTTTCTATGAAGCTTGCTAAGTTTTTTCAATACGCGTATTTAACTTTTGCAGCCTTATTTTTGTATGATGTTTTTAACAAATATATTACACAAGGTGATATTGCTTATGTCTCTTTATTGTTTGCTGCGTTAGCTGTTTTTATGTTTTTTTTCAGACGAAAATTCAGAAAGAAGTATGAAAATAAAGATAATTCAAAATAAATGAGTTTTTATGTTATTATCATAATTGTTTCATTAATTCTATCTGCTTTTTTCTCAGGCATGGAGATTGCCTATGTATCTTCAAACAAAATACATATCGAAATAGAAAAAAAGCAAGAAGGGTTTTTAGCTAAAGTGCTAACCAAGCTTACAGCAAAACCTTCAAAATATATTGCCACGATGCTTATTGGTAATAATATAGCATTGGTTATTTATGGGTTTTTTATGGGTGATGTGTTAGTGCAATGGTTTCAATCTTTGTTGCCAGTCAATTCAACGTTTGTAACCTATTTGCTTACAGATTTAAGCTTGTTAACCCAAACTATTATATCAACACTTATTATTTTAATTACGGCTGAATTTCTGCCTAAAGTATTTTTTCAAGTTTATTCAAACACGTTATTAAAAGTATTGGCTATTCCAGCATACTTTTTTTATTTGATTTTTACATTTATAGCAGATTTTGTTATTTGGATTTCAGATATGATATTAAGACAATTTTTTAAAACTGAAGGAGATCAAATACAATTAGCATTTACCAAAGTTGAATTGGGTAATTATATTAGTGAGCAAATGGAATCTGTAGAAGCTCATGAGAATGTTGATTCAGAAATTCAAATTTTTCAAAATGCATTAGAATTTTCCGAGGTAAAAGCTCGAGAAGTGATGGTTCCTAGAACAGAAATTATAGCTGTAGAACTCAATAATTCTATTAAAACGTTAAACGCCTTGTTTACAGAGTCTGGTTGTACTAAAATTATAGTTTATAATGACACCATTGATGATATTTTAGGATATGTTCACTCCTTTGAGTTATTTAAAAAACCTAAGGATATAAAATCTATTATTCTTCCTGTTGAATTTGTACCTGAAACGGTTTTAATTAAAGACGTACTAAATGTGCTCATTAAAAAGCGTAAAAGTATTGCTGTTGTTTTAGATGAATACGGCGGAACGTCTGGTATTATGACAGTTGAAGACATTGTAGAAGAATTATTTGGCGAAATAGAAGATGAACACGATACCATTGATTTAATTGAGGAACGATTAGATAACGATAATTTTAAGTTTTCAGCTCGTTTAGAAGTCGATTATATTAATGAAACCTATAAAATTAATTTGCCTGAAGGAGAAAATTATGAAACATTGGGAGGGCTAATTGTAAATCATACAGAGGAGATTCCTATGCAAAATGATGTGGTTGTTATTGATATGTTTCAGTTCACAATTTTAGAAGTTTCAAACACTAAAATTGATATGGTAGAACTAAAGCTTTTAAAAGAAGATTAAATTAGCCTAGTTAATGTAATTAAAGCATCTTTCTACTTTTATTATTAAATAGAAAATGGTATTTTCGCGCACAATATTTTTGATACTATAAAAAATAACAAACTTAACAAGATAATGACCCGTAAAAAGGTTTTATAATAATTTAACTTACAAATGGCAATTTTAAATAAAATAAGACAGCGTTCTCTTTTTCTAATAATAATTATAGCTCTTGCACTATTCTCTTTTGTTTTAGGCGGTTTAATTAAAAACGGAAATTCACTTTCGGCTAAAGACCAAAACACGGTAGGAACAGTTAATGGTAAGGAAATTACTAGAACAGCTTTTTTAGAAAAGGTGGAAGTGGCACAAAAACAAGCGGGTGCTAGCGCAACCAATACTCAAATAATGAATAGAGTTTGGGATCAAGAAGTTAGACAAGCGGTGTTGCAAACTCAATTTGATGAACTTGGAATTTCTGTAGAGAAGGATCAAATGCGAGACTTATTGAAAAAAGCATTAGCTACAACCCCTCAGTTTTTAAATGAAGCTGGTTTGTTTGATGAGAATAAGTTAAATGAATACATTATAAACTTAAAAGAAACATCGCCTCAAGCGTATCAAGATTGGATTAATTATGAAGAATCATTAGCCGAAAATGCCTTACAACAAAATTATTTTAATTTAGTTAAAGCAGGATTAACCGGCACACTTGAAGAAGGTAAATTCGAGCATCAGTTAGAAGGAAATAAAGTTGATATTAAATTTGTTCAAATTCCATTCTCATCAATTGCAGATAGTACAATTACTGTAACCAAATCAGATATTTCAAGTTATATTGATAAACATAAAAAACAATATCAAGTTGATGCTTCAAGAGATATCAATTATGTAGAGTTTAAAGAAACAGCTACTGTTGAAGATGAGAACGACATTAAAGCATCTTTAACAAATCTTTTAAAAGATCAAGAGGTTTATAACGAGACCACTAAAGCAACAGATACCATAACTGGATTCTTAAAAACAAAAAATAACGAAGACTTTGTTAATTCAAATTCAGATATAAAATTTGATAGTCGTTTTCTGTTTAAATCTTCAATTCCTAAAGCGGTTTCTGATAGTATTTTTAACTTAAGCGTTGGTGAGGTTTATGGACCATACAAAGACAATGGATATTTTAAAATTTCTAAGTTAGTAGCGGTAAAACAAGTTCCAGATTCAGCAAAAGTAAGACACATCCTAATTCCATTTGTTGGAGCAAGAGCTGCTGCGCAAGATGTTACTAGAACAGATGCAGAAGCAAAACAATTAGCCGATAGTATCTTAGCAGTCGTGAAATCAAATAAATCAAAATTCCCTGACTTGGTAAAAGAATTTTCATCAGATCAAGGAAGCGTAGATAATGGAGGTCGATATGATTGGCATCCATACAATTCTATGGTTCCTGAGTTTAATGATTTTGAATTTGAAGGAAAGGTAGGAGATATAGGTGTGGTTAAAACAATTTTTGGTTATCACGTTATCGAGATTGAAGGTCAAAAAGATAAAGAAAAAGCAGTGCAGGTTGCGACTATAGCAAGAAAGATAGAGCCTTCACAAGCTACTATAGACAAAGTATTTAGAGATGCTTCTAATTTTGAGATTTCGTTAGAAAAGAAAGATTTTCAAGAATTAGCAAAAGAAAATAAATACACTGTTCGTCCAGTTAATGGTATTAAAGTGTTAGATGAGAATATACCAGGAATTGGAAATCAAAGACCTATTGTAAGATGGGCATTTGATGAAGAATCTGAAGTAGGAGACATCAAACGTTTCGATATTCCTTCAGGATATGCTATTGTTCAATTAGCTGCAAAACATAAAGAAGGTTTAATGAGTGTTGAAGAAGCAACTATAACAGCGATGCCTGCTATTCGAAAAGAAAAGAAAATTCAACTTATTAGAGATAGAGTTACTGCAAAAACTTTAGATGATTTGGCTGCAGCTGAAAAGACTACGGTTAGAACTGCCTCTGCAATTAATATGATGAACCCTACCATTTCGGGAGCAGGAAGAGAGCCTATGGTTGTTGGAGCTGCTTTTGGTTTGAAAGAAGGTGAAACATCAAAATTAATTGATGGCAATAATGGAGTTTATATGATCCAAGTTGAAAAAGTAACACCAGCTGTAAAATTAGATAACTATCAAGCATTTGCTAATCAAGTAGAAAAGAAGAAAATGAGTGTAGTTAACTCGAAACTTTATAATGCTTTAAAAGAAGCGGCTGATATAGAGGATAATAGAGTTAAAACAAAAATTGAGTAAAGAGAAATCTAGTATATTATAAAAAAGGCCTCGTAAAAACGAGGCTTTTTTATTAGTTTATTTTTTATAAAATCATCTCTTTGTAGGGAATTATTGTATGATAGCCTTTAGCTTCAAAATAGGGCTTAGGATGCTCTTTTGATGTAACCATAATAAAGTCTCCTCCCCAAGCTCCTAAACTTTTTATAGAGCCTTTGAAATCACTAAATAACAATTCTTTAATGGGTTTTTGTTTAATTGTTTTTGAAATAATTACTTCGTGACGCTCTATAAGTTCGTTAAATGTGGTTAACGATTTACAACTAATCATGTTTGATGTGATGTCGCTTATTTCTGAAATTAAGCTCTTAGATTGTCCTTGGTTTGATTTGTACATCGCGATACCATCCCGACTATTTTGCTTTTTATTAAGATATATATAGTATATGTGTTCTTTGAAAGACGGATTAAAATCAATCAATTTAACAAGAGGTTTGTCTTCAATTAATTGATAACTTATAGGTTGGTTATGTTGAGCGCAAGCAATATCATAACCACTACCACCAAATGTTTTATTTAGTAGGGTGAAGGCATTTATATGTGCCCATGAAGCAATGTTATTTATTAATGTGGATGATGTGCCTAATCCCCAGTTTTTTTCAAAATCTAAACGGGTTGTAATCTTGTAGCCAGAATTTGAATTTAGAAAATCAGGATTAAGTTGTTTGGCAGCACGTAATATTTGAATAAGTCTTTTAGAGGTTTCATCATTACTAGAAATTTGTGATGAATCTATTTTATCTAATTCAAATTCATTTTCAAACCAGACTAATCCACGATTATCAAAACTTGTCCAAATAAACTTTGGTTCACTAATCAATTCTACATGTAACCACTGTCCAAATTTTGTGGGAACAGCGAGTGATATGGCGCCATCAAGAACCACGTATTCACCTGAAAGTAATAATTTACCGTTACTATAATATTTTTCCACGTTTATTTGTTGGCTCTTAAGTTTTTTAATGCCTCTACAACTGCACTATGGCTAACTGTATGGGTTTTAAAATAGTCTATAATGGCTGACTTTTCATGATCATTGGCACCAAACTGATTAAGAATATTCATGAGATGCATTTTCATATGACCTTTTTGAATACCTGTAGTTGTAAGCGACCGTATCGCAGCAAAATTTTGAGCTAATCCAGCAACAGCAACAATTTGCATGAGTTCTTTTGCAGATGGATTATAAAGTAACTCCAAAGCTAATTTAACTAAAGGATGTAAACCAGTAAGTCCACCAACAGTGCCAAGAGCCAATGGAATTTCCATCCAGAACGTAAAGATGCCATTTTCAATCTTAGCATGGGTTAAGCTGCTGTATGTCCCGTTCTGTGAGGCATAAGCATGGATGCCAGCTTCAACTGCTCTAAAATCGTTCCCAGTAGCTAAAACAACAGCATCAATGCCATTCATAATACCTTTATTATGGGTGACGGCACGATAAGGTTCTACTTCAGCGATATTGACAGCTTGTATAAATTTTGAGGCGAACTCTTCAGCCGAAATTGTGTTGTCTTCATTTAAATCTTCAACCTTACAACTTACTTCGGCCCGGACTAGACAATCCGGTACATAGTTAGATAAGATACTCATCACTATCTGAATGTCCTTTTCTTCTTCAGAAAACGCATCAAAAATCAAGGCTTCACTTTTAAAAGTTTTGGCAAATTGCTCTAAGCACGAGTTTATAAAATTAGCCCCCATAGCATTAAGGGTTTCAAAAGAAGCATGCAATTGATAATAACCTTTAATGTCATTGGTTTTATCTCTTAATTCAATATCTAAAATGCCGCCGCCACGCTGTTCCATGTTTTTAGTAATGGGCTTCGCATCTTTAAAAAGCAGTGGTTTTAAATAGCTAAAAAAGGATTCCAACGTTTTTTTGTTGCCATGATACATAAAGTGTACCTGACCTATTTTTGTTGTTGAAATAACCTTGGTTTTAAATCCGCCTCTATCTAACCAAAATTTAGCTGATTTACTAGCTGCCGCCACCACAGAACTTTCCTCAATGGCCATGGGAATGGTATATAGTTTTCCGTTGATTAAAAAATTTGGAGCAACTCCTAATGGTAAATAATAATTTGAAATTGTATTTTCAATAAACTCATCATGTAGTTGTTGAATTTTTTCATCAATATGCCAGTATTGTTCTAAAATACGTTTAGCTTCGTCGGCATTAGAAAAATAGGTATTGACAATCCAATCTATTTTTTTTGATTTAGAAAGTTTGGAAAAACCTGATATTGATTCACTCATTAAATGGTCATTTTAAAAAACAAAGATACTATAAGTTGTTTTTAAATAAATCAAATGGGGTTTTATGTTAAAAACAAAATATATTTAACTGTTAATAATTAGTGTTTTTTGCGGTTTTTTTAGTAAACTTGGAAAGTTTTATTAAAACGGCAATGAAATATTGAAATTTGAAAGATTACTATAATGTCTTTTTAAAAATTAAAAAAATATAATTAGTCTCGATTGAAATTCCATACTAGATTATAAATCAGCGTATAACCTAAATTTAACTTATGACAAGCACCGCATTAAAACCACACCAAAAAGAACTTTGGGGTCATCCTATTGGATTATACATTTTATTTTTCACAGAAATGTGGGAGCGCTTTTCGTATTATGGAATGCGTGCAATACTCGTTATTTATATGATAGCTAAGGCATCAGATGAAAATGGACCAGGTTTAGGATGGACGAAAGTAGAAGCATTGCAATTGTACGGTTGGTATGTGATGTTAGTATATGTCATATCAATTCCAGGTGGTATTATAGCTGATAAAATGTTAGGGCAAAAAAAAACAGTATTACTTGGAGCCTTAATTTTGGTTGCAGGACATGGTACTTTAGCTATTGATGCGCCTTGGGCTTTTTTTACAGGATTAATATTAATAATACTTGGTGTTGGTTGCTTAAAACCAAATATTTCTACCATGGTTGGAGGCTTGTATAGAAAAGGAGATATACGACGAGATAAAGGATTTAGCATATTTTATATTGGTATTAACTTAGGTTCATTGTTAGCAACCTCATTGATAGGTTTAGTGGTTGCAGAATGGGGATGGCATGCTGGATTTGGAATGGCTGGGGTTGCTATGCTTTTTGGTCTTTTAGTTTATTTATATGGACAAAAATATATTGTTCATGTTGGTAATAAACCAACGCTACAAGAAAAAGAGGAAGATGTTTCGTTAGTTAAGATTTTTTATAAACTATTTAGCTCTCCTTTTCAATTAGGTGTTTTTATAATATTGTTGGGATTGTCTATTTATGCAGGTTTTACGTTTGACGGTGTTGACCATTGGGGATATGGGGCATTATTTATCTTTTTGTCATTCGTAGTCGGGATGTTAATGATGATTTATAAAAGCTTAGAAAGTCAGGTTCAAAAAGACCGTTTTTTAGTTTTGTTACTTTCCTTTTTTATAGTTATTGTATTTTGGGGTGCCTTCGAACAAGCTGGAGGGTTAATGAGTATTTATACCGAAACAAAAACAGATAGAATGTTATTTGGATACTTAATTCCAACACCAATGTTTCAAGGTTTGAATGCTGGGTTTATTCTATTATTTGCAGTGTGGGTTGCCAATATTTGGGCAAAACGAAAATTAAAAGGAAAAGAAGCATCATCACTTTTTAAAATGGCTGTTGGTACTATAATTATGGGACTTGGATTTGTGTTTATGATTTTTGCTGTTAGAGATTATGATGCCCATGGAAAATCTGCTATGATTTGGTTAGTGTTGGCCTATTTCTTTCACACTATTGGAGAGTTGAGTTCATCGCCAGTTTCATTATCATTTATTACAAAATTAGCTCCCGTAAAATACGCATCATTAATGATGGGTGTTTATTTTGCAGCGACAGGTCTCGGAGGAAAAGTTGCTGGAATTTTAGGTGAAAAATCAGCAGTTTTTGGAGATTATGCTATTTTTGCAGGAATTACAATTTTTACTGTAGCATTTGGCTTACTTGTAATTTCTATTTTAAAACCATTAAAGCGTTTAACCCATGGTGCTGAAGATGATGAGCATGAAATGCATGGTGAAAATGAAGGCTTCGAATTAGCAGAAAATTAATTATAATATTTTAAATAAATGAGTAGTACTATAAAATACAGGTTTGAAGGTTCAGAAATGAACAATAAATTACTAATGGGGCATCCATCAGGATTGTTTATTTTGTTTTTTACAGAAATGTGGGAACGTTTTTCTTATTATGGAATGCGGGCCATTTTAGTGCTATTTTTAACGTCTGCATTGATTGATGGTGGATGGGCTTGGTCCAGAGAGGATGCCTTAGGACTTTATGGAACCTATACCATGCTCGTTTATTTTTCACCTATTTTAGGAGGATTTTTAGCAGATAAATTTTTGGGTTATAGAAGAGCTGTAGCCATTGGTGCATTTATAATGACACTCGGACATGCGTCTATGGCTTTAGATACACCTTGGAGTTTGTATTTAGGGATAGGCTTTCTAGTTGCGGGTAATGGTTTGTTTAAGCCAAATATTACTTCAATTATTAACGGAGTTTATAAAAATGCCCAAGATAAAAAAGATGGTGCCTTTACTATCTTTTATATGGGCGTAAATGCAGGTGCCTTTTTAGGTATTTTACTTTGCGGTTATATTGGTGAAACTGTTGGCTGGCATTATGGTTTTGGTTTAGCAGGTGTCTTCATGTTTTTGGGGATGTTACAATTTTGGTTTGCACAAGGTATTTTTGGAAGAATAGGATTATCTCCTTCAAAAACAATAGAATTTGATGATGCTATTGAAAATCAGGGTAATAAGAATGAAGAGAAGGAAATAGAAGTTCCACATAAAATACAACGAGATCGCTATATTGTTGTTGCTATTTTAGCATTTTTTACTATTTTTTTCTGGGCGGCTTTTGAACAAGCAGGTGGATCCATGACGATTTTCGCAAACGACTATACTAACAGATTATTAGAAGGAAACTCCGCTAATATTTTTAGAGTAGCTAACACCTTACTAACGGTTGTGCCGTTACTCATAATAACTTACGTACTTTGGCAATTATTTTTAATTACATTTAGCAAATATGCGCTATCTAATATATTTTTAGGAACTAGTTTTGTTATTATTTGGGCCATTGTAATTTGGATGCTTAAAAATCAATTTGCCGAAGTTAAAACAGAAGTTCCAGCTTCATGGTTTTCAATTTTAAATTCATTTTATATTATCGCTTTTGCACCGTTAATTTCTAAAATATGGGAAAGTAAATATAATCCTCCTGCAACTGTAAAATTTGGAATAGGATTAATCTTATTAGGGTTTGGTTTTGCGGTATTAGCTTATGGGTCAACTGGAATTCCCCAAGGAGCTCAAACTGCTTCAGTTAGTATTGTTTGGTTAATACTCGCTTATTTATTGCATACTTTAGGAGAATTATCATTGTCTCCAGTAGGACTGTCTTATGTTAGTAAATTAGTGCCAGCGACTAAAATTGGTCTGATGTTTGGACTTTGGTATATTGCTGTAGGACTTGGTAATAAAGCAGCAGGAACAATGGGCGGATTGATTGATAAGATTACAGCAGCATATGATTTGACTACATTCTTTTTAATTTTTACAATTGTTCCGATAGTGGCAGGACTAATTGTAATAGCCTTAACTCCAATCATGAATAAATTAATGCACGGTGTCCGTTAATCGAAAAATAAGTTAAAAAATACTCAAAATGCTCCAATCTTGGAGCATTTTTTGTAAGTTCGGCATCAGTTTTGCAACAAATATGTCATGAAAAAAATATCACTTATATTAGTTTTAACTGTTTTAACATCAGTTACAAGTATTGCTCAAGAAATTAATTGGGTAAGTTTTGATGAAGCTTTAGCGCTTCAAAAGAAAACTCCAAAAAAAATTATGATGGATGTGCATACCAATTGGTGTGGGCCTTGTAAAATGCTTGATAAAAATACCTTTCATAATATAGACGTCGTTAATTATGTGAACAAAAATTATTACGCGGTTAAGTTTAATGGAGAAGGTAATGAAACCATCAACTACAAAGGTCAAACATTTGCAAACCCTAATTACAATCCAGAACTAGCCAACAAGCGTAATTCTGCGCATCAATTAGCGAGTTATCTTCAAATTAGCGCGTATCCAACTATTGTGTTTTTTGACGAAAATGGAGATGTTATTGCCCCTATACGTGGATATCAAAAACCAACGCAACTAGAGTTGTTTTTAAAGATGTTTAAGAATGATGAATATAAGACCTTGGATACACAAGAAAAATATGCCTTATATAGAGCCGAATTTAAACCTGAATTTAAAGAATAGTTGTCAGGTTGAGGCACTTCGATTGCAACAGCATACAGCATAAATCCAAGTCAAACCTAATTCAATAATCAATAATAAAACTGCCCTTTTCACTTGTCTGATGAAAATGGCAATTTGAAAACCTCTATTATAGGTTATAAAACACCTCAAAAAATCGAATTATTTTTAAAACTTTTTTGGAAGGATAATTATAAGCAAATGAAAAGTAAAGATGATTATGCCTATCACGTCGCTTTTGTTCCTCAATTTAAACAGCAAGAATTAAGGGCTATGTTGTGAATTGATTGTGGAATTTTTGTTCTAATTAAGTCATGGTTTATTTGCATTCTAATTGATTGACATCTGGAAGGAATAACTCCCAATACATGGGAATTCGTCCTTTGGTCAATTTAATCCATTCCTCTTCTTTTTCTGCCGTAGGTTCTTTATTATTCAAAAAATCTCTAAAAGAATCAACTTTAAAACTTACAAACAAGCTGTCCTTATCTATGCAATTACCAAAATATTTGATAATAGTATTTACACTCTCTTGATTATGTTCTCTAACATGATTTTCTCTTATGTCCTTTAATTTAAATACTTTGCCATATAATTCGCCGCGCTCAACAATATTATTTTTTTTATCTAAAATAACATACCATGTATTGCCGTAACTATAACTTTTATTAATATCTAGCGCAGAAGAAGTTGTATATTCAACATCATAATCACCTAAAATGTAATTTCTGTTTTTTGCTATTACTCTGTAAATTCTATGCTTTCCACTTTCAGTTTCACAAGGCAAATAAAGTGTATTTTCATCCACAATCTTAACTATCTCTTTTGGGTTTATTGACTTAAGTTTTTTCTTTGAATTTTTAAATGAATAATAGTCTATTTTAAACCTGTTATAAGTTATCCTTTCATTTGGAAAAATACGAATTTTTTCTCCTTTTTTTGTCAATATATAACTTTCTGTATTTGAAGTCGATCCTTCTTGACTATAACTAAATTTAGAGAAGATAATTAATAATATCAGTAAAATTTTCACTCTCATTTTATTTAATCTATGTTATTTTGTTAAACTAAAGAAAATATTTATTCATTTGTTGCTCAATCAAATTTACATAAAATTAAATTAAAACACTTTTAATATTTAATAAAGGCGCCCTTTTCACTTGTTGGATGAAAAGGGATTTTGGTTTTAAGACAGGTGGATTTCCATCGTTCAATATACGATTTGTAATTACTACCATCAGCAATAATGTATGATGGATGTATAGAGTCTATCAAACGTTTTAAATTAATTTTTGGCGAGTCTTTAAGGAGAATATAATCAGGTTTAAATGATTTTGTATTATAAACATTTAAACTATCAACGATTAGAAGCTTCTTTTTTCCTAAAATGTAAACTGAATGTAGTGTGTCTTTTTGGATGTTTTTAATGTGGTTTTTAACCACGTAATCTGCAACAATGCTTGTGTTTAAACGTGTAATACTATCTAAGTTATTAGCAACAATAATCGTGTTTTTATGAACCTGTCCTAACAGACTAAACCTGCTTTTGTGGAATACCAAAAATTGATTTTCAGGACTATTTAAAGTTGTATAAATGAATGCTATTTGAAACAGTATAACGCTAACGCATAGAGCGACGAGTCTTCTGTAGTTCTTTTCAAATAGAAATCTAACTAATGTGATAATGAGGATATAAGCCAGAATTACATATAAAAAACTAAAAGAGATATTTTTAAATATAAATTCTTCTTTATGAGCAATCCAAGCAATAATGCTATTCATTAAATCTATAACGCTTCCAAAAAAAGTTGCTAAAAATGTTGGTAGACTATGTAAAACTGCTAAAATAATAACGAGAATTCCAAGACCTAAAATAAAACCTAAAACGGGTATGATGATTAAATTTGACAGAAAGAACAATCCAGGAAACTGATGAAAATAGTATAAACTAATAGGGATTATTCCAAATTGAGCAGACAACGTAATGGTAAATGTGTGCCAATAGGTTCTAGTTAGCCAATATTTTGGTCGCCAAAGTTTATATAAAAAAGGATCAATACTTACAATAGCAAATACAGCCAAATAACTTAGCTGAAAACCTACATCAAACAAAAATAAAGGTTTAAACAGAAGTATAATAAGCATAGAGATTGCCAACGTATTGTAAATATTGGTTGGTCTTTTTAAGTGCATCCCAATAGTAACAATGCTAAACATAGTGACTGCTCTGGTAACTGATGCTGAAAGACCAGCGATAATAGCAAAACTCCATAAAATACTAATAACAAGTATCGTTTTTATAAAGAGTCCATACCGCAATCGTTCTAAAGTTTTAAAAACAGCGTTTAGAATAATTAAAATAATTCCAATATGGAGTCCAGATATAGCTAAAATATGGATAGCGCCAGCATTAGTATAGTTAGTATAAACATCTTCGCTTATGTTTTGTCGTTGTCCTAATAGCAAAGCATTGATTATTGCTAGTTCATCTGGTTTAAATGAATATGCTTTGAGGTTTTGATTAATATAGTCTCTTACCTTATTAGCAATTCCAAATAACGTTTGTTGATTAGATTTAAGTTTTAAAAGAGTGTTGTTAGTTATGAAAATTTGATGATAGATATAGTGTTTTTCTAAGTAGTTTTTATAGTTGAATTGACCGGGATTTAATGGAGGGATAACCTCTTTAAAAATAGATTTAGTTATAAAAACATTATCTACTTTTAATGTGTTTTGAATACTGTCTTTTTGAATATTTAAGATAGATTTTCCAGACGTGTTAGAGTCATCGATTTTTAAAATATCAACGATATACTTATTATAATAAGTTCCAGGTTTTAAAACTTCTCTAATTCTAAAGGTGATGGTTTTTAGCGAATCAGTTTGACTAGAAAGGTTATTTGTGTAGTGATTAGGATTGTTTTTTTGATTGTGAATTGAAACCGTACTTATTCCAATAAAAACCATAGTTATAAATGCAATAATTCCAAACCAAACCGTTTTAATGAACTGCTTTTTTGCAATGACAAAAGAAATGCTGAGTGCTAACAGAAGAAAGCTTATTATAGAAATAGTAAATTTAAAATGCATAGGGTAGAAATATCCTATAAGGATACCAACAACCAAGCACATAGTTAATTTAATAATGGGAAAATGAAGTAGCTTCATAAATTAAATGTCCGCTTACAAATTTGATAAACAAATCAAACTGTTTGTAAGGGCACGTGGTATGCTAACCCTAAAACAATAAGTTTTGCAGATGAAAGATAACAAATATCTTATAATAATCTACGAGCTTCTGCAAACGAAAAATACCAATAACGTTCAGCTAATGAAGAAATTATGACACCTTGACGGGTTGTGGAATGAATAAATTCAATATTTCCAAGGAGTGCCGTTATAACCAGACCAACATGATTAATTGTATTACGCTTTTTGTTGGTTTTGAAAAAGAGGAGGTCACCAACTTGTACATCTTTTATATCTACACGGTCTCCTTCTTTAGCCATATCTCTCGAGATTCTGGGAAGTTGAATATTAAATGCTTTAAAAGATTCATAAACTAATCCAGAACAATCCATTCCCTTTTTTGTGGTGCCACCATACTTATATTTGACACCTTGAAATTGTTGCGCATAATCAACAATTTGTGTTGCACTAGTATTTGAATTTGAATGCTGCTCTACCTTAGTCTCATTATTTGAAGCGTTGGGTAATTCTATGTTGCTTTGATTTTGAGCTTGTATAATTACTTTTGGTGAATTTGTATCGCTTGCTTTAGCATGTTTAGAAGATTTACAGGCAGACAAGGCAAGCATAGTAAGAATGCAAATAATGAATTGCTTCATAAATAATTTATCCTTTAAGAGACTTAAAAATTAGTTTAGCTGTTTTTTCACTGGCACCTTTTCCTCCAAGAACTTTTTCTAATTCGTAGTAATTTATAAAGAATTTAGTACGCTCATATGGGTCCAAAATTATATCAAGTTCACGTTTTAAGTTTTTAGTATTAAATTCATTTTGGATAAGTTCTTTAACAACTTCTTTATCCATAATAAGATTTACTAATGATATAAATTTAAGAGTTATAATGCGTTTGGCAATTTGGTATGAAATGGTACTACCTTTATAACAAACTACTTGAGGTACTTTAAACAAAGCAGTTTCCAAAGTTGCTGTTCCAGAAGTAACTAAAGCTGCAGTAGAAACGCTGAGTAAATCATAGGTCTTGTTAGCTATAAATTTAACGTTTGAAGCTTTTATAAACGTTTGATAGAACTCATAATCTTGGCTAGGCGCTCCCGCAATCACAAATTCGTAATTGGGGTAAGAGTCTACCAAACTTAACATCACAGAAAGCATATTTTTTATTTCTTGCTTTCGGCTTCCAGGTAATAAAGCTATAATGGGTTTGTCGCTAAGCTCATATTCAGCTCTAAATTCATATTCATCTACTTGTGTTCTGTCAGCAATAGCATCGATTAATGGATGACCAACAAAAGTAACTTTGTAATCGTATTTTTTATAGAAAGCTTCTACAAACGGCAAAATAACGAACATGGCATCGATATCACGTTTAATATCTTTTACACGTCCCGCTCTAGAAGCCCATACTTGAGGAGAAATATAATAATTAGTTCTATATTTCTGCTGTTTTGCCCATTTAGCAATACGTAAATTAAAGCCGGAATTGTCAATAAAAATAATGACATCTGGATTATATTCCTTAATGTCATGTTTACAAAATGAAATGTCTTTATAGATTTTTGATAGGTTTTTAATAACCTCTGCAAATCCCATAAACGCACGTTCTTTGTAGTGTTTTACTAAAGTGCCACCAACCTGTTGCATGAGATCGCCTCCCCAAAACCTAAAGTTTGCATTAACATCTTGTTTAAGCAATGCTTTCATTAGGTTTGAACCATGTAAATCACCTGACGCTTCCCCAGCAATGATATAATAATTCATTTAGAATGACCTATAAAAATTTAAATACAAATGTAAAAATAGCAATAAATACAGTAATCAGTAATACACCTCTAGCTCTGTAGTCTTGTTTCTTTTTTATAAAAATAAAAAAAGCAACTAGGTTTAAAATGGCACCGAGACTTATAAGTTTTCCTAAAAAACCTTCAGAGGCAGCTGCTCTTATAACAGTTAAAAAACTATCTCCATTTCCCAATAAAGAAGCAGCAATAAATAATCCTATGGCGTTGGCAATTAACCCAACAATTAGTCCGATAAAAATTTCTTTTTTAATCATTTAAATTCCAGCTGTTTAAATTTTGAATATAATGATGTGCAGTTAAATCAAATTGTACAGGAACTACAGAAACGTAGCCGTTTTCTAAAGCCCACTCGTCTGTGTCTTCTCCATGATCTAAATTCACAAATTTTCCAGTTAACCAATAATAATCTTTTCCTTGTGGATTTTTACGTTTATCAAACTTTTCAACCCAATTGGCTTTTGCTTGACGACAGATTTTAACACCTTTAATATCTTTTTTAGGAATGTTAGGAATATTAACATTAAGAATGATGCCAGAAGGAAGCCCATGTTTTAGCACGTTTTTCGAGATTGTTTTAACAAATTGCTTCGAAGCACTAAAATCTGCATTCCATTTATAATCAAGTAAAGAAAATCCAATAGCAGGAATGCCTTCAATACCGGCTTCTATAGCAGCGCTCATAGTGCCTGAATAAATAACATTAATAGATGAGTTTGAACCATGATTAATTCCAGAAACACAAAGGTCTGGTTTTCTCTCTAAAACCTCTCTAATGCCAAGTTTTACACAATCTGCAGGTGTTCCAGAACAACTATATTCAAGCTGTTTTTCGTTATCCACAATAACACGTTCAACATATAATGTAGAGTCAATTGTAATGGCATGCCCCATGCCACTTTGAGGACTGTCTGGGGCAACTACAACGACATCTCCAATTTCATTCATTATCTCAATTAAAGTTCTAATACCTGTAGCACTAATACCATCGTCATTTGTAACTAAAATTAGTGGTCTTTCTCTCATATTTTAATATAAAAATATCGCTAAAATACATAATTTCCATTGTAATAACTCAATTTCTTTGGTTTAACAAAAAATTAGTATATCTTGGCTTTATTGGCATGGTTTTTTCTTTAATTTAGTAAAAAAAATACCATACAATTTTTTTCATCGTAATTGAATAAGATAATCTTCAAAAAAATGGTTGTCTTGATGGATGATTGCTAAATACTTTTAAAGAATATGAAAAACATTATGAGAAGGAACTATAAGGCATTACTATTAGTGTTGTTACTGGCATTTGGGTCTTGTAGTTTTACTACAAAAACATTTGCCGATCCAGATAAAGATAAGTTATTAGTTCAAGTAATAACGCATGTTTTGCAACAATATCACTTTGATCCTATAGCCTTTGATGACGCTTTTTCAAAGGAATTGTATTCTGATTATATTGGCAATTTAGACCCGGTAAAAAGATATTTTTACCAGTCTGATATTGATGATTTTAAAAAGTTTGAAACCAATATTGATGACCAATTAAAAGCCAATGACATTACATTTTTTAATGTAACTTATGATAGAATGCTTAAGCGAATTAAAGAGGCTGAACAACTTTACAAAGAGGTTCTATCAGAACCATTTGATTATTCTAAAGACGAAATGTTTAACACAGATTACGAGCATGTAGACTATGTTAAAACAAAAGCCGAAATGAAAGAACGTTGGAGACAACAACTTAAATTTTCTACACTTTCTAATTATGACGATATCTACGAGCAAGAGAAGATGGCAAAGAAGAAAGATCCATCATATGTTATGAAAACTCAAAAGGAAATTGAAAAGGAAGCAAGAGAATCAACCTTAAAATCAATAAACATATATTTTAATGATAATATCGAAGATTTACAGAGAGAAGATTGGTTTTCAATTTATGTAAATACTATTGTTGAAGAATTCGATCCTCATACCTATTATCTAGCGCCAAAGAATAAGGAAGATTTTGATCAAAAAATGTCTGGAAAGTTAGAGGGTATCGGAGCAAGATTACAAAAGCGAAACGATCATATAAAGATTGTTGAGTTAATATCAGGAGGGCCAGCTTGGAGAAGTAATGAGCTTGAAGTTGAGGATGTTATTCTAAAAGTAAAACAAGAAAATGAGAAAAATGCAGTAAATGTGGTAGGTATGCGCCTTACAGATGCTATTAAATATATTAAAGGTCCAAAAGGGACTAAAGTAACATTAACGGTAAAAAAAGTTGATGGTTCTATAAAGGATATAACTATAACAAGAGACGTTATTGAGATTGAAGAAACGTATGCAAAAGCATCTGTCGTGGAAAAGGATAATATGAAATTTGGAGTTATTGATCTTCCAAGTTTTTATTTAGATTTTAATGATTATAAAAAGTTAAATGCTGCAGCTGATGTTAAAAAAGAAATAGAGCGTTTGAAAGCGGAAGGTATACAAGGGCTTGTTCTTGATTTGAGAAATAATGGAGGAGGCTCATTGCCAGCAGTGGTTGATATGGCCGGATTATTTATTGAAGATGGGCCAGTGGTTCAGGTTCGTTCAACAGGAGAGCCAAAACACGTTTTAGAGGATAAAGATAAATCTATAACATGGGATGGACCATTAGTTATATTGGTAAATGAATTATCTGCTTCTGCATCCGAAATTATGTCTGCTGCCATGCAAGATTACAAACGTGCTATAATAATTGGCAGCAAACAAACATATGGTAAAGGGACTGTTCAAAATGTCATAGATTTAAACAATTGGGTTAGAAATAACACCACTGGAGATTTAGGTGCACTTGCCTTAACAACACAAAAATATTATCGAATAAATGGAGGTTCTGTTCAGTTAGAAGGTGTAAAAAGTGATGTGGTGGTTCCAGATCGATTTAGTTATATTGACGTTGGAGAAAAAGACAAACCAAATCCATTACCTTGGGACGAGATTGATGCCGCTCATTATACCACTTGGAATAATTATTTTGATTATGATAAGACAATACAAAGCAGCAAAGAGCGCATGAGTAATAATGCTCAATTAAAGCTTATAGAGGAAAATGCTAAGTGGATTAAAAAGAAAATTGATGAAAAAGTAGTTCCACTTAATTATAATAAATTTAAGGAAGAGCAGGAAGTAAATGATAAAGAAGCTGAGCGTTTTGATCCTATTGCTGATTATAAAACAAATCTAACATTCCAATCTCCTGTTTATGAAAAAAATCTTTTTGTTAAGGATACAACAGACTTAAAAGAAAAAAGAGATCGTTGGCATGAAAATTTAAGTAGAGATGTTTATGTTGAAGAAGCTATCAATGTGCTTGAAGATATGAAAACAACCTACAATATTAAAAAAGTGGCAACAATAAATAAATAGTAGAGTTTGTTGTATGTATTAAAAAATGCTCGATAAGCTTAGGTTTATCGAGCATTTTTAATTTCTAATAATTAAAGAAATTACAACTAAGAGAGTTTAAACTTTAAAAGGAATCTAATAGCATATTGCTATTTAGATGGTCAATATAATCTAGAACAGCATCTTTACCTGTTTCGTTAGATGATGATGTTATAAAGTAATTAGGCATATCTTCCCAAGTTTCTAATAAAATGGCTTTATAGGCTTTAACATGGTTGTCTATAGCTTTAGGTTTTAACTTATCGGCTTTGGTAAAAACAATGGAAAACGGAATAGCATGTTCTCCTAACCATTGAATAAATTCTAAATCAATAGTTTGTGGTTTATGCCTTATATCTACCAATACAAAAGCAGATACTAATTGCTCACGTAAAGCAAAGTATTGTGTTATAAATTTTTGAAATGTTTTTTTAGCGCTTTTTGAAACTTTGGCATAACCATAGCCAGGTAAATCTACTAAATACCAGTTTTTATTAATTAAAAAATGATTAATAAGTTGTGTCTTGCCCGGTCTTCCAGAAGTTTTTGCTAAACTTTTTTTATTGGTGAGCATATTAATAAGTGATGATTTGCCAACATTACTTCTACCAATAAAAGCATATTCGGGCATTCTGTTATTAGGGCATTTTGCCACATCAGAATTGCTCATTATAAATTCGGCAGATTTAATATGCATCAGTTACAAATTAAGTTATTCAGATTATAAACCGTTATTAAGTTGATTAATTAACTTACAATTAGTAACTAAAGGTTTCTTTTTGTTAACCAAGACTCAAGAATTTTATTAAATTCTTCAGGGTGTTCCATCATAGCTGCATGGCCGCATTTGTCAATCCAATATAAATCAGCGTCAGGTAATAAACTATTGAATTCCTCTGCTACTTCAGGTGGCGTTACACTATCATTTTTACCCCAAATAATACAGGTTGGAATTTTCATTTTTGGCAAATCCTTAGCCATATTATGTCGTATGGCACTCTTAGCGATTGCTAATGTTTTAATAAGTTTGTTTCTGTCATTAACTGTGGCATATACTTCGTCAACAATCTCTTTAGTGGCTACTTCAGGGTCGTAAAAAACATCTTGAGATTTCTTTTTAATTACCTCGTAGTCACTTCGTTTGGTGTAGCCTCCACCCATGGCACTTTCATAAAGACCTGAACTTCCTGTAATTACTAAGGCTTTTATTTTTTCTGGATACAGTTTAGTATGGTAAAGCCCAATGTGTCCTCCAAGAGAATTTCCTAGCAAAATAACATTATCTAATTCTTTAAACTCTATAAAATCATGTAAGTATTTGGCAAAACTTTTTACATTAGTTTTTATCAATGACATACTGTAAATAGGAAGTTCTGGAATAATAACCCGATAGCCTTTTTTACTAAAATATTTAGTTACAGAATCAAAATTACTTAATCCCCCCATCAGCCCATGCAATATTATAATTGGCGTGCCTTCTCCTGTCTCAATATAACTGTAATTTTTTTCTTTTTTTAAAAGATGCATTATAAATAATAGTTGGTCATTTCATTAAAACAAATATAGTTAATTCATTCATATTTCAATACGTTAAAGTGAATTCTAAGTGCATTAATTATTGTATTAGATGTTAATGGTAACAATCTTTTTGTTAGAAACTTTATAACCTATTGAAAACAAGTGTTTAAGTAGGCTATGCTTAAAAAATGCCAAGATATTAATGTGTGTAATCAAAAATTTATTAACAAAGTGGTAGAAAGTGGTAAAATGTGGTAAAATTTTCAATATATTTGAATCTTAAAGACATAAATCATTAATCAACTGTTTTGAACTCATTAATAGGGACATACGAATGTAAGGTAGATGCCAAAGGTAGACTTATGTTGCCTGCTGCGTTAAAAAAGCAGCTAAATCCTGAGTTGCAAAACGGGTTTGTGTTAAAGCGCGCTGTCTTTCAGTCGTGTTTAGAGTTATATCCCATGAGCGAATGGGAGATTTTAATGCAGAAAATTAATAAACTAAATAAGTTTAAAAAAAAGAATAATGATTTTATTCGTCGATTTACCGCTGGTGTAAAGATTGTTGAAATTGATTCTAATGGACGTTTATTAATACCCAAGGACTTAACTGTTTTTGCTGAAATTTCTAAAAATATTGTGCTGTCTTCTGCTATAAATATTATTGAAATATGGGATAAAGACAAGTATGAACAAGCTATAGATGACGCGACAGGGGACTTTGCTGATTTAGCAGAAGAGGTTATGGGACAAGACGATGAAGACTATGGAATATCATAATCCGGTACTGCTTAAAGAAACTGTTGAAGGTTTAAATATAAAAGAAGATGGTGTTTATGTTGATGTAACCTTTGGTGGAGGCGGTCATAGTAAAGAAATATTAAAGCAATTAGGTGCTAAAGGGAAACTGCTTGCTTTTGATCAGGATCAAGACGCTCTTTTAAATACGATAGATGATGAACGGTTTACGTTAATCAATGAAAATTTTAGACATGTTAAGCGGTTTTTAAGGTTTTATGGGGTTAAGGAAGTGGATGGTATTTTAGCTGATTTTGGTGTGTCTTCACATCAATTTGATGTGGCGGATCGAGGATTTTCAACACGCTTTGAAGCTGATTTAGATATGCGGATGAATCAAAAAAATCAATTATCAGCATTTCATGTGGTTAATGATTATGACGAAGAACAATTAAAACAAGTGTTTGCTCAATATGGTGAATTAAGAGCTGCAGCAGCAATGGCAAGAGTAATTGTTGAGCACAGAAAAGAAGAGGAAATAAAAACAAGTGAACAACTAAAAACAGTCTTAAAAAAGTTTTTGCCACCAAGACATGAAAATAAAGTGTTGGCTCAAATTTATCAGGCCATTCGCATTGAAGTGAATCAGGAAATTGAAGCGTTAAAAGAGTTTTTAGTTCAAACACCAGAGTTGTTAAAAAAAGGAGGGCGACTAAGTTTTATTTCGTACCACTCTTTGGAAGATAGATTAGTGAAACGTTTTATTAGAAATGGAATGTTTGAAGGGGAGCCAGAGCGAGATGTGTTTGGAAATTTTGAAGTGCCTTTAAAAAAAGTTAATGGTTTAATAGTACCATCAAAAGAAGAAATAAAAAGTAATAGTAGAGCTAGAAGTGCAAAACTTCGTATAGCAGAAAAATTATAAATGAAAAAAAGTATCTATAGCATCTTAAAGGGAACCTTTTTGGTTAGTGATGATTCTTTTAAAAATTGGAGAGTGATCATTTTTTTCTCTGTGTTGGCTATAGTAATGATTGCAAGTTCGCATAGTGCAGATAAAAAAGTTTATGAAATAGCGCGCTTGAAAAATGAAGTGAATGAAATGCGATCAAAATTTATTGACGGTCGTTCCAAACTTATGCGACTCAAAATGGAGTCTAAAGTAATTGATGAAATGAAAGAAAAAGGAATAGTACCCTCGGTCATTCCTCCAAAAAAAATAAAAGTTAAATCTCAATAATAAGGTCATATTGGCAACTAACGAGAAGAACATATTGAATAGATTGTATTTCACAGCAGGATGTATGTTTGTGTTCTGTCTTGCTGTGGTCTTTAAATTGGTTTCTATTCAATTTATTCAAGGCGATAAATACAGAGCTTTAGCCGAACAACGAATTGTAAAAAATGTAGTTATTCCTGCTAATAGAGGCAATGTGTATTCTGTTAATGGTAATTTGTTAGCAACATCAATCCCTAAATATGATATAAGAATTGATGCATTAACACCTTCTGATAGAACATTTGAAAAGCATTTAAAACCACTATGCGATTCGTTATCGGTTTATTACGGAAAATCGTCAACTTACTTTCAAAATAAACTAAGAAAAGCAAGAGTAAATAAAAATAGGTATTATCTCTTGGCTAGAAATATTGGGTATTCAGATTATATCCGTTTCAGGAATTTCCCTTTATTAAATCTTGGCGCATTTAAAGGAGGTTTGATTGTTGAACAAACCACCAAGCGTGAACATCCCATGGGAGCTATTGCTCAGCGTTCTATAGGTTACGAGCGTTTTGATGACGACGGTAATGTAACGCGAGCAGGTATTGATGGTGCTTATGGTGTAAAATATTTGCGTGGAAAAGATGGTAGACGTGCTAAACAGCAAATAGGAAAGGGACAATGGAAACCTATTGTAGATTATAATCAAGTTGATCCACAAGATGGATATGACGTTTATACGACGATTGATGTTAATATCCAAGATATTGCACATCATGCATTGTTGGAGCAGCTTGAAGAATATGAAGCAGATCATGGTTGTGTAGTGGTTATGGAAACCAAAACAGGGGAAATCCGAGCTATTTCAAATTTAGGAAGGAATAAAGATGGTCATTATTACGAACGTTTAAATTACGCTGTTGGTGAATCAATTGAGCCAGGATCTACATTTAAGGTTATCGCTTTATTGGCGGCTTTAGAAGATAAGGTGGTTGATACCTCTACTGTTATTGATACCAAGTTAGGATACAAACAGTTTTATGGAAGGCCTATTTATGATACTCATGGTCACGGAAAAATTTCTGCAGCTAGAATTCTCGAGGTTTCGTCAAATATAGGTATGGCTACTATTATTGATGATGGGTATTCTAAAAATCCAAAAAGATTCGTTGATCATTTAAAGGAGTGGAATCTTGATAAGCCTTTGGGATTACCAATTATAGGCGAAGGAAAACCTGTAATACCGCAACCAGGTGATAAAATTTGGAGTAAAAATGCGCTGCCATCTATGGCTTACGGTTATAACTTACGGTTAACAACATTACAAATACTAACATTTTATAATGCCATTGCTGATAACGGTGTGATGGTAAAACCAAGATTTATTAGAGAAGTTAAGTCGCTGGATAAGGTTATTAAAACTTTTAAAGACAGTAAGATAAATAATAAAATATGTTCTGACGAGACTTTAAAAGAAATGCAAGCGATGCTAAAGAATGTGGTTGAACGCGGCACAGGAAAATCTTTGTACTCACCTTACTTCTCTATGGCAGGAAAAACAGGAACGGCACAAACCGAATATTGGATGGATGATTGGAAGGAAAACAAGCGATACATCTCTTCTTTTGCTGGTTATTTTCCAGCTGAAAACCCAAAATATTCGTGTATTGTGGTTATACATAAGCCTAGTATTAAAAAAGGATACTATGGAGCAGATGTATCGGGTCCGGTATTTAAAAAAATTGCTCAAAAAATATTTACAGATACACCAATAGTTGATGAAGTTGAATCTTTAGATATTGATTCTGAATCAACTGAAAAAGAATATAGAAGCTTTTATAATATAGCAAAAACCTACAAAACTATTATGCCCAATGTTGTTGGATTGCCAACAATGGATGCACTGGCGCTTTTGGAAAATATGGACCTAAAAGTTAAGATAGAAGGTGTTGGTATTGTAAAAAAGCAGTCTATAAAGCAGGGAGAAAAAATAAAGAAAAATCAAACCATAGTATTAGAAGTATCGTGATAGCATTAAAAGACATATTATATAAAGTAACTATCAATGCTGTAGTAGGGAGCACATTAGTAGATGTGAATGCAATTCATTTTGATTCAAGACATATTAATACTAATGATGTTTTTGTAGCTATCAAAGGCACTTTAGTTGATGGTCATAATTATATAGAAAAAGCTATTGAAAAAGGTGCTAAAGCAGTTGTTTGTGAAAATTTACCACAAACTTTTCATAGCGATGTTACTTATGTAGAAGTTGAAAACACCTCACAAGCATTGGCTTATATAGCTTCAAATTATTATGGTGTTCCATCAGAAAATTTAAAGCTAGTAGGTGTTACCGGAACTAATGGAAAAACGACCGTTGCAACCTTACTATATCAACTATTTAAAAAAGCAGGTTTTAAAGTTGGATTACTTTCAACGGTTAAAATCATGGTTGACAATAAAGAATACAAAGCAACTCATACCACGCCAGATTCTATAACAATTAACAAGTATCTAAAAGAAATGAGTGATGAAGGTATAGAGTTTTGCTTTATGGAAGCAAGCTCACACGGTATTCATCAATATAGAACAGAAGGACTGCATTTTGAAGGTGGTATTTTTACTAATATAACACATGATCATTTAGACTATCATAAAACGTTTGCCGAATATAGAGATGTAAAAAAATCTTTTTTTGATAAGCTACCATCAACGGCATTTGCGTTAGTAAATGTTGACGATAAGAACGGGTTGGTAATGCTTCAAAATACGCAAGCTAGAAAATATACCTATGCTTTAAAAACCTATGCAGACTTTAGAGTACAGATTTTAGAGAATGAATTTAGGGGCTTATTACTAAAAATTAATGAGAGTGAAGTTTGGACGCGACTCATTGGTAATTTTAATGCTTACAACATATTAGCTATTTATGGAACGGCTGAATTATTAGGACTTCCTAAAAATGAAATTCTCCAATTAATAAGTGTTTTAGAAAGTGTGAGCGGTCGTTTTCAGTACTTAATTTCTAGTGAAAATATTACGGCTATCGTTGATTATGCGCATACGCCAGATGCTCTTAAAAATGTATTGGAAACCATCAATAGTATCCGAACTAAGAATGAAGAATTAATTACAGTAGTTGGTTGTGGGGGTGATAGAGATAAAACCAAGCGACCAACTATGGGAAATATTGCATCAACCTTAAGTACTAAAGTTATTTTCACTAGTGATAATCCTAGAAGTGAAGTTCCAGAAACCATCATAAATGAAATTGAAAAAGGCGTAGAGCCTCATAATGTAAAAAAAGTAGTTTCTATAGTAGACAGAAAACAGGCTATTAAAACCGCCTGTCAATTAGCAAAGCCCAATGATATTATTCTTATAGCAGGAAAGGGGCATGAAACCTATCAGGAAATTAAAGGAGAACGCTTTGATTTTGATGATTATAAAATTGTTCAAGAATTTTTAAAACAGTTACAAAAATAGATGTTGTATTACGTATTTGAATATTTAGAAAAACAATTCCAGTTTCCTGGAGCATCGCTTTTTGGGTATTTAACCTTTAGGGCGGCTTTAGCTATGATTTTGTCACTGCTAATATCTACAATATACGGTAAACGGATTATTCGATTTTTGCAAAAACAGCAAGTAGGCGAAAGTATTAGAGATTTAGGTCTTGAAGGTCAACAAGAAAAGGCGGGTACACCAACTATGGGAGGTATCATAATTATTCTGGCGACTTTAATACCTGTTTGTTTGTTAGCTAAGTTGGAGAATATTTATGTAATTCTTCTCATTATTACCACAATCTGGATGGGTACTATTGGGTTTATAGATGACTATATTAAAAAATTTAAAAAAGACAAAGAAGGCTTAAAAGGAAAATTTAAGGTTTTAGGGCAAGTTGGTTTAGGAATTATCATTGGAGCTAGTTTGTACTTTAATAAAGATGTTACTATTAAAGAAAAGCTGCCAGTTTCTATGCAACAAGAAATATTGGCGAAAGATCCTAAAACACCACCTTCAAAATTATTTAAAGAAGAAGAAAAGTCAACTAAAACAACCATTCCTTTTTTTAAGGAAAACGAGTTTGATTATGCCGACTTGATTACTTGGATAAGTCCAAGTTTAGATAAGTATGCCTGGATTATTTTTATTGTAGTATCCATATTTATTATCACAGCCGTTTCAAATGGAGCAAATTTAACGGATGGAATTGATGGTTTAGCAGCAGGAACGTCTGCTATTATTGTTCTTACTTTAGGGATTTTTGCATGGATATCTGGTAACATTATTTTCTCTGATTACCTCAATATCATGTACATACCAAGAGTTGAGGAAATTACAATTTACATCGCAGCTTTTGTAGGAGCGCTTATTGGGTTTCTATGGTATAACACCTATCCTGCTCAAGTTTTTATGGGTGATACTGGAAGTCTAACTATTGGAGGAATTATAGCGGTTATTGCAATCGCTGTTAGAAAAGAATGGTTAATACCTGTGTTGTGCGGCATCTTTTTAGCAGAAAATTTATCGGTGGTCATGCAGGTCAGTTATTTTAAATATACCAAGAAGAAATATGGAGAAGGACGACGCATATTTAAAATGTCGCCATTGCATCATCATTATCAAAAAATGGGATATCACGAAAGTAAAATAGTAACTAGGTTTTGGATTGTGGGCATTTTGTTAGCAATCATATCCATAGTGACTTTGAAAATTAGATAGATGAAACGGTTAGTGATTCTAGGAGGAGGAGAAAGTGGAGTAGGAACAGCGCTTTTAGCAAAGGCAAAAGGCTTTGAGGTTTTTGTTTCAGATAAAGGAGTCATTAAAGAAAAATATAAAAACGTTCTTATACATAATGAGATTGAATGGGAAGAAGGTCAGCATACAGAGTCAAAAATTCTGAATGCAAATCTTGTAATGAAAAGCCCTGGAATACCAGATAAAGTTCCGTTAGTAAAACAACTAAGAGCGAATGGTATTTTGATAGTTTCTGAAATTGAATTTGCAGCAAAATATACCAGTGCAACCCTAGTTGGAATTACAGGTAGTAACGGTAAAACAACAACAGCAACATTAACACATCATATTCTTAAACAGGAATTAAATGTGGGATTAGCGGGAAATATTGGTGACAGTTTTGCAAAACAAATTCTTGAGGAAGATTATAAAAACTATGTGTTAGAAATCAGCAGTTTTCAGTTAGATGATATTGTAGATTTTAAACCGCATATCGCCATCATTACAAACATTACACCAGATCATTTAGATCGCTATGATTATAAGTTTGAAAACTATATTGCTGCAAAATTCAGAATTGCAGAGAATCAAACAAAAGATGATTATTTGATTTATGATGCCGACGATGAAGTGATCGCGGACTGGTTTAAAAATAACAGCGTTCAATCGACATTATTGCCATTTTCATTAACAAAAACTATTGAAAATGGTGCGTATTTTAAAAATAATAACATAACAATAACAATAGATAACAACCAAATAATTATGCCAGCATCAAATCTTGCTTTAGAAGGAAAACACAATATCAAAAATGCGATGGCTGCTTCAACAGTAGCTCATTTATTAAAAATTAGAAAGCAAACAATAAGGGAAAGTCTAGAGAATTTTCAAGGCGTTGAGCATCGTTTAGAGCAGGTGTTAAAGATTAATAAAGTGCAATACATCAACGACTCAAAAGCAACCAATGTGAATGCAACATATTACGCTTTAGAAAGTATGGATACACCAACAGTGTGGATTGTTGGCGGGCAAGATAAGGGCAATAATTACGAGGAGTTGTTTCCTTTTGTTAATGAAAAAGTAAAGGCTATTATTTGTTTAGGTGTTGATAATGAAAAACTATTACACACGTTTGGTAATATGGTAGATATTATAGTTGAAACGCAGTTTATGAGTGAAGCAGTTAAGATTGCATATAAAATTGCTGAATCTGGAGATTCTGTTTTGTTGTCTCCCGCATGTGCCAGTTTTGATTTGTTTGAAAACTATGAAGATAGAGGCCGCCAATTTAAAAACGCGGTAAGAAATTTATAAAAGTAAGATTGAAAGAATAAGACTAGAAATAGATGCAAGCATTGTTTAATAACATAAAAGGAGATCGATTAATTTGGGCTATTGTAGCGTTGCTGGCAATATTCTCATTCCTTCCTGTGTACAGTGCTGCCAGTAATTTAGCTTACTCAGGAGGTAATACAAGTACGTTTTCATTTTTTGTTAAGCATTTTATGCATCTGTTTTTAGGGTTTGTTATTATGTATGGTGTTCATAAAATTCCATATAGATATTTTAGAGGATTATCCTTAATTATGATTCCTATCGTTTTGGTGTTGTTGGTTGTAACGATGGTTCAAGGAATTACTATTGAAGGCGCTAATGCTAGTAGATGGATACAAATACCTATTGTAGGTATGTCGTTTCAAACATCCACTTTAGCATCAGTTGTTTTGATGGTATATGTAGCTAGATACATGTCTAAAATACAGGATAAAGACATAACATTTAAGGCTTCCATCTTGCCCCTGTGGTTGCCTGTTTTTTTAGTATTAATTTTGATTTTGCCAGCAAACTTTTCAACAGCAGCCATTATGTTTGTTATGGTTGTTATGTTGGTTTTTTTAGGAGGATATCCTATACGCTATCTGTTGGCCATTTTAGGAGTGGGAGTTTTAAGTTTGGCATTATTTGTTTTGATTGCTAAGGCATTTCCTGATGCAATGCCAAATAGAGTTGATACTTGGATGAGTCGATTGGATAGTTTTACTAATGGTGATGATACTGAAGCTGATTATCAAATTGAAAAGGCTAAAATTGCTATTGCCTCTGGTTATATACAAGGTGTAGGTCCGGGAAAAAGTATTCAAAAGAATTTTTTGCCTCAATCATCATCCGATTTCATTTTTGCCATTATTATTGAAGAATATGGGTTAATAGGAGGCGTGTCCTTGATCATTTTGTATATGTGGTTGCTTTTTAGAATAGTTATTGCAGCCCAAAAAGCCGATACTATTTTCGGAAAACTCTTAGTACTTGGTGTCGGACTTCCTATTGTGTTCCAAGCCTTAATTAATATGGCGGTGGCGGTGGAGTTGTTCCCCGTAACAGGACAAACATTACCGTTGATTAGTAGTGGAGGAACCTCTATTTGGATGACGTGTTTGGCAATTGGTATAATATTAAGCGTCAGTGCAAAACGAGAAGAAATAAAAGAATTTGAAAACAATGAGGATAATCCTTTAGAAATTTTATCAGAAACAATTTAATATTGATAAGGTAGTGTCAGAAAAACAAAAAACATATAAAATTATTCTTTCAGGAGGTGGTACAGGAGGACATATTTATCCCGCTATTGCTATTGCTAATAGTTTGAAAGAAGCATTTCCTAATGCTGAGTTTTTGTTTGTTGGTGCTAAAGATAGAATGGAAATGGAAAAAGTACCCCAAGCTGGGTATGATATAAAAGGGTTATGGATTTCAGGTATTCAAAGAAGTCTAACATTGAAAAATGCCATGTTTCCGTTTAAACTTATTAGTAGTTTATGGAATGCAAGAAAGATAGTAAAATCGTTTAAGCCAGATATTGCTATAGGAACTGGAGGGTTTGCGAGCGGACCATTATTATACATAGCTGCTTCAAAACATATTCCTTGCTTAATACAAGAACAAAATTCTTATCCAGGAATCACAAACAAATTATTGGCTAAAAAAGTTCAAAAAATCTGTGTGGCATATGATAATTTAGAACGGTTTTTTCCAAAACATAAAATAATAAAAACCGGTAATCCTGTTCGTCAGGATTTACTAAATATAGATAGTAAAACGGTTGAGGCTAAGAATTTTTTCAATTTAAAACATGGCAAATATACCTTGTTAGTTTTAGGCGGAAGTTTAGGAGCCAGAAATATTAACAGTTTAATTGAAAAAGAATTAGACTTTTTAGACATGCAAAATGTGCAGGTTATTTGGCAATGTGGTAAACTATATTATTCTCAATATAAAATTTATAACAACACGAAAGATATTCAAGTGTATCCGTTTTTAAATAATATGGATTTTGCTTATGCGGCGGCAGATATTATTATTTCTAGAGCAGGAGCTAGCTCGGTTTCAGAATTATGTATTGTTGGTAAACCTGTAATTTTTATTCCGTCGCCTAATGTGGCCGAAGATCATCAAACAAAAAATGCGATGGCCATAGTTGAAAAAGACGCTGCTATGATTATTAAAGAAGGTGATTTAGATGTTGATTTTGAAAATAAATTTTCACAATTAGTCCAATCACCAGAAAAGCAAAAAAAATTAGGAACAAACATTAAAAAAATAGCGTTGGTAAACGCAACAAAAGATATTAGAGATGAAGTTATTAAACTTCTAAACAAATAAAATGAATTTTAACAACATACATAACGTGTATTTTATTGGTATTGGTGGTATAGGTATGAGTGCCTTGGCCCGATATTTTCATGCGAATAACAAAGTTGTTGCTGGTTATGATAAAACATCTACTGAGTTAACCAATAGTTTGTTAGAACACGGAATTAAAATTCATTTTGAAGACTCTGTAAAACTCGTTGATGAAAAGTTTTTGAATTCAGAAAATACACTCGTAGTTTATACACCAGCAGTTCCTAAAAATCATAGTGAGTTAAAATATTTTAAAGCCAATGGATTTAAGGTTCTAAAGCGGTCAGAAGTGTTGGGGTTAATAACAGAACACACCTTTTGTTTGGCTGTCGCAGGAACCCATGGAAAGACTACTACAACCAGTATTTTGGCACATTTATTATTTGAATGCAATGTGCCTTTAACGGCATTTTTAGGTGGTATTAGCGAAAATTATAATTCAAATTTAATTTTAAGCGGAACCGAAGTTTCGGTTGTAGAGGCTGATGAATTTGATCGCTCTTTTTTAACGCTATCACCAGATCTGGCTTGCATAACGTCTATGGATGCCGATCACTTAGATATATACGGAGATGCCTCACATTTAATACAATCATTCAACGATTTTTCCAAACGAGTCAAACCTAACGGAAAACTATTTGTGAAAAACGGATTGCCATTACAAGGAATTACTTACGGTATTGAAGATGATTCAGACTACTCCGTTCAAAATATAAAGATAGAAAATGGCGCCTATGTTTTTGATGTAAAAACACCAAAAACGGTGCTTAAAAATTTAGTTTTTAACCTGCCTGGTAGACATAATTTGTCGAATGCATTAATAGCCTTGGCGATGGCTGTAGAGTATGGTTGCCCTCACCAGCAGCTCGCCAAAGCTTTAGCATTATACAAAGGGGTTAAACGGAGATTTACCTATCATATAAAAACAAATGATTTTGTTTTTATTGATGATTATGCACATCATCCGGAAGAAATTAATGCAGTGCATCAAGCCGTTAGGGAAATGTATCCTAACAAAAAAGTACTAGCTGTTTTTCAACCACATTTATATAGTAGAACTAGAGATTTTGCTGATGATTTTGCAGCAAGCTTATCCCGATTTGATGAGTTATTGTTATTAGATATTTATCCAGCAAGAGAGCTGCCTATTGAAGGAATTACCTCGGAATGGTTGCTGAGCAAAATAAAAAGCGAAAACAAACAATTGGTAAGTAAAGCAGAATTGATGTCTAAAATACATGAGAGTAAAGCACAAATTTTGCTAACTATTGGAGCTGGTGATATAGGTGAAGAAGTAAAACATATTAAAAAAGAATTTAGCATTGCGAGTTAACTGGAATTACATAAAGATGATTGCTTTATTGAGCTTGGTAATATTTCTATTTGCCTTTGCTACGGTTAGAAATGAATCGCGTAAAGTGTCTGAAATTGATATCAGTTTTGTGGGTAAGAATAATTTATTTATCACTCATGAGACTGTTAGTAAATTGTTAATACAAAATCAACAGAGTGTTAAAAAATTGGCAAAAGAAACTTTAGATTTGAATCAATTAGAGAAGTCCCTAAATTCTAATCCAATGATTAAATCGGCTGAGGTCTATGTTTCTGTAAATGGGATACTTAAGGCTGATGTTGAACAAAAAACGCCTATTGCAAGAGTAAGCACCGCGGAGTCTTTTTATATTGATGACGATGGTTTGTATATGCCATTATCAAAAAATTATACGGCTAGGGTGCCTATTGTTACGGGCTATGTTAAAAAGAACGATTTAAAAAATGTTTTTACAGTTGCGAATAAAGTTAAAAATGATGATTTTTTAATGAAAAATGTTGTTGAAATCCATCAGAATCCAAACAAAACGATTTGTTTAAAACTTCGCCAGTGCGATTTTTTGGTTCAATTAGGTAATCTTAATTTTTTAGATAAAAAAATAAATAACCTGAAAGCGTTTTACCAAAAAGGTCTAAAGGAAAAAACACTTAATAGTTACAGTAAAGTCAATTTACAATTTGATAACCAAGTAGTATGTACCAAAACGTAAACCATGGAGCATAATATAGCAGTAGGATTAGACATAGGAACCACAAAAATTGTGGCTATGATTGGTCGTAAAAATGAATACGGGAAAGTAGAAATTTTAGGTATAGGAAAATCTAAAAGTTTAGGGGTTCATCGTGGAGTGGTAAATAATATCACGCAAACCATTCAGTCTATTCAACAAGCCGTTTTAGAGGCAGAAACAGCTTCAGAAATTAAAATAGAAGGAGTTACTGTTGGTATTGCAGGACAACATATTCGTAGTTTGCAGCATAGTGATTATATCACAAGACCAAATTCTGACACAGTAATTGATGAAAATGATATAGATAAACTTATCAATCAGGTTCATAAGTTAGTCATGCTTCCAGGAGAAGAAATTATTCATGTACTTCCTCAGGAATATAAGGTTGATGGACAAGCGGAAATCAAGGAACCTATTGGTATGTATGGTGGACGATTAGAAGCCAATTTTCACGTAGTAGTTGGTCAAGTGTCATCCATTAGAAATATTGGTCGTTGTGTTCAAAGTGCAGGCTTAAATTTAGAAGGCATTACATTAGAACCTTTAGCATCTGCAAATGCTGTATTGAGTCAAGAGGAAAAAGAAGCTGGAGTTGCTTTGATTGATATAGGTGGAGGTACTACAGATTTGGCGATTTTTAGAGACGGTATCATTCGTCATACAGCGGTGATTCCTTTTGGCGGTAATGTGATTACTGAAGACATCAAAGAAGGCTGTTCCATTATTGAAAAGCAAGCCGAATTATTAAAAATAAAATTTGGTTCTGCATGGCCAGGAGAAAATAAAGATAACGAGATAGTCTCTATTCCGGGATTACGAGGAAGAGAACCTAAAGAAATCACCTTAAAAAATCTATCAAAAATTATACATGCCCGAGTTGTTGAAATTGTAGAACAAGTGTATGTAGAAATTAAAAATTACGGTCACGAAGAGCAAAAGAAAAAGTTAATTGCTGGTATCGTGCTAACAGGTGGAGGAGCGCAACTTAAACATCTTAAGCAGTTAGTTGAATACATTACAGGCATGGACACTAGAATTGGATTTCCAAATGAGCATTTAGCTGGAGATAGTGATGATGATGTAACAAGTCCGTTATATGCAACCGCCGTTGGTTTGGTGCTTGATGGTCTAAAACGACAAGAACGAAAACATTTAGATACAGTTGAAGAAGTAAAACTAGAAGATATAAAACCCGAAGACGTTATCGAGGATAAACCAACGCAACCAAGGCGATCCTTTCTTGATAAGTTAACGGAACGAGTTAAAGACTTTTTAGATAACGCAGAATAAAAATTTTTATAAAGAAATCATCCATTGAATAACATAAAAGAAAATATAGTATTAATACCAGTAAAACAGAATTTATGAGCAGCAAAAAAGAATTCGAAAGTATAGCATTTGATTTGCCAAAAAACCAATCAAATGTCATTAAAGTTATTGGTGTTGGAGGAGGTGGTAGCAATGCCATCAATCACATGTTCCAACAAGGCATTAAAGGAGTCGACTTTTATATCTGTAACACAGATGCACAAGCACTTCAAAATAGTGGTGTACCCAATAAAATTCAATTAGGAGTTAATTTAACAGAAGGATTAGGAGCTGGTGCTAATCCTGATATAGGGGAACAGTCGGCTTTAGAAAGTTTTGATGACATTACCCAAATGTTAGACTCTAATACCAAAATGGTTTTTATCACGGCAGGAATGGGTGGCGGAACAGGAACTGGTGCGGCACCTATTATAGCTAAAATGGCTAAAGATGCTGATATTTTAACCGTGGGAATTGTTACGATGCCTTTTCAGTTTGAAGGAAAAATGCGTATACAACAATCTCAAAAAGGTATTGAAAAATTAAGAGATGTTGTCGATTCTTTAATCGTTATCAATAATAATAAACTCCGAGAGGTTTACGGAAATCTTGGTTTTAAAGCTGGATTTTCAAAGGCCGATGAGGTTTTAGCTACCGCTGCTCGTGGTATTGCAGAAGTTATTACACATCACTACACACAAAATATCGATTTACGCGATGCTAAAACCGTATTAAGTAATAGTGGGACTGCTATTATGGGATCAGCTTTGGCTTCAGGACAGAATCGTGCGCAAGAAGCTATTAGAAAAGCGCTTGATTCGCCATTACTTAACGACAATAAAATAACCGGAGCTAAAAATGTATTGCTGCTAATTGTTTCTGGCTCTCATGAAATTACCATTGATGAAATAGGTGAAATTAATGACCACATACAGGATGAAGCTGGACATGGCGCTAATATTATTATGGGTGTTGGTGAAGACGAATCGCTAGAAGAATCTATTGCAGTAACTATTATAGCAACAGGCTTTAATGTGGAGCAGCAAGATGAGATTTCTAATACTGAAACAAAAAAAGTTGTTCATTCATTAGAAGATCAAGATTTGAGTCCAAAGGATTCAGAACCAGTAATTATTGCCCCTGTCATTGAGCTAGAAGAAAAAAATGAGACTACTGTATTTAAAAAGCATGTTTTAGATTTTGATGAAGAAGATGATGACGAAGTAACTCCTAAAAATGAAGCTAAAGTTTCTAGTAAAATGGATTTAATTCATACAACAGACCAAATTAAAAATATTAATGTTGTTTATGATGAGGAAAAATCAATGATTGAAGACGATGATGATTTTATTATTAAGCCTGTAACAAGAATGTCTACTCCGACTAATTTTGTGGAAGATGATATTGAGGAAGAGCAACAAATAACATTAACATTTGATTTGCCATTGTCTAACAATGAAGTTTCTGAAGATACAAAGAAAGATATTATAGAACATAAACTTGAAGATGAGGAGCTAAAGAAAATTGATGTAAAAGATTATGTGGAGTTGATTACAGTTACAGAAACCAACGAAAAAGGTGACGTGAGATATGCTTTAGATGATTATATTGAGGTAGAATCCTCAATCAATAAAAAGCAAGCAAATACTAAAGAGGAACATATTGAGGACATTGATCAAGAAATTGTTTTTGAAAAGAAAGTAATAGCTAAGGCTAGTGAAGAAGTAGACGAGGAAGTTGATCCTATGAATAGTCCAATTTCAGATATGCTTAAAGAGCGTGCAGCAGAGCGTAGACGCAAGATGAAAGACTTTAATTATAAATTCAATAACGCTAAGATTGATGATATAGAAAAAGTCCCAGCCTATAAGCGTCAGGGAGTTGATTTGAAGGAAGTGAAGCATTCATCTGAAACAGATATGTCGAGAACCAGTATTGGTCTTGATGACAATGATGAAATCCAGTTAAGAAGTAATAATTCATTTTTACATGATAATGTTGACTAGTACGAAATAAGTTTAAAAAACTTATTGGCCCGAAAAGGATCCCTCATCTTTTCGGGTTTTTTATTAATTATTTTTAAATAAAATAAAATATGAAAAGCCTGAAAACCTATTTTCTTACTATCTTCGCATTCTCTAATTAATTTTTTTGAAATGAGTTTACAAGAAGGTATCATGTCGGCAATGAAAGTTGCTATGAAAGAAAAAAATACGACTGCTTTAACAGCCTTAAGAGCTGTTAAATCTGCTATTTTATTAGCTCAGACAGAAAGTGGCGCTAAAGAAGAGTTAACTGAAGAGCAAGAACTTAAAATACTTCAAAAGCAAGTTAAGCAACGTAAAGATAGTGCTACAGTTTATTTGGAGCAAGGGCGTAAAGATTTGGCAGAACCGGAATTAGCAGAGGCCGAAATTATATCTCAATTTTTGCCGGAAGCAATGAGTGAAGAAGATATTGCCAAAGTTGTTGTTGAAACCATTCAAAAAACAGGAGCAGAAGGGATGAAAGATATGGGCAAAGTTATGGGAATAGTAAGTCAGGCTTTAGCAGGAAAAGCTGATGGTAAAACAATATCAAATATTGTTAAAGCTAAATTATCGTAAATTATAATATTAAAGATAAAGTGTTAATCACGTTATAAATGGCTGCGTAGTTCAACTGGATAGAATATCAGATTTCGGCTCTGAGGGTTGGGGGTTCGAATCCCTTCGCGGTCACTGGAACTAAAGTTATTTAGTTTTAAAACCAAGTAATTTTTATTAATTACTTGGTTTTTAGGTTTTTGTGAGTATATTTAACATGATAGTAATTTGTTTAAAATGGTAGCTATCTGTCAGTTAATTTTAATAACTTTAGTACAACTGACACTTTGAAAAATTTTAATGAATTGAAATAGTTGATTTGACTTTCGTCTAAAAAATGTTTAACACTTTAAAGACGACAACTATGCGTACAACAAACACATTCTCCATCCTTTTTTGGGTAGACCAAAAAAAGGCAATCTTCAATTATGCTTTAATTTATGCTAGAGTAACCGTAAATGGTAGACGAGTTAACATTAGTACAAAAAGAAAAGTACCCCTTGAAATTTGGGATGCTAAAAAGAAAAAAGCTGTTGGCAAATCCACTGAAGCTCGACAAGTCAACTTGTATTTAGATCAGGTTCACTCGCAAATTTTTCAGTGCTATCAAGATTTAATATTTAAAAATAAATTAGTAACAGCCAAGTTGATAAAGGCAAATTATGTGGGCGAAGGAGAAAATGTAAAAACTCTTCAAAATATTTTGGATTACCATGCTAAAAAATCAGAAAGCACCCTTGCTTCAGGAACTATCAGGAACTTTGCAGTTACAGAAAAGTATATCAAACGATATTTAAATAGAATTTTTAAAACCTCTGATATCTACCTTAACCAATTAGATTATAAGTTTATTTGCGATTTTGAGCATTTTCTGCATACCTATTGGCCAACGGGGCATCTAAATGCCATGAGCCATAATACGGTTATGAAACATATTCAGCGTTTCCGAAAAATGGTGACGCTGGCATTTCATTTGGAATGGATAGAAAAAGATCCATTTATTCGATGGAAGCCAACCTTTGAAAAAAGAGAAAGGGAGTTTCTTTCAGTCAATGAGCTATCTAATTTAGAAACCTACAGGTTTCCAATTGAACGTTTGGAAAGAGTTAGGGATTTATTTGTGTTTAGTTGTTATACAGGGATTAGTTATGCTGATATCATAGCTTTAACTGAATCTAATATTCTGGTTGGTATTGATGGGCTTAATTGGATTATAACAAAACGTCAAAAAACTAAAACACCTATAAAAGTACCTATATTAGATACTGCTCAGGAACTTATTAGTAAATATCACAATCACCCTATGGCGGTAATTACAGAAACTTTGTTTCCTGTAATTTCAAATGCAAAAGTAAACTTATATTTAAAGGAAATTGCAGATGCTTGTGGTATAAAAAAGAACCTTACCTTCCATATGGCAAGGCATACATTTGCTACAACGGTCACCTTAACCAATGGCGTTCCAATAGAGACTGTGTCAAAATTATTAGGACATACTAGAATTGCAACTACCCAAATTTATGCGAAGGTCATAGAAAGAAAAGTAAGCGAAGATATGCAGTCTCTAAAAAACACTCTATTAAAGCAAAAAACTCTAATTACAAAGCAGATGAAATGACATTTTATTTTTCAAAAAATTAAGAAAAATAATAATTTCTGTTTCTTTAGAAATCTTATTAAAATAACTGAAAATTGGATAAGATTTTGTTTGAGTCTATGACGTAAAAATTGTAAAAAAGAACAATTAAAATGGAAAATATTAAGTTAATTTAAATCGTATTTCTGGCTTAATATTTTCCAAAAATTAGTATTTCTGAATTTTTTATAATCTTTTTTTTTGGTGTTTTATATATCCTTGTGTTGATAACTCTGAAAATTAACAAAATACCAGACTTCCCCTTAATTCTTAATGATTCCAATTAACACTATAAAAAGGTGAATTAAATTATATGTTTACTTGATTCATTAAATATGGTGTTATTAGGTTTAATTTGTTGTTTATCAAATACTTGTGAATAACTTATTGAATTTTATTTTTCTTTCATAAGCCTGATTTTATACTTTTATTACCATATTCCCAAAAGGGAAAACAAAAGCGCTTTTGTTCATTTTATAAATCTAAAAACAAAAAAATGGACACTTTATTAATCCTTGAACGATTGGATCGTTTAGAAAAACTATTAATTGGCAGCAAAGAAGTCTTAACCTTTGATGAGGCCAGTGATTATACAGGTATATCCAGAAGTTATCTCTACAAACTGACAGCTTCAGGAAAAATTCCACATTCCAAACCCAACGGAAAAATGCTCTTTTTCGAGAAGAAGAAACTTGTGGATTGGTTGCTTCAAAACAAACGTAGATCACAACAAGAAATCGAAGCCGAAGCCTTGACTCATTCCATGCGCCATAAAAACCATCGGTAACATTTTCATATAACTACAAATTAATAACACCTTAATATTATTAGGGGGAAAATAATTCTTATGAAACAGATACCATATATACGTGTGGGCACGTCCTATTATAAGCGTGTCAAAGCCCCAACCATAGCAGGCCATTTTAATGAAATCTTGGTACAATGGAACATGGAGACCATTAAGCAAGACCATGGTAAAGACCATTTAAGTAAAATATCTAAGTATGATGGCTTCACTTGTATTCCTAATCATATTAATTTTCAACAGGAACACCTGGGCTTTTACAATATCTACTCCCCTTTGGGTAAAATACCCGAAGAAGGAGACACGGCATTGTCCCTCAAATTCGTCAAGCACATATTTGGAAAACACTACGAACTGGGTTTGGACTATTTACAATTACTATATCTCAAACCTATCCAGGTACTGCCTATTCTATGCTTGGTTTCCAAAGAACGCTCCACAGGAAAAAGCACCTTCTTAAAATGGCTCAAGGAGATCTTCGGGAACAACATGACCTATCTCACTAACGACAGTTTCGCCAGCCAGTTCAATGCGGACTGGACCAACAAGCTATTGGTTTGCATCGACGAGGTGCTGTTCAACAAGGAGGAGCTCACCGAGCGCATCAAGTACCTGAGCACTACCAACATCAACAAACTAGAGGCCAAGGGCAAAGATAAACGTGAAGTAGAATTCTTTGGGAAGTTTATTCTATGTAGCAATAATGAAGAAAGCTTTATAAAGATTGATGCCCAAGAGACTCGGTTCTGGGTCCTCAAGATCCCGTCCGTCCATCTCGAGGTGACTGATTACCTAAAGAGGCTCACCGATGAGATCCCAGCGTTCCTTTACTATTTGTCCAATCGGGAGATGAGCACAAGGCACAGCACCCGGATGTGGTTTTCACCAGAGCAAATACGAACCAAAGCCCTTGAACGCTTGGTGCGCAACAACCGTGGTCATTTAGAAAAAGAATTGGCCAGCCTTCTTGTAGACGTCATGGAACAGTTTGACCTGGAACAAGTGGACTTCTGCCCGCTCGATGTACTGCCAATACTTGGGAAGACTAGGTCTCGACCCTACATGTCACACTTGAGGAGGTTACTCAAAATGGATTGGGGGCTCACCAATCAGGGCAACTCCAACAGTTACCAAAAGATGGCCCTCTGGAACGACGGAACCGTCCGTATGGTCGACAGCAAGGGACGTTACTTTACAGTAAAAAAAGGCTTCCTAGAAGACCGATTTGATGATTTGATGACATTTTGATGACACGAGATACCCAATGTTCATGGGGCTTCAAAAAGATTGTCATCAAATCATCATTTTTTTTTGAATTAGAAAAGCTATTGAAAAGAAAAAGACACGGCATACTCAACATTTTTTGATGAAACGATGACGGAATGGCATAAAGCCAATGGTAATGTACATTTTGGACATCATCAAAATGTCATCATTTTGTCATCAAAAAAATAATGATGATAGAATAAAGAAATAAAAAAACAATAATGACGAAATGATGACAAAACGATAACACATTAAACCTAATGCCGTAAGGGCTATGGAGGGTATTTTCATCAAATCATTAAAAATTTATAAAAAACGCATTGGGTCATGAAAAGAAAATTAAATTGTGAAACAGCCCGTAATTTTTCAGTGTTAAAGGCACTGGAAAAATTAGGGCACTTTCCCAAAAGGACAACGGAACAAGAAGCTTGGTTTCTGAGTCCTTTTAGGTCAGAAACCCAAGCCTCTTTGAAAGTCTCCAGAACCAAAAACCGATGGTACGACCATGGTGAGGGTGTTGGAGGAAACGTGATAGATTTAGTAAGTAGAATTTTAAAATGCTCTATACAAGACACCTTAGAGTTTTTAAGTGACTCCATTCCAATTAACATAATGGAACAACGACATCAGTGCAATACAACATCCATTAACATAATGACAGGTGCTCATATTGAAATCATTAAAGTTCAAGAAATCATACATACTGCTTTAGTCCAATATTTAAACCTCAGAGGTATTTCATTAATGATTGCCAGGATGTATTGTAAAGAAGTTTGGTACAAATATAAAGACAACCAGTATTTCGCCATTGGGTTAAAGAACGCTAAAAATGGTTGGGAGTTACGCAATAAGATTTTCAAAAACAGTAGCAGCCCCAAATCCTATACCTATTTCCAAAACAACAGCAAGCAATTAATCCTGTTGGAAGGTATGTTTGATCTGTTAACGTTGGCCACTTTAAATGAAAAACTATTGAATACTTCTGATGTCCTTGTGTTAAACTCCATAGCATTTATAAAAGCTATTGAGAGACATATCCCCAAATATGAATCAGTCCACCTCTATT
>NZ_JAAKGI010000038.1 GCF_011762485.1 Yeosuana marina
TTGTTTTTTGAACAACTTAATAAATTAAATAGAATTATTATTCCTAAAAACTTGTTTTTTTTCATATTGTTTTTTTTTAGATTATTCTTTTGAGTTCGATTTATATTACCACCAACGTGATTGTATAAGAATAGTGCGGTTTTGTGTGCGAGGATTTTCCGAAGGAAAATCAGAAGCTAGCAAAACGCACTAACCCTTGATTAAGCACTCACTAAGCATTATTTTTATACGGTGTTAGCATACGTTTTTTTTAATTAATAAAAATAGGCTACTTATTATAATAAATGGTAAAATAAATAAAACAACACTATATAATGCATTATATAATTGATTTCCAAAATGGCTTAATTTTCCTTTGTTTTTATTCCAAATTCCATCCATAAATAAACCGCTCCAAGCTACTTGAAAGCCTTCTTTTCTTAATACTTTTTTGTAAAAATCAACAATTAATTTTGAAGTTAATAAAGTCAGAAAAGGTGAAAAAGTCAGAAGGGTGCAATTAAATCGGCAAAAATAATTCCAATTCAACAATTCCATTATGAGTCCTAAAAATCCAATTAGAAATGTGATTTTTAAATATCGTTTAAAATATTTGTCTTCTTTTAGGTCTTCCGAGCATGCTATAATCACCATGCTAAATAGTTGGTAAATTATAATTATCATATAAAAATATACTTGGGAAAGACTCATTTCAAATGTATGCTAACGTGTTTGGCTATGGTTTCGTTGCGTGAAAATCCGCGAGGATTTTCCGCCGTAAACCGAAGATAGCAAAAATGCGAGGACTTTCCGAGAGGAAAGTCAGAAGCAATGAACTATAGCCGTTGTTGTACACTGGCTTTTATTTATATTTTTCCGAGTATAAAAATTCAGCACGTTCATTTAATTCGTCCGTCATTTTTATTTGATTCGGTTTATCTTGATTCAAAATCCACGCTTTGTTTCCGATATCACTACTTTGAAGTACGATTGTATCTCCGACTTCAGTCCAACCAATTGTCCATTTATTTCCATCTCCAGCTCCAGTATTCAATTCAGTCAGCTTGTTATTTTCCGTACCGTATAAATGAATAATAACAAAAGCGAAATCCTCCGCATTTTTGTCAGTCCGATTTACAGTCGCTTTAATTTCAAAATTTCCAGTTGGTGATTTAATCAATTCACTTTCATAATTGCTGAAAAAACAACTTGTAAAAGTCAAAGACAAGAGTATTAAAGTCAGTTTGCGTTTCATTTGGTAGCTTGTGTACAACGTTGATGTATATGGAAAGTTGCGTGTTTGTGTGCGAGGATTTTCCGAAGGAAAATCGGAAGCAAGCAAACGAGCAACTAACTTTGGTTTAGGTAAAATTAGCAATTTTTTATATACGGTGTTGCCCACAGTTTTTATTCATTTTGAATTATTCGGTAGCTTTGTTCGGCTGTATTTTTCATGATTAATTTTCCAATTATATGACTAAATTCACCCTTAAATTCAATTTGGTAGCCATCTGAATTGTTAGGAATTATTTTTGATTTACCTTTTATTTTTCCCATAATTCGGTCACCTATTTTGAACTCAGTTGCATTTAATTCTAAATCATAGAATTCAAATTCTATATCCAAGATATGTTTTCCGTCATATTCAGGAACATCGGAAGAAAGAGTGATAAAAGCTCTCGGTTTTTTCGTTAAGTCAATTCTAATAGCAGTTGAACTTGTTCCAATCGATGAGATTGAGACAATCAAAGAATCAGTTTTTTTATTATCAAAAGTAGAATATCCGTAAAATTTAAAATCTGATTGAGTGATGTCTAATTCAGTCGAATCGACTTGAATTTTTGAATTAATTTTTACGTTTTGAGCTGATAAATTCAGGCCAAAAATCAGTAATATTAATATTTGTAGTGTTTTTTTCAAATTGTGGGCAACGTGATTGTATAAGATTAGTGGCGTGTTTAAGAACCTAATTTAGCAAATAGACACCAGATAGAAAATAGAGTGAACCCAAAAGGTTAGACAAATTTATAATTAATTTTGATAATAATGAGCTCGATATTCAGTCGG
>NZ_JAAKGI010000039.1 GCF_011762485.1 Yeosuana marina
TCACTGTATAGTATAATTTTAAATACGAAAATTAGTAAATTTTATTTGAAATATGAGAATTTTCTTCAAAATTATTTACTCTTGGTAGCATTCAAATTTAGTTTAATAACCAAATAATATAGTTCAGGAAGGAAAAATTATTAATAACGTTTTTTTAGCCTCAATGTATCTTGATTATTAGCTTCTTGGCTGATCTTTTTTACAGCAACATCTAATGGGCTTTCTATTCTTAGTAAATCCTTTTTTGAGACATGTGTATAAATCATTGTTGTTTCTGGTTTGGCATGCCCCAATAATTCTTGAATGTATCTTAAATCAATACCATTTTCTAATAAATGAGTTGCGTAGCTATGTCTAAGGGTATGAGGTGTTACTTTTTTTCTGATGTTGGCAGCTTTACAAGACCTTTTTAAAAATGCTCTAACACTTTCTGGACTGTATTTTTCTGAGGGTTTGCCTTCTGCGAAGAATACTTCTGGCTTATATGTATTTAAATAGTTTAACATTAATGGAATACAACTCTTGGCTAAAATGATGTTTCTGTCCTTTCTCCCTTTGCTGTTTTTTATAATAAGTTGTCTTCTTTGAATATCTATATGTGTCAATTGTAAGTTTATAAGCTCACTTATTCTCAATCCCGCAGAGTAAATCATGGCTATTATGGCTCTATGTTTTAAATTTTTAGTACATCTAAGGATATTAATAATTTCTTCGTTGGAAAGCACGGTGGGCAATATGTTGGATCTTTTTGGTCTATCGAGAGTAAGATTATCTATTTTGCTGTAAGGATAAAAATTCATAAACAGTTTTATGGCACTTGTAAACTGACGATGTGTGCTGATACTGTAATGTCTTGGAATAAATACGTTTTCTATGAAGAGCTCTACATGTCTGTTTGTTAATTCTTCAAGGGGGACAAGGTTAATAAAGTCAAAAAAATCAGCAATAAAAGAGAAATAGGTCTTAATGGTGCTTTCACTGTAGCATTTTCCTCTTAAATAGGATACATAAGCCCTAATGATTTCTTTGTTTTTTTCTGAAATCACCCGCTTCTTTTTGACTGATAATTGGGAGGGTAGTTTATAAATGGATTGGTCAATAGTAATTATAGCGATTGAATCAAAAATTTGATTTGTTAGTTCTAGATGATGGTCTGTGAATGGCGTGTGCCAGCACCTTCTTGAAACACTCCAATTAAAAACCTTTGTACGTTTTATTGCAGAAATTAATTGGTCATTATATTTAAAGTAAACAAAAATCAAGTCTTGATTTTTGTAATATCCTCTTTTAATGTTAACTGTTGGCAATGTATTCATAAGCTAAAATTCATGAAAAAAAACAGTATATTTAATTAATAAACGCTTATATACGCATATAAGCGTTTAAAAATAAGCTTAATGAATACACAATATTGTTTAGCATGTGGTAAGGAACTTAAAGGGCGTTCTGATAAGAAGTTCTGTGATAGTCAATGCAGGAGCACTTTTCATAATACGAATAGAGCACCTCATGAATTGGAGATTCAAAACATAAATAGTGCGCTACGTCGAAATAGAAGTTTGATGGCCCATTTTTGTCCAAGTGGCAAAAGCACTGTTGATAAAGATGTTTTGACAAAACTGGATTTTAAGTTTGATTTGTTTACCCATATTTTCCCTTTTAAAAGTGGGACCTACTTTTTTTGTTACGATTATGGGTTCTTACCCATCATGGATAAAGGAACCGAAAAGATGGTAATAGTTCAAAAACAGTCTTATATGGAAAATTTAAATTTTCATCCATGGGATTTTAATATTGTAAAGAATAAATAGGCTTGTATGAAAATTATAGCTGATGAGGCATCCTGATATCAAATAATGGACTTGACAGTTTTTAAATTTGGAACATCTGGGAACGGGTAACGCCGTAATTGGATTTAATGAAACTTTTAAATCCGTCAAGTCAATTAATAATTAATTTACTAAATTGCCTAAATATTATCAATAATCTGAAAACTAAAAACTGCATACGTTTTTGCATACGATTTTATAAATTGAAGGGGCTGTGAGCCCAGTAAATGTGCTTAAAATTTAACTAACACAGAGCTCATAACCCGAAGGTCACTGGTTCGAGTCCAGTTCCCGCTACTAAACAAGACTCAGGTATATTTTGTATTTGAGTCTTTTCTTTTTTACTGATATAATTGGCTTTAAATGAGTTTGTTAAATCAAAAATCATATTGACTTTACTGGTTCGACATTCCTTGTTTTTTAAAGAAAATTTAAAACCTTCAGGAAATACGATATTTTGGAATACCCTTTTATCGTTATAGTTTAGGGATTTATAGAATTCACTGGGGTTTTCAGCGATTTTAAGAAATATTTTCAATAACTTTTGGTGGTTCGACTTTTTTGAGGGCAAGTTTAAAAGTTGTTTAGTTTTTTCATCAATTTTAATTTTTAATTTCAATCCATGTTTTTCAAAAATATCGTCTGATATTTTGCCTAATGCAAATCGATATTCCATATCATCATAATTCTTCTGTAACTCCGTTATTTCAGTTTTTAAGATCCGTTTCTTTTCACTCAAGTTTGACATTTCAGTATCAATTATTTTTTCCAATTGCTTCGAAAAGAGATTGTGAAAAGGTTTTGAGAACTTAAATGAATCTATAGCTTTTATAAATTGTTGGTTCAGTCCATCATTAAGAGATTTGGATCTGGTATTTGCATTTGCAGTTTTGTTGCATTTACCGCACTTATAATAATAGATTTCTTTTCTTTTATTAAAGTAAGAAGTCATGGTATTATCACAATCGTCGCAAATAAGAAATTTTGGAACCAAGGGCGTGCTTGTCTTACCGTTAATCTTGGGAATACCAATTTGATTGGAATTGGACATCTTAGTTTGTAATAGTTTATATTCTTTCTTAGTGATAATTGGCTCCCAATGACCTTTTATTTCAACTCCTGGAACCAGGCTATTTGTAAAGTAACCCGTATAAAATAGTTTACTCCACATAGCGTTAAGGCTTTGTTTAGGTATATTAAGACCCTCTAAAAGAAGCCAGTCCAAGATTTCCTTGTCCGTGTAGTTTTTATAAAGCTTCAACCTAAATGCTTCTTTTAATAAAAGGCCTTCAGAATTAAGCTTAATTTCCTGTTTTGCCTGAACTTTAAGTGGATCTGTTACTCTAGGTCCAAAATGATTATAACCTCTTGGAGCTCGCCCTAAAAACGTACCTTTTTCTATGGCGTCTTTCATACCAGGAATAATAACATCCTGACGACTAAAATTTTCTTTTTGAGCTTGAAGTAATTGTGTGGAAAATTCATTTTCATTACGTTCTGTAAACGTGTTATCACCCGTACTAACGGAATAGAGAAACACATTGTATTTTCGTCTTAAACTTACAAAAAGTTCTATGTGTTCAGAACCCGCTCTTCCAAATCTGCTTGGAGACCAGATTAAAATAATTTTTGGACGTTTGCTAGCTGGAGTTTTCTTGATGGCATTGATAAGTTCGTTTAATGTTTTCTGGGTGTTTATTCTCTTGGAACTTTCATACTCAGCATCAAACTCTTCAGATATGATCAGATGGTGTTTTTCGGTAAATTCTTTAATGCGTTTCACTTGAGACCTAATGCTGCCATTATTCATGAATTGCTCTTTAGAAGAAACTCTGGTATAAGACCACACGATGGCTCCGTAGAAATCTAAAATGGTGTATTCTTTTCTTTTCATCTTTTAACTATTTGATGTTATCATAAATCAGTTTCGTAAATTGATATAAGCTCAAAGCAAATTCATCATCTTGATTTTTTTGTAAAACTTGATGTGAATCTGTCAAACATTCCAATATCTCTGATTTACTTAATAATTGTGTTTCTTGAAGTTCCTGATTTGATTTTCGGCCCATAGCGAGATAGGATTAAATCAGGCTGTATGTTCAGGAACTGAATGTGTTGTACAAAAGTTTTCATGTTATTTGGTGATTAATGTTAGTTTGTAATTATCTTGACTTCTCGGGTCAATTAATAGTTTGGAACCCTTTGGGATTTTATTTCTTAAAAAGAAATCTGCCAACTCCTCTTCTTTTACATGGCTTTCAGTAATTTTTCTAGTCTTTATATGGCCATGGTCAAAAGCTATTTCAACTGTTTTTGGCCTTTTAAATAAGACTATTTCCCTAATTTGATTTTCTAAATTGCTGAGATATGCTAAATTCTTATCTTTTATTTTAAGATCAATACTTATAATTTTTGATAATTTATCCAATATAGGAATTGAAATTATTGGATATTTAAATGTTAAGCTGCCAAGCTTTAAAAATTGCTCATTGTTGTTTGATAGAAATATATGTTCATTAGTAAGTGGGCTGTACAAGATAAAATGTGGTTGCCCAATATTATTAATACATGACTTGAGCATATCGGTAAAATGATTTATCTCATCTCTAAGTGTGTCCATGACCTTTTCATCTTGGAGTTGATTGGAGAGTATTGATTTAGCCATTTCTGAAAGACCAGACTTCGCTGAATTAATATTTTTTAAAATAACTTGGTCTGCATATTTATTTTCTTTTGGTACCTCCCATACTTTATATGTTAGTAACTTTAATTTTTCAGTACTTAACCCCATATCTGTAAGATCTTTAACAATCATGAGCCAGATTGCTTCAGGAATATTCATCCGTCCATGCTTTTGATCAATTTGGAAAAAATAAGGAATCACTTTATTTTTTCTCCAATAGGAAACCTGTCTGGAACTTACTCCTAATTCTTTTGGAAGAATATATTTTTCGTAGAAAGATTCGCCAAATTTTATATAATATTCATCGGTCATAATTATTAAATTTACACAAATGTAAATAATTAATAATAAAAAATACTATATTTGTAAATATAATTTAAATTTAGTCTATATGGAAACTGTAGTTAATAAGCGTATTTGTCCCCATTGCGGAAAAGAGTTTGTTCCAAAAAGATCAAACCAAGTTTTTGATAATGATAAATGTAGAACAGATTATAATAATAAAAAGAATAATGATAAGCGAAGGCTATTAGCTTCAATTAATAAACCATTGTTGAAGAACTTTGATGTATTTAGTTCGATTGTTGGTGATGAACCATTTAAAATTGTTCATAAAGAGTTTTTAAGAGGAGCTGGATTAAACTTTTCTGTTTTTACACACCTATTTAAAGATGAAAAAATTAATAAATACTGTTATTCAATTTATCATTTCTATTACTTTAAAGTTGATGAGAATCACTATAAAATTGTAAATAATGGTTGATATAGATTTAGAAAATATTCAAATGCTTACTCCCAAAGATATTGATATGGTTGAACTATCCAATGTCAAAGAATTGAACAAAGAAAACACTTATTTAAAATATGGTTTAATTATAAGTTTCCTTTTAATTATTGGTTTTTCAGCTTATGTGATGCAAAAAAAGAATGATGAAAAAAATTAATTTTAATTATTCTCTCACTAATCTCTTCTTCTGAAATTTTAGTTAAGTTTTTTCTTACTAAAATTTTATATATTTAAACTCTCCTAATAATTATTTTATGGCTTTGCGGTTTTCCGCAATTTAGGTTTATGTCTTGTATTTTCATTTATAATGCTAAATTATAAAACCTATATTATTAACTAAATACTTAAATAATATAATATGGATCAATTAATTATTGAAGCAATTGGAAAACAGAATGTAATTGAATTTTTTTATGAAGGAAATCTTAGAGTTGTAGAGACCTATCGTGAAGCTATCGATGGTTGTAAATTTATTAGATTGAGAGTACAAAAACAGAATCAAATGGCTTTTATCAAGTTGTTGAAGCACATTTTATTTGTGGGGAGGGAGTGCAAAGCACGTAGCAACACAAGTCAGCTTCAGCTGATTGTGACCTAACGGTAAATTGTATGAGTAGTGGCAGATTGCGTGGTAGTTACCTGTCAAACCGCTACGCTGTTTGAGCGGGCTACAAACTTTAATATTTACTACATCACCTGCCATTACTTATACAAAATGTTAGCTGTAGTGGTTTCTGTAATGTTAATTAATTATATAATTTCCGAAATTCTAAAGGTGTCAATTCCGTTTTTTTCTTGAATAATTTCCCGAATGATTGTGGGTGTTCAAATCCTAAGCTGTAAGCAATTTCATTTACTGATAACTCTGTAGTTGAAAGTTTCTCTTTTGCTAATTGCATCAATTTTTCGTGAATAAATTCTTGAGTACTTTTACCCGATAGTGTTTTTAATAATCTGCTTAAATAATTGGGTGATAAGTTTAATGAACTAGAGAGATAATTAACTGTTGGTAATCCATTTTCCTGTAAGTCTTTGTTTTTAAAATAATTATTTAAAAGTGTTTCGAATTGCTCAAGTATTCTATGGTTAGTTTTTTTACGAGTAATAAATTGACGTTGGTAAAACCGCTCTGAATAAGTGAGTAATAATTCCAATTGTGAAATGATAACATCTTGACTGAATTTATCAATATTTGAATTGTATTCTTGATTAATATTTTGCATCAAATCGGTTAACGTATTTTGTTCCTTATCCGAAAGATGTAGTGCTTCGGTTAGTTCGTAACCAAAAAAGTCATATTTCTCAATTTTTTGAGCCAAAGATGTATGCCATAAAAAATCGGGATGAAAAATAAGCAACCATCCCGAATGATTTAGTTTTTGTTCATCTTCTACCTCAATACGCATTACTTGATTTGGTGCGATGAAAGCTAATACGCCTTCGTCAAAGTCATATTCCTGTTGTCCATATTTCATTTTACCATTAAATACCTGTTTCAAGGCAATCGAATAAAAACCGTGTGTAAAACTTGAAACCGTCAAATTTTCTTTTCTTTTAATATCGGCAAAATTAATTACGCTAACCAATGGATGTTGTGGTTTTGGTAACTGCATTAATCTATGATATTCGGTTATATTTTTTATGTGAAGTATAGACATAAGTTTTTTTAAATCATTTGTCCACCAGACACTTCAATGCGTTGTGCGTTTATCCATTTTGCATCATCGGAACATAAAAAGGCAACAACACCTCCAATATCATCTGGTAACCCAACACGACCCAAAGCTGTGTTAGTGGCTATAAAGCTATTCATTTTTTCATTATCTCTAACTACTCCACCACCAAAATCAGTTTCAATAGCTCCTGGTGCAATGACGTTTGAGCGAATTTTTCTTTCGCCTAATTCTTTTGCTTGATACTTTGTTAAGGTTTCAATAGCACTTTTCATAGCTGCATACGCTGAAAATCCGTTTAATGCAAAACGTGTAAGTCCTGTTGACACATTGACAATTCCACCACCATCATTTAGAATGTTCAATGCTCTTTGAGTTAATAAATAGGTGCCTTTAAATTGAATATTATAAATTGTATCCAATTGTTCTTCCGTAGTTTTAGCAAAAGGTACGTTTAATCCAATTCCTGCATTATTAATGAGGTAATCGATTTTTTCAACTCCGAATTTGGATTTAATTGACTTTTTAACAATCGCAAAGAACTCTTCAAAATTATTGAATTCAGTAACATTTAATTGAACCGCAATAGCTTGTTGTCCTAAACGCTCAATTTCTTTGATAACCTCTTTAGCTTTATCTTCGTTGTTGTTATATGTTAGAATTATATGAATTCCTTTTTTTGCCAATTCTAAAGCCATATTTTTTCCTAATCCACGACTTCCACCTGTTACTAAAGCAATTTTTATTTCGTTTTTCATTTTGTTTGTTTTATAAATTGAATAATATTTTTAAGCCCTCTTTTAGGTTTTTTGGTTTACGTCCGAGATATTGTTGCAATTCATTTGTAACCATTTCCTCTTGTCCGTTTTTAATATCAAGATTAAAACCAACTATCTTTTTGACCATTGATTCAGGAACTCCGTTTTCTAACATTATTTTTTTGAATGGCTCAACTTCAATAGGTTTGTAATTTACCTGTTTGCCCGAAAGTTCAGTCAGTGCAGTTGCAACATCATAAAAAGAATATGCATTAGAACCCGTAAAATTTAATGTTTGGTTTTTGAAACTTTCGTTCATTAAAACATTAGCGATTGCCTCGGCTTGTTCAGCTTTTAAAACATAGGCAACTTTTCCATTTCCAGCAGGTTGTAATATACCTCTCTCCAATACGTTTTTGCCAACAAAAAGTGGTAATACATCCATATACAAAGCATTTCTGAAAATGATATATTTCAATCCGCTTTGTTTAACATAGTCTTCAGTCAGGAAATGTTCTATCATTAGTTTATTTACTAACGTGTTTTTGTCTTTTAAAGAACGACTTGTATAAGCAATGTTCTGAACACCTTTCTTTTTTGCAGTATCAATAACGTTTCTATGTTCTTGCATTCTATCGCCTTGGTCTCCCGAAGAAATTAGTAAAACGGTATCTACATTCTCCATCGCTTTTTCAAGTGATTGCACATCGCTATATTGCCCGATAAACGCGTTTAATCCTCTTTTTTCAAATTCAATTTTGCTTTCTTCTTTTCTTGTAAGCACCGAAATATTTTCAGCTGTCCCAGTTTTTAGAAATGTTTTAATAACTGTACTCCCTAATTCTCCAGTTGCTCCAGTAATTAATATTTTTTTCATTTTCCAATTTTTAAAAGTGAAGTACAAAGGTTAAATAGATAAGTGATAGTTTTGTAGCCAAAACTATCTTTGTATCAGCCAAATCGGATAAATGACTGTAGTTTGTTGATTAGCAAGATGTTTTTTCGCCATTACAGCTAACATATGGATAAACGCAATTGCGTTTATCAACATTATATTTATCATGATAAATATACTTAATTTTCTTACATATCCAGAGGGTTTTAAATAAAAATATTTACTTGATTTTTATATGGGAGAAGAGATAAAGGATAAATACAAGTTAATTGAGAAAGAAATCAACGATTTATAGCAACTTGAATTGTTTTTAATCCAATAAAATAAAAATTTAAATGTTTTTAAAGCTATTTAAAACAAATTAAAAGGTTTTGAAAACGTATTAATTGGAATTTATATGTTCTAATTTTTATTTTATTGCTTGTTTTTTCCAAGTTATTCAATGAAATATTTTATTATGAAGGCTTCGCTACATTTTTAAGTGCGTTGTTTTTTCAAAAAACATAACTAACTATAATTGATTTCAGAGGCCTAATAATTTGTACTATAATGTACCGCGTTATGTAACTTGAGCTTTGGTTAAAAGCGAAAGTTGTTATTACAGTTTTTGAAAAAATTTATTCTAAAAAGTTTCTTCTACAATGTTAAAGGAACACTTTTTATGCGACGACGTAGGAGGGAAGCGTAATGTGTGTGGAATGGGCTTTGTTATATAAATTTTATAGCTTAACTTTGAGATATGGCAGATGTAATTTTTTCAATTGGGCATGGAAATAAAAGTATTGATTCATTTATTGATGAATTAAAACAATTTGATATTGAATTTTTATTAGATGTTAGGACTTCACCAATGTCTAAATTCAATCCTCAATTTAATAGACCTTTACTTGAAGAAGATTTGAAAAAGCATATGATTACTTATGTTTTTGCAGGTGAACAATTAGGTGGGCTACCAAAAGATCCGACCTGTTATACAAATGGTAAAGTAGATTATTCTAAAATAAGAGAAATGCCTTTTTTTCAAGACGCTATAAAAGTTTTAGTTGAAGCGAACAACGAGAACATGAAAATTGCTTTAATGTGTAGCGAGTCAAACCCTTCAGAGTGTCATAGAAGTAAATTAATTGGTCAGGAATTATTAGAACATAATATTTCACTAAATCATATTGTATCAAATAAAATAAAAGATCAAAAAACAGTGATAGATGAGCTTACAAAAGGTAAAGGCCTTGATAATTTATTTGGAGAAGAAGGCTTGACTTCTAGAAAAACATACATCTAAAATTTATGAACTTTTATACAATTGGAGTTTATAACTCTAACGAAAAAGAATTCTTCGATAAATTAATTACAAATAAAATAGACGTGTTTTGTGATATTCGTCAAAGACGTGGTGTTAGAGGTTCTAAATATTCTTTTGTTAATAGTAATAAACTTCAAAGTAAATTACAAGATTCAGGAATTAAGTATTTTCATTTTCTAGGTTTAGCACCAAACAAAGAAATTAGAGAGTTACAAAAGTTAGCCGATTTAAACAATCATGAATTAAAAAGAGATAGAAAAACTTTAGGACAAGTATTTATTAAAGAGTATAAAAATCAGGTAGTTAATCATTTTAACTTTGTTGAATTTTTGGAAGAACTAAAAAAAGCCAACGCAAATAATATTGTATTGTTTTGTGTTGAAGAATCATATAAAGCTTGTCATAGGTCATTAGTCGCAGAAAAATTAAACAGTGAGTTTGGGTTCAATGTCAAAAATATTTAAATATTGGAAGTACTAATAACATCAAAAACTCACGTAGGAAATTCAGCATGTGTTGGAGGAATAGTTTTAGAAACATTACAATTTGTAAGATTATTAAATGGTAAGAACACTTATCAACCTGGTGACACAGAATTAGAAATAGGTCAAATTTGGGAAATAGATTTTGCTTCACATCCTGATGTTGCACCTCATGTTGAAGACGTATATGTAATTAATAAAAAATTTATTAGAACTTTAGCTGACGTTAGAGCATTTGTTGTTAAAAATCTAAATGTTTGGGAAGGTAAACCTGAAATTTTATTTGATGGATTACTCAAGTGGACAGGTAATGGAAGTGGTTTTTTGGATAACCCAAATAATTTACCTCAAAATAGTGTAGGTTTTTGGATTAGTGATCGTGATTTAATTTTAGAAGATAATCGCTACTTTGTTTATAAAAGAAAACGAATATGGAAAAGTCGTAAATTTAGTTACGTAGGCTTTCCAGATAGGATTTCAGTAATTCCAGCCGGCACCTTGATAAGAGTTTCATTAGCAAAATGGTGGAAACCAGAAGATATTGCGATTGGACATCGATGTTATTTACAATTATCTGGTTGGTATTAAATTAAGAAAAGGAGGAAACCCTTTTCTTAAAGAGTTTCCTACCTATGACACTTTACCATATAATTGAATTAATTTATCTATATCTATTGATGGATAATGAGATTTTACATAATCCTGAAAATCAATAAGTGAACCACTATAGCTTTTCACATATTTAATTAATTCATGTTTTGGCTTTCTAAAATGGCTATTAATATTCTTAATTATTGCTTTCTTTGTGCCATCTTTTAACTCATTAATAAAACTATCGTTGTTAGTTTTAATCTTTCCATCCAAAATATCTTTTGAGATATAATTGCTAGATACAAACCAATTATAATGATTAGTATATATTCTTTGGCCACTAGTCAAAAATTGAGGCACTAAAATTATGTGCTTGCCTTTATAATAAGGAAGTTTTACTTTTTTAGTACTCCATTTTTTAGTTAAGTGATCATAATATTCAATTTTTGTATCCGCAACCTGAATACTATACTTTATACATTGTTGCAATGTAAATTCAGCTAATATATCTCTACATACATTTGCTAATGTATCTGACATATTATCTTGTCCAATACCTTTAACTAATAATAATACATTGTGTGCTTCATTTGTTATTGTTAAACCAGCTTTCACTAATTTATTTGCTCTTAGAGAATCAAATACTATTTCTGCTTTTGTAGAACCAATACCTTTGCCCTTATTATTGTGTGAATATCCTAAATGATATTCATTAGCTTCACCCAAATAAGACAAGAATTTTAAACCATTATTTCTATCATTAGGAATAACATAGGTTCTATTTAGTGTTTCTAAAAATGATTTACTTCTTAAGTATAACCTTTTTGCTATCATACTGCTCATATTATTTGCAATATGATATGGGTCAATAAATGCTTCTAAATCATTTTCCATTAAAATGTTTAGATGTTCTGTGGTATTGCTTTTAATACCAAAATGTTCATTAAATGTTTCTAATTTTACCATTTGTTGTGTTGTTTAAAATTTATAAATAATTTATTTTAAAATCCATCTATAGAAATTAATCTATAGACAGATTTTGATATGATTTTAAGATTATTATTTACCTTTACTATCACTTCTGTTACTTCTTACGTGAGGCTTAACTTTTATTATTTTACCTCCAACATTTTTAGTATAACCAGGAATTCTGTTGTATTTTCTACCTTCTGAATCTTTTGCCATATTTTACACCTCCTTTCATACTTGTACATTATAATTATTTATGTAAATTGTTAACCATTTACTATCTACATAAGACTATTAACTTTAGAAAATAAAAGTTCCCCAAAATGGGGTAAAAAAATAATTTGCAATAAATATGACTATAGAAGATGTTGGTCCTTTTTTTGAAAGCAATTCGCTTAAGCTAGAAGAAATAAGCAAAGTTGAGTGGGAAATTGCTTTAAGAAAAGCTGAAAAACATTTAGACTATAGATTATGGAATAAAACAGTATTTGGTGCTCATACAGTTGAAAATCTTGAAGTACCTGCTAAAGAATACTATTTCAATTATGCTTATATGAGTATATTAAATGGTTCTTGGGAATGGAAAAATGAATTTGATTTACCTCAACAGTTAATTAGAATTATTGATAGCAGAATATCAACAGTGGTTAAAGCTTATCGTAATGCAAAATTAAAAAATGAAGAAAGAGTAGAGGAATGTAAGTATGAATTCACAAATTCTATAGAAATTCAAGACATTGAGAGTACATTCTATGACCTAGAAAGTGAAAAAGAAATTAGTGAAGAAGAATTATTAAAAGTAGAGGAGGAATATAATAGAATTGATCAATTTGTTTCAGAGAGTGAAGACGAAGATTTTATTATGTTTTGGGATTGTGTAAAAGAAGGTTATACTAGAAGTGACATTGCAGAACTTATTGCTAAAACTCCAAAGCAATTGGATAAAATTAAAGAGAAATTTTTGAGACATTTAAGAAAAGAATTAAAAGAAAATGGAAACCAATAACGAATTAAAAGCATTAAAAAATTTTTATGGTTTACTTATGGAAATGAATTATCATAAGGAACCTGCCGATTTTGTTGAGGAACTCCAAGAAGAAAACCCTTTTGTTTCATTACACTTAAAAAATGTAATGCTTCATCGAACTAAAGCAAAAGCAATTTTAAAAAAGAAAAAGTATTTAGCTTTAAAAGAACAATTTTTTGCTTTAAAAGAATTAGGTCTAGATAAATTACAAGAACTATTTGCTCCAAAGGAGAGAACTGAGATGGTTAAATTATTTAGAAAATTTGATGAACTCACAGAAAAAGATATTGATGCTATTAATGATGATCAGGATTTTTTAATTTTTATTTCTTCTTTAAAGGATAAATTAGAAGACAAGGATGGCACTAAATAAACCACAAATTGAAGCAAATAAATTATTAAATAATTTAGGATGGTCAAAACCAGGAGATTTAACGTTAAATGAAATAGCTTTTGCTTCTAATGCTTTTGTAGAAGAATCCATAATTGAAGGTTCTGAAGGTAGGATTGTTATGAGAGGTAATGAAGCAATAATTACAGTTAGCTCAAAAATAGAGTTTGAACCAAAGAAAAAATTTGTTCTTTCTCACGAAATAGGACATTTAATATTGCACAAAGATATTTCTGAACTTTTTTCAGATACTGATAAAACACTATATGATTGGTTTGCAAATGGGAAGCACGAAATTGAGGCTAACCAATTTGCATCTGAATTATTAATGCCGAGTGAATTATTTAAATCAAGGGTTATAGGAGAAAAAATGAGTTTAGATTTAATTCGAGAAACAGCTGATTTTTTTGGAACTTCTCAAACTGCTACGTTATTAAAGTATAAAGATTTAGGAGACTTTTCAGTTTCTATTATATATATGGAAAATGGAATAGTAAAATGGAAGACTGAATCTACAGATTTTCCTCTTAAATTTTTAAAAATTGGAAGTAAAGCTCCTGATGGTTCTGTGGCAGGAGATTTTTTTAATGGTCAAGGTTTAGAAGAAGCCCCTGTTTTGGTCGAAGCTTTGGAATGGTTTCCTGATGATTTTGGAATAGAAGAACATTTAGAGACTGAATTGTATGAACATAATTTCCGAATTGGGACAAATGGATTATTATGTTGTCTTTGGATGCAATAACATTATGTAAAATAGAATCTCGATGTTAAACTTGGCCTCATAAAATTTTGGTTAAAACAATAGGAGAAATGAGCGTGCATATTTTAGGGGTCTAGTAATAAAGTTTCTTAAGATTTTCAATTATAAAAGGGATTTCAAAGCAATGTTAATAGTAAAAAGGTTTTCTAAAATATAGCGAATGAGCCGTTAATTGTTTCCAAAATTATATGGAGCCTTGAATTTTTGTTTCTTTTGTTTCAAGACAAAAGATAATGAAAACGAAAAAAAGGATTAATTGAAGTTCTGCATATAACAAGTGTATGGAAATTTATTTTTCTTAAATTTTATACTCTTGTGGCAAGCTTACGAGAATGTTGTGAAATTTTTTATAACGTACATTTTATTGAATACGCGATTTTTAATAAGAGCAAAAAGGTTAGCTTTTATTTTGGCGTTGGCAAGCGATGGATAATTGTGTGTAAAATAAATTGCCAGAGCAATTTATTTTATAAAGCAATCGAGCGTTTGGCAGCGGCTATTTTACATAACGGCTAATTATAGATACAAATGTTTTATAAACGCTGCGAAGCAAACCGCTTATTAGTTTAATGACCCAAGTTCCAATTATTTTAATGAAAATGTAAGTATCTGGGATATTTTACATAATATTGAATTATAGCTATCAAATGGAAACATTGTACTAAACAACATAAACCAACATTTGTACTATAATTATTCTTATGTCTAACAGTTTATAGTTTAAACTTGTATGAAGCTTGCAAAGTAAGATAAAATAAATTTATAATAATGTTTCACTATTATTTGAATTAAATATTTTGATAACTCGGAAATGCAGTAAATAGAGGTCTTTTAAAACAAGGTTCGGACCTTTGGGTTATTAAGTTATTGATATATATGTTCTTAAAGATACCTTTAATTTGTGCAAAGTTAACCCTAAAATATACTTCTTGAAGGATTATAGATTTTGAAGAAGAAGGGCCTTTTGTATTCATGATTGGAATGAATTAAAAACTTTAATGTAAGAAGTTATTATAAAGGCCACAGAACCCAAAAAAGAATTTCCTTTCAATAAACTCCTGTTGCCTTCTACAGAGCGTATTGAAAGGAAATTAAAATGTATATTATTTTATCAAAAACAGAGTAAACGTTAATATGATTATTATTTTGGGTTTATGGTCCATACAAATTCCATAAACAACAAGAAAAGGCCAACTTTGATTTGTTATTGTTTTTATTTCTTGTCTTTTCTTTTGAGATTATATAACGTTTCATCAATTGTAAACCAACAGAAGTAAAAAATACCAACTGAGAATATAATATCGCCAACTATACGTAACCATTTAAGTATTTGTACAGTAGGAGAGTAGAGTAATTCGGAATCCCTAGCAAAAGAATACCCTTTAGTTATAGATGTATAAGCTTGAATAATACCTACGGGAAGTAAGCTTAAAATTATCATGGCAATTAAACCAATATTAAGTAGCCAAAAAGCTCTTTTTAATTTTGTGCTTACCCAGGTTCTATCAGAATAGAAACGTAAACAGATTAAAATAAATCCCATACCTAACATACCGTACACCCCAAATAAAGCCGCATGAGCATGTACCGCAGTAGTATTTAAGCCTTGTATGAAATACAAAGCAATAGGTGGGTTAATTAAGAAACCAAAAACACCAGCGCCTATAAAATTCCAAAAAGCAACCGCTATAAAGAAAAATATAGGCCATTTGTATTTTTGCATCCATTGTTTGCTTTTTAAAAGATTCCAGTTTTCTCTAATTTCAAATCCCATAAGTGTAAGTGGTACGACTTCTAAAGCACTAAAAGTGGCTCCTAAAGCTATAGCCTGAATAGGTGTTCCTGAATAATACAAATGGTGCAGGGTGCCAATAATACCACCAGCTAAAAATATAGAAGCTGAGGCAACAGATACACGTCCGGCAGTTTTTGTAGATATGATTTTCATTCTTGAAAATATAAATGCAATAACTACGGTTGCAAATACTTCAAAAAATCCTTCTACCCATAAGTGTACTAACCACCATCTCCAATAATTAATAACAGGTAGGCTACTATTTTCACCGTACATAAGTCCAGAGAAAAAGAACATGCCAATGGCTAATACTGATATTAATAATATAATAAGTAAGTGTTTAGATTCGTCATTTTTACGAATACCATAAATTAGATGACGGCTTACCATAATAACCCAAAGCACTAAGCCTATACCCAGAAATATTTGCCAAAACCGACCTAGATCCATGTATTCGTAACCTTGGTGACCAAAAAGGAAATTAGTTGTTAAATCTAAAAATTGGTGTATGCCCAGCCATTCACCAAACATGGAACCAAAAACTATAATTATTAAGGCAATGAATAAGAAATTGATACCAAAAACTTGGTATTTCATTTCTTTGCCCGAAATCATAGGAGCTAAAAAGAGTCCAGTACTTAGCCATATAGTAGCAATCCAAAATATAGCAAGTTGTGTATGCCATGTTCTAGTTACGGAATAGGGGAGAATACTTGACAAATTGAAACCAAAAAAGGATTGCCCTTCAACGGTATAATGTACGGTGATAACTCCTAAAACAACCTGTAAGGCAATAAGTAAAGAGATAACTATAAAATATTTTAACAGGGCTTTTTGAGAGCGATATAATTTGAGGTCTTTAAGGGGATCGGTATCCGGTTTTGTAACCAAATCGCCTTTTTCATGGTTTAATAGATAATAATACGTAAGAATACCAATAAATAGTAAAAGTAATACAATGGATAGACCAGACCATATTAACGAGCCCTTGGTAATTGTATTGTCAATTAGAGGTTCGTGTGGCCAGTTTGATGTGTAGGTATAATCTTTACCAAGTCTGTTGGTACTGGCAGCCCAAGATGTCCAGAACAAAAAAGCATTGAGTTGTTCTAATTTTTTAGCATCCGTTAAAGCACCTTTAGGAATCGCGTAAACTTCTTTTCCTTCAGAAAAAATAGTTGTGTAATGTTTAATATTATCTTTAATGGCAGCTAATTGACTTTCCGATATGGTTATCGATTTGTCTGCTTTATTATAGGTGTTAGTTTTAATATCTTTAATTAAACGGGCTTTTAGAGCAGCTTTATTTTCAACATCTAAATCTTCATATTTAGAATTAAAATCTTTTTTTGCCCATGCATTGAGCATAAATACAGCTTCTTTATGTATCCAATCGGCAGTCCAATCAGGGGCTACATAACTACCATGTCCCCAAATAGAGCCTACTTCCATACCTCCAATAGATTCCCAAACGTTTTGTCCTGTTTGAATGTCTTCTTTGGTGTAAAGAACTTCTTGGGTTTCTTTAACAATAACGGTATCTGGTATAGGAGGTTGTGTTTGGTAAACCTCGCTTCCAATCCAAATTAGTGTGATGAAGGATAATACAATGACACTAATAAATGCAATCCATGTTTTTTTCATTGTGATTAATTTTAAATTTTTGGGGTTATAATGTTGCGTTAATACGTTCAATACTGTCATATTTAGAAACCGATAATCGAACGATACAATCTGATATGCAAGTTAAATCGTGTGGTATGTTTTCATCTAAAGCAATTAAATCACCTTTTTTAAGGATCTGGCTCTTACCGTTAACACCAAAATCTACAGTACCATCAAAAAGTTCTATTATGATTGGAAAAGGGGCTTTGTGTTCTTTCATAGCTTGTCCTTTTTTCATAACGATTCTAACTTCTTTGGAGGTTTTTGTTTGTAGCAAGACCGTGACAGATGGTTTGTTTTCTTGGTAGGTAATATTATTTAGTAATGATGCTGTGTTCATAATATTATAGTTTTATTTGTTGTCTGTAATTATTTTAAAAGTGAGATTGTTAATTTTTTCATCTAATATGATTTGACAGGATAAACGACTCGTTTCGTCAAAATAATTAACTTGATTAAGGGTTTCTTTTTCGGTGACAGTTATTATGTCATTTAGCGAGCCTTCAATAAGTTTTACATGGCACGTACCGCATAATCCACGACCTAAGCATTCTCCAATATCTTCATAATACGTATCTACAATAAGCTCCATTAAATTTGGGTATTCATAGCGATTGAAAGGAATTTCAACACATTTATTATTGTTTGTTATTATATGTACTTTATAAGGCAATTTGTTTGTTCTTAATTTATTAATGTACTTTTTGTGTGAATACAATTATTATTAGAGTACAAACTTAAGTCTTAATTTTAAATAGGACAAATATATCCGAATTAAAATTTGTTTTTTTATTGGAAATAGGGTGGTGTGATTCAATCACCTTTTAGGAACCTAAGTGTTTTGATTTAAAATACATTAAATTCAGAATGGCAATTAGTACGCTTGCTGCATACCATCAAACCAAGTGGAAACAGAATTATATTTTTTAATTAAGACAAATAAGTCCTAATTGAAAAAAACTTCATATATTTGTATAAAATTATAACCCAATATGTTTTCAAAAGCGTGTGAATATGGTATTAAAGCTGCAATTTTTATAGCAATCAATTCCAAAGAAGGTAAGCTGGTGAGTCCAAAAGAAATTTCTGAAGAGATTGATTCCCCACAGGCTTTTACGGCTAAAATATTGCAGGAATTAGTTCGACATAAAATAGTTTCTTCAGTAAAAGGAGCATATGGAGGATTTGAAATTGATAAAATCAGGATTGATAGTATTAAATTATCTCAAATAGTAAAAGCTATTGATGGTGATAAAATTTACATTGGTTGTGGTCTTGGTTTAGAAACTTGTAATGAAAATCATCCTTGTCCTGTTCATGATAAGTTTAAAACTATTCGCGACGAATTGAAATACATGTTGGAGCATACTAGCCTTCAAGAATTAGCTTTGAGCATAAAGGCTGGAAATTCATTTTTTAAAGTGTAAAAATTTTTTAATTATAAATAGGATAAAATTATCCGAAATAAACAAAGTTATGGAAGTATTATATAAAGATTCAGAAAAACAAATCGGTCAATTTGTAGCAGATGATTTTAGAACTGCAGCCGTATTTAGTAATTATGGTATAGACTTTTGCTGCAAAGGGGATAGAACTTTAGGTGATGTTTGCAAGAAGAAAGGGATAGAAACCACAGAAGTTTTAGACAAACTTAATGCGGTTTTAAATTCAAAAACAGGTCAATCCATTGATTACAAATCTTGGCCACTAGATTTATTGGCAGATTATATTGAGAAAAAACATCACCGCTATGTAGAAGAAAAAATCCCTGTATTACTTCAGTTTTTAAATAAACTTTGCAGTGTTCATGGAGAAAGACATCCGGAGTTATTTAAAATAAATGAAGAGTTTACAGCTTGTGCCAATGCATTAACATCACATATGAAAAAGGAAGAGCTTGTTCTGTTTCCTTTTGTAAAACGAATGGTAAAAGCAAAATTAGATAATGAAGCCATTCAATCGCCACAATTTGGAACTGTTGAAAGTCCTATTGCCATGATGATGCAGGAACATGATACTGAAGGCGAGCGTTTTAGAAAAATTGCCGAACTCACCAATAATTATAATCCACCTGCAGATGGATGCAATACGTATCAGGTAACGTTTGCAATGTTGGACGAATTTGAAAAAGATTTGCATTTGCACATTCATTTGGAAAACAATATTTTATTCCCTGAGGCTATAAAATTGGAAAAACGGCTTAGTTAATAACAATCCATGTTTTTAGATGAAAAAATTCCAGAATGTTGCCCCTAAAGACATTTTGGAATTTTTATTTTTAGGGTTACTCATTTTATTATAAAAAAATAACAATGCCTAAAAAACTTGTAGTTGTATGTTTGCTTAATTTTTTTGTTGCTGCCTCATTAGGTCTAGCTCTTCGCTATTCATTTATTGATCCGCTTCCTATTAATTATCGCTTTTTAACCCACGCTCATTCACATGTTGCCATGTTAGGTTGGGTGTATCTAATGTTGTATACCTTAATAGTCCATTATTTTGTTCCAGTTAAAAACCCTGTTTTCAATACATTGTTTTGGCTTACTGAAATTGCTGTGCTTGGTATGATGGTAAGCTTTCCCTTTCAAGGTTATTCCGCCGTATCTATTTCATTTTCAACCTTACATATTTTATGCAGTTATTACTTTGCTTATCTAATTTGGAAATATCATAAAACCAACTCATTAGTAACACGCTATTTACTAAGAGCTTCTCTTTTATTTATGTTGTTATCAACCATTGGTGTATGGTGTTTAGGACCAGCGGTAGCTATGGCTGGGCAAGCGTCTGCTTTTTATCAGATTGCTATTCAATTCTTTTTACACTTTCAGTTTAACGGTTGGTTTATCATTGCAGTTATAGCTTTGTTTTTCCACCAATTGCAATTGCACGACTCTAAGAAATTTAGACTGTTTTTCAAACTTTTGGTTGTATCAACAGTACTTACTTTTGCGTTGCCTGTGTATTGGTTTGCTCCTCATATTTCATTATTGTGGATCAATGGACTTGGTGTTCTACTACAATTAATAGCATTATTCATGTTCTTAAAACTTAGCAAGCCTTTACTTTTAGTTGTATTAAGAGGCCAATCAAAACTCATTGTTTATTTGTACAGTTTTGCTGTTTTTTGCTTTATATTGAAAATTGTATTACAATCAGTATCGCTCATCCCCGAAATTTCAAAAGTGATTTATCTGTATCACAATTTCGTCATTGGGTTTATCCATTTAACCATGTTGGGGATTGTTACAGGGTTTTTATTTTCTTTTATTGTGAAAAGTAATTTGGTAAAAATGAATAGATGGTTGCACTTGGCTGTTTACATATTTATATTAGGATTTGTTTTAACAGAATTAACATTAATCATTCAGGGATGTATGTTTTATTTAAAGCAAGGCTTACTTACAAACTACTATCTTTTACTTTTTTTATTTAGCATGTTTTTGCCTTTAGGAATTTTCATGCTACTGTTTAACATTATCACACACAAAAATCATGAAGAACAAATCGCAAAAACGACATAAAGCTTTGCAACCTTTAAGCAGAGATCACCATCAGGGATTATTGTTGTCTTGGAAAATTAGAACTGGCCTTAGCAAAAATATTGATACAGAACGTATATGGCGGTATGCCAATTGGTTTTTTGAAACGCATTTAATTCCGCATTTTGATATGGAAGAAGCACACATTTTTACACTTTTAGACGATAAAAATGAACTTAATAGAAGAGCATTAGCTGATCACAGGCGTTTAAAACGATTATTTTCCGAAAGCGAAAAGAATGCAAATACATTGAGTAAAATTGAAGAAGAATTGGAACAGCATATTCGTTTTGAAGAACGTGTGTTGTTTCCAGAAATTCAAAAAATAGCTACTGAAAAACAATTGAATTTAATTGAAGAAATACATCAAGAAGATGATTTTGTCGACAAATTGGATGATGAATTTTGGAAATGATACTAATTAACTTCAATAATTATTTAGTGCATTAAAAATCCTTTCTTTTTGATTTATATACAATTCTATAAACAGGAAAAATAACCCAAAGCACTAACATAATAAAGGAAACAATCAACCCAAAATTGGTGCCGAAAAATTGTTTAAAAACAGCGCCTGTATAACCCAACAATGCTGAAATATCTAATTTTAGTAAAATAAGGGTTCGCGATAAATCAATAGGATTTAGCATGGTGCCTATTAATGATAATTTATCAAGTGGATAATCTTCAAAAATGATAAGAGACATTAAAAAAAGACCATCATATATAATAGCTAAAAACAGCCAAACTAAAATAGCAAAACCAAAGCCTTTAATTTTATTTTCATTGGATAAGGCTATGTTAAAAGCGAGCGCTGTAAATATAAATGTAAGGAAAGTCCCTGTTATAATTAATAACGAAAAATCCCATATGGCGTTTGACCTAAATAGCCCGTAAAAAATAAAGGGAAGTCCTAACCCTAACACTAAACTCATTGATAGAGAGAGAGCAACACCTAAATATTGACCTAAAAATATAGACGAGCGTTTTAAAGGTTGAGCTAATAAAAGCTCAGTAAATTCTTTAGAATTATAATAATACATGACACCGAAGATGGTCCCAATTAAAGGCACTAAAACGATGATGACATTCATTAAGGTAATAACGGCTTTTGATAGGTCGCTGTTTAAAAACAACAGCACAACACTAAGTAATAAATAGAAAGCGAAGTACACGTAACTCCATCGGCTACGCATTAAATCGTAAAAACTATATTTTAATATTTTAAGCATGATTATTTGTTAATATAGATGCAATGGCGTGTTCAAAATCTGATTGACCCGTCTTGGTTTTAAGTTCGTTAATGGTTCCTTTGAAATAAATTTGCCCTTCTAAAAGAAAAACAATCTCATCTGATATTTCCTCTACAAAACTCATAATGTGCGATGTAATTAAAATGGTTTTTCCTTTAGCTTTTTCAGATTGAATTAAATCCTTTAAGCGTAATAATGAAATAGGATCCAATCCTGATGTTGGTTCGTCTAAAATAATGAGCGGACTATCAAACATAAACGTTAATACCAGATTTACTTTTTGTTTAGTACCACCTGAAAGATTACCTAGCTTTTTGTCAAGAAACGGTTCAAGTTTGAAATGGGTTATCAAGTCATCATCATGGTTTGTAAAACTTCTTAAGTCTTTAATCATCTTTATAAGTTCTTTGACTTTAAGATTGCTAGGAAAGTTTGCTATTTGAGGTAAATAATCAATTTTATTTCTATAATTAGAACTATTTTTTATGCTTTTTCCAAGAACAGAAATAGTTCCTTTGTCAGGGATTACCATACCCAAAACAGATTTAATCAACGTTGTTTTTCCAGAACCATTAGGGCCAAGTACTGCAAAAATACCTCCTTCTTTAATATCAAGGTTAACACCACTTAAGACGTTATTTTTTCCAAATTTTTTATGTAGATTTTGAATACTTACCATGTTATCTTTTTAATTAAAGGATGATTATCCATTAGGTTGTCTGGTGTAAAAACTGGAGACACTTTTTCAGAAAAATCAATAATATCTATGAATAAACTTCTGAGTAAAATAATGGTTTCGGGAGTTCTATTAACAATGTAGGAAAATAATTTTACAGGGCGGTATGGCACATCTCCAATACCATTTTTATCTAAATCATAACCTGTATAGTTGCTCCAGTAGTTTTTGTCAAACGTATTATCATTTATGTTGCTGTTATACGATATATCAAAAGAGTTGTACAAAAAATTATTGCCTATAAATTTATTGGAATAGCAAGCTCCCCGCACTTTAATAGCCCAACCATTATTAATAAAATTGTTGTTCATATAGTTTATTCTATTAGAGCCTTCAATATTGATACCTATTGTGTTTTTCTCAAAAGTATTACCTTTTATTTCTGCATCATTAATTTCTTTTAATAGCATACCATAAGACGCCGTTCCCCAATTTTCTTTAAACACATTGTTAAGCATTTTTATTTTTTTTGAAAACATAACGGCTACGCCGGCACCATTGTTAGTAAACTCATTATCTTCATAGATATCATTATTTGAAAACATAAAATGTAAACCATACCGTAGATTGTTAGCACTTACGTTGTTTTTTATAAGACAGTCATCAGAAAATTCTAAATAAATACCATCCCTTACGTGTTGCACATTGTTATTTTGGATGTCAATTTTTTTGCTGTACCATAATTGAATAGCATTGCCTGAATTATGCTCTTCAACGGCTTGACCAATTACTTTATTATTATATACCTTACCGTCTTCTGCCTTTTCAAGGTAAATACCAAAAAAAAGCTTTTCAAGGATTAAATTTTTTATTTCGAAATGTTTAGTTCGTTTTACCCGAATGGCGGCATAATCTTCGGTATAACTTGTTCCCACATTAATAATATGTAAACCATCAACAATCACATAGTCTGAAACAATAGTGATAATTTCCCCTTTTAATTCACCATCAATGACTGGATGATTTTCACCAATTATGGTTAAAGGTTTATCTACTATAATACTATGCTCTTTATAAGTTCCTTTTTTAACAACAATGGTATCAAAATCTCTTGCCTTAGAAATAGCGTCCTTTAAAGAGGAGATTTTACAATTATTACAAACTTCCACCACTTGACAAAGGGATAAGTGGCTTGTTAAAATTATAATTAAAAGAATACTATGTTGTAAAAAACGCTTCATTTAAAGTACATTGTATTTCACTCCAAAGTTTAAAGTTAGGTCTTCATTCATTTGAATACCGTTGTAATTTTCATAAATTGGCGCACCAGCTTCAAATCCAAATCTTAAATCTTTTAAACTAGAAGTTTGAGGAAATGCCAAATTAAAACCAATAAAAGTTTTAATTTTATCACTTCCATAATTGTTTGTGTTTGCCGTAGTAACCATCGTTGGATTTAATTCTGGATCCATTCCTTTTATTTTTCCTTCAGAAATTCCTAAAAATCTTGCAGAAACACTAAAGTTACTGGATAATTTGTAAGCTCCCCAAATATTTAATTGAGCACTATTTCCTAAACGATAACCCTCATTATTTGTTCTGGTTCTTAATATACTTAAAAATTGTGTTCCCCAAGAGCTGTTCGAAAAATTCTGTTTAAAAGTTCCTCCTATTGTAAAATCAAAAGTACCACTACCCAACTGCATGGCATAAGGAAGTTTCATGTCATTCATCATAGGTGTATCGTCGTAATTTTCGATATCTCCAACAGGAACACTTACACTACCATTTAAGTGGAATGATGTTTTATGATTATTAAATATCCCGTATAAAGCACCAATTTTTAAATCTCCTAAAACTGAAGATGTTGTTGAAAAATCATGCAGCATAGGCATCCCGTCCATCATCATGAGCGCCGTTAAATCCATATCTTTTTTTATGAAGTTTTGCACAGCCATAATTGTTAACCTTTCTGATGGTGAGAACATAATACCCAACATATACATGTTCATATTCATTTTTTGTGGAGCCACCATATAGCTATTATAAATACTGGTATTCCCAATATTATCGGAACCAGTTTTATTCCCCTCCATAATCATATTCATATACCTTAGGGACACCATAAGTTCTCCTTTTGGGTGCAAATGATCTCCCATAACGCCAATAGGCGCATGAGCATCTGGCCTATAATGATTATGGTGGTTATGATTTGTGATTTCTCCATTAGAATCTTCAAACTTTGTTCTAATCTCTTCCCAAGTATAAAGTTCACCACCTTTATCTTTCTGAGTTTGTTTAGCACTTACTTCACTTTTAAAAGCTGACAAATTCGCACCCATTGGGCTTGGAATAGCCTCACTTTTCAAATATGTGGCTGTTCTTGCATTAGTTAACTGTTTTGATTCATAATCTGTTACTGCTAATGATGAAAACTCAGTTCCATTATGCGCTTTTAAATAATTTATGAGGCATTCAATTGCATCAAACTGAAGTGTTTTGTTATTTGCCATAGCAGAAGATTTATGCAAATCATCTCGAATTATCATATGACAGTTAGCGCACTGATTCGTGTTTTGTGCTTCTGTGATATTGAAAAAAAGACATAGAATGAACATAGAAAGAGTATATGCACTTTTCATAAATAAGAAATTAGATTGTTTTTAGCTTAGTTTAAGTGTTTTAAAAGTTCATTCCAGGTGTACAATGTCCCTTCTTTTTCTAATTGGACTTTTACTGCATCTTCTTTGTTTTTAAAAGCTGTAAGAAAGGCTCCCATTGGACTAGGAATATTTTGGCTAATTAAAAAAGTTGCTTTAGTAGCATCCGTTAATTTTTCAGGCTCTGAAAAGTAATTAGACAAATATAGCTTTACTTCAGAGGAATCAAATTCTTTTAAAAAATTCACCATACATTCAGCGGAATCAAACATATATACCTTGCCTTTTTTTGTAACAATTTCTGCAGCATGTATCTTGTCAACAATAGTCATTTTGCAAAAGTGACAACCATCAGATCCATAATTAATAGCTTGAGGTGATACATTACAACTTAATAAGAACAGTAGTAGTACAAATATTAAATAGTGTTTTACTGGTTGCATATTTAAATGTTTTATTCGTTTGACTTATTTTATATATTCAAAACTTTTTTATGACTCTTTTTTCCAATAAAAAAGGCTAATAATGATGTTGCAATGCCCAGTCCTAAAAAGAATGCTCCTAATCTTGGATAGGAATGTGCTGTAAAATTGAGGATGTGTTTAGTGCCAAATAAAGGCGGTTGAAAGCCCATAACAGATCCATCTGGATTGGTAAATTTCATGATGGCTTTCGGATCCAAGTTATGACCGTAATCGTGTTCCCAAATATAAAAATCATAGATACCAGCAGAGCTTAATACAATCATTAATACAAACCACCCTAAAAACCATTTATAATTTCCTTTGAAAGCAATTAGTAAACCTATGATTGTAGATACAATAATGCCTATAGGGAATATTTTAAACTCAGGTATGGCTTCTGGAATATATTTCATGCCCACATAGTGGTTCATTAAATTAATATTTTTGATATCATATGGATTGGCGTCAGCAAAATCGTTAATATGAATATTCATTCCTAACGGAATTGGATATTGTGGAGCTTCAAGTGTTATATTCCACAACGGGAATATAAAAAGTGCTAAAGGAAAAATAGCTGCCAAAAGCATTATAATATTTGACTTTTTCATGAAATTAAATATTTAGTTAAAAAGTGTTTGATAGAAAGGCGAGAGCGAAATGTGACTCTCGCCTTTATGGGAAGTAAACACTAATAAGATTTTTCCTGTATTAAAAATCGTCTCCTAATGACCAAGATAATTTAATGTCAGATGATGAAGGGGAGACCCTTACATAACCTTGCATTTCTTGGTGTAAAGCAGAACAGAAATCAGTACAATAAAACGGCCACACACCAACTTGTTTAGGCTCCCAAACAAATGTTTCGGTTTGTCCAGGCATAATCAATAATTCTGAAGTATTTGCTCCAATCATTGCAATACCATGAGGTACATCATAATCTTGTTCTAAATTAGTAACGTGGAAATACACTTTATCTCCAACTTTTACACCTTCAATATTATCTGGTGAGAAGTGACTTCGTATCATGGTCATTTGAATATGGACTTCATTTCCATTTCTTGTCACTTTTGTGTCTGCATCACTTTTTGCGGCATATGGATGTTTATTATCTTCTAATTTATAAAGTTTTTTAGAATTAGCTGTTATTAAATTTGCAGGAATTCCAGCAGCATAATGAGGTTCTCCAATGGTTGGAAAATCTAATAACAACTCCATTTTATCACCTGAAATATCAAATAATTGCGCCGATTGCGTTACTTCGGGACCTGTTGGTAAATATCGGTCTTTGGTTATTTTGTTCATAGCTAACAAATATTTCCCAAAAGGGTTTGCTGAATTTCCACCTGGAATCATTAAGTGACCAATAGAGTAGAAAGTTGGTTTTCTGTCTAGCACTTCCCAAGTTCCTAATTTCCATTTCACTACTTCAGAAGAAATAAAGAAAGATGTATAAGCATTACCTTTACCGTCAAATTCAGTATGTAAAGGGCCTAATCCTGGTTGTTCTACTACACCAGCTAAAACATCTTCAAATTTTAAAATGGGAATACCATAAGCTTCACCAGCAAATTTTTTGTTTTCAATGGCGTTTAACATTTTTGTGAATGAATGAACAGTTAGGTTAGCTGATAACTTTCCATTTCCAACAATATATTCACCTGTTGGATCTACATCACAACCGTGTGGAGATTTAGGTGTAGGTAATAAAAATATAGCTCCAGGAACATCAGATGGTTTTACTTGTAAAACCTCGTGCATCATTGTTGATGTAGCGGTATGGTTTTCATCACTATATAAATTATGGGCATATTCTGAAGGTATTTTTGTACCTCCACCATTGTTAACGTATTCTTCAATTTTTTTCCAATTAATGGCAGCAATGAAGTCTTTATCATTTTGTGAGGCATTAACTTCTAGCAAGGAGTTAGCTTCCTCCGTATTATAGGTAGTAAAAAAGAACCATCCATGAGATTTTCCGCGACCAGGATGTGATAAATCATAATCAAAACCTGGCATTAATAGTTGAAATTTTATTGACATTTCACCATTTTCCGGATTTACCTTTAAAAATGATAAAGATCCTTTAAAGTTTCCTTTATAGTCTTTTATAGGCATGTCTCTTTGAGGAATTGGAACTGAAAAACGAGTTCCAGCGACGACGTATTCAGTATTTTCCGTAACAAAAGAAGAACTATGATTTCCAGCGCTATTTGGGATTTCAATAATCTCTGTTGTTTCAAAGGTTGTTAGGTCAATTTTTGCTATTCGTGGCGTATTGTTGGCATTAATATATACATATCTGCCATCTAATTTTCCTCCAGTTTGTGAGATATCAGGATGGTGCGAATCATCCCAAGGAATAAAACCATGAGAAGTATTTAGCATCGGTTTTGTTTCTTCATTATATCCATAAGCTTTTTCTGGATCTTGTGAAAATACTGGAATAACCTTGAACAAACGTCCAGAAGGCAGTCCATAGACGGATAATTGTCCACTAAATCCTCCAGAGATAAATGCATAGAATTCGTCATACTCCCCTGGAGCAACATACACTTTTTCCGCGGCATTAGAATTTAATGCGCTATTTGATTTGGATGATTTACTATTATTACAACTCGTAAAAGCCATAGCAATCATTAAAAATCCTACTGATAGTTTAAAAATTTGTTTCATAATATATTTGTTTAGTTTGTTTAGTTTTTTGGTATTATTACTTTGTCTACCACATGTACAATACCATTCCCAGCAGAGATACTAGCAATAATTTTAGCACCTCCAACATACACATCATCTCCTTTAACTTCAACGGTAACATTTTCATTACTAGCTTGTCCTAAGTGTTTGAATTTTTTTAAAAATTCTTTTGAATAGTTACCAGGAGTCACATGGTGTTTTAAAATGAGCGCTAGTTTTGCTTTGTTTTCTGGCTTTAACAAATTAGCAACTGTACCTTCCGGTAGGGCTGCAAAAGCTTCGTTTGTAGGAGCAAAGACCATTAATGGTCCTGCGTTTACCAAAGCATTTTCCAATCCAGCAGCTTGTACAGCGGCTACTAAAGTGGTATGGTCTTTTGAATCCATTGCAATTTGTAATACATTGGGTTTTGAACCATCATCTTTAATAAAAGCTTGTCCTTGTTTTTCTGCAGTTTGATTAGTTACTGTTGTTGAGTGCTCTTCAGTTTGTGTGTTCTTATTGTTTTTACAATTAAAAAAACACGCAACAAGCAAAATAGAAAATAGAATGTTTAATTTAGTTTTCATAAACTTGATTATTTTAATGTTCTAAAATACTCTAAAACTGCTCTAGCTTCCTCTTGGGTGAGGTTTTGATTTGCCATAGGAGCTCCGTTAAATTCTGCTAATAATTCTTTAGCTAATGGATCTTTTTGAATCATTACCTCAGGATTCAATATCATGTTCATAATCCATTCAGGAGTTCTTCTTTCCATAATACCTGCTTGTGCAGGACCTATAAATTTTTTATTAGGTCTATGGCATGCGGTACACATTTTATTGTATATTCCTTGTCCTTGTGTGACCATAGCTTGATTGATTTCAGAACCTAAATCCACCGATGTAATAGGTCCTATACCTTTATCGGTAAGGTTAATTTTTTTTGATGCAGTTACCTTAATTTCTGGCGCGGTTTTTTGAGTTGTAGTTGCTTTTTTTTCATAAGAAAAGGATTCTTTTTTTTTGTCTTCTTTACCACCACAACTAATAAGTAAGCTGATACATAAAAGTGAGAATAATTTTAGCATTGTTTTCATAATAAATTAATGTTATATTTCAAGTATAATTGATTTTATAAGGCAAAAATAAAGTGTAAAGAGAATCTAAAATATGATTTAAATCATATTTAAGACAAAAATATCTTTTTTAATTTGTAACCATAAATTAGTCATGAAATGATTTCAAACTCATCCAAATATGCCATTAAAGCTGTTTTATTTTTAGCAATACATTCTAACGAAGAGAATAAAATTATGGTAAAAGATATTGCAGAACCCATAAATGTTCCTCAGGCTTATATTGCTAAATTATTACAAGAACTTGCCAAACGAAAATTGATATCATCAACACGTGGTCCAAAGGGGGGGTTTTATTTAAGTAGTGAAGATAAAGAAAGGAATGTTATGGACATTATCAGTGTTATTGATGGTGAAAAAAAAATAAATTCATGTTTGTTGAGTTTAGAGCGTTGTAATTCAAGCAATCCATGTCCAATCCATCATCTAGCAAACCAATCGAGGATCGTTCTAATTGAAAACTTAAAACAAAATTCAATTAATGAATTAGCATTAGATGTTAAAAACGGCAAATCAAAGCTGCCTCTTTAATATAAAACAAAAACCAAAAGGGATAGAGCCTATAATTTAATTATAGGCAAAAATTTATTCAATTCAAATACAATTTGGTTCGACATTTTTTCTGTACGCTCTACATGTAGAACCTTCAACCAATTTTGGTTGAAGGTTCTTTGTTTTCAAAAAAGACATTTTAATGTTTGAATAATTTTTGATAGAACTTGATTTTAGTCGACTCTTTTAATGTCATTTTATCAAATTTTTCTAATTGTGGAAAAGCCCTTTTTATTATTATCACTAAAAATTTAATCTTATTCCTGAGTTATTTTAACAATTCTATAATTGCTTCTGTCTGCTATAAATAAGTCTCCATTGGCATCTACCGCTATGCCCTCTGGTGAACTAAAAATTGCAGTTGTTCCATCTCCGGCTAAGGTAGTTACGTTACCTTCTGATGAAATTTTACGTATTCTATTATTATTTTCATCTGTTACATAGATATCTCCTTGTTTATCCACGGCTATACCTGTTGGATAAAAGAATTGTGCGACTGATTCTTGTCCATCAGCAAAACCTTTGGTGCTACCTGCAATGGTAGTCACATCTCCGTTAGGTGTTATTTTACGTATTAAATGGGTTCCACTATCTGTTGTTACATACAAATTATCTTTAGTGTCTACAGCTATTCCAAAGGGACGGTTAAATCGGGCATTGGTACCGTTACCATCAGTAGTACCTGCCTGAGTACCTCCTGCAAAAAGACTTACCTCCCCGCTTGCACTTATTTTGCGTATATTGTGTTTGTCGATTTCTACGACATATACATTACCTTGGCTGTCTATGGCCACTCCGGAAGTTTGTTGAAATGTTGCACTTAATGCTGGTCCGTTATCAGAACCGTTCAAACCACTTCCTGCAAAAGTTGTGACAACACCAGCTGTGGTAACTCTTTTTATTTTATGGGTATTACTATCTGTCACTAACATATCACCCGCTGCGGTAAATGCTATATCATTAACTCCCATAAACCTTGCTTCTGCCCCTGTGCCATCTTTTTCTCCTGACTCTCCGCCAAACCCAGCTAATGTTGTTACGTCTCCGTTTGGTGTAATTTTTCGTAAAATATGATTTTCAGTATCTGCTACATATAGATTACCCACTTCATCTACCTCGATGCCTTGCGGCGATCTAAATTGTGCTGCACTGCCAATACCATCTTTATATCCTATACTGCTACCAGCAATTGTTGAAACTCCAATTTCAGATACTATATAAACGAATTCTGGACCTGTTAATTCAGTGCCATCGACAAATACCTTAATTAATCCAGTGAATGCTTTTGGTGGTACTGTAGTAGTTATTTTATTGTTCTCAACAGTAAGAACTTCTGCTTGTTTACCATTAAAAAAAACTTCCACGGAAGTAATATTGGTTCCGAAACTACTTCCATTTATTGTGACCACTGATTCTTTAATACCGCTTTCAGGACTAATTGATACAATTTCAGGAAGAACAGTAAAAGGCACACCAAGTCCGTCATTTTCTGTAATTATATCTAGATCGCCAGTAGTTGCACCCTCAGGAACCAATACTTTAATTTCTGTATCTGTTAATGACTGTATTGTAGCTTCAATATCATTAAAAAACACCTGTATCTTGGTTGCATCTGTTCCAAAAGTATTCCCTATCAGGGTTACTTCGGTCCCAACTGGACCACTTTTAGGAATATAATCAGTTAATGTTAGCTCCAAAAGTGTAAACTCAGGTCCAGCCAATTTGCTTCCATCTACTTCCATTCTTACATTTCCTGTCACTGCTTGCTCCGGTACAACAACTACTACCTCTGTATTAGAAACAGACTCAACTACAGCTTCGATCTCATTTGGGTTGTTCATGGACCTATCAGTAAAGAATACTTTTATTTTAGATGCATCAGTACCAAAATTACTTCCGATAAAGGTTATTTTAGCACCTTGTTGGGCACTTTCAGGAGTAATACTACTTAATGTTGGTTCGAGGTACGTAATTACAGGTCCAGAAACTGTTTTTCCGTTAACAACAATTTTTATGGCACCTGAGCTTCCATTGCTTGGGGCTACTGTTTTAATTTGTGTATTTGTAACCGACTGTACTACGGCTTCTGTAGTATTAAAAAATACTTTTACTTTACTTTTATCAGTACCAAAATTTTCACCTACGAGTGTTACTTCCACTTCTTTAATGCCGCTTTCAGGACTAATACTACTAAGGCTAGCTGCAGGTATTGCAACTGGGGAAGAGGTATCATCATCTTTGCTACATGCAAAGATTATAAAAGCTACCATTAGGGGAATTAAAATAATTTTAAAAATTGTTTTCATAAGATTTTTTGTTTAATAATTAACAAGTGCAAGTTGCTGTTAATCCTGTAAGAATACATCAGGTAAATTATGTGGTTTTAAAAATCAGGGAAAACCCTAGTAAATTAGTTTAATTAGAAAATAATTATAAAATTCTTGTGAGATGAAAATAAAGTATTGATAAGTAATTCTAATCTATTAACCCTTTTTCTATCGCAATTCGTATCAAACCAGCTGTGTTGCGAACACCTAATTTTTGGATGAGATTATTTCGATGGCTTTCTACTGTTTTAGTACTTATAAAAAGGATATCTGCAATTTCTTGATTTATATATTCTTTAGAGATAAGGTCAAGAACTTCTTTTTCTCTACGGGTCAATTTAGGAATAAAAGTTATTTGCGAAGGATTGCCAATGCTATCATTGAGTAGTATATCTTGAATACTTCTTGGCAAATATTTACCTCCTTTATATACAGTAGTAATGGCAGTAATTAATTCTTGTTTATCTGTGTTTTTTAATAAATACCCTTTAGCTCCATTTCTAAGCATATTTTTTATAAATCCTGTCTCGCTATAATTAGATAAGGCTATAATTGCTAATTCGGGGTGTATTTTGGTAAGTTCTTTACACAAATCAATTCCGTTACTATCAGTTAAATTAATATCTAATAATAACACATGGGGTACATTGTTAGAAATATTATCTAATAATTGTTGACCTCTACTATAGGTGTCAATTATTTTAATGCTATCTGAGTCTTCGAGCATCGTTTCTATACCTCTCAACACCATATTATGATCATCTAAAATAGCAACTTTTATCATTTTTTTTTGATTTTATTTAAATCGATTTCAATACTAAAAGTTGTACCCTTCTTACTCGAACTGATATCTAGATTCGCTTTTAAAAAATTGACCCGTGATTTTATGTTTTGCAGCCCTATTCCATTCTCAGAAGAATTCGTATCAAATCCTTGACCATTATCTTCAACGGTAATAATTAGTTTATCTTCATGATTATTTAGTTGTACCAATGCTTCTGTCGCATTAGCATGCTTTATTACATTATGTATTAATTCTTGAATAATTCGATAAATAGCTGTTTCATTTTCACTTTTTAATGATAATCTATTTCCAAAATATTGAAAACTGATATTTAGAGAATTGGAGGCATTTTGTTTCGAACAGAATTGCTGAATGGCCTCTACCAAATCGAAATTATGTAAGGATGGGGGTGCAAGGTTATGTGAAATTCTTCGTACTTGTTCTACGGCATTATCTAACATGCTTATAGCGTCATCATAAAAAATCTTTTCCTTTTTCGAAAATTTGTTAGGTTCGATGGAACTTATCTTATACTTTATAACTGCTAAATCCCCGTTAATACCATCGTGAAGGTCTTGTGCCAATCTATTACGCTCCTTTTCCTCACCGTCAATTAAAGCTTCTAATTTTAACACCTCTTGTTGGGTTTGTAATGCTAATATTTCATTATTTTTTAATTTTTGCCGTTGCCTGTAGAACAGCCAAAGACCAATGCTACCTAATAAAAAAAAGATGCCACTACCTAAGGCTATGTTATATTGATTCTTCTTTTTTAGAATATCATTTTCTTGTTCTTGTAATTGTAGTTTTTGTAATGCGATTTCGTTATCTTTTTTTTTGGTTTCGTATTGAATTGTAAGATTCGAAATTATTTGATTACTCTCTTGGCTTAAAATGCTGTCATTAAGTTTAATAAACTTTTCTGCGTAATTATAAGCCCTTCTGTAATTTTGTTTTTTAGCATATAATTCAGATAAACTTAATAAAACATTTCTTTGAGTTCCATTTAAATTTATTTTTTTTGCAAGCTCATAAGATTTCAAATTATAGTACTCTGAGTTATCAAAATTGCCAATTTTAAAATAAATATCTCCAAGTAAATTCAAACAATAAGACATTTCATTTTCTAAGTTTGTATTATGTAAATTGTCATATGCTTCTAAAGCATATTTTAATGAATTAGTATAGTCTTCTGCATAGTTTAAATAATATTCTGATAAGTTTTTAGCTAAATGATATTTAGTTTGGGGGTTATTTAGTTCTATTACCAACGGTTCAATTTCTTTTAATTGATTAAATGCTTCATTTGGTTGTTTTTGATTTAAATATAATAATCCCAAATTCAATCCAATAGCAGCAATTTTAGCTTTAATATTTGCTTCTTTTGATAATTTTAATCCAACTTTACTATATTCTTCAGCTTTTGTATACTGCTTAAGATCCATAAAAATCATTCCTAAATTTTGATTAATAGTGATTAGAGCTATTGTATCATTTAAAGTAGTTAAGTAGGGCATGGCAAGAATGTATTTCTCTGTTGCTTTCGAATATTCTGACGTATGTGTGAACATAGTGCCAAGATTCGCATAACTAGTGCCAATTCCTTTATTATAATTCAATTGCTTTGCAATCTTAAGACTTTGCTCACCGTAAATAATTGCTTTATCATACTCATTGGAATAAAACCAAACATAGGCTAAGTTTAAGTATGCATCATATTCTCCCATTTTAAAATTAACTTGTTTTGCATGCTCAATGATTTTTTGGTACAGTGAATCTGCTTTTTTTGGCTCAGTAAACCTTAATTCTTTAGCAACTTTGAGATTTTTATTAATAGAAATTGTATCATTCTGGGCATGAATATTTACAAAAAATAAAATCAGATAAAATGAAAAAAAGAAGAAGTTAGGCTTCATAATGGGTTGATTATCATATTATAAATATACAGATTTGAATTTATATTCTTATTTATTCACAATCGGGTGAGTATTTGCCAGAATCTTTATAGGTTCTAAAATAGCGTTCGCCATTTAAATAGGTTTTATCGTCTTCATCAATGGTAATTATATAGTCGTAAATTTCACCATTGTAAAAGTTTAATTGCAATATAGTTTGATTTTGTTTTTTTAGCATCCTCCAAGTTCCCGCCCCTTGCTTGTTGTTTCCTCCATAACCAGAACTCTCGCCTGTATCCATAGAAACACTGCTTACAGACGAATGTTTAAAATAACCCTCGCCGCAAAGGTCTATGGTAGTGCGATTGTTATAACCACCACCAGATGTACTGTAAGATTCCATGTAGGTTAAGCGACAGTTTTTAAATATTTTACTCAATCCAATAGATTCCTCTTGTGTTGAATTAATAATTGTTTGTGTTTTTGGATTATAGAACATAACAGATGCCGTTACCATAAGTCCTGCGGTTTTAAGATCTTCTGTAAACTGGGTAGTTTCTGCGGCACATAAAATAGTTAGTCCGTACCCATATGGGTTTATCATGCCTACAATTAGAGCCTTGGTAGGTTTTGTATCTATAGTTCCTGTGTATAAACCTGCAATGGCATTATCCATAATTTTTTCTACACCATTTATAGGTGTTAGAAGTGTGTTTTTGCTGATTTGAAAGCCATTTTTTGCTTCTTGCTCCATGTCTGCAATGCTATGTTCATCATGGGTGATTATTAATACAACACCTTCAGTTTCTGAAGATGTAATTGCAAATCCCGATGCCACTTTGTTACCTACCCAACCTTCGGGCACATGAAAAGAAATACCAAAATTAGGGTAGTCTACTTTGCTAGTTTCTTGAGCATTCAAAGTTTGCATTTCACAAAATAGCAATAAAACAATGCCGCTATATAAGCTTATAATAATTTTCATTTTTATTTAATTACTGGCAGGTTGTTTGACTATCTAATTTAACATTTGTCCCTGTATTTGCCAGATTGCATATTTCTGTAGAAATGGCAAATAAATCAGGATTTAATGTCAGGTCTAAAACCGTTAAATTGATTAGGTTTTTTATTTCAAGGGGAACAGCTATCAAATCGTTATTCTTAAAAGATAATTCTTCTAAATTAGAAAGTAAGCCTATACTACTACTTATCGACTGAACATCATTATTATCAAGATATAGCCTTTTTAATGCGGTCAATTTTGAAATATTGGAGGGTACAAATTTTATGGAATTATCATTTAAATTTAGATATAGAAGATTAATTAATACTTCAATTTGGCTTGGTATTGACGTTATTTGGTTAGTGTCTAAGCGTAAATTGATTAGACTAGGAATTTGAAAAAGAATAGTAGATATACTAGTGAAATTATTAGAGGAGAGGTCTAGTATTTTTAAAACTGAAACTTGTTTTAATTCATCTGGCAAAGCAGTTAATTGGTTATCATTTAAATATAATGTAGTTAACTGACTAAGGTTTCCAATTTCTGGGGGTAATGATGAAAGATTTAATCTACTCAGAGATAAGACCTCTAGATTTGAAAGTTGCCAAACGACCCCAGGAACAGATGTAAAATCATTATTATTTATATACAAAACTTTCAGATTTGTAAGATCTTTAAACTCTTGTGGCAAATTGGTAAGTGAATTGCTGAATATAAATAAGGTTACTAAATTTGATAATTTCCCTATTTCGGAAGGCAATATTGTGAGATTTGATGCATTGATTTTTAAAAAATTAACTTTGCCTTCATTATCTAAATCAACACCAATCCAATTATCAATTTCAGGGTCATTCAAATCCCAGCCAAGGGTGTTGTTAGGATTGGCATTATATATAGCTGTTAGAGCATCTCTGTCGGTAAACCTAATTTCTAAGATTACTTGATAGTCTACTGACGAACCATCTTCGGCAGTAACAGTATAAACAACAGGGCGACTAAAATCTTTAGCTACAATTGGGCTAACAGAGGCATCAGGAGACACTTCAATACTTGGTTTCAATAATGCTGCATTGGCACTATATGTAACCATAGCCATTATGGTTTTATTTTCTTCGTCAACGCTTGCTATTATAGTTTCATCACCATATAATTGGTTATTCTCTTTTTTAAAGGCAAAACTTAAAATTTGTTTCGCGCTGTTAAGTGCGATGCCAACCGTTACCTTATAAGTGGTTTTTGTACCGTTTTCGGCAGTAATGGTATAATCGACCGGAGCTGAAAAATCTTTTGACCCTGATTCATTGACAGTAGCTTTGTCAGAAACTACTATAGTGGGTGTTAAAGATTTTACATCAGTACCATTGGCTACTATTGCACTAATTGTTTTATTAGTTTCGTTTATTACCGCGGTAACGTCTTCGGTAATCACATTATTATCAACTGCTTTAAAAACAAAACTGGTAATTTGTTTGGCACTGCTTTTTGTAGGTTCTTGAACAGCATCATCTTTATTACAAGATGCCACGGTCATTAATAATACAGTGATTAATAAATATAAATATTGCTTTTTCATTTTTAACGATTTAAGTTTTTTTACTCGCACTTAACATCTGGGTCAAGTTGAATTTCTGTTCCTGTATCCTCTAATTTGCATACTTCTTGAGGTATGCTGGTCAACAAATTTGTGGTTAAATACAATCTTCTAAGATTTGTTAGGTTACCTATTTCTATTGGAATTTTAGCTAACTTATTGTTGTTCAGAACTAAAAAGCCTAGATCTTCTAGCTGTCCTAATTCCTTGGGTATTAAAGTTAATAGGTTGTTTGAAACGAATAGGTCCTTTAATGACACCATATTTTCTATTTCTGTTGGTAATAAGGTTAAATTATTAAAATCAACCCTTAAATTATCTAGTTTTATTAATTTTCCAATTTCTGGAGGTAAGGCGGTTAATTGATTTTTTTCCAATCGAAGTACAATTAATTCGGAAAGATCACCAATTTGAGTAGGTAGCTCAGTTAGTTTATTATCATCCAAGCTTAAATACTTTAGATTACTCAATTCTCCTATTTCAGGTGGAAGTATATTTAAATTATTTCCTTGCAATTGAAGACCAACTAATCCTTTTAAGTTTCCTATAGTTGAAGGAAGTGATTTTAAGTTGTTAAATGGAAAATTTAACTCTACTAAAGCTTTTAAGTTTCCTATTTCAAATGGTAATTTGGAGAGCGAATTATTGCTTACAGAAAAATACGCCAGATTAAATAATTGACCTATCTCGGCGGGTAATGAGACTAAATTGTTTTTATCTATCCCAAGTTCTAATAAATTATTAAGTTTACCAATTTCAGGAGGTAGTGAACTTAATTTATTTGTATACAACTCTAACTTTTGCAAATGGTAAAGACGTTTTATTTCAGAAGGTATTTTTTCGATTTCGTGATTAGACAAGTTCAATTGAAAAACATGTCCTTCTTCATTTGTACTAACCCCTTGACAATTATTGATATCAGGATCGTTTAAATCCCAATCGAGCGTGTTATTTGGGTTTGCGTTATAAATGGCTATTAAAGCATCTCTCTCGGTAAGAGTAATTTCTAATATTACTTGATAATCTATAGTAGTACCATCTTCAGCTGTAAGAGTATAGACCACAGGATTGCTAAAATCTTTTGCTCCTGTTTGATCTATAACTGCTTTTTCAGAAACTACAATGGTAGGTGTTAATGATGTGACATCAGTACCATTGGCAACTATACCACTAATTGTTTTATTAGTTTCGTTTATTACCGCTGTAACATCTTCGGTAATCGCATTATTATCAACTGCTTTAAATACAAAACTGGTAATTTGTTTGGCACTGCTTTTTACTGATTTCTGAATACCATTGTCATCGTCTTTACTGCAAGAAGTCATTGTCAATGCCAATGTGGAAACGAACATGTATATTAATTGCTTTTTCATAATTGTATATGTTAAGTGTGTAGTATTATTTTTTTTAGTTTACTCGAACAAACTCGGTATATTTTTCGCCTTCATCAACTAGTTCAATAATCCGCATTGTATTATTCGCATTCGAAAATGTTACGACATCAGGTGTTTGTGAGTCGCTTTCGCTTTGCTGAGTGTTTGCATTAAAATAATTAAAGCTAAATTGATATTGCCCTGTAGTGAATTTTACCCAAGTACCATCTATTATATAACTCTCGTCTGGCACACAACCTCCTCCTAATTCATCATGAAATTCGATATAAGTAAAGTTTCCATTTGCAGTTAAGGTATATCTGCTGGTTTGCTCGCAAGTTGTCTTTTCAAACACCTCTGGTGTTCCGTCACTGGCAAAACCTGCTTCTCTAACTGGTTTCCAAGTACCTATTATTAAATCTTCGTTTTGATTAATAGTGGTTTCTTTTGAGCAAGAAACTGCACCTATTAATAATAATATGTAACATATAACATCTATTTTTTTCATAATACTTGGGCATTAAATTATAGATGCAAGTTGATTATAATACTACTTTAATACATCAGGTAAACTATGTGATTTTAAAACCTAGGGTTTTACCTAGTTTGTTGGTTTTCATTTAAACACCTTTGGATTAAGGTTAATGAAGATTATAAATTTGTAAATGTTGAAAGTTTAAAAAAAAGATAAAAAAACATAATGAAACTTATAAAAAATTTCATTGCTTTAAGAAATTCTGAAGCGGCACTTTAATATGAGAGTTATATAGATTTAACTTTTTCAGATGGTTAAATTTTATATATCAGAAAATATAATAAGGAATTTATTACTTGTTATTTTAATTTTAGCGATTCATCACATAAAGCACTAAATTTATCTAACTCTGAAATGACTAATCGGTTCGACATTTTTTCTGTTAGCTCTACTTGTAGAACCTTCAGCCTTTGTGGTTGGAGGTTTTTATCATTTAATCTTCTGCTCAAGGCGGGACTTGAATCTTTAAAATTATTTGATTTTGATAAATGGAGTGATTTATAAAACTTAAGAATAAAAGTTATTTTAGTTATGACCGAACCTAATTTTGTGTTAATAGAAAAATTATATTGCAAATGCATTTTATAAAAATGTCATAAGTTATTGCTTATTGTAAATACCATAAGTAAAAATCAAATTTTAATTTAAAAATCTTTAATTTAGAAATCTGCACAAAAATAAGAAATGATTAAGATTCGTAAATTTTATTTTTTAAAGTTGTTTATTCTAATAAACTTTCTTTTTGGATGTTCAAATAATTCAGAAATCAAAAAATATACTATTGGGTTTTCTCAAACAGGTTTTAATGACGAATGGAGAAAATCAATGAATGAGGCAATGGAAATCCAAATTGGGTTTTATCCTAATGTTAATCTTCAAATATTAGATAGCAAAGATGACATTGATAAACAAATAAAGGATATTGAGCAACTCATTTCAGAGAAAGTAGATATACTAATAGTATCGCCCATAAAATCAAAACCTATAACACCAATTGTTGAAAAAGCGTTTAAAAAAGGCATTCCCGTTTTGGTTGTAGACAGAAAAATAGATGGCGATAATTATAGGGCTTATTTGGGTGGGGATAATTATCAAGTAGGTAATAATGCGGCTAATTATTTGGCTGCATTAACAAGAAATCCTAAAAGTATTATAGAAATTAAAGGTCTTAAAGGTTCTTCACCCGCTTTAGAGCGTAGCTCAGGTTTTAATGATATTATTGATACAACTCCTAATTTAAAAGTTGTTAAAACTATTGAGGGGAATTGGGAGAGTTATTCAATTAAAGATAATTTACGTCATGTACTTGACAGCTTAAAAGATATTGACTATATATTTGCACATAATGATAGAATGGCTTTGGGAGCCTATGAAGTAACGAAAGAAAAGAAGCTTGAAAATAAAGTTAAAATTATAGGTGTAGATGGTTTAAATGGTCCAAATGGAGGCATCCAATTAGTTAAAGAAAAAAAGTTGTTAGCGACTATTTTATACCCAACAGGTGGTGATGAAGCCATCAGATTAGCTTTGAAAATATTAAATGGTGAGCCTGTTGCTAAAAACAATATATTAAGCACTATTGTAATAGATTCTCGTAATGCTGATATTATGAGCAATCAATTTGATAAAATCAATCAGCATCAACATGACATTGAGCGCCAACAGGAAAAAATAAAACAACAGGAAAAAACATATACTACACAAAACAACGCTTTAAAACTACTTTTAGGCTTATTGATATTAAGTGTTCTTTTAATAGCCTATAGTATTTATTCAGGATACAACATTAGAAAGAAAAAGCGCGAACTAGAGTTACGAAACAAAAAGATTACTATCCAGCGAAACCAAATTAAAAAAATAGCCGAAGAAGTTAAAATAAGTAATGATGCCAAGGTTAACTTTTTTACAGGACTATCACATGAATTTAAAACACCCATAACACTCATTTTGTCATCAATAGAATCTTTAAAAGAAAATAAGGTAATACGTGATAATAAGTTATTGAATGAGATAAATTTGATTTTTAATAACTCAAAACGATTGTTGCGATTAATAAATCAACTATTGGATTTTAGAAAAATTGAAGACCGTAAATTTAATTTAAAGGCATCGAAAACCAATTTATCTAAATTTTCAAAAAAAATTTTCAAGGATTTCGAACGTGAAGCTCAAAAACGAAATATTAAATTTTCTATTAAAACAAATAATGAAGATTTATCTATTTATTTGGACAGAAACTTAATGGATAAGGTGTATTTTAATTTACTTTCAAATGCCTTTAAATTTACCCCCAATAATGGTACAATAAGTATTGAAATCATTGATGACCTCAACACCAATTTTGTTAAAATACATTTCAAGGATTCAGGAATTGGAATACCAAAGCAAGAGTTACAGAAAGTGTTTAAGGCTTTTTTTCAAGGATCTAATAATAATAAAACCAGTTCTGGTATAGGGTTGCACCTTTCAAAAGAGTTTGTTGAGTTGCATAAAGGAAGTATTGATGTTATTTCAAAGCACGGAGCCGAATTTATCATTACCCTTTACAAAGACAATGTCCATTTGAATTCTGATGAAATTATTTTTGAACCTGACATTATTGATGAATCTATTACAGACTTAAATATAGAAGATTATGAAGATGACTCCTTTAGTGAGAAACCTTTGTTACAAGGTGAAGAGCGCTATTCTATATTGATAATTGAGGATAATTTAGATTTGATAAAATACTTAAAAGGCAAGTTCTCTTCGGATTATGTTGTATATGTTTCTGATGGTAGTGACGGAATTGAAAAGGCTTTGGAGTTCATTCCAGATATCATTATCTGTGATGTTAATTTGCCAGGTAAAAGCGGTTTTGAAATTTGTAAAACCTTAAAAGCTGATCTGAGAACGTCTCATATTCCAAATATTATACTTACCGCACTAAACAATAAAGAATCATATATCAAGGGATTGGAATCTGGTACAGATCTTTACTTAACTAAACCTTTTAGTTTTGCAATTCTCTCGCAATCTGTTAAAACTTTATTATACAATAGAGAGAAGTTACGGTATTATTACATCAATAATGTACATACTATAGATGCTCCAGAGCGTTTTGGAACATTTGAACAGGATTTCATTTCAAATGTTAATGAGCTAATTACTGAAAATTTAGACAATTCCAGATTTTCAGTTGAACAGCTGGCCAGTAGTTTAGATATTTCAAGAATTCAACTTTATAGAAAGATAAAGGCCATACTTGGTGTTAACATTAGTGATTACATTCAAAATATACGATTGGAAAAAGCCAAAATTCTACTTCAAGAATCGTCATTAACCATATCAGAAATAGCTTATTCCACTGGATTTTCTTCTCCTAATTATTTTTCCACAAGTTTTAAAAACAAGTACAATAAGTCGCCTAAGGCGTATAGGGAGGAATAAACTAAAAACAACATGGTTTTATCTTGATAATTCAATAATTTATGAATTGTTTTTTTAAGTATTTGTTTTTATTAAACACATTGAATTTTTAATTTAATAAATGTTTATCATATTTTTTGTGAATTCAATATCTCCTTAATTCGTTTTATCGTAACAATTTTGAATAGACAAGTAACAATTTTGAAACTTAAAATATGATTTTAAAATCATAGTAACTTTAATGTATTGATTTTGAGTTGATTAAATAAATATTAAAAAATCATTAACAGATTCATAACATATTGTTACAAATCTAAACCTCAATAATTCGCTTTCCTTGTAATTTGCCAATAACTAAACTAAACTAGAATGAACAAAAAAATATTGATATGGTCAATTACAGCCGCATTAGCAGGTTTTTTATTTGGATTTGATACTGTAGTCATATCAGGAGCAGAAAAAAAATTACAACTCTTATGGCACTCCTCAGATATGTTCCATGGAGTTGTGGTCATTGGAATGGCACTTTGGGGAACTGTAGTGGGAGCTTTTTTTGGTGGCATTCCAACAAATAAAATTGGTAGAAAAAACACATTGATTTGGATTGGTGTTCTATATACCATATCTGCCGTGGGATCAGGCTTGGCCAATGACCCATGGACATTTGCTGTGTTTAGATTTATAGGAGGACTTGGTGTAGGAGCTTCAACCATTGCAGCTCCGGCCTATATATCTGAAATAGCACCAGCAAAGGATAGAGGTAAGTTAGTAGGACTTTACCAATTTAATATCGTTTTTGGAATACTGATAGCATTTCTTTCAAATTATTTGTTAAATAATGTAGGAGAGAATGATTGGCGTTGGATGATTGGCGTTGAAGCTTTTCCAGCTGCTTTGTATACCGTATTTGCTTTAACGGTACCAAAAAGCCCAAGATGGCTGCTTACTAAATTCAGAAATGCTGAAGCCAGAAAAGTGCTTCAAATAATAAGTCCAGATCAAGATCCTGAAAAATTAATGCTCGAGATTAAGGATGAAATGGAAAACACAGTTCCTCATGAAAATATATTCCTTAAGAAATACCGGTTTCCATTAATACTGGCTTTTTTGATAGCATTTTTCAACCAGTTGTCAGGTATAAATGCGTTTTTATATTATGCTCCTAGAATATTAACGGAAGCAGGGTTAGCCGAAAGTTCGGCACTTTTAAGTAGCATTGGCGTAGGGGTTACCAATTTATTGTTTACATTTTTGGGCATCTTTTTAATTGATAGGTTAGGAAGAAGACAATTAATGTACATCTGCTCCTTTGGTTACATTATATCGTTATCCTTAGTGTCCATGGCGTTTTTTCTTCATTGGGAAGGCGGTTTTATACCGGTATTTTTGTTCATGTTCATTGCATCGCACGCCATTGGGCAAGGTACCGTTATTTGGGTGTTTATTTCCGAGATTTTCCCAAATCATTTAAGAGGTTCGGGGCAATCTTTTGGAAGTTCGGTGCATTGGGTTTTGGCTGCGGTAGTGCCATCGTTGGTGCCCGTGCTGTTTGGAACCATTGGAGCGGGCTTCGTATTTTTAATCTTTGCGGTGATGATGGTCTTCCAACTCTTGTTCGTCATCTTTATGATGCCAGAAACCAAGGGTGTTCCGCTTGAGGAGTTAAGTAAAAAGCTAATTAAATAAGATGAATAAAATGAAAACCTTAATCAAATCCAATCTAGTTGTAATGCTTATGGTTGTGTCCTTTCTTTTAGGATGCAAAGGTAAAGCACAAAAGAATCAAAATGTTGATAAAGCAGACCAGGTAACTTATTCTGAGGAAGAACTATACCGTCCAAACTTTCATTTTACTCCAAAAAAAGCTTGGATGAATGACCCAAACGGGATGTTTTACAAAAATGGGTACTATCATTTATATTTTCAGCATTATCCAGATGGGAACACCTGGGGTCCTATGCATTGGGGGCATGCCATAAGTACAGATATGGTAACATGGAAAGAAATGCCCATAGCCATATACCCCGATGAAAAAGGATATATCTTTTCAGGAAGTTCGGTTGTAGATGTTAATAATAGTTCAGGGTTTTCCAAAAATGGTATTGAGCCTATAATAGCCATGTTTACTTATCATGATATGGATGGTGAAAAATCTGGTAATATAAATTACCAATCTCAAGCCATTGCATATTCTTTAGATGAAGGACAAACGTTTACTAAATATTCTGAAAATCCCGTAATTAAGAATCCAGGAATAAAAGATTTTAGAGACCCAAAAATGGTTTGGGACTCCATACACGAAAAATGGCTAATGGTATTGGCCGCTGGACAAAAAATCATGTTTTATAGCTCTTCAAATTTAAAAGATTGGAAACTAGAATCGGATTTTGGCGATGGTGTTGGAGGTCATGGCGGTGTTTGGGAATGTCCAGATTTATTTCCAATGAAAGTTCAAGGAACAGATGAAGTTAAATGGGTATTACTTGTTAGTATTAATCCTGGTGGCCCCAATGGTGGTTCTGCAACGCAATATTTTATTGGTGATTTTGACGGTAAAAAATTTACAATTGATGCTTCTTTTGAAAATGACCTAAATAAATCTGAGTATAAATCCATATGGATTGATTATGGCAAGGATAATTATGCGGGTGTAACCTGGTCCAATATCCCAGATAGCGATGGCAGAAAATTATTTATAGGATGGATGTCAAATTGGGAATATGCCAATGTAGTGCCTACTGAAACATGGAGAAGTGCTATGACAGTAGCAAGACAAATTGAACTTCAAAAAGTAAATGCTAGTTATAGGTTATTATTTCAACCTGTAAGAGAATTAACTAATTATAGAAGCACCAAATTTAAAAAGGAATCAATAGCAATAAAAGGAGACACAAAAATTATTGATTCAAAAGCAATCGATTTATCAAGTACAGAAATCAATTTTAAAATTTCGAACTTAAAAAACAGTGGTTTCTCCTTCAAACTTACAAATAAACAAGGAGACACCTTAGCTTTTGGATATAACCACAGTAATAAAAACTTTTTTGTAGATAGAAGAAAATCTGGTAAAACAGCATTTTCAGAAAAGTTTTCAGATCGTGTTTCAATGGCTAACAGAATATCAATAAATCCAGATTTTATAGGTACCATCATTCTTGATAAAACATCTATAGAACTGTTTTTTGATAATGGCGAAACCGTCATGACAGAAATATTTTTTCCGAACTCACCATTCGACAAACTAAGTATTGAACCTAAAGACCAAGAATTTATTCTTGGCAACATTGAAATCCACAAACTAAATTTTAACTAAATTAATTTATTATGAAATTAAAACAACTTTTATTTCTGCCCGTATTTGCTTTTATAAGCGTTTGGGCACAAGCACAGGTTAGAGGTACTGTTACCTCTCAAGAGGATGGCATGCCTTTGCCCGGTGTGTCTGTAATTGTATCGGGTACAACCCAGGGTGCCGCAACAGATTTTGACGGTAATTATGTACTGGAAAATGTTGATAAAAATGCAACATTGGTTTTTAGCTATGTAGGCTTTAAAACTCAACAAATACAAATAAGTGGACGTTCTGTGATAGACGTGGTATTGGAAATAGATGCAGCTGAACTAGATGCGGTTGTAGTAACAGGTTATGGTAAAGAACGTAAAGTAGATATTACTGGCGCTATAACAGTAGTAGATTTAGCTCCTGTTGAAGGGCAAAGTTTAAGCTCGGGTAATGCCATGCAAGCACTTCAAGGTCGAGTACCTGGTTTGTTTGTTGAAAAATCTGGAGACCCAACAGGATTAAATAGCAGAATACTTATTCGTGGCGTTACTACACTAGGTAATAACGATCCATTGTATGTTATAGATGGTGTTCCTACAAAACGTCAGGAAGTTTTTGCAAGTCTAAATCCAAACGCTATTGAGTCTATTCAAATACTAAAAGATGCATCTGCTTCCTCTCTTTATGGTTCAAGAGCTGCAAATGGTGTTATAGTAGTAACAACAAAAACAGGTTCAAAAGGCGAAAGAGTAACAGTAAGTATCAACTCCAACGTATCTGTTCAATCTGAGAAAAAACAGCGTTATACTATGTTAAATGCGCAACAACGTGGTCAAGCATTATGGCAAGCATCTGTTAATGATGGTGCAGATCCTAATGGGGGATATGGAGAAATTTACAATTTCGATTGGAATGGCGATTTTAGTAATCCTGTTCTTAATAATGTTACCGTTAAGCCATTTGTTGGAGGAGACCCTAACGTGCCTGTTGGAGATACAGATTGGCAAAATGAAACTTATGAAACAGGTTATGTATTTAATAACGAAGTAACAGTTGCAGCAAGCAGTGAAAAATCATCTTTACTAATTAATATGGGGTATTTAAAAAATACGGGCATGCTTAAAAATACCAATTATGATAGGTATACATCTAAGATTAATGGTTCAACTAAGTTATTTAATGATAAACTTAAGTTTGGTGTAAACACTCAATTTTCAACATCTGATGAGACACTAGCAGCTAATGACGTTGGTAATGCTCCAACTCCAGGTTTAGCGATTACTTTGGCGCCAACAATTCCTGTTTACGATGCCAACGGAAATTTTGCAGGGCCATTAGGGGCTGGGTACTCAGACCGTAACAACCCTGTGTTAATGCAGTATTTAAATAGATGGGATAATGCCGTAAAAAATAATTTCTTTGGTAGTGTTTATGCCGAATTACAAATAATAGATAATTTAACATTCCGATCTACTTTGGGTATTGATTTTAGTGATTTTAAAAAGAAAAATATTGAACCAAAAGTAAATAACGGATTTATTACCAGAGGCAATAATAGACTTATTTATGATACCAATAAATTATCATCGCTCGTTTTTTCTAATGTTTTAAATTATAATTTAGAACTTGGGGAAAGTAAATTTGGAGTTATTTTAGGAGTTGAATCGGTTAACGAGAATTTTGACACATTATTTGCCCAAGCAGATGATTTTGCTGTAGAATCTGAATCATATTTTGTATTAAATGCTGCTACTGGGGCTCGAACTAGTAATGGTATTTCTACTGCATATAGTTTGCTTTCACAATTTGGAAAATTGAATTATTCTTATGCCGATAAATATTTGGCAACGTTCACATTACGTAGAGATGGTTCTTCACGTTTTGGAAAAAATAACAGATATGGTATTTTTCCAGCAGGTACAGTTGGATGGAAAATTTCAAATGAGGATTTCTTCCCAAAAACAGATGCTATTTCAGATTTAAAACTTCGTGTTGGATATGGTGAAGTAGGTAACCAAGAAATTGGTAATGTAGCTCGTTTCGGATTATATGAGTCAAGATATGGACAAAATCAAGCACAACTTTCAGGAGGATTTTTCGAAATTTATCAAAACGTTGGTACTGCTTATGACATTAATGGTAATGACACGGGTACTTTACCATCTGGATTTGTTTCTACACAAGCTGAAAATCCAGACTTAAAATGGGAAACAACTAAAGAATATAACTATGGTGTTGATTTTAGTTTATTCAATAATGCTATTAATGGCTCGTTCGATTATTTTACCAGAAAAACGAGTGATATTTTAACTACACCACCAATTCCATCTGTATTAGGAGAAGGGCAGCAACGTGTCTTAAATGGTGCTTCTACCGCAACAAAAGGTTGGGAATTAGCTTTAAGTTATTCTAAATCTTATGATAATGATTTTAGTTTTACCGTTTCTACAAATTTTGGAGCCTTTAAAGATAAAATCACTTATTTACCAGCAGATGTTCTTGCAGGATACCCTGGTACAGCAGATAATTCTATATTAGGCCATTCAGTATTTTCAATATTTGGTTATAAAACAGATGGATTATTTCAAAGTCAGGCTGAAGTGGATGCGCATCCAAACGGTGGGGTGCAAACAAGTAATGCCAGACCAGGAGGCATAAAGTTTGTTGACCTAAATAATGATGGAAAGATTGATGGTAATGATAGAGATTTTATTGGAACTACAGTACCTGATCTTGAATATGGTATTAGAATAGATTTAAACTACAAAAACTTTGACTTTTCATTGTTTGGTTCAGGAGTTGCAGGTAGAATAGGAATCGATCCATATATTTTCTATAATAATTTCGTACAAGGTCGTGATAATGCAGCCCCAGGTGTTTTAAATGCATGGACACCAACAAATACGAATACTGATATTCCTTCATTATCATTAGTAAATAATATTGGTGGAGACAATGACTATGTTTACAGAAATAATTCCTATTTTAAATTACGAACCATGCAATTAGGATATTCTTTTCCTGAAAGCTCTATAAGTAAATTGGCTGGAATGACAGGGTTACGTGTTTACTGTCAAGGAGAAAATTTATTTTGGTTTACACCTAAAGGCTATATAGGTTCAGATCCAGAGCGTATAGATATAAATAGAATTCCAGTACCTACAACATTATCTGTTGGATTAAATATTAATTTTTAAAATAAAAAAATCATGAAAAAAAATATAAAGATAATTAGCTGTTTACTTGCAACAATAGTATTGTCTGCATGCAGCAAAGATTTTTTAGAATACGAACCAGAGGGTGTACTCTCTAGTGAAAATGTTGCAACGGCTGATAATGCAGAGGCATTAGTTATAGCTGCTTATGCTGCAATTGGTAACGATGATATGATTGGGCCTATAACCTCTCAATGGGTTTACGGTAGCGTGCGTTCTGATGACGCTTATAAAGGCGGAGGAGGTCGTGGCGATGTTGATGTTATAGATAAATATGAGCAATACAACCTTACCGTAGCAGATATGGGTGACTGGATGACACCAAGAACGTGGACACTTTATTATAGAGCCATTTCAAGAGCTAATTTTGCCTTATCTGTAATTAATGAAATTCCAGATGCAGACTATCCAAATAAAACTTTAAGACAAGCTGAACTAAGGTTTTTAAGAGCACACTGTCATTTTATGTTAAAACTGATTTTCAATAAAATACCTTATATAACGGAAGATATGACAGCTGAAGAAAAAGCATCAACTTCCAATGATATTGTTAATGATGAATTATGGAATAAAATCGCAGACGATTTTTTATTTGCTTATAACAATTTACCACAAGCTCAAGACCAAGTTGGTAGAGCCGATAAAAATGCAGCTGCTGCTTATTTAGCAAAATTGCGTTTATATCAAGCCTATGAGCAAAATGACACACATCAAGTGACTAATATCAACACTTCAAGATTACAAGAAGTTATAGATTATGCCAATGATGTCACTGGATCCCTAGAGCCTGACTATGGCAATAATTTTTTAGACGGATATGACAATGGCCCAGAATCTATATGGGCAGTACAATTTTCTATAAATGATGGGACAACAGTTGGTAGATTAAGCTATGTTACGGGGTTAAACTCTCCTCATGGGACTGGGCTTTATGGATGTTGTGGATTCCATTTAGCAAGTCAGAATATGGTAAATGCTTTTAAAACCGATGCTTCAGGATTACCATTATTAGATACTTTTAATAATACAGATATTTTCAACGTCATTGATGGTAATGGTGAAGCGCCATTGGCTTCAGGAGTTACATTAGATCCTAGGATTGATCATACAGTAGGAATTCCGGGAAGACCATTTAAATATAAGAACACAGTGAATACTCCTGGTGATATGATTTATAATTTTAGCTGGGCAAGAGATCCTGGTGTGTATGGGTACTTTGGAAACATGAAAGAACAACAATCACCAGATTGTTCATGCTATGTAAAAGAAGGCCCCTTTGTAGGAACTTCTAAAAATATTGACTTTATACGTTATGCCGATGTATTATTGTTTAAAGCAGAAGCATTAATTCAATTAAATCAAGTAGATGCAGGTGTAACCATTATTAATCAAATTAGAACACGTGCTGCCGCAAGTACTCAAAGACAAATAGCTGCCGGAGCTTCAAACGTTTATAATGTAGGTATGTACCCAATGGGAATGACTAAAGCTAATGCTTGGAAGGCTTTAATGTTTGAAAGACGTTTAGAATTTGGTATGGAAGGGCCTAGATTCTTTGATTTAGTAAGATGGGGAATCGCAGAGCCAGTACTTAATGGCTATTTAGCTGTTGAAAAAACAAGAAGAGATTTTCTTGCTAATGCCCAATTTACAGCTGGTAGAGATGAGTATTACCCAATACCACAAAGAGAAATTGATTTCACAGGTGGACTATATGACCAAAACCCTGGATATTAATTTTATAATAAAGTAGTTTGATTTTTTGAGTTAGTTTTTTAAATTCCAGAAGAAATGATTAATTTTATTTCTTCTGGAATATTTTTAAAAATAAGTTAGTAATCTTATATTCTTGGTAAAGTTTTCAAGAGTATTTATTCGATTTATAAATTTATTACCTACCTCAAATACTACTATCTGCATAATCATTTAATTAAACATATATTATGAAAATCGAATTTAATAAAATGATAATTTTATTTTTTGTCATTTCTTATTGTAGCGCACAAACTATAATTCCTATAGAAACCAAAGATTTTGCAATGGTTTTTAAAACGGATAGCCAAAACCGGTTATGGAATATTTACTTTGGAAAAAAATTAAGTGATAATTTAGACTATCAACATATTAATGAGCAATATTATTTTCCTAGTTCAAATGCGGGAATGTATAATGCTGCATATACGCCATCGGGTACTTGGAATTTATCTGAACCAGCCTTACAAGTAAAACATTTTGATGGAAATTTATCGACCGAATTACATTTTGTTAATGTTGAGACTCAAATAAATAATGAAGAAACCATTACAAAAATTAAATTAAACGATCCGGTTTATAAATTAACGGTGGTTTTAAATTATAAAGTATGGTCAAACTTGAATGTGGTAGAACAATGGACTGAAATTACCAATAATGAGGATGGTACAATTGAGCTAAACAAGTACGCTTCAGCAAATTTATACTTTACTAATAAAGATTTTTATTTAACACATTTTCAGGGTGAGTACTTAAAAGAAATGCAACCTGTAGAAGAAAAACTTACTCAAGGAATAAAAACCATTGAAACTAAGTTGGGTACTCGTGCCATGCTATTAGGTACTCCTAATTTTATTGTTTCATTTGAAAATCCTCAAAACGAAGATGATGGTTTGGTTTTACTTGGTCAACTGGCTTGGAGTGGCAACTATAAAATAGATTTTGAAATAGATTCATATAAAAACTTAAGATTAATAGCAGGAATTAATCCATATGAATCTAATTATTCCTTAAAAAAGGATGAAACTTTTAAAACCCCATCTCTTATTTATTCAATATCTAATAAAGGAACAGGTTTAGCATCCAGACAATTACAATCTTGGGCAAAAAAATACAGGGTTTTAGATGGGGAAGGAGATAGATTAACCCTTTTGAACAATTGGGAAGCTACTTATTTTGATTTTAATGAAAGTAAACTTTCTAAATTAGTTAAAGACACAAAAGATTTAGGGCTAGATTTATTTTTACTTGATGATGGTTGGTTCGGAAATAGATATCCTAGAAATAATGATGATGCAGGATTGGGAGATTGGCAAGAAAATAGAAAAAAGTTACCAAATGGATTGGGTTACTTGGTTAAAGAAGCTAAAAAAAATAAGGTGAAATTTGGAATTTGGATTGAACCAGAAATGGCTAATCCAGAAAGTGAATTGTTTAAAAATCACCCTGATTGGATTATTAAGCAACCAGAACGTCCTGAAAAGTTATATCGCAACCAGATGGTATTGGATGTTACTAATCCAGAAGTACAAGATTTTATATATGATGTTGTCGATAACCTGTTTACTCAAAATTCTGAAATAGCTTTTATAAAGTGGGATTGTAATGCGGTAATTTACAATGCTTACTCTGCCTACCAGCAGCAAAAAGGAATCTCACAAACACATCTTTATGTGGATTATGTATTGGGATTATATAAAGTGCTAAAAAGAATTAGAGAAAAATATCCTAAAGTTCCCATGATGCTGTGTTCTGGTGGTGGCGGTAGAGCTGATTATGAGTTTTTAAAATATTTTACCGAGTTTTGGCCAAGTGATGATACCGACCCGATAGAACGTATTTTTTTGCAATGGAATTATTCCTATTTTTTTCCTGCAATAACAATGGATTGTCATGTAACCAATTGGGGAAATCAACCCATTAAATTTAAGGTTGATGTTGCAAGTATGGGGAAATTAGGGTTTGATGTAGATGTGAGCCACATGAGTGTGAAAGATTTGGAATTCACGAAACTTGCAATTAAAAATTACAACGGTTTTAAAAATATAGTGCTTCATGGTGAGCAATATCGTTTGTCTAGTCCGTATAAAAATTCGTTTGCATCTTTAATATATGTCGATAATAATCAATCTCAGGCTGTTATGTTTAGTTATCTTAGTTCTAATAGGTTTATAGAAAGAATTACTAAACGACCAATTAAACTGAAAGGTTTGGATGCTAATAGAAAATACAGGGTTAAAGAAATAAATCTATATCCAGGGGTAAAATCTACATTAAATGAATTGGTTGTTTATTCTGGCGATTTTTTAATGACATTAGGTGTTAATCCTGAAGTAGACACCAAAAGAACTAGTGTATTATTATTGATTGAAGAAGTAAATTGAAATATTTTTTTAATAACTTGTTGAATATTAAAAGAAAAATATATGCCTAAAATAACATGTTTTGGAGAAGTGTTGTGGGATGTGTTCCCTACACATAAAAAAATAGGTGGAGCACCTTTAAATGTTGCAAACAGGCTACAGGCTTTAGGTAATGATGTCACTATGATTAGTGCCATTGGAGAAGGTGAAAACGGTACTAAATTGCTTAATTATATTAAGGATGTTGGTATTGATCCTAGTTGTATTCAAGTACACAATGAATTTAAAACGGGCAAAGTAAAAGTGATGCTGAACGATAAAGGCTCAGCGTCATATGATATAAAATACCCAAGAGCTTGGGACAAAATTAGATTGACAGAAATAAACAAAAAGGCCGTAAAAAACTCGGATGCTTTTGTTTTTGGTAGTCTTGCCGCAAGAGATGAAAGTTCAAGAAATACGTTATACAAACTTATAGAACTTGCTAAATACAAAATTTTCGATTTAAATCTTAGACCACCTTATTATACTAAAGAGCTTTTGATTCAATTAATGAATAAAGCTGATTTTATTAAGTTTAATGATGACGAGTTGTATGAAGTTAGTGGGTATTTAGATTCTAAATACCGTTCCATGGAACAGAATATTAGGTTTATTTCTAAAAAAACAAATACCAAACACATTTGCGTTACAAAAGGACATCATGGAGCGGTTTTACTATATGAGGACAAATTTTATTATAATAGTGGTTATCTTATTAAAGTGATTGATACCGTTGGCGCAGGTGATTCATTTTTAGGTTCTTTGATAAGTCAATTACTAAATAAAGTGAATCCACAAGAAGCTGTTGATTTTGCGTGTGCAGTTGGTGCCATGGTAGCTCAAAGTGAAGGGGCCAACCCCGTTTTGTTAAAATCTGATATTGATACGTTTATTAACCCTTATTAAATTTAAATACAAAAGAAAAAGACGATTGTCTATATATTACTGTTGACAATACCACATGATTTTTTCTGTAAAAATATCCCATACGAAAACGGGACTATGATACACAAACGTTGATTATAAGCTGCTAAAAACAAAAAGGATGACTAAAAAATTTTTAATTTTAGATTTAGACAATACAATTTATCCTGTCTCTTCAATTGGACATGAATTATTCAAACCTTTATTTCAGTTGATTGAAAAAAACGGAGAATTTTCAGGAGAAATTGAATCGATAAAAAAAGCTATCATGCGTAAACCTTTTCAAAAAGTTGCAGAAGAATATAGTTTTAGTGAAAAATTATTAAAAGATGGTTTAAAAATGCTCAAAAACACGATTTGCTCTATGAAAATGAGCACGTTTGAAGACTACGAAGAAATTAGAAAAATGCCTGTTGAAAAGATTTTAGTGACTACTGGATTTACTAAAATGCAACGAAGCAAGGTAAAACAGTTAAATATTAAGAAAGATTTTAAAGAAATTCATATAGTTGACCCACAAATTTCGCAAAAAACTAAACGAGATGTTTTTAGAGATATTTTAGAACGACTTGATTTAAAAACCGAGGATATTCTAGTTATTGGTGACGATCCAAATTCAGAAATTAAAGCAGCAAATGAGTTAGGAATTGACACTATTTTATATGACAAATTGAATTTCAATCCTAAAAGTCAAAATATTAGAATAACAAATTTTAAAGAATTACAAAAAATACTAAGCGATGGCTATAAGTAATACATGTTAAAGCGCTAATATGAAAGTAATTTTTAAAATCTTGGATAACACATAACCGAGACCTTTTTACATAATTAACGCAGAGTAAAGAAACAGCTAAAAACATATAAAGGAATAATGAATTCAAAAGCAAAATCCTTAAACTATGTCTTGTTATGTTTCCTACTGGGGTCATTGACACCTATCTTTTCGAAATTGGGGCAGGAGGGATTTGAATCTTTAAAATTGTTTGATTTTGATATTTAAACTAATTAGTAAGAATTATAATATTGAATAAAATTTCTCTAATTCTGATATTAAAAGGTTCGACATTTTTTCTGTTCGCTCTACAAGTAGAACCTTCAGCCTTTTTGGTTGGAGGTTTTTTTTAATTAATTATTACGGTTTATAATATTATAGAATTAGAATTGCCTCATTAATTTAAGAGGAAATTGATAAGTTTTACATTTCTTTCTAGAAAAGGAAGATGGAACAGGAGAAGTTGTTTAGAAGATATTTTGCTAACAATAATGATGATATCGGTATTAGTATAAATTACTATTTTTTAATTAAAATATTTTTCCAATAAGTTTAATAATGAATCTTTTTTTATAGGCTTGGAAATGTAATCATTGCAGCCAGATTTTAAAGCTTTCTCTCTATCTTTTGCGAGACCGAAAGCAGTCTGAGAAATAATGACAATGTCTTTGTTAAATTTTCTAATTTCTTTAGCAGCTTCATATCCATTGATTTTAGGCATTTTAATGTCCATGAGAATCAAGTCAATGTCTGGATTATTTTTACAAGTCTCAATAGCCTCAAAGCCGTCATTTGCAAATAAAATTTCTTTACTGTACCTATTAACTAATTCAGAAATTAATAATTTTGAATTTTCGTCATCATCAGCTATTAATATTTTTAAATCTCTAATTCGTTCTTTTTCTAAATTGGTAAGGATACTATTTTGAACATTATTTTCTTCGCTATGTTTTGTATTATGAGGAATTGTAAAATAAAATGTTGAGCCTATACCTTCTTCGCTTTCTAACCAAATTTTTCCACCAAGCATTTCTACGTAAGATTTTGTAATAGCCAAGCCTAATCCTGCTCCTTGAAAAGCTCTCGAATCTTCAATATCAGCTTGAATAAAACGTTCAAATATCGCCATCTGCCTATTTTTTGGAATGCCAACGCCTGAATCTTTTACGAAAAATTCAATGAATTCTCCATTTAATTTACATCCTAATTCTATTGAGCCTTGGTCTGTAAACTTAATAGCATTCTTAACAAGATTGGTCAATATAGCAAATACCTTTTCACGGTCGGTTTGAACAATAGCCTTTGTTTCTGGCAAGCTGTTTTTGATGACCAATTGGATACCTTTAGTTTCTGATTCAGGTTTAAAGAAAGTATATATATATTCTAGTTGTTTATTAATATTAGAGTCTTTAGTAACAAATTTCATTTGTCCAGATTCAATTTTAGAAATATCGATAATATCGTTAATGATATTAAGCATCCTCTCGCCACTTTTCTTTATAATATTTATATATTGCTTTTGTTGTTCTCCAGTTAGTTTTGGCTCTTTTAATAATTCAGCAAAACCTAAAATGCCATTCATAGGTGTGCGAATCTCGTGACTCATATTTGCCAAAAATGCCGATTTTAAACGATCGCTTTCTTCCGCTTTTTCCTTAGCAATTATCAAATCTTCTGTAGCTTGTTTTTTTTCGGTGATATCGTTGAAATTTAAAACAAAACCTTTTATTATTTCGTTGTCTAACAAATTTGTAAACGTTGTTTTTATCCAACGATATTCACCATCTTTTTTTCTAAAACGATATTTTGCAGTTGCTTTTTGTTCGGGATTACTCACAATTGTGTCAAATGCTTTATAAACAATGTCCAGATCATCAGGATGCGTAAATTCATGTCCAAAATGGCCAATTATTTCATTTTCTGAATACCCAAAATGGCGGAACGCATTTGGACTTGCATAAATTAACCTACCATCTATGTCATTAATTGCAACGCCATCAGGAGCATTTTCTAATAAAAATTTAAATCGCTTTTTACTCTCCGCTTCTTTTTCTTTGGCTATTTTTAAAGTTTGCTCATCTATTTTTTTCTGTATGACAAGTCCTGCTTGTTTTACAAATACTTCAATAAAGTTGCCATCTGAAATAACCTGTTCGTTGAAAGTAAAGAAATGAATGACCGCTAATAATTCATCATCTTTATTTATACCAATGGTATAAATTTTATGCAGACTAATTAATTTTTCAATGGAATTTGCAGCGAATGCAGGAAGTTCTGAGGCCGAAAATTCGGCCAAACCACCATCAAATTCTATAAAATTACCAGATTTGAAAAAATCATTGTGAATCTCGGTGAGTTTGTACGTTCTGCCAACGGGGTTAAATCCTAAAACTTTAATAGCTTTCTTTAAAAGGCTGTTGTTTAAACCCGAAATATTTTCAAGCCTCGACTCATGGTTAGATTCGTCAACAGAGCTAGTAAGGATAATAGTATTTGGATAATGTTTCTGTAAATTTTCGGCAATAAACTTATAAATACTCTCTATATCTGGCAGCAAAAGCATTTCAGAAGTTAAACGATTAAGGAGTTTGAATTTTTCTTCCTTTTCTTCTGCTTTTTCTTTGGCTTTGTGTAGTTCAATTTCAGCTAATTTACGTGAAGTAATGTTACTGCCGAAACATGAGCCTCCAATAACTTTTCCATTTTTTATAATGGGATTAAATACAACTTCAATATATAATGTTCCGTTTTCGGTTGGAACGGCATCTTCTATTTTATATTGCTCGTTATTTAAAACCCTGTCGTATCTTGGTATCCAAAAGGGTTGCAATGGTTTTGGAAGTGCTTCTACTAGATTCATTCCGGGTTTAAGGAGAACATCAAAGGATTTAAAAAACTCTTGTTGAAATGTGTTATTAATATATAATAGCTCGTAGTTATGATTAAATGCCCAAATACTATCACTAGTGCCCTCAATTATGGCCGTAATATTTGCTTTACTTTCTTCGGCTTTTTCTTTGGCTTTGATTAATTCGAATTCAATTTTCTTGGGTTCAGAGATATCGACAATTATCCCTCTTAGACCGATACTTTTGCCGTCTTTGTTAATTGGAGTTGAATAAATTAAAACAGGAAATGTGGAACCATCTTTCCTAACCAACTTATATTGATTAGTTACATTTTTTTGATCGCCATTTAATTTACGGGATATGTTTTCTATTGCTTTTTGTTTGCTTTCAGGAGTAAAAAAATCAAGTGGACTTTTATCTAATATTGAATAATCTTTAGGATATCCAAGTAAATTAAAAGCATTTTCATTCACATACGTTAAATTCCCATTTAAATCGGATTCGAAAATTATCTGAGGCATCAAATTAGCTGTTTCCTTAAATTTTTCTTCGCTTTCTTTTAAGGCATCTTCCGCTTTCTTGCGTTCTGTGATGTCTGTATGAAAGGCGATAAACTGGTTATCTGTAAGAGGGACAGCATCTATTCTTGCAATAATAATTGTTCCATCCTTTTTCTTTAATTTAATTTCATTACTTAATTTTCCTTCGTTCTTTAACTTTTTAAAGCTATCGATATTCTTTTCATTAGCTAAAACATCAGGAATTGAAAGTTTTAATAATTCATTTCGTGTATATCCAAGCAATTCTGCTGCTCCCAGATTAGCATCAATGTATTCGCCTTTATCATTTGCAATAAAAATTCCAAATGGTGCATGCTCAATATACGTTCTGTGTTTTATTTCAGAATCCTGAAGAGCTTTTTCAGCATTATATCGTCTCAGTGAAACCGATATTAAGTGGGCATAAGACTCGAGCAGCTCGATTGATGGAGAAGTCTGCCCCTTTTTAAAGCCAAGCATGGTAGTGCCGTATAACTCACCTTCTATAACATGTGCTATAGGATACAAACGGTCGATACCGGTTGTTATACGTATTGCCTTGTCAATAAGTTTAGGAATGGCACCAAATGTAACTTCGGTAAACGTATTGTATGTTCCAACCAGGCTTTTTATAATCAATGCATAGGTCTCATCATCAACTGGTGATGCAGTTTTGGCTATTTTGTTTCCTACAGTTTTCAGCACGGTTTTTAAAACACCATGTTCTGCTTCAATATGGAGAAGTTGTAATTCTTTTTTGTTGGGTAAATACAAGCTAAAAGTTGCCAGATTAGCTCCTGTATAATCTTTTACAGCCTTAAGTAAAACCTTAGTAAATTCACCAACGGTAGATTTATCCGCCGAAGGAATGGCCATTGAATTTATAAATTTTAAAATTGAACTCTGTTGATTGACTATATCTTCGGCTGATTGTAATTCCTTAATGATATTATTAGATTTGATTAAATCCTGCTCGAGTTTCGCAATTTTCGATACTAATTCATCCTTATTTAATTTATCATACCTCATAATAAGTTAATTTAAGGTTAGAAACATTAACATTGTTTTCTTGTGAAGGATAAGATAAAATTCGATTTTGAGAATTTTTGAACAGACAGTAATGACGCGCAGTATCTACTAATAATTGCTGTATTATTTTTTGCAGAAATGTCATCTTTTTCTAGTTGGAGCTAACAATTGAATATAGACAACTGTCCATATTTAGCTGATAGTTACCCAAATATAGGTTATGGATTAAATTTATTTTATGATAAAAGTCACTTAATATGATGATTTTCTTTTTCTTATAAAAACTAATCATTGCAGCGTGCCTTGAGAATTAAAATTTTTAGCCAAGCTTAGGCAGCAAAGTTATTCAAGGTAGCATTTGAATCTATAAAAATTATTTGATTGTGATATTTAAACGAATTAATTACATTTTAAATAAAATGGATACAATTTCTTGATAAAATCAAACTGTTCGAACAAAAAAAATGTTGTGCTGGCTATGATTTAACAAAGCTTTGGGATGTTTGTTTTTCATTCCGAAATCTAAAGACAGGAAAGTTAAAAGTATGACTCTATTTTATGGTGATGCCTAAAATAACCCAAGAGAAGGTTTATTATGAACGCTGGTTTAATATTTTTTAATAAAAATCTATTAATTTATTTTGTTATGAACGTAAGTTCATTATCTTTATGCAAAATTTTAATTATGGATAGTTCAGTACTTTTAAAATACGTCTTTTTAATACCTTTATTATTGTTTGTTGATTATCTCCTTATGATTCTGTTTGGTTGCGCAACATGGTTTCTTGGATGTGGTAACGATTTCTATTGTGGCACCTACTGTCTGGTAGGAAAAATAGTTTTAGGAACAACAGCAGTTCTTATTATATTTCTTATTTTCACAGATATAAAATCAGTACTTAAAAAGTTATAAATGCCACGTCCTAAAAAAAAGAGAAAAGTTAATAATCCACCCAAAATGCTGGGTTTTAAACCCTTTGGTATTGCATTCTGTGAAACCGAAAATATCATGATGCAATACGATGAATATGAAACGGTTAAACTAGTTATCTATGATGATATGCCGCAAGATGAAGCAGCTGATAAGATGGAGGTTTCAAGACCAACGCTTACCAGGATTTACAATAGCGCCTTAAAAAAAATAGCACAAGCGTTTGTGGAAGGTAAATCTATTATGATTAAAGGTGGGAATTTCGAATTTGAAGATGATTGGTATAAATGTAAAAAATGTTTCAAATTAATTATGGGAATTGAAAATCACACGAAATGTGGAGATTGTCCTTCTTATAACGATGATGAATTAGTGAATCTAAATAAGTAATTGAACAGTTTTTTGAATGGAGGCGGAATTAAAAAAACATCAAAATAATATTGTAAGATTTAATTTGTATAATCATGAAAAAAATAGCAGTTCCAATAACAAGTAACAATACAATTGAGGAACATTTTGGGCATTCTCAGTTTTATGAAATCTATACATTTTCTAGTACAAATGAAATTTTGGACTTACAATTATTAACCTCAAAAAAAGGTTGTGCTTTTAAAACGAATCTTGTTAATCTTTTAGCAATTAGAGGGGTTTCATTTATGTTATCTGATAACATTGGAGATAAGGCAGTTAATAAATTAAATAGTGCTGGTATTGATGTGGTACGAGGGTGTTCTGGTGATTCTGCAGATGTTATTTTGCAGTTTATTGAAGGTAAAATTTCAGATAATGGTATAAGTTGTTCGCAGCATAACCAAAACCACAATAACGAGTATGATCATGGATGTATTCATTAGTCTAAATTCATGAGATGAGCATTTCTAACAGCTATATGTTTGGGTTTTATGTCATGAATTTAATCATAAAATTAGAAAATAAAGATAAAATAACATTTATTGTTTCTATTCTATTGGTATCAGAGTATTTAAAGCGCTTATTAATAAAGTTTAATCATTTTTAGTGGTCTCGCGTTAAATAGAAAGTAAAATTTTAAATAATGAAGAATAGAGATATTGATATCCTACCTGGAGAAAGAGTTAAACTTCCAACTAAATATGGTCATTTTGAACTGATTCCCTTTCAAGAAAAATCTAGTGGTCTTGAGCATATGGCACTTATTAAAGGAGATTTTACATCTAATGATATAGTTCTAACACGAATTCACTCTGCATGTGCCACAGGAGATTTATTTGGATCATTAAAATGTGATTGTGGAGAACAATTAATTCAAGCTATGAAAATGATTGAGTATAACGGAAATGGAGTAATTGTTTATTTGCAGCAAGAAGGAAGAGGAATAGGTCTTATGAATAAGATAAAGGCTTACAAACTGCAAGAGGAAGGTATGGATACTATAGAGGCAAATGTGCATTTAGGTTTTGCTTCAGATGAGAGAGAATATCAAATAGGAGCAGGAATTCTTAGTTTTTTAGGTATAAATAAAGTGAAGTTACTGACTAATAATCCAGACAAAATTCTAGGATTGGAAGAGCATAACATACAGGTTGTTAAACGTATTCCGCTTATTATACAATCAAACCCATTCAATAAACACTATTTAGATACTAAGGAAATCCGAATGGGACACCAGCTTAGTGAAGAGAAATCAAAAATTTGAGGCTATGATAACAGACATATTTGAATTAAGGCCTCGTTACGGAGAGGTTGACCAAATGGGATATGTGTATCATGCCAATTACCTTACCTATTGTCATCAAGCTCGTAACGAATTGTTACGTAAAATGAACATAGATGAGATTAATCTTGAAAAGAACAACATAATATTACCCGTAATTTCTTTTGAAATTAATTACAAGAAGCCTGCTCATTACGATGAGCTTATTACAATAAAAACAACAATTAGAGAACAACCAAAAGTTAGGTTTAGTTTTGAATTTGAAATAAGAAATCAAGAAAAAATGCTTTTAAGTGAGGCTAAATCGACTGTTGTTTTTGCAGATAGTGAGTCACGTTTGCCAATGAGCACTCCTCATTTTATTGAAGATATACTTAAAGATAAGTTTAAAAGTGATATTTCATGTGGTGCCGAAGGCTCTTCTTCTCCTAGTGTTCGTGAAAATTTTAATACCGGACCATTAAAATTAGGTACTATTTAAATTTTTTAAAATGGAATCTAAACAAATAATCATAAACACAATTGGTATAATTCACACACCGTTTAACAGTATTAAAGGAATGCCCATTCAACCTTTTGCCGCAGAGGGAGTTAAAGGTCATATTGAGATATTTCCAGAATACACAGAAGGTCTAACCGATTTAGAAGGATTTTCGCATATTACGCTAGTGTATCATTTGCATGAAATAAATGGCTACGACTTAATGGTAAAACCTTTCATGGATAATAAAGAACATGGTATATTTGCTACAAAATCACCTAAAAGACCAAATGCAATAGGAATTTCTACGGTTAAAATTTTAGAAATTAAACATAATGTTATTCATATTGAAATGGCCGATATGTTAAATGGAACACCCTTGATTGATATAAAACCGTTTTTCTCAAAGTTTGACAATAGAACAGACACTAAATCTGGATGGTTAGATAATCAAGGAGATATTCCTATTACAAAACTTCGTTCTGATGAACGTTTTAAATTATAATACCTATGACAAATAATATTCTTATAGAAGATCAGTACAAAAGAACAAGTTTATTTGAAAAAGAAAATGTGAATTATCTGGTTCGTGTTTTAAAAAGATTTAATACAGTACCAAAAATAAATAACATAAATATTATTACGTCTACTAGTGTTCCAGATGTATTTAAAATTGTGCCAAATAAATCGATTATAATTGGTTCACTATTTTTAAACGAACCTGTTTTAGCTTTAGTTTATTTAAGATATGGTATTGAATGGCAACTTTGGTATAAAGCCTTGAGTGATGAAAAAGATGACACCGTTTTATGCGATATAGCTGCACTTGAAGTCACTCGAATATTTTATAAATTATTACCTAAAGATGATAGAGAAAAACTAAAAGACCTTGATTATTTTTTAATTAATTTGATTAAAAACGATAAGGATTTGGATACTGAATCGTTATTAAAACATGAAGAGTTACAAGCTTTTCATGGATTAAATAGTGCAAACAAAGTATTTCAAGAATCATGGAAACCTATTGTTGAAAATCTAGCAAAACCAACTGAATATTTATTAATGTCTGGTGGCGATCTTAGATTGAATATAGATGAAATTGATTTGTTAAATAAATATGGATGCAGACCATTTCCAAGACCCGATGCATTTACTTTTGCCTCATCGACAGCAACAAGTGTGTCAAATTTTGCTTTTGATAAAACAGATAAAGTTAGAAGCATATTAATTAAGAATAGCTTGAAAAATGGTTTCAAAAAGGCTACTATTGAGTTTTCTGAATTGCTAAAAAATAACCTTAAAAAAATATTTAAGCTAAATGATGAATGCGAAATAATTTTTTCACCATCGGGTACAGATTCTTCCCTTCAAATAGCAGCTATTACTCAAATTATTTCTGACAAGGATATAACACATATTTTAGTAGCTTCTGATGAAACTGGTAGTGGTGTGCCTTCAGCATTAAAAGGATGTCATTTTGAAAATACAACAGCGCTCAATTACCCAGTTAAAAAAGGAGATAAGATTGAAGGGTTTAGAGATATCGATTTGATTAAAATTCCTTTTAGAGATGAAAATGGACAATTAAAATCATCTTTACAACTAGATAACGAAGTGTTTAATGCTATTTCAAAAACTAACGAACTAGGACGGCATGTTGTATTGCACATTATGGATCAATCAAAATTAGGCTATCAATCACCTAGTGAAAAAACCATAGAAAATTTAAATTCTCTAGAAAATCTGTCTATGCAAATAATTGTCGATGGTTCGCAACTTAGATTAGATCCTAAAGAAATACAAAATTATTTAAATAAAGGATATATTGTTACCATAACAGGAAGTAAATACTTTACAGGTCCTCCTTATTCAGGAGCATTAATTCTGCCTAAAAATGTGAGTCAATTAATCCATTCTGTAAAAAATAAGTTACCTGAAGGACTAACCAAATATTACAATCATTCAGATTGGCCAAAGTCGTGGTGCTGTTCTAATGATTTATCCGATGGATACAATTATGGCTCCTACATGCGTTGGAATGCTGCTATAGTTGAAATGGATAGGTATTACAAAACACCAATTCTATATAGAAATATGGGTATTGAGATGTTTTGCAATTTTGTTGAAGATTCTATACATGAAGCCGCTTTTTTAGAACCTATTTATGGTGATGAAACAAAAACCAATAGTTATAATAGTAAAGAATTTGGAATAAGAAATATCCGTACAATATTTCCTTTTTTTATTCTTAAAGACAATAAAGTTTTATCTGTTGATCATGTAAAAAAACTCTATGTTTTGTTAAATTCAGACTTATCCAATCATTTTGAAGATTCACCTTTAGAAATTATTAGACTTGCTGCTCAAAAATGTCATATAGGACAAGCCGTTAATGTAAAATATGGGAATGATTTTCAAAGTGCTGTTTTAAGAATTAGTTTGGGTGCACGTGTTATCTCAGAAAGTTGGATTAACAGAGATATAAGTATTTATTTTAGAAATATAGAAACACAAATGAATCAAATTACGGTCATTATAAAGAAAATAGATTTGATACTAAATCATCCTGAATTGTTGAACGAATAGAAGACAATAACAAGAGCATTGATAAAAGACTTTTCTTTATTTAAGAAAGGTCTTTTTTGTTGGAAGAGTGTCTCACTATTAAATCCGCATTTAAAATTATTTTGTTTAATGTTTGTGAAGTCGACTTCTTTTTAACATGGGCTAAAAAGGTTTTTGCAGCTTGTTTTCCAATTTCAGAACTGTGTTGGTCAATACTGGTAATTGTTGGAGTTACCATATCTGTAAAGGGTTCATTTCCAAAACCAACTAAGGCTATATCTTTAGGGATGTTAATATGTTGTTCGTTAAGCACTTGTAATGCTCCTAGAGCAGCATAATCGCCGGCAACATAAACTGCATCAGGCCTGTTTTTTAAAGCTAATAACTGTGTCATTTTTAATCTACCATCTTCAATAGTTAGATTACTTTCTATTAAAAGCTCATTATCTAAAGGTAAGTTGTGTTTTTTTAAAGCATCAATATAGCCTCTAATTCTGTTGTTAAAAATACGAGTGCGCTTGTATCCCCCAATATGAGCAATTCTTTTACACCCTTGTTCTACAAGATGTTCAACAATCATGTGGCTACTATCATAATCATTAATACCTATATAATCTACATTTAAATCATTTTCTCCACGATCGAATAAAATTAAAGGAATACCCTTAGATTTAATTTTTTCATAATAGTCTAAATTAACAGTTTCATTTGCCATAGAGGCAATAATACCATCAACTTGAGTAAATAATAAGGTGTCTATATTGTCACATTCTTTTTTGTAAGATTCATTAGATTGAGTTATTATTATATGATAACCTTCTTTGTTTAAAACAGCTTCAATATTTTCAATAACAGAAGAAAAAAAGTTACTATTTGTTCTTGGAACAATAACACCAACCAAGTTACTTTTTCCTTTACGCAAAGCACTAGCTAGATGATTAGGTTGGTAATTAAGGTCTTTTGCAACTTTTTTAACAGCATCCTTTGTTTTTTTGCTAATACGAGAATCATCGTGCAACGCTTTAGACACTGCCGCTGGTGATATATTGAGTGCGCTAGCAATATCTTTTATGGTTGTTTTTTTTTTGGTATTCAAATTTTTTATATATTTGCTTAAACGTTTAAGCAAATATATTGTAATAGTTATTATAATCAAAACAAGACATATAAAATATGTAGTTTTGATTTTATTTTAAAAACTAGGTTAAACGTTTAAGCAATATTGAAATTAACTTTAAATAATAGTACAAAGTATGAGTAGAGTAGTGACATTTGGAGAGATCATGTTAAGGTTAGCTCCACAAGGTTTTTTAAGATTTTCACAAGCTGATAATTTTGATGTCGTTTATGGAGGAGGAGAGTCGAATGTAGCCGTATCCTTAGCAAATTATGGTATATCGGTTGATTTCGTAACGCGATTACCAAAAAATGATATAGGGCAATGTGCCATGATGGAAATGCGCAAACGAGGCGTTAATGTAGATAAAATTGTTTGGGGAGGGGATCGTTTAGGGATTTACTTTTTAGAAACAGGAGCGGTAAGTAGAGGCAGTAAAGTGGTCTATGACAGAGCACATTCAGCCATAGCAGAGATTAAGTCAGGTATGATTGATTGGGATGCCGTTTTTGAAGGTGTTGAGTGGTTTCATTGGACAGGTATTACCCCGGCCATATCACAAGGGGCGGCAGATGTTTGTTTAGAAGCCGTTAAAGCTGCCAGTGCTAAAGGAATTACTATTTCTACAGATTTAAATTATAGAGCTAAACTTTGGCAGTATTGTGATGCAGCACACAGAGAATCAGTTATGACAGAGTTAACATCGTATTGCGATATTATATTAGGAAATGAGGAAGATGCAGAAATGCACTTTGGAATTAAACCAGAGGGTATCAGTGTGCAAACACAAGGGCACGATGTAAAAGCAGAAGCCTTTTTATCCGTATGTCAACAAATGATGGAAAAATTTCCAAGAGCCAAAAAGGTGATTACAACGCTAAGAGGTTCTATTTCAGCATCACATAACACCTGGGCAGGCGTCTTGTATGATGGAACGAAAATGTATGAAACACGTCAGTATCAAATCACTGATATTGTTGACAGAGTAGGTGGAGGTGATAGTTTTATGGGAGGTTTAATCTATGGATTATTAACCTATCCAGAAGATGATCAAAACGCATTAGACTTTGCAGTAGCGGCATCCTGTTTAAAACACACCATCAAAGGAGATGCAAACTTAGTGACAGTAGATGAAGTTAAGAAGCTAATGGGAGGCGATGCTTCAGGTAGAGTAGCAAGATAAAAATTTGATTAATTAGTTTGAGTTTAGTAGTTATAATAACTGGGGCTAGTATTTTGAGTTCTAGCCCTTAGTTTTCATTAAACCAAAAAATAGAAAAATAGAATGGCACAATTTACAAGAATAGAAGTAGCAAACGCTATGAAAGAAACAGGAATGATTCCTTTGTTTTTTCATAATGATATTGAATTAAGTAAGCACATTTTGAAAGCCTGTTATGATGGTGGTGCAAGATTGATGGAATTTACTGCAAGAGGTGATTTCGCTCATGAGGTTTTTGGAGAACTTACTAAATATGCAGTTAAAGAACTTCCAGGAATGATTATGGGAGTAGGCTCTGTAACCGATGCAGCAGCAGCATCGTTATATATGGCATTGGGAGCAAATTTTATAGTGACTCCAGTACTTAGAGAAGACATAGCCATTGTGTGTAACCGACGTAAAGTTTTATGGTCTCCAGGTTGTGGAACCTTGACAGAAATAGCCAAAGCAGAAGAATTAGGATGTGAAATCGTTAAACTTTTTCCAGGTGATATCTATGGTCCACAGTTTGTGAAAGGGATTAAAGGTCCACAACCATGGACGAGTGTAATGCCAACTGGTGGTGTATCTCCAACAGAGGAAAACTTAAAAGGATGGTTTGATGCTGGAGTAACCTGTGTTGGTATGGGATCGCAATTGATTTCAAAAGATATCATAGCCAATAAGGATTATTCAAAACTTAAACAGAAAGTAAAAGAAGCTTTAGAGATTATAAAGACAGTAAGAAAGTAAATTAATCTTTTTCCAAGAGTAAAAGCCGCATCATTTATTTTAAATGATGCGGCTTTAGTTTTATAGTCGTGATTTCTTGCATATACTTCTGATTAAAGAAATATATTTTTTTTGTGTTCTAAATATTATAAAAGAAGTTTACTTATTGTTATCCATAACATAATCTAGCACTTTTGTCATTAAATGTACTCTGTCTACACCTATAACATTGTGAGGATGCATTGGGTAGGTGAAAAAATCAACTTGTTTTTTGCTTTTTATAAAGGCATCAAGTAAAGTCATGGTATGTTGTGGCACAACAGTAGGGTCTACACTTCCAATAATTTCTAGAAGTTTACCATCAAGATTTTGTACATAATTATGAACTTTAGATTTTTCAAATCCTGCTTCATTTTCTTGCCATCTATCCATATAACGTTCGCCATACATAATTTCATACCACTTCCAGTTAGTCACGGGGCCTCCAGCAACGGCAGTTGTAAAAACACCTGGGTGACGCAACATGAGTGAATTAGTCATAAATCCACCATAACTCCAGCCATGAATTGCTAATCTGTTACCATCAACAAATGGTAACGATTTTAAATAATCTACTCCCAATAACTGGTCTTTCATTTCATATTCGCCCACTTGTCTGTGGATAACACTTTCAAAATCAAAACCACGAGACGCCGACCCGTGATTATCTAATGTGAAAATAATATAATCTTTTTCGGCAGCCATCCATTGCATCCATAATCGTGAGCCTCCTAACCAAGAATTTGTGACTAGTTGTGCATGTGGTCCGCCATAAACATATATTAAAACAGGATATTTTTTTGATGCATCAAAATTTGCAGGCTTAATAATTCTTCCGTATAAATTCGTCCCGTTTTCATCTTTAAGAGTAACAAACTCTGTATTCCCTAGTTGATACTCTCTTAACGGATTATCTGCTGAAAAAGCAATGTACTCTTTCTTTTTATTAATGGCTTTTATCTTTGTAATACTAGGGATATTAATACTTGAATATGAGTCAATAAGGTAATTTCCATGAGGGCTTAGAGCCAACCTGTGTGTGCCGTCTTCAGAAGTTAATTCATCTGTTTTCCCATTTTTAAGAGACACTTTAAAGGCTTTGTTTTCACGAGGATCGTTTCCTGTTCCAGAAATTATCACGTGTTTATTACTATCATCAAATCCAATAATGCTTTTAATAACCCATTTGTAGTTTGTTAATTGCTTAATAAAACCCTTGTTTGTATCATATACATATAGATTCATATAGCCATCGCGCTCGCTTAGCCACAAAAATTCTGAATTACTTTTTGGTAAGAAAACAGCCGTATGTTCTGGTTCTACCCATTTATCATTTTTTTCTTCAAATATTGTTTTGACTTTTTTACCAGTAGATACATCATACATGTTAAACCACATGTGATTTTGGTCGCGATTAAGTTCAGCTAAAAACACGAAGGCATTATCAGGCGACCATGATAGGTTAGTAAGATAATGCTCATCAGAAGTATCGATATCCAGATAAATAACTTTTTGTGCATTTAAATTGTAGATGCCAACTTTAGGAATCTCACTATCCATACCATTCATAGGATATTTTATATTATCTAAAGAGGCAGGAGTAGTTGTTATATCTACTAATGGGTAGTTAGTAACCTTGGTTTCATCTTTTTGATAGAAAGCTAAAGATGCTCCGTTTGGACTCCAAAAAGTGCCTTTTGTAATTCCAAATTCTGAGCGGGCAATAGCTTGTCCAGAAACAATGTTTTTATCTTGATAGTTGGTAATAGCTATTTTAGGATTACTGGTGGTTGCCAGAAATAAATTATTTTCGATGGTATATGCAACAGCCTGTGCATCATCATTAAAATCAGTGTTTTTAGATTCAGTAGGATATTCAATTGTTTTTGAAATAGCTTTGTTTTTATAATTATAACTTACAATTTTATTGTTATGATTAAAAGTCACTTCTTCTGGAGTAATCTTTAAAAAAGTATTTGGAAGTCTTTTTAAATCAGGTAACACGTTTTGAAGTTCATGCATTTGAAGCACTGGCATTTTTTTTCCAGAAACAAAACTTGATTCAACAAATAAAGTATCATTTTCATTATAAGCAAAGGAGTCTGTATTAGAAACCCATTGCATATTCAATTGTTTTGGATAAAGCCCTTTATAATAACCTAAAACAGCATTTTCTAATGTTAAATGTTTAGATTGTTGAGCGGTTAAAATGGATGTAAATAAAAATAAAAATACGATTATTAATTTTTTCATGATAAGGTTTAAATTATACTCAAATTTAAGAAATTCGTTGCTCATTTTCGATTGAAAGTAAGATTGAATTTAAAAAATAAAACCCGCTTAATATGGCGGGTTTTATTTTTTTGATATTAAACAGTTTCTGCTACTCTCCTAAAAACGGATATCTGTAATCTGTTGGTGTTACAAAGGTTTCTTTAATTAATCTTGTTGAGACCCAACGCATTAAATTTTGAGCACTACCTGCCTTATCATTCGTTCCTGATGATCTTGCTCCACCAAAAGGTTGTTGGCCAACGACGGCTCCAGTAGGTTTGTCATTTATATAAAAGTTGCCTGCACTATTTTGAAGCGCAGTAGTAGCTTTAGTGATAGCGGTTCTGTCTGTTGCTAAAATAGCTCCTGTTAAGGCATATTCACTGGTTTCGTCTACAAGTTTTAAAGTTTCAGAGTAAGTATCATCCTCATAGATGTAGATAGTTATTATAGGTCCAAACAACTCGGTGTACATAGTCTTGTATTGTGGATTTGTAGTCACTATCACCGTTGGTTCAATAAAATAGCCTTTACTCTTATCATAACCACCACCTACAATAATTTCAGCATCACTGTCAGCTTTTGCCTGATCGATGTATTTAGCTAATTTATCAAAAGAGCCTTCATGAATCACAGCAGTAATAAAGTTACTCATGTCTTCGGGAGATCCCATTTTAAAAGACTTAACATCTTCAATCACATATTTTTTAACATCACTCCACAGACTTTTTGGAATATACGCTCTTGAAGCAGCACTACATTTTTGTCCTTGAAACTCAAAAGCACCCCTAACAATGGCTGTTGCAACCTGTTTTGGATTCGCTGTTTTGTGGGCAACTATAAAATCTTTACCACCAGTTTCTCCAACAATTCTTGGATAGGTTTTGTAATTGTGTATGTTCATGCCTATTTGTTTCCATAATTCTTTAAAAACAAATGTAGAACCTGTAAAGTGTAAACCAGAAAAATCTGGACTTGATAATACTGTTTCTGTTATCATAACTGGATCGCCAAAAACGACATTAATAACCCCTGCAGGTACGCCAGCTTCTTTAAACACATCCATAATTACTTTAGCAGAATATACTTGACTATCACTTGGTTTCCAAATGACAACGTTGCCCATTAATGCCATACAAGCAGGTAAGTTTCCTGCGATGGCAGTAAAGTTAAACGGTGTAACGGCATATGTAAAACCTTCAAGAGGTCTGTACTCAACTCGGTTCCATGCATCATTCGTGCTTTCTGGTTGTTCCATGTAAATATCAGCCATGTATTGCACATTAAAGCGCAAGAAGTCAATCAATTCGCATGCGGCATCAATTTCAGCTTGATAAATATTTTTTGATTGCGCTATCATAGTAGCTGCATTTATTTTGTCTCTATAAGGACCAGCAATCAATTCAGCAGCTTTTAAAAAGATAGCCGCTCGTTGTTCCCATGGTAATTGTGACCAGCTTTTTCTTGCTTCTAAAGCGGTTGCTATAGCCTCTTCAACATGACTTTTGTCAGCTAAATGGTAGGTACCAACTTCATGTTTGTGGTCATGTGGAGGCGACATGGTTCTGGTATTTCCGGTTACAACATCTCTACCATTAATATATAAAGGAACATCTATCTTGCTATTGTACATACTTTTGTATGCTTTAAGAACAGCATCACGTTCTGGTGATCCTGGAGCATATCCTTTAACAGGTTCGTTTACCGCAATTGGTACATTAAAAAATCCTTTTCCCATGTCTTAGTTTTTTATTAAAAATTGAATTGTAAAATTACAAATTTTTTAACGATCCTTAAAGCGGACTCGTATTAAATACGCGTTAAAATTTGTTTATTTTTTGTAAGTTGGCATGTTGTTTACAGACTATGTTTTTATGTGTACAGTTACAATTATTCCAAAGGGAGATAAAGATTTTGTTTTGACGTCAAATCGTGATGAAGCACCAAGCAGAATAGCACTTGCTCCAGATTTCTATACTATAGAGCACTCAAAACTATTATATCCTAAAGATAAGCGTTCTGGAGGCACATGGATAGGTTTAAGTGATAAGAATAGATTGGTTTGTTTGCTTAACGGCGGTTTTGAATTGCATCAGCGCAAAGAAACCTACAGATTAAGTAGAGGTGTTGTAGTTAAAGATTTTTTGATTTCCGGTACCATTACAACGGTCATGCAGTCCTATAATTTAGAAGATATTGAACCTTTTACAATGGTAATTGTAGATTGGAATTCTGAATTAAAATTTTATGAATTGATTTGGGATGGTAGTGAAAAGTATATTTCAAAACTACCCTTAGAACCAAAACTATGGTCGTCTTCAACATTGTACAGTCAGCCTATGAAGATTGAACGTAAAGCGTGGTTTGAGAGCTATAAAAAAGACCATGAGTTAAATGCCAAATCGTTAATGCAATTTCATAAAACAGCTGGAAAAAATAATGATGAGTATGGTGTTATTATGAATAGAGGTTTTGTTAAAACAATGAGTATTACCCAAGTTGAAAAAACTGGAGAAGATATTAAAATGACATATGAAAATTTATCAACCAACATAGTAACTACAAAACAGTTTAAAACACCTCAAATTATTAATGAATAATACAGGAATCATTCTTACTTTGGCATATCCAGAGACCATTGTTATGGTTTCCAAGGAATGGTTTTCTCCTTTTTTGAGGTTTTTTGGTATTGGAAAAAAGAATTATGTTAAGGCCGGACATGCAGGTTTAGTATTGATAAATAAAAAGACAGGAGTTTTAGAATACCATGATTTTGGAAGATACATTACACCAGAACCTTTTGGAAGAGTTAGAGGTGGTGATACCGATAACGAACTAAAATTTCCTTTGAAAGCAGATATTGTAGAAGGAACTATTATTAACTTAAATGAAATTTTACAATTTCTGGCAACTCATCCTAAACTAACACATGGTGATGGTAAGCTGGTAGCCTCAGTTTGTAGCTCTATAAACTATGAAAAGGCTAGAGCACATATCACCATGATGCAGGAAAAAAATTTTATAAGATATGCCGCATTTATTAAAGGGGCTTGTAATTGTGCTCGTTTTGTAACCGATGCTTTAATTGCTTCTGTCACAGATGTTGCAATCAAAAATAAGCTAATTAAATCTAAATGGTTTACACCAAGTACGGTTGGTAATGTCCTTTTGTCTAGTACTGAAAAACAAATTTTAGAGGTGTCTGAAACAGGTATTATTTCAGAATTTAAAGGAACTCAAATGAGCGAAAATAAGCGTTGTTTTTTAGATACTCTTAAGCATCATAAACCAATTTCAATAGGAACATTACAACCTAAACCAGTAGATAATTTACACACAAAAGCACAATGGTTATCTGGTATTGCGGCTGGAGCTTGGTTTGAATTGCAACATATTGGACATCATATAGAATATCAATTTAAAAGAATTTCACCCCATGGGAATATTGATGTTCACGATGTTTTTATTCTAGAAGACGAAGGTTTTAATTATCATGAGCACTTTGAATTTATACATTATTCCAATTGCAGCTTTTTTCATATAGAGCAAGCCGGAAAACGCTATAAATTTTATAGAAAAAATTCAGCTAATTAATAGCAAAAGTGGCGCTTAATTTAAAAGTAGGGATAATCACTTTAAAGCTTTTGGTAGTGGTAAGGTTTATCATATCATAATGACCTTCCATAGCTCCAAAAGGCGATGTTAATAAGCAGCCAGACGAATATGTGTGTGATTCACCAGGTTTTAAAACAGGCTTTCTACCAATAACACCTTCGCCAGAAACTGTTTCAATATTATTTAAGGCATCGTATATTTCCCAGTGGCGCGCATTAAGCTGAACAGAGTCTTTACTTTGGTTCTCAATAGTTACTGTGTATCCAAAAGCGTAGTGTATTTTATAATTTTTATAAAACGAGCCTTCGAAGGTAGTATCTACCGAAATTTTTATGCCTCTTGTTACTTGTTGAACCATGGTATCTATTGATATACAATGTATTTAAGATGCAAAAATAAGGTTTTTTTTTAACTCAATTTAATAATACTAGATTATTCCGATTAATTGGAGATATTTATCGAGGATCCCTGACCAAAACCAATTATTCTATCATATCGCTTGCCTAAATCACGATAATAAGCAATTACTTTATAGTTGTTCTCTGTTTGATAAAAATTGCCACTTACTGCGCCTTCGTTAAGAGTTCCGTCTTTTTCAACGACTACATATTTATAATTATAGAATCCTTGTTTTAATAAGAGTGCGCATTTGTAAACATTGTCGTAATCGTCATAGGTCATTTTATTGCTATCACTTAAAGCATAATTGTTGTAATTACCATAAACATAAATAGACTTTCCTTTAAAGGTAGGTTCTGGAAGCAAAGAAAAATGAACCCAAACATAATCAGCTTCAATATCAGGATTATCAGCATCGATATTTGTAACCAAAAAGTTACCATTAATGTCGGGATTATAGGTGTAAGGGCGATTGGCTCTTGAATAATTTGTAAATAAATAATTATGATATAAGTCTTTTAAGTCTATATATTGTATGCCTGTATTTGCAGCTCTTATATCTTTATTTTCGAAGAATAAGTACTCATTTCCAGCCCAAAAACTCGATTCAGAATCATACCTATAGATTAGTTGATTGCCAATAGTGTATTGAGGAATTAAGTTGGATATTGCAGTGTTTAAATTGTTATTTTGAACTACCAATAGTTTCACATTTTGTTTTGGATTATTAAAATGAGAACTTTTTGGTGTAACCGTAATGTCTACTTTTTGTTTCGATTGGATGAAAGAAATATCTCGGGTTCGCTTGATGCTGACTCCAATAGTGGACATATCTTCATAAATCATAAATTTTCTTGAAAAAACGAGTTCATTGTCATTATTGAAAATATTAATCATATAATTTCCAGAAACTTTTAGGCGTTTTGTTTGCTCATTCGGAATAGTAAGTTTGTAGTGTGAATAGATTTGATAGGTGTTAAAAGAGTTTTCGTATGTTCTGATACGTTGATTGTCAATACCGTCAAGATACTCCGATTTCATTAGCTCAGATGGGGTCCAATCAAAATTAAAATAGTCAATGGTATAATAATAATCGTCTTCATTACCATTTAAAGCATCAAACTCTAAATCTATGTAATCACCAAGTTTTAAAACAGGGAGTTGACTTTCGGGAGTATTGCTTTTAAAACCAATTGTTTTTATGTAATTGGGTGGATTTATTTCTTTAACTTGGCTATAAATTAAGCTTGAAATAAAGATTAATAGAAGTGTAAAAATAAATTTAATGTGCATTTTATGCGCTTTTTTTGTAAATATAATCAATTTTTATACCCAAAAATGAACTTATAGAAATGGGAGTAAATTTCTATGTTAATATTATGAAATCTGTATTATTAATTTGTAAATTTGCACCGTTTTTAGACAACTAATCTCAATAAATAAAATATGTCAAACGACATTCGTATCAAAAAAGGTCTAGACATTAAACTTAAAGGTGAAGCGGAAAAAACCACGGAAAAGGCCATTTTCAGCAACTTTTACACGTTAAGACCAGAAGATTTTCACGGCGTTATACCTAAACTAATTTCTAGAGTTGGAACAAAATTAAAAGCAGGCGAACCTGTATTTTATGACAAGTCCAATGAAGACGTAAAATTTGTTTCTCCAGTTTCTGGTGAAATTATAGAGATTGAGCGAGGCGAAAAACGCAAGATATTATCTATTAAAATTCAAGCTGATAAAACAGAGTCTTATCTGGAGCATGATATTTTAAATTTGGAAAAAGCTAATCCAGAAGATGTAAAAACACTTCTTTTAGCCTCTGGATGCTGGCCTTTTATAAAACAACGCCCATATGACGTTATAGCCAAGCCTGATAAGGAACCAAAGGCAATTTTTATTTCAGCGCATGCATCTGCGCCTTTAGTGGCTAATTTAAACTATACGCTACAAGGTAAAGAAAAGGAATTGCAAGCAGCTGTAACAGCTTTAGGTAAATTAACTAAAGGTAAAGTTCATGTATCTGTAGGGAAACATGGTAAGTCGCCAATGGAAGGTTTGTCGGGGATTACCTTGCATAAAGTGTCTGGTCCACATCCGTCAGGAAACGTGGGTACACAAATCAACAAAATAGATCCTATTAACAAAGGAGAGATTGTTTGGACTGTAAGTCCGCAGGATCTTGTTATTATGGGAGAGTTATTGTTAACAGGTAAGTTTAACGCAGAACGACTTGTTGCTTTGGTGGGTTCTTCTGTAGAAAAACCAAGATATTTTGTCACTAAATTAGGTTGTGAATTAGCTACTATGATTTATGATCACGGTATCAAAAAAGACGCACATGTTAGGATTATTTCTGGAAATATTTTATCTGGTAAGACAGTAAAACCAGATGGCTATTTAGATTATTACAGTAATACAATTACAGTAATACCTGAAGGCGATGATTACGAACTTTTTGGTTGGACAACCCCAGTTTTTAACAAAGTTTCAACGACTAGAGCTTTAACTTTTTCATGGTTGTTTCCAAACAAAAAATACGATTTAAATACCAATACAAACGGAGAACACAGAGCGTTTGTAGTAACAGGTAATTACGAAGAGGTTTTCCCATTGGATATCTATCCTATGCAAATATTAAAATCTTGTATGTACCAAGATTTGGACGAAATGGAAGCTTTAGGAATGTATGAAGTTGCACCTGAAGATTTTGCTTTAACCGAGTTTGTTTGTGTTTCAAAGCAACCACATCAAGATATTATTAGAAAAGGATTAGACTTAATGCTTAAAGAAATAGGATAATGAGTTTAAAAAATAACTTAGATAAATTAAAACAAAAGTATAAAGGCACCAAAATGGCTACGGCTTTTGGTGCGTTTCATACGTTTTTATATACGCCAAATGATACTACCCATAACGGGACTCATATAAAAGCAGCGGATGATTTAAAGCGAACCATGAACACGGTTATTTTAGCTTTAATCCCATGTTTAATATTTGGGATGTTCAATGCAGGTTATCAACACTATTTGGCGGCAGGAGATATTGATGCTGCAACAGGTGGGTTTTTTAGTAGCCAATTCTGGACGCTTGATAATTTTTCACTAGGCTTTTGGAAAATAATTCCATTAGTTATTGTGTCGTATGGAGTTGGTTTAGGAATAGAGTTTTTATTCGCAACTATTAAAAACCACGAAGTAGAAGAAGGATACTTAGTAACAGGTATGCTTGTGCCACTTATTGTGCCAGTTGATATTCCTTTATGGATGCTGGCAGTTGCCGTAGCATTTGGAGTTGTTATTGGTAAAGAAGTCTTTGGAGGAACAGGAATGAATATATTAAATCCTGCTTTAACCATAAGAGCCTTTTTGTTTTTTGCTTATCCAACATGGATGAGTGGCGATAAGGTTTGGGTTCAAGGAGCTGTTGAAAGTATAGGTAAAGTTGATGCAATTTCAGGCGAAACTATGTTAGGAAGTTTAGCTCAAGGCAGACATTTAGGGTATTCGGTTTGGGATATGTTCTATGGTTTCATACCTGGTTCAATTGGAGAAACATCGACCTTGTTGATTATTTTAGGTGGATTGTTCTTAATTTTTACAAAAATTGGAAGTTGGAGAATTATGTTGTCTTCTGTAGTTGGAGCATTAATCATGGGACTCATTTTTAATTACCTTGTTGATGTAAATGTTATTTCAGAAGGTAGCAAGTTTTATGGATTAATGAGTACTCCTTTTTGGGAACACTTAATAATTGGAGGATTTGCTTTTGGTACAGTATATATGGCGACAGATCCTGTTACTGCATCGCAAACCAATAAAGGAAAGTGGATTTATGGCTTTTTTGTTGGTTTCCTTTCTATCTTAATTCGGGTATTCAATCCAGCTTATCCAGAAGGTGTAATGTTAGCAATATTGTTAATGAATGTTTTTGCACCAACCATTGATCATTACGTGGTTAAAGGGAATATAAAACAGAGACTAAAGCGTTTAAAAGTTAAAACTGCTTAATGATGGAAAATAGAACAGATAAAAATTCTTATACAATATTATTTGCCATAGGTATGGTATTGGTTGTTGGTGCCTTGTTAGCTTATGCATCTGAAGCCTTGAAACCAAAAATTACTGAAAATAAACGCCTGGAAATACAACAGAACATATTATATGCTATGGGTGTTAATGATAATGAAGATGGAAGTGTAAACTTTATTCCAACTAACAAAGTGGCTAGTGTGTTTTCAAAATATATCAAAAAGCAATTAGTTATAGAAGGCGATAAGGTTATTGAAGATGATAATGCCTATTTGATTGATTTGAAAAAAGAAGAAGCAAAGGCTGCAGATCCAAATTACACAAGAAGATTGCCATTATTTGTAGGAGAGAAAGACGGACAAACATTCTATATTATACCTATGAGAGGAAAAGGATTATGGGATGCTATTTGGGGCTATATGGCTGTTGATAAAAACTTAATTGTAGATGGTGTGTATTTTGATCATAAAGGAGAAACGCCTGGATTAGGAGCCAATATCAATCAGCGATTTTTTATGGACGATTTCAAAGGGGAAGAAATTATGAACGGAAATTCTTTTGTAGGAATAGACGTTACAAAAGGTAATAACGATCCTAAAAACGATGATAAAGACGACCATGAAATAGACGCGTTGGCTGGAGCTACAATAACGAGTAATGGAGTAACCGCAATGATTAAAAAAGGAGTAGGTATGTATATTCCTTATCTTAAAACATTAAAGAATTAGAATATGGGACTTTTATCAAAAAAAGACAGTAAATTAATATTAGATCCATTAGCAGATAACAACCCAATTACCATTCAAGTGTTGGGAATTTGTTCTGCCTTGGCAATTACAGCTGAGCTAAAAGCGTCTATCGTAATGGGGCTTTCGGTTATGGCAGTATTAGCTATTGGTAATGTGGTTATCTCATTAATGAGAAACATCATTCCTTCAAAAATCAGAATTATTGTTCAATTAGTAGTTGTAGCTGCACTTGTAATTATAGTTGACTTAGTTTTAAAGGCGTATTCGTATCAGTTAAGTAAAACCTTATCCGTTTTTGTAGGGTTAATTATTACAAACTGTATTATTATGGGACGTTTTGAAGCGTTTGCTTTGGCAAATGGGCCTTGGCGATCATTCCTTGACGGAATAGGAAATGCTGCTGGTTATGCTTTAATATTAGTAATCGTTGGTTTTTTTAGAGAGTTATTAGGCTCAGGAACCTTGTTAGGATTTAAAGTATTAGGAGATCCTATTGAAAAAACAGGATTATATGCTTTAGGTTATGAGAATAACGGATTTATGTTATTATCGCCAATGGCGTTGATAGTTGTAGGAATCATTATTTGGGTGCAACGCAGCAGAAATAAAGCATTAATTGAAGATCATTAAAAATTAGTAACCACCAGTTGACAGATTCATTATACTAGTAATGATTACTGAAAACTAAATACTGAATACTAGAAAAAATGGAATATTTAGAATTATTTTTAAAATCAATATTTATAGATAACATGGTGTTTGCCACATTCTTAGGGATGTGTTCTTTCCTTGCTGTATCTAAAAAAGTGTCAACTGCTGTTGGTCTTGGAGCTGCTGTTATCTTTGTAATGCTAATTACAGTGCCTTTAAACTGGTTGTTAGATCATTACTTATTACAACCTGGTGCTTTATCATGGTTAGGAGAAGGATATGCTGATTATGATTTGAGTTTCTTATCATTTATCATGTTTATCGCTACAATAGCTACTATGGTGCAATTAGTTGAAATTGTAGTTGAAAAATTTTCACCTTCGTTATATAATTCATTGGGTATATTTTTGCCACTTATTGCAGTTAACTGTGCTATTTTGGGAGGGTCATTGTTTATGCAATCGCGAGAGATTCCTACGTTAGGTTTAGCAACTGTTTATGGTATAGGGTCAGGGATAGGATGGTTTTTAGCTATTCTTTCTATTGCTGCTATTCGTGAGAAAATTAGATATTCAAATGTACCTGCTCCACTAAGAGGTTTAGGAATCACATTTATTATTACTGGGTTAATGGCTATTGGGTTTATGAGTTTTGGAGGTATGTTAACTGGAGGTGATGAAAAGCCTAAAGAAGAACAAAAAACTGCCATGCAAATAGAAGAATCTAACACAGCAACACCTAGCGGTATTGAGAGTTCAGATAAGAATGCAAAAGAAAAAGTGTTAGCTAACAACTTAAAAGTAAATGAGTAACATGATTTTAGCCGTAAGTACATTAGGAACCATAGTAGCAACAGTAGCTACTTTTTTAATCATTACATTGTTATTGGTTATTTTACTATTGGTTGTAAAACAAAAATTATCACCATCTGGTCCTGTTAAAATAACAATTAATGGTGAAAAAGAAATCGAAGTAGCCTCAGGCGGATCGTTGTTATCAACCTTAGGGAATAAAAAAATATTTTTGCCATCAGCATGTGGTGGTGGTGGAACATGTATTCAATGTGAATGTCATGTATTATCCGGTGGTGGTGAAGCGCTGCCTACAGAAACTCCTCATTTTACAAGAAAAGAATTGCAACATGGAGCTCGTTTAGCATGCCAGGTTAAAGTAAAACAAGACATGAATATCACCATTCCCGAGGAAGTGTTTGGTATAAAAAAATGGGAAGCGACGGTTGTTAGAAACTATAATGTAGCATCTTTTATTAAAGAGTTTGTTGTTGAAATTCCCGAGGATATGAATTATAAGGCTGGTGGCTATATTCAAATTGAAATTCCAGAATGTGAAGTTAAGTATTCTGATATTGATATTACAGCACATCCAGAAGAACACGAAACACCAGATAAATTTCAAGATGAGTGGGATAAATTTAAATTATGGCCATTAGTAATGAAGAATAACGAAACGGTTGAGCGTGCATATTCTATGGCTTCTTATCCAGCTGAAGGTAGAGAAATTATGTTGAATGTACGTATTGCAACACCTCCTTTTGATCGAGCAAAAGGTGGTTGGATGGATGTAAATCCAGGGATAGCATCGTCTTATATTTTCTCAAGAAAAAAAGGAGATAAAGTAACTATTTCTGGTCCTTACGGTGAATTCTTTATTAATGAGTCAGATGCAGAAATGTTATATGTTGGTGGTGGAGCAGGTATGGCACCAATGCGTTCGCACTTATATCATTTGTTCAAAACTTTGAAGACAGGTAGAAAAGTAACCTATTGGTATGGTGGACGTTCTAAGCGTGAATTGTTTTACTTAGAACATTTCCGTGAATTGGAAAAAGAGTTTTCAAACTTTAAATTCTACTTAGCCTTGTCAGAGCCATTGCCAGAAGATAACTGGAAAGTAAAAGAAAATATTGATGCTCCAGGAGATGGTTTTGTTGGATTTATACATAATTGTGTAATTGATAATTATTTAAATCATCATGAAACACCAGAAGACATCGAATTGTACTTCTGTGGTCCTCCGTTAATGAACCAAGCCGTTCAAAAAATGGGCGAAGATTTTGGGATTCCAGATGAAAATATTCGTTTTGACGATTTTGGTGGATAATCAAAATATAAGTAATAAAAAAAGCCAACTTTTAAAGTTGGCTTTTTTTATAGTTTCAAATAATAGCTTTTACTTTATTCAGGCTACAGCTACCAATTCCTTTTTCTGCTCTTCGTATTCAAACAATTTTGTGTAATCCTCTAAAGCATCGGGGATGTTGTCAAGCTCACAAAGAAACTTTACTACAGCACACAAGCCATAAAATAAAACCTCTTTATCGGTCGGGTTTTCTGGTTTTTTGTTTTTATGATGAAGCGGTAACGTATAACCACAAGCTTTTAAAAAAGTAGCTTCAATTTTCAATAATTCGAGCGGAGAATAGCCATTAAACTTGCGTCCAATACTTTGGTGTACGTTTCCAATATAATTTAATTCGACAGAACCATGATGGTCTGAAAGGTGTTTCCAGCTATCAGTATTATCCAAGATATTGCCAACAGCACATTGATTGCAGCATTCAGGATGTAATTGGTTTTCGTGAAATGCGACATATAGCTTTTTTAATGCCGCGTCTATTCTATTTGCATTTCTCATGACTTAGAATTTTTATTTCTAAGATATTAAAAATATTTAACTTTTTAAAAGTAGAAATACTTATCCTATTTTTCCTAATAGATGTTTTTTTATGTTTTATTCAATGAAAACAAATTATTTCACCATTCCTGGTGGATATTTTTTCATGATTTCTGCAACAAATTCTTTAATACGCTCTTCTTTTTTATCTATGTTTCTTGATAGGTAACCAGTTCCCATTCCTTGCCAAACAAGTTCTTTTTTATTAGCGTCAATAAGATCGATGTATAAAGTACCTTCGGTAGATGTAGAAACATTAGGCTGATTCCAACCCCAGCCCCAGCCTGGTCCAAATCCTCCCCAGCCTGGTCCAAATCCTCCCCAGCCCCAGCCGCCATAACCCCAATAGTTGTTATAGACGTCTACACGTTGATTTGATTTTGTAAAAAGACTTACTAATAAATCTGGTTTATCAGATTTAGTATATCCTTTTGCTAATAATTCAGATTCAATTGCGCGAAGGATTCTTCGTTTATCTAAGTCGCTTATTTCTGCCTTATCTATACCTGTTTTAAAGAAGGCAAACGTTTTGTAGTCGTTAAAGTTTGCATTTCTGTCATAATCAGCTGCAACTCTCACAGAGGTGCAGGATGTTACCACTAATAGTATCACTAAAAGGGGTGCTAAATTTAAGAGTCTTTTCATTTTCATTTTTTTTAATAGTTATAACTAATTTAAGAAATTATAGTTTAATATTCCTCTAAGTCGGATTCTAAATATGTCACTTTCTTTAAGGTTGAAAAATAATATTAAATCAATGCTTTATGCTATTTTAAGCATCAAGAATCATACCAAATAACAGGTTATTTAGCCTTGTAATATATTACTCTTAATTAAGTTATAAAAACTAGGTTTGTCTTTAATTAGTCAATAATTTTTTCCTTTTTTAACATTGTAACCATAAGGGCAATGCCTACAATTACTTTCGCAACAATAGCCACGTTTTAAGTGGTATTGTTCAGTAAAACAACGATAACCTTCGGGCGTTAGGTAATAATCACCTTCTTCAATGGGGATAATTTTCTTCATAGATAAACAAAGATAGTGTAATTTGGATTGATTTTTGAGTGCTTATTGCTATGATTATATGTTATAAATATGCAGTTCCAAAGGGATATATTGGTTTAACTATATTTCCTTTTATATTCTTAAAGCACAAAAAATTTAGGAAGAATAACGCACTGATAAATCATGAACGTATTCATTTGAAACAGCAGTTAGAACTTTTTATTTTGCCCTTCTTTATTTGGTATGGAATTGAATTTTTAATTCGATTGCTTTATTATAAAAAATGGAATATGGCGTATAGTAATATATCTTTTGAGCGAGAAGCATATCATAATGAATCTAACTTAAACTACTTGAATGAAAAAGGATTTTGGAAATTTTTAAAGTATCTTCGCAACTATGATTTTCAAGCTAAATAGAAGTATTAACCAGACTATTAGTTTACCTAAGAAATACGGTGTTGAGTTGCTTTTAAAGCGAGAAGATGAGATTCACCCATTTATTTCTGGTAATAAATACAGAAAGTTAAAATATAATATTGAAGAAGCTAGAAAATTAAATTATAAAACCTTGTTAACCTTTGGAGGCGCCTATTCCAATCATATTGCAGCAGCAGCATTTGCAGGCAAAGAATTTGGATTTAAAACTATTGGAATCATAAGAGGCGATGAATTGCGAGATAAGATTAATGAAAATCCTACGTTATCATTTGCAGAGGCTTGTGGGATGCAATTTAAGTTTGTATCAAGAGAGTTATTTAGAACAAAACATACAAAAGAATTTATTGAAAAATTAAAGGAAGAGTTTGGTGATTTTTATTTGTTGCCAGAAGGCGGAACGAATGTCTTAGCTATTAGAGGATGTGAAGAAATATTAACTGATGAGGATGCTTCTGTTGATTATGTATGTTGTGCTATAGGAACAGGTGGTACCATTTCCGGACTTATAAATAGTTCGCAACCTGATCAACAAGTATTAGGATTTCCTGCTTTAAAAGGTTCTTTTTTAAAAGAAGATATTAGTAAATTTGTAAGCAAGCAAAATTGGAGTCTTATTACAGAGTATCATTTTGGAGGTTATGCAAAAATAAATACAGAATTGATTGATTTTATAAATCAGTTTAAACAAGAAAATAACATTCAGTTAGACCCGGTATATACAGGAAAGATGATGTTTGGTATTTTTGATTTATTAGAAAAAGGTTATTTTTCCAAAGGATCAAAAATTTTAGCGATCCATACAGGAGGCTTGCAGGGAATAGCCGGAATGAACAATATTTTAAAACAAAAAAAATTACCAATAATTGAATAGAATAATTAAAAGAATAGTCCTGATATTGTTTTTGAGCAGTTTGGTTTTTAACTGCGGATCAAGAAAATCAACAGCTAGAAAACGTCATTCTAAGACAGAACATGTTGTAATTGGTCAAAAACCAATAGAGTCACCAAGCATAACTAAAGGAAAGTCTAATACAATAGAACCTGCAAAGATTACGTCAACAGAGCAATACCTTGCTACGTATAGTGCTATAGCACAGCAAGAAATGCGATTATATAAAATACCGGCCAGTATAACATTAGCGCAAGGTATATTAGAGTCTAATTCAGGCAGAGGACGACTTTCGGTTGAAGCTAATAATCATTTTGGAATAAAATGTCATGATTGGACAGGAGCAAAAGTGTATCATGATGATGACACTGCTCAAGAATGTTTTAGAAAATATAATGATGCTAAATATTCGTATAGAGACCATTCGTTGTTTTTAACTACACGGAAACGTTATGCAAACTTATTTAAGTTAGATATTGACGATTATAAAGGTTGGGCTAGAGAATTAAAAGCAGCAGGCTATGCGACTGATAGAAAATATCCAGATAAATTGATAACATTGATTCAGCGGTATGAATTATATAAACTTGATGATGAAGTTCTAGATCATAAAAATAAAAACGATACAAATGTGTCAGCAGTCGTTGAAAATAATGATGCCACCGATGAGACAGAGATAATTTCTCCTGAAAAGAATACCACGGTTAATGTAATCAAGTCACCAGAAAAGCGAGACACAGCGGATTCAATGATTGTTTCCTCAAATGAACAAGGACCTAGTCAAGTATCTACTAGTAATTCCTACACTGTAGAACAAGGAGATACTCTGTTTTCAATTGCGAAAAAATATAATATTTCAATAGAGAAACTACAAGAGTTAAATGGTTTAACGAATACAGAAATTAGTATTGGTCAAAAATTGCTAGTAAAATCTTATGATGGTTCAGGTCGTAATTCTAGTCAGGAATTGCAAAAGAAAGTTGAAGTAGCAACTAATACTTATATCGTTGAACAAGGAGACACCTTATACTCCATTTCAAAAAAGTATAACATATCTTTAGATGACCTTCAAGAGTTAAATGGTTTAACCGATAACACCATTAGCCTTGGTCAAGAGCTGCGTATAAAGTCTTTAGATGAACAAGAACAATAATAGTCAAGAACTGAAAGATAATGCTGATGTTGCAGTAAACAACACTTACATAGTAGAACAAGGAGATACGTTATATTCTATTTCAAAAAAGTATCATACTACGGTAGAAGCATTACAAGCGCTTAATAATTTAAACGACACGACTGTTAGCATTGGACAGGAATTGATAATAAAATAATTAAAAATATACGATTAGAATGATTTATAAAAGAAGTAGTGCCTTGTTTGCACAAGCAGAAAAAGTTATTCCAGGAGGTGTTAATTCGCCAGTAAGAGCTTTTAAAGCTGTGGGCGGAACACCAATTTTTGTAAAAGAAGCAAAAGGAGCATATTTATATGATGAAGACGGCAACAGACTTATTGATTATATAAATTCTTGGGGACCTATGATTCTTGGTCATGCCTATGAGCCAGTAGTAAATGCCGTTGTTGAAAGAGCCAAAAAAGGAACTTCTTTTGGAATGCCAACAGAGATAGAAACTCAAATTGCTGAACTAGCCGTTTCCATGGTTCCGGGTATCGATAAAATTCGTTTTGTAAATTCAGGAACCGAGGCTTGTATGAGTGCCGTAAGGTTAGCCAGAGGGTTTTCAGGTAAAGATAAAATCATCAAGTTTGCAGGTTGCTATCACGGACATAGTGATTCGTTTTTAATACAAGCAGGTAGTGGTGCCACTACGTTTGGAACACCTAATAGTCCCGGAGTTACAGCAGGAACTGCTAAAGACACCTTGCTTGCAACCTATAACGACATTGACAATGTTAAAGAACTTGTTGAAGCTAATAAAGGAGAAATTGCTTGTATTATAATTGAACCCGTAGCGGGTAACATGGGATGTATTCCGCCAAAGGACGGTTTTTTGCAAGCTTTAAGAACGCTTTGTGATACACATGGTATTTTACTAATTTTTGATGAGGTTATGACCGGTTTTAGATTGGCCAAAGGAGGTGCTCAAGAACTTTTTAACATTAATGCTGATATTGTTTGCTTTGGGAAAGTTATTGGAGGCGGATTGCCCGTTGGAGCATTTGCAGCCAGAGAGGAAATAATGAATCATTTAGCGCCACTAGGACCTGTGTATCAAGCTGGAACTTTAAGTGGAAATCCATTAGCTATGGCAGCTGGCTTAGCTATGTTGGAAGCTTTGAATACAGATTCAGAAATTTTTACAAGATTGGCAGAGAAAACCGAATATCTTCATAAAGGATTTGCCAAAGTTTTAGACGACAATAATATTGCGCATACCATAAATAGAGTAGGGTCTATGATTTCGATTCATTTTGCAAAAGATGAGGTTGTAGATTTTAAAACATCAGCGAATGGTAATAATGAAACGTTTAAAAAATTCTTTCATGGCATGCTTAATGAGGGCATTTATATCGCGCCTAGTGCTTTTGAAACATGGTTTATTACAGATGCGTTGACTTACTCAGACTTAGATGAAACTATCGCTGCTGTAAACAAAGTAGCTATGACCTTATAAATAAAAACGCATTCCCAAAATTTGGAAATGCGTTTTACAATCAATCTAAAATCAATCAACTAACTAAACTAAACTATTTTTTATTATTTTTTTGTTTTCCTTTCATGCCGTTTTGCATGGCCATTTTTTTGTGTCTTCCTTCCATTTTTTCTTGAGATTGTTCCCATTTGGCATATTGGTCGGCGTTTAAAATATCTTTCATTTTTGCTTTCATGGCAATTTTATGATCAAGTACCTCATTCATCATTTTTAAACGTTCTTCTTTTGAAGGTTTTTCCATATTCCCACTTTCTCTTTGGGCTTTACGAGCTTCCATTCTGGCTTTTCTTTCAGTGGCATTTTGTAAGTTCAATTGCTGAACAGCACGTTGTTGAGATTCATTCAAATCTAAATGTAAAGTCATTTTTTTTGTTTGCAGCGTTGCTATTTCTTCTGGAGTCATATCACTAAATTGTTCCGCTCTATTTCCGCGTTCTTTATTAGGACGTTGATTCGCATTTTGCGAAGTTGCTTGAATAGCTATAAATGCTACTGCTATAAATACTAATTTTTTCATTTTGAATATTATTTAAAGTTGTAAGTAGGACATGTATATTTTAAAAAGGTTTAAATGAGATAGTTGTTTTAACTAAATATTATGATATGAAGGAGATTGAATAAGGTGAATTGGTTTTTATCAAAACAGTTCTATTTAAGAACATAACTAGACAAAAGGTCTTAAAAATTTAACATAATAGAATGCATATCTTAAAGAAGATATAAAGTTTTAAATTTTGGTGTTAAACATTTCTAAATGGCATTAATTGTTTCGAGATTTTGTTGTCTATTTGTACAAGAAATTAATTGATAAATCATCATGACGTTATTTATAAAAAGTTTTTTAGGAGCAATTAAAGAGGTTATTGTAACAACTATTTTTTTTGATTTATCACATTTTAATTCTGTTTATGGAAGACCTATTGTACTTCCGTTAAAAATAAATGTAGATACAGCAGAACACTATAGTTCAATTAAAAGATAAGTAAAATTTTTTTCATAAGTTAGTTTAGTTAGTTTAGTTTGAAAAAGCCAGTGATGTTAAATTGCTGGCTTTTTCATTTGGTTAATCGTTTTATAGATTATGATTTAGTACTTTTATAGAAACAATTAAACGTCATGAAAAAAATAACTTTTATGTTGACATTTTTAGTGTTAACAGTCTCTTGTAAAAAGGAAAAAAAAGAAATTTCTAATAACGAAGTAGCTTTAACTACTATGCAAAAAAATATTAATGAATATGTGCCTGTTACGTTGACGTCTGATTTAAGTAAGCTTACAGATAATCAACGTAAAATGATTCCTATTTTAATTAAGGCTTCCGATATAATGAACGGTTTATTTTGGTATGAAACTTATGGTGATAAAGATGCCTTGTTAAATAGCATTGATGATAACGACACAAAGAGATTTGTAGAAATTAATTATGGTCCATGGGATAGATTAAAAGCAGATAAGCCTTTTGTTAAAGGTGTAGGTGAGAAACCAGCTGGAGCTAACTTTTATCCTGGAGACATGACTAAAGAAGAATTTAATGCTGCAAGTTTTGAAGGTAAATCGAGTCTTTACACTTTTGTTCGTCGAGATGACAATGGAAATTTATATGCTATACCATATCACAAACAATTTGAGAAAGAAATTACAGAAGTGTCTCAGTTGCTTTTAGAAGCGTCAAAATTAGCCGATAATGAAGACTTGAAAACATATCTAGAATTAAGAGCTCAAGCTGTATTAAATGATGAGTATCAAGCAAGCGATTTAGCTTGGATGAATATGAAAACTAATGTGCTAGATATTGTTATTGGCCCTATAGAAACTTACGAAGATCAACTTTTTGGCAATAAAGCCGCTCATGAAGCTTATGTGTTAATCAAGGATCAAGAATGGAGTGCGCGTTTAGCTCATTTTACATCATATTTACCAGAACTTCAAAAAGGACTTCCTGTTGATGATGCATATAAACAAGAAACTCCAGGAACAGATAGTGATTTAAACGCATACGATGTGGTTTATTATGCAGGCGAAGCTAACTCTGGAGGTAAAACAATCGCTATTAATTTACCTAATGATGAAGAAGTACAACTTCAAAAAGGAACACGTCGAGTTCAGCTTAAAAATGCTATGAAGGCGAAATTCGATAAAATAATGGTTCCAATAGCCGATGTTTTAATAGATTCAAGTCAACTTAAACACATTACATTCGATGCCTTTTTTGCAAACACGATGTTTCATGAGGTTGCTCATGGTTTAGGGATAAAAAACACTATCAATGGTAAAGGAACCGTAAGAACAGCACTTCAACAATATGCAAGTGCGTTAGAGGAAGGAAAAGCTGATATTTTAGGATTATATATGGTTCAACAACTTCATCTAAAAGGAGAATTAACCAATGATTTTAAAGATAATATGGTGACGTTTATGGCGGGTATTTTTCGTTCGGTTCGTTTTGGAGCATCAGATGCCCATGGAATCGCGAATATGATTCGATTTAATTATTTTAAAGAGGAAGGTGCGTTTACAAGAAATGAAGATGGAACTTTTAAAGTGAATTTTGATAAAATGGAAGTCGCCATGAGAGATTTATCTAATCTTATTTTAACGCTTCAGGGTAATGGAGATTATGAAGGTGTTGCTAAATTAGTCGCTGAAAAAGGAATTGTTACTAAATCATTACAAGCGGATCTCGACAGGTTAAGATTAGCCAACATTCCTGTTGATGTTGTTTTTAATCAAGGTGTTGATGTTTTAGGACTTTAATATTTCATAATCATTTTAAGATAGGCACTGTTAAACCAAAACCAGTTTGAAAATCTGGAGCATTATTTATACGAAAATCTTCTTTGAAATACAGTGATACTTTGAATTTGGGTTGCGCATAAGTATATATAAATGTCCAAAATGAAAGGGCTTTGTAAAGTGTTGAAATACCATGTTGCCAGCCAGCATGAATTTCTTCTATGTTATCAATAAAATTATAATAGTTAACCTCTTTTAATTTATTATAACGCGACTGTATACCATAATTAATTCCTAGTGAATGATAGTTTTTATTTTTAGTATACTTTGTAAATTCAATCTCGGTTTCAATACTCGCTAAGAATTGGTTATTACCTAAATCAACCACATCTTTAAAGTTGATAACATTTTTACGCAAAACACTTGCTCCAAAAGCAAAATTAAATTCGTTTTTGTTTTTAAGTGTAAGCCTTTTAACAGCATTGGCAGAAAAACCTAGATCTAGTGACGAGTTAAATTTTGAAGTATTGATACCTAAATGTGTTCCGAAGTTGAAAAATAGATTGTTGTTTTTATTAATTAAAAACGACGGGTAAAAAAAATGATTCAATTCAATACCACTAATAAAAAAATCTTTGTTATTCAGTTCAAGAATCTTTCCATTTCTATCGGCATATTTAAAATTCACCTCATTTAAACCGAAATATTTCCGACCATAAAGGTCTTCGCCTCCGGCAATATTACTATGAAACCATTCAATAGTTTCGTCACTTGTAAAGAATGAAAACGGATCATTTCCTTTAGTAATTAAATAAGAACGAAGCGAAATATTAAGTTCATTTTGCTTATTTATTGGAAGACTTACCTGAAATCTAAATTCTTTAATAACGGCATCAATCACAATGTTTATGTAATCAGCAGGTGTTGTTTCTTGATCAATAAATTGAAAGTTTCTTTGATACCAGCTTAAATGACTTTGCTCTTCCTGCACCACAGGGTCTTTTGGAATATAAGTTTCAACAAAAGGCTGAAAATTATTGCCACTCGCATAATTTAATGAGAACGTGCAATTCGGTGAAGCTGATATTTTAAAATTTTGATTAATCCTTGAGCTAAAAATACCAAAATGATGAGTTGTTAAAATACTTGGTTTGTCAATACCATTTTTAAAAGACAGGCTATCCTTTTGTTGGGCTGAAACAACAAAAGGAAGACCTAAAATAATAAAGAATAAACATCTTTTTAACATCAGTCAAATATATAAAGTTTATAGACTAATTATTAGATAGATTTTGTCTTAATGCTAAATAAAAAAAGAACCTTCTAAAGGTTCTTTTTAATATTAATAGAAAAATTGATAACACTTACAGCATTTCAACAATTAAATCATCCTCAATTTTTTCAACCTTAGCCAATTTATGTTTCGTTAAGCCTTTAATACCTTTGTCCCAAGCTTTATTGCTTAATTCTGATTTTGCCTTAAGATCGTTAAGATTCATGCTTTTTTGGGTCTTTAGAATATTGAGAATAACTTTTTCATTCTCACTTAAATCTATAGCTTTTTTCTCTGGTCTCATTTGTGGAAAAAATAATACTTCTTGTATCGATTGATTGTTAGTTAAAAACATAATCAATCTATCCATACCTATTCCCATACCAGATGTTGGAGGCATTCCGTATTCTAAAGCGCGTAAAAAGTCTTCATCAATAAATTCAGTCGCTTCATCATCTCCTTTTTCGGCAAGTTTTAGTTGATGTTCAAAACGTTCTCGTTGGTCAATAGGATCATTTAGCTCAGAATATGCATTAGCTATTTCTTTACCGCATACCATTAATTCAAAACGTTCGGTTAATTCAGGATTATCTCTGTGTTCTTTACATAATGGACTCATCTCTTTTGGATAGTCGGTAATAAATGTTGGCTGGATATAATTACCCTCACATTTTTCACCAAATATTTCGTCAATAAGTTTTCCTTTACCCATGGTATCATCTACTTCAATACCTAATTGTTTTGCTGCTTGTCTAATTTCATCTTCAGTTTTGCCAGTAATATCAAATCCTGTAAAGTGTTTGATAGAGTCTGCCATAGTAACTCTTGCATACGGTGCTTTAAAATCTATATCATGACTTCCAAATGTTGCTTTTGTGGTTCCGTTAACAGCAATAGCGCAATGTTCTAATAGGCGTTCACAAAAATCCATCATCCAGTTATAATCCTTATAGGCTACATAAATTTCCATGGCTGTAAACTCAGGATTGTGGGTTCTGTCCATACCTTCATTTCTGAAGTTTTTTGAAAACTCATAAACACCATCAAAACCACCAACAATTAATCTTTTTAAATATAACTCGTTAGCAATTCGCATATAAAGTGGAATATCTAAAGCATTATGATGGGTAATAAATGGTCTCGCGGCTGCGCCCCCTGGAATAGGTTGTAAAACCGGTGTTTCAACTTCAAAATAACCAGCATCATTAAAAAATGAACGCATAGCATTAAAAAGCTTCGTACGTTTTATAAATACGTTCTTTACTTTAGGATTTACAACTAAATCAGCATAGCGTTGTCTGTAACGTTGTTCTGGGTCAGTAAAGGCATCAAACACAACACCATCTTTTTCTTTAGGTAATGGTAATGGTTTTAGCGCTTTGCTTAGCAATGTGAAATCTTTAACTTTTACTGTTTTTTCTCCAACTTGAGTTGTGAATAATTCACCTTCAACGCCAATAAAATCACCAAAATCTAAAAGTTTTTTAAAGACATCATTATATTTAGATTTATCCTCATCTGGACAAATTTCATCTCTGTTAAAATAAACTTGTATTTTACCTGCTGCATCTTGAAGTTGTGCAAAAGAAGCTTTACCTTGAAGTTTAATAGCCATAAGTCTTCCAGCGATAGTTACTTTTTTCCCTTCTTCAAATTCTTCCTTTATTTGTTTTGAAGAATGGTCTATTGAGTATAAATCTGCTGGATAAGGATTAATACCTAGCTGACGTAATTTTAATAATTTTTCTCGTCTTACTAATTCTTGTTCAGAAAGCTGCATCTTATTTTTGTTTTTAAAACGTCAAAATTAAACTATTTAAAAGGATAGAAAAACATCTTTTTAAACATTCTGTTCAATAGTTGCAAAAAATCATTCTTTATAAACGGTTTTTCTTATTATTTATGTGTTTTAGTATGACATAAGTCATGCTTTAAGTTTACAGAAAGCGTTTACTTTATAGTAAGTTTTTTTCTTGTTAATTAGAATTAAACTAAACGCTTAATACTAAACTAAATTAAATTTAAAATGAGAAAATTAATTCTAAGTTTAACTTCCCTATTTTTTGTTACTTTTTATTCTTACGGGCAGGATTTGTCTCCTTATGTTAAGGTAGGTAAATCGTCAGAATCTATAGAAGTTGTTGCAGAAAAAGCAGTAACTAGTTTAAATGATAATGGTTTTACGGTATTGGGTTCTTACAATCCCTCAGGAAAATCTACTTTAAAGGTTATTGCTTTCACAAGAAATGATATCAAATCAACAGTTATAAAAGTTGATAATCGAGGAGCTTTGGCAGCTGTTTTTAAAATAGGTCTTGAAAATAAAAATGGAGAGATTATTATTTCCTATACAAATCCAGACTATTTGCTCAGAGCTTATTTGATGGATGATTATGAACGATTTAAAGGAGTTTTTGAAAAATTTAGTAAAGATTTAAAAATAGCTTTATCTCCTTTGGGTAATGAGTTTTCGCCTTTTGGGGGAACTGTAGATGCTGAAAAGCTAAAAAAGTACCACTACAAAATTATGATGCCTTATTTTACAGATCCTGTTGAATTGGCAGAATTTAATTCTTTTAAAGAAGGAGTTGCGTTAATTGAAGAAAACTTAAAAGCTAAAAAAGGACAAACAACACTAGTCTATAAACTTATTTATCCAAAAGAGCAAGTTGCAGTATTTGGTATTGGATTACAAAATACAGAAGAAGGTGAGTCTAATTTTCTTCCCAAAATAGGTGAAGCGCATTTAGCAGCACTGCCTTATGAAATTATTTTACAAGGTAAAGAAGCGACAATGTTACATGGGAAATATAGAATTGCACTATTTTGGCCAGAACTAACTATGGGAACTTTTATGAAAATTATGAGTACACCCGGAGATATTGAAGATGCGCTTGAAGCAGTTTGTCAATAAACTTAAAGATTTATTTAGTTCCACTTTTTTATAAAATTTTAAAGCCCCATTCCATTTTAATGGAATGGGGCTTTAAAGTAGATTTTAAATGTAAAATATCTTTAATGCAGTATTATTTATCTGCTGGTTTTGGTTTTACTTCTCCTTTAATATGAAGTAATTTGCTTGGTTCACTAGCGTTTGACATAACTGTGATTGTTTTATTAAAAACACCAAGTCTGTTTGTTGCGTATTTAACTTTAATTTCACTTGTTTCACCAGGTAAAACAGGCTCATTTTTAGAATACGAAGGAACAGTACAACCACAAGATGTTCTTACTTGAGATATTATAATAGGTGCGTCTCCAGTATTTTTAAATTTAAAGGTACGCTCACCGTTATCATTTTGTTGAATAGTTCCATAGTCTATTTCTGTGGTATCAAATGATAAAACACCGGCAGTTTTTTTTGCAGCAGCGTCTTGTGAAAAGCCAAAAGAGAACGTAAGTAAACATAATGCTAAAAAGCAAATGCTCTTAAAGCTAAGTGATTGTTTCATTGGGTGTGTCATAATTATAAGTTTTTTAAGTTACTAAGGTACAAACATCATTGTTTTTTTGCAATAATCTAAAAATTTATGGGTTGAAATGAGTACTAGTACCTAGTTTAATTTTTAAAACTAACTGTTAAACAGAGATTTAACCTCATCTCTTGATTGTGCCTGTAATTTTTTAAAGATGTTGTTTACATGGGTTTTTACGGTACTTATACTAACAAATAAGGCATCTGCAATTTCCTTATTGGTTTTATCTTCTAATATAAGATTAAGAATATTTTGTTCTTGTTTGGTGAGTTGATCTTTTATAAAAGCAGCAGACTTCTTTTTTTTGAAAGTGAACCAAAAATAGATGTTTGTAATTAAAGATAAAATAAGAAGTGAAACAATAATATACAACCACGGAATACGACTGGTTTCTGTTGTTTGTGAGAGTATATATTGGTCTGAAGTTAACTCAGTTTTATACTGTTTGGTGTAAGACGCATTTGGATATTTTTTAACAAGCCTATCCAGTAAATCATCATAGTAAGGATTTGTTTGTAAATCTTCAAGATAATAGGTGTGAAAATCGCTTTTACGGTCAGATAAAAATGCATAAATATACAGTTCGGCAATAGGTTCGTTAAGTTGTTTACCAAAGGTTTGTAAAGTTTTAAACCATTTTTTGTTGTTTAGCTTTCTATTGGCTTCACTTCTAAACTCACTAAAGGCAAACTTCATTTCATCTTTTAAAGAGTCTATTTTAATCAATGCATTTGCTTTTTGATTGTTGGATTGTATATCGCAAAACATTTCGTTTTCAAATGAAAACGGAAATGCAATAGTGTCTGTGTTCTTAGCTATAAACACTATTTCTTTGCTTTTATCACAATGCCCATTAAAATGATTGGCATTTTCCTCATCAAAACAATTATCAACGTGAATTCTGTAGATTCTATTGTCATTTTCAATCTCATCACCAGAAAACATAAAATAGCCTAAACTATCAGTTTTTACGCGTGCAATAATTTGTTCAGAATAGACACCTGTAATTTTTCTGTAATCATCTATGATTGATAGATATACATAGTTATTCCATTGTTTATTATCTATATGTCCAGTAAATTTATACTGTGCTTTTACAGATAACGAAAAGAGTAATAGAAAAGGTAAAATGTATTTGAACCTCATGCTGCGAATCTACTATATTTTATTCAAAAATAATTAAAAGACCTGTTTAAAACAGCATTTTTTGTTGATTAAAAGGAATGAATAAAATAAAATTAATTGTAACATCTCTTTTTAAAAAGCGTCATATAAGAAATCATCAATTAAAAATTATCAAAAATGAGTTTCTGGAGAGTTTTACTATCTATCCTTTGTCCGCCTTTAGCTGTATTAGATAAAGGTTGCGGCTCTATATTTATTGTCTTTCTATTATGGCTTTGTGGATGGGTTCCGGGCGTTATTGCTGCGCTCGTTATTCTTAATAATCCGAAGCGTTAACATTTAAAATTATTGTAATTTTGCAGTCTATGAATAAGCAAATAGAACTGCAAGATTTAGGCTCTAAAGACTACAAGCAAACTTGGGATTATCAAGAACAATTATTTAAAGGAATTGTTGAAACCAAGATTAAAAATAGAAAAGAGGAGTCTCTACTTCCAACAAATAATTATTTTTTATTTGTTGAACACCCGCATGTATATACCTTGGGTAAGAGTGGCGATATGTCAAATTTACTTTTAAATGAAAGTCAGCTAAAAGATAAAGGAGCAACGTTTTATAAGATTAATAGAGGCGGTGATATTACCTATCATGGCCCGGGACAAATAGTAGGATATCCTATTTTAGACTTAGAAAATTTCTTTACAGACATTCATAAGTATCTTCGTTTTTTAGAAGAAATGATTATTCTCACGCTTGCTGAATACGACTTGAAAGCAGAGCGTAGCAAAGGCGAAACAGGTGTTTGGTTAGATGTAGGAACACCTTTTGCTAGAAAAATTTGTGCCATGGGCGTTCGTGCCAGTCGTTGGGTTACCATGCATGGTTTTGCATTGAATGTCAATGCTAATTTAGGTTATTTTGATAATATTATTCCTTGCGGAATTCGTGGAAAAGCGGTAACATCACTTCATGTGGAATTAGGCGTTAAAGAAGTTTCAATTGAAGACGTAAAAGAAAAGTTACTCAAGCATTTTTCTGAGCTTTTTGAAGCTCATTTTTTTAATTGCAGATAAAATTTTCTGGTTTTCAAATGATAACATCCTTTTCAAGAATAGTTGAATCAAAAGTGTCATCTCCTATATAGCCAATTGATTCACCTTTGCAATTATATATAGGAACAATAGTATTACATACTGCACAACAATTACCCATAATAAAAATAGTATTACCATTATAATTAGCTTGTGATATATAGATTTCTCCAGATTCATATAAACTTGTTTGTTCAAGTTCTAGAATTTTATCTTTTAACCAAGACAAATCTTCAATAGGGTTGGAAACATTACATGTGTTATTATAATCATCTTTATCACTGTAATTACAAGATGTCATTATGAATAATAAAAAGGCTGATGTTAAGAGTGTCTTTGTCATTGTAATTAATATGTTTTTTTATTAGATGCTATACTAAAGAGAAGGTTGCGCCTATTTTTAATTCTATAAGCTATTTGAGTCCATGTTTAAAAAATGAACAGGCTTACATAGTAAAGTCCTGTTATAATAAAAACAACACCAGCTACATATCGCATTACTTTCTCAATTTTTGTAATTCTTGAGTAGAATACACCAACACTGGTTGCAGCAAATGCCAAAAGATAGGTGAATAAAATCACAGGAATTCCTGTTCCGAAGGCAAAAATAATGGGTAAATACAGTCCGTCTGGACTTGTTATCGTTAATGGAATAAGCATCCCGAAAAATAAGGCGCCACTGTAAGGACAAAAGGCTAACGCAAATATTACTCCAATTAAAAAAGAACCTAGTAATCCCTTATTTTTAAATTTTTCGGATAATCTATTTGAGAAATTAGAAGTTCCTAAAAAGTTAAGCTTAATAATATTCAGCATAATTAGTCCGATAATAATTAAAAGCGGACCTAAATATTTTTCGCCATTTTGATTGAAAAAGCGCGCTATATGGAATTTGCTGGCACCAAAATATAAGATGAGTCCGATAGCTGTATAACTAAAAGCCCTACCTAAGGAATATAATAAACCACTTAAAAGCACCTTCTTTTTACTCGATATACTTTTCGATATAAATGCCGTTGCGGTAATATTAGTTGCTAAAGGACATGGACTAATCGAAGTCATAAGTCCTAATAAAAAAGCAGATAAAAACGGTAAATTAGTGGTTTCTAATAAAGTTTTTAAATACTCCATTAAAGCGTTTTTAGCTCGTTTTCAATTTTGTCTTTAAGTTGTTTTGAAAAAACGTCTTGATCATTTCCTTCCATAAAGGCAAATTCTGTTAAATCGATATGTCTTTCTTTTCCGTCTTTTATAACATTTAAAAATAAAGCTGTTCCTGAAGCTTGAAACTTTTCAGCTAGTTTTTCATTCTCTTTTTCATCTACATTGATAACTTGAAATGTGATGTTTCCATCTTTCAAATCCTTTTTAAAATAGGTGTCTAGTGTAAATTTTGTATTGGCCTCAATAGCATTACAAGTCATACATCTATGGGTAGAATGAAAATCGATGACCTCTATTTTAGATATGGTTTCATTTGTTGATAAATTTTGACTGGTTTCTTTGTCCTTGCAAGACGTTAAAAATAGTAAGGTAATTGCTAAAATTGAAGTGAATTTAAATTGTTTCATAAGTGTGTATTTATAGTTATAAAATGAGATTAAAAAGATATCCAGATAGAATGATACAAAGCGCAACAACGCCAAAGAAAATGCCTATTAGTTTTAGCGACATGACCTTCTTCAAGAGCATGGCCTCGGGTAAAGAGAGTGCGACAACACCCATCATAAAGGCAATAGCAGTTCCTAAAGGAATTCCTTTTGCTACCAAAACTTGAACAACTGGCAATATACCCGATGCGTTCGAATACATAGGAACGGCTAAAATTGTGGCAATTGGTACCGCAAAAAGGTTGTCTTTATTCATATATTGTTCAAAAAAACCTTCTGGAATATAGCCGTGCATCAATCCGCCAATAGCAATACCAATAATAACATAAGGGATAATACCTTTTAGAATTTTAACCACTTCTGCCCAAATTATTGGTAATCGTTGTTGAAAGGAACTTTTTTCTATTTGAAATGTATCCTGTTCTCTTTGTGCATTTGCTAAAACTTCTTTTACCCAAGGTGTTAAAAAGCGTTCTAATTTTAATTTTTGAAGAATTATTCCCGAGATGGTTCCTAATAAGATACCACTAACCACATATATTAAGGTAGTTTGTATTCCGAATAAACCAATAAAAAGTCCAATGGCAACTTCGTTAACTAACGGTGATGTTATTAAAAACGCAAAGGTTACGCCTAACGGAATGCCGCCTCTTACAAACCCAATAAATAAAGGAACAGACGAGCACGAACAAAAGGGTGTAACCACGCCAAAAAGGCTCGCCATAAGGTATTCCAATCCGTATAATTTGTTTCGGGATAGGTAGTTTTTAACCTTATCTACAGGAAAGTAACTGTTGACGATACCCATTATGAAAATAACAACCACAAGAAGAATTAAAATCTTTGTTGTGTCGTAAATAAAGAAATTTAAAGCCTCTGCTAAATGATTTCCTTTTTCTAAATGAAGTGTGTCAAATACAAACCAATCGGCAATATGCTGAATCCAGTCAAACATATTTTATCCTAGCAGCAACTATCAGAAGCGCAGCAGTTTTCATCTGAATTGTTCGCTGGTTTATTTTCGCGCAATAGTTCTAAAACTTCTGCTTTCGAAGGAATTCTTCCTTTTATGGTAACAACATCATTAATAACTAACGCTGGCGTTGTCATAACGTTAAACTTCATAATGTCCATAATATCTTCAACTTTTTCAATGGATGCATCAATATTATTTTCATTAACAACGGCTTCAACTAGAGAAGTCAAGGTTTTACACTTTGGACAACCAGTGCCTAAGACTTTAATAGAAATACTCATAATTTATTGTTTGTTTATCGCCATTAGACGATAGGTTTATTAAAAAAATATCAATCGAAAAAAGCAGAAAATAATGATTTGGCAATCTTCCAATTCTCTTGATTAATACAATATTTTATTTTTGGTGGTTTTAATTCTCCTTGAATTAAACCAGCATCTTTTAATTCTTTTAAGTGCTGAGAGATTGTTGATTGTGCTAATGGAAACACATCAACCAAATCACCAGTAAAACAGCATGATTGATTTTCTAAATGTTTTAAAATAGCAATACGAGTAGGATGGCCCAATGCTTTTGCAAATCGGGCTAAAACTTCTGTCCCCTCTTCGTACTTAATATGTTCTAAACTTCTTTTCATATTTATTATCGCAAATATACGATTGGTTTTATTTTGGATATATGATTTTTATCATATTGACCTTTTATGATACATAATATTTTTTTCGAAGCCAAAAAGATACCTTAACTAACAAAATTAACGCAGGAACTTCAACTAAAGGACCAATAACACCAGCAAACGCCTGACCGGAGTTCAATCCAAAAACAGCAATAGCAACGGCAATAGCTAATTCAAAGTTATTACCTGCTGCGGTAAAAGCTACTGAAGCAGTTTTGTCGTATTCTGCTCCTGTTGCTTTGGTAACAAAAAATCCAATAACAAACATGACTGTAAAATAGATAAGTAAAGGAACTGCAATGATTAAAACATCCATTGGGATTTGTACAATCAACTCACCTTTTAATGAGAACATAATAATGATTGTAAATAATAAAGCAATTAATGTTATTGGTGAAATGTTAGGAATAAATGTGTTTGTATACCATTCTTCACCTTTAAGTCTTACTAAAATAAGTCTGCTCAAGATTCCCATTATAAAAGGAATACCGAGATAAATTGCTACACTTTCTGCAATGGTACCTATTGAAATATCTACAATCGCACCTTCAAATCCAAAATAGGGCGGAAGAACGGTTATAAAAATCCAGGCATAAAAACTATAGGCAAATACTTGGAAAATACTATTTAATGCTACTAATCCAGCACCATATTCGCTGCTACCTTCGGCAAGATCATTCCAAACTAAAACCATAGCAATACATCTTGCTAAACCAATTAAAATAAGTCCAACCATATATTCTGGATAGTCACGTAAAAATGTGATTGCTAAAACAAACATTAAAACGGGACCAATTACCCAATTCAGAATAAGAGAAATAGAAAGAATCTTTGTGTTTTTGAAAACTTTTGGCAATAGCGAATAATTAACTTTTGCTAAAGGCGGATACATCATTAATATTAAACCGATTGCAATTGGAATATTCGTAGTTCCGCTACTAAACGAATTAATGATATTGGGAAATGTCGGGATAAAATACCCAATACCAACACCTAAAACCATGGCGGTAAAAATCCAAAGCGTTAAATAGCTGTCCAAAAAACTTAACTTTTTCTTAGTCATAACACATTATTTTATTTGTGAAAATACATAGCACAATTCCGTTGCTATTTGCAGACTTCGTTCGTGGTATTTCTCTTTTTGAAGCGGCGTGTTATCAAATGCTTTTGGATCTTCAAACGTAATTGGAATTCGTTTTTCGGCACCAGCAATAAACGGACAGCCAGCATCAGCATTCGAGCAGGTCATGATAGCCGCAAATTCAGATGTTGGATTAAAGGCAGCATCATAGGTTTTTGAAAAACAAATTATAGGATGCTCGTTTTCTGAAAATTTAACAGCGTAAACTGGATTTTTTCCTTCTGAAAGTGCACTGATTTTAAACCCAATATTACTTAATGTTTCACCAATCATAGGAAACATGGCCGTCGCTTCGGTGCCACCAGAATAACTAAACACGTTTTTTATATTAAAATAGTCTGCCAACGTTTGGGCCCAAATTTGCGATAAATGACTACGACGCGAATTATGCGTGCAAATAAAATTCAGCCTAACATCTTCTTTGTTGTCCTTTTTCTGCTGAATAAAATCTATTAAGGGTTGAAGTATAGATTTTCGTTCATTAGATAAATTCTCAATATTTAAATTAGAAATTGCCTCGTTAATATCTTTATACATATTATTGCTTAGCTAAATTTTAACAACAACCACTTTTAGGAGTGCAACAAGAGCCTGTATTTTCTTGAATTTCTGATAGTGTAACCTTTGGTTTTTCTACTTTGTTTCCTGGTTTTTCGGCATACACAGTAATGCTGAATATACCAATACTACTGCTGTTAAAATCACGAATCATATCATCACTCATGTATTTGCTAAGAATATCGTCGGGGATGGTAATGGGTTTTTCTTTCTGAATCGTTACATTCGAAAATCCTGCATCTGAAATATGTTTAAGATAGTCTGTTTTTTGAATGGCGCCTGCAACACAACCAGCATACATTTCGGCATCTTCTTTTAACGCGTCCGGTAAATTACCAACTAAAACAATATCTGAGATACTAAAATGACCTCCAGGTTTTAAAACTCTGTAAATTTCTTTAATCACTTTTTCTTTACTAGGCACCAAATTTAAAACGCAATTACTTACAATAACGTCGGCCACATTATCGCTTATAGGTATCATCTATATCTCCTTCGCGAAATTCTACATTATTATAGCCTAGTTTCTCAGCATTAATGCGTGCCTTTTTGATCATGATAGGAGTAAAATCAATACCAATCACTTTTCCTTCGGTCCCAGTTTCATGTCTTGCCACAAAACAATCATTACCAGCACCCGAGCCTAAATCAATAACCGTATCACCTTTTTTAATTTTAGCGAAATGTGTTGGAAGTCCGCAACCTAAACCTAAATCGGCTTCATCTACATAACCTTCAGTATTTGTATAATCATCCATCATGATGTTATATACTTTATTTGTTGGCGTTGTGGCACCACAGCAAGACGAGGCGTTTTCTGTTTTGCCTTGTTCGGCAATTTTAGTGTATCTTGTTTTTACGATGTCTTTTAATTCTTGTTCAGTTTTCATAAAAAGTTTTATTAATTGGTGAAATACTAATTTTATTTAACAACAACTGGTCGTGTTGTTCGTGTTTTGATTTAAAAATGAAGCGAATAGTGTTGTAATATATTCCCATTTTTCTTGATTTATACAATAGCAAACACTGGTGCCTTCAATATTTCCTTGAATAATGCCAATGTTTTTTAACTCTTTTAAATGTTGTGAAATAGTAGGTTGTGCTAATCCAATTTCATCAACCAAATCTCCGCAAATACAACTGTTTATTTTTATAAGGTGTTGTAAAATGGCAATGCGTGCTGGATGACCAAGAACTTTTGCTATTTGAGCAATGTTATTTTGAGCATCGGTAAATTTTTCGGTTTTTGTTAATCCCATTATTGTATTATTATATTGCAATATTACGATTAATAAATTAAATAGGAAATTTTTTTTTTGAGTTTTATTGGTGTTGTTTAATTTTTTGTGCAATGAGTAAGGAGTTACCAGCGATTTACCCAATATATTTTTCCAAATACCCGCTTTCTTTTAAAAACTTATCAAAATCTTTGATATTTAGAATATGTTTTACCGCTAATTTTTTATTTTCGGCTTTATCAAAATAAGCTTTTACAATTTCATAACCAATCCAATAACCAATGTCGTTTGGTCTATCATCTTTTCCACTCGTTTCATAAAGCCAATCCTGCATATCGTTTCCATTCATTTTTTCTATAAACTCATAGCATAACTTTTCTTTGTGCTCGTTTCCGTAGTTGATTGCTTCTTTATTACCCTTTTGTCCTGTAACTAGTTCAGCGATAAAGTCTGCCGCACCTTCAAGTATAGACAGTTGCAGTAAATTTGTCTCTCCACCTTTGGGCCATTTTTGTTGGAAATGGACAGATTCGTGAATTACCAATCCAGGCAGATGGTCTAAACTTTTAAGTTTTTCGGCTCCAATTATTAATCCGTCTTGAGATCTAGTACCCGAACTATTAAAGCGACCAATAACAAAATAAACAGGAGGGAAAACAGCATCTGGATACCAATATTTTAATGCATAAAAGTATGGTTTAATCTTTTTCTCCTCTTCCTTGATTTTTACCTTAATTCCTCTGATTTTTTCATAATCCAGTCTACGTCTATCTACCATAGTTAGTAAAGAATCAGCACTAATTATTCTATAGGGAATAAAATCTTGAAGTCCGATTGTTCCGTTTTTAATATAAGTCTCGAAAGGATTTACATCAGAGTTTTCTATCGTATCAAATGCTTTCCAAAAATTTTGAATATCGGAAGTCTTAAATATAACTTCTTGTGGATTCTTTGGGAAATTTTTCTCTTGTCCAACTACTTTTGTAAGACTTAATACTGTGAAAAGTGATATTATTGTTTTATACATTGCGATTGTGTTTTCAGTTTACCTGCAATGGTTTCATATTGTCTTTTTTATTTGATTATATCCAATGTAAACGAATTTTATATAAATTTCTTATAAAACAAATTTATCCTTCTGCATTAAAAAACACTTTATAATAATGCATTTTTTTCTCGTTGTCATAACCACGTTCCAAATATTCGCTGGCAGCTTCAGGAGCATCAATATCCAATTTAATTTGTATGTTGGTGTCTAACTTGATATCGGTTTTAATTTTTTTCTTTTCTTTAGTTACCACGCGTTCGGCAACGTCAAACTGATTTCTAATAACAAGATTTTGTTCGCCTTCAAAAGTTTTTTTGTAATCATCAAACAAGGTTTTGTGCTTGTCTTCTTCAAAAATCTCATCTTTAAAACGTTCTACATTCACAATTTCATTCTCTTTAAAGAAATCGATGGTTTTCGCTAAAAAGGTGTTTTGTTCTTGGGCTCCATAACTGGTTTTTAAAATTTCGGTTGAAAACTCCTTACAAAGCTCGATATATTGTTGGGTGTGGCTGTTGGCATCATCGGCATATTTAATATTCAGAAAGTGATTAATCCAATATTGGGCGTCGTAACTATTATTATCAACACTTAAAATAATATTGCCTTCGGTATCAGATTGGTTTAAAATCAAGCAACCTTTATCTACTTTTTTAGAGCTTATTCCTTTTTGAACCAGCACATCGTAACTGTTGTTTTCTAAATAGGTCTGAAAGAAATTAACTTTATTTTCTATTTTAAAAATCCCTACGGCATTGGTAGTTATTTCGTTAAATTCTATGCCTTCAAACATAACAACCAATACATCGCCGGTTTTTATTTGTGATGAATTGGATTGCTCGTACAAATGGGTGACGATATGTTTTGAAACTTCTATAAACGCATCATCTTCATTAAATAATTGATTAGAGTAGGTGTTGATTTCGTTGAGCGAAATATTGGAATGATGATTAAAACGGTAACTCTGCACTACCGAAGCAAACGGCCTTAATAAAAACGGTAGCATTAAATCGTAACTGGCTTCATCAAAATCAACTAATTTTTCTGAAAAAGCATTTTTGGTGTCGTTAAACTTGTTGCCAACTTTATGAATGATGAATTTTGAAATGGAGGCGTTTTTTCTTGAAATCATAAGGTAATTGCGTGTTAGTTTTATGGACGCAATACTACATAATTTTAAAAGGAATTAAAACAAAAAAGGAAACCAACTCTTTTATGATTGGCTTCCATAAAAAAAACTGATTAATAGCTTCTTATATATTATTCTTTAATAATTTTTTTTGTGATGACTCCTTCGTAAAATATGCTTTAACTAAAAAGATTCCTGTTGGTAAGGTTTTTATTTGTTTAGTATCTGTTGTTTTTAAAACCTGTATCCCTAATAAATCATAGATTTCAATCATTTTAAAATTCATTTTTTAGTTAGGAAGAATTAAAATCTCAACCCTTCTGTTTAGTGCCCTGTTTTCTTCGGAATTATTTTCTACTAAAGGTTTTGTTTCTCCATAACCCATTTCTTTCCATTTAAAAGCTGTGTTTGGAATTGATTTTTTGAGTTCGGCAGAAACACTTTTCGCTCTGGCTAAAGACAGACTTTTATTAGTTGCTTCGCTTCCTACATCATCGGTATGGCCTTCAACAATAACATTTCCTTTTTGAAGTATTTTAATGCTATTTACCAATTTGTTAATGGCTGGTTTTCCTTCTGGTTTCAATTCAGATTTACCAGTATCAAAAAGCACCTGACTATCTAAATTCAAGCGCACTGCAGATCCTATGGCTGCTATGGCATCAACATCGGCTCCAGGAATACCACTTTTAGTGTCTAAATCAGTTAATCGCACATAATAATAAAGTTCATCAGGTTTAACAAAATCATGAATATCTACCTCGGCAACTCCTCCAGAGATTTTCCCAACAGAAATCCATTTTTTACCATCTTTTGAAATTTCAAGATTGGTAGGCTCGATTTGGCCTAACTCAAATACATATAAATCAGGTCCGTTTACATTAACTAAGGCATTGTCTTCAAACTTAACTATTAGAATACCTTTTAAACCCATGCTGTGCACATTCATTACCGAATTAATCCCAGTGGTATAGGCATCGGGCTCACCCAAACTATAATTGGCGGTTTTTTTGTTTTCGGGATGATTAACTTCAACAACCCGATCGGCAAAAGAAAGTTTGCCTAGGGGCAGATACACGGCTTTTCCCTTGTTGCCGAAATACGTAAAACCGGACTCCTCTCCAAAATAAAGATTAGGATTCAACTTTTTAAAGGTCTGTTGTGCTTTAGTCACTTCCTTTTTTTTTGATGCCAGGCGTTTTAATATCCTTTCAAATTCATTACCCTGCATTTGGGCATATCTTTCCGTGATCTTATTTTCCGCTGCCATTTTTTCGAGATCGGTACTTGCAATCATCTGTTGCAGCTTGTCCAGTTCCGCCGTGTTATGCAGATTGCTGTTTGCCCTTGTAAAGGCCCGCATCATGTCCATTTCATCATCGGTCATTTTGTCTTTTGGAGCCGTTTCTTTATTTGTAGATTCAGCTGCACTTTTAGTTTTTTCAGACATTTTGTGGATGGTTTCCTGATCCATATCCAGTACTTGAAAACTATTCTGTCCGGTGATGGAATCTACTTTCTTAAGTTTGCCGATGGTAGCATCTACACCAGATTCCGCATTCAGCTTTTCAAAAGCAGCGGTTAGGTCGTCCATGCTGCCGCTTTGTCTTTTTTGCTGCTTTTTCGTTCGGTTTCCTTCGCCCTGTTCGCGTTGAACAGCCTCTGCCATTAAGGCTTCTAGCATTTGCACCATTTCGACGGAATCAGCAGGCATACTTTCTAGTTCTTTTAATTTTTGCAGGTATTCCGCTTTTGCCTCGGCATCGGCACCAATCGATTCCAGGAATGCCTCGGTGGTTTCGCCAAAGGTTTTTTGATTCCCATTTTGGTTGCCACTTGTTTCCTTTGTGGCTTTTTGTTCTATACTAGTTTGATTGCTTTTTTCTTTGGGTTCGTTTTTGCATGCATACAAAATACAGACAAACATACATAGTGTAACGATGATTATTTTCATAATAGTCCTATTATTATATTATTAATAAATAATTAATTTGGCTGAGTTTTTTACTAATATGAGCACTTCTAGTATATATTATTTGTAACTAGTTAATAGCCCCTTAGTGCAATGCAGCAATTTGCTCATTGGTTAATACATAAGATCTAAATAGAGCTCTAATTTGGTCTAAGTCTGCTGGAGGAAAAACGACGATGATTTCGGCAGGATCATCTGGATTAAGCTCAAGAGTCTCTTCCTCTTCTCTTTGTTGTAACTCTTGTAACTCTTCTTTACATCTTTGAAAGCCTTGTAAAATCACTTCTAATCTATCCATGAATTCTAAAGATTTTTGACTATACACTCTTGCCCAACCCAGTCGTTGCTCTTGAAGTTTTTTCAATACCGGGGTCCATCCCAAAGAGAGGCCTGGTACGGAGTTCGCCCATGAATTACCCCATTCGATTTTATTTTTCAATGTTATCTCAGCTTGGGAGTAATGCGAATTTAGAATTGTAAATTTACCTTGCAAAGCAGCTAGTTCATTATACTGGGTTTGGAAGCATTCAGCGCAGTCCGTAATATCCTGACAATAAATCGTAATATGCCATCCTGGATCAGGAGGAGGCAATTGGTTTCGATCCTGTTGGGTCAGTATTTCTACTTGTCTTTCAAGCGTTTGAAGGCGCCTGCTCATTCTTTCCATTTCCTCTTCGTTGCTATCTATGCGTAATGTATTACGGCCCTGTTTATCTGTGATACCAGCCATATATTCTTTAATGAGATTATTAAACCCTACGTACTCTTCGCGCATTCGTATTAAATTCATAAAAATCATATTGTCCCACTCGCCCTGAGAAACTGGTACCCCACCTGTTTCTATAGGTATTGGGTCTTGCGGATACCACGGCTCACCATCATATTCTACAATTGGAACCGGCTCGGTGGTCGTAGGGGAAGTTCTATCCAAACCCTCTAAAATTTTATCGATATCTTCCATTAACATTTGCGTTGGGGAATCTGATTGCCCCAATAAGGGATTGACAACTAACATGAAAATGATGATTGAAATAACTTTTTTGTTGCCTTTATTCTTGAGCAAAAGGAGAATAAGTACAGCCGCTATTAATACTAACAGTCCAATTATTGCGTATAGCAGGGTATTACTGTCTTTTTTGACTTTTATTTCATTCGCCGAGTTCATGGAGGAAGGACCATCACCTGAAGACGGTATTAAAGAAGTTTCTTCAGTATTTTGTTGGTTAATCTTACTTTTGGATACTTTTGGATCATTTGTGAGCCTTATAAGGGGTTTTTTAGAAACTGGAAATTTTTTCCCTACTGTCACCAATATTATATAGTGTATGCCCTCTGCTTTTGAAGTAATCCCCAGTTCCTGAGATTTGACAGTTCGGAATATTTTTTGCCCAATTTTTTTTCCGTTAGAAGAAATTCTTGCGACCGGAGATTCGCCGAGGTTATCGTAAAAATCTAAATTTACTTCATTACCCATTGAAAATGAAGTTAAGACTACTTGAACAGGATCTAAAATGTCGATATCATTGATAATAAATTTTTGTACAGAGTCTTTTAATGACGTTTGCCAATACATAGCACCAACTCTTGTATTATCATCACGTTTTTCAAGCTTGATTTCATGAATCGGAATTTTTTTAGCATTCTTTGAGGGTTGTGTATAGGCATATTGTCCTAACAACAAAAAGGCTGAAAAAAGGGCTAGTTTAATAATTATAGTTTTCATGATTTTATATTTAGTGGTCTATCTTTTTATCAATTTTTTAAAATCGTCTGTATCGGAATAGGACACCCCTGAAAACTTTAAATCAGAAATGGTAATGAGCAGGTCTGAAGTATTACCGAGTTTATCCTTTTCATAGTCGTTCTGTACCGTGAAAACGGCAGTACCGGCAGCGACCCGTGCATCTTCGTTCAAGGAAACGGTACCAGACATGCTAGCTTCGGGATTTCGATCTAATTGGTTTGCCGATTGGTTGTAGAAGTTGGTAAATAAATTACCCTCCTTATCTGGCCGTTTTAACTCTGCCAAAACACGGGTAAGGGTATTTTTATCTACATCGTATTCGAGCTGCACCTCCTCACTACCTTTATCTAGTTTTTTTGTAAATGTGATCGTAGCTGTACGAACATTAGTTGAGCTGTTGCGTGACACTAGGCCATCTGCCTTGGTATACCCCCATTCTTCACCGTTGATTTTGCACAACAGGGTGGTATTACTTGTGCTTTCTATTTTATTTTTTACAGTTGTAGTTGTTTTAGTTTCCGGGGCAGACATTGAATTCTGTTCTTTCTTGTCGGTATTTCCACAAGATAGCATGATTGCAGATACTGTTAAAATGGCTATTATTTTTTTCATGATATTAGTGGTTTTTACATTAATTTTTTATAGTCACTGGTATGGATATTTAGCTTCAATTTTTCTAAAGCAATACAGGTCATGTTTATGTTTTGAGGTTTACGGTTTGAGGTATCTACCATATCCATTTGAAGGGTCAGTCCATTTATCATTTTCATCCAAGATTGATCCATCCCTTTTTTTGCTTTTATATTGTAAAACGATTTTGAGAAACTGATATCTGCATTTGGAGCTACCCAAATGGTGCCATTCAAATCGTTGCCAACCACTTTATATTCTTCACATTTATAACCAAGTATGGTTTTTGTTTTGCCAGTGGGTGTTACCTTAACGTTTGTTTCTTCGTGAGCATCATCTGCTATTTCTTCTAAATCTAAACTCATAGACATTTGGCTTTTATCGCCTTTATTCTCCATAAACATATACATAGTCTTACGGCTTAAATCCATAACCGTTATTACATCTTCGTTACCGTTTTTATCGGGAACTGAAGAAGCTAGGTAATCACCCGAATTGGTGAGATAGTAATTAAGAATGGTCTCATTTTTATCACTTTTAACTTGCATGACATATTTGTGTGAAAAATTATAGTTAGCAGCGGGTGCTGCCTTTGAAGCAGAGATATTAAACGAACTACTTTTGTCATTTTTAGTTTGTTTTTGATTATTAAAAGTTGAATCGAAGGCTTTTTCTGTTTCTGTTTCTGTTTTTTCTTCAACCTTACGTTCCAGAGTACGCTCAGAGGCTTCTGTAGCTTTTTTCATTAATTTTTTTAATAATTGTGCATTGGTATTGGGTGCTATAAAGATTACTAGTATGAATAGTATAGCTTTTAAGGTTTTCATGATTCTATTTTTTAAAGGTTGTTTTTTTTATGACTTTGTTTTTATGCATAATTTTCAATGTGTAAATACCCTTTTCTAAATGATTCACATTTAGGTATATTTTATAACTATGGAGATTGTCCAGTTTACCTATAAAGGTTTTTTTTACATCTGCCATTTTTCCTCCTTAAGTGTCTTGCTATTAACTATTTGTAAAAGTATATTGGAGATAAAACACAGCCTGTTAAGCATGTAACAAATGCTATAACATTTGTAACATGGCCTAAAAAAAGAAGTTTTGCGATGTGTTAAATTAGGGGAGCTTCAAAGATAAGCTGCATGAAATTAACTGAAGTTTGTTGACACAGTAACAAAAAAGAATTTGTGTTACCTATCAAGATTTTTTAGCATACTCTGTTGGAGTACATTTGTAAATATCTTTAAAACACTTACTGAAGTAGGCATGATCGTTAAAACCAACCGAGTAGCCAACTTGAGAAATATTTATATCTGAATTTTTAAGTAGTTGCGCAGCAAGTTTTAAACGCTGTGACCTAATAAACTCGGATGCTGATAAACCTGTTAATGCCTTTATTTTTCGATGCAATTGCATGCGGCTCATGCCTACGGCTTTACTAAAATCTTCTACATTAAAAGAAGATTCTACCAATTGGTTATCGAGTACTATTTGTACTTTATTAAGAAATATTTCATCTAAATTAGTAAAGGCAATGTCTTTGGGTTTTAAAATAATTTCTTGACTGTAGCGAGATTGCAGTTTTCTTCTGGATTCTATTAATTTTTCAACTTTAAGTACCAATAATTTTTTATCAAAAGGTTTTGTGATATAATCATCGGCTCCAGTGTCAATACCAGTAAATTTGCTTTCAACATCTGCTTTTGCGGTAAGAAGTATAATGGGAATGTGTGCAGAACGCTCATCATTTTTTAAAGCATTAGTAAGCTCAACCCCATCTTTTTCTGGCATTATAATATCAGAAATTATAAGGTCTGGAATATGCTCTAAAGCCAGTTCAACACCAATCTTTCCATTAGGTGCAGTAATTACATTATAGTTAGTTTCAAACGTTTGTTTTAATAAATTTTTTAAGTCATTATTGTCTTCAGCAATCAATAAAATTGGCAATTCACTATCTGCAAATTCATCCTCGTCTTCAATTTGCGGGCTTGTGAAAAACGGAACTTCTGTTTTAATATTAGTGTTTGCAGCAGTTAAAATAATATCGTTTTTAAAACTATTTTTATCTACAGAGAGCATTACTTTAAATGATGTCCATTCGTTTGGTGTGCTAATTACTTCAATAGTGCCTTTATGTAATTCAACCAATTCTTTAACGAGCGCTAAGCCAATACCTGTACCTTGATTTTGTTCATTGGTTTGGTAAAATCGATCGAATATATGATTCGATTCCTCATAAGTTAATCCTGTTCCCGTGTTATTTACCTGTAAAACTAATTTGTTATTCTCTACAGATGCTTGGCAAACAACCGATCCGTTTTCTGGGGTATATTTTAAAGCGTTTGATAATAGATTAACCGTTATTTTCTCAACAGCATCTTTATCAAACCAAACGTTTTCGTCACTTTGTTTTATGTTGAGGTTTAGATTAATATTTTTTTGTGTTGCAGAATAAGTAAATGATTGGCTCAAGGCGGAAATAAGTTGAAGCACATTACCTTGCTGCAGATGTAATTTTAATTGTCCTGCATCAATTTTTGAAAGGTCTAATAATTGATTGACGAGTGATAAAAGACGTTCTGAATTTTGTTTGGCAACAGAAAACTGTTCTCGTTTTTTTTCTGAAATAGAACTGTCAGTCAAAACATCATCAATTGGACTTGAAATTAAGGTTAAAGGCGTTCGGAACTCGTGAGAAATATTAGCAAAAAAGTTTGATTTGAGGGTATCTAATTCTTTTAATTTGTTATTGGTTTTTTGGCGGTTTCTATATAATACAAATAGAAACAATCCTGCAATTGAGGTTATGCCTAAACCACCCAAAAGTAAATTACGTTGATTTTTTTGTTTTTGTGCCGCTACTTCTTTTTCTGATTTTAATAAGGCGATTTCTTGTTCTTTTTTTTCGGTTTGGTATTTGGTTTCTAGTTCTTTAGATATTTCTAAATTGTTTTTCTTATAAATGCTATCATTAATATTTAAACTGATTTGAGAAAACTCAAATGCATTTTTATAATCTTTTGTATTATAATAAGCATTGGACAAACCTTTACTAATCTCTCTTTTGGAAGTTAATGAGAAATCCACGTTGTTTTCATGAATTATTAAATTTGCTTTATTTAAATAAATAATGGCTTGATTATAAATTTTTTGATCTAGAAAATATTGACCAGCATTCATATAAAGTTCAAGGAGATTTGATTTATCATTTAAATTCTTAATTAAAACTTCAGATTTCAATAAATAACTAGATGCTTTGTTTGCAGATCCAATTTGTGAATAACAGTTAATAAGTCTTCCATATACTTCATTAAGTCTATATGCACTACCATAATTAATATAAAAATCTAATGCTTTTTCAAAATTAACTACAGCATTTTTATAATCACCAACAGCTTGATAATAAGTACCCTTTAAAGTATTGTTATAGTTTAGACCTTCTAAATCTTGTAATTTTTCATATAAATTCCTACCTTTTTTAATATACAGTAATGCCTTACTTTCTTTAAGTTCTATATAAATGCTCGCCAAGTTGTCATATAACAATGCTGTATTTCTGTCTTCATATTTGTTCGCTTTATAAATTGAATCAGCTGTTAAATAAAATTTTATGGCTAAATCAAAGTCATTTCTTTTAAAATATTGATTGCCCAGCATTGTGCTAGCTGAAGCAATGTGCTCCCAGTCTCCTGCTAATTTTGCAGTTTTAAGAGCTAATTTTCCATATTGAGTAGCTTTTTCATAATCAAATTTTCTACTACTCAAAATCGCCATTTTTCTATAAAAATCTGATTGTAATTTTTGATCTTTAAGCTCTACAGCTATTTTAAGAGATTTTTCAGCATAGCATAAAGAACTATCCAAATCATATTTATAATAAAAATACTTAGATGAATGACCATAGTCCGTTATCAATTCTTTTTTATTCTTTTTTGGAATAGAGATAATTTCATTTCTATAAACATTGGCAGAATCAAGATTTATAAAAAGGTAAGTTTCAAAAATATTTGTTAGAACTTTTAATCTTTCAGAATCGGTTTTTACTCTTTTTAATTCCTTTTTTAAAGAATCAATTTCTTTAGTTTGCCCAAAAGAGAACCATGACATAAAAAAGAAAAGCAAAGTAAATTTTAACCTCATATCAAATCTTTATTTTGATTTCTAAATATAAACAAATAATTGATAGACAATTTATTATATTTAATTTTCACATAATTTTGCTTCTATTAAGATAAAAAAAGAGCGCCAAAACAATTGTTTTGGCGCTCAAGATTTGAGGACTTGCGATTTGGTTATCGTTATGTATTCAATAAGTTAATATTTCTGAATTAAATACATGTTCTTTTAATGGTTATAAATTTATTTTTAGATTAAGAATAAAACTAAATCCAAAAAGAAAATTAAACGTGTTTTTTAAGGAAAAATTGTTATTGTAATTTATTGATTAATAGCAGCGCTAAAGGTATAAATTAGTTTTTTACTTACAAAATACTAAGGGACATTAAAAAAGGTTAAATTTTTTATAAAATTAGTTTATTTGATAAAGGATTATAGAGTTAGTGCCACCCTTGGTTACAAACTCTAAATCCTTGTCTGAATCAATATTATCAAGAGTAATGGCTGAATTTCCATAAACAGGGAAATTAGGCAATAATTGAGCGTTACTATCAAACAAATACACTTTTTGAGTTTGTAAATCGGTAATAGCTACATAAATCTTATCTTGTAAATAAAATAATTTAGGACTCGTATAAATACCATAATCGAGTTCATACGTGGTTCCTTTAATAGTCAATTTATTTTCACTAAGCGTCACTAATGTTTTGCTAGAAGTTTCAATATGATGTTGCGATGATAGATTTAAATTTTGAGACACACTATTTCCTCTGGAGTCAATAGTTATTAACTCGCCATCAGGATTGGTGGTTGTAAATTTGTTATTGTATAGATAAATAGATTCATTTGAAAATGAATTAGAAGTTTTTGGAGACACTCGTGTTCTACCAGTTCTATCAAGAATATACATTTTGTTTTGGGTTTTAAACACAATATAATCCTTACTGCCAATTCTAAAATGTTGTGGTTGATTTAAAATGGGATTGTTGGCCGATTTAAAAACAAAGCCCTTTACAACCTTTAAAGTTTTGTCATACATCAACAAATTTTTGCCTTGCGTAATTAATAGTCTGTAATTTTTGTTATTACCATAATCAAAAACGGACAAGGGTTGGGTAATAACATCGTTAAATTTGCCAGGAAAAGGAGACACATTATGTCCGTTCCTATCAATTACATACAATCGATGAGGTGTTGTAAAGGCTAATTGTAATTTGCCGTTTTTATAGAGATCAATTTGTTCTATTTGTCCTAAAATAGCGCCGTCCAGTTGTTTTTTCCAAAGGACTTTACCAGAATTTGAAATTAAATAGAGATTATTCTTTATATCCTGAACCACAATTTCCTTTTGTCTGGTTATGTGATTAGTGACAAATTGAGGAGTGTTTAATAAATCATTGTCTAGCCTGATGTTTAATTCTTCGGTAATTGAATTTTGTGCGGCTTTAACTTTTGTTTTTTTAACGATCCCATTAACATGGGCAAAATTAGTATCATAAATAAATTGTAAGGCTGATATTTTGTAGTTGTCTAACGATGTTACAGCACTATCATCTTCAAGATTATTGTTTAAAATATCATTAAGAATAGATGGATTGAAAACCATGAATAAAGACGAAGCATCACTGAGTTGCTCCTGTATATCGTTAAAATACGGTTGCTCACTTAAAGTTGTTTTGTTTTGATAGTTCGAAATGATATCATGAAGTATTTCTAAATTATCACCAAAAACCAAAAAATTATCTAATATGCAATATTTGGTAGCCTTATTAAAGGAGATTAAAGGTGAAAAGCAGGTCTCAAATAAATCGGGTTTACTAAAGCTTAAAATGTCAACCTGCCGAAAGGTATCAATCACATTTTGTTCACTAATTAAGGCATCTTCAGTTGAAATACCATCTAAAGAATTTAAAACAATGGCTCGGTCGTTAGAATTGTAAATAACGCCAACTTCAATAATGTTATCAAACAGATGAGACGTTTCTTTTAAAGTATCAATTTGGGTAAACTTAACGAGATTTGAATGAAATTTTTCATACGTATTAAACGTAAAACTTAAAAATCCATCGGCATCAATTGGTGTTATATGCTGTATTTGGTTTTCTTGCGGAATGGTGTTTTTAAACACGTTTATAAAACTCTTGGTAGAATCGTTAGCTTGAGTGATACCGTTAATTAATGTTTCATCCTGACTTATTTCGGTATCAAAGGCTAAATAATTAGTAAATGTTTTTAGAGGTAATTGATTGTCAGGAAAAAATGATTTTATAAAGTTGGTTTCATCACACTTGAGAATAACAGAAACTGTTTTATCAGTTTCAGTTGTTCTGTATATTTTTTCTAATTCGGCATTAGTGTCACTGTAATTAAAGGCGTTTTCAACCAGTTTTATAGAAGATGATGCAAAAAAAGTACTGTCTATAACAGCACTGTAAAAAGTGTGGTTGTTATAGGAAGACTTGATAATTGATTTTTTCTTGTATTTTAGAGTTTCTTCAATATAATTTTTTAGTGAATCTCTCACAAATAAGCCTTTTGAATATTTTGTAATGATTGTGTATTGAAGACTATCTATAGCATTTTTTGAAAAACAGATTAATAATTCTCCCGTAGGTTGTAACAGGGATAAACCGTTTAATTTGCTTTCTAAATTTTTATAGGCATTTGTTTTAGAAAAGTGCTGTAAAAAATCATTGTTTTGTATACTGCTTTTTAAACTTTCAAGATTAGATGTTTTAAGGACTATAGAACTATTCTCTGGAACAAAATGAATAAGTTGTGTGTGATTTGTTTTCTCGTTTGAACAGCCGTAAATAAAAAGGAATAAGAGGGAAAAACAAAATAATCTCATAAATGAATTAATTTTTACAAACCTACTATATTTTTAGTTTAATTAAAATTTAAAACCGCATGAATACAATGTTTTAAGCTATGTTTTTACAAATAAAATACTACAAGCTTAGTTTTAATTGTTCTGGTAATAATCTAAATGATTTTCTGTGGTATTTTGTAATACCGTATTTTTTTATAGCTTCTCTGTGTTCTTTGGTGGGGTAGCCTTTGTTTTGTTTCCAGTTATACATAGGAAATTCGTCATGTATTTGAGTCATATAATGGTCTCTATATGTTTTTGCTAGCACGGAGGCAGCAGCGATACTCATATATTTTGCATCTCCTTTAATGATGGTTTCAAACGGAACATTTTTATAAGGTTTAAATTTATTGCCATCAACAATGATAAATTCTGGAACAGGGTTTAATTGACTGATAGATTTGTGCATGGCTAAAATAGAAGCATTTAAAATATTGATATTATCAATCTCTTCCTGAAAAATATGAGCGACTCCAAACGATAAAGAATCGGTTTCAATAATAGGTTTCAGGAATTCTCTTTTGGTTTCTGTTAATTGTTTGGAATCATTTAAGAGAGTATTAGTAAAATTCTCTTTCAAAATTACGGCTGCTGCAGTTACAGGACCAGCTAAACAGCCGCGACCTGCTTCGTCTGTGCCACATTCTAGATATTTATTTGAATAGTTTAATAATAGCATCTGATATAAATAGTATCAAATCTATAATTTTATTTAAAAAAAAGAAGAAAGCATGGTTTCCATTTTATGAAATTAACAAAAAATGGCTTTAAAAATTATTTGCAATCATTTTTTGATAAGTTGATTTATTAATTTGATGACTAAAGTTTATTTTTTTTAACAAAAATCTAACAATATTCTAATTTGTTTAATATTTTTATCTTTATGTTAAACATATTTTTGTAAGAATATTTGGTTATTTAAGAAAATTTTAAGATGTTTACCGTCGACTAATTCAAATATAACTTGTATGAAATTAAAAGAGACATGTTTGTTGACACTTTTTATGGTGCTAACATCCCTATTTTCTTATGCTCAAGAAAACCTTACAATTACTGGTACAATTTCGGATGCTAATGGTGTTCCTCTAGATGGAGTAACTATCGTTGTAGACGGCTCAAGTAGAGGTGTTGTAACCGATTTTGATGGAAATTATTCCATTTCAGCTAAACGGGGGGAGGTTTTAAAAATTACCTATATTGGTATGAAAACACAAATGTTAACTGTAGGTAGTGATACTACAATTAATGTTACAATGATTGAGGATTTAGAAGATTTAGATGCCGTCGTAATAACGGGGTATCAAAATGTAAAAAGAGAACTTTTTACAGGAGCATCTCAAACCATTAAGGCTAAAGATATTAAGCTTGATGGAGTTGCAGATATTTCCAGAGCTCTAGAAGGTAGAGCAGCCGGTGTAAGTGTACAAAATGTATCTGGTACTTTTGGAGCTTCACCAAGAATTACAATTCGAGGGTCATCATCTATTTTGGGTGACACAAAACCAATTTGGATCATCGACGGGGTTATCCAAGAAGAAATCGTTAACTTATCAGTATCAGATTTGGTTTCCGGTGATCCTAACACCCTATTAAGTTCTGCCGTTGCAGGTTTAAATGCTTCAGATATTGAAAGCTTTGAGATTCTTAAAGACGCTTCGGCTACAGCATTATATGGTGCAAGAGCATTAAACGGAGTGGTTGTAATTACTACCAAATCAGGTAAAAAAAATCAGAAACCAACATTTAGTTATTCTGCTGAATATGCTGTAAGAGATATTCCAAGATATACTAACTATGATTTACTAAATTCTCAAGAAACAGTTTCTGTTTACAGAGAAATGGAGTCAAAAGGATTTTTAGATTTACCTTCATCTTTTCAAGGTAGATACGGTGGTATTTATAACATAATGTATAGAGCTATTAATAATTATGATGAAACCACAGGACAGTTTCAATTACAAAATACACCTGAAGCAAGAGCTAAATTTTTACAACAGTATGAATTAGCAAATAGCGATTGGTTTAAAACATTATTTAACACCACACCAACACAAACACATACTCTAAGTTTTTCAAGTGGTAGTGAGAATTCCACGTCATATGCATCACTTGGGTATTATACAGATTCTGGCTGGACGGTAGCAGACCGAGTTAGAAGATTAACAGGAAACTTACGAAACACCTATTTTTTAAGCGATAATAAATTAAAAATCACGACTCAGTTACAGGGTTCTATTAGAAATCAATTAGCTCCTGGTACTTTTGCAAGGCAAGAAGATTTAGTAAGTGGATCTTACACTCGAGATTTTGATATTAATCCATTTAGTTATGCTTTAAACACAAGTAGAGCATTGCGGCCTAGAGATACTAATGGGAATCTAGAATATTCGCGTTATAATTGGGCGCCATTTAATATTTTGAATGAATTGGATAATAATGGCATAGAACTTAATGTTTCTGATATTAAATTCCAAGGTCAAGCAGAGTATAAGATAAATGATAACTTAACATTTAACTTCTTAGGATCAGCTCGTTACGCAACCTCAAACTCAGATCATTCTATAACTGAAAACTCAAATGTAGCAGCGGCTTACAGAGCAAGCGAAACAACTATTGTACAGGATCAAAACACATTCTTGTTTTCAGATCCTGACAAACCAAATTCAAGACCAAAAGTGGTGTTGCCAGTTGGAGGTATTTTAATTACATCAAAAAATTCATTAGTAACCTATACTTTCAGAAATACTCTTGATTTTACTAAACGATTTAATAATGATCTTCATGGAATTAGAATTTATGGTGGTCAAGAATACAGATATACAGACAGAGCTCAAAGTTCTAATACAGGCTATGGCTATCAATTTGATAGAGGAGGTACAGTCTTTACAGACCCAGATATTCTAAAGAAAGTTATCTTAGAAGGAAATCCGTATTTTTCAGCCTCAGAAACAAGACAACGCGAAGTATCTTTCTTTGCAAATGTAACTTATGATTTTGATAAGAAATATGTTTTAAATATTACAGGTAATTATGAAGGCTCCAATAGAGCAGGTAAATCTTCTGATTCTAGATGGTTGCCAACCTATACCATAGGAGGTAAATGGAACATTGATAAAGAAGATTTTATCAAAAATTCAAACGTTATATCAAGCATGTCGTTTAGACCAAGTTATGGTCTTGTAGCTTTATTAGCAAATAATGCAACAAACAATTTAGCGGTATTTAGAAATCAAATTACCGACCGATTAAGTAACGCCGATCGCGAAAATCTTATAGAGATAGAAGATTTGCAAAATAGCGAGTTAACCTGGGAAAAAACCTTAGAATTAAATTTAGGGTTAGATGTTGGGTTCTTTAATAATAGAGTTATGTTAAATTTTGATGCTTATTTTAGAAAAGGTAAAGATTTAATAGATTTAATAAGAACAACAGGTATAGGTGGAGAGTCAATTAAATTAGGTAATAACTCTGAAATGACTACGAACGGTATAGAATTTCAATTAAATACCGTAAATATTGATTCAGATAAATTTAGATGGAGAACAGGCTTTAATATTTCGCACTTCAAACAAGAAATAACCTCGCTTAAACAAGAAGCTAATGTGTTCGATTTAGTTGCAGGAACAGGCAGAGGTAATGCTGTTGGTTATCCAAAAGGCTCATTGTTCTCATTTAAATTTGAAGGACTTAATGAGCTGGGTTTACCAATGTTTTTAACCCAAGATCCAGATTTTAATCCAAATAGACCTTATGAATTAATAGATTTTCAAGATACAGATAATGTTCTAGATTATTTAGTTTATGAAGGTTCTGGGGAGCCTAATATTTCAGGAGGTCTCTCAAATAGTTTTACCTATAAAAATTGGGATTTCAGTTTCTTTATTTCTTTCTCTGCAGGTAATAAAATTAGATTGACACCAACGTATAGTTCACAATATACCGATTTAGACGTGTTTCCAAGAGAGTTTGTAAACAGATGGATAGCACCAGGAGATGAAAATATAACTACCATTCCTACTATCGCTTCGCAGAGTGTACTTCAATCTTATGGCAGTAATGAAGTTAGAAGAGCTTATAATGCTTATAATTATTCTTCAGCACGCGTAGCAGATGGCGGTTTTGTTAGAATGAAAAATATATCTCTAGGATATACTTTAGATAAGTATGTAACAAAGAAAATAGGACTTTCAAATCTTAGAATGAGTTTACAAACTACCAATCCTTTTTTAATTTACTCTGATTCAAAACTTGGAGGTCAAGACCCAGAGTTCTTCAGATCTGGTGGGGTTGCTTATCCTATTTCAAGATTGTTTACCTTCTCTGTTAATGTTCTATTTTAATATACGATACTATGAAAAATAAAAAATATAATATTATAAAGTTTGTTGCTCTATTTTTAATACTATCGTCATGTAACGATATTTTAGATGAAACTCCAGATAATAGAACAACAATAGATTCTCCCGAAAAGGTAGCAGAGCTATTAGTAGGAGCTTATCCAGATGCGGCTTATGTGTCCTTTTTAGAGCCCATGACAGACAACGCTGGTGATAAAGGACCCAGTGCAGAAACAGGAATTGATGTTGCCACAACACTTACAGAACGTATGTATTTTTGGCAAGATATAAATGATGTAGATGTTGATACACCAACCAATTATTGGAATAGAGCCTATAAAGCAATAGCTCAGGCAAATCAAGCTTTAAAATCTATTGAAGAGTTAGGTGGCGGTGCTGACTTAGATTATCTAAAAGGAGAAGCTTTAATATGCAGAGCTTATGCCCATTTTATGTTGGTAAATATTTTCTCAAAAGCTTATAATCCTTCAACTGCTAGTTCAGATTTAGGTATTCCTTATGTAACAGAACCAGAAGATGTTTTGCTTGGTGATTATGAGAGAGGTACTGTTGAAAATGTATATAATCATATTGCAAGTGATCTTGAAGAAGGTTTACCATTAATTAAAGATAGTTACAATGTGCCTGCTTTTCATTTTACAAAAAAAGCGGCTTATGCATTCGCATCTCGTTTTTATTTATACACAGCAGAATGGCAAAAAGTAATTGATTATAGTATTTTGGCTTTAAACGGTGGGGGCGCAGCAGTTTTAAGAGATTGGACTAACGAATATAGTCCTCGTACGTATTCAGAGCAAGTGTATAGATATACATCATCAACAACAGAGCCTGCTAACTTATTAATTGTTTCTGCAGAATCTCTATATGCAAGGTATTTTTATAGTGCAAGATATCAATTAACAAGTGCTATTGCTAGTGAATTGTTTTTTGGTAGAAATATTTCAGGTAATTTTTGGTCTTTTGGGGTTTATGGATCCTCTGATTTATATTACAACATCCCTAAGTATCAAGAATATTTTAAAGTGATTAATCAAGCTGCAGGAACAGGTAATACCTATGTGTCATACGTTCTTTTATCTACAGATGAGGTTATACTTAATAGAGCTGAAGCATACGCTATGTTGGGTCAATATGATAATGCAACGGCAGATATTAACACATCATTGTCTGTAAAATCAGATTTTTATGATCCATCAACAGATGAGCTTTTAGCATCAGATATTGCTTTTATATATCAAGGCCTACCTTCAGCAATGTACGCACCATTTTACAATATACCGGAAGAATCACTTCCATTTATAGCTTCAATATTAGATATTAAACGAACTATCTTTTATCAAGATGGCTTACGCTGGTTTGATATAAAGAGGTTTAATATGGAAGTTGAACATAAAGATATTTTGGGCAACAGTTATTTATTGCCAAAAGATGATTTACGAAGACAATTACAAATTCCAGAAGCTGCGCAATCTTTTGGTATAGAACAAAACCCCAGATAAATACTAATTATAAAATTTTATCAAAATGAAAAAATACATATATAAAATAGTTATGATATCGTCAGTTTTTTTAGTGCTAGGTTGTGATGACGGTTCAGATAGTGTAGGTAAAAGTCAGATAGATACTAGCACACCTATATTAAATGATTTAGATATTTGGTTAAGAAATAATTTTGTATCAACTTATAATATAGAAGTTCTATACAAATGGGACATAAATGATACAGATATTGATAGATACTTGCACCCACCATATGAGGCGAGTGTTCAACCAGTAGCAGAAGCTTTGCAAAAGGCATGGATAGAACCATATACAACTCTAGGTGGTGAAAATTTTGTAAAGAAAATAGCACCTCGTCAATTTACTTTTGTTGGTAGTTTTAATTACAATCCAAATAGTCCTACTATTACACTCGGTTTAGCTGAAGCAGGAGCTAAGATAACCTTGTTTAATATAGATTTTCTGGATTTTACAGATATTAATAGTATAAGACAACCGTTAAAAACAGTTCAGCACGAATATGGTCATATTTTAAATCAGAATGTGCCTATTGATATTAATTATGGCCAAATCAATCCAGAAAATTATACTGCACAATGGTTTAATAGAAGTGATGCTCAGGCAAGAGAGCTAGGTTATATTACAGCTTATGCATCCAGTCAAGAAAGTGAAGATTTTGTAGAAATGATATCAGAAATGTTAACAAATTCAAAAGAAGATTTTGACGCTCTTGTAGAAAGTATTGATAGTGATTTAGCCAAATCTCAAATTAGAGAAAAGGAAGCTATGGTAGCTGAATACTATCAAACAAATTTTAATATTGATATATATGAGTTACAAGCCCTAATGAATGCAGCTACTCAAGAACTAGTAAATTAAAAAAAATATGAAAAATATATATAAAAAGTATTGGTTAATTGGTGTTGTGTTTATGTCGTTTTTATCTTGTAATAACGACACTGAAACACTTTTTCCAGATTCTCCTGCAGAAAGAATTCAACAATCAAATAGTGAGTTGTTAAACTTATTACTTGCAGAACCTAATGGCTACAAAGGAGTTTATTTTCCAAAGAATGATGAGTTTGGAGGATTTACATTTTTTATGAAATTCAATGCAGATGGAACGGTAGAAATGACCTCAGATTTTGATAGCGATACAGCTATCCAAACATCATCTTATGAAGTAAGATATGGCACTACAACAGAGTTAGTGTTTACAACTAGAAATCATATTCAAAAAGTTAGTAACCCTAACTATCCTGGATTGATAGGGACAGGTTTTAAAGGAACTTCTGTGTTTCAATATTTTGGCAATGATAATGGTATTATAACCTTAAAAGACGTTAGAAATGTGGACTCTGGAAGTTTTGTTTTAACACCTTCTGGTTTAACTAATTTTACTACAGAAAGCGTTATAAAAGCTGAAGCCTCTTTAGCGCAACGTCAAAATATTTTGCCAAAAGCATCAAATTCTGTTTTTCAAGTTTTAAAAATTGAAAAGGGTGATCAAGTTTTCAACTTCAACTTTAATTATGATGCTTTCAGACTTTATGCCTCGCCAAGAGTTACCCTTGTTGATAATGATGTTATTTCTGTGGAGGAGTTTAAATTTGGTATTGCATTTACAGAAGATGGCTTAATTATTAGTCCTGCTCTCGAGTTTGATGGAGAAGTTTATGAGAATTTTACGTATGACGCTGATTCATCTAGTTACATTTCAACTGTAAATGGTTCAGTTGCAAAAATATTATTTGATCAAGCGCCTGCATTTCTAACTGATGATGTAGAAGCAGTAGGGCAACCTGGACATCAAGTATTTGGTTCTTATCTTTCTTTTGGAGATAGTCCATTAACATCTCCTGGTTTTAATGAATTAATAGATACACTGAACCAAAATATTGTAGGACTTGGAAGTTTTGCAGCTAATTGGAGCTATTCAGGGTTCGAATATTATGCACAGCCGGATGTAGATGGAAATGTTAACATTTATATTGGTGTTTTTGATGGAGCCGGTACTACCTATTATGGTGGATATAGTTTTAATCAAACAATAGAAAATAATAAATTGTATTTGCAGTTCAATGGATCTATTAACGGAAATGGTGATTTCTTTTTTAATGCCTTGATACCAATTTTACAATTTTTTAATAGTAGTAATGGTTTATATTTTGCAGATCAAGGTTCTTTTTCTTCAGATTTATATAGCTATTCAAATTTATCTTCAACATTTACTAGTGCCGATCAACCTAATCTAAGGGTTTATGGCTTATGGTATAATTAGTTGAAATTAAAAAAAATGAAATAGGTCGCCTGAAAAAAAAATTTTTAGGCGATTTTTTTTATCACATTTTATTAGGATTTTTTTGAGTCAAACTGTAGGATCCGGAAAATTTAAAAGATTCGTGTGTAGTTTTAAATCACGCCTGTTTTATTTAAGTTCGGTTAAAAATACTTCGGTTAAGAGTTTAATCTTTCAATAATTAGCACTGAAATAAATAAAAATGAAAAGTTGTACGACTTGTCTTTTATGTCTTTTTATTAAATATAAAAACTAAATAATTTTGTATTTTAAATTTAATATTTCCACTTTTGTTCCCGACTAATTCAAATTGATTATAACGAATCATTCTTTTTAAGAATGGTTGTTTTTATAGAAAGCCGACAAAATTTTGTTGGCTTTCTTTATTTAAAATATTTATCGATGCTTTACGTTCAAATAATTACTTTTGTTTCGGAAAAAAACAATTATGAGAAAAATAGTTTTATTAATCATTCTATTATACAGTTTTGGTTGTAGTTATGCTCAAGAGAAGCCAAAGAAACTAAATCGATTAGGTGAAAAATTAGGTATAATAGAATATCAAGATTCAATAAAGCAATCTAAACAAAAGGAAGCTGTTGCTAAAATAACAGATTACCTTATAATTAGTAATGAGAATGACACTACGTATGTTGATACCTCGTTAACGATAAAAAAGGATTACAAATATAATTACTTAAGAAAAGATGATTTTGAATTAATTCCGTTTTCAAATTTAGGACAAACCTATAATTCTTTAAGTTATAATTTTGAGAATACTAAGCTCATGCCAAGTTTTGGTGCTAGAGCAAGGCATTTTAACTATATGGAAATTGAAGATATTAATTATTATCATGTTCCAACGCCATTAACAGAGTTGTTTTTTAAAACAGCTTTTGAGCAAGGGCAATTAGTAGATGCTTTTTTTACTGTAAATACAACACCAAGATTTAATTTTTCTATTGCGTACAAAGGGTTGAGGTCATTAGGTAAGTATCAGCATATTTTAACAAGTACGGGTAATTTCAGATTTACAACCAATTACACAACCAAAAATAAACGATATTACATAAGAACACATATTGTAACTCAAGATTTGTTAAATCAAGAAAATGGTGGTCTACAGGATAGTAATATCCCCTATTTTGAAACTGGAGATCCCGAATTTTTAGACCGTTCTATATTAGAGGTAAATTTCGAAAATGCAGAAAGTATTCTTAAAGGCAAACGTTTTTATTTAGATCATACCTATAATATTATTAGAAAGAAAGATTCAACCTCAAATAACAAATTAAGTTTAAGACATATTATGTCTTTTGAAGATAAATATTATCAATACGATCAAACAAATGCTAGTAGTTATTTTGGTAATGCTTTTAAAACATCAAAACTAAAGGACAGAGTATCTTTAGAAAATTTTTATAATCAAGTACAATTAAACTACAGTAATAATATACTTGGTGATGTACAGTTTAATGTGAGTAATGATAATTATAATTATGGGTACGACAAATTAGTTGTGCTTAATGGAACAACCATTACAAACAGATTAAAAGGGAGCGTATTTGCAGCAGGTGGTAAATACCATAAACAATATAAAAGTTTCGATTTAAATGGAGAAATGGGTATCAATGTAACAGGAGGTTTTGATGGTAACTATATAAAAGGAGAAGCTTCTTTTAAATTAAATGATGATATATCTGCAATAGCAGCCATAAATCATAGTTCTAGGGCTCCCAACTATAATACCTTATTATATCAAAGTGATTATATAAACTATAATTGGCAAAACAATTTTAATAATACCGAGACTGAACAGTTATCATTTCATTTAAAATCAAATAAGATAGCCAATATTTCTGCAGACTATTCGACCATAACAGATTATACCTATTTTAAAAAAGACGAAACAACCAATCTGGTCAAGCCATTTCAAAATAGTTCAACTATTACGTATTTACGAGTTAAATTAGAAAAAGAATTTAGAGTAGGTAAGTTTGCTCTAAATAACACGATATTATATCAAAACGTACAAGACCCAAATAATACGTTAAATGTACCTGAGTTAACAACGCGTAATACCCTATATTTTTCTTCAAATTTGTTTAAAAAAGCAATGTATTTGCAAACAGGACTTACATTTAGTTATTTTACAACATACTATATGAATGGCTATGATCCATTGTTAGCAGAGTTTTATGTGCAAAACGAAACAGAATATGGAGATTTCCCAAGGTTAGATTTTTTTATCAATGCAAAAATTCGTCAAACACGTATTTATTTAAAGGCAGAACACTTCAATTCAGCTTTTACTGGATATAATTATTATTCAGCACCAAATTATCCGTATAGAGACTTTACCGTTCGTTTTGGAGTTGTTTGGAATTTCTTCATGTAGTTTAATGGGGTTCCCGTATCTAGTTAAATGGCGTTCCCATGCCAAATGGGCAAGGTCGGGCTGTTCTTTATATCTTTTTATACAACGGGTAATGCTGTCATAATGTATAAGTACTACAATTAAAGCAACCGTTTTTAACAATTAAAGATACAATCAAGCATAAAAAGGATGTCATTACCATCCCTAACGCGTGAAGTTCGCGGCTATTTCCCATAGAGCTAAGGTATTTTAGATATCCAAACCAAAAGGTTATCAAAAAAAAATCAGGGTGTAACATATTGGAAATAAGCGGCTAAAACGGCCCTAAAAAAAATAATAAAAAAAAGACAAAAAAAGGCATTGCCAAATGGAAAAAGGGGTGTATGTTTGCAGCCGCTAAAAAAGGCAACAAGTTTTGGATAGCGGCGTTCATTGCAAGGCGATTTAGATTAAGAAAAAGGGATAAAAAACTTTTTTCAAAAAAAGATTTAAAAAGTATTGCGGGAATAAAAAAAGGGTTTTATATTTGCACCCGCTTAACGAGGAAACGAGTTAAGAAAAGAGAAAAGAAGTTCATAGACATATTGAATTGACAGCGTAAGATTTAGTTGGAAACGACGAAAATCGAACAAAGAGAATAAACCATTTTGAGTACTATTAAATTCCTATTAGTTGTTAAAATTATTTAAAATTTAACG
>NZ_JAAKGI010000006.1 GCF_011762485.1 Yeosuana marina
TTTAATAGTAATAACCGATGGTTTTAAGAAATTTGAAACGGCTTCACAATTATGCAGTTATGTTGGTATTACACCAACCATAAGAGAATCGGGAAGTAGTGTAAGGGGCAGGAGTAGGATAAGTAAAGTGGGCAACAAGAAACTCAGGAATCTACTATTTTTATGTGCATTTTCAGCCTGTAAACATAACAAGGCATGTCGAGAGATTTATGAACGTATAGTTAACAAGGGCAAGAGTAAAAAACTGGCATTGATAGCTGTTGCAAATAAACTATTGAAACAGGCGTTTGCTATTGCAAAATCAGGAAGACCATACGATGAAAACTTTGTTTCAAAATTAGCTTAAAATAGCTTGTTTTTTAACTCAGTTCTTTGTTAGGCACTGGCTTTTCATATTTTCTTTTGTCTCAAATTATATAGGTCAATAAATTTGTGTAATTCATCTTCCATGTTGGCAGTAGGAAAATATTTTTCCATTTCTGTATCGAATTCTATCCATTTTTCTAAACCAGCATCCTTGGCAAAGGAAAATAGGTTTTGCTCTAAACCCTCAGTCCTTTTTGACATACTATCATCTTTTATTTTATGGCTGTTTAGCATCCATTCTCCACAATATACTATAGTGAGTAGAGTTTTATATTCCTCTTTTGTTAATTCTATTTTCATGATTTTATTCAAATGGCTCTTTTGGGAGTTTTTTTAAATTTTTTATATATCTATCATTATCAAATGGTTTACCCATTTTAATAATTTCAAACAATTCTATAGCCACACATTGTCCTATCATCTGTCGGGATTGAAAGTCATTGTATCCATCCTTTATCAATTTGTTATATGTGATTTTTGTTTCAGGAGGATCATTATTTTCTAGTTGATTTTTTACTATTTCTAGAATCTGCTCTCTTAATATTTCATTATTTTTCATTGTCAAACGAATTTTCCAGCTAGTGCCTAACGTAAAATATATAAAAAGTAAGGGATTTAAAAATCAATTACCATCTGATTTTACCAAAGCCAATTTAGTAAATAAATGTTTAAAATGTAGGAGAAATATTAATTTTCTAAATTGGCGACCGTGCTTTTGGCGATAGCCTTTTGTAAAAGCACGGAATCCCTTATTTTTTATATATAGTGTTGTGAGCTTTATATTTTAAACCATTTTATTTATCGTCCAGTTTTTAGGGGTTTAAAAGTGCATGTCATTAAATTTAAGAAAAATGACATGATATAAATGTCAGTAGCCCGACTTCAGACCTATTTAAGAAATTCGGATGTTTTTATAAATTTTATGGACTATACATTGTGGTATGGACCGTCCAATTTAGGCGCTTTTTTTATAAGGTGCTGAACCCTAGTTTGGTAAATCACATAAGCTATCAGATTCAAATAGGAGAGGACTTGACTTTTTAATTTAAATCTTATACCTTAGCCATCAAGTTTTATACGACACCGCTCGTTTGAAAATACATTTTCACGGGGTTTACCGCCGAAAACTTGGGTAGCGAATTATCTTCTATAATCCACTATGATTGACCAGGCAATGGTTCTTTCTTTAGCGCAAAAACATTCGAATTAAAAGTCTTTATTGAAGTTGGGCTATTGCTTACAACGTAGATATATGGTTACTGGTAACTATATATCTTTTATAAAGTGTATGTTTTGTTCGTAGTTTGATAACTATATACTCTGTTTCCTAATCCAAATTTAAAGAAAAAGCTTACGATTTGCTATTAATATTTAGAAAATATATGAGCTATTTTAAATTATTGAATTATTTTGACAACTAAAAAAAAGAAAACCCACGTAAAAAAAGAGATTTTATAGGTTTTTTATCGAGTAAGAGATAATTAAAGTGATATAAAATTTGGAAAATCCTCATCGATAATATAGCTCATTTAGATTTTTTAATCATAATTATGTTGCTATAATGTTACTGATTAAAACAAAAAACCCTGATAATCAATTAATTATCAAGGTCTATTTGTACTCAAGGTGGGAATATCTGTATAATTTTAATCAATTGAAAATCAATTAAATAAAATGTATTTTGATTTTGTACTCACCGAATCACTCACCTTTTATTTAAGTGATTAAAAATCAAGATATTAAAAAACAATAAGATTATTCAAAACTCCTTAACAAGACACTGGCTTGTAAATATTTTTTTCCTGTTTTAAAATTGATTTTCTTTTCCAAATGTAAATTGATGATTTCTCCGAATTTGGTCTGTTGAGCTTTAAACATGGAGATATTTCATTTAAGTAAAAAACTAGCCTATTTTAAATTAAACCTGAGATAAGAATCGAATCATCATTCTTTTAAACTTAGTTTGAGTATCAAATTTATTTATTGATACCACCTTTTCTAACAATATATTTTTTTGATGGTTTTCTACTGTACTTTTGAAATTATAACAAATTTCAAATTATATGATAAATTCCATTAAAGTAATTGAGTAGCATGTAATGTTATTGCCAATAAGTTTTTTAGAGCAATAGAGATAACAAATTGATTTGGGTATAAATGACTTATCTTTAAATAAATATCTTCAAAACAAAATGGCACAAAAATCTAAATTAAACCTTCTATTAAGCTTTATTCTTATATTTGCTAATATTAACAATAGTTAGTCTTTTCATTTATTAAATATTGAATCATGAGTAATTAGAGGTGTATTTGTAATTACTTCTTTTTTTATTCACCATTATGTCTTTTCAGAAATTGAATATGAAAAGCTAAGATAAAAAATAAATTCATAAAAATTTTCAATTAACTTAAAAACAAATGAGATCAATCATTTATATTATGAAATTTATTAGAATTCTGATATTTTTTTTCTTTATTATGCTACTAAATGTAAATTGCGGAACTGGCCCTTGGTTTATAAGAAAGAATATTTATGAGACTTATAAAAATCCGATATATAAAGATTCTAAAAACTCATTACGTTTCGATGGATATTATTTGCAAACTGGAGATTTGAGGGAAAATGCACATATTAGGTATGCTATCATTTTTAATAAGAATGGATACTTTACTAAAGTTTGGCTTTCAAACAAAGACTTGAAAAATGAAATCAACAAAAAAATTACTCAAGTAGAAAATACATTAAAAGATGATCTTGGTTGGTGGAGAGTTGAAAAAGACTCTCTTATTTTAGAGAATTATGCTGAAAATAAGATAGGAATGTCAACTTGGAATTATTTTGAAAAAGGATTGGTTATCGATTCGTTACATATAGAATTAAAGTCTGAAGATGAACGAATTCCAATTACAAAATATGAGTTTATAAAATCGGACTCACTGCCTACTATTTTTAATACGGGAAGATATTTGAAAAAGGATTGGTATAATAAAAACCTGAATAAAGATAGGTTAAAAATATAATGATTTCTTGTCATTAATTTATGAAAAGCATTTTCTGCATAATTTTATTTATACCAATTGGAATTTTTGCACAAGCAGAAAAGGATAACAAGCCTAAAAATGAGAGTTAAAAGAACCCAAACTCAAACCACATATTACTGCATTAAACAATTAACACCTTAAATTTTATACATGGAAAATTATAATTTTAAAAACAATATAATGAAAAGAATTATACTAATTTGGATATTTTTTGTGTCTATAAGTTCTTCTCAAGCCCAGAACTTTGATGTTGATTACTCAAATCCTAACGTTACAATCGAAGACATGAATGCTGTATTAAAATCTTTAAAAATCAACGTTTTAAAATTTGGCCTTTATCCACCGGATAGCTTAAAATACAAAGTTTGTCTATTTCTAGAAGAGTACGCTGACAAAGAATTGATGAATGAAAAAGTAATTTGGTGTACATCATCCCCATATCACTCAATAAAAAATGGAGAAAGAATATTTAAGCCATTCGACGGGGCTAGATTTATAATTACAGAAAATGACAATGATTTTTTATTAAATATTAGAATGGGAGATTTTGGCATTGACGAATATAAGCTGGAAATTGATTCCATTTACTCAAATAAACATGCATCAATACCGTTCAAAATAGAAAACACAACTTTACAAGAAGGAAAGACTCCTTTGTTTTTGATAGGTTCATTTTGGGAATCCCCTTCAAAAAATGGAGATGTTCTGTTAAGATTCTGCATGGAAAAGGAATTAGCCACTGATTTTTCTAATCAAGCTTTCGATATGATGCCACATTATTTTATAATTGGGTTAAACGTAACCAAACAAATAGAAAAGGAGAATTAAAATAATTAAAGCCAGTGCATAACACTTGCCACCCCACTTTTACTGTGTTTTTGAGTGAATTTCAGATACTTTTTTAGGTTATATGTAATGGCGGATAGTTGCATACACTTATTAGCCTGTTTAATACCTATGGTATTGACTTTCCCTAAACCCATAAACTCAGTGAGTGTTCCAAAAACGGGCTCTACTGTGCTTTGTCGCTTGGCTTTCATATAACGCCTCTGTGGACTGTTTACTCTGACGATGTTGCGCTCGTACTCGGCGCGGTAATAGGTTACGGTAAATTTCTTTTCCTGGGC
>NZ_JAAKGI010000040.1 GCF_011762485.1 Yeosuana marina
TTATCAGTACTTTAAGATACGATTTTAAAAAGAATCATTAATGGTTTTTAAGAAGAAGTTTTTGCGCAGTCTGACGGTCTAGTGTATGATTTCGTTGCGTGATTTAAGCACTAAATTTAGCAAATAAATCACAAATAGAAAGTCCTCGCGGACTTTCGCAAGTAGGCTATAACTAACAATGAATTATACACATCTTAAGTTTGTCTTTTATTAAATTAGATCAATAAACTAGAAAGAACAAAAGAGAGGAATAAGGTTATTATACACGCAGAAGCTTTAGACTTCGTCAACATTGAAAACCCCCTCTCTTTTCTACACAGATTTCGTACAGTTCTATGAGGCTTTAGACCTCGATTTCAAGTCGTTGAAACTCGCGTAGATTGTCCTTTCAAAAAACATTTTCTTATGAATAAAGATATTAAATATTTTGGAATAGACATTAGCCATTTGGTTTTTGATGTTACAGATTCTGATGGTAATTACTACCAATTTAAAAACACGATTTCAGGCTTTAAAAAGTTTGTCAAACTCTTAACCAAGCACAGTCATTGTGTGATGGAAGCAACAGGCTATTACCACTATCAGCTGGCCTATTATTTACTTGAATCAGGTTTCAAAGTTTCAGTAGAAAATCCATTATCAGTGAAGCGATTTATCCAGATGAGATTGTCCAAGGTTAAGACAGACAGGAGCGATTCTAAACTAATCTGTGAATACGCTAAACAAGTAGAATTAAAGCTTTGGAAAGGTAACTCAAAACATCAAACGGAAAGTCTTCAAATAACCAGACTCCTTGCTGTGTATACAAAACAAAGCACTATGCTTAAAAATAAAATACACGGCGAATCCGTTTTAGGCAATCCAAGTAAAGCAGTTGTGAGTTCTCTAAAGCGTAGTCTAAAACAGGTCCAAAAAGAAATAAACCTGTTGGAGTGCAAACTATTAATATTAGTTAAAGAAGAGCATCAAGATGTATTAACCCGCTTAAAAAGCATACCAGGGATTGGAAACAAAACAGCTGTTATGCTAGTTGTTTTGACAGATGGTTTCGAGCGTTTTACGAGCGGTAGTGAGTTATGTAGTTATGCAGGTTTGACACCTGTAATTAGGAAAAGTGGAAGCAGTGTAAATGGGCGGAGCAGGATCAGTAAAATAGGAAATCAAAAGCTGCGTAATTTATTGTTTATGTGCAGTTTTAATGCTTGTAAATACAACAAAGCTTGCAGAGAAATTTATGAACGAATTGTAGCAAAAGGAAAGAGTAAAAAACTAGCACTAATAGCCGTATGTAACAAGTTATTAAAACAAGCTTTTGCCATTGCAAAATCAGGACTAATTTATGATGATTCTCATAGAAGCACTTTAGTGAAAAATTAATCTGGTTTTACTTGGTTTTTACCACAGTACTTTGTTGGTGGTAGTATTTTTAATCAGGGAAACACATATATTTCCATACATTTTCAAATTTTGGTCTACCATTACTTTC
>NZ_JAAKGI010000041.1 GCF_011762485.1 Yeosuana marina
TATCAGTACTTTAAGATACGATTTTAAAAAGAATCATTAATGGTTTTTAAGAAGAAGTTTTTGCGCAGTCTGACGGTTAGTATATGAAAAGTAGGTGATTATGAAGCACGAAACTTTCGGCAAAGCACAAAATTTGATACGAGCTAAAAGCCTTGTATTCAGTACTGTATCACCTATTTTTTATATACATTGTTGTGTGCCGTTTTTATTCAAATATTCTTTTCTTAAATAATTCTTTCATTTTTCCGAAATCTTGTTTAGGCTTTCTGCAAATATAAATCCGTTGATAAAGTTCTTCATCATTGTCCGCATAAGGGTTATAAATTGATTTAACCAAAGTCACTTCTTCAAAGTAGGGATTAAAAAAATTTCCAACTTGATAGCTCAATGCGATAACAGTATTCGGCATTGTGCCTTTAGGTGTCCATCTGTAAAAACTTCCGTGATAAGAAAATGCTTTGGGAAGATTGTATGACTCTCCGAACAAGTCCACAGCTCCAGCTTGTGCATAGTGTTTTCCCCAAATTAAGCAATCTTGTTTTTCATTGTTAGATAGAGTTTCAAAAACCGATTGCAAATCTTGCATTGTTGTTTTCCACTTGTTCTGTGTGTAATATTCATCGTATTTAACCCCAAATTCGCCTCCTTGAATTTCCTTTTCTTCGTGTGGATATACTTTTTCAAGATAACGATTAAAGCTATAGACAGGCATTCCGAAAGGAATAAGTACAGCACCTAAAATCATTAAAAACGACATTGGATAAATTATCCATTTTCTTTTAAGTAATACTATTTGCTCCCAAAATATTGCTCCAAATGACAAGAGTGTTAATATAATTGGGAAGAAATAATAAGCTTTACCATTTTTAAACAAAAGTAGTAGAAAAGACATTCCAATTGTTGTTGATATTATGCGAACAAAAATTTGGTCTTTTGACTTGAAAAGATAAAAAAGGGCTGGAATTATTAATAACAGAGATACTATCGGATTAATTGCAATTAATAAACTTGTAAAATTTTCAAACCGACTTATTTTATCTAATTGTGTTTCATATAGTCTATCTGTCATTTGTAGTAGCGGAAAATCATTTAAAAATTGCCAAATGATATTCGGTGCAATGCAAATAAGAAATAAAAGGATATTTAACCAAAATTTGTGCTTTATTAAAGCTGTTCTTGTTCTTTGATAAACTAATAATGCCGAGAGTCCAAAAATGAAAAAGATGCTGTCATATTTTACCAAAAAGCCAAGAATACAAAATAATGTAAGGTACCACAAGGATTTTTTATCGAGGTGTTTTGTAAATTTTACTAATTGGTAAAACCCTAAAACCCAAAATAACTGACTAAAAACTACAGGTTGAAAAAGTTGCTCCGAGCGCCCAAAACCTGGTGCAATAATTATAGCTAATAGCACTAAAAATACTGCTTTGTTTTTTCCGCCTAATTCAAGGGTTGTTTTTGCTACATAAATAATAATGAGTATTGCGGCAATGTGTGGGAAAATATGGTGAATAAATACGGAATTAGAATGAAATAAATTTTGGATAAATGCAAAGGCGGCAATTAATGGCGGAAATTCCATATAGCCAAATGCAAGGTGTTTTCCTGTTTCAATATGTAATAGTTCATCTCCCTGAAATCCTGAATGACTGTCTGCAATTAGATGTAAAATTAGTTTTATAATGCAAAAAAATAAAACTATGAATTTGGTTTGTCTATTCATTTATTGGTTTGTTCAAATTCTGACTAACGGTCAAATTTTTAACTTTTACTTCCCCTCAAAAATTGGTCGTTAGCAGTAGAAATTAATTGGTTTTTCTGATGTGGGGAATGGCACACAACGGTGCGTGTATGATTTCGGCGCGAAAAATCGGCCAAGATTTTTCGGGATACAGAAATCGGACTCGCGCTGAATTATACACATTGTTAGCGGCTGGTGTTTTTATTTTGTCGCAATATAGATTTCAACTTCTGAATTTTCTCCGTTTTGAGAATTTTGGCCATAAACTTCGAAGTCGTAAGTATATTTTCGATTAAGTTCTTTATCTCTTTGCCAAATATTTATCCAAGTATTCAGTACAGCATTTGGCATTTCTCCTTTAGCAATAAATTTTTGAAAATTTTCTTTTTCAAATTCTCGTCCAATCAATCCGTTTGGGATTTGGTCAAGTGTTGAAACAGGAATGCCAATTATGGTAGTGTACTCATCTGTATAATCACTTTTATAATCTGTGTAGATGGTCATGATGTTGCTCGAAATTTTGTTCGGAACCTTGTCAAAAACGTTCTCTGAAAAGAATTTGTTCCAAAGGTTTCCCAAATCTTGTTGAGATTGGTTATTTTTATTTGTAGTTCGGACAGAAATTCCAATTATTTTAAATCCTTTTGTCATATTAGTTTTGTTTTCAATTTATAATCTCATCACTGTTATTATTCGATATGTGTTAGAGTTTATCGTTATTCAAGATTTCTATTTTGAAGAGTGTCTTATTCACTTGCCGCTAACGGTTTGAATATGCGTAGTAGCGGATTTAAAGGTACTTACCTTTCAATTTAGCACTAATATTGTTCAAAGATAGGAACTTTTAATTTAGCACAAAACCCGCTATTACTTATATTTTTTGTTGGGCATAGTTACTGTTTTATACGTTTTATTAGAAAATATAAAATAATTGGTAATCCTAACCATTTCAAACTTGCTAATATTGAATGAAAGCTAAATAATAGTTCTGAAAATCCATTTGGACTTTTAATGAAAAATATTTCAATCGTGTTTTCAATCATATCGAATAGTCCAGCAACAAAAGGTAATATCAAAATGAAAATATGTTTTCCAACTAATTTAATATTGTTTTTTAAAACTTTATTTAAATATAAAGACGATAAGAAAACAGAATATGCAAAAGCATAAATATAGTCCGTATAAATATATTTCAAGAAGTTTTGTTGTCCGATTTCATTCCAGCCATTAAGAATGGATTTTCCGTTTTCGGTTGTAAAAGATAATTGAAGTTTTATGACTTCAAATCCTATTTTACCGTCTATCATTGGATTTATAATGAACATCACAATGATATACATTATTCCTGTTAAAATACCAAAACCAATTAATACTTTTTTGTTCTTTTGTAAAGTTACCATTTTATAAAATTTTAAATTATTAAATATTTGGCAAAATTACATTCTGATAATTCTATTTCTCTTGACTTTTGGTAAGAAATGTTTTTTTTCTTAATCTGCTTAAACTTTCTGCTGTTATTCCTAAATACGATGCTATATGATATAATGGAATACCATTAATTATTTTTTCGTTAGTATTTCGTATAAAATGTTCATATTTCTCTTTTGCATTAGATGTTTGTAATAAATCAAGTCTATTTTTTACACAGACTAAGTTTTGTTCAACAAATAATGTTCTAAATTTAATCATAAAATCATTATTGGTTTCAAAATCCGAATAATTTAATGAGTAAACAGATGTTTCTTTTTCAGCCTTTATAAATTCAACCGATGAGTATTGATTAATAAAACTTGAAAATGATGTAATAAAACTTTCATCAGAGGCAAAATATGTATTTATTTCATTTCCGTTTTCATTGATAAAATACATTCTTACCAGTCCTTTTTCAATAAAGAATACTTTATCTGCACGTTTCCCTTGTTCAATTAAATATTCTCCTTTTTTATATTCTTTTTTTGAGAATGACTTATTAATAATTTCAATATCTGAATTGTTTATCGTTATATATTCCGATATGTTTTTTATCAATGTTTTCATTAAATTTTCGTGAGTTTGTCAGTTCGTTCTTATTATGCCCAACGGTTAAGTATATGAAAAGTAGCTGTTTTAAAGCACGAACTTTTCGACTATACACAAATATACAAAAAAGCACAAGCCTTTTAGACTTGCACTTTTTCCGCTATTTTTTATATACATTGTTGTAAGCAGTTATTTTTGATCTTTTCTTTCTTCAATAACTTCTTTCAATGTATTTGCTCCGTTAATAGCTGATGGAAAACCTGAATATACTGTCATTAAAAGCATAATCTCCTTGATTTCGGTTTCGGTAAGTCCGATATTTAAACCTGCGTTGATATGGAATTTCAGTTGCGGTTGTGCATTGCCTAATGCTGTCAAGGCTGCAATAGTTGAAATTTGTTTGTATTTAGGGCCAAGGTTGTCTCTTGAAAAGATATCTGCATATCCATACTCCAAAGTAAATTTTACCAATTCAGGTGAAAAATCATTGTAAGCATTCTTTAATCTTTCCACTTGCAAACTGTCCAATTTCGATAGTTCTTGTTCTCCCAATTTTAGTCGGTCGATTTGCGTTGTGTCAGTTGCAGTTTTACCAATTTCGTCCTTAATTCCGTGTTCTTGACGTTCTTTTAAAACTTCTTTTAATGCGTTCATTCCGTTAATTGCACTCGGAAAACCTGAATAAACGGACATTTGCAAAATCACTTCTTTGACTTCGTTTATTGTGCTTCCCGTATTCAAAGCTCCGTTGATATGGACTTTTAATTGTGGTTGGACGTTTCCCATTGCTGTCAAAGCTGCGACAACAGCAATTTCTTTGGATTTTAAATCTAAACCATTTCTTGTGTAAATATCTCCAAAAGCGTATTCTATGATGAAAGTTCCCAAATCTGGCGAAACATCTTTTAAGCTTTCAATTACTTTTTCTCCTGCCTCTCCGTCAATTTCTTTTAATTTTTCCCAACCTCTTTCAAATCGTTCCGATTTTGTACTGTCCATTTTTGTTTGATTTTTTGTTTGCCCATATCCACTTGCGAGAATGAATAAAGTGAATATTAAAATTGATAGATATTTCATTCTGTTTTTAGGCAAAAATAAGGGTTGAAAGAAGTTCGTTTACAGGACTTTTTCCAGATCTTCAGGCACTTTTAAATTCAGTGGGCGAAAGGTTTGTTTTCTGTTTGAATATTCTTGAAAAATAAGAACTGTCCTCAAATCCTAATCGAAATGCGATTTCCTTTACCGATAAGTCCGTGAAATAAAGCAATCGTTTGGCTTCCGTTATTTTCTTTTCCAAAATGATTGTTTTAGGACTTTGTCCATAATTATCCTTGCAGATTTCGTTGAGTTTATCAACGGTCAAATTCAATTTTGACGCATATTCGTTTACGGAAACATTTTCGCAAATATTGTCTGATACCAATTTTGAAAACTCTAAAATAGTTTTTGGTTTAATTTCCTTGTTTTGAGGATTTTCATTTGATAACCTTTTTAATTGAAGTAACAAATATGAAATTCCTTGAACGATTGTCTTTTCGCTCAATTTGTCATTTTTATTGAACTCTTCGATAAGATTTTCAAATAGTGATTTTAGAAATTTTGTATTTCTGTCGGATAAATCAAAAAATGCTTTGTTAACAAAATCAGTTGTTTCTTTTAAAAGATGTTTGTCAAAAATGATAATATATCCATTCGAGTTTTTTGAATAGGACCAATTATGAACCTGTTTGGGGCGCATCAGGAAAAGCCTGTTGTGTTTGATTTCATATTCCTCAAAGTCGATTACATTGATTCCCGAACTTTTTGTGAACCAAACAAGCGAATAAAAATCGTGTCTGTGTGGCCATTGAACATTGGGGTCTTCCGTTCCCTCAAAAGTTCCAACGTAGAAAAACTTTTCTTTTGGATTGGAAATTATAATGTCCGATATGGAATATTCTTTTAGCAGGACGTTTGTTTTAATTGCTTACAACGGGAGTTTGCGCACAAACCCCATTTATTTCTATAAATCTATAGATTTTCTACAAATTAATGACATATGAGCTCAT
>NZ_JAAKGI010000042.1 GCF_011762485.1 Yeosuana marina
ATCGCAAAATAATAGCGGCTCACTAATTCCTGCCCATAACTCAACTTGTGCTGATATTGATACACCAATTGAAAGTAACGATAGACCAAAATTTGAAAATGTATGGAAATATATGTGTTTCCCTGATTAAAAATACTACCACCAACACCGTATAAAATTAATGGCTAGTTCTCGCCTACTTACGAAAATCCTCGCGGATTTTCTATCTGGTTTTTATTTGCTAATTAGGTGCTTAAACACGCCACTAATCTTATACAATCACGTTGGGCATAATTTAAAAATACACACGGATATTAAATGGCAAAAACCAATAATCAAATAACTAAACCAATATTAACAATTTCTAATTCAGATTTTAAAAATCAACTATCTGAAAGAATTGAGATAGGTGAAGAATTATTTCAACGAGTAATTAATACGTCAGACGATTTAGATAAACTTGAACAAGACTACAGATTATGGACTGATTACAATCGTGAATATTTACAGCAAAAATTTGACATTCCTAAAAATGAATATGCTGGTAGCTATGCTCAAGCAGGATATTCCTTTATGGGAGAATTAGGAGAGGTGAGAGATAACCCTGTTCAGTCTAAAAAAAACTTATTAAAATATAAATTGGACAATCTAAAGTCCTTATCTGCTAAGTCTGACTTATTAAAGTCCTCCGTAAATAATTTAATGACTAAGACCGATAAAACCAATACCTTGGATATGTCTAAAGTTTTTATTGTTCATGGACATGATGATTTGACTAGGATAGAAACCGCAAGATTTATTGAAAAATTAGGATTCGAACCCATTATTTTACATGAACAAGCAAGTTCTGGAAAAACGATAATTGAAAAAATTGAAAGCTATTCAAATGTAGGTTTTGGTATTGTATTATATACCCCTTGTGATTCTGGCTCAAAAAAAGGAGAAGAAACGAACTTAAAGTCCAGAGCTCGCCAAAATGTAGTTTTTGAACATGGCTTTCTGATTGGAAAAATCGGGAGAAAAAATGTCTGTGCCCTTGTAAAAGATAATGTTGAAACACCTAATGATATTTCTGGAGTTGTTTACATATCAATGGCAAATGATTGGAAACTTGACCTTGCCAAAGAGTTACGGAATAGTGGATATAAAGTTGATATGAATTTAGTAATATAAAAAACTATGCCCAACAAAGTATATAAAAAATTGCTAGTTTTAGCTTAACCAAAGTTAGTTGCTCGTTTGCTAGCTTCTGATTTTCCTTCGGAAAATCCTCGCACACAAACACGCAACTTTCCATATGTGTGCCGAGAGTAACGAACGGCTGAAAATCGTTACGCAACTGTTTATAAGATGGTGGAGCCGATCCACCGGT
>NZ_JAAKGI010000007.1 GCF_011762485.1 Yeosuana marina
AACAGACACGGCAGTAACGATAAGCACAACTGACGCAGCGACTGTTACCATCACCGATGACGACGCCTCAGAAGTAAGCATTACAGCCACAACGCAAGCAGGCGAACCGAACTTCAATGGACTGTTCACTGTAAGTATAACAAATGCGTTATCAGTTGATACTACTGTAGGTTACACGGTATCAGGTACCGCCACAGCAGATGCAGATTACACCGCCTTAACCGGAAGTGTTATCATTCCTGCAGGCGCTACTTCAGCAACGATAAGTGTTGATGTAATAGATGATACCATTGTAGAGACCGGCGGCGAGACTGTGATTGTGATTTTAACCATTACAGATTCAGCAGTTACAATTGCTTCAGAAGATACTGCAACAGTTACTATAGCCGATAATGATGCTTCGGAAGTAAGTATTGGTATTGTTGCAACAAATCAGGCATCAGAACCTGATAATGATGGACTATTTACATTTGCTTTAAGTAATATAGTAAGTGTTGATACAGAAGTAAACTTCACTATTACAGGAACAGCTACAGAAGGTGTTGATTATGAAGTTATTGGTACTTCGGTTATTATACCAGCAAATACCTTAAGTGTTACCATACCAGTTGTAGTCATTGATGATAGTATTGTTGAATTAACTGAAGCAGTTGTAATTAGCGTAACAGGAACTGATTCAGCAGTAACGGTAAGTACAACTAATATTGCAACTGTGACTATAGTCGATAATGATACTACAGAAGTGAGTATTATAGCAACTACCCAAGCAAGTGAGCCAAGTACAAATGGCTTATTTACGCTAAGCCTTAATAATGTAGTAAGTGTAGATACAGAAGTAAGTTATGGTATTTCTGGAACGGCAACTAACGGAGCAGATTACACGGCGTTAACAGGAATTGTAACGATTCCAGCAAATACATCAAGTATTACAATACCTGTTGAAGTGATTGATGATAATTTTGTTGAAGCAGGAGGAGAAACAGTGATTGTAACTCTGCTAAGTACAAATTCAGGAGTAGATATTGCCACTCAAGATACAGCAACTATAACCATTGGTGACGATGATGCTTCAGAAGTTAGCATTGCAACAACAACAAATGTTGGAGAACCTAATTTCAATGGAATATTTACTGTAACACTTAATAATAGTGTCAGTGTAGATACGCAAGTTGATTATACTGTCTCTGGAACTGCTACCGAAGGAACAGACTATGTATCCTTATCGGGTTCAGTTATTATTCCAGCAAATACAAATTCAGCAGTAATAGATGTCGCTGTTATTGATGATACTATTGTTGAAGGTGATGAAACCGTCATTGTAACCTTGACAGGAACAGGTTCTTCGGTTACGGTAAGTTCAACAAACGAAGCTACTGTAATCATCACAGATAATGATGCTTCAATATTAAGTATTTCGGCAACAATTCAGGCAAGTGAACCTGATTTAGATGGTGAGTTTACCTTAACCTTAACCGAGCCAATTAGTATTGATACTGAGGTTACGTTTATGGTAAGTGGAACAGCTACTGAAGATGTAGATTATACATCTTTAGGAACAACCATAATTATTCCAGCAAATACAACCAGCATTACTATTCCGGTAGTAGTTATTGATGATCTTATAGTTGAACCTAGTGGAGAAAGTGTAATTTTAACTATAGTTAGTGCTGATTCTCCAATAGTAATTGGTTCACCAGATGATGCTACCGTAACCATTGCAGATAATGATATTGCAGCTCCGTCAATAGAATTGATAAAAGACGCATCATTAAGTGGTGAAGGTGTTGTTGGAGACATTATCACATATACATTTACAATTAATAATACAGGTAATGTTCCTTTAGTTGATATTGAAATAGAAGATGATATGCTTTCAATTAAACCAATTGTGGTTTCAGGAATTATTGAACCAGGCGAATCAACAACAATATCAGCGGATTATATGATAAACCAAGCTGATATTGATTCAGGAAGTGTTGTTAATTCAGCTATCGTTTCTGCAGTAGATATGTTATTTGATACGATTGTAGCAGACATCTCTGATAATGGAAATGTAAATGATGGCGATGATAATCCAACAGTAGTGGCATTAGCACAATCAATGAATATTGCCATTGTAAAAACAGGAACCTTTAACGATGTTAATGGCGATGGTTATGCGCAAGCAGGCGAAACGATTAGTTATAGCTTCACTGTTACAAATACAGGAAATGTAACCTTAACTAATATCACGATATCAGATCCATTACAAGGTGTAGAATTAACTGGCGGACCAATTAGTTTAGATGCTGGAGAATCTGATAGTTCAAGTTTTGTTGCAACGTATACCTTAACGCAAGACGATGTTAATTTAGGAAGTGTTTCTAACCAAGCTATTGTATTTGGTACAGCTCCTGACGGAACAGACGTTCAAGACTTGTCAGACGATTCAAGTACTGCTGGAGATAACACTACCATTACCACATTATCAGGTTGTGTTATAGAAGTCTTTAACGCAGTATCTCCTAACAACGATGGTGATAATGATGTATTCTTAGTTCGCGGATTAGAATGTTATCCAAAAAATAGAGTGGAAATTTATAACCGTTGGGGTGTATTAGTATTTGAAAGAGATCAATATAATAATAGTGATAGAGCTTTTAGAGGAATTTCTGAAGGACGTGTAACTGTTAATAAATCCGAAGAATTACCAGAAGGAACCTATTATTATGTATTGAAATATGAAGACTTTAATGGTGCAAACCACGAAAAGGCAGGGTATTTATACATCAACAGAAAATAAAAAAAGAACAACCAAATTCTTGAGGCTTCAACAACAGAAGCCTCAAGATTAAAAGCTGAAAAAATGATAAGAAATAGTTTAATTATATTGGTTTTAATACTTGTTTCAAGTGCCAATTATGCTCAGCAAGATTCGCAGTTTACGCAATATATGTACAATACAATCAATATTAATCCGGCTTATGCTGGATCGAGAGATATGTTGAGTATTTTCGCAATGCACAGGACACAATGGGTTGGTCTCGATGGTGCGCCGGTTACCAATGTGGCATCAATAAGTTCTCCTGTCGGAAAAAATGTTGGTTTAGGAGTGTCCATAATGAATGATAAAATTGGGCCTTCTGATGAAAATAATATCGCCGTAGATTTTTCATATACAATTAGTCCTTCAGATAATTACAAACTCTCTTTCGGTATTAAGGCTTCGGCCAATTTATTAAATATAGATTTTACGAAGCTAAATCAATATAACAGCGGAGATTATATTTTTGAAACCAATATCGACAATAAATTTACACCCAATATTGGTGTAGGGATATTTTACTATTCAGATAAAACATATTTTGGTTTTTCTGCACCTAATTTATTAGAAACCACGCATTTTGATAAGTATAACAATATTGGATCAAATAGTCGGATCGCTAAAGAAAAAATACATTACTACATGATGGCGGGTCATGTGTTCGATTTGAGTAGTAATATAAAATTTAAACCTTCGGTATTATCAAAAATAGTAACAGGTGCTCCATGGCAGTTAGATATTTCAGGAAATGTATTATTTAATGAGAAGTTTAGTTTAGGACTTGCATACAGACTTAGTGCAGCTGCAAGTGCAATGGTAGGATTTCAAGTTTCTGATTCATGGTTTATTGGCTATGCTTATGATATGGCCACAACAGATTTGGCTGAATACAGTTACGGTACTCATGAAATCTTTTTAAGATTTGAATTGTTTAATAAAATTGGTAAAATAACATCTCCAAGATTCTTCTAAATGCGCATCATTATGACAATTAAAACATTTTTTTTAAGCCTTATATTTAGTGTTGTTGCAATTCAACTTCATGCTCAAAATGCTAGAATAGCAGTAGCAACAAAAGATTATGAAAAGCTGGCATATATAGATGCTATTAACATATACGAACGTGTTGCAGAGAAGGGCTACAAAGATGAAGATATGTTTAAGAAATTAGCAAATTCATATTATTTTAATGCAGATTTTGCAAAAGCTAATAAATGGTATGGCGAACTATTTGCTTTAAATAGTGATCAAGAACCGGGATATTATTTTAAATATTCTCAAACATTAAAATCTGTAGGTGATTATGAAAAATCTAATTTAATGCTTGAAAAGTTTAATGAAAAATCAGGCAACAACAAGGTTTCAGAAAAGACTCAATCAGATTATATTGATCAAATAAAATTAAACTCAGGAAGATTTCTTATTTATAATGCCGAAGTAAATTCTAAATTCTCAGATTATGGTGCTTTTGTATATAATAATAAGCTCATTTTTACGTCGGCTAGAAGAATTTCTGGTCCATCAAAAAACGTGTTTTTATGGACTAATAAATACTTTTCAAATCTATATCAATCAAATATAAAAGCTGATGAAAGTTTAAGTGAACCATCTCCTTTTGAAAATGAAATAAACTCCAAGTTTAACGAATCTTCGGCTGTATTCACAAAAGACGGTTCAACCATGTATTTTACTAGAAATAATTTTTTAAACGGAAAGCGCGGCAGCAACGACAAAGAAGTTACGTTATTAAAACTTTATAAGGCGACAATGCAAGATGGTAAATGGGATAACGTTATAGAGTTACCATTTAATAGTGACCAATACAGTTGTGCACATCCTGCATTGAGTCTGGATGAAAAAACATTGTATTTTGCTTCAAATATGCCAGGAACCTTAGGGGAATCAGATTTATTTAAAGTTGCAATCCATGATGATGGGACTTTTGGAACACCAGAAAATCTAGGAGATGTTATTAACACGAAAGGGCGCGAAACATTTCCGTTTATATCGGAAGATAATGAGTTGTATTTTTCCAGTAATGGACATTTAGGACTTGGTGGATTAGATATTTTTGTAACCTCTTTAAAATCTCTTAACGACGTTCAAAATGTGGGAGAACCAGTAAATAGCAAGCAAGATGATTTCGCTTTTTATATGAATACCCAATCACGTAATGGTTTTTTTAGTTCGAATCGAGAAGGCGGGCAAGGCGAAGATGATATTTATAGATTCAAAGAAATCAAGACATTGAATACTACTTGTACAGTTAGTGGTTATGTGTTTAATAAAGATGACTATCAAATACTACCAAACGCAAAAGTAAGGGTGTTTGATAATAATTATAAGTTAGTTGATACTATTGAGTCTGATGATAAAGGGTTTTATAAAGTAGATTTAGATGCCGATAAAGTATTTTATGTGCGGTATGCAAAGCAAGATTATGAAACGAAAGAGGCAGCCATCTCAACAAGCAGTTCAATGCCAATTAATATGCCAATATATTTAGAAAAACGATTAAAGCCTGTAAGTGTTGGAAGCGATTTAGCTAGCACTTTAAATATGTCTTCAATTTATTTTGATAAGGATAAATGGAAAATTAGAACCGATGCAGAATTTCAGCTTCAAAAGATAGTTGAAATAATGAAAGATAATAAGGGTATGAAAATAGAAATCCGTTCATATACAGATAGCAGACAAACCAAAGACTACAATTATACGCTTTCAAATAAAAGAGCAAAAGCTACTAAAGATTGGTTTATTAAAAATGGTATACAAGCTAACAGATTACAATCTAAAGGTTTTGGAGAAAGTCAATTAGTGAATCATTGTTCAGATGGCGTTAAATGTTCAGAAGAAGAACATCAGGCTAACCGACGAAGTGAATTTGTTGTACTCTCAATAGATTAAGGAATTATTAAAAAATATAGGCATTGCCCCCTACTCTATGCACAGCCTAATCTGCTAAGGATTGTATTTTACCATTGTTTGTTCTTTCCTTTGTAAATTCAATAAGTACTTAAATTATATAGATAAACGAGTTTTACAAAACTTCATATTTCTTAAAGATTTAAATTTTTGTTGAAAAAGAAATATCTAACCAATAAACTCCAAATAATCTTAGATTTAAGTAGTTTATTTAAAACTAGTTATACTATAAAGAATATAGACATCTAAATACAAAAGATAAATTGGCCTTATTTTGTAATCGGAACTAGACCCGAACTTTTATAACTCTTAGAATAGGAAATAACAAATCCATATTAAAACTCTATTGTATTTCTTCATTTGGGCTTATTATAAAACTCAGTAAAATTTGATTCGGATACATAAAAAAATCACTTCTATTTATATGTATTTAAATAAAAATGACATAAAATAGGGCAAATTTCACTATGGGAAGTGGTCAATACAATTTATGGTAGTTTTTTTAGACGAAACTAAATTTTAGTAATAGTTCTACTTAACAAATAATTAATAGACTAACCTATTTACCGATACATAAAGTAATTAATCAACAATAATAAGGATTCTACCTATAAAGGCACAAATATGAGACAAATAATATCAAATTATTTCAGAATAAATCAAACTAAATCAGTCATCAAGAAACCTTTCTTTTTAATTACAGAAATTAGATTTATCATAGAAACTGAGCACTAAAAAGAAATTAAATAAAATGAAAACGAATCAATTGACCGCGAAGGGATTCGAACTTTTTGCCCTAACCCTTATGTCTATTGCCTTACCAGCTTATGTTTATATTTTGGTGAAACAATAGTGAAACATCAATTTTTCATTACCAATTCAAATATGCATTTTTTCAAAATTTATTAAGTATATATCTGTAAAACAATTAAGTCTTATTAATTAGTGGGAACTTGACTCGAACTAGTGCCCTTCTAGTTATGAGCCCTTTAACTATCATGTTTTAAGCACATTTACTGGGCTCACAAGACCTTAAAATTATAAAACCCTATGCAGTTTATGTTTTCGGATTATTGTTAACATTAAATGTAACTTAGTTAATTAATTTTCACTAAAAAAACCAAGTTTCATACCAAAATAAATCAATTTTAATTTAAACCAACAATTAATAAAAACATCCAGAAAAGATTATAGCAAGATTTTCAAAATAAACATAACACTCTAAAAACATGTTAAATACTCCTTTTTTTATTTTATCATTGTATAAAACTGAAATAATTGAAAACAAGAATGGCTTTTAAATATGTAGTTTCCTTCTTTATTTTATATTTTAATTTGGGTTACAGCCAAAGCTTTTTTCAAAAGGACCGTTTAACAATTCTAGCAGATTCCTTACATCTTCAAGGTTTCTATGATGAGTCCATTCTGTTAAGAAAAGAAGCAATAAATTCAAATAAAGATGCTTCAAGAGATTATAAATTATATTTAAAAGCAAAATATTTCCATACTAATTCTTGCTTATTGGAGGATAAAAGCTACAACTATCACAATCCTGATAAAGCCATTACTAAAAAAGTGCATGAGCAATATTTGGATAGTGCTCTACAATATTCTGTAAAGGCAAGAGATTTGTATATTCAGATTAAAAACCCCGATCGAAAGTTTCAGTACAATATTCAAAATAGGATATATCACCAAACGGCGTATTTAGGAAATTGGAAATATGCTTTAGAGCAAGCCCAATTAGGATATCAATTTTTAAAAGACACCTTATCAAAAAAAGACAAAACCTTTGTAGATTTAATTTATGATATAGGATTTATTTACAGTGAATTGGGAGATTATTCAAGAGCTGTTGATAATTATAAAACATCTCTAGATTTATATAAAAGTATTATTGGTGAAAACAATACAGATGTTGCCCAAGCTTATAATAACATTGCAGTAGAATATCGAAATCTTGGTTTACACAACAAAGAGTTAGAGTCACTTTTAAAAGCTAAAACAATTTGGGAAACACTAAATGCAGATACCGATAAGCATTTTATTTATAGTTGTTATGGTAATCTGTTTTATTGGTATTCATATTACGGCGATTTTGATAAAGCTGAAGAATACATTTTAAAAAAGGAACAATTAAGAGAAGAAGAACTTGTTAAAAAAGCTGGGTTTATAAGGAATAAAGAAGAAATTTATGAAGATAAACTTCATGAGTGGTACGACTTAATGCTTCACTATTCTAGAAAAAATGACACTTTACAAACAGAATTTTATGCAAAAAATATTATAAAAACAGTTCAAACAGATAAAAAATTACTCAATTTTGAAACCAGTATATTGAGTGCTACTTTAAAGTTTTATGCTTCTTTTATAAAAGAAAAAAACCAAGAAAAGGCCTTACAATTATTGGATAAAGCCATTGCTATTCAACAAAACTATAATAGAACTTATTATACAAACGCATTTCCGTTTTTATTAGAAAAAGTTGACCTATTACTTAAATCTAAGAAAACCTCTGAAGCAGAATTATTGTTAAAGCAATTAGATACAGTCAGTAAAAATCAAGAAATTTTACAAAAGTTTAAGCTTTCCATTTTAAAAGCAAAAATGGCACAGCAACTTAATAAAACAGACGAAGCTCAATATAATTTTGATGAAGCTTTTCAGCTCTTAAAAAATGATGATTCAAATTTAGAAGAAACTACAATTAATAATTTAAAACCCTTAGTATCATTTGCTGTAATTGATGGTTTTTTAGCTATGGGTGATTTTTATAAGGAGATATTTAAAGAAGAAAATAAAAAACCATGTTTAGAGAAAGCCATGCGACGGTATCTGTTAGCTTCTAAAATTTATAATCAATTGTACCTAGGGGAACATTATAATAAGCGATTATACACTTCTTATAATGCAATTAATGAACGATTGCTTAATGTGTTAGAAACTACGAGCAATGAAAATTTATTAACTGAGGTTATAAATAATATTGAAAATAATGGCTCAAAGCTTACATGGTCAAAGTTTGTATTTAACAACCAACGACAACAATTAGATCTTCCAGACGGATTAATTAATAAAGAAGACGGTATTAAGTCGCAACTTAATTTTTATCAAAAAGCCTTGTTCAATGGCAAATCCATTTCAGAAGATAAGATAACACTTTGGAAGAATAAGATTTTTGAACTACAAAATGAACTCTCAAAAATTCAGGATTCTATAAAGCAAGAAAGCAAGAGCTACTATCAATTTAATATTATGGAATTTGATATTACAAGTTTTCAAGAGGGTTTAGAAGATGAGGAGGTTGTTTTAAAATATGTTGAAACAGAAACAAAGTTGTATTCATTTTTAATTTCAAATCAAACTATTAAACTACAACCGACAGCAGACAAGGCCAAAGTTTATAATAATCTAAAAGTATGTCTAAATAGCTTAAAAAACAGACGTAACGATTATCAAAAATCATTAAACGAATTTAACGATTTGTTTTTTAATAGTATGGTTTACAAAAAGTATAAAAAACTAACCATTGTACCCGATGGTGCGTTACACTATTTTCCTTTTGAATCGCTATTTTTAGAAAAAGATATGCCGGCAACTAGCTATGCATTGTCCTTATTGCTTTATCAAGAACAAAAAACAATTCCATCTTATTTTAATGAAGTAAAAGTGGGAGCGTTTTCAGCTTCAAACGTTAATTCTAAGTTACTAAAGGCATCGGATGAAGTAAAAGAGGTTGCAAATATTTTTGATGGAAACATGTTTTTAAATGCCTCGAAAACAGAGTTTCTAAAAAATGCAAATCAGTTTAATATATTGCATTTAGCTATGCATTCTAAAATTAACGAAACGCATCCAGAGTTTTCTTCTCTAGACTTTTATGGTGAAGAAGAGAATCAATTGTTTATTTCAGAGCTTTACAACGAAACCTTTAAGGCTAATATGGTGGTGCTAAGTGCTTGTGATACAGGAAATGGGTTTTATGAAAATGGCGAAGGCGTTATTTGTTTATCTAGGGCCTTTAATTACGCAGGAATACCAAGTACAGTAATGAGTTTATGGAAGGTTGATGATGAATCAACGGAAAAAATAATGATCTCTTTTTACAAGCATTTAAATGAAGGGGAAACTAAAGATGATGCTCTAAAAAATGCTAAATTAGATTATTTAAAGAGCACGGATGACCCATTGCTGAAACATCCTTATTATTGGGCTGGTTTTGTATTAACTGGTAATACCGATGCTCTTATTGAAAACCACCATTATTGGTTTTATGCTTTTGGAATTCTAATTTTATTACTCTTCTTTTTAAGAAAAAAATTATTCAATTTTTTCAAGTAATTGCTTTGTTTCTTTATTTTTAAAAGACTCTTTAGATTTAAGTAATAATTGCAATTGGAGCTTTGCATTTCTTAAATCTTTATTTTTCACATAAGCCAATGCCAAATACCAATGGGTTCTATTGGATAATCTGTCAGAATAGTTTAGGTGCTCTTTAAATTTTAAAATGGCATCATTTGTCTTTCCCAGGGCTAATAAAGCATTTCCCTCATAAAATAATAATTCAGAATTATTAGTGTTTTTATAAGAGCTTTCAAATAAATTAAGAGCAGTTTCAAAGTTGTTTTCACTATAGGCAATAAAAGCATCATTCTGTAAACCAACATTAGTATCTGATCTTACTATTGGAAAGGTTACATTTTTAGAGGGCTCAAAATAACTGCTAAAAAGAGCGTCTTCATTAATTGAATTATTAAAGATAAACGAAATACAAATTATAACAGCAATAATGGCTGCTGATGCCATTAAAGGTTTTAACCATGTCTTTTTCTTATGCTTATTTGATAAAGCCTTGTCGTAAGATTGTAATTGTTTTTTAAAATTTTCGTTGTCTTGATGCTCTGTTACTTTTTTCAAATTCTTAATAAACTCTACTTCGCTTTTAAAATTCGAGTTTGTTTTATACAACGAATTAAACTCATCAAGTTCCTTTTCGTTGAGCGTATTATTAAAATATTTTTCTATTAGCGGGTTATCAATCATTTCTTTGGGTATTTTCCTATCAGGTCTCTAAGAGTTTTTAAACATCGTGATTTTTGACTTCTCACGACAGCCTCACTTTCGTAACCTTCTAAAGTTGCTATTTCTTCATTAGTTAGTCCTCTGTAAAAACTTAATGTTAACATTTGCTGGCAACTTTTTCCTAATTGTTTAAAATAATACTGAAGAATTAGCTGTTCTTCTGTTAATTCATTTTCAATTTCAATCTGAATTTCATCATAAACATCATTGACTTTATAGATTGCTGAATCAAAATTTGTTCTCAAAGAATTTTCTTTAATCTTTTTATATATAAGATGTTTTCCAATTCCAAATAAATAGGTTTTTAAGGTACATTTTATATCATAAAGTTTGCCTGATATAGCATGTTTTCTCAATGAAATAAATGCCTCTTGATAAATATCAATAGAATCCATTTCAGCGATGTAATACTGTTTAGCAAAGTTCAAAAAAGCATTCCTATTGGTGTTATAGAGCTCTTTTATTAAAAAATGATTTTCAGTTTTTAAGGCATCAACATAATGTTGTTCCATTGAAATTTGGGGATTTTTTTAAAGCAATGTTAACATTACATTTTTTTCTACCACTAAATATAAATCATTCTAATTCAAAACAAAAATTGAAAATTATTTTATTGACTTTTTTTAATACGTATTAGATGGACTTATCACAATTTATAACAAGGTTTACATTTTATTACAGCTCCTAGATATGATAATGAATTAGCGGATTTTGTTAAATATAAAACGTTAGATTTTTATAAAAAAGGTTTTAATGAAAAAGATGCCATATTAAAATACTAGAAAAAAGTATGCTACGAGATCTTATGCCTTTTGTTATTTACTTGATAAATTAATGATTCTAATTAGCTTCAATACTAAAAATATTAAATTTTATTTGTTAAGGATAACATTTTTATCTAGTAGTTTTTTAGTTTCCCAAAACCAAGTTTCCTTTAGACAGCTATCCATAAAGGAAGGATTATCACAAAATTCTGCAATTTCAATAACCCAAGATCAAACTGGCTTTTTATGGATCGCAACACAAGATGGGCTAAATAAGTATGATGGAAGACGATTTACTATTTATCCTTTTGATTTTTTAGACATAACAAAGTCAAATTATAGTAATCTAGGAAAAGTTTATACCGATAGAAACGGAAATGTATGGATTATTCCTACAAATAAAATACTTCATAAATATGATAGTACCTCCGATACTTTTAAACCCATTTCTGATATAAAAGATGTAAGCATTTTATATCAGGATGAAGATTATAATTATTGGGTAGGCACATACAACAAAGGACTTTATCTATTAGATTCAGCTACTTTTAAATCAAAACTTGTTTTAAAAGCAAAAGAAATTAATGGCCCCATTTATGAAATAAACCAAAGAAAAGATGGTACAATTATATTAACTACCAATAAGAAAATTATTGAACTTAATCCTCAATCATTAAAAGCCACTCAGAAGTATCCGAAAACTAAATACGGAGAAGCAATTAATGAAAATTTTAGTGCAGTCGTAATTGATAATTCAGAAAGACAATGGTTTGGAACCTATGGTAATGGCCTATATTTTAAAGATAAGAAAGATGAATTTTTTCATAGGATATCAGAGCTTTTATTTTTAAATACCTTACCTGAGGATCTTAATATTATAGCACTGCATATTGATAGTAAAGAAAGGTTGTGGATAGCCACCTATGGAAACGGATTGTATTTGGTTAATTTAAAAAACTTTAAAATAACTCATTTTACCCCCGAAAAACATGACCCCAGAGCTCTACATTATAATGATATTCTAAGTATTTATGAAGACTATTCTGGAACGTTATGGTTCGGCTCTGATGGTGCTGGACTTAGCTATTATGATGAATATTTAGAGAAATTTAATTCCTATACAAGCTTTCAGATCCCGTATGGCATAAACATTGACGTAATTAGAGCAATAACAGTAAGTGATAATGGTAATATATGGCTGGGGACTTCTGGAAAAGGATTAACACAATATGAACCAGCGATAAATAGTTGGAGAACATTTAATACCGAAAGTACTACAAATAATACTATTTCTTCTGATAGGATTATGAGTCTATTAATAGATCATGAAAATGAACTATGGATAGGGACACAGGAAGGAGGGCTTAATATACTTGATCAAAAAGGGCATATTAAAAAATACTCAAATACATCTAAAATCTCTTTATCTGCCACTACAATTTGGTGCATTTTTAAAGGGAGTGACAATAAATATTGGTTAGGCACTCGAGAGCATGGGCTAATTCAATTTGATAAAAGGAGAGGTGAAATCAAGCGATACACCACTAATGATAATTTATCTAGTAATAATATTAGAGTAATTACTCAAAGTGATTCCAATCATTTATGGCTTGGAACAGAAGAAGATGGTATTGTATTATTTGATATTTTAAATGAAACTTTTACATCGTTTAAATCATATCCTAAAAAAAATTCTTTATCAAACAACAAAGTAAAATCATTGTATTATGACCCCAGCGGGATATTATGGGTTGGCACTAAAGGCGGTGGCTTAAATAAGCTTGATATTAAAAAGAATTATTTTCATAACTACACCACAAAAGACGGACTTGCTAACGACGTTATTTACGGTATTCTACCAGATAAAAAAGGGAATTTATGGTTAAGTTCTAACAAAGGAATTTCGAAGTTCACGCCTGAAAACACTTTAGGTAAAACTCCTAGCATTGTAAACTATAACAATTATGATGGTTTAGCTACAGAATTCAATACTGGAGCATATTTTTCTGATTCAAAAGGGAATCTCTATTTTGGTGGATTGGATGGTTTTTATTGGTTTCAGCCAGATCATATTGCGGAAAACAAAATTCTTCCTAAAACAACTATTACAGGTTTTGAAGTATTTGGTAAATCGCAAGTATTAAAACAAGGCACTAAATTAGATTACAATCAAAATACTTTATCCTTTATTTTTTCCAGTTTGCAATATTCAATGCCTGAAAAGAATATGTATCAATACAAATTATCAAACTATGATAATGATTGGGTGCATGCAGGAAATAATAATTTTGCACGTTATACTCAAATTCCGCCAGGAGATTATGAGTTTCAAGTAAAATCTAGTAATTATGATGGTCTTTGGAATAAAATTCCTGAAACATTTAAATTCTCAATAGCATCACCTTGGTACTTAACCAACTTGGCTAAAGTTGTTTATTTGCTTTTAATACTAGCCATAATTTTTGGTATATATTCTTATTTAAAATGGCTTTGGAGGATGCAACTAGACTTAAAACTAAAGGAAGAAGAAGCTGAACGGTTTAGAAAACTCAATGACTTTAAATCAAAATTATATGCTGATATTTCCCATGAATTTAGAACGCCACTAACACTTATTTCAGGGCCTATTGATTCAAAGTTAGGTGAAGGTAACATATCGGATTCCGATTACGCCAATTTCTCCATGATTAAGCGTAATACTAATAGATTACTATCTCTGGTAGATCAATTACTAGACTTGGCTAAACTCGATAAAGGAAAATTAAAATTAAAGATTACAAAAGGAAACCTAGGTTTGTTTTTGCATACTATTGTCTCCTCATTCGACTACAAAGCAGACATAAAAAAAATTAATTACAATATTAGTATAGAGCCTATCACAAATGCTTGGTATGATGAAGATGTTATTGAAAAGATTTTAACTAATATACTTTCCAATGCATTTAAATATTGTCCAGAACAAGGTATGTGTTATTTAAGTGTGACTAAAGGTGAGAATAACATAATAATCAGTTCAAAAAATACTGCAGAAAATCTTTCAGAGTTACAAATAGAAAAACTCTTTACTAGATTTTATCAAAAAGACGAATATGCCGAGGGTGCAGGAGTTGGACTTTCTTTAGTAAAAAAACTGGTTCAATTATGCCATGGTGAAATAAGTGCAAATCTTGAAAATGAAAATACCATTCAATTTCTCATAACGTTGCCAATAGATAAAGCATCTTTCAATAAAAATTATATAATTGAACCATCGATTAATCAAGAAACAATAAGGAATAGTATATCTAATAACATAGATACTTCACCAGATGTTTTTTTAGAAACAAAAGTGGACAATGAACTTCCGATATTATTGTTGGTAGAAGATCATGTTGAAATACGTCAATTCATAAAATTGGCATTAAAACATAAATACAAGATTTTTGAGGCAGAAAACGGCATAAAAGGAATAAAGGTAGCACTTGAAATAGTACCCGACATTATAATTTCTGATATTAGAATGCCCAAATGTAGTGGCATTGAGCTTTGTAATACTTTAAAAAATGACGAACGTACAAGTCATATTCCTATTATTTTATTAACGGCTGGTATAGGTGAAGAAAATGAGCTAAAAGGATTACAATCAGGAGCTGATGATTTTATTATAAAACCTTTCAAATTAAGAATTCTTGAAAAAAGAATAGCAAACCTTATTGAAGTTAGAAAAGCACTTCGAAATCGATACAGTCAGGAGTTAATCCTAAAGGCGAAAGATATTTCAATTACCCCAACAGATGAAGTGTTTTTAAATAAAGTTCAGCAAATATTAGATAAGAGCTTGTCTAACCCAGATTTTAATACTGAATATTTCAGTAAAGAGGTTGCTATGAGCAGAATGCAACTGCATAGAAAATTATTAGTCTATACAGGTTTATCTACTTCGGCATTTATAAGGTCACAAAGATTAAAACAAGCACTCCATATTTTGAATACTTCTGATGCTACAATAAATGAAGTAGCCTATATGGTTGGTTTTAATACACCTTCATATTTTATTAAATGTTTTAAGGAAACTTATAACAACACACCTGCAGAATATCTGCAATCCCTTATAAAATAAGGGTTTACAAAGTCTGTTACATATCTTCCATACATTGTTACATACGTGGTATTCACTTTGAATGCTTTCGGATAGTTTTGGGTTATTAATAAAATAACTATGAACAAAAACTTATTAAAATCGAAAGCAGGTTACTTGTTCCTCTTATTGTTGTTTAATGTCTGTTTTTTTAACGCACAGACAAGGAGCACTAAAGAAACCAAGGTTGTCTTAATAGTGAGTCAAAAAACAAACGAGATTTCAGGATTGGAATTGTTTGAAACACAAAATTCCGAAAATACACTTCCTAAAAAGTATCCAGGCAATAAATTTTATTTAGGGATACTTAAAGGAAATTATGAACTAGATAAAAACGCAGTCCAACCTAAAAGCGGAGCTATCATTACTATTTATACTGATAAACAACTTTTTTCTGAGGATCAGTTTTCGCTTAAAGAAAGTATAAATTTTGGCAGTATCAAGACAAAAGTGGTATCTAGAAATAAAGGTGAATTAATTTTAAAAACGTTATAAAATGAAAAATGTAAAAATCTTATTTGTATTGCTAATTCTATTGGTATTTACACAAACAAGTCATGCCCAATTTCTAAAAAAATTAAAAAATCGCGCAGAAGAAGCCGCCAAGGAAGCAGTAATTAGAAAATCTGAAGATAAGGTGAACCGCGAAACCGAAAGAGCCATGGATACCATTTTAGATGGTAATAAAGGAAGTAAAAAGAAAAACAAAAAGAAGAAATCATCTAAAAATGATGAAAGTGATTCTGACGAAATATACAAACAAGACGAATCTGATAACAATGATACCAAAGAAAATGGGTTTGGAGTCTATAGCAATTTCACCTTCGTTCCTGGAAACAAACTTTTGTTTTATGACGACTTTGCAGCTGATGCGATAGGAGATTTTCCTGCAAATTGGGAAACGGGTGGCTCTGGTGAAGTTGTAACCACCAATACATCCGAAAGCAAATGGCTCTCCATGGTAAGACGATCTGGATACATGCCAACGATAGAAAACAAACTTCCTGAAAACTATACTATAGAATTTGATTTGGCCAACAATGGTTATGGTAGTGGCAAACCTAACAGCAAACTGTTTTTCGCATTCTTAACTAAGAAAGCATACAGTATGGGAGCAGGAGGTTCCGTGGCAGATATCGAAATCTTGCTTTCCAATAATGGTTTTAAAGTAAGCAATGTTGAAAATTTTGGAGGAGAAGTTGAAGTAAAAATTGGTAGCCGTATAGATAGAGAAATGACAGATTATTTAAATAATACGGTTCATATTTCGATTGCAGTGAACAAAAAAAGGCTTCGAATGTGGGTAAATGAGGAAAAAATGGTGGACTCTCCAAATTTATTACAGGCCAACATTGGCAAGTATTTTATTATACAAGCAATGGATGTCCTGCCTGAAAAAGGACATTTTGTAGGTATATCGAACTTCAAAATTGCAGAGTCTACTGAAGACTTACGTTCACTTCTTATTAAAAATGGAAAATTTAGTACTACAGGAATCTATTTTGATACCGCTGCATCAACTGTAAAAAAGGAATCCTACGGAATATTATTAGACATCGCAAATATGCTTCGCGATAATGACGATATCAACTTACAAATTATTGGCCATACTGATAATCAAGGAGCAGAAGATTATAATCAAACACTTTCCGAAAAAAGAGCAGCAGCAGTAAAGGAGCTACTTGTTGAAGAATTTGGGATACGTGAAGATAGATTACAATTTATGGGTAAAGGCGAAACAGAAGCTTTAGATGATAATACCACTGAAAAAGGTAGAGCAAATAATAGAAGAGTAGAATTCATTAAGATTTAACACTAGTAAAAATGGAAACAACAGAAAATAAAACTGCAGTAGTTAGCGAAGGTAAAAATATAGCCATTATAGCCTATATCACCTTCATAGGATTAATCATCGCATTTGTGATGAACAATGAAAAAAAAGAACCTTTCGCGTCCTATCATATTAAACAATCTTTGGGGTTGGCGCTTACAGGATTAGCATTAGGGGTTATTGGCATGATCCCCATTTTAGGTTGGATAATAAACATCATAGGCATTTTTGTGCTCCTCTATATGTGGATTATGGGATTAATGAATGCCATTAATGGTAAAGAAAAGGCAGTGCCTTTTTTAGGAGAGAAATATAAAGAATGGTTTAAAAATATTTAAAACTTAAAAATTATGAAAACACAAATAAAATTATTTATCGTATTGCTACTAATGTCTTTTAATTTTTCATGCGACAAGTCAAATGAAGATCTCTCTGAAGAAATTGCTATAGAAATAGAAGATCAAGAACCAGACCCTTTAGGTCCGATTGATCCAACACCAACAACAGAAACTACTGATTTATATATGGTAGGCTATGAAAGAGACGGCGACAAACCCTATGCACAATTATGGAAAAATGGAATTCAAACAAGTCTTCCCAATGCAGCAGGTACTTCAATTGCAAATTCAGTTTTTGTGGCAGGTACAGACGAGTATATAGTTGGGCAAGCAGAAACAAGTTATAATAGTGCAGCCATACTTTGGAAAAATGGGGTTGGCACCAATTTAACCGATGGAAAAAAAGCTGCAGTAGCCAATTCAGTTTTTGTTTCTGAAGGTGATGTGTATGTTGTGGGAAACGAACAATCTGAAGTAATTAATAGAGAGATCCATACCATAGCAAAATTATGGAAAAACGGAGTTGCTACCGATTTATCTACAGGAACAAATGACTCTAGTGCTTATGATGTTTTCGTATTGGGTTCCGATGTATATGTAGTAGGTGAAGAATACTTCGAAGAAACATTTTCGTATCAAATAAAGTTATGGAAAAATGGAGTAGAACAAAGTTTTGATAACAGTTCTCAGATAAATAGATCTATTTCAATTTTTGTAAATGGCACAGATGTTTATGTAGCTGGGTATAGACAAAATTCAGGCGCTAGCATTGCTGTTCTTTGGAAAAACGGAGTACCTACCGATTTAACAAACGGCGATAAACAAGGCATAGCAATGGACGTTTTTGTATCTGGTACAGATGTATATGTTGCAGGAGTTAATAGCGATACTAACAACAATCAAATTGCCAAAATATGGAAAAATGGCGTTGCCACAGAACTTAACTCTAATACAAGCGCCACGGCAAGATCTGTTTATGTTTCAGGAACCCATGTTTACGTTGGAGGAAATGAATTTGATATTGCAAAATATTGGAAAAATGGCGAACCAACTAATTTATCTGATGGTTCCAATGAAGCACGTGTTACATCTGTTTTTGTGACTAAAAATTAAATAATCAAAAAGATTAAAAAGATGAAAACAAATTTAAAATTCTAGGGTCTTTTACTCCTTATAAGTTTCACATTTTCTTGTAGCAAAAAATGATGATGCGTCCTAATAAGTTCGTTTTAATAAAACATATAAGATAAAAACTCCTAAAAGTTAGCCTTAGTAAACTTTAGGGCTATTAAATATCAATTGTGAACAATAATTATTTATAAAAACAAAAATATATGAAACATTTTACATTAACACCAGTAAAAACTATTTTAAAAATGGCATTATTTTTTGCCTTAACAATTACATTAACTAATTGTAGTAAAGATGACGATAACCCCATACCAAACCCAGAAGTTAACCCATTAGCAGAATATTTAACCGTAACAGGATTTAACCAAGTAACTGATGAGATTATAGATAGTGCAGATTATGAATTTGGAATCACATTTATTCCTGCTGTAAATGGAAAAATCACAGCTATTACAGCAAAGATCCCTGATACTCATATAGCAACAAGAGTTACCATTTGGAATAAAACAACAGCCACTGTAATAAGAACAGAGTCAATTGATATTGCAAGCGCTGGTGTTGAGGTTACAAAAGCTATTAGCCAATTAAGCCTAACTGCGGGTACTGAATATATGATAACTTTTAATAGTAATGATTGGTATAACCGGGAGAGAACAGATGGGACAGGTATTACGTACCCTGTTTCAGTTGGAGATATTAGCATTACGGGATATGCTTATGCAGGAGGAACTGCTCAAGTATTGCCAACGGCATTCAATTTAGACTATTATGCAGGTGACTTAAGCTTTAAATTTCAAAAAGATTAAATTATTTAGGTAAAACTAAACATCATTTTATATCCAATAGACTGACTATTATCAATATTCAACTACAAAATTCAATACTAACATAAATATAAATACTCATGAAAAAATCAATTAAAATTTTAACGGCATTTGGGATTCTAATCTTAATGTCTATTACAACACAGGCACAAATAAATGATTGGACTGGAAAATGGAACACAAGACTTGTTTGGAACAATACTTTAGGAGATTTAAATATTACAGAATCTAGAGGTACTTATACTGGAGTTTTTCCAAACGGCAAATTATCTGGAAAGATAAATTCTGATGGTGATTTAAAAGGTTTTTATACAAGAACTGTAAATAGTTTAGACCGAACAGGCATGGGTAAAATGGGGGAATTTAGATTTGTGATTGCCACCGATAAAAAATCATATGTTGGCTATTATAAAGTAGAAGGTAAGGATGATTGGCAACCTGATAACTGGAATGGGAAACGACCGGCTGTACCAACATTGGTTCAACAGGTTGAAATGAATAAAAAAAAGAAGGTTTTAAAGGACTATGTGAAAAATAACCCTGTGATAAATTGGACTGGTACTTGGGAGACCGATAATATTGGCACATTTAAAGTATGGGTAAAAGGTTACCAACAAATAGTAGGTAAATTTTCATATACCAAAGATGGCGCTTTAATTACCGCTGATGTAACAGGAAACAATACTAACGATAGGGGAATAACTAACAATAAGATTTTCAATGGCACCTTCTTGGATAGTCAAGGAGCCAAAGGAAGTTTTCTTTTTTATTTTGGTAATCCTACAGACAATGATTTTGCGGGCTATATGGATTATGACATGACATATGAAGAATTTAAATCTCAAGTTAAGCATACACCTAAAAGTGTATATGTTAAAGGTCACAGAACCTCTTCTGCAAAACCAAACATGAACGCGTACTAAATTATAAAACTATGCGTCTCCTATTCCTAATCGTAATTTCCTTTTTTTTGCTTTCGTGCAATGATAGCAAAAAAGAAAAAGACGTCTTTGTTAATGGTGTTTTAGAGGATTTCTCAAAAATGCCAGATTCAGTCATTCAAAAAGGCTTTGCCATTTTAGATACCATAAAACTTAAACCAGTAGATGCATTGGTAAAAGAACTAAGGAAAATTCCAGAACTCCAAGAAATTGGTGTAGGAGACGAATTGTTGAGTTTTAGACTTAAAAATGGGCCAACCATGTTGATAAAACTAAAAGAGTTTTCATCCATCACTAAAGGAGGCACAAGTAGTTCTGTTATGCCCCCAATGATGATACTAAATCCTATAAGAGAAGAAGAAAACATTGCCAATGTTGTTGGTGCACAACGCGGAGAAAACAGGCAAAATAAAAAAGCATTGATACTAGCACCTTATGAATGGGATTTTGAAAATGATGATGCGAAAGTTCCTTATTCAAAACTTAAAAATTATCGAAATTATAAAGGAAATGTAAATTACAAATCCAATAAAACTGAAACTTCACAAACCATTACTATTGATGATTACTTGTCATTTAAGGAGTATGACATGGTTTATTTAAGTTCCCATGGCTCAAAAACTTGTATAATAAAAGGGAGTTTAGAAATAAGTAGCTTATGTTTTTCATTTATATCAACAGGAATAAAATTTGACACAAAAAAAATAAAAGATCTTAAAAATAAGCTTGCCTCAAAAAACGTCACAGGAATTGCTTTTGGTGATGATGAGATATATTTAAGACCTGAGTTTTTCTCCAATGCTTATCCAGAGGTAAACAATAAGCTCATTATTTTTAGTGCTTGTCAATTAGGACAACGGGGAGATGTAGAAACCACATTTAACAATATTCTGCAAAATGGTCAACTTTTTTACTGGCATAATACTGTTTTTACTGATGACGCAACAAATGCTTTTTCTTATATGTATGATAGAATGTTACAATTTGGGGAAACAGCCCCTTTAGCCTTTAAAAACACTCCATATAAACTTAAAGAGAATTTAAAAACTTTCGAAAACGAAGAAAAAAGAGGTGACTCTATTGAGCTTAATACCTATTTAAAAATGGCAACCAAAGGCAATGCCATGCATATTATAGAACCTGTTAGTTTTTTAGATGAAAAAACAAAGAAGGAGTTGCAAGAAGGTACGGTATATCCTTTTGAAGGTGTTTTTGAAGACGACCGACCCGAAGAAGCTAGTTTTACCTTAGAATTTTTGGGCTACACCGCTCAAGAAATAGAGGAAAAAAGCATGAGCTTTTCATTAAAAGTAGATGGTACTACTGTTCTTGATCATGTTGCCTTTTTACCAGATAACGATCCTTACGATCCAATAGAAGTTACAAGAGGTAAAAACGAAAAAACAACCCGAGTTACTTTTAAAGGCGTGAAACTGAAAAAAGACCTGAAAAAAAACAGTTCGGTAAAACTGGAAGCCTTCTTTCATTTTAGCGAAGAAAATTATGGCTATCAAAGGATTCATGTAAGTACAGGAAGCTCTGATATGCGCATCGTCATGAAGTCACCCGACGGGACAATTAATATGTTTTTTGATGCCGATAATTATGGGCTTAAAATGACTCATCCCGCTGAAAATGTAACAATGTATTCTGATGAAGAAGGATATATTTATATGAACGCCCCAGAGCAAGGCTGGATAAAAACCAAAATGAGCCAAATGCTTGGTGCAGTAGCCAAACTTGCTCCAATGGATATTGATTTTATGGCTTTGGAATCCACCAAAGGATCGGTAATGCATAAAATAGCAGCCTTTGCAGCAGAAGTGACCATTTCTAAATTGGAAAAGGAGACTAGGGCTAAGAAAATAAGCGGCGGTAATGGTAATGAAAAAACAGTTTTTATTGCAGATGGCCGTGTCACCATAACTTTTGATGGTCAAAAAAGGCTCGAATCCTTAGTTGAAGGATCTTCAAGTATACATTATTACTATGAAGAACAGAACATAACAATGCCAAACGCAAAAATGTTTAGTATGCCATCTTTCAATTAAAAAAATAGGACTCTATGAAAACGCAATTTTATTTACTAAGCCTTTTGATGCTTATAGTTTCATGTAAGGACAGCCCAAAAGAAGAAAGCAAAACAACAATTTCTTCTGCTATTCAAAATACGGATGAAGAAGTATTGACTAACCCCTTACAAATTACCAAAAGTGAAAAAGACATTTATAAAGCTTTAAAAAAGAAAACACCATTAACCAACGATCAATTGTTTGCAATCTTACCTAAAGATATTCATGGCAATAAACCAATTGGTGATTATGCCCTTCAGGTTAGTAGTCAATTAGTATCAGGTATGTATAAGCCTATTGGAAAAAAGGGCTATAATTTTTTTATTCAAGATGGCGTAGGTTCAAGTGCTATTATTCGCAATTTTTTTGACAGCTATAAAATAAAATCCCAAGGACCTCCACAAACCGAGTACGTCTATGTAGAAAGAGCTGGTTATAAAACTATTGCGTTTTTACAACCAAACATTAAACGTAATGATATTCGATTTGTTTACAATAATAGATTCAGAATCACTTTGGAAGGCCCAGATTCCGCAGATGTGTTGTGGACGTATATCGACTTTGAAAATTTAAAAAAACTAGATCAATACAACTAAACTAATTCATATGAAAAATTTAAAAAACAGTATCACAATAATGACTTTATTATTTTTTATTAGTCTGACTTTTAATGCTCAAAATTTCATTACAGGAAGCATTGCAAATTGGACTAATGGAGAAGTTCCATTGCTATTTTCCGATTATATATCACGAGAAAAAATCACAATGGGAAATATTGCATCAGACGGAAATATGACTATTCCGCTTGAGGCTAATTTTTTATCCAACTTCAAAATAGCAGCAGAAAAAGCAAAGGAAAAAGCGCCTCAGGGTTGGGAAATGAAATTCAATACCATAGAATCTACTTTTGGAAGTGGCGAGAAAGGCATAATATATGAAAATGCCGCGTCTATTTTAATAGGCTTACCAGATTTAGAAGCTACTAGTGAAGATGGAACTGCCCAATTTGGTTATATCTATTGCACCAGTAACCCTGAATTAGCGAATTGGCTATATAATTACGGACAAAGTGATATTGCAAAGGGGTATTATTTAAGATGGTTTTTTGCAGAAGATACCGCTTCAGTAAAAGGTTCTATCAGTATCCCAGTTTATACAGGTAATGATGATGAAAATTATACCGATACCACATTTTATGACCTTGAAATTCAAAAAGGATGGAATATGATTAAATATAATATTACTGAAACTTTTACAACACAAACTGGCAAAACCGTTTTGACAAAAATGGAAGTTACCAAGATAGACGAAATTCCGGCAGATGCTATGTGGCTCGTTTTATAAAATCAACATTGCAAAAAAGCTTGAATCAACTATTTCAATTTATTAACTAGAATATAACAATTAAAAATATTAAATGATATACAAATGAAAAATCTATTAAAATTCACATTAGTGATTATACTTTTGATTTCTTGTAAAGATTCTCCAAAATCATCAGATTCGTCTGAATCTAAGGTTATAGAAGGCTTAATTGACGAAGTAACAGGTGAAAATGTCGATATAGACAAAAAATATGCACTGTTAATGGAAGATTTGAAAACAAAAACGCTATTAACCGATGCACAATTACTGGAAGTCTTCCCAAAAAAATTAGGCAGCTTAAACTTAGACTCAAATGAAGCTAGAATTACGTCAAGTGAAACCGTAAAAGGAAGTTTTGGCGGAGATGCTGTACAAATGGAAATCTTAGATGCTGCTGGTAAAAATGTTATTGGCGCCATTATACCCTTAAAAATGTTACATCTAAACAAAATAACTTCAGAGAATAACAATACCATTAGATATTCAAAAAAAGAGCGTAATGGAATATTAACCTTTGGTACGGATCGAGATGAAGATACGAAGGCAGATTATCAATCAGAAATTAGGTTTCTCTACGACAATCGATTTTATGTAACACTAGAAGGTAAAAACATGGATTCCGATAAACTTTGGGATGCTTTGGAGATAAATAACTTGGATCGTTTCAAGGATTTTAACAAATAATACATATAAAAATGGATTATTTTTCATCACTAAGCAAATATGAAATAGTTAATATTATTGCACAATTAATATCACTGTTTTCGCTTATCCTATCACTAAAGTATTGGAGATATGCAAATCAATCACATTTATGGCCTAAGGTTAAAGGAATTGTATCTAGGGGCATGCAATTTGGAATATCAAACGACACGTTTTTATATGAATATGAAGTAAGAGGGAAGTCGTATCAACGAAAAAAGCCTTTTTTTTCGACCACCAGTAAAATCATAGTGAGTAATAAAGATAGAATAGAAAAATATTCACAAGGGAAAGTTGTTGTTGTTTATTATAACCCTTTAAATCCTAAAATATCAACCTTGGTTCCAGGTAAAAAGCAAGGCATAGTAAATGTATTTATACTCATGCTTTTAATCTTTATTCTAACGTTTTTATCTTTTTTCTTTCCTGCTTTTTTTAAAGAAAACTTAGCTAAGTTTTTTACACTTTTTAACTAACCATAAAACAACACTGTCATGAAAAAGTCACTCTTATTTTTAATGCTTTTATCTCTACAGATATGCATAGCCCAAACCAAACCTAAAGCAGAAAACTATCCATTAAAAGCTATGGATTTGGTAGTATTTGTCTTCGGTATGGATTATCCAATAACTATTGGAACTATTTCCGATTCTGGTGAACTTAATTTCAAACTTCCAAATAATATAAATTCAATACCAGAAGTGGCAATAGAAAACTCTATGTCAGACGCCGCTTTCACTTTATTTCCAAAATGTAATAACAATTATGATATACTAACCGAAACTGAAAATATTAAAGCAGTCAATGCCGGTTACATTTCACTAAGCTCAAAAGAAAATCTGTATTCAGGTTTGCTCTTTATGGTTACTGATGAGAATTTGGTGCCTTGGCTAGAAGAGTCGTACTCAAATAATGCGGTTAAAGCATCATATTTTGAATTAGTATATGTGGAAAATGATTTTAATTATCAAGGCGAATGTACCGCAACGGTTACCAATACAGAAAATGATACCATTGAAACCATTTATAACTATAATCTGCAATTAAATGGTGGATTTAATTTTATTGAATATAAAATTGAAAGCGTTGTTGAACATGAGATACCAAGTATGTATGAGGAAAATGTATTTATTAAAATAGCGAAGCCGAGTAAAATAACAGTTACCTCATCACAATCTACACCACCAGATACTAAATGGATTGGTAAATATTTTTAACTCTTTAAATAAAAAAAATGAACAGACTTTTTTATGCTTATATCTTTTTCGGAATTCAATATTGTTTTGCACAAAGTAATACAGTTGTATCTGGAGGTAATGCCGCTGGAAGTGGAGGTTTGGTAAATTACACCATTGGACAAATAGATTATAACAATGTAAACAGTGCAGAAGGTTCAGCTAGCCAAGGTCTGCAACATGCTTTTGAAATATCAACACTTGGTGTAGATAATTTTCCAGCTATTACCTTAAATATGTTGGTGTATCCAAATCCTACAACATCAAAAGTGACTTTAAAAATAGAAAACTATAATTCTAAAGATCTAACATATGTGATGTATGATTTACGAGGACAACAACTTATGTCCAAAAAAATAGTTAGAACTGATTCAAAAATTTCATTAAATCATCTTCCAATGGCAACTTATTTTCTAATGGTTTTAGACCAAAACAAAACATTAAAAACATTTAAAATTATTAAAAATAATTAGTTATGAAAACATTTACTATAACCATAAAAAAATCATTCATTGCAATAGCTGTTTTATTGTCACTACAGAATGTACTTGCTCAATCACCTCAAAAAATGAGTTACCAAGCGGTAATTCGCAACGCGAGTAATACCCTAATTTCAAACACAAATGTAAGTATGCGCGTAAGCATTTTACAAGGCACATCTGCAGGAACAGAGGTTTTTAAAGAAACCTTTAACGCTACACCAACAAACATAAACGGATTGGTAACTATAGAAATAGGAACAGGCACCCCAGTTACAGGTACTTTTTCAGGTATTAATTGGGCAAATGGCCCTTATTTTATTAAAACAGAAACCGATCCAAATGGTGGTTCAACCTATACCATTACAGGCACAAGCCAATTAATGAGTGTGCCTTATGCATTGTATGCGGCATCAAGCGGCACATCTGGTGTAAGCGGCTGGAATTTAACGGGTAATGGGGGTACAAATATTAATTCTGATTTTATTGGTACTACGGATGCTGTCGATGTTATTTTTAAAAGAAACAATGCGTTCTCAGGATTAATTGGAGACACCAATGCAGCTTTCGGAAATTTTGCCTTATCATCAAATAATGGGGCTTATAATACAGCAATTGGAGCTCAAGCAATGTTTTCCAACACTACCGGGTTGGGCAATATAGCAAATGGGTATGCAGCACTTTATTCTAATACTACAGGAAGTGAAAATGTAGCAAATGGGTTTTCAGCACTTTATTCTAATACAATAGGGATTGACAACACAGCCAATGGGTATTTAGCACTTTATTCAAATACAATAGGGAGTAATAATACAGCTAATGGAGTAAATGCACTAAGATATAATACTACAGGGGATGGTAATACAGCCACTGGAAGTGGTGCAATGGTAATTAATTCTACAGGCGTTTATAATACCGCGAATGGAGTACAGGCACTCTATAGTAATAGTACAGGGTCTTATAATACTGCAGTAGGTCATATTGCTCTTAATAATAATACAGGTAGTAATAATATAGGCATTGGTTATGATGCACGAGTACCAAGTGCTACAGGAAGTAACCAAGTACGTATTGGAAATACGGCAATTACCTATGCAGGGATACAAGTAGCCTGGACCATTACTTCAGATAAACGACTAAAAGATAATATTAAGGAAAGTGCATTAGGCTTAAATTTTATTAATGCATTAAACCCCGTTTCGTATACAAGACGCAATGATGAAAATAAAAAAGTAGAATATGGTTTTATTGCTCAAGAAGTAGAAGAAGTACTTAAAAAAAATAATGTAAGCAATTCAGGCATCATTACAGTTGATGATCAAAAAATGTATAGCATGCGTTATAACGATATCATTGCTCCCTTGGTTAAAGCCATACAAGAACAACAAGTTTTGATAGATACATTAACAAAACGCATTGAAGTATTAGAAAAATTATAAATCAAATTATTGAAACCACTATTTTTTAAAGTTGTGTGGCGCTTTTTATAAACTCCTCATACCTCTAAAAAGATAAACATTTAATATCTAAAATAAATAAGCAATAAAATTCTATAAAATGAAAAAGAACACAAAAATAATTCTGGTACTGGCATTGTATTGTATCGGGCATTTTGCCATAGCTCAAAATGTAATTCCTGTAAAACTAGAAATAGAAAGGGAAATCCCAGAAGAAACTTTTCCAAATACAGGCCTTAAATTAGAATTTTGGATTGAAGACCAAAACAAATTTATGAGTCTTGATACTACCAAGACTAAAATGCTCCTATTTGAAGATGATTTAGGAACTAATATTTTAACCGCACATCAAAAAGCTATTTCTGATTATGAAAAACAACAGAAGGAATATGGTTATCTCAACTTTTATGTAAATAACAAAAACATAATTGATCTTGAAAATACACGTGATATAACTGGCGCTATTGGTTTTAAACTGCTGCTTTCTAGTTTAGTATTGCCAGCCGAAAACGCTAAAGAGTTACATATAAAAGCACTCATTGCATACTTAACTGAAGATGCATCTGCCCCAGAACAAAGCATAATAATTAAAGATTTTACACCAGATAATGAAATTGCCAATTGGCAAGGCAAGTCTATTACTATGGTTAAAAATGGATCGAGTTCTTATAATGAAAATAATGAAAGAAATATTGGATATTCCTTGCAAAACTCAGACATAGGTGTTGCTGTAAAAGCAATAGATATGGTAGATAACTCTGGGAACATTATTAATAATTTGGGGTATATCTATATGGAAGAAGGTAAATTAAACTTCTATATACCCGAGAAACAAATTTCAAGTCCATTAAATTTAAAATTTACTTACACACCTTTAAAAAGTGTGTCATTGCCCATTGATAAAAGCATAAGTATTGGATTATAAAAATTATATATCATGAAAAAGGAACTTAAAATTATTTTCATACTTCTTTTAACGGTCTCTGGCATTGGCTTTTCTCAAACTCCAGAACAGCAAAAAATGATTGATAAAGCTTTGAAAATGCGAGATAGTATCATGCAATGCATAACTATTGAAGAGATGTTACAGCAAGCCAATGCTCAGGAAAAAAGAACTGAATCAGCTAAAAAAACAAATAAAAGTGAAACAAACCCAATCCCAAAAGCTAGCAAAAGCGAAGACAAATATTGGAAAAATACGCTAGCCAGCGATTACGATAATAAATTAAAAAATTGGAACTATGGAGAAGCTAATCTTGTTTTCAACTATCACTATGACTCAAGAAAAGATAAAGTAGAATATGTTCAAGTTGGTGTAATTAAAGCAGATGGTACTATTAAATTGAATCCTACATACCAAGTGCCAATACTAAAACCTTTAAAGGAATTTAAGGATAATAACAATTTTTTTGATATTCATAATCCAGAGTCTTATCAATATAGCAATGAAGATTCGGGCATAAAGCTTAACTCCTATTTATTAGTGTATCAAAATGACATAAAAATTGGAATCTTAACCATTGGAAATTCTGAAAAAGTAACCCTAAACCTATTAACACCAGGAGATTTATATTTTGGTGATGAAGGATATATGTTGTCATGGGTTTATGCTGAAGAAGCATGTGAAATTGAAGCTAATGAAAATTGGAAGGGCGATTTAAGCAATACCGGTACACCTTTAATAGTTGAAACTCATGTTACATATAACCTTAGTTTTAGTCCAGGATGGAATTTGGTAAAAACCGAAGTCATTGGCAAATATGCATTCCCAAATGCTCCCGAAGAAGACAGGTCGAGATATAAAAAGCACGTTCATACAATAGTATCCAATATTCCTGAGGATGCTACCTATTACTTTAGAAAGTCACCGCAATATTGAAGGTATTACAAATTGTATATAGATAGGAAGTATTTTTAATAAATGTCTTTGGTGGTAAAAGAATATAGAACCTGCTAATTACTTAAAATATAAATTAATCAAAAATATTTGAAAACAAAAAATATTCAACTAAAAAGGTTGAAGATTTTACTTGTAACGGGAACTGGACTCGAACCATGATATTACATTTGGGGATAAATATTTAATTACCCATTTAGTTACACTCCCGTATTTAAAATCCAAAAATCACTTATTTTATTAATAGAAGTTTATTAGGTTAGGGAGTGGGGAAATCTCTTAAATATTTTGACCACCCAAAGGTCTGAACCTAGTTACTAAAATTCATTATTTACAGTATAACCCAAGCTTTTAAAATAATAGAGTGAAACAATAGTGAAACATTTAACGAATTGAATTTATTAGATTCGGATACAGAAAGTAACTTTTCTTTATTTATAAAGGTTAAAATATAAAAGGCACAAAAATGGTACAATTATTATGCAAATAAATTAAAGTAAATCAAGAATTCTTTACACTGTATTATTGATTAAAAAATCAATAATAATATTCAAATATGACATTGTCATTAAAAAAATAGCAAAGATAAAAATCTCAAACCAAAAAAGGTTGAAGGTTCTATAAGTAGAACGAACAAAAAAAATGTAGAAATCATTACTGATTTCAGAATTAGAGAAATTTAGTGCTTTCTAAAACTTTAATGATATTAATTATCTCCTTTAATAATTGTATAATTATTAGGGTTTAATTTCAATTTACCAATTATAACTTTCTCTTTTTTATTTAAAATTATGTCGTGCGAGGACTTACTAAAATTAAAGTAACAAGTCATATACGCTCCATTAAATGTTCTTGAAAATGATATTAACCCATCTGAAAAGCTTAAATTGATATATTCCCCATATTGCAAAATTGGCTCCGAATTTCTCAAAACGATTAGTTTCTTATAAGTATTCAGTAATGACTTTTTATCTTTTTCTAAACTTTCAACATTTAAAAATTTAGAGTTTTTATTAACCTTAATCCAAGAAGTTTTATTTGAAAACCCAGCAAATTCAGTATCATCCCATTGCATCGGGCTTCTTGATTTATCCCTATTATGTTCATTTCCTATTTTAAGTGCTTCTTCTTTAGTTTTTCCATTTTTCAAAGCCATATTATAATGTGTACGCCCTTGAATATCCTTTATTTCGTCTAAAGAATCGGCTTCAATGTTTTCCATTCCAATTTCTTCACCATAATATATAAAAGGAACTCCTTTTGCGGTAAGCATTAAAGCGGCCAGAGCCTCAGCCCTTTCTGGATTGTTTTTTGCTAAACGACTTACAATGCGAGGCATATCATGACTTCCAAAAAACAAGGTTGGATAATTGCTCATATTGTTTTCCATGCTTTTCAACTCATCAAATATTCGTTGTGCTGAAAATTCTTTTATGCTCCCAAAATTAAAATTAAAGACCACATCTAATAATTCTGTTCCTTGGTATTGTTTTAGCACTTCAATTTTATCACTTCCTATTTCACCAACTATAAAACGATTATCAAATTCATTAACGGTTTTTCTGATAGTTTTCATGGCTTCCTTAACACCTTTTTGATTAATATCATTTAGGTGTTCTTGAATTCCTTTTTCATCAATTGGATTATCAAGAGTAATTCCATCAGTTGTCAAAAAATTGATGACATCTAGTCGAAATCCATCAACACCCAAATCTAGCCAAAACCTTAATACATCTTTAACTTCTTCAACCACCTCTGGATTTTGCCAATTAAGATCGGCCATTTTCACATCAAACTTATGGTAGTAGTATTGACTAGTTATACTATCAAACTCCCAAGCAGAGCCTCCAAAAAAAGATTCCCAATTGTTGGAATTGTCCTTCCATATATAATAACCCCTATAAGGATTGTCTTTAGATTTTTTTGTCTCTTGAAACCATTTAGATTCTGTTGATGTATGATTTACAACTAGATCCATGATAATTTTTATGTTTCTTTGATGTGCCTCGTCTAAGAAAAATTTAAAATCTTCTAAAGTTCCATAAGTTGAGTCTACAAGGTAACAATCTGAAATGTCGTATCCATTATCTACTTTTGGTGATTTCAAAAAAGGTGTTAACCAAATCCCTTTGACTCCTAAGTTTTGAATATAATCTAATTTTGAAGTTAGCCCCTTAAAATCGCTATTACCGTCTCCATTACTATCTTTGTAACTGGGCATATAAATTTCATAGAACACCGTTTCTTTCCACCAAGTTCCTTCCTTATTCGCATCTTTTTCAGTTTTACAAGAAGCTAAGCAAAAAACAATCACAATTAATAATGTCTTTTTTAATAGTTTCATTTTTAAAATTATTTTGAACTTGAATCAAGACTTTAATTAAAAAAGGATTTCTATTTTTTGAAGTCAGGATCCATCTCTGGACTTCGAAATCCTGCAACTTCATCGGCCATGAGTATAAACACATTCCAACACAGGCCTCTAGTTGATTCCCACCAAGTATCTGTTGTAATCCATTTTGTTGGAATAAATTCTTTGCTGTAGGGCCATTTCGGATTAAGATTAATTTCTGCCCATGCCCTATTCTCCATCAATGCTTTTGCTTTTTTCCATCCATGTCGAAGTCCAACTACATAACCGCAATATTCTGGTCGCATCCAGCTCCCACCATTGTAATAAAAGCCATCTCTTGCGCCATCCTTATAGTTCACTTCTCCAAACTCTCTGAAAGGCTGATAATCTGGAGTTAAATAAGAATACCCCTTTTCACTCTGATCCAATCGAACACAAACAGGAGCGGTTGTACCATATTCGGGGTGTGGCGAATTTGAAACTTTATTTAGTATTGGTATTTGCTCTAAATGATTGATGACCATTTCATCGGTTAGCATCGGTTTATTAAACAACCATAAAGAGAAAAATTCAGGTTCTAAATCGGTCATTGTAATCACATCTGGAAAATCCCTATCAAACAACAAATGTTTTCTTTGTACATCATAAAAATTAAGATAGGCAGCTTCGGCTTTTTCAATATATGCATCAGATATCTCATACCCTAATTCCTTAATAGTTTTTAGTGCAATAGTAAACATACCTTGGTTTACTGCCAGTTTATCAGTTTTAGGTTCATATTTATTTATATCAACTTGACTTAATGTAAAATGCGATTTACAGATACCATCTCGGTCATCATCAAATTCATTTAAAACATAATTTACGGCTTTGTCAATTTTGTCTTTTGGTAACGTAACACCATAACGTCTTTTATTCATCATAGCCCAGATTAAAAATTGTATAGTGGCCTCATTATCCTTACATTCTATAGTTCCCATATAAGGTGTTATAATAGTCGCAACGGCACCATTAGCATTTTGGGTTTTAGCCCATTGTTGCCATATTTTTAAATTTAATTCTTCATTATAACTAGAAACAATGGAAAAAAACGAATCCCTATTGTACATATCTGGAGCATAGTTCAGGTTAGGAACATTCAAAGGTGTAAAATCATTAATTGATGTTATCCATGTTAACATGTTGAAATTTGCATATAACATTTTTTCTATCAAAGCCCCTTTAAATCCTTTTCCTTCGGCAAGACGTGATTGAGAAGACACCACAAAATCGTGATGATTGGTCCAAGGTTCCACAAATATATAGCTTGTTTTGGTAGCCTTTTCACCCATATCCATTCTATTGTAAGGCTGGCTTAAAGGTTGGTTTTCTACAATTTTTAAATCTTTAATTTGTATAGTAGCTTCTTTTCCTGACTGTGTTCCTAGAAACATAGATACACTATCATTTTCGATATATGGAACCAAAACACTCCCTTTAAAAAGCGTCCACTCATTTTCTTTTATGGGAAATTGATCAACATATTTGATGCCGTGCTCCAATTCAATGGTTTTTTGCCCATTTTTAATTCTGAAAAGCTTAAGAGCTATAGGTGAATTCCCTTTAGAAAGAAATGAGATAGTATAAGTCTTTTGGTCTTTAAAAGGTGCAATTATTTCAAACCCTGAACTATTTGAAGGTTCACAGTCTAGTGTAATTAGCCCAGATTGTTTTTTAAATTCAACAGCGCCAACTTTTTTAAATTGGTCACTAATTTTTAATGATAATTCTTTTCCTGCATCGAGGTTGTGCATTTCTCCAAACTTTTGTTGGATATATTGTTGTCCTTTTGCTCTTTCTTCTAATGTAGCCACTGAAACTAATTCAGGGTCAGGTAATTTTCTCATACCAACAAAACCGCCACCATGACCATTAAACCTGCGCCGCGTTGTTCTGGTATAATGATTTTTATAGCCAGCATCCATTAGAATTCCAACCAATTGATTGTTTGGTGTAACAAAACCAGCGGATGGAAACATTTCATGAACAAAACCACCTGGAAAATTATCATACTCAAAAGTGACATATTTAGAAGGTGTTTCTGAAGGCTTAAAATTTTCTTCAATAGTATAATATAGCGACGGCATACCCGATTGAAATAAATCAATACTCTTTTTAACTACATTAGAGTTTACTACTTCATAGGTTACGATAATTGATAAATTCAAATCAAAATCCGATAAGTAAGTCTCTTTTGAGAGCTTTACAATGGTTTCATCTCCTGTCCATTCTGAACCTTTCCAATTATTAATTTCGGTTGTTTCACTTAAATCTAAATTGGCGACTTTAAGTTTAAATTCTTCCGTGTTATGAATTAATAATTGGGTTCCATTATAAATATCTAAATAAAAACCCTCTTCTGCAGTTCCAACTACTTTAAGATTGATGTTTTGACTCCATCCACTGATTCCAATGAAACAGAACAATTGAATCAAAAGTATTGTTCTAATTTTTTTATTTAATTCAGTCATTTTTTTAGGTATTACTTTAAAGAAGAATATCTGTAATCTATTATAACGTCATTCGCATATAATTTGCCGTCATTTACAGATATAACTGCATCTTGAGGAACCAACACTAATAACGAAGCCTGTTCTTTTGCTATAGTAAATGTGAAATTATTTTTTACATTCTGAGCGATAAATGCTCTTTTTATGGCATCATAAATTTTTAAGCTATTTTCTCCCACAGAAATTGCGACTTCTTTTGCTTCTGGATTAGGATTATAATATAAAAAAGAAGGAAAAGCATCATCCCGGTAGAAATCTGTTGCCAATAAATTTAATTGAAGGATGTTTTCAACATTTGTTTTTGAAATAATAGAGCCTGCAATTCCCACATGTCCGCTTCCATAAACGCTAAATTGGGACACATCTGGATTTCCTTTTACCCAATGGGGGCCATCCCCTATAGCAACAGGTGCTTCTATATGTTCATATTTTTCGAAATGCGCTTTTTTTATCAATCCTTCATAAGCTATCACACCTTTGGTATATTTTTTTTGTTCTGGAATCGTTTGGTGTTCATCGGTCATTTCATAAGGATAGAAAAATTTCAAGGCATTACTAGCATTCAGCATCCATTTTCCAATAGTACTGGCGTATCTTTGATCATACCTAACCATGGGCACTAGTGGCCACATAGAATCATATGTGTTCATTAAAAACCCAAAACCACCATGATCTACGGTACTTCCTACGATTCCAGATACATCATATCCATTCCAATTACCAACTAAAACACCCCAGCCTTCTCTACATTCTGGCGTTCCATTAAAAGTCCAATCAAGAATTTTACTGTAATCATAATTTGTTCCTTCTTCAGCATTTAAACGAGCCGCCACATAAGCTCCAAAGGGCATTAATATTTCGTAAAATCTATTATCAGTTTGTGACAAAAGAGCCTCTAAAGAAGATTTGGCTCCTTTTAGATATTTTGGGTCTTGAAATTTTTGATAGGCAGAATACAAAACATAAGCATGACCTGCAGTTGCGTCTTCTTGTTTACAAATCCAATTATCTTGAGGCTCTAGTTTGGCATAATCAAAATAGGAATGCGCATAGTTCCCAGCCATTACAGAATCTGCTTTATAAAATTTATCTGCAACTGAACGCATGATTTTTGAATAGTCCTTTTCTTCAGGGTAAAAATTTGCAAGTCCATAAAATAATACATTTGGGTATACATCATACCACCAATCTCTTGCATAGCCACCTCCTAGCAATGCTACTTCAGGGCAGGTATTATTCATCACAATATTCCAGTTGGTATCAGAATTAAAATAATTTTTCAACATGGAAACATAATTTTTACCCTTTTGGTTTGTCTTATCAATTCCTACAAGAGTTGCTCCGAATACAGAACCTATAGTGGCTAGTGATTCATGAAAAATGCCATTATTATGTTCTGCCCCTTGTCTTAAGTCTCCCATAGCTGTATAGATTCCAAAAGTTTCCTGGTTGAAATTTTTTCGAGAATTATCCTTCCATATTAATGGCCAATAGTCTCCTGTCTGGGTGTCATCAAAAACCAACGAATCAAATCCTTTGGCTAAATTTTTAAAATCCATTATTTTAAATGGTTTAGGTAGATTGGGCATAGAATCGATGCGGCTCAGTTGAATCTGATTGATTGGGTTCTCTATGACAAATTTAGAATGTTTGGTAGTACAAGAATAAAGACCTATACAAACCAACAAAACCATTAAATATTTTATTCTATGCATTTTCATTTTCTAATATTTCTTGTTGTTTTAAAAGTTGTTTAGCAATAATTATGGAAAGTAACTGAAGTACTCCTATAATCAATAAAGCATATCTTAATGCAATGTCTGCATTTATAAAAAACGCAATAACCAAAAAGGTTCCAGCGCCAATAAGCCGTCCTACAAATAATCCAAATTCGTGGTTCAAAATATAAGAGAACTCATTTCTATTTTCAATTTTAGAAAGAACATCAATAACTTTAAGTTGAATGGGGAAATAAGCAATATCAAGCACAGGTTTGGCTATTAATAACAAAAACATAAATATAATAACCCCAACGGAATTAAATAGTAATCCGTTAAAAAAAGAAGCCATAAAAAAGCATATTAATCCAGTACTAAAAATTATTAAGCGATGTTTAGGTTTTGAGTATTTTCCCAAAAAAAGCATAATTACTGCTGCAATTACAGCACCGATAGATATGGCTGAACCAAGCGCACCTTCAGAATGAAAAAACTTCATCATTAACATAGCTGGCGCGGTTACAATAAACCCTTGTGCCAACCCTTTTAACAACGCTAATTGAAGCATTTTTTTCCAAAGTTTATGAAATTTAAAATAAAGGAACTTCTCACTTTTTGGTTTTTCATATTTTCCAAAATGAAATACTATTGAGGCAATAATTGTTATAATAAAAACTATTATAGTAACTACTTTATACCCCGAGTTTACACCTGCATTAGAAGTGCCATTTCCATTCATCAAATACCATCCAATTATGACTGGTACAATAGACGCTATGATGGTATAGAAAAAAGTTTCCAAGCCATAGTAAAAATTCCTTGTTCTATCTTTAGTTGTTGCTAACACAAGGTAGTCTCTATTAGCCCAATACAATCCAAAAGACATTCCCATAATTAAACCCGCTCCAACTAGTCCAAAATAATTTATTTCTTTTAAGGACATCATAAAAACCATAGAAATGCCACTTAATAGCATGCCTAAAGAAAATAACCGTTTAATATTAATTCTGTTTAACAAATAGCCATTAATAAAAAAGGTAATGGGTATCCCAGTATAAATAGCCATTTGATAAAAAATTACTTTGGAAGGATCATTGGAATTCCGCATGATATAAGAAGCTACAAAAATCTCTATTACGGGTAAAACAAAGGCATAAATAACATTGGTAATGATCAATATTTTTGCGCTTCTTGTAAAATCTTTCCACCCTACTTTTGCTAAATCTAACATGATTGTCTTAGTGTTTTTAATATTTGGTTAATTGAAAAGCTAGCTAAACATACATGTTCATCTGATGCTCCGTAATACATTTTAATGGTATCTCCATCAATTATATGTCCATTTGTAAACACTACATTTCCAAAAAATCCCGTTTGTTCATAGGTTGAAATGGGTTCCATAATGGGGCCTTCGGAACGTGCAATGACTTTAGATGGATCATTCAAATCCAAAAGCAATGCTCCTAAGCAATATCTATTCTTTTCTGTAGCACCATGATAGATCGCTAACCAACCTTTATCCGTTTTAATTGGGGCTGCTCCTCCTCCAAGTCTTTTACTGTCAAACTTTCCTTGTCGTGTTTTTGCAATACACTTATGATTACCCCAATGGACACCATCTGGTGATTCTGCTAACCACATATAATTTCCACCCAATTCTGGACTGCTTGGTCTATGAAGAGCGAAATATTTGCCATTTATTTTCTCCTCAAAAATGGCACAATCTTTATTGTGAGGGCTAAAAATCATTCCTTTCTTTTCAAATGTTTTCCAGTCTTTTGTGGTTCTTAACCCTACTCCTACGCCATTAGCTGATACCATAGTATATGTAAGATGATAGATACTACCTATTTTTGAAACTCGACAATCTTCTATACCGTAAGATTCATAGTCTCCTTCACCAAAGAGTGACGGATACGCCTTGTCTTCTTTAAAGGTTACACCATCATCACTAAAAAGTAATCTCAAATGTGATATTGTTGTTAAATAATCCTTTCCATCATAATTAATAACTCTAGCATCTGAGTCATCTAGTTTTGGATCGTCAAGATTAAATTTTAAAATTTCAAGGTTACCTACAGAATTATATATGGGCACAGATAACAATCCTTCTTTTTGAACAGTACGTTCTGCCACACGCACTAGAAGCCCTATTTTTCCTTTAAATTCAAACACTCCAGGATTAAGCAGACATTCAATAATCATATTTTTATTACTAGGATTTAAATCTTTTGGGGATAGAAGAGGATTTTGACTGCTTCTTTGTGATATATCTTTCATAAAAATTTAGAATTATATTTTCAAAAAATAATATGTTTAAAATGGTATAGTTGCTATTTTATTTTTTCAATTTCCAATAGCATAAGCAACGATTCTATAGTTGATTCTGCACCTGAGTTTTTATTGACTTCATTTGGACCAGTAATCCCATCAAAACAAACTCCTGTACTTGGATTGTACATAGCCTTATTAGCATCATTTTTACCCGATATCCATAATCCTAGTTCTTTAGCTATGGTCAAATATTTATCATCATTTGAATAACGATATGCTTCGGTGGCTGCCCAAAGCATGGGTCTAACTCCATAGGCTATTTGAGGATATTTATTCCTCTCTACTTCAACAAAATTATTATCTGCTTTATGTATCCAAAAAGCTTCCGCAAACCCATTTTGTAACATCCAAGGGTAAAAATTTTCAATCTCCATGAGAGCACTATCAATATAGTCTTGATTATTAAATGCTTGACCTGCTCTTAAAAGTGCATATGCTTGATTATTTCCCCAAGCATGCCATAAATTTTCAGAACTTAAAAAAGCTCCATAAGGATAATTCTCAGCATCACCCTTTTGCATAAGCATAACACCTTTGACTAGATGATCAATTAATATTTTAGAATCGTTATTTCCAGTTCTTATATAATTATTCAGCAATCCCAGAATCAATATAGCTGATTGGTCTGCAGCTGATTTCCCAGGCAACCATGTTGGCAATTCAATAGTATTAATAACTTCTGTAGTTAAATAAGATGTTGGAAGGTCTCTTTTAATGTTTATTATCAATTTTTCCGAAGCAATTGCTATCCTATTTGACATATCCACATCAGATTTCAAAAAAGGATATGCAGACTCTATGGCCCATAAAGCTCTAAATGACCACCAATCAAGAACGGCAATTGATGTTCTGTATTTCGTGTTTATAGTAAGGTCATTCCATATAAAATTATTAAAATAACCATTTTGGTTTTGCATCTGTAAAACAAACTCAGTAAGGTTTTTAAGCTTTTCCAATGCTATTACATTATCACCATATAATTCTAAATATTTGGTTAACATCACAATAGCCCTTGACACATCATCTACGCAAGCAAAACCCTCATTTGGTTCAATTGCATAAACATAATTTGGATATTCACTGTAGATATTAATAATCCCAACTTTTTTACCATTAAAATTAATCTCATTATAAAGATGGTTAAAATGACTAAAATTTATTGCTCCATTTGGTAGTGGTTCAGAAGGAATAATTTCTATATCAGGATTTGAAATGCTTTCTGTAGGTGCCTTATCAGGAAAAGTGGTGTTACTATCATTGCATGATGAAAAGACCAAAAGCAACATAATTAAAAGATGGGTATTTATTTTAAACATAAATATCATGTATTCAAATTTGTGTTTTTGTAGTTATTGCTTAGTCAAATAGTTATGAGTGTACTTAAAAAAGTTTAGATCATTATAAAGATGAAATCCACATAATTTTTGATTAAAAGAGAAGTAGCAAACTAATAACTACTTCTCTTTAAACAACTAAACTCAAAAATTAACTATTGTAAAAGGCAAATTAATAACCAGGATTTTGGGTAATAGTTCCTCCTGACTTATCTACTTCTCCCTGTGGAATTGGATATAAGTAATTTTTGTCTTGAAAATTCTTTCCTAGACCTGTTAAAACAGATTTTGCAGTTCCCCATCTTTTTAGATCATTAAATCTTTGAGACTCAAAACCTAATTCAACTCTTCTTTCAGACATCAACCATCCTTTTATTTGAGCTGGATCAGTAGAACTTGGTCTGTCTGCCAAAGTCCCTACAGGAACAATAGAACCATCTGCAGTTGCAGTAGTTCTTGCTCTTGTTCTTACTTGATTTATAATTGCAATAGCGCCAGGATAATCTTCTGTTTCATTAAGAGCCTCTGCTTTCCAAAGTAGCACATCAGCATAACGAATATAAATTTTATTACTAGGAGCATCATCATTTCCTTTGTAGTCACCAACTGTATTGCCCAATAATTTTGAGACATTTTGATTGGCTACATCTACCGTATATAACAATCTTGGGTCGTTAGGTTCAAAAGCATTTATAAAGTCAGTACTTGGTGCTATAAAGCCCCATCCTACCAAAGCACACAAACCGTTACCTTTTCTTGGGTTTTGATCTGATACATGATCGTAGGCAAAAATAACCTCGCTATCAGAGAACTCTTTAGTTACATCAAAACTATCAAAATAATTAGCGTTTAAACTATAAAAACCAAGAGCATCCAATTCATTGACAAGGGTAATTACTGTCGCCCAATCTTCATTATATAAGGCAGCTTTGGCTTGCAATGCAATGACTGCTCCTTTTGAAGCTCTCCATGGTTCAGAGGGAGATGGATACTTTGAATTTGGTAATAACGATTTTGCTTCTGTTAAATCTGAATTTATCTGTCCCCAAATTTCTGAAGCTGGTACTCGAATTGCAACATCAAAAGCTTCTTCAAACGATTTTAATGGAACCGTTAAAAGTGGTACATCTCCAAAATTATTGACTAAATCAAAATAATAAAAAGCTCTTAAAAAATAAGCTTCTCCCAATAATTGATTCTTACGGGCATCAGCAATACCAACCTCCTGAGTTACTTCTGAATTGGTTAAATAACTTATGGCAAGATTTATTCTATTGATGCCTTCATAATCATAAAGCCATAATCCATTAAACCCACCGTTATCCGAAGTAAAACTAAAAGCACTAAACTCATCCATCCAGGCTTGATCACCGTCTGGATTCCATTTCTTATTCATATCATTAGAAGCAATGTCCTGTAAAATAAAATCATTTCTAAGTACAGTTCCGTCATCCCATCCCCATTCACCTATAATATTCAAGGTGCTTGAAAGAAGTTGATAAGAAGAGCTTACAGAAGACTCCAAAGTTGTTATTGTTGGAGTTGTATCAATTTGATCCAATGTAAGAAGACCGATTGGCTCTTTTGTTAGTTCATCATTACAACTAACAAAAGTTGTGATGATACATATTGCGATTAAAGTATTATATATATATTTCATAATTAATGCTTTTAAAATTTAACATTTAAACCCAACAAAACGGATGATGATGATGGATAGGTTCCTCTATCCATTAAATCTGTTGATTCAGGATCCATACCAGTATATTTTGTTGCTGTAAATAAATTTTGACCAGATACATAAAGACGGATATTTTGAACTCCTTTTATTTGATTTATGGTATATCCAAGCTCAACATTTTTAAGACGTAAATAAGATACGTCTTCAACAAAAATACTTGACACTTTACTACTTCCATTATCTTCAAATGCTACTCTTGGAATTGTATTACTAGTACCTTCTCCATCCCATGCACCTAAAATATTGGTTGTATAATTAAATGGTCGTGTATCATAATCTAATATTTTCTTAGAATCATTATATCTATCAACACCTTCTACACCTTGAAAAAGGAATGAAAAGTCAAAGTTTTTATATGATGATGAAAATGAAATTCCATATGTTAAATCTGGTATTGAACTTCCTAGAAATTTCCTGTCATCAGAATTGATAATTCCATCATTATTTATGTCTTCAAATTTAATATCCCCTGGTTTTACACTAGGGTTTAAGGTTCCACTTAAATGACTGTCAATTTCTGTCTGATTTTGATAAATTCCAATCATTTTATAACCGTAATATGCATTTAGTGGTTGACCAACTTGTGTTCTTGTAACTTCCCCAACTAGATTAGGCACATTTGGATGTAATTTCTCAACATTGTTTATTACAGTTCCTATGTTTGCGTTTATGCTGTATTGGAATTCTTTACTTGACTCTCGATAGTTTAATGAAAACTCAAATCCTTTGTTGCTCACCTCACCAGCGTTTACAATTGTAGGAGAAACATCTCCAACAATACTTGGCAAACCAATTGGTAATAGAATATCTGATGTATTTTTTACATAATATTCTGCAGAAAAAGTTAGCTTATTGTTTAACAAACCTAGATCAACACCTATGTTTGTTGATTCTGAACTTTCCCATTTTAAATCCTCATTTCCATAACGATTTACAACAACTTTACCATCTGTTTGACTAATTAAAGTTAAAAAGGCATAGTTGTCAATCTCTTGATTTCCTAGTTTACCCCAACCTGCTCTTAACTTCAAATTTGATAACCATTTAACATCTTTTAAAAAGTCTTCATCAGAAATTTTCCATCCCGCAGAAATTGAAGGGAAATAACCCCATCGGTTTTTTTCTGAAAATCTTGAAGATGCATCTGCTCTCATATTAGCTGTAACCATATATTTGCTATCAAACACATACGACGCTGATCCAAAGTAAGAGAACAATGCCCATTCTGAAGCACTTCCTCCATTCCATAAATCTGCTTCTGTTGCTCCGTAATCAATATATCTAAAGGTATTATCAGTATTATCAAAACGCGATCTACTCGCTCCAATTGAAGAGCTATAATTATCAATGTACTCCATTCCTATTAATGCACTGATATCGTGTTTATCATTGAAGGTTTTTGCATAATTTAATGTATTATTGAATGTAATAGTACGTGCTTCACCTCGTTCTTCACTTAAATTATTTGGACGATTTTGTCTTCCTAATCCTTGATCAGTGGCATTTCCTCCGCCGTCGTCATCACCAAAATTCTCGTTAAATGTTTTATTATGAATAAATGATAAATCGACTCCAACGTTGGTTCTAAAAGTTAGTTCTTTATCCTTTAAAAAAGAATACTCGGCATATATGTTTCCAAAGGTTCTAAAATCTTTTCTTACATCATCTGTAAAATAAGCTAATGCTATAGGGTTTTGTGACCATTCGTACTTATCACTTTCCCATCCACCATTATCTCTATCATTATTCAAATAAAAAGGCAAATCTGTAAATGGGTCTCTTTGAGAATATGTAGGATCATTAACATCCTTATAAACTCCAATAACAGGTGGTCTCAATAATGCATGTCTAATAATACCAGGAGCATCACCTTTTGAAGATAATTTATCTTGTGTTGAGTATGTTAATTGAAGATTTGTTCCAATTTTCAAACGATCTGTTAAATCAACATTAAGATTGGTTCTATAAGTTAATCTCTTGTATTTATCATTATCAAATATTACAATACCATCTTGACCATAATAGCCTAATGACATTAAAAATTGAACTTTATCGCTACCTCCACTTGCTGTAAACTGCAAGTTTTGTGATTTTCCGGTTTCAAATAATTGATCGAGCCAATCAGTATCAGAGAAATCACTTCTTCCTTTGTCAGCAGTATAAGGATTTACACCAGTTCTATCAGAATTATTCCATGCCTTTTCAACAGTATTCATGTATTGTTCTGCATTGAGCATATTTGGTAAGTTAGAGGCATAATGTAATCCTGTAAAATAGTTTGCATCAAAAGTTATTTTCCCCTCTTTTCCACTTTTTGTTGTAATTAACACTACACCACCAGAAGCTCTTGAACCGTATATAGCGGCAGCAGACGCATCTTTTAAAACAGTCATTGATTTTATATCAGCTTGATTTAAAAAACCGATATCTCTTGTAGGAATACCATCTATTACATATAATGGATTATTGTCACCAATAGTTCCTAATCCACGAATACGCACTTCAATAGGATCACCAGGAGCTCCAGTACTAGATGTTACCTGTACACCTGCAATTTGTCCTTGCAAGGCCTGAGTAACATTTACTACCCTTGTTTTTTCAAGATCTCCCATATCCACAACCGAAACAGCACCTGTTAAGGTTGACTTTTTTCTTGATGAATATCCCACAAGAACAACCTCATCTAATGCCTGCATATCTTCTGATAACATGATATTAATTTGGGATTGTCCGTTAAAATTGACTTCCTGTGTTGAATAGCCTACCATACTAAAAACAAGGACAGAATTAGTAGCTACATTCTCTAAAGTATAATTTCCATCAAAATCAGTTGCTGTCCCTGATGATGTTCCTTTTATAATAACATTTACTCCAGGTATGGGGCCCTTGTTATCTGTTACAATTCCCGTTACGGTTTGTGCACACAACGCACTTCCAAATAACATAACTCCTATAAAATATAGGTTATACATAAAGCGCTTTTTCATAATAAAAGAGAATTAAATTGATTAATAATTTGAGTACTTTTTTTCATGATATAAATTAGTTTAGTGAGTTAATATGTTATCAAATCTGATTTGAAAACCTGATGATAAATTTAGATTGAGAGTACAGCAAATAGTGTACACTATATCATCAAAAGTGTACACTAACTGTTAACAACCTCTTTTTAAGACAATTAAAATGAGTTATTCTTGATTTATTCTGGAATTATTTTTGATTTGATAATTTTTAGGTGTATGATCATACATTTTTTTGAACTCCCTATAAAAATAAGATCGGTTATTAAAACCTGATCGATAACAAATCTCTGAGACCGTAAAATTACTTTTTTTCAATAATTCGGCTGCATACTGTAACCTTATGGTTCGAATTAAATCTCCTGGAGAAAAACCAAAATTTTGTTTAATTTTTCTATATAATTGTGAATTACTAATGCCTAGCTTTTCTTCAATAAACGAGCTTTGCAGATTATCATTTTCTATGTTATTACGAATTAAATCGATAACATTTCTTAACAATTCTTTATCATCATTATGTACTTCAAGATCTTTAATGTTTTCAATAAGCGTATCTTGAGCCAAATGTTTTAAAATAAGTTCCCGCTCTTGTAAAAGTTTTTTAACCCTAATAAGGATATGCTCTGGATGGAATGGTTTTGGAATATATGAGTTCGCTCCACTCTCAAGTCCTTCAATGCGGTGTAAAATAGAGCTTTTAGCAGTCAGCATTATAACAGGTATATGACAAGTTCTATCATCGCTTTTAACTTTTTTACACAACTCTATACCATCCATTTCTGGCATCATAACATCACTGATAATAATATCAGGAAGGTCACCTTTCATCTTTTCAATTGCTTCCAAGCCATTATTTGCAATAATAATTTTGTACTTTTCTTTTAATAATTCATTTAAAAACAATTGTATCTCTCTTTCGTCTTCAACAATCAGTATCACTTTGCGTTGTTCTAAAAAAGCTTCAAGTGATGACATTTTATTTAAGACACCGTCTGAGTCATTGGGACTTTCATCAAGTATATTTTTAAGGTAATCTGAAATTAAAATTTGACTTCCTTCTATATCAATTTCTTTGCTTTTAAATGATTCTTTACTACAAGGAATCATGATAGAAAAAATGGTTAATTTATTAGGCTTACTAGACACATCAATATCTCCTCTTAGCACAGTTACTAATTTTTTAATGTATGCTAAACCTATTCCTGTTCTAAACAAATCAGTATCTGTTTTATCTGCTGTATCCGTTAAAAAAAACCTATCAAATAAAGAGTCTAGTTTTTCTTTTGAAATTCCTTTACCTGTATTGGATACTTTAATAGAAAGCGTTTTTATTTCATTGCCCTGAATATTGAGCTCTAATTTAATATTGCCATTTTTTGGAGTATACTTAAATGCATTGGATAATAGGTTGAAAATTATTTTTTCAATTTTATCCTTATCATACCAACCAACTAATTCTGTTGGCAATTCCAAATTATACTCAATATTCTTATCTAAAGCCCATTCATCAAATAACTCTGCTATTTGTTCAACCAAATTGACCAAATCAAACTGCTTTACTGTAACTTCCAAATAATCATATTCAGCTTTTCTGAATTCAAGTAATTGTTGTGTTAAAAAAAGGAGCCTAGAAGAGTTTCTCTGAATCATATTTATAAACTTTGTACTTCGCTCTCCTAAATTTTCAGATTCAGCAAGCTTTTGTACAGGCCCTACTATTAAAGTTAAAGGTGTTTGGAATTCGTGGGCAATATTTGTAAAAAACGTCAGTCTATTTTGGTGGATTTCTTCCTCTCTCTTTTGAAAAATAATGTTTTGCCTCAATTTATATTGTTTGTTAAAATAGCTCCAAACAAAAAGGAGAAAAAGCAACAGTAAAATAAAATAAACGAATATGGCCACATTTGATTGCCAAAAAATAGGTTTTATTTCAATATCAATAGCATGAACAGCTTTACTCCAAATACCATCGCTATTGGACCATTTAATCCATAAAGAATAAGACCCTTTTGGTACATTAGTAAAAGAAATGATTCTTCTATTATTAATGAAATTCCAATCTTGATCAAAATTATTTAGTTTATATGCATATTGGCATTTTTCACTGTTTATATAAGTTAAAGCTGCCAATTCTACATCAAAAAAGTTTTGATTGTGTTGTAAAACTATAGATGGAAATGTTTTTGAATTTGGAGAAACAACAAGTCCTTGGTAATATGGAATTTCTTGATTTTGACCACTAATTTTATCAATAAGAATATCTGGTATAACTTGAGATTCTTCTACTTTAGATGGCAAAAAATAATTAAACCCTTTAATCCCACCCATAAAAATAAAATCTGTACTATTATTTTGATAAAAAGCCCCGTCTGCAAATTCATTGTTTTGCAACCCTTCACTTTTAGTATAGTTAATGAATTTTGATTCCTTAAATACAAAATTAGATAATCCAAAATTTGTACTTATCCATAGGTTAGATTCATTATCTGAAACAATCCCGTGAACTGTATTATTTGGAAGGCCATCTTTTACCGTAAAGTTTTTAAACCTTGGTTCTTTACCATCACTAAATTCTTCTAGAACATTCAAACCAAAACTTGTTCCAATCCAAAGTCTTTTTGCTATATCTGTATGAAGACATAAAATATCGTTGTTTGATAAACTCTGTGGATCATTTTTGTTGTTTTTAAATGTTTTGAATGTATTAGTTATCTTATTAAAAAGATTTAGCCCACCTAGCCTAGTTCCTATCCAAAGCTCATTATTGCTTTTTGGAATTATTGAAAAAATAATATTGCTACTTAAAGATTCCTTTGCTCCATTTGCAGCTAGATATTGTTTAAAGTCAGTTATTTTTAATGCTTCTCCTGAACGTGAAATTTTAAAATGGATCATTCCATATCCATTAGTACCCAGCCAAATAAAACCATCTTCATCTTGATAAATTGCATAGGTAGACTTAAAATATGAGCAAAGCTCACTTCCAATAATATCTGACCAAGCAAAAAGTTTTGATTTTTTTAAATCAAAAACATTAATTCCTATACCATCTGTTCCAATAAAAATAAGATCTTCCTGTCCTTTACAAAGTGAAAACACAGCATTATCTATGGAGCTATTACTCTCATTAAAGTTTTGATATGTTATTGGTTTGTTAGTGTTTAAATAGAATTTAGAAGGAAAGCGGAATAATCCACTTCCTTTAGTTCCTGCCCAAAATGAATTCCCTTCTACTTCTAAAAAAGCTCTTACAATACCTCCATCTATTTCAGGTACTTGCGTTTTAGAAACTAAATTAAATACTTTTTTTTGTGGGGACATTTTAAAAAGCCCATCGCCATCGGTTCCTGTCCAAATAACATTTTCAGTTCCTTGTAACAATGTTGTTATTTTTTGATTTTTTAGTTTCTTAGTCCATGCATTATTTATTGTTTTTCCTAAACTATCAATAACAAAATACCCTGAATCATTATATAACAAGAGCCCATCTTTAGTTCTTGATACAACATCATGAATGTTATTATTTTCTATTTTCGTCTCAGTTCTGTCATTAAAAGAATATAATACAGGCTTCCCAGAAACCGCAATAAAACACATTTTGTTTTGAGACAGAATCCCAAAATCTTTCACATTAGTTATAATCTGTTTTAATTGAGAAACTGTTTTTTTACCTTTATTATTGGTTTTTAGTTTTAAGGAATAAAGTTCGTTGTTATCTAATAGTAAAAGTAATTCGCCATTTTGTGTGAATACCATCTTATTAATAGCTCTACTAGGTAGGTTTTTAATTTTCAATAATTGAAAACTATCCCCATTAAAGTATCCAATACCCCAGTCTTTAACTGCACAAAATACTGTCTTGTTGCTGTCAAGCGCCATATTAAATTCAGATTCAGAAAAAGGAGGCTTGTCTTTTCTAGAAAAATAATATCTCTTAAACGTGTTTGATTTTTTGCTGTATCTATTTAAGCCGTGCACAGTCAATACCCATATATCTCCAGTATTATCTTCGTCAATTTTAAGGATTACTTGGTTGGTAAGACTATGTTCATTATTCAATTCCGGTCTAAAAACCTTAAAACTATTACCGTCATATCTGTTTAAACCATCCCAAGTACCAATCCATAATAAATTTTGAGAATCTTGAAATATGACATTTACAGAACTATTGGAAAGCCCATTTGTATTATCTAATTGCTCAGTGGAATATTTAACATCAAAAGAATTTGATTTATCAATATAGGTGTCTTTAAAAGAAGGCTGCTCTATTATGTTTTTTGGTAAAATATTTAATGCAGTTTGTTCATGCTTTTTACCACAACCAATAATTGATAAAAAAATAATTGCTATTAGTAATTGACTGGATTCCAAATCGAAATTTTATAGATTAAAAACTTAAGTAAACAAAGAAAAAACAACGTTTCAGTCAATTGTCATACCCTCCATACAAGAATACGAATTTTACAAAAAGATTGCTTGTTTTTAATTGATTATTTAAAAACACATGCAATTATAGTGATTGTATATTTTTTATAGAGAAAATAATTAGATATAATAGTTCTATTATTTAATATAATTTTAACCAAAAAAGGTTGAAGGTTCTACCTGTAGAAGGAACTGGACTTGAAATTTTCAAATGTGATAACATAAAAGCATAATTAAAAGTAGTATGCCTTTATTAAATTCATGTTCCTTAACCCTTTACCTTACCATAGAACTTATTAAATAAAGTATTGATACATAAATTACCTCACCCCTATTTTTATCTATTTAAAGAAAAATGACACAAAATAGGAACAAATTTTACTATCAAAAGTGATTAATCAATTTAGATAATTTTTTTCAGAAGAAATAAAAATTTTTGAATTAATTATATTCAATAAAAATAACTATAAAATACTTATAATCAATTAATTAACCTATTTACCGATACAAAAATTAGCAAAAATATTTCCCAACAAATCATCATTCGTAATCTCACCAGTGATTTCCCCAAAATGATATAAAGCCTGACGGATATCAATCGCCATTAAATCGCCCGATAAATCTGTATCAAGACCATATTTTACTTTTTGAATTTCTTCAAAAGCTTTTAAAAGCGAATCGTAGTGACGTGAATTGGTGATAATCGTTTCGTTATTTCTTAAAGCTCCAGTATTAATTAAATTTAAGAGTTTATTGGTTAATTGCTCAACACCAAAACCAGTCTTTGCGGAGAGTAGTTGAATTTCTGGAATGTCTTTTTGCATGACCGCAATCTGAGTGTCGTCGATTTGGTCAATCTTATTTGCAATAACAATCAGTGGTTTTTGCGGATACTTATTTTTAATTTTTTCAAGCTCAACTATAAATTGCGATTCTAACGCTTCAAATTGTGTACTATCAAATAAATAAATAACCACTTGCGCTTGGTCTATTTTTTCGAATGTTTTCTTAATACCAATACTTTCAACAACATCTTTGGTGTCTCTAATTCCGGCAGTATCAATAAATCTGAATCCTATACCTCCAATAGAGATTTCATCTTCTATGGTGTCTCTGGTTGTTCCTGCAATTTCTGAAACAATCGCACGTTCTTCATTCAAAAGCGCATTTAACAGTGTTGACTTCCCAACATTAGGTTCGCCAACAATAGCAACAGGAATGCCGTTTTTAATTACATTACCAACAGCAAAAGAATCTATGAGTCGTTTTAAAACAAATGTTATGCGTTCTATTAGTGCTTTAAATTGTGTTCTATCTGCAAACTCAACATCTTCTTCAGCAAAATCTAATTCAAGTTCAATTAAAGATGCAAAATTTAAAAGCTCTTCGCGCAGTTTTGCAATTTCAGATGAAAAACCACCTCGCATTTGTTGCATGGCTATTTGATGAGATGCTTCATTGTCACTTGAAATTAAATCGGCTACTGCTTCAGCCTGACTTAAGTCTAATTTTCCGTTTAAAAATGCGCGCAAGGTAAATTCTCCAGCCGTTGCCATTCTGCAACCATTCCGAAGAAATAATTGAATAATTTCCTGCTGGATATAATTAGAGCCATGGCATGAAATTTCGACTACATCTTCACCTGTATATGAATTTGGATTTTTGAAAACTGACACCAAAACCTCATCAATCGTTTTGCTATCATCAATAATATGACCTAAATGAATAGTATGTGTTTTTTGGTTGCTCAATGACTTTGTAGCGGTAACTGATTGAAAACAGGAATCAGCTATTTTTATAGCGTCGCTTCCAGACAATCGAATAACAGCAATCGCACCTGCTCCTGAAGGTGTTGCTAACGCTACAATGGTATCTTGATGAATCATATATAATTTATTCTGCTAAATAAATTCCGTCTGATTTAATGTCGATATGTTTTTGTTTGTATAATGAGCCAACTGCCTTTTTGAAGTTTTTCTTGCTCATTTGAAGCTGCTCTTTAATATCTTCGGGACTCGATTTATCTGTAAGATTTAAAAAACCTTCGTGGTCTTGCAGCTCTTTCATGATTCGGTCTGCATTGGGCTCGATATTTCGATACCCAATTTGACCTAAAGAAATATCTAACTTATTTCCAGGACGAATTTTTTTAACAATCCCTTCTAATTTATCGCCAATACTCAAATCTTGAAAAATGGCATCTTTATAAATTAATCCCGAATGGATTTTATTTACAATTACATTCATACCAATATCAGAAGGGTGCGAGACTATTAATTCAACCTTATCAAACTCTTTTACCGTAAGTTCTCTATTATCTAAAAACCGATTTGTTTTGCTCGAAGCCACTAACCTATTCGTTTTTTCATCGATATAACAATAGACCAGATACCAACCTCCAGGTTTCATTTTAAAGGCTTGTTCTTTAAACGGACAAAATAATTCTTTTACCAATCCCCAATCTAAAAAAGCCCCATAATCGGTGACTTGATTACAACGTAACACAGCAAAATCATCAAGTTGAATATAGGGTTTGTCTGTAGTTGCAACCGGTCGTTCTTCATTATCAAGATATACAAAAACATCTATTTTTTCCCAAATTTTAAAATTTTCGGGAACATATCTGTTTGGCAACAACACTTCATTCCCCTCTTCATCGGCAATATAAAGTCCTTGTACTGCTTCTCTTATAATCTCTAAAGTATTTGTTTTTCCTAAATGTATCATGCTGCAAAGGTAATGATATTAGCCTTTTTTAAATAAAAAAGCGCTGCAATATTGCAACGCTTTAAAATGATACTATAATTAATGGGTTATTAATAAACAGATTCTTTTTTAAAATGTTTTGTTAGTAAATAATAAACCACCGCTCTGTATTTATTTCTGTTAGACTTTCCGTAAGTTTCCATCACTGAATCTAAACCTTTATCTAGTTCTGGTCCGTCTTTTAAACCTAATTTTTTAATTAAGAAATTATTTTTAACTGTTGCTAATTCAGACTCATCTGAACCTGAAACAGTTGCAGCATCTGCATTGTAAATTGATGGTCCGCAACCAATGGTTACTTTAGTTAATAAATCCATGTCTGCTGAAACACCGCATTTGTCTTTTAAATCGGCAGCATATTTTGCAATTAATTCATCTCTTTTACTCATAATTAAAGGTTTTTGTTTATTTTATGTTAAATTTTTGCGTTCTAAAGATATTAATTAAGACACAAATTACACTAAAAGTCACATACTTTTTAAATCATTTACGCTATAAATTCAAAATATTTCAAAAGAATATCATCATTTATGATTCTAGGCGTAAAAATTTCAAGTAGTTTTGGTCCTTCAGAGGCATTATAAAATACTTCTAATTTATTTTTAATCTGCTTTTCTGAAGTAGCACTAGTATATTCAAAACCATACATTTTACTTAAATATTTGGCATTTAAGTTATGTTTAGTTTCAAAGAATTTATCGAAATTTTCTGTGTTTTTTTGTCCTGGAAGTATTCTAAAAATTCCTCCTCCTTGATTATTAATCACAATAATTCTGAAATTTTTAGGAATGTAATTATTCCACAAACCATTACTATCATATAAAAAGCTTAAATCACCCGTAATAAAAACGGTTGGATTTTCATTAACAACAGCACAACCTACAGATGTACTTGTACTACCATCTATACCGCTTGTGCCTCTATTACAATAAACTTCAAGCGTTTTGTTAAGATTAAACAATTGAGTATATCTAATTGCTGAGCTATTGCTTACTTGTAAAACAGAGTTGTCTGGAATAGATTTTAACACCAAATCAAACACTTTAAAATCGGAATATGGTATTTGTTTTAAATACAAAGCATGTTTTTCTAATCGGTTTTCTTTAACCAAAGACCAAGTGTCTTTATAATCACTCTTTACATAATGAGTGATTTTTGGCAATAAGTTTTCAAAAAATTGATTAGGCGTTGCTTCAATATGAATACTTAAACAAAAAAACGTGTTATTAGCTCGTTTTTTATCAACATGCCAATGGTGTTTAGGTTGAAATTTTCTCAAAAAAGCTTTTATTTTTTTTGAGACAATTAAACCACCAAACGTCAACAAAATATCGGGTTGTAATTGTTTATGTTCTTCTACTGACAAGGGGGCTATAAGCTGATCTATACTAGGAAAAAAAGTAGAATGATGTAAATTAGAAGTTGTTTCTGTTAAAACAATTACACTATCGTCTTTAGAGAGTTCTTCCAACCATTTTTGTTCTATTTTGCGAGGGCCGTTAACGCCTACTAAAATCATTTTCTTTGAAGATGAATTCCAATATTCCAAACACTCCTGAAGCGTATAAGCTTCTATGTCCTTAGATTTAGTGGTAACATCAATAACTTTAGGTGCCACACTTAGCTTATCAACAGTCTCATAAAGTGGTTCATCAAAAGGAATATTTATATGTACTGGTCCGCTATTGGTATTTGCTATATTAATAGCTGTATTTATTTCAAATTCATTATGTTCTTGAATATCTTTTTGAAATCCTAAAAAGCGCTCCAATTTACCTTCAATGGTCTTCATAATGGGCAAATCTTCAGTAATCGGAATGTTATTTTCATCTTTTAAATCTAACTTAAGATTTGCCGAATGTAAAATATGGTTTGCAAACACAAACTTTTGGTTGATTGTTTGCCCATCGCCTATATCAATTAAATGTTTTGGTCTATCTGCAGACAATACTACTAATGGAATGTCACTATAAAAGGCTTCTGAAATTGCAGGATAATAATTAAGTAAGGCACTACCAGAAGTGCATACTAATGCTACTGGATGGTTTAATTGCTGGGCTATCCCCAATGCAAAGAAACCAGCACAACGTTCATCAACAATACTATAGCATTTAAAAAAATCATCATTCGTAAATCCAATGGTCAATGGGGCATTTCTACTTCCAGGAGAAATTACAATATGCTCTATTTTTTTTGCCTTGCACAGTTGAATCACCGTTTGAGCGAGAGGAATTTTAGGGTATTTCATATGGTTCAAAGTTACCAAATTTTATGTGCTTCAGAAAGCAAAATTAAAGAATAGTAATTCAACTTCATTTAAAAAAATTAAAGAAATATATTTCCTAAATTGTAAGACTGAAAATAAATTTTATTCACATGAAATTATTAACTCTCTTATGTTTAGTATGCTGTTTATCTTTTAATGATTCTTTCTCTCAAACAGATGAAAATCTATGGATTAGAAACACCTGTATTTCCCCAGATGGAAGTCAAATTGCATTTACCTTTAATGCCGATATTTATGTAGTTCCAACTAATGGCGGAACTGCTAAAAGACTAACCACACATAGCGCTTACGATACAAAACCCGTTTGGTCTCATGATGGTTCCAAAATAGCCTTTGCATCAAATAGATATGGAAATTTTGATGTGTTTGTCATGTCGTCTGTTGGTACAAACGTTAACAGATTAACATTTCACTCAGCCGATGACTGGCCAACAGATTTCTCAAATAATGATGATGCCGTTTGGTTTAACTCAATTCGTTTAGACGCTCAAAACTCTTTATTATTTCATCAACTAGGCGAATTATATAGTGTATCACTAAATCCAAATATGCCTACACAACTTTTAAGCATTCCTGCTTACGAGGCTAAAAACAATACCAAAGGAGATATTCTATTCGAGGAAATTAAAGGCTATGAAGACCAGTGGAGAAAACATCATACATCATCAGTAACGAGGGATATTTGGATAAAAAAGACTTCTGGAAATTATCAAAAAATTTCAGGGTACAAAGGCGAAAACAGAAACCCTGTTTTTGGAAAAGACGATACCTTTTACTACTTATCAGAAGCCTCTGGAAGTTTTAATGTGCAGAAATCTTCATTTTCAAATCCAAACATTGTAACCCAAATTTCAAATTTTAAAACGAATCCTGTTAGGCAGTTATCAATTTCTAACAATCAAATTTTATGCTATAATTATAATGGGAAAATTTATACTCAAAAAGAGAATGAGGAACCAAAACTAGTTAGTTTTACTATTGGAGGTGATGAATCTATCTTACAAAATGAATTGCTATTTGTTAATGGTGATGTTAGCGAATTTAAAACCTCTCCAAACGAAAAAGAGCTGATTTTTATATATAGAGGTGATGTTTTCGTAACTACCGTTGAAGGAAATCTAACACGTAGATTAACCAATACCCCTGAACAAGAGCGAAGCATTGATATAAGTCCAGATGGAAGAACCATTGTTTATGCAGGAGAACGAAACAACAGTTGGAATCTATACACACAAACTATCCCCAATAAAGATGACAACTATTTTACTAATGCCATAGAACTAAAAGAAGATGTTTTGTTGGCCAATGAATTTGAAACATTTCAACCAAAATTTTCACCTACTGGAGAAGAAATAGCCTTTATTGAAGAACGAATAAAGCTTAAGACCATCAATTTAAAAACTAAAGCCATAACAACCATTCATAACGGGGAAAAACATTTTTCTTATCAAGATGGGGATCAAGATTTTCAATGGAGCCCAGACGGTCAATGGTTAGCAATCACTTTTTATCCTGACCAATATTGGCATGGAGAAATTGGTATTATAGATTCCAAAGGAAAAAACAAACTAGTTAACGTTTCTAAAAGCGGATTTGACGATTCATCTCCAAAATGGTCGCCAGATGGAACCATTTTATACTGGTCTTCGGATAGAAATGGTATGCACAGTGTTGCCAAAACCGGTCCTTCTGAACTGGATATATACGGCGTGTTTTTAACACAAAAAGCCTATGACGAATTCAAGTTAAGTAAGGATGAATTCTTTCTTTTTAAAGATGATAAAGAAGAAGATACGGATAAAAAAGAAGATGACAAAAACGCTAAAACGGATGAAGAAAAACTCAAAGAAAAAACAAAGTCCATTACAATTGAATTTAATAGATTGGATAAACGAAAAGAAAAACTTTCTCTGTTTTCAACGCGTCTCACTGATTTTCTGATAGACAGTAAATCAAAATACTTATACTACTTAGGCAAAGCGTCGGACAAAGCTGACTTATGGCAACTCGATTTAAATTCTAAAGAAATAAAATCTTTAGGTCAATTTGGAGATGGTGGAAGTATTGAATTTGATAAAAATGATGAAAACATATTTGTTTTAAGTGATGGCAAAATAAGCAATGTCGATTTAAAAACTAAAAAAAATAAACCTGTTGGGTTACAAGCTGAAATGCCCTTTAATCTAACTGCTGAACGTTTGTACCTTATGGATCATGTAACGCGTCAGGTTGAGAAAAAGTTTTTAGACCCCAATCTACATGGAGCACCTTGGAAGGAGCTTTCTAAAAATTATAAGAAGTTTGTGCCAAATATCAATAATGATATAGATTTTAAAGATGTGTTGGGTGAATTACTTGGAGAACTCAATGCGTCCCATACTGGAGCTCGATTTAAAGAAAAAAATGAAAAGGGAGACGAAACAGCATCTTTGGGAATTTTTACTGAAGAAAATTATATGGGTAACGGTATTAAAATAGCAGAGATTATGGAAGGTAGTCCGTTAATCCAAGGAAAAGAAGAAGTCGTTTCTGGGGTCGTTATTGAAGCTATTGACAATGTTACCATTACGCCTAAAATGAACTATTACACCTTACTAAACAGAAAAGCCCATGTGCCAACTATAATTTCTTTTTATAATCCGGCAACAAGTAAACGATGGAAAGAGCTCGTAAAACCTATTTCAATTAATGAAGAAAATGAATTAAGATACCAACGTTGGATCCGTAAAAATCGTAATTTAGTCCATCAATTATCTGATAATCAAATTGGTTATATGCACATAAGAAGTATGAGTGATGGAAGCTTTAGAGAGTTTCTTGAGGAGGTTATGGGAGAAGAAGTTAATAAAAAAGCTCTTGTAGTTGACACCCGATTTAATGGAGGTGGCGATCTTGTTGATGATATCACCACCTTTTTAAGTGGTACAAAATATATGGAATTTAAAAATGCTGGAAAGATAGTTGGAATCGAATCACAACGGCGTTGGACAAAACCAAGTATTATGCTTGTTGGCGAGTCTAATTATTCTGATGCACATTGTACACCAGTTGGCTACAAAGATTTGAAAATAGGAAAACTGGTAGGTATGCCAGTTCCAGGAACCTGCAGTTTTGTTTGGTGGGAACGTATTCAAAATGGAATTGTTTTTGGTATTCCGAATATGCAGGTGACTGATATTGTTGGTGATGTGTTAGAAAACAAAGAATTAGAACCTGATATTCTAGTTAAAAATAATTTTGATGATATAACCAATGGGATAGACGACCAGATTGAAGCTGCCGTTAAAGAATTGCTGAAAGAGATTAATTAAAATAAATAGCTATTTTATTTTAAAACCGATTTCATAGTTTGTGCTTTTTTAATAGTTTCCTCCAACTCAGATTCTGTATTAGAAGCTTTTGTAATGCCTCCACCTACATAAATAAGAGCGCTTTGGTCTTTAATTTGCATGCAGCGTAAGTTAACATAGAGTTGTGTACTTTTTTTGGTAATTGCATATGCTCTGTTCTCAATATTCCGTTTACTAGATCTCGGTTTTAGTATGGAATCGTAATTAAGTTCTCCTAAGTATCCTGAGTAAAACTCGCGGCTATATTGTTCTTGTTCTAAAATAAACTCTTTTGCTGCCATTTTAGGAAGACCACAGACTGCTGGCGTTGGATGTAACCTAGAAATAAGGTCTTTTAAATTAAAATGCTCTAACTTTAAATTAGCCGAAATCATGGTTCTTAAATGCAATAAATTTCCAGCTTTTACTGTTTCAACATCTGAAATTTTTAAATTTTCAACAAACGGTTTTAAGTTTTCTATAATAAAATCTGTTACTATTTGCTGTTCTGCTCGTTCTTTATCTTTCCAATCAACATCCATATGTCCACTATATTCTTGAGTTCCAGCTAATGCCATCATTGAAAAATGATTGCCTTCAATTTTCATTAACGTTTCTGGAGTAGCACCTAGCCATAACCCAATTTTGGGATGATACCAACAATATACAAAGGCCGATGGGTAATTTACGAGTAGCTTTTCAAAGGTTTGAAAAAGATTAAACTCAGAAAGTTTTACCGTTTCTTGTCGTGATAAAACTACTTTATGAAACGCACCCTTTTCAATGGCTTTAACCCCTTTTTCTACTAAATTAATATGTTGTTGCTTTTCTTTATTAGCAACGGAAAAATAGTCATTTCTTACAGCTGTCTTATTTGTACGCGTATAATTGTTAATTTCAATAGATTCAGAATTTTCTAAAGGAATTAAAACACTATTTTGACTGTCATCAAACGGTGCAAAAACAAAACCAGATGTTTTATAATCCTCAACATAATGCAGTTTCTTGTCTGATTGTAATAATCCCTTAACTGTAGAAGAATTTGGTTTTCTATAGGCTACAAATGGTAATTGCTGGTTATAGTGTTTTTGAATGGTTTCAAAAAACTGGTCTGAAGTAGTCAAATCTATTTCTTTTTGGGTAATGAAATGGTTGATAATCTACAGATAGAGATTAAATTATCGTCGTCATCAGTCACTCTAATATCTAATAATTGTGTGGTTTTTCCTTTATGCAAAAAAGTTGCTTTTGCATAGACAAAACCTTTTGTAACACTTTTTAAATGGTTTGCTGTAATTTCTATACCTCGAACAAAAAATTCTTCTGTATCAATAAAAATATGAGATGCAAAACTACCTACACTTTCTGCTAAAGCAGCAGTAGCTCCTCCATGAAGAACACCGTCTGGTTGATGCACTTTTGGTGTTACTGGCATTCTGGCTATCAAAAAATCATTTCCATAGTCTATCATTTCAATATCTAAGGTTTCCATTAAGGTGTTTTTACTCACTAAATTTGCTTGAGCTAAAACAGCTTCTTTAGTTAATTGCATAGAAAAAATGTATTTTTAAAGTCGAACTGTAAAAGTACAAAACCAAAGCTTAAAATGAATTCAACTGAAAGAGAAATATCGTTTCAAGTTACCAATACCTATTCAACCTTAAATACGTTAACCAGCAAAACAAAATATATCTGGTTTGTTTGTCATGGTATGGGGTATTTAAGTCGTTATTTCTTAAAATATTTTGATGTATTAAACCCTGAGGAACACTATATTATTGCACCACAAGCGCCAAGCAAATATTATATTTCTCCTAACTTTAAACATGTAGGTGCCAGTTGGCTCACAAAAGAAGAAACTGAATCAGAGACTGAAAACATCATGCGTTATTTTGATGCTGTGTTTAAAGCAGAGTCATTACCAAAAGATTATCAATTAATTGTTTTAGGCTATTCACAAGGTGTTTCTGTAGCAATGCGCTATGTAGCACAACAACAATTGTTATGCCATCAACTCATATTGATGTCTGGCGGCATCCCAAAAGAATTAACAAAAAATGATTTTGAGTTTTTAAGAGGAACAACAAAAGTGCAGCTGATTTATGGAATAAACGATGAGTATTTAGACAACGACAGAATGATCTATGAAACAAATAGAGCTCAGGAATTATTTGGCGATAATGTAAAAATCGTTCCTTTTGAAGGAAACCATAATGTAAATAAAGAGATTATTAATCATATTATAGAACCATGAAACCTCCTGCTTTAGAAAATGAGCGTGTAAAACTATCCTTATTGGATTTAAGTAATTACAAGCATTTGTTGCCCATAGCGCAACAAGAAAACTTGGTGCAATATTCGCCAAGTGATATTTCATCACCTGAAAAATTAAAAAACTATGTTGAAATTGCGGTAGATCACTATTACCATAAAACAGCTATTCCTTTCATTATTTTCGATAAAGTAAAAAACACTTATGCAGGAAGTTCTCGGTATATGAATATGAATTGGAACTATAAAGTTTTAGAAATAGGTTCCACTTGGATTGGCAGAGAATTTCAAGGAACTGGGTTAAATAAACAAATAAAATTTTTAATGTTAGAATATGCTTTTGAAACCTTAAACTTTGAAAAGGTAGAATTTAGAATTGACGAACGCAATATTCGCTCCAAAAAAGCGGTTGAAAAACTTGGTGCCACATTGGAAGGTGTTTTACGTAAAAACGTATATTTAAAAGATGGCTTTAAACGGAATACCTGTTGTTATGGCATTTTAAAAGAAGAATGGTATGCTATAAAAACAACTAATTTTTAGCAACTTATATATTTTTAATTTAAAACTTTTTTTAAAGCTTCCTCTAACAGTGGTTCCATTACTAAATACCCTTCTTTGTTTGGGTGTACAGTATCAATTCCTAATTCTTTTTTTAACCCATTAGATGCATCTGCCATAGCCGAAAAGTAGTCTACGTAAATAATATTGTTGGCTAAAGCATATGATTTTAAAAGATCGTTAAGTTTAATTATTTTTTCTGTAGGCATTATACTTGGTCTCCAAGGAAAAGAATTCGCTGGAAGTACCGAACACAATATCACTTTTATATGGTTTACTCTAGCCAGCTCTACCATAGATTTAATATTACCGAAAATCATTTCTATAGAAATTGGTCCTGTATTTTGGGCTATATCATTGATTCCTGCCAAAATAACGACAGCAGAGGGGTTTAAATCAATAACATCTTGTCTAAAACGTAACAACATTTGCGGGGTTGTTTGTCCACTTATCCCTCTGTTTATATATGCTTCGTTTTTAAAAAATTCAGGATGATGAACTGACCATCCTTCAGTTATGGAGTTCCCCATAAACACAACTCTATTTCCTGTAATATTTGAATTCATTAATTCCGTATTTGCCTTTTGAAACTTGTTCATATTCGCCCAATCTTGAGCATATAAATTCTGATTAATAAAAAGTAAAATAATGCTTAATAAAAATAATTTAAAATACCTCATAATAGTTAATCGTTTTCTATTTATAAAAGTTATAGCTCATTATAAAAAAATCCCAATGAAAGACATTAGGATTTTCTTTATATCAACTAAATAAAATTTTTAATGTCCTCCAGCTATCTTTTCATCAAAGCTAATACCTTGTGCTTTTAAAATACCTTTAACTCTCCATGCATAAAAAGCTAAATAAGCAAAACAAAGTACTCCTACTATATAACTTGCTTGGATTCCTATACTTTCAGAAACTAAGCCTTGTAATACACTTATAACACCACCACCCATAATCATCATAATTAAAAAACTACTTCCTTGACTTGTATTATTACCCAAACCACTAACGGCTAACGTAAAAATACAAGGCCATAAGGTACTACAGAATAACCCAACGCTTGTAAACGCATATACACTAACCATTCCATCAGTAGTCATTCCTATTGCCAAAGCTAGAATTCCTAAAAGAGAAAATATCAATAGCATACGGGCAGGATTTCCTTTACTTGCAATGTCCGCGGCAATTAACACTAAAATTACTAGGGCATAAATATAAAAAGGAGTTAAGTCGTGTTTTGCTATAGCATTGACAGCTAAAAATACACCAAAGGCAAGATATGGTGCTACAAAGCGTAATATTTTTCGCAGATTGACATCACCGGTAAAGGCTTCAACAGCACCTGTCCAACGACCAATCATTAAACTGGCCCAATACAATGAAATATAAGGTGCAATATCAGAAATTGCAAAATTCAAGTTATGCTCCATATAGGCTGGTAAATTACTTGCGGTAGATACCTCAACACCTACATATACAAAAATACCTATCATTCCTAAAACCAACTGAGGGTATTTTAATGCTGATGTTTTAGCTTTCTCTTTAGTGCTACCCTCCTCTTCTGCAATCATTTTGGGTTTATCTGGCAAAGATGAAAATTTTAATAAAACAGCAACAAGTAAGAAGGCTAAACCAAGCACCAAATAAGGAATCTTTACACTTTCAATACTCATGTTGGAAGCGGCTCCTGCAAGAGGTGTTCCAAAAATCGCGAAACTCACAATAAGAGGTCCTATAGTTGTACCAAAATTATTAATACCTCCAGCTAATGTTAAACGTTGAGACCCTGTTGAAATTGGACCAAGCGCAATAGCTAATGGATTGGCAACTGTTTGCTGTAATGAAAACCCTAAAGCTACTATAAACAAACCCGACAACATAAGAGCAAAAGAGCCTGTGTTGGCTGCTGGATAAAACAATAAGGTTCCTAAAGCTGAAATACCAAGTCCTAACACCAAACCATTTTTATAACCTATGGTATTGACAATATCCTTTTTAATTAAAATAGAAATTCCCATATAAATAAGGGATCCAACGGTATATGCTATGTAAAACGCAAAAGAAACTAATTGGCTTTCGCCTTGGGTTAAATCAAATGCTTTTTTAAATACAGGGATAAGAATATCATTACTTGCAGCAACAAATCCCCAAAAAAAGAAAACAGTGGCTAAAGGAATAAATTGGCCCCATTTGGTAGGTGAATTTTCAGAATTCATAATCTTAGTTTATAATAGTTTTAGTTAGAAATATATTTTTTATCATTGAAAACTGTAAATATATTTTTTATATGGGAGATATGAATATCTTTTCAAGGTTATTTTAAAAAAATGCATGATTATTTATATTAAGGATTGAATAGAAAAAAAATCCTTAAAGAAACGTTCAAAAAGGTATACTTATTTCAACATTTTTGAACTACTCAAAAAATAATATAAATTTTATGACTATCGGTTTAATGGATTTTACTCAGTAAGATTTTTGATAATATCTTTGGTAGGCAATATAGCATTTGTATGCTCAATACTGGGGCCAGCCACCCATACAGTTTTATAAGTTACTTTGGTTGCCGCATTTTGAGTAGCTTTCATGCCTATCGAAAATCGAATCATTTTCACCCACTTTTTAAGCGTTTTATTTTTATTTAAAATAGTTTCTAACCAAGTTTGTTTGGTTCCAATTTTTTGAACATAGGGTGTATTTATTACGGTACATGGGGTTCCAGAAATTCGCTCGGTCACCACAATATCTTTTGCGCCATAATCGACACAAGCCTGTTTGTATTCATCTGTAACATTTGCCTCAATAGAAGCAATAAACGGACTTCCAACTGAAACCCCAGCAGCCCCATAACTTAACATTCTATCTATATCTGCTTTACAGCCAACACCACCTGCTGATATTACAGGAATTTTACAATTAGAAACTAGGTCTTTTATAAGTTCTTTTGGATTCTTACTGCCTCGGTGTCCTCCTGCTTCATTATTGACAGCTATTATAGCATCTGCACCAAGATGTTCAACTTTTTGAGCAAATTTTAAATCGACAACATCACAAAACACTTTAATACCGGCTTTATGGGCTTGTCTTATAGTTTCTTCGGGACTTCCTAAAGAGGTAATAATAAAATCGCAGCCTTCTTCACAAATAACTTCTAATTGTCCTTTATATTTAAGGTTTGACTTATTGACAATCAAGTTAAAACCAAAAGCACCTCCTTCAACCTTAGCTGCTTTTAACTCTTTCAATGCAGCTCGCAATTCTTCAAGCGTTCTATAGTTTAATGCTGGTATACAACCCCCAATACCTCCTTTCATGGCTTCTATTACCATCGCTGTATTAGAAACTAAAAACATAGGAGCTTGAATGATTGGGTGATTTATTTTAAGAATTTGGGATAGTACAGTCTGCATAGTTAAAACATATTTTAACAAATATAAATATTAATTTATTCAGTACACATAGTTTATAATAGTGAATAAAAAAAGCGTAGTTATATAACTACGCTTTAACTGAGTGATTTTTTTAACTAACTAATTAAGAATTTCATTCTTTTTAACGGCTAATGTATAGACAACTAACCCAAAGCCTATTTTATTTATGGCATCAGCAATGTTATATGCAACATCAACACTTCCAGATCCTATAATGTTTGTATACCAACCATTGGTTCCTAACATATAACCTAGAGGATAAATTGCCCAACCAACTAAAACAAACCAACATAAAATTTTATGAGCTTTTAAAACATCACCTCCAGCTTCAACAGCTAATTTTTTTGCAGTACCCAACCAAATATCATAGACAATTACAAAGTAAGCAACACCTGAGATTGCTCCCCAAAGCGCAGCTTGGTTTGGAAATACAGCCTCTCCGAAGTAGCCTGTAACTAGCATAACTACCGATAGCACAATTAATCTCCATAATAAAGACGTTTTTGCTCCTGCTACTTTAAGGATTAGATAAAATTCAACACACATTAAGGGAACAGTTAATATCCAGTCTACATATCTGAAAAATGTTGGAGATTCCATATTAGTTTCCCAATAATCTCTCATGTAGAAATAATGCACAGCCGCAATAAAAGTTATTAGTCCAGAAACTAATACTGATGTTCTCCATTTTTTATCAAATTGATTTAATGATAAAAAGAAAAAAGCTGATGCAGCCATCATAGCCATAGAACCTACAAAAAAAGTAAATCCTGTGTAGTCTGTGGGGTCTAATTTAGATACCACCCCGGAAAAAAGTAAAATGGTTTTCATAGAATTTTGTTTAATTATTTTTTATTTTTATTAAACAAAACTACAAATAATTAAACTATTAATTATATTTTTATCAAAAAATTTTTATCTGAAATGGCAATATCCTAAGTAATCATGGAAAAAATATATAATTTATCAATTGTGCTAAGTTTTCTAGGCTTATGGTTAAACTCTAGCATTCCAAAAAATTATGAAATAGCTTTAGGCTTTATTTTGATCTTTTCTTTTGGTATTTTACATGGCTCAAACGATATTTTATTAATTGAAAACATATCCAATAAAAAAACTCATTATCCTATTTTAAAAATTGTAGTTATTTATGTAATATCTGTTTTTACTGCTGTTTGCATTTTTTATTTTATGCCTTTAATAGCACTAATTCTTTTTATATTTTCAAGTGCTTTTCATTTTGGAGAACAGCACTGGGAACATAAAATATCTAATAACCTTAAATCATTCAATAAATTATATTATTTTTTTTATGGTCTTTTTGTCTTAATGTTGTTATTTGTTTTTAATTCACAAGAAGTCATAGATGTAATTAAATCTATTGCAAATTATACCCTTACCAAAGATTTTATAGTATATAGTTTTATAATAACAGCCGCTATCCTAATACTTTTATCCATAAATCTTATTTACAAATCTGAAACTTTTAAATCTATTTACCTCAAAGAATTGTTTTATTTATTGGTCTTTTCAGTTGTGTTTAAAGTATCTACTCTTATTTGGGGATTTACGATGTATTTTATTTTTTGGCATAGTATACCTTCATTATTTGAACAGATAACTTTTATTTATGGAAGTTTTAAAAAAGAACACGTTATACGCTATACTAAAAAAGCTTTTCCGTATTGGTTAATATCCCTATTAGGGCTTGCAATTGTTGTTTTTATTTTTAAAAATCAACAATCCCTTTATGCAATATTATTTTCTTTTATTGCGGCTCTAACATTTCCACACTCGATAGTTATAAATAAAATGTTTTTACATAAAAACAACTTTTAATAAAGACACTGTTTTTAATTAAATCAAAAAAGGGTTTAAATTCATATTCGATTTTTCTTCAATTAGTTTAGAATCAAAACATATTATCAGTTATTATGCATGCATAATAACTGATAATCAATATATTATATATTCACACTATTTAAAACCACTTAAATCATTGATAATATGACTTTTATCATTTTTTTATTATGCATGCATAGTTAATTTTATACCTATTAAACAACAAATTGTAAAATGAAAAAAATACTTTTAGGTTTATTTCTTTTTGGATTAACCACTCAAATCAATGCTCAAACAATAGAACTATCAGAAGTTGAGCTTTCAGTAAATTACAAATATTTAAATGCCACCCAATCTGAAGAGGCTGCTGTTCCGGTTAAGAAGTTAGTCGACAAACTTTTAGCTTGTAATGAGGATAATACCGATGTGTTTGTTGATGACAATGGTGAGTATTGTGTGTCTTTCTATATTCCTGAAGGACGCATTGTTGCAGCTTTTAATAACGAAGGAAAAATACTAAGAACATTTGAAAAATATGAAAATATTAGATTACCGTTAGAAGTTTTACAAAATATTGCCACTAATTATCCCAATTGGTCAATTGCAGGAAACACCTACCTCGTTAGTTTTCATTGCGATAAAGGTTTAACTAAAAAACTGTATAAAATTAGATTAGAAAATGAGGATAAAGTATTGAATATAAAAACGGACGAAAAAGGTCTGTTCCTATAAATTTTTAAAACTCAAACATAAAAAAACGCAACTAAAATTAGTTGCGTTTTTTTATTGAGATTCTGAAACATATGTTCAGAACAAATAAACTGTTATTTAACTTCTTCGAAGTCTACGTCTTCAACATCACTGCTTTCATCTGCTGATTGTCCGTTTTGACTTGCATCAGGACCTGCTTCTGCACCACCTTGTTGTGCTTCGGCTTGTGCCTTATACATTTCTTCAGAAGCAACTTTCCAAGCTTCGTTTATTTTCTCTAAAGCTGGCTCAATAACAGCAACATCTTTAGTTTCGTAAGCTTTTTTCAATTCTTCTAAGGCCTCTTCAATTGGTTTCTTTTTATCATCAGATAATTTCTCACCAAATTCTTTTAACTGACTTTCTGTTTGGAAAATCATCGCATCGGCAGCATTTAATTTTTCAGCTTTTTCTTTAGCTTGTTTATCAGCTTCGGCATTCGCTTCAGCATCTGCTTTCATTTTTTTGATTTCCTCTTCGGTTAAACCAGAAGATGCTTCAATACGAATATCTTGTGTTTTATTTGTTGCTTTATCTGTAGCTGTTACATGTATAATACCATTAGCATCAATGTCAAACGTTACTTCAATTTGTGGTGTTCCTCGTCTTGCTGGTGGAATACCATCTAAATGGAAACGACCAATTGTTTTATTATCGCCTGCCATAGCTCGTTCACCTTGCAATACGTGAATTTCTACTGATGGCTGATTATCGGCTGCTGTTGAGAATACTTGCGATTTTTTAGTTGGAATCGTAGTGTTCGCTTCAATAAGCTTGGTCATTACATTACCCATAGTTTCAATACCAAGAGATAATGGTGTTACATCTAAAAGCAATACATCTTTAACATCGCCTGTTAACACACCTCCTTGAATTCCAGCTCCTAATGATACAACTTCATCTGGATTCACTCCTTTACTTGGCGCTTTTCCAAAGAATTTCTCAACAGCTGCTTGAACTGCTGGGATACGTGTTGAACCACCAACTAAAATAATCTCATCGATATCACTTTTTGATAATCCTGCTGATTTTAAAGCCGACTCACATGGTGCAATAGTACGTTTTACTAAATCGTCAATTAATTGCTCAAACTTAGCTTTTGTCAACGTTCTTACTAAGTGTTTTGGACCGCTAGCAGTTGCTGTAATATATGGTAAATTAATTTCTGTTTGACTAGAAGATGATAATTCAATCTTAGCTTTTTCAGCAGCTTCTTTTAAACGTTGTAAAGACATTGGGTCTTTACGTAAGTCCATATCTTCTTCAGCTTTAAACTCGTCAGCTAACCAATTAATGATTTTTTCATCAACATCATCACCACCTAAGTGTGTATCTCCATCGGTAGACAATACTTCAAATACACCATCACCTAATTCAAGTATAGACACATCATGTGTTCCTCCACCAAAGTCAAATACCACTATTTTCTGGTCTTTTCCTTTTTTATCTAATCCATAAGCCAATGCCGCTGCAGTAGGCTCGTTTATAATTCTTCTAACTTTTAAACCTGCAATTTCTCCGGCTTCTTTGGTTGCTTGACGCTGAGAATCGTTAAAATAAGCTGGTACAGTGATAACCGCTTCACTTACAGTGGTTCCTAAATAATCTTCAGCTGTTTTCTTCATTTTTTGAAGAATCATAGCCGATAATTCTTGTGGCGTATATAAACGACCATCAATATCAACTCGTGGCGTATCGTTATCTCCTTTTACAACTTTATATGGTACACGTTCTGCTTCGTTTTTCGATTCAGAATATTTATTTCCCATAAAGCGTTTAATAGATGAAACCGTTTTTGTTGGATTTGTCACCGCTTGACGTTTCGCAGGATCACCAACTTTAATTTCGCCACCTTCTACAAAGGCGATTACAGACGGTGTGGTACGTTTACCTTCTGCATTTGGGATAACAACAGGTTCGTTACCTTCCATTACAGAAACGCAAGAGTTGGTTGTTCCTAAATCTATTCCAATAATTTTACTCATAATTTATTTTTTATTGTGTTGAAAGTTCATTTTTAAATTCATGGTGTTAAAGTCAATGATTATGCCAACCCAAAAAGCATGACACAGTGTCATATTAATCTTGAAATTTCTATATAATTAAAGCGAATTATGGCGCAACCCTGTCGGGTCGGGCTATACGCTACAAGTCCTCGCAAACCCGATAACAATCACGTTGCTGTGGGCTTTCCGCTGCTATCCCTTGCGCAGAGGCGTAAACCGTTCAATATTCAACAAACTATTAAACCAAAAGAATTACAATCAACAAAAAAACACTCTATATTTGTTTCGAACTTTAAGTTTCTTTTATGGAGTGTATTTCTGTTTTCGACATGCTTAAAATAGGTATTGGGCCTTCTAGCTCGCATACATTAGGTCCTTGGCGCGCAGCAGAACGATGGATAAAAGAATTAAAAACTGCTAAGATTTTTAACGATGTTGAAAGCATTCAAGTAAATTTATATGGGTCACTATCGCTAACAGGAAAAGGTCATGCAACAGATTTAGCTATTCTACTTGGTTTAAGTGGTGCTAACCCCGAAACCGTTCCTGTAGAATCAATTAATGATATTATTACTACTATTAAAACCAATAAAACCATTGTTTTTAATAACGAGAAAGTCATTGATTTTAATCCTGAAAAAAACATTGTCTTTAATAGAAAATTTTTGCCCTTTCATGCCAATGGTTTAATATTTACAGCTTGCATCAATGGCAAAAATAAAAAATCAACCTTCTACTCTATCGGCGGTGGTTTTGTGGTGAAAGAAGAACGAAAAAATTCAAAACGAAATAAAGAGATTTTTAACAACACTTTTCCGTATCCTATAAAATTAGGAACCGAACTTTTGGCATATTGTAAAGAGCAAAATATGTCTATTTCAGATATTGTATTAGAAAACGAAAAGTCGATTCGCTCCATCGAAACCATCGACTACGAATTGCAGCGTATTTGGATCACCATGCTAGAATGTATGTACATAGGCTGCCATACCGAAGGAAATCTACCTGGCGGATTAAACGTAAGAAGGCGTGCTAACGACATTCACAAAACCCTAATCAGTGATTTACCATATAGCAATCCTCAAGAATGGTTAGAAAGCATTCGAAACACAGAAGTAAAGTTCAGACAAATATTAAAATGGGTAAGTTGTTTTGCATTGAGTGTTAATGAGGTTAATGCTTCTTTAGGACGTGTTGTCACAGCTCCAACAAATGGAAGTGCTGGCGTTATTCCTGCGGTTTTAATGTACTATATGGTTATTGAAAATCACGAGGCTAATTTTAGTCACATTAAAAGATTCTTACTCGTTGCTGGCGAAATTGGGAGTATTTTCAAAAAAGGTGCTACCATATCGGCTGCAATGGGTGGTTGCCAAGCAGAAATTGGTGTATCATCAGCCATGGCTGCTGGTGCTTTAACCGAATTACTTGGTGGTACCACAGAGCAAGTATTAATGGCTGCCGAAATTGCCATGGAACACCATTTAGGTTTAACCTGCGATCCTATTGGTGGCTTGGTTCAAGTACCTTGTATCGAGCGTAATTCTATGGGTGCTATTAAAGCCATTCATGCTGCAGAACTCGCACTAGACACACATCCTGAAAATGTAAAAGTTCCTCTAGATAAAGTGGTTGCTACCATGTGGGAAACCGCCAAAGACATGAATTCTAAATACAAAGAAACCTCGGAGGGTGGTTTGGCTGTTGGCGTGCATTTATCAGATTGTTAATTTAATTTCTTTTCTATTCTAAATGAAGCACTTCAAATAGCCTTAAAGAAATGTTTAACATTATTTCTACCTTCATAATATTTAGTACTTTTACATTCTTATAACAAACAAATTATGTCTGTAGCTAAAAAAGAATACAAACGAATTACCGTAAAAACATTGGTTGATATGAAAGCCAATGGCGAAAAAATATCGATGTTAACTGCTTATGATTATTCCATGGCGAAAATTGTTGATGGTGCTGGCATCGATGTTATTCTTGTGGGTGATTCTGCTAGTAATGTAATGGCGGGGCATGAAACAACATTGCCTATCACATTAGACCAAATGATCTATCATGCCTCTTCTGTGGTACGCGCTATAGACCGTGCTTTAGTTGTTGTTGATTTGCCTTTTGGAAGTTACCAAAGCGACCCAAAAGAAGCCCTGCGCTCTGCGATAAGAATCATGAAAGAAAGCAGAGCCCATTCGGTTAAAATGGAAGGTGGAAAAGAAATCAAAGAATCTATAAAACGTATTTTAAATGCTGGTATTCCTGTAATGGGACATTTAGGACTAACACCACAGTCAATTTATAAATTCGGCACCTATACGGTTCGTGCTAAAGAAGAACAAGAAGCAGCAGACTTAATTAAAGATGCTAAAATGCTGGAACGCATTGGCTGTTTTGCTATTGTATTGGAAAAAATTCCTGCCAAGTTAGCTAAAGAAGTAGCGGAAAGTGTCAGTATTCCTATTATAGGTATTGGTGCGGGAAATGGTGTTGATGGTCAAGTTTTGGTGCTTCACGATATGTTGGGTATGACACATGAATTCAATCCACGTTTTTTAAGACGTTATATGAATTTATATGAAGAAATGACGGATGCCATCTCTCAATATGTAACCGATGTAAAAAGCAAGGACTTCCCTAGTGATTCGGAACAATACTAGTTAGTCAAAAATATTCGTGAATTAGTGGCTGAAAAAATATTTTCCAATAAAATCAACCTTCAAGTACTCTTTGAAGACAACCATATTATTGTTGTTAATAAGCGGGCTGGCGATATAGTTCAAGGGGATAAAACAGGTGATAAACCTTTAAGTGAGGTTGTCAAATCTTATATCAAAGATAAATATAACAAACCTGGCAATGTCTATTTAGGTGTTGTTCACAGATTAGACAGACCAACAACGGGCTTAGTTATTTTTGCAAAAACAAGTAAGGTTTTACCAAGACTTAATGCACTTTTTGTTTCAAAAGACATTACCAAAACCTATTGGGCCATTGTAAAAAATAGACCAAAAAAAGAGAAAGACACCTTATTTGATTGGTTAAAGAAGAATCCCAAAAACAATAAATCTTACGTTTACAATAAAGAAGTTAAAGACGCTAAAAAAGCCATTCTTCATTATAATCTTTTGAAAGAACTCAATAATTATTACCTACTTGAAGTCACTTTAGAAACTGGTAGACATCATCAAATACGTGCGCAACTAGCAAATATTGGCTCTCCAATTAAAGGCGATTTAAAATATGGTTTTAACCGAAGTAATGATGATGCTAGTATTCATCTGCACGCTAGACATATATCGTTTATACATCCGGTAAAAAACGAACCCATAGAAATTACCGCTCCACTTCCAAATGATGTTATTTGGGATGCTTGCTTATAATTTTTTCGTAGCTTTACGATAATCCATCGTCTATGTTTTCAAAGCTTGTAAATAATCAAAAAACTTATTTTTTAACTGAAAAAACTAAATCTTTAGCCTTCAGAAAAACGATGCTATTGCGTTTAAAATCTGAACTTATTAATCAAGAAGAACACATTATTGATGCCTTGTATGCTGATTTTAAAAAACCAAAATTTGAATCGGTTTTATCTGAAACAGCCATCGTCCTTTCCGAACTTGATTTAACTTTAAAAAAATTAAACGCTTGGGCGAAACCAAAACGCGTGTTTCCTTCACTTTTAAATTTTCCATCAACTGATAAAATTTATTACGAACCCTACGGAACCGTGTTGGTTATGGCACCTTGGAATTACCCGTATCTATTAGCAATCTTACCTGTTATTGGTGCTATCGCCGCAGGAAATACGGTCGTTTTAAAACCCAGTGAGTTAACACCAAATACCTCCAAAATCATTGAAACCATTATTCAAAATGTGTTTAACGAAAATTACGTTGCTATCGTTCAAGGTGATGCTAAAATTGCTCAGGAATTACTGAAACAGCACTGGGATTATATTTTCTTTACCGGAAGTGTAAAGGTTGGCAAAATTGTAGCACAAGCAGCTGCAAACTATTTAACACCAACTACTTTAGAATTAGGTGGAAAAAATCCTTGTATTATTGATGAATCGGCAAACATAAAACTGGCTGCAAAACGCATAGCTTGGGGCAAATTTTTAAATGCAGGTCAAACCTGTATTGCACCAGATTATATATTGATTCACAACTCTGTAAAACAAGAATTTACAAAGGCGCTTCGTGACGAAATAGAACTGTTTTATTCCAAAAACCCAGAAGAATCTGAAGACTTTGCTAGAATTATTAATACTGGAAATTTTAAGCGTTTAGCTAACATGCTAGATAATGAACATATAGTTATTGGTGGAGAAACTAATGAAGACGATTTATTCATCGCTCCTACTGTAATTGATGAGCCAAGTACAGATAGTGAGGTTATGAAAGATGAAATTTTCGGGCCTATCTTACCAATTTTGAGTTATTCCAACGAAGACGACATTAATAAAATCATCAGAACCTATAACAAACCACTGTCATTATATGTTTTCAGTAATAACAAAACATTTGCGAATAAAATGATATCCACCTATTCGTTTGGTGGTGGTGCTATTAACGATACGATTGTGCAGTTTGCAAATCCTAAACTTCCTTTTGGTGGTGTTGGTTCTAGCGGACTAGGCGCCTATCACGGAAAACACACGTTTTATACATTTTCACATAAAAAACCAGTGGTAAAAAGAGGAACTTGGTTAGATGTTCCTATGCGTTATGCTCCTTACAGAGGCAAAACAAAACTTGCGAAGTTTTTTCTGAAATATTTTTAGTTCTTATTAAAAGGATATTCAATTAGTAACTGAACACCTTCATTTGGTTTAGAAATCACATTTAATTTAGCCTTAATTAAATCGGCTCTACTTTTCATATTTAATAATCCGGAACCCTTATCGACGGTATCTGTGTTAAATCCTTTTCCATCATCTGACGCCATAATTTTCAATAAATCTGACGTATATTCAAGATCTATTTTAAGATGTTTGGCTTCAGAATATTTTACAGAATTAGATAAAAATTCTTGAATGATTCTAAAAATAATAATTTCATCTTTCTTATTATGAAAATCTACTTTGTCTCCCTTAACCTTCATTTTTGCCGAAGCAAATTTCATTTTCTTTAATCGGTCTAATTCATTTTTGATTGATTTTTCAAAACCAATATTCAAAACCACTTCATTATTTAAAGACCTTGATAACGACCGAACTTCTTTCAAGCTTTCTTTAAGGGCCTCAGACGTATCTTTAAATTTATCTTTTACATCATCAGATACTTGCATTTTTAAAATACTTAATTGCATACTGGCAAAAGCTAATAATTGCCCCACATTATCGTGTAATTCCCAGCCTATATTCTTTAAGGTTTGCTCTTGAATTTCTGTTTGTGCTTGCGCTATTTCTTCTTCAAAAATCTGTTGTTGTTTAATTTTATCAAGTAGTAGTTTGTTTTTTCGTTTTTGAAAGACAATAAAGAAAATAATAACCAAAGAGGTAATAATTACTAAAACAGCAATCATATACACTAACAAATAGCGTTCTGACGCTGTTGAAACCAACTTTGATTGAGTTAAAAACAGATATAAAAAGTTAATCATTTTTTAATTGTGGTTTACAAAATATTAAAGCAAAAGTAAATGTTGAATACATAAAAATGTTTGCTGATAAGTAAATGAGTTTTCTTAACTCAATATAGTCCCAATCTCTCACATAAACATCGACTTCATAAGCAGAATAGTTGTCATAGAAAACTATGGGAGTAATAATGAGCCACCAAATAAAAATTGCTGCACTAATATAGAAGTTTAATGATTTATAAAAGGTTAAAATGTTATCACTTTGTAGAACTTCTATAAAATAAAAAACAGAACATAAAAAAACGACTATCGAACCTAAAACACTTAATATGGGAAAGAAACTTACAAAAAATTCTTGCCAATGCCATAAAATATATATCATTGAAAAAGCAAAAAAACTATAACTAACATATTTTAGAATTTCACTAAAAGATTTTGTTCTTATAATTTTTCGATAATAAAAAGCAAAAAACATAATAGCACCAACCTTCCAATATAGCGTTGACCACCAATAGTTTTTTTCAATTAGACTTCCTTTAAGAAAATTTAAAAATCTATCATCACGAACAAATCGAGTATATCCCCCTAAAAATTCACATATCACAAGGTAGGCTAAAAACCAAATGAAATACTTTGCATTCGAAAACTTGTACTTTTTATAGCATATTATACCTGTGAGGGTCGCTAAAATCTCAGTACTATAGGTTAAAATTAGATAGTTCTGTCTAAAAAACTCCTCCATTGCTATTTTAAATCAACATGTCTTCTTCTGGTTCACAAAATATTAAAGCAAAAACAAAAGTTGAATACATAAATATATTTGAAAATATATAGATATACCTTCTTAATTCAATATAAGCCCAATCTCTTTCATAAACACCTACTTTATAAGCTGAATAATTATCATAAAATACTATGGGAGTTATAATAAACCACCAGATAAAAATAGCTACACTGATATAAAAATTTATAGACTTATAAAAGATTAACAATTTATCATTGTTTAAAAGTTCAATAAAATAAAAAACGGTACATAAAAAAATAACAATAGCACCTAATACGCTTATTATAGGAAAAAAGGTGTTAAAAAATGCCCGCCAATGCGATAAAATATAAATAACTGAGAAAATTATAAAACCTGTAGTACTTATGTTAATGATTTTTTTAAACTTCTTATTTTCTAATATTTTGTTATAATAAAAAGCAAAAAAAACAATGGCTCCAATTTTCCAGAATAACGTTGACCACCAATAATTTTTTTCAATGATTGTACCTTTAAGAAAATTTAGAAATTTACCGTCTTGAATAAATGAGTTATAAGTGGCAATAAATTCACAAACATTTATATAGACTAAAAACCAAATAAAATATTTAGCATTAGTTAGTTTGAATTTTTTATAAACTAATAATCCAGTTACAGCAGCTATAAACTCAAGAAGGCCTATAAGTAATGAATAATTTTTCTGTAAAAACTCGCCCATTAGTTTTATTGTGGATAACCGTCTGATCCACCTGTACCATCATTTAGAGGGTCGATTGGTAAATCACTGTCTGAAAAAGATAATATAATACTACTCGCTTGAGACTTAGAAATTTTACCCGTTGGAACCAAAAACATAGTTGTTAAATCTTTTTTAGCTTGCCCCGCGTTTTTTCCGTAAACACCAAGATAAACGCGAATACCATTCATGTCATAGCCTAAACTATCCGCTTGGTTTTTAGCATAAGCTAAATAATTTTCTACATCTTCTAAAGACCACCATACAGAACGATCATCTTTTTTTCTCCCTTGCTTTTGGGCTGCAGAATCTACTGCCTGTTTTCTATGGAGGGTCCAATTTGCATTTAATTCTTTAGCAGTTTCTTGATTAATTACCCCTTTTGGTTTTACAATTTTTTCAACATGTGTATCAACTTGTCTGGGACAAAAAAAATAAGTTGCAAAAGCACCTATAATAATTCCTAATAAAAATAAACTCGTTTTTTTCATTGTCTAATTTGGTAATTATTTCTTCATAAAAATAATAAAAAACATTAGATAAAAAGACCTAAAGAAGACTAACTTGGAAATCCCAACATAGCTCCCATACCCACCGTAAACAACCAACTTCCGTAAATGGCATGTTCTATTGAAACTAAAAGTGTCGATTTTGTTTTATTATAAGTGAACGCGAACAATAAACCTCCCAAAAATGTTAACACAAGAACGAGAGTGTTTCTAAAAAAAATATGGCCTAATGAAAACACAATAGCGTTTAAAAATAGTAACTGGTTTTTACTTTTAAATAATGACTCATAGCGTTGAAAGAAAAATGTTCTGTAAATTAATTCTTGAGGATACACTGAAAAAACGCTGTAAATAAATACAATAAAAACCCACAACTTTGGTTTATTGATTAACACATTGAAAAGCGCATCTTTATTGGTTAACCAAACAAAAAGACTCGTTAACACAGAAATGATTAAAAGTTTTATAATAGTCTCTTTCCAAAACACTTTCCAATTTAAATTAGGAGCTATTTTAAATGTATTATGCTCAACTTTTAGCAACATATATAGGATATAAATAAATCCTATAAAACCAATGCTCAACTTTATCCAAATAGAAAACGGAAAAGCAAAACTTATTGGTAATATAAAAAAAATAATGCCTAACTCAATACCTTTATAATTTCTTGATAACATATCAAATAGTTATTGCTGTAGTGTGCTTTACTTCATTAATTACAAACATACTATGCGTACTCCCAATATGATTAATGCTTGTTAATTTATTAACCATAAATTCTCTAAAAGCGTGCATATCCTTAACCAATACTTTTAATAAATAGTCGTAATCGCCACTAATATGATAACACTCTAACACCTCATTAATAGTAGCAACTTCCTTTTCAAATTTAACCACATACTCCTGCGTATGCTGAATAAGTTTAATATGGCAAAATGCCACAAAGGCTTTGTCTATCTGTTCCTTTTTAACTAAGGCAACATATTTATTAATGACGCCTCCTTTTTCAAGCTTTTTAATTCGCTCATAAACAGCCGTTACCGAAAGGTTAAGTTTGTTAGACAGTTCCTTGTTAGTTTGTTTAGAGTCCTGCTGTAAATAGCCTAATAATTGCGCATCAATTGCATCTAATACCATAGTTGAAAAATTTTCATTAATAAAACGATAAAACGGACTATTTATTATTTATAATCTATAAAAATGCTAATATATAGTTTTATTATCTAAATATAAGACTATCTATTGTATTTTAATCTAAATTTATTGATATTTGATTGAATTCAAAACTTAAAACTATGTCTTTTAAACCCGCAAATAATATTCAGGATCTACAACACTTTGGCGAATTTGGTGGTGTTAATCCATCAATTTCAGATTCGGCCACGTACACATTCTTATCTGCTAAAAAAATGTTCGACACGTTTGAAGGTAAGGCAGAAGGTTGTTATTTATATTCCAGACATTCATCGCCTAGTAATTTATATTTAGGTGAAGCTATTGCTGCCATGGAAGGAACTGAGATGGCTCATGTAACGGCATCTGGTATGGGAGCTATTACTCCTGTTATGTTTCAAATTTGTGGTGCAGGCGACCATATGGTGAGTAGCAGAACCATTTATGGCGGAACCTATGCGTTTTTGAAAAACTTTGCGCCACGACTTAATATTAATACCTCTTTTGTAGATATTACAAAACCAGAGGTTGTAGAAGCTGCTATTACCAAGAACACAAAGATGATTTATTGCGAATCTGTTAGTAATCCTTTATTAGAAATTGCCAACATTGCTGAACTGTCAAAAATTGCTAAAAAACATCATATAAAATTAGTCGTAGATAATACGTTTTCTCCATTAACATTATCTCCAGCAAAATTAGGAGCCGATGTGGTCATCCATAGTCTAACTAAGTTTATTAACGGCACTAATGACACTGTTGGTGGTGTTATTTGCAGCACTACAGAATTTATCAATCAATTACGAAGTGTCAATGATGGTGCCTGTATGTTACTAGGTTCAACCATGGATAGTTTAAGAGCAGCCTCTATTATGAAAAACTTAAGGACGTTGCATTTACGTGTAAAACAACACAGTAAAAATGCCAAATATTTAGCTGAAAAATTTGAACAAGATGGTTTAAAAACTGTGTATCCTGGTTTAGAATCGCATCCCTCGAATGACCTTTACAAACGCATGATAAATGATGAGTTTGGTTTTGGTGGAATGATGACTATCGATGTTGGTAGTTTAGATAAAGCCAATGAGCTTATGGAACTGATGCAAAACAACAATCTTGGTTATCTAGCGGTAAGTTTAGGTTTTTACAAAACATTATTTAGTGCTCCAGGAAGTTCAACATCAAGTGAAATTCCTGAAGAAGAACAAAAAGAAATGGGATTAAGCGACGGTTTAATACGATTTTCTATTGGATTAGATGATGATATAGAAAGAACGTATCAAATGATGAACCAGTGCATGAAGCAACTTCATATTTTGAGCTAAAAAAACTTTCTTAATAAATATTATTTAAAGCCAAAATATTCATTTTGGCTTTTTTTGTATTTGCTATTTTTATTCTAAAAGCGTAACATTACAACCTGAAAAAAAATTCCAATGCAAAAAAAGAATGATATTCTCGACATCAAAACAGACAATATAAAACTTCATAAAAACAAAAGACTTCGCTTATGGGAAGCATTTATCCCGATTATTGTATTAGTTATTTTATTAGCGTATAACGTATATATTTATAAAGATGATGCTACCAGCGGACCTAATCAATTTGCCTTAATTTTTGCTGGTGTCGTTGCTGCCGTTATTGGATTTATAAAAAACATAAGTTACAGCGATATGCTTGAAGCCGTTGTTGACAACGTAAAGTCAACTGGTTCTGCCATTTTTATTTTATTGATGGTAGGCGCATTGGCTGGCACATGGCTAATAAGTGGTATTATACCTACCATGATTTTTTATGGGCTTAAAATTTTAAATCCTACGTTCTTTTTAGCTGCGGCATTAGTTATTTGCTGTATTATTTCATTGGCTACAGGAAGTTCATGGACTACAACTGCAACAATTGGTATTGCACTCATGGGGATAGGAAAAGCATTAGGATTTCCGTTAGGGATGATAGCTGGCGCTGTCTTATCGGGAGCTTATTTTGGCGATAAAATGTCTCCTTTAAGTGACACAACAAATTTAGCACCGGCCATGGCTGGAACCGATGTTTTTACACATGTAAAATACATGGCATACACCACTATACCTACTATAATAATTACACTTATTATTTTTCTTGTCTTAGGATTTCAACATGAAGCTGCAGAACTGCAGGACAACTTTGCACTAATTAACAGTATTCAAAATACGTTTAACATAACACCGTTGCTTTTTATAGTTCCTATTGTCGTTATAGTTTTAATTGTTAGAAAAGCTAAACCTTTAACTGCTCTGTTTATCGGAACCATTTTAGCTGGGATTTTTGCTGTTATTTTCCAACCAGAAATTATAATGAAAGTAGCAGAAAGTGATACTTTTAATTTTAATTCGGCTTATAAAGGAGTTATGAACGCCATGACCAACAGTATATATATACCGTCCGGAAATGCTATTTTAGATGAAAACGAATTATTTTCTTCTGGTGGAATGAGTGGAATGTTATCAACTATCTGGCTTATTCTGTGTGCTATGTTTTTCGGTGGTATCATGCAAGAAATTGGTGCCTTACAAAAAATAAGTGATAGCATATTAAAAATCGCAAAATCTACATTTGGGCTATTTGCAAGTACAACATTTACATGTATTTTCTTTAACGGAACGGCAAGTGACCAATACTTAGCCATTGTAGTTCCAGGAAAAATGTATCAAAAAGCCTTTAAAGACAAAGGTCTTGCTCCCGAAAACTTAAGTAGAACTCTAGAAGATTCTGGAACTGTAACGTCTATTTTATTCCCTTGGAATACTGGAGGCGCCTATCAATCTAAAACATTAGGCGTTGGTACTGGGGAATATGTTTACTATGCTTTTTTCAACTTAATAAGTCCGATAATGACATTAATCTTCGCTTATTTTAATATAAAAATCAGAAAACTCACTTCTAAATAGAATTAAATTATCCAAAAAACAGATTGTCATAATTAAAAACTATAATAATATAAGAATTAAAAATTTTCTATAAGTTAAAATTTTGCATTGTATATTATATTTGCGTTGTCGAAAATTATTAACAATTAAATATAAAAACACATGGCATTTGTAGGAAAAAAATTTCCAAATTTAAACGTTGACGCAATGAACGAAATGGGTGATACTTTTAAAGTAAACGTTCTAGAAGAAGCTGTTAACAACAATAAAAAAGTAATCTTATTTTGGTATCCAAAAGATTTCACATTTGTTTGTCCAACTGAATTGCACGCATTTCAATCAGCAATGAGCGAGTTTGAAAAACGTAACACAATTATAATTGGCGCATCTTGTGATACTCCAGAAGTTCACTTCGCTTGGTTAAATACCCCTAAAGATAATGGTGGTATTGAAGGTGTTACGTATCCAATCTTAGCTGATTCAAACAGAAATTTAGCGTCTACATTAGGTATTTTAGATATTACTAATGAGCAATACAATGAAGAAACTGGTGTTGTAACTGTTGAAGGTGACAATGTAACATATAGAGCTACTTACATTATTGACGAAGATGGTGTTGTTCAACATGAAGGCATCAATAATATGCCAATTGGTAGAAATGTAAATGAGTTTTTACGTATCATTGACGCCTTAACACACGTTCAAAAAAATGGTGAAGTTTGTCCTGCAAACTGGGAAGAAGGTAAAGATGCTATGGCTGCAAACGCTAAAGGAACTGCTGCATATTTAGCTACGCACTAAAAATTGTTATGAATATGTAAAATGAAGCAATCTTTTAAAAAGACATAAAGATTGCTTCTTTATCGTATAACTCGTAACCATAAAAAATAATAATTATGTTTCAAGAATTAAATCAAGATAATTTAAATGAATTAGTTTCATCAAATGATGTTGTAGTCGTGCAATATGCTGCTAGCTGGTGTGGTAACTGCAGAATTATGAAACCAAAATTCAAAAAGTTAGCATCAGAACATGAAGATGCAAGTTTCTTAATTGTTGATGCTGAAAAATTTCCAGAATCACGTAAAATGGCAACCGTTGATAATTTACCAACGTTTGCTACCTTTAAAAACGGAACTTTTGTAAATCAGGTTCAAACCAACAAATTTGAAGTTTTAAAAGAATTGGTTGATGGGGTTTTTTAATCAAAACTTATCTTAAAAACACCTTATAAGCAATAACAACAACGTATTATGAAATTACCTGTTATTAAACATCTTACTCAATTTATAGAAGAAAACGATGAAGATTTTATTATAGAAACTATAGAAACTCTTGAAGCATTAACAGAAGTTCCGTCATTAAAAGATGAAGAATTAGATGTTATTGGCGAGCTTATTTCCAATTTATATGGTGCTGTTGAAGTTAATAAAATGATTAAAGATGGTACTCCTAAAAAGGAAGCTCTTAATACGTTTATGAAACGAGTATTAGGATCAATAGACAAATAATATTTAATTAATATAAAAAAAGCCACTTTTCAGTTTTTGAAAAGTGGCTTTTCTTTTAATATATGTCTCAGAATTTTTTAAGCTAAATCATATCTATCTGAATTCATCACTTTCACCCAAGCATTTACGAAGTCGTTGACAAATTTCTCTTTACTGTCGTCTTGAGCATAGACCTCGGCATATGCACGTAAAATAGAATTAGAACCAAACACAAGGTCTATTCTTGTTGCCGTCCATTTTACTTCACCTGTTTTTCGATTACAAATTTCATAAAGACCATTTCCAGTTGGTTTCCATTTATAATTCATATCAGTCAGATTTACAAAAAAATCATTCGTTAACGCTCCCCTATTCTCTGTAAACACGCCATGCTTTGTGCCACCATAATTGGTATCCATCATACGCATACCTCCAACTAACACCGTCATTTCTGGTGCTGTGAGTCCCATTAATTGAGTGCGGTCAAGCATTAATTCTTCCGAACTTACCACATAATCTTTTTTCTGCCAATTTCTGTAACCATCAGCTAAAGGCTCTAGTGGTTCAAAAGATTCGGCATCTGTCATTTCATGAGTAGCATCACCACGACCAGGGGCAAAGGGAACCGTAATATCGAAACCTGCATTTTTAGCTGCTTGTTCTACTCCTATATTTCCTGCCAAAACTATAGTATCTGCAACACTAATTCCAAACTTAGTTGCAATGGGCTCAAGAATAGATAATACTTTTGATAATCTTTTGGGTTCATTTCCTTCCCAGTCTTTTTGAGGTGCTAAACGAATTCGTGCACCATTGGCACCTCCTCTAAAATCAGATCCTCTAAACGTTCTTGCACTGTCCCAAGCAGTAGAAACCATTTCCGAAATACTCAAACCAGAATTTGTTATTTTTGCTTTTACTGCTTCTATGTCATAATCTTTCCTACCAGTTGGAACTGGATCTTGCCATATTAAATTGTCTTTCGGTGCGTCTGGCCCGAAGTAGCGTTCTTTTGGCCCCATATCTCGATGTGTTAACTTAAACCATGCCCGTGCAAAAGCTTCAGAAAACGCATCAAAATCATTCATGAACTTCAAAGAAATCTCTTTATAAATAGGATCCACTTTCATCGCCATATCTGCATCGGTCATCATTGGATTATGACGTGTAGTCATATCTTCCACATCTACTGGCCTATCTTCTTCTTTAATGTTTACCGGCTCCCATTGCCAAGCACCTGCCGGACTTTTACGCAATTCCCACTCATGATTAAACAACATTTTAAAAAAGCCATTATCCCATTTAGTAGGGTGTGTTGTCCAGGCACCTTCTAATCCACTGGTAACTGTATCACGTCCTTTCCCAGTTCTTGTTGGATTTACCCATCCAAGTCCTTGTTCTTCTACTGGGGCTGATTCAGGCGCAGGTCCTAAAATACTGGCATCACCATTACCATGAGTCTTTCCTACCGTATGACCTCCAGCTGTTAAAGCTACAGTCTCTTCATCATTCATAGCCATACGTTTAAAGGTTTCACGCACTTGAGCTCCGGTTTTCAATGGATCCGGCTTACCATTTACACCTTCAGGATTTACATAAATTAATCCCATTTGTACAGCTGCCAATGGATTTTCCATCGATTCTGGATTATCTACATTTTCATAACGTTCGTCACTCGGAGCCAACCATTCCTTTTCCGCCCCCCAATAGGTGTCTTTTTCGGGACCCCAAATATCTTCACGTCCAAAAGCAAATCCATAGGTTTTTAAGCCCATACTTTCATAAGCAATAGTTCCTGCTAAAATGATTAAATCTGCCCAACTAACTTTGTTCCCATATTTTTTCTTGATTGGCCAAAGTAATCGTCTTGCTTTATCTAAACTTACATTATCTGGCCATGAATTAAGTGGTGCAAAACGTTGGTTTCCTGTACCTCCGCCTCCACGTCCATCTGAAATCCTGTAAGATCCTGCAGCGTGCCAAGCCATACGAATCATCAATCCGCCATAGTGACCCCAATCTGCAGGCCACCAATCTTGGCTATCTGTCATTAAATTATGAAGATCTTTTTTAAGAGCTTCAACATCTAATTTTTTTAATTCCTCTCGATAATCAAACCCTTTCCCTAATGGGTTGGTTTTTGTGTCGTGCTGATGTAAAATGTCAAGATTTAATGCATTAGGCCACCAATCCATAACGGACTTTTCTGTAGTAGTGTTTCCCCCGTGCATTACAGGACATTTTCCTTTTTTTGAATCGTTCATAATCTTAAATATATAGTGTCTTAATTCTTAATTACTAAAGTTAAGAATTACTTATCAAAAGAAAGAATAGAATCAAATTTTATAAAAAAAATAACATTCTATATAGTTTTATGAAATGGGTTATAAGACCAATTGATACTTAAGTTTTAAGTTATAAAAATCAAAAACCTCTTCGTAATGAAGAGGTTTTTTTAATCAAACAATTGTTACATTGCTCAATTACATGGGCAATAATACAGAATTAATAACATGAATTACGCCATTAGTCGTATCTAAATCTGCCGTTGTAACTTTTGCCGAATTGCCTTTTGCGTCCTTGATATAAACAGCTCCATCTTTCATCCATGCGGTTAAACTTTCACCATTAACTGTTTTAATGGTTGCCTTTCCATCGTTCTTATTAATTAAATCAATAACATCTGCAGCCATAAATTTTCCTGACACTACGTGATATTTCAAAATAGCTTGCAGTGTAGCCTTATTTTCTGGTTTTAGTAACGAATCTAATGTTCCTTCTGGTAGATTAGCAAATGCTTCATTGGTAGGTGCAAATACAGTAAAAGGTCCGTCACTTGACAATACCCCTACTAAGTCAGCAGCTTTAACTGCTGCAACAAGAGTCGTATGATCTTGTGAAGTCATAGCAGTTTCAACAATGTTTTTTGTTTGAGCAAACAAAGAGTTGCTTGCAACTAAAGTAAAAGCAATAAGAACTGCTTTAAATAATTTTTCTTTTTTCATAGCTTATATATTTTGTTTAACAAATATAATGATTTATTAAACAAAATAACAGTTTATCATAACTTTAACTAAAAAAGAATACCCTTAATAACAAAAACTAGTCAAAAAAAAGATATTCGTTTGGTCAATACTTAAAACATTTGCGATTTATTCATATTTTTACAGCTATATAATATATTATTATGGCAACAGTAACTCTTAAAGGAAACGCAATTGAAACATCAGGAAACCTACCTAAAGTTGGTACTACTGCACCTGATTTTAAATTAACAGGAACAGATTTATCCACAAAAACTTTAAGCAATTTTAAAGGCAGCAAAATAGTACTCAATATTTTCCCAAGTATTGATACAGGAACTTGTGCGCAATCTGTAAGACAGTTTAATAAAGAAGCTAGTGAACTTAAAGACACTAAAGTAATTTGTATATCTAAAGACTTACCATTTGCTCATAGCCGCTTTTGTGGCGCTGAAGGTTTAGACAATGTTATTAGCTTATCTGATTATAAAGATGGAAGCTTTGGAAAAACATATGGCGTTGATTTTATTACAGGGCCTTTAGAAGCATTACTTTCAAGATCTGTGGTTGTAATTAACGAAAATGGTGTTATTACTTATACAGAACAAGTAAGTGAAACAGTCGATGAACCCAATTATTCTGCTGCATTAGAAGCTTTAAAGTAAGCGTAAGCATAGTACCGATAACATATGAATGAAAAGGAATCCTTTTTTATCAATCGATTAAAAAGTATAGGATTTGCCTTTAAAGGAGTTGTTTGCCTTCTAAAAACAGAAACAAATATTAAAATCCAAATTGCAATTTCTGTTTTCGTTACAGCAATGGGTTTCTATTTTAATATTTCAAATATAGAATGGATGCTTCAGTTTCTTGTTATAGGATTGGTGATGGGCACGGAAGGAATAAATACAGCTATTGAAAAAATGGCCGATTTTATACATCCAGAAAAACATAACAAAATTGGTCTTATAAAAGATATTGCTGCTGGTGCCGTTTTAATAACGTCGCTTACGGCTATTATTATTGGCTTAATCATATATATTCCAAAAATTATTAAACTTTTTTAGTATTATAAAACATAAAATCCTCTCAATGCCATTTTTATTAATTGCTCACAAACAACTAGTTCTGCAATTTTTTAAAATAAAGTTTCGTTAATGCTAGTAATTTGTATTTTTGTTTAAAATAACAGCGCATTAATGGCGAAGAAGAAAACGAGAACTAGTAAGACTCCAAAAGAAAAAAAGAAACCATTTAGCTTAAAACTATCCAACCAACAAAAATTAATTTTGGGTAGTTTTTTAGTCATTTTTGGTATTTTACTTTGTATTGCATTTGTTTCTTTTTTCTTTACAGGAGATATAGACCAAAGTACCCTTTCTAATTTTACATCAAGAAAAATAAAAGCCGGCAATTGGTTGAACAAATCTGGTGCGTGGTTAAGTAACTTTTTTATCCAGCGCGGATTCGGCATATCGTCTTTTATTTTTTCAGGTTTAATTATGCTTTCTGGAGTTTATGTTCTTTTAGACACTAATAAAGCTAAATTGAGAAAACATTGGTTTTGGGGTATTCTAACTATTATTTGGTTATCTGTTTTTTTTGGTTTTTTCACTTCTTATAATGATACGCTTGGTGGCACCATTGGTTTTGAAAGCAATACCTTTTTACAAGATTATTTAGGAAAAATTGGAACGTCATTTTTACTTCTTTTTCTTTTGATTACCTTTCTTGCTGTTCGTTTTAAAATTACAACAGATAGTTTTACAAGATTGTTTAAATCGGCTAAAAAGGACATCAAAAATGAATTTGATACTGATAATGAAGAATACAATATTGCTTTAGATAACGATTTATCTTTAGAAGCTGAAGCTATCAAATCTGCTTACGAAATTTCTCTTGACGACTCTTCTCAAGACAAAAAGAAAGAATCTAAACCAAAAACCGATTTAAAAGTAGAAATAAAACCAGTTGAGGAGGAAGAAGAAGATGATGACTTAGAAATGATTGTTGAAAAAGTAGCTGAAGAACTTTCTGAAACGGATAATCTAGCAAATAAATTGGTTGAAGACTATGGACTATTCGATCCTACTTTAGAATTAGGTAACTATCAATTTCCGCATCTAGATTTACTAAAAAAATACGATTCTGAGGGTATTACCATAAATCAAGAGGAATTAGAAAATAACAAAAATAAAATTGTTGAAACCTTAAACAATTATAATATTGGTATTGCAAGTATTAAAGCAACCATAGGGCCAACTGTAACTCTTTACGAAATTGTGCCCAATGCTGGTGTAAGAATCTCAAAAATTAAGAATTTAGAAGATGACATTGCTTTATCGCTTTCTGCCTTAGGAATACGTATTATTGCGCCAATTCCTGGAAAAGGAACCATTGGTATAGAAGTTCCTAATAAAAATGCCACTATTGTTTCTATGCGTTCTGTTATTGCCTCTAAAAAGTTTCAAGGTTCTGAAATGCAATTACCTGTTGCCTTAGGAAAAACAATTAGTAACGAAACATTTGTAGTCGATCTTGCTAAAATGCCGCACTTATTGATGGCTGGTGCTACAGGGCAAGGAAAATCGGTGGGTTTAAATGCAGTTTTGACTTCACTTCTATATAAAAAACATCCTGCTGAAGTTAAATTTGTTTTAGTAGATCCTAAAAAAGTAGAGTTAACACTTTTTAATAAAATTGAACGTCATTATCTCGCAAAATTGCCGGATAGCGAGGATGCTATCATAACAGATAACACCAAAGTAATCAATACATTGAATTCATTATGTATTGAAATGGATAATCGCTATGAGCTACTTAAAAACGCATTATGCCGAAATATTGCCGAATATAATGTGAAGTTTAAAGCACGAAAACTAAACCCAAACGATGGTCATCAATTTTTACCATACATAGTTTTAGTAATTGATGAATTTGCCGATTTGATTATGACCGCCGGTAAAGAAGTAGAAACTCCTATTGCCCGTTTAGCACAATTGGCGCGTGCCATTGGTATCCATTTAATCATAGCCACACAACGTCCATCTGTTAACGTAATAACAGGTATTATTAAGGCTAATTTCCCTGCTCGAATTGCTTTTAGAGTAACTTCTAAAATAGATTCACGAACCATTTTAGATGGCTCTGGCGCCGATCAACTTATTGGACGAGGTGATATGCTATTTACACAAGGTAACGATTTAATTCGTGTACAATGTGCATTTGTTGACACACCAGAAATTGAAAAAATAACGGAATTTATTGGCTCTCAAAAGGCCTATCCAGAAGCATTTATTTTGCCAGAATATGTTGGTGAAGAAAGCGGCACAAGTCTTGATATAGATATCTCAGAAAGAGACAAACTATTTAGGGAAGCTGCAGAAGTTATTGTAACTGCCCAACAAGGGTCTGCATCATTATTACAACGAAAACTTAAATTAGGATATAATAGAGCCGGACGATTGATTGATCAATTGGAAGCCGCTGGGATTGTTGGTCCTTTTGAAGGTAGCAAAGCAAGACAGGTATTGGTGCCAGATTTAACATCATTAGATAATCTATTAAAAAACGAAAACGTATAAAATAATTTAAATCAAAAATGAAGCATTTAATAGTATCATTCATTGTATTACTTAGCATTAACAGTTTTGCTCAAAAAAGTGGAAAAACATTGTTAAAAGAAGTCTCTGATAAAGTTAATAGTTATGAAAATATATCTATCGACTTTAAATATGTACTTGAAAACACTGAGGAAAATATAAAACAAGAAACAAGAGGTGATGTTGTTTTAGAAGGAGATAAATATAAGTTAAACATTCTTGGTATAACACGTATATTTGATGGAAAAACTCTTTATAACATAAGTCCTGAAGATGAAGAAGTCACCATTTCAACAAAACACGACGACGATGACGATATTGTAGCGCCGAGTAAAATGTTGTCTTTTTATGAAAATGGGTATACAAGTAGTATGGATATCATTCAAGATGTGAAAGGAAGAAAAATTCAATATGTAAAATTAATTCCCATTGATTCTAATTCCGATATAAAATATATTCTACTAGGAATAGATTCGCAAACAAAGCATATCTATAATTTGATTCAAATAGGAAAAAACGGCACTAAAACAACGCTTACTGTGAATTCTTTTAAAACAAATGAGCCTTTATCAAAAACCTTATTTAACTTTGACGCTGCTAAATACAAAGATTATTACATAAATAAACTAGATTAGGTAGCACTTGAAAATATTAGACCGTTACATACTAACCTCCTACCTTAAAACTTTTATCAGCGTGTTTTTAATACTCATGCTGATTTTTGTATTACAGACCATTTGGCTATACATACGTGAACTAGCTGGAAAGGACTTGGATATTATGATCATTTTTAAATTCTTAATTTATTTCATGCCAAAGCTTATTCCGTTGGTATTACCTCTAACCATTTTGTTATCATCAATAATGGTATTTGGAGATTTTGCTGAAAACTATGAATTTGCTGCCATGAAATCCACAGGAATCTCACTAATGAGAGCCATGTCTGGATTAAGTATTTTTATTGTTATTTTAGGAATTATGATATTTTTCTTTTCTAATAATGTCATTCCTTGGGCGGAGTACAACTCGTTTAACCTAAGAACCAATATAGCCAAAAAAAAACCTGCTATGTTACTTGCTAAAGACCAATTCAATAAAATACCCAAAACAAACTACAATATTAAATTTAATGATAAAAGTGAGAGTCCAGATCGTTATGTTAATAATATTGCTATTCACACAATTAACCTAAAAGATGTCATTATTCATATCAAAGGAGATGATGGCCTAATCAATGCAACAACCATCAAATCAAAAACAGGTGAACTTATTTCAGCCGATACCTCAAGCGTTATGAAACTTGTACTTTTTGATGGTAATTATTATAGTGATATGCACCCAAAAAGTATCGCTGCAAGGAAAAAAGTACCTTTTGCAAAAAGTAAATTTGACAAATATATAATTAACATTGATATATCGTCTCTTAATAATGAAGATGATTTAGATGATAAGTCTATCACAAATAAGTACAACATGCTTAATATTAGCGATTTGAATTACACACTTGATTCATTATCGCAACAATATGATAAAGAATACAAGGATTTTTCTGAAAGATTGTATAACCGCAGTATAACCCCTTCATTAAAACAAAAGTCAAACAAGCCGATATTAAAAGAAGTTGATACTACAAAAAATGATTCTATGTATTTCGGAAATATTTTAGATCTTTTTGAAACTCAAAATAAATCTCAAATATTACGAATTGCAACAAATTCTATTAAAAGTTCAAATTTAGACATCACGAGAAGGGAAAACACCTTTAAACTGTCAGAAAGTAATTTTAATAAACACATCATCGCATTACACGAAAAGCTTGCCTTAGGTTTTGCTTGTATTATTTTATTTTTTGTTGGTGCTCCTCTTGGCGCCTTAATACGAAAAGGAGGTATTGGATTGCCTATGGTTATTGCTATTTTACTATTTTTAACGTATCACTTTATAGGTATTTTTGCGACAAATAGTGCGAAAAGTGGCGGTTTAAATCCTGTAATAGCAACCTGGTTTTCAACATTAATCATGCTACCCCTGGGCTTTTTTCTAACTAAAAGAGCTACTGAAGACAAAGGGTTATTTGGCTTTGGTAACTTTGTTGAACCCATTAAAAAATTATTTGGTATTAAAGATAAAGAAGCTTTAGATTACAAGTTTTTAATATCATTTACAAACGACAAACTATTTGAAGTCATAAAAAATTATGAAGAACTGGGTCATACTTCAGAAATAAAATACGAAGCAATTAAAATTTTAAACTTTAGAGGTTTAGATTTAGAAGCTATTCGCAAAGAACATATTGAAATAAAAGAAGAGTATGTTAATTCAAAAAAAATTAGCGACGATTTTATTGATCATTCAAAATTCTCAATAATCCTTTATTCTATTGGAGCTATTCTAATTATTTTATTTTTTGTTCTTAAAAATAATAAACTACCATCTTTAGCTTCTGCATCTGTACAAATTGGGATTATCTCTCTATTTTTATATGTCATATATTACATAAAAGGCTACCTCAATATATCCTCATTTTACAATACCATTAAAAAGCCAAAAAGAAAACCGAACGTAATATTAATCATACTAGGTTTGCCCATATATTTTCTATCCTATTTTCTTTTAAAAAGAAAAATTAGCGATGACTTAAAACAAAATTGTATCGATAGTATAAAATAAGCAATATCTTTGCATCATGATAACAGAAATGAAAACACCAACTCAAAAAAAACAATTTAAACTTAATACCATTCATGAAGCTATTAGTGACATTAGAAATGGTAAAGTTATTATTGTTGTAGATGATGAAAATAGAGAGAATGAAGGCGATTTTGTAGCTGCTGCTGATAAAGTAACACCACAAATGATAAACTTTATGGCAACCCACGGTAGAGGGCTTATTTGTGTTCCCTTAACAGAAAACAGATGTGAAGAGTTGAATCTTAATATGATGGTGAGTAATAATACCGACCATATGGAAACAGCTTTTACTGTATCTGTAGATTTAAGAGGAGGTAGTGTTACCACAGGTATTTCTGCTAGCGATAGAGCTGAAACTGTAAAAGCTCTTATTAACCCTAATACAAAACCATTTGAACTATCTCGTCCAGGTCATATCTTCCCATTAGTAGCCAAAGAAGGAGGAGTTTTAAGACGAACAGGGCATACAGAAGCTGCTATTGATTTTGCAAGATTAGCGGGTTTAAAACCTGCTGGTGTTATTGTTGAAATCATGAATGAAGACGGCACCATGGCTAGACTTCCTGAACTTGTTGAAGTTGCTAAAAAGCTGGATCTTAAAATTGTTTCTATTGAAGATTTAATCGCGTACAGAATGCAACACGATTCTTTAATTGAGAAAAAACAAGATTTTCAAATTGAAACGCGCTTTGGAAGTTTTAGATTGAGAGCTTATAAGCAAACAACTAATGACCAAATTCATATAGCGCTTACCAAAGGACAATGGAAAGATAGTGAATCTGTTCTTACACGAATAAATTCAACTTTAGTTAACAATGATATTTTGGGAACACTTACCAATGACGTTGACGAACAACTTGATGCGATGTTTAAAGTGATTAATGATGAAGGCAAAGGCGCTATTATCTTTATAAATCAAGAATCACAATCTATGGATATACTAAACCGATTGGATTTTTTAAGACAAAATCAAATCTCCAACACAATATCTAAAGCACCGAGAATTAATATGGATACTAGAGATTTTGGAATTGGAGCACAAATACTTCACGATCTTAACATCCATAAATTACGATTAATTACAAATTCTAAACAAACCAGGCGTATTGGTTTAATTGGTTATGGGTTAGAAATTGTTGATTATGTGAATTATTAAGAATTTAATACAGTTTTTATTACGTTCACCATTTTATCTGCTCTTTCCTTGACTTCTGCTTCTGTCCATGAAAGTTTTATTAAACAAGATAAGTTACGACCTATATAATAATCAGACTTTTCAAAAGATTTAGTTTTTAGATACTCTAAACCTTTTTTCATTTCTTCTGAAACTGGATAAAGTGTTTTCAAATTTTTTAGATGATTCCATTCTTTAATATAGTGCCAATTGTTATTATAATAATGAAAGCATCCATCTATACCTTCTTCTTTAAAAGCCTTTGATACGACTTGGGTCACCTCTAAATTTGGTAAAAAGAAATTTAAAAACGAATAGTTTTCTTCACCTCCTTCTGGAACGGTTCTAAATACAACCTCTGGAATATCAGATAAAGCATCCCTTAAAATGGTATAATGCTTTTTTTGAATAGCAATAAAATCATTTAATCGTCTCACTTGCGCTAAACCAACAGCTGCATTAAGTTCTGATATCCTAAAATTATATCCTAAAAACGGATGTGTTTCTGCACCCCTATCGTTCCCTACATGATCGTGCCCGTGATCTGAATAATGATCAGCAAATTGAGCATATTTATCATTATTGGTAATAATAGCACCACCCTCACCACAGGTAATTGTTTTTACAAAATCGAAAGAAAAGCTACCAACATCGCCATAACTTCCTAAGGCTTTCCCTTGATATGTTCCTCCGATAGCCTGACAAGCATCTTCAACTAACACGAGATTATGGTCATCACAAATAGTTTTTAACGCTTGTAAATTTGCCATACTACCACACATATGCACCGGCATAATAGCCTTGGTTTTTGGGGTAATCGCTTTTTTAACTTCTTCTATATCTAAAGTTAACGTGTCATCAATATCAACTAATATTGGAATAGCTCCCAGCATCATAATAGCTTCAAAACTGGCAACAAACGTAAAGCATGGCATAATTACCTCATTGCCCGCTCCAACTCCAGCTATAGCTAAAGACATGGATACCGCTGCTGTGCCACTACTTACTAATTGTGCATATTTTACTTCAAACTGATTTTGAAGTTCCATTTCTAAATCCTTTGCCTTCCAATGGCCATTCCGCATACCGTCAAAACCATAACGCATTAATACGCCACTTTTTAATACATCATTTACTTCATTACGTTCTGTTTCTCCAAATAATTCAAATCCTGGCATAATATTATTTAATTTCTATAATTGTTTCGTTTAACGGTTTTCTAACCTTTTTTAAGGTCGCAAACATATCGTCGTCTGCGCGATATCCAATAGGTAAAAGTAACACCGATTTAAGTCCCTTTTTATTCAATTCTAAAACTTCATCATACTTTTCTGGAATAAACCCTTCCATAGGACAAGAATCGATACCTTCAACAGCACAGACAGTCATTAAATTTCCAAGCGCAATATAGGCTTGATTTTTAGACCATAACTGACGATTTTCAACAGATTTACCTTGCATTGTTTTTAATAAATTTTTTCTGAATGGATTTAAAATGTTTTCTGGAGTATTTCTGATGTTTTTTACCGAATCAAAATACAAATTTACATCGGAATCTGAAATATCATCCTGAATACAAATTACCAATAAGTGTGAAGCTTCTGACACTTGATTCTGATAGTAAGCATGAGGAACCAAAGACGCTTTCAAATCATCATTCGAGACGATTACCAAACTTATTGTTTGAAGCCCGAAAGACGTCGCCGTGAGATTAAAAGCCTCTTTTATAATATCAATTTTATTTTTTGAAAGTTTTTTTGATGAATCAAACTTTTTTGTGGCATAACGCCAATTTAAATGCTCTATAATTTTACCCATACTATTTTTTTAAAAGAACCATAATTTTATGGCCATACCAATAACCATGATTACTAAAAATACTTTTACAATGCCATCCCCTTTATTTACGGACCATCTGCTGGTAAACCAACCACCTACTGCTTGCCCTGATGCTAATGTTAATCCAGCAATCCAGTCTAACTTTAAATTCATTCCAAACATAAAAAGTGCTGCCAATGTATAAATAAACATAACAATTACTTTTATAATATTCGATTTAATTAAGGTTAAATGATTTATTGAAGACAATAATAATAAAATAAATATACCTGTGCCCGCTTGAATAAATCCGCCATAAATACCAATAAAGAAAAAAGCAATGACACTATATTTTAAATACTTGCCCGTAATCCTATCAGCCAATTGAGAAAAATTCTGTTTAGGTCTAAAAACCATAAATCCAACAACCGTCACCATAACAACCGCTAATATTTTATTAAACAACTCTCCCTTTATATCAATGGCCAATTTAGCGCCAATAATTGCACCTATAGTCGCTGAAATGGACAAATAAATGGGAAACCAAGACTTATCAATAGCCTTCTTGCTTTGATATCCTGCAATATTAAAAATAGATTGTATAACAATCGCAATTCGGTTGGTGCCATTAGCAACATTGGAAGGCAAACCAATAAAAATGAGTACCGGAAGCGTTAGTAAAGACCCACCACCACTCATGGTATTAATAATTCCGACTACAATGCCTACTACCACTAAAAGCACATAGTAATACCAATGTTCCATATTACAAAAATACAGTCTAAAAATGAATTTAAAAGAAGAAAATAAAAAAAAGAAAAAAGGTTTTTTAGATACAAAAAAGGTTTCTATATTTGCACCCGCAATCAGGACAAACCTGAAGAGACACTACAGGAGAAATGGCAGAGTGGTCGAATGCGGCAGTCTTGAAAACTGTTGAGGGTCACACCTCCGGGGGTTCGAATCCCTCTTTCTCCGCTTAAATTTATTCAATTTCCACCAAAGTCCTGTAAACACTATGTTTACGGGACTTTTTAGTTTCTACAAAACATCAAAAAGTGTATTAAAAACCTCTAAGGCGGATGGTTCCTATTTAAAACTGATTAGTAAACTGGAAAAACAAGATCTTTTGATCTTGGACGACTTTGGACTTAAAGTACTGGATACTATTAATCGACATACCTTAATGGAAATCATTGAGGACAGGCATGGTAAACACAGCACCATTATTGCCTCGCAATTACCGGTAGAGACCTGGCATCAACTCATAGGAGAACAAACTATTGCTGATGCTATTTTGGATCGGCTTGTTCATACAGCTCACCGTATCGATATTAAAGGAGAATCGATGCGTAAAAAATTAAAAAAATAACAGTAAATTTAACCACAAATGAATCGATTTTGAGCACTTAGTTTACTATGCTCAGTTTGACCCGCCGAGGGTGGCTCAATTTGTCCGCCCTATCCAATAAAAGAACATCGACTATGCCATTAAAATTTTTGAATTAAATATTCAAGAACATCCAAATTCTGCGAATGCATATGATAGTTTAGCGGAAAGTTATTTTTTAAATAATCAGTTTGAATTATCAAAAACTAACTATCAGAAATCTTTAGAACTAAACCCGAAAAACACTAATGCTGAAGAAATGATAAATAACTAATGATAACACAGTGTAAAAAACATATCTATTAAAGGCTTTCCGAAAAGTTTTTGTATATTTATCAAGTACGCTAAATTTTTAATTTGGTTATATTTAGAAAAGAAAATTAAACATAAAAATTAAAAATTCGGCTCGTGCTAAATCCGAAAAGTTAGCGTTTATTTATGCGCTACGTTTCATACACAAGACCGTCAGACTTTCTCAAAACCTAGGGTATTTCACTTTTTAATCTATTTTTAAATTCCAATTGGTAGTTTTGAGACATACTGCCGTTGTGCCACATATAAAAAAAGGAATACTAATCAAAAAAAACGAAATTATGTTAGGAATTTGGCTTTCAAAAAAAGGAAAAACAAAATCATTGCAAACATTATTAATTGCATCTTTATTGCTAATTGGTATAGGAATGGCTTTGTTAATGTAAACTTATGAAAATAAAAAAGCGAAATATCTTCAGGTTAATTTGGTTTAGCCTAGTTACTATATTTTTCATTTGGCAATGGACAACTTATCAATCACGGAATTTACCAGAAGACACTTTTAAAAACGACAATAAAGTATACGTAGAAAATTCGAATGATGAAATTATGTTTTTAGCAAATAATTCAAAAAATCAAAACGAAATTATATTCTTTCAAGGAGGGTTGACGGACCCAAAGGCATATGCACCACTTTGCCGAAAAATTGCCGAAAATGGATTTACCTGTCACCTTATAAAAATGAATTGGAGAATGCCTCAATGGGATTATAAAAAAATTGAGACTATGTTCGACCTAAAAAATGGAAAATATATAATTGGCGGACATTCACAAGGAGCAAAAATGGCATCTCAATTCGTTTATGAAAATCCCGATTTGATGCAGGGACTTTTCTTATTAGGAACTTCTCATCCGAGAGATTTTGATTTATCGAACAGAATTTTGCCTACTATAAAACTTTACGGAGAATTGGACGGATTAGCGAGTGTTTCAGAAGTGATGGAAAATAAAAATAAGTTGCCAAAAAACACCAACTTAATAGAAATTAAAGGTGGAAATCATTCTCAATTTGGGTATTTAGGGAAATTGTTAACGGACAATACTGCCGAAATTGATTTAACCAAACAACAGGGTTTGACGGTAGAAAAATTAATTAAGTTTTTTAATGAAATTGAGACTAAAAACTAAATAAATACGTGGTACAACAAAGACGTATAAAAATAATGCGTAATTTAATGCTTAATCAAAGGTTAGTGCGTTTTGCTAGCTTCTGATTTTCCTTCGGAAAATCCTCGAACACAAAACTGCCCTATTATTATACAATCATGTTAGCCTTCATTATGACCAACCATTGACCAATGATAAAATTTTTTAGAAAAATTAGACAAAAAATGCTGATTGAAAATAAATTCAGTAATTATCTGATTTATGCAATCGGAGAGATTATTCTTGTTGTTATTGGAATTTTAATTGCACTTGCCATCAATAACAGCAATCAAAATAGAGTTATTCAGAAAAAAGAGCAAACTTATTTGAATGGTTTAAAAGCAGAATTTCAAACAAGCAAATTTAAATTAAGTGAATTGATTAAAATAAACAAGAGTAATTTCTACGGAGCAAAAAAGTTATTAGAAGATATTTCTAATAAAAATGAATCACCATCCGAAAAACAATTTTCTGAATTATTGCTCAATACATTTTCCTCTGATATTTCTTTTAATCCTAACAACTCACTTTTAAGCGAAATGATAAGCTCTGGAAGTTTAAAAGATATTTCAAATACGACCTTAAGAATAAAATTAACAAATTGGATTTCAACTATAGAAGATGTCTCAAAGCAGGAAAGCGAACTTGGAATTCAAAGAGAAAAAGTTCTTGATATTTTTAGAACAAATGAAAACAGTTTAAGAACCATATTTGACCTAACCGGTATAAGCCAAGAAATAGGTTTACAAAAAATGGAGCAAAGTGTTAGCAATCTGGATCTATTAAAATCAAGAAAGTTCGAAAATAATATCTTGATGTTTATTCTAACAACTAACGCAATGGAAAAAGCACATTACGAACCGTTAATGAAGGATTTGGAATCTATTATTGAGTTGATTGAAAATGAAATAAAATAACGAAAGGCTAACAACGCCTACAGTTAATTGCGGCGGAATTTCCTCTCGGAAATTCCAGCGTATTTGCTAACTTTGGTTTACGGCGAAATAGTTCTGCCGAACCATTCCGCAACGAAACCATAGCCGAGACCTCTCTATCCCTTCTATTTTGCTTGTATTATTAGTCATAAATTTACTATTTTTAAGCTAATTAATTAAGGCTTTGTAAACATACGAGCCGAAACCGTTGTGGTGCATATAAAAACGGAAATGATAATACGTCAAGAAACTAGAAACGACTACAAAGAAGTCTTCAACGTAATTGAAAGTGCTTTTAAAAACGCTGAATTTGCAGACCACACTGAACAGTTTTTAGTCGAACGATTAAGAAAATCGGACGCTTTCATTCCTCAACTATCAATAGTAGCAGAAATTGATGGAAATGTAGTTGGACATATTCTATTGACGAAACTTAAAATCAAGAATGAGTCTACTGAATTCGATTCATTGGCGTTGGCACCTGTTTCTGTATTACCTGAATTTCAAGGAAAAGGAATTGGTGGCAAACTAATACTTGAATCGCACAAAAAGGCAAAAGAATTAGGGTACAAATCAATCGTTCTTTTAGGACACGAAAAATACTATCCAAAATTCGGATATGAACAAGTGGATAAGTACGGAATAGAATTGCCATTTGAAGTTCCGAAAGAGAATTGTATGGTAATTGAATTAGTAGAAAATGGACTGAAAGGAGTAAATGGAATGGTTGAATATCCGAAAGAGTTTAATGAATAAAAATACGACACCACAACAAGCCGTATAAAAATAATGTTTAGTTTAGTGCTTAATCAAAGGTTAGTGCGTTTTGCTTGCTTCTGATTTTCCGAAGGAAAATTCTCGCACAAAAAACCGCACTATTCTTATACAATCACGTTATGCGTCATTTAATCCTCTTCAAGAAAATCATCCATCCATTAACGAAAATTGTCCATTTTAACATATTGCTTTCTTCTTCAAATTTGCAGAGTCAATAATGACAAACAATTTAAAATATAAAAAAATGGAAAATTTAACTGCAACGGAATTTAAAGTTCCTACACGAGAAGAAGTATCACAAAACAATCAAGAAATTTTTGACAATTTAAACAAAGCTCTAGGCTTTGTCCCAAATCTTTATGCTACAATAGCATATTCTGACAATGGTTTAAAACGCTTTTTAGACTACCAAAACGCTAAAACGTCTTTAAACAACAAAGAAAAAGAAGCTGTAAACCTTATTGTAAGTCAGGTAAACGAATGTGTGTATTGCCAAAGTGCTCATTTAGTACTTGGTAAAATGAATGGATTTAGCGACGAACAATTACTTGATATTAGAAAAGGAACAAGTGATAATGCTAAACTAAACGCTTTAGTGCAATTAGCAGCTGATATCACTGAAAACAGAGGAAACGCTAGTAATGAAAGTGTTGCTGATTTCTTTGCTCAAGGTTACACCAAAGAAAATCTTGTAGATGTTATACTTCAGGTAAGTGATAAAACAGCAATGAACTATTTACACAACTTAACTAAAGTACCTGTAGACTTTCCAATTGCTGAAAGTATTTAATTACATTCAAAAAAAAACACAATGAAAACACATAGTATTAATTGGCGAAATGCCATTATAGCTGGTATTACAGGCACTTTAGCATTTGATTTGACAGGACTTTATTCACCGGAACATGGTGGGATATTGCCGGAATAATAGGAGAAAAAACAGGATTAGGATTAGCATATGGCGTTTTTGGCCATTACTCTAACGGTATATTACTAGCCGTTTTATATGCAGGAATAGCACCTTCATTAATTGGTCCTAATTGGTTAAGAGCTCAAATATTTGTAATTGCAGAAACCATAGCACTCGTTTGGTTTTTTATGTTTCCGCTTTTAGGTGCTGGCGTTGCTGGTTTAGAAGCTGGTGCCATGCTACCAATACTTTCAATGGTGAGACATTTAGCTTACGGTGTGCCTTTATGGTTCTTTATCCACAAGTTTCAACAACAAGAATTAAGCAGTAAAGCCACTATTAAAGCCTGATGATAATTAAAGCAAACCCATTATTACACAAACAACCTTTTTCATTTTAAAAAACACAATGAAAAAGGTTGTTAATAAAACATTAGTAGAAATGAAAACAGAAATAAAACACCCAGTGCCGCCATTTAATGAAGAAACAGCAAAATTAAAAGTTCAAATGGCTGAAGATTCTTGGAACTCTAAAGATCCTGTTAAAGTATCCAAAGCATATACTGTAAATTCTGAATGGCGAAATAGAACACAATTTATTAACGGAAGAGCAGAAATTGTTGAGTTTTTAACCGAAAAATGGAATAACGAAAGACATTACAAACTAAAAAAAGAACTTTGGGGCTTTAAAGAAAACAGAATGGCTGTAAGATTTGAGTATGAATTTCAAGACAATGACGACCAATGGTATCGAGCCTATGGAAATGAACTTTGGGAATTTGACGAAAATGGGCTTATGCAAAAGCGTTACGCAAGCATAAATGATTTAAAAATTGAAGAAAGCAACAGACGTTTATAAAAATTAACACCCAACAGCACAATGAATAGAAGGCTTATAGGAAATATATTAATTATTATACTTGTTGTTTTATTAGGTTCCGGAATGGCAATGTACCTCGTGCCATTTAGTAAAGGTCTTGCTTCTTTGCATACTGTTTTTGGTTTCTTGTTTGTATTAGCCATGGTATTCCATATAATCAATAACAAAAAACCACTCTTTAACTATATCACGGGAAATAGAAAACCACGTTTTCAAAAACTTCAAGCGCCATTGATTTTTAGCATTATTGTAGCACTCGCTTTTGGCCTGTATTTTAATGTTCCAATATTAAATGGCGTATATAATTTTGGCAATCAGTTAAGGAATCAAAAGCTAGGTAAAGAGAAAACACATTTTGAGTATGAAATAATAAAACTACCTGATGCTAATGGACAGCAACATTTTGAAGTAGAATTAAAAAAAGGTGATGCTTTTCAATATCCTTTGTTTGCAATATGGTTAGAAGATAGTCTTGGTAATTATATGGAAACACTTTATATTTCTAGAGTGATAGCATCCAGCACATTTGATTTTGGTAAAAACGTTGACGGCAAATGGCAATCTGCTGTAAAAAGGCGTCCAGAAACTTTACCATATTGGTCTCATAAACGCGGTATAAAAGCGCCTGATGGTTTATATGTGCCACTTATTAACGCTACAGATCTTGATGCTGTTTCAGGCGCAACGCCAACTGGAAATTTTATCATTAAATCTAAAAGCGACATGAATAGTTTAAAACATTATAACGTCATGCTAGAAGTCAATCAATCTTATGACTGGAATAGCTATTACACCAAAGATAAATTCCCTGATGATGAAATATATTCTGGTTCTGGTCAAGTAGGTCAACCATCTTTAATTTATACAGCAGCAGTATCGCCTCAAAACATTAAAGACAATATGTATAAAATAATGCAACTTATAGGTCATGGACATCATTCAGGAAAAAATGGCAAGCTTTACAAAGATCTTTCACATATTAGCACAGCAAAACAAATAATAGATAGAGTAATTTTAAAGATACATTAGCAACCAAAAGCAAAACAATTATGGAACAAAGAGATAGTTTTACACTCACAAATCCACAAACAGGAAATTTAGCATTCAAACTATGTTATTTTGAACGTAACAATCCTTTTGACCATATAGACAAACATAACTATTACTCCCTTATTTGGATACAACAAGGCAGCGGAATCATAAGAGCCGATTTTAATACGTATACGTTTACATCAAACACCTTGCTGTCGTTTTCACCTCATCAACCTTTTTTACTTGAAAGTAACAGTCCTTTAAGTGGATTGGTGATAAATTTTCATCCAGATTTCTTTTGTATTCATAAACACCATAAAGAAGTTGCTTGCCATGGCGTATTGTTCAATAATATTTACAATCCTCCTTTGGTAGAGGTAGGTGCTAAAGCGCAAGCCAATTTTAATATGGTAGTAGAACAAATTAAAACTGAAATGCAAAATCCTGCTTTAGCGCAATATGAGCTGTTAGTTTCTTACTTAAAGATATTTTTGATTACTGCCTCAAGGTTAAAAACCGAACAACAGTCTGAACTACAAAAAGAAAGTAGTGATACTGAAGAACCGTTTATACTTCAAAATTTAAAAAACTACATTGAAACACATTATAAAACCAAACACTCTGCCAGTGAATATGCTGATATGCTTGCAATAACACCCAAAGCTCTTACCAAGTTAACCAAAGCGCACTTTAACAAAACACTAACCGATTTAATTTCTGAACGTATAATTATAGAAGCTAAAAGAGAACTCTATTTAACTAACAAAACTGTAAAAGAAATAGCATTTGAACTAGGCTATAATGATGAATATTACTTTAGTAGGTTTTTCAAGAAAAATGCCGAAGTATCTCCTCAATTGTATAGAGACACTGTTGGATTTGATAGAGCCTCATTTAATTAAGGAATAAAAAACGAACGCATAACAAGCCGTATAAAAAAAATTGCTAGTTTTAGCTAAACCAAAGTTAATTGCTCATTTGCTAGCTACTTATTTTCCTTCGGAAAATCCTCGCTCACAAACACGCAACTTTCTTTAGACAATCACATTATGTGCAAGCGTGACAAAAACATCGAGAATAAATGTCAGAACAATTTATAGAAGAAAAAACATTTAAAAAAAGAGACTTTTCGGAAAATAGACTTGAAAAAGGCGAATATGAATTATGCACTTTTTTAAATTGTAATTTCTCGAATTCTGATTTGTCTAAAATTAGGTTTATAGACTGCGAATTTTATGACTGTAATTTAAGTACAGCTCATATTTTACAAACAGGGTTTCAAAATGTACTTTTTAAAGATTGTAAAATGTTAGGTTTACAATTCGATAAATGTAACAACTTTGGATTTTTAATAAAAGTTAACAAATGCCAATTAAATCATTCGTCATTTTTTAAACGAAAACTTTCAAAAATTTCATTTAACAAAACCAAACTTCAAGAAGTCGATTTTACTGAATGTGATTTGAGTTCATCCGTTTTTGACGATTGTGATTTACAAAATGCAATATTCAAAAATACAGACTTACAAAATGCTGATTTCAGAAGTTCTTCTAACTTTACAATTGACCCTGAAAACAATAAAATTAAAGGAGCAAAATTTACTTTAGATACTGTAGTTGGACTTTTAACAAAATATAATATCAAAATAGAACCCAACTTTTAGAATAAAATGGAGAATAATACTACTTACAGAAAATATAGAAAAGGATAATTTGAATTTTGATAAAGTAATGCCAGCACATAACAAAGAAGTATAAAACCGTTGGCAGCAATTAAAGAAAACCAATCTATGAATAGAAAATTTAGATATTTAATATTATCATTTATCGCAATTGGTAAATCTGTTTTAAGTTGTAAACAAGAAAAAGACATTTCCAAGTTATCTAAAAATGTTCCTACCGAAACAAAACAAACAGAACTGAACCCTGATGAAGAAAAAATAAAAACGACTATCAACGAATTGTTGTTCAATGCTGGTAATTAGAATGTTTTGGTATATAGTCAAAATACATATTATATATCAAAGTTAGGTTATCCTATAGGTTACCCTTGAAATTGAGAAAAACAGGTTAACTAAATGTAATATGGAATCCTTGGGAATTCCTCGTAATCCTCATGTTTTACTGATAATTTTACAAAAATTTAAAACTGTAATATTATGATTAAAACATTTTTCTATCTTAAAACAGATAAGCAAAACGAAGAAGGAAATTCTCCAATTTATGCTAAAATTGAACTCCAAGGAAAAAAACAACTTTAAACACAAGCAAATTTATTAGTAAAAACACATTAGATTTACTCGAATCGAACAACTTTAAATTATTAACTTAAAAATTCATACTGTTGATAACAAAGCGGTATAGTCAATAAGAGCTTCATTGGTATGAAAAGGTTTTGGCCCACTTTAATTTTTTGGATGCCTTGATAGAAAATTGTACGCAATCGCAGTGCTGAAAGCAATTTAATCCGACTTCTCACACTCCAATACAATAGGCTCACTTATCAAATCTTCTTAGCAAAATTCTTTTATTTGCATTCTAAATGCTATTCTTATATAACATTATCCAACTTCCTCTCAACTAATTTTTTATGCACATTTTCACGATGAAATGAAAACCTAAAAAATACTCATCGTTTATTTTCATCACTTGAACGAAAACCATAGTACTAAGATAAATCCACTTGATATTTTAAGTACATTTCGGACATAAACGTACTGAAACGCTGTAAGATACACCTTTAGTTTATCTATAGAATTTATAACAGTTCGTTTAGAATTTAATAATAGACGTATCTATTTTAGTATTAATCATATAGTGTTATCCCTCTATGCAACTATATAGAAAAACTGATATTATGAAAAATTACCTTTTACTAATTGCATTATTCTTAACATTTAATTACCTACACTCTCAATCTAACAGATACATCGCTGAATATCAATCTGATGGCATTTATGTTGGGTTGCTAAATAACCAAGGAAAAGAATTAAAAAAAGTACTCTTTGGAAAAGACGTTTCCATTAGTTTTGATGATTTTTATAAAGAATTAGAAATCAAATTCCAAAATACAGAAGGTGACATTAATGCTATGAAATTATTTTCTATTGGAGAAGATGAATCGGAGTTAGGTAAATATCTTATCATGAAAGATGTTTTGGAGAACACATATCATGTTCGTGGAGACATAGAAAAGCAAGGCACTTTAGTAATTTTCTTTAATAAAAGTTCTGAATCAGGAAATAAAATGTATCTAACTATTCAAGGTGCTAAAAGAGTGTACTCTAATAAAATGCATGAGTCCGACATAGCTCTCAGTCACATTAGCAGAGTCAATTAATGTATCAATATTGTAGTTTTTTAGAATTTATATCAGGCTCGGTTTAACGGTGATTTCTTTTATGTAACATATAGATTTTTCTTCGCTATTTGATTTAAATAGTAGTTGAAGTTTTTTGTATTCTGTTTTAGTCAACTATTAATCGGAATTTAAAAAAACACTTCATCATTAAATATTTTGAATTTAAAATATTCAATAAAGTACACTCCATTATCATTTTAATCGTATGTTTTTTAATTCTATTGTCCCATAAATCAAGTTTACCAGCTACCACCACCGCCACCGCCAAAGCCACCGCCAGATGAACCACCACCAGAACCGCCGCTACTTTTTGGAGAACTTACCATATTAGATTGTGTTCCTTCAATGGTGTTTGAAAATGAACGCGAGAAGTTGTGCATAGTAAGCGCATTATTTCCAGTAGAAGTGTACCAATTTGGAGGCTTTACATTTAATGCTTCAAATTTTCGGGCCCATTTTTCAAATAAACCAAAGGCTAGTGCATAACCCATAGTATTTTCAAAATAACCGGGATCGTCTTTTAATAGCATTTTTATCTTATTTTCTTCGGCAACTTTAATGAATCGTTTAAACCCCTTTAATTCTGACATTAATTGATTGCCAACAGCATTCTTTTTTATCATATAGAAATTTACAAACAGTAATATAACACAGGAAACAAATGAAACAATTGCAGCTATTAATCCCCAAAAAGTCAAAGAGACAAAGGTTAATAGTATGGTTAATAGCATTAATACAACATAAGTTATGGTTTGTACTTTTTTAGATTTAGCCTCATAATAAGACTGAGCATTTTCTTTTAAAAGTTTGGCAGCACTTGCCATAGTGGTATAAAATGTATCTTTAAGGCTACTTACCAAAACTTCTTCATTTTGGGCACTTGAATTATTAGCAAAAAGGCCATTAAATATTTTCAATTCATACGAAGGAGAATCATCAGGCAACGGTTTTAGCTTAATAATTTTTGTGTCCTTTGCACCAAAAAGCCATTTCTTTTTAATCTCCTCTATTCTTATATAGCCTTTTGAACCCCAATAAGGTATTAAAGAAATTAGATCAGATGTATCTTCCATATCATTAATTAAAAAACCAGCCATTGCAGGATCTATATTATTTGGCGCATAATAACTTGTAGTGGCTATGACTCTTTGATCCTTACCATATTTATCCCATACAGCGTAAAACGAAGCTATCAGGGCCCCAATTAAAAACACCCATCCATATTGATCCCAAAAAGGCCACAGAGGTTTTATTTCACTTATAGAATTTAAAGGCAAGTTTATTAAAACCGTCACACTTTGACCGGGGTAAGATACAAAGTCGTTCTTACTGGTACCAATCAATACATTATTTTCAAAATGAAAATCAAAGTCAGTGCTGATATTTGTATTATCGGCATCGCCAGAATATACAAAACAGTTTTCTTTACTAAGTTGTACGTTATCAGGCACCTCAATTTTAAAGCTGACTTTATGAAAATTTGCAGTCCATCCGTCTGGTTTTATATTCCAATAAAAACGAATTTGAGATTGTTCAAAAAGAAAGGCATTATTAACACGGTATTTAATTTCATAATGTTGTGGCCCAATTAAGGTTCTGTTCTTATCCCCTATTTTGATGTCAATTTTTTTGGATAGCTTTTGTATGAATCCGAACGGCGCATCAAACTTATAGTTAGGTACCTTTATATGATCGATTTCTATTTTCCTTTTTTCCTGTGTTCCGTTTGAATTGGTAAGGTTGTATTCAGTAAGTATAGTTCTATAAATGCCGTGTTTATAGGTTTCAAAGTTAAGATCGTAATTTTCATCGACATCGAAATATCCCTTCTCATTAATTGTAATGTCTACACTATAATTAGTTACAGTAAAATCTTGAGAATACCCTTTGCAAATAACAAAGAGTGTGAGCATAAAAAGACGTAAACGCTTCATTATGAAAAATCTACCTTAACATTAGCTCTGCTGGTTTCATCGGCTTCAAAAAAGTCGAAATGTTGATATTTAAACATATTGGCAAACAAAACACCCGGGATACTTTCTCCATAGGTATTATTTTCACGTACCGATCCGTTATAATATCGACGGCTACGTTCTAAATTTTCTTCAATGGTATTTAGTTTTTCCTGTAAATCAAGAAAATTCGTATTGGCTTTTAAATCTGGATAAGCTTCACCTAAAGCAAAAATACTGCGTAGACTTTGCTGCAGTTGGTTTTCTGCTTTTATCTGGGCATTAATATCTCCCGTTGGTACTTGCATGGCTGCATTTCTGGCATTGATTACAGCTTCAAAAGTAGATTTTTCATGTTTAGCATAGCCTTTAACGGTTTCAACTAAATTAGGAATTAAATCATAGCGTCGTTTTAAAGCGACATCAATATTGCTCCAAGCATCTTTTACCAAATTCCTGTTTTTAGCAAAACGATTGAAAATACTAACAAGGAATAAAACAAAGAGTAAACCAATACCTAATAAGATAATTATTGCGACCATAATAAAACTATTTTGAAACTATTGATTAACTAATATACAATATTTCCACCATATATTATTAATAATAACATCTTCAAATATACAAGTTTAGCTAAGCAGACTTGACTTAAGCTCAGGTACAAATATCTTTTGTTATGACATTATTTTTTTTGCTTTGCTTTCATTTGTTGAAACAATTCTTTAAACAACCCACGAGCTATCAACAACTTCATAATCTCATTAGTGCCTGCATAAATTCTGGCTACCCTATTATCGGCATACATACGGGCAATTGGAAAATCCCACATATAACCATAACCACCAAATAATTGCAGGCATTCATCTACTACCTTGCCGTGCATGTCTGTAGCAGAATACTTTGCCATAGAGGCACTTTCTGCAGTTAGTTTATGGTCTGATAATAATTGCGTACAACGATCTATAAAAGCCTGATGGACTTGTAATTGTGTAGCACATTCGGCAAGCTTAAATTGTGTGTTTTGAAATCCAGCAATAGGTTGATTAAAGGCGGTTCTTGTAGATGTGTATTCAATAGTTTTCTCTATAGCTCCTTCCGCCCCGCCAATTGCATTAAGAGCTACTGACAAGCGTTCTCTAGGCAATTCTTTCATCATAATTTTAAAACCTAACCCTTCTTCTCCTAATAAATTTTCTTTCGGAACTTTTACATTATCAAAAAATAATTCACAGGTGTCCTGAGCTTTCATTCCTATTTTTTTAAAAGGGATTCCTTTTTCAAAACCTTCTGAGATACTTTCCATAATCAATAAAGACACACCTTCTTTTTCTGTTCCAGAATTGGTTTTTACCGCTACTATGGACATATCACTCATATAACCATTAGTGATAAAGGTTTTTTGTCCATTTACCAAATAATAGTCTCCTTTATCTACAGCGGATGTTTGGATGGCTTGAAGATCACTGCCACAGTTTGGTTCAGTCATACCAAGGGATGTAATCATTTTTCCAGTTGCCATTAATGGAAGATATTTTTGCTTTTGAGCTTCTGTACCATACTTTAAGATATAAGGGGCAACTATATCTGAATGCAATGAAAAACCCGGACCATTAATTCCTTCTTTTGCCATTTCTTCAATAAATAAGGCGTTATAGCTAAAATCTAAACCGCTACCACCATATTGTTCGGGAATATCAATACAAAGTAAACCTAATGCTCCGGCACGTTCCCAGATTTCCCGACTCACCATGCCATCTTTTTCCCATTGATCTACGTAATCAATAATTTCATTATTGATGAAATCTTGAATCATTTTTTGCATCATTTTATGTTCTTCTGATGCGTATATTTCGCGTTCTAATAAAACATTTTGTAGCATATTCTGGTAAATTAGGTTAGAAAATATAATTTCACTATACGTAAAGATAACACCTTTTTAATCGTTGTTCTTTAGCTTTTCTGATAATCGGTCGGTAATTCTACATTTATGTCTCTTAGGTGTTTTCGTTTTTGACCATTATTCAAATAGCACTTAAAAGCGCATAGTTCAGTTACCTTATTGCTTTTTAGGTTTGATTAATAGACCAATTTCTACCAAAATATTAAAAGTATAAAGTCGAGTTCCCACAAATACCTTTAAGTAGCTAAAGAATTATTATCTTAGGACACATATAGAAGATATAATTCCTAGTAACTATATACCTAAGTTGTGGCCAACTACAAAACAGACAAAATAAAACTAAACTTTGAGGAAATTTATTTTTGAAAAAAGAAAGTACGGCTTTGAACTGTTGATGGATTTGCACAGGTTTGAAAATAATCCAAACGTTTTTTTTGATCCTACTCCGCATACATGTGATTTTTTCGAAATTATGATTTTTCAAAAAGCAAGTGGAACAATTGAATTAAACGGACAGTTATTAGAAGTTCGTGAGAACAGCTTTTTCTTCATTTGTCCTTTTCAAAAAAAATGTTGTAAAATTCCTCTAAATGGCGTTAAAGGTTTTCACCTCGTTTTTCAAAATGACTTTTTATCAGATTTCTTTGATGATAAATTGTTCACTTACCGGCTGCAATACTTTTATAATTCTCAACACCCTCAATATTTGCGACTGGAAAATGAAGATTACAATATCATACAATTGGCTTTAAATGAAATTATCGCTGAGATAAAAAATTATCAAAATGATAGTCCTCATATATTACGTTCTCTTCTATATTTCTCTTTATCAAAGCTTAATCGATTGTATTCAAAGTGGTACAACATTTCACCCAATACACAATCAAATTCAATAATTTATAAATTTAAGGAACTACTTGAACTGAATATTCGCAATTCGCATTCGGTAGAAGAATATTGTAATTTATTACATGTAAACCGTCATCAGCTTAATGCAATAGTAAAAGAGCATACTAGACACACTACAAAAGAAATTATCAACAACAGACTACTACTTGAGATAAAAACGGAACTCCGCTATTCTCATAAAACAATATCCGAAATAGCACATGACTTAAATTTCAGTGAACCTAATAATTTGACAAGGTTTTTTATAAAAATGGAAGGAGTCAACCCTTCCAAGTACAGGGAAATTTACCAAAATGATATTAATTATTGATAAAGTGATACGATAATAAAGTTATTAAATCGTTTTTTTTGTAAATGAATAAAAACTCAAAATCATGACAAAAACTATTTATTCGATCATTGCTGTATTAAGTTTTCAACTATCTATCGCTCAAAGTTCCGAAACAAAAATCGACATGGTCGCTTCTAAATGGAATGTTTCACCAGAAGCTATATTTCAAAGATTTGATAATAGGGAAACCCTACTTCTAAATGGTGGAAGGGTCACAGTGAAAAATCATAAATTTACAAACGGAACCATTGAAGTAGATGTGTACGCCAACTCAAACAGAAGTTTTGCAGGTATTACTTTCAGAAAGCAAAATAACAATATGGAAGAGGTATATATGAGACTTCATAAATCGAACCAAGTAGATGCAGTTCAATATACCCCCATTTTTAATAATGAGTCGAATTGGCAATTATTTAGAGAATACCAAGCAATGGTTTCATTCAAAAAGAATGGATGGAATAGCTTGCGAATTGAGGTAAACAACAAAAGTGCCGAGGTTTTTGTAAACGATGAAAAAATCATGACTATAGACAAACTAAGAACGGACCAAAATAGTGGAGAAATTGGACTTTTTACTTTGTTCTCAAATAGGTTTTCAAACTTTAGATTTACGCCCAAGGATGCAGTGGAAAACACCAAAAAAGATAGCAATATTCCTATTGATTCTACTATTATAAAGAAATGGGAAATCACGAAATCAAAACCTTACAAATCAGAAGAGTTACATTTTGAAAACTTTTTAAAGGAAGAATACATCACGGTTGAAACTGAAGCGTCAGGTCTTTTACCTATTTCAAAATACATAAAAAAGTCTTCTTCTGGTAACTTTGAACAGAATGTAGAGGACTATATTGTTGCATCTACAACAGTATATACCAGCAATAACGAAACAAAACTTTTTTCGTTTGATTATAGTGACAGAATAATTGTCTATTTAAACGGCAAAGCGATTTTTAAAGGTAATAATGCCTTTAGAGCCAAAGGTATACAATACATGGGGCATATTGACATTAATACTAATAAATTATACCTGCCGCTTGAAAAAGGAGCAAATAAAATTCACTGTGTTGTTATAGATAAAGCAAACGGTTGGGGTTTAATTGCAAAACTGGAATGATACGCTTTATAACAATGTATACGAAATCATAGCATCCTTCAGGTTACAACGCCTCATTTACTAAACCGTTAACTTGAATTCAACCGTATTAAAATTGAATAGAAAAACATGACGATATTAAAAGCTAGAACCCTTATAGTAATTGTATTTTTACCGATAATTTGCTCTGCTCAAATAATGTTTAAAGATAATTCTGAAGGAAATCTTTCAGGCTGGGAATTAAATAATTCTACATCGGTAAAAATAATTGATTCTCAAGATCCTAATCAGGGAAAGGTTCTTGCATTGACACCTAATAGTAATGTTTCGGCTTTAATCAAGAATTCCAATCAATGGGGTGCATTAAGAGTAGAAGGAAAAATGCTATTTCCTAAAAATGAGCATAACTATTTGGGCTTTATTTATAATTATAAAAAAACAACTAAAAGGGAAGACTTTGGTCTTTTGTACGTCAAAGGAAATGGAAGTTATATAAGAGCAAATCCTTGGAGAGATGGGAATGTTTCTCGACTTTTATACGAAGAGTATAAAATAAATCTAAAAGAAGATCAGGCTATTAAAATTGGGAAATGGCATACGTTTAAAATGGAAGTCATCAACGAAACCTGTCATTTATACATTAATGATATGAAAAGGCCTAAAATAACCTTTGATCTCTTTGAACTAAAATCAGGTAAAATAGGGTTTCAGCCGAGAGTTACTGGCGGAGGAGTATGGATTGACGATATCAAAGTAACATCAATTAAACAGTTTAATTATAAGGGACAAAATGTTCCTGCTATTAGATATGAACCAGATTCATTAATAACAAAATGGGAAGCGTTTGGACCTTTAACAAAGCCTAATTTGGTAATTGAACAAGCTGTAAATGATGATGATGATGTTTCATTGGATATAAATGGGGAAAGCATTACTTGGGAAAATTTTAAAACAGATGCAAGAGGCGCATTAATTACGGGTAGAATAACTGAATATCAAGGAGAAAACACGGTTGCTTATTTTCGTACATTTTTAGATGCTGAAAAAGATAAAACTGTGACATTGCACTTTACAACAACAGATGAGTTGGCACTCTATTTGAATGGAAAAGATTCAGGAAGAGTTTATAGGGATGGCTATATTTCAAAAGATAATGATTGGAATGCCTGGTATGATTTCTGGAAAAATCCTCAACATAAAGGCCGGCAAAAGAACATTTTCCTTAAAAAAGGAAAGAATCAATTGGTAGTTAGAGTCAGGAATGGACAGTTTGCCTCTGGTGGTTTCTTCGTTTATATGGAAAAGTGACGGATGTTTTAAAATAATCTTATCTCTAAATCATAATAACGGAAAGAGATTAATATTTAAGACATACAAAGGCTAACAACGTTTGAGCCACATTAAAAACAAATTTTTACACTAATCATTCTAATCATTACAAAATAAAAAGCTAGGGATCTACTCCTGTAGGATCTATTATTTTTGTTTAGAAATAAATAGGAAGCTTGTTTTGATATATAACGGTTCCCTTTAGACTTATGACAGTGCGTCCAATATTCTTTCTGGTGTGATTGGCATACGATATACCCTTGCACCACAAGCGTCAAAAATAGCATTCGCAATTGCCGCACCTACACAAATAATGGCTGGCTCACCTCCACCTTGTGGTTTGGCATCCATTTTATCGATGAAGACACATTCAATTTTTGGTGTTTTTGAAAACCGTGTAATTTCATATCGATTAAAATTAGTGGTTTTCATTTCGCCTCCGTTAAACTCTATTTCTTCATATAAAGCATATCCTATACCCATTGTAATTCCTCCTTCGGTTTGCAAGGTAGCTCCATGCGGATTTACTACTTGTCCCATATCCTGTGAACAAACAATCCTAATAGGTTGTACTTCTCCTGTCTCTTTATCAACAAATACTTCTGCAATCATTGCCACCAAAGTGCCAGCATCTTGTCCGAGAGCAATACCATAGCCATGGCCTGGTTTTTTTTCTTTGTCATATCCAAACGTTTTAGCAGCCAGTTGCAATGTTGCAATCATTTCTTTATTTTCCAGATTGTTCAATCGGAAATCTAAAGGATTCATTCCAGCTGCATGTGCCACCACATCGATGTGGGATTCTCGCGCAAAAGTGGTCGTGTTATTTCCAGGAGCTCTCCAAGCACCTGTTCCAAACGGATGTACACCGGCTTGATTAAATGATCTAATTCGTTTATTTGGAATGGCATAAAACAATTCTGTACCCCTCGTTCCAGCACAATAAATATCAAAATCCCAAACTTTTAATTTCCCATTGTTATCTGTGCCTCCTGCAACTTTTACGACTGCTGCAGTACGGAAATTATCATACATAAACTCTTCTTTTCGACTCCACACCAACTGCACCGGTTTACCGCATAACTTCGCTATAGTAGCCGCTTCAATAGATTGTTGGCTGTTTGATTTTCCACCAAAACCACCGCCCAAAAATATTTGCTTCACATGTACTTTTTCTAAAGGCATTTGCAATGCTTTCGCTACAGAAGATCGGGTACCAAACGGACTTTGCGTGGAAGCCCATATAGTGACTTTATCCCCTTCAAAATAACAGGTAGCCACATGAGTTTCGATAGATGCATGTGCCTTATACCCATCGTGGTAGGTTGCTTTACGGTAAACTTTTGATGTTTCTTCCCCTAATTGTAAACTCCCTTCACTTTCAAATACTTTGTTGTCTTGAATAGTATCTTCTAAATATTGAAATATGGTTTCTTGGTTTGCTTTAGCTATTGGAGCCTCCCATGCTATTTTAATACTTTTAGCCGCTCGTTGCGATACTTCTGGATCACTATGTACTACTGCTACTAAATCGTCTTTTTCAACCAACTGCACTCCAGCAAAATCAGATAATTTTGAAGCATCTACTTTTACTTTTTTAGAACCAAATACTTCTGGTCGCACAATAGTTGCATGTACCATTCCAGGTAAAAAGATATCTCCTGAATATTTGGCTTTTCCCGTAACTTTTGCTTCTGCATCTAGACTTCTAATAGGTTTACCAATTAACTTAAAATCTTTGGCTTTTTTTAATTCAGGTTTCTTGGTCAAACTTCGAACTATTTTTTTGCCTTTGCTCAATTCTGCATATGTTATTTTTTTAGAGGAATCATTCTTTACTGAAACGACCCCTTGTATGACCTCTAGTGACGTCTTGTTCATACCAAAATGTTCTGCAGCAAGATCCAATAATACTTCCCGTGCTTCTGCAGCGGCAGCTCTCAACACTGGATCTATAAAACGTGTGGTTAGAGATCCCCAAGTACCAGCATCATAAGGGCACAATTCTGTATCGCCCATAATCATATCCACATCGTAAATTGAAACTTCCAATTCCTCTGCCACTACCTGTGCCAATGATGTAATAATTCCTTGTCCCATTTCAATTTTACCAGTAAAACAGTCTATTCTTCCATCTTCTTTAACTCGTAGGTAGGCATTGAAATCAAGTTCTTCAAGTGGCTGACCATCTTGAGCAAAAAGGGAGCTAAAGGACACTTCACCTAAACAAAACACAACCACCACACCACCACCTAAATTTTTTATAAATCTTCTTCTGCTGTATGCAGCTTCGCTTTTTATCGCTGATTTCATAATTTTACTTTTTTAGGCATTTCTTTTCCTGCTGTTTCGATAGCATCAACAATACGATTGTAAGCACCACATCTGCATAAATTGGATTCCATTCCTACTATAATTTTTTCCCTACTTGGATTTGGGTTTTGCAACAGAAAACCGTAGGCATTCATAATCATTCCAGAAGTGCAAAAACCACATTGCAAGGCATCATGAGAAATAAATGCTTTCTGTATGGGGTGTAATTCTCCATCGGAACTTAATCCTTCTATCGATATAATTTCTTTCCCTTCTATATCCTCTGCAAGTATCATACACGAACGTACCGCTTCATTATCGATTAATACTGTACATGCACCACATTCTCCCAAACCACAACCATATTTGGTACCTGTTTGTTCTAAATATATTCTAATCACCGTTAGTAAAGACTCTTGGCCTTGCAATTCTAAAGAAACGGGCTTACCATTTAAAGTAAAATTAATCTGTTTCATCTTTTACTATTTTTTATTTAATAGATTGAATTTGAGTGTCTTTTCAGTCTAAAAAAAGTCTTATACAATTTAAGAAATAAATATCAAATTCTAATTTAGAATATCTCTAAATATTGCAAAGAGAGATAATCCAATAAGATGGCTCACATATCAAATTTTCCTTAGAAAATTTGATAAATACGTCTAAGCTGGGCAAAAAACAGGTAATGTTGATTTAAAAATTGTAAAATGAAAAAAATATGAATTAAATTTTAGGTGATTTTGTAAGACTTTAAATATTATTTAGAATAGAATTTAAGGTTTATCTATCATATAATCGAATGCATAATTACTAAATTCTAGAATAGCTTCCGGACAGATTAACTTACCAATTGGATAAATGTACTAACAACTATTTTGTAATATTCCAAACTGGCAAAGAAATACTGCTTTGTCCTGTGAAAGTTATTTTAAGAGGTGTTTTAGCATCTTTAATGCTTTCCACATTCACATCTTTTCCTGTTCCATAATTAATCTGTGCGTTGTTATTTTTGTTTACATTAACAACGATTATAATTCGACTTCCCTTTTCTAACTTTTTACTGATTAATTTAGAATTATTGAATGAAACTTGAGTTCTTTGATTCGGAGTTAGCAAATTTCTATGTTCTCTATTCTTTGCAAAACTAGCTCTACCAATATAATAACTTAAGTGGAAATATTTACCCTCTCGAGTTAGTTGATACAAGATAACAGAATAATCAACATCTTTTTTATTGATGGCAAATTCAAGATTTCCTAGAAAGGATCCGTTTATAATAACGTCTTCTTTTAAAGGCTTAGATTTAAATAACAAACCGTCTTTTAAGTTGATGTTTTCTTTTTCTAAAGGCCAAGGATAGTACTCGGTATTGGTCATGCTTTTTCTGTCTTTAAAATCAACAGTCAACTCAATTTTAGCCGCATTTGGTTTTGATTTCAACGCGTAAAAATCTTTTGTTTTCTCAGAACATAAATAAAATTGCAACGTATCATTCGTCATTGCTTGTAAACTGGGTTTATGCATCCATCTATTGGTACCCATCACCTGAAAATTCACTTTGTCTTTTAAAATACTTGGTTTTTCTTTTCCTTTTAAGATATAATCAAACCATTGATAGACCAAGTCATATCTTATATTAATTAAAGCTGCTTTGTCCAATTTATAATTTCTCAAATAGGCTTCGGGTTGGGTTTGCGCCGTCCAATGATCGTATGGCCCCACCAACAAATAGTGATTTGGATTCTTTACATATTTATGATGTTGATTGTAGTAATACATCGCTCCTCTTTGCGAGTCATCATAATATCCAGTAATCGTTAAAATTGGTATGTTAATTTTTGCAAACTCCTCTTTATATGGAATCATCTTTTTCCAAAAATCATCATAACTTGGGTGCTGCATATAGGCATTCCATAATTTATTTACTTGGCCATCTAAGCTATCTAACTTATTAAAAGCTACTCCAGATGTATACCAGTTATTTTTTAAGGTATTCCAACGGTTAAAATCTTGTGCTGCTTTATAATCTAAATATTTATTATTCGTCACATAAAAATTCCAAGAATATGAATAATTATGCAACACATTATTTTCCATAGGGTAATCAATTCCTGGAGCAATTGCCACCATTGGAACAATTGTTTTTAACGCGGGATGTACTTTGTGTTTCATTGAAGCCCATTGCGTAAAACCATTATAACTACCACCATACATACCTACTTTTTGATTGGACCATGGTTGTTTGCTAATCCAATCAATTACTTCATATACATCCGTATTTTCATATTCAAACGGCTTTACCTCTCCGCTACTTAATCGTTTCCCTCTGGTATTCATAATTACTCCAACATAGCCTTTAGAGGCTGATAACATAGCCCCTGCTTCATTGGTTCCTGCATAAATAGAAGCAATTAATATGGCGGAGTTTTTAGTAGATATAGTTCCTTTTCGTTGAATCACTACCACAGAAACTTCAGCACCATCTTTGGTGGGTATTAAAATGCTGTCATTGATATGATATCTCCGTTTGTGATCTAATCTAATTTCTTTAAAAAAGAGATCTCTTGTTGCTGCATAAACTGTTTTAAAAAAATACTTCTTCACTAAATTTTGAGCTATCTCCATAGAAATGGTATCTGTTTCAATATTTTTATAGCTATCATTAAAATCAGCAATAAAATAGTCCGTTGCATCTCTAGAAATCAAGGTGTCATCTAAATTTAGCACATGAAAATCATCAGAATTCATGAGGTATTTTTTATACAACTGCTTAAAGGTTTCCGTAAAGTTCGAAGAAATTGTTGCTTTCAGATACTGCTGATAAACATCCAAATAGATACTTTCTTCTTGGGGAGTATTGTTGATAATCAGTTCTATAGTAGCATTTGCATCTTTATACTTACCGCTTATTAATTGAAACTTAAATAGGTCGAATGCTGATAGTTTTTGTTGGTCACAGGCTGATGCCAATTGTTTCATTTGTTTTGCCAGTGCTATTGAATCGGTGAGCGCTACCTTTTTAAATAGGAGCTCTTGTCCAATAGAGGCAAACTGTATGGTAAAAAATAATGCGAATACTATTTTTTTCATTGTTGTTTTATTAAAAGGCATATACTTAATTTTTGTTCGGACTGGTGTACCTGATTAACTCATTAACATAAAGTCCTTCTCCATCATCTTGAGTGTGTTTAATATAAGTTTTAATAGTGGATGCATACCACCAAATATCTTCCAATTTACCATCAAATCCCCTTGAATTTGTAATTCTACCTTTATATTCTATTTTATAAGCCATAAATTTTCCTGCAGCTACAATTACCTCGTCATAAGATACTACTTCTACATCTTGACTGGTTTTCCCTGTTGTTCCTTCATTATTTTCCCAAGTCTGCTCATAGGTCCACTTTTTACCTACCTTTAATGGCCAATCATAACGAGGTGTTTTACTAGGCTTCTCATTTAGAATAGTTTTAATTTGAATGGTGTCATTACCATTATAAATGCCTAAGCTATTATTAAATTTGACAACCTTTTGATAGTCTTCCCCTTGAGCACGAACCTCGCCATTAACAGAACGTCTCCAATCCCAAGTCCATTGTTCTCCAATTTCATAATCATTTATTGTTGGCTTTTCTGTAACTGTTGATGTATCATTAGCACAAGAATAGAATTGTGAAATTTCATAATCATTTAAATTAATTTTATTTATCATTATTGAAGTAATGTTATCAAAATGATAAAAAAGTGAAACTACGACTGCATATATATATTTAAGCAAGTAATATGTTATATCAAAATGTCTCATAAATGTAATTTTTAAATTAGGTTTTTCTTATTTATGAAACAAAGCAATAAATTTTTTTAAAGTGTAAAAAGAGAAAGTACAGGAGTGCAGATAAACACAGATGAGCGTAAAAATAATTTATACGATGATGCACTTATAGGCTATTCCAATTTTTAAACTTAACTGATTGTCGGCTTGATACTTCTATCTTTTCACCAGTGGTTAAAGTAATTTGTAGCTTATTATTAAAATAGGGGTGAATCTCTTTTATGTAATGCGTATTGATTATTTGACTTCTATTGGTTCTAAAAAAAACGGTTGAATCTAACTTTTCTTCCAATAGATTTAATGAGCGTTTAATCATTGCTTTCTGATTACCAAAATACAAGCGTGCATAATTATCTAAAGACTCTATAAAATGAATGTCTGACAAGGGAATAAAGTAGCAATTTTCTCCATCCTTGATAAATATTTTTCGATGCATTGGTAATACACCCGTTTTAATTTCTTCTTTTTTTACTAACTCCGCTTTTACTTTTTCAATCGTTTTTGCAAAACGTTCTTCTCGTAAAGGCTTTACTAAATAATCTAAGGCATTCAATTCAAATGCTTTTACGGCATATTGATCGTAAGCCGTGGTAAAAACAACTTCTGGCACTGTTGTGAGCTCTTCTAACAAATCAAATCCAGATTTCCCCGGCATATGAATGTCTAGAAATAATATATCAGGCAAAGCACTTTCAATCATCTCCTTAGCTTCATCTACATGACTTGCTTCTCCAATAATTTCGAACTCTGGATACCCTTTCAAAGCACGTTTTACTTCTTCTCGAGCCAAACGTTCATCATCAATGATGATTGTTTTAAATGTTTTCATTAGCAGTAAATGGTATTAGAATTTTTGCTTCAACTATATCATTGTTTAGGGCTACCAATTTAAATGATGCCTTACTATTATATTGAATTTTTAATCTTTCATGAAGGTTTTTTAACCCAAGCCCCTTGCTTGTCTTGTTTAAAGATAATCTCCCTGGATTAAGCACTTGTATAGAAACAAAACCTCCCTCATTTTTAATGGTTATAGAAACAATTCCACCTTCAATCTTTGAATCAACGCCGTGTTTAATGGCATTTTCGACTAATAATTGAATGCTTAATGTTGGAATTTTAAAAGTCTCAAGTGATTTATCAACTGTAACTTCTAACTGTAAACGTTCTTCAAAACGTAGTTTTTCCAATTCTATATAATCCTTTACTAAAGCTAATTCATCTTTTATTGTAATCAAATCTTTGTCTTTTTCATACAAAGACGATCGTAATAAATCTGATAATAAATCGATAGCTCTTCTTGCGGTTTCCGGGTTTTCTATGACTAAAGATTTGATAGAATTTAAAGAGTTAAATAAAAAATGTGGATTTAATTGAGCTGATAAATTATCTAGTTGAGCTTGCTTTGCAATTACTAAAAGCTCAGCGTTTTGCTGGGTAGTTTCAATTTTATTTTGGTAATAGTGATATAAATGATAGGCCAAAATCCATATAGACATTAATCTCAAACCTGTGAGAAGTACCGGATCCCAATATGTTAGTGAATTCCATAAATCAATTTCTTTGCCCCCTATAAATTGCCAAAAGAAATACCATTTTATGTTTACAACCAACATGTATAATACTGCTAAAAGGATTATTGAGGGTAGAATTTTTCGAAATAATTGAGGCAGGCTAAGTGAGTTCCATTTTAACTTCAAAGCAATGAATCGATAGCCATGCGTTAATATTATGCCGATTAAAATATCAAGAATGTAATTAAGAAAAGTTAAAAAGTACCCATAATGGTCTCGTGTAAACACAACATAAGCCCAATAAATAGAAACCAAACTCCAACCTGAAATCTGGCATTTCCAATATAAAGAAAGCTGGTTTTTTTTATTTTGTGTGTACATTCATGAGTGCATGTCTAGAACAAAGCAACGAAATACTTTTCAATGTCAAAAGAAAAAGTACAGGAACGTAAAATATAAGTGTTAAGTGTTATAATTTTTATATTTCACGTTCAATGTTTGGTTCTAATTACTAGTATTCAACAATGCATGAGATTTTACCGTCTTTAAATTCAAAAAGTATCCTTTGAAATTTACTATAATAATTCTTTAATAGGCTTACAATTTAGTCAGTTCCCAAATATTAACTGTTCTATCTTTAGAAGGTGTTGCAATAAATTTTCCATCAGAACTTACATCCATTCCTAGACCAATATCATCTGTATGTTCTGTTATTGTTTGTAGAATTGTTTCATTCTCAATATCCCAAAGCGTTGCAGCGATAAGGAGTGTATATCCTGTGAAACCAAAATGATATTCTAATAATTCTCCTAGCATTTTTTTATCTGTTCCTCCTGCTAAAACTTTATTATTACCAATAAATATGACTGAATGAAGAGCTTCGTTTTCACCTTGTAAAGTGTGCAGTAACTCCCATGTTTTAGTATCCCATATTTTGATGGTTTTATCATCTCCTGCACTTGCTAATAATTCTCCGTTTGGACTAAAATCCATTGCTAATGGCACCATAGAATGACCCAGAATAGTTTTTATTAATTTACCTGTTTCCATGTTATAAATTCTTATAGCATTATCACTACCTGAAGCTGCTAAATAGTTTCCTGAGGGATTAAAAACTACTTCCCAAATATTATGGGTTGCTTCTTTAAATTCATATTTAATTTCTCCTGTATTTACATTCCAAACGGTAACTTTATCATCATCGCTTCCAGCAGCAATTAATTGACCTTTCGGACTAAAGTTTACAGACCAAACAACACCTTCATTTCCTTGTAATACTTTTAAAAGTTCTCCAGAATTCACATCCCATAGTCTAACTTTACCATCATAAGCACCAGTTGCAGCTAGTTTTCCGTTTGGATTAAAATCTACAGCTGGTGATCCTATTTCATGTGGTAGAATATGTAATGTTTCTCCTGTAATTCTATTCCAAATTTTAGTATTTTGATCTATTCCACCACTAATCATTAATGTATCATTTGGTGCAAACTTAACCTCCCAAACATCACCAGAATGAAGCTTAAATGTTTCTTTTAATTCAATATAGTTTGCTTCAACTAACTTGGGTTGTTTAAATAATTGCGAATACACAAAATATGTTAAACACAATACTAGCAATACAATTATGATTTTTCCTTTTTTCATTATACTATAAGTTTTCTAATTTCTGAATCATGTCTTTAGTCGATTTAGACGCTGGATCTAATTCTAAGGCTCTTCTATAAGATTTCAATGCGTTTACTTTATCGTGATTCATAAAATAAGCTTCGCCTAAACTATCCCATGAATTGGATTCCTGGGGGTATAATTTTGTGCTTTCTTGAAATACAATAATAGCTTCATCAATTGATTTTTCTTTTAGTAATGCATAACCAATGCTATTTAATACATTTTCCTTATTTCTGGTAACCGTTTTATTAATGGCATCTATATAAGCCTTTACAAAGGCTTCTTTTTTAGTGGTTTTAATAGTTGGCTGCACACCTTTTCCTTCCCAATTTGTATTTGTTACTGGATGAATTGCTTTAATATATGGTAAAGAAAGACTAAAGTCATCATTTAAATTAATTGTTCGTGTTCTGTTAGCTCCTCCTCTAGTTACTTCTCCCACAACAACCGCTTTATTCAAATGTTTTAAAGTATATGTAAATGCTTCAGCAGCAGAAAATGTATTTTCACTTGTTAATATATATAAAGGTTTATTTGTCATTCTTTTTCCATCAATAGTTTCAAAGGTGAACAATTGTGTTTTAAGGTCTTTTTCTCGCTCGTAGAAATTACTTAACAGCACGGGTTTTGCTTCCGTAAAATAACTAGATAATAATTGAATCATGCTTGGCACTCCTCCACCATTTTCTCTTAAATCTATAATAATAGCATTCGTATTATGTAGAAAGTTCATTGCAGCTGTTGCTACATCTTTTGCATAAATAGTATCTGCAAACATGCGCAAATTTAAATAGCCAATATTTCCGTTTAAAACTTTAACCACTGTAAAACCATAATTAACTTCTGCCATTTTCATTGACATTATGCTTTCTCTTTTTATTTTCATTTCTTCTGGCATAATACGTTGACTTTGTGCAATTTTTTTTGGTTCGTATTTTAGTTTTAAATGTAAATCATGACTCACATTTTGTAAATCTTGAGTCACTATTTCAGCAAAGTTGTCTGGATTTGTAATAGTCTCGTATTTGTTTGACTTTATATTTGATTTTAGCAATGCAGTCATTTCTTGTGCGACATCCAAGTCTATATAGGTTTTCAATAAATTTTTAGAAATCATTTCTGTAATTTCTACTTTTTCGTCTTTAGTAATTTCTTTGTTCTGTGCTTTTAGGTTTGTTATAGAGATAAACACTAATACTAATGTGATGATTTGTCTTTTCATTTTTATTGATTTTAAATTTGACGCAAACCTATCGTCAATCTTTAATACATAAAATTTAATTTCTTATTCACATATGTTCTAAGCACACATTTGGCTATTTTAATCACAAACTAAACTTGCGTCTAATATTGATGCGTTTGCGTTAGTTTTTAGCGAGTTGGTGCAAATCATTCTAAGATTAGGGTTAATATTAGTAGATTTACCGGGTGATTGCATTCTTAAAAAAATACAAAGCATTTATATACGGACTTATCGTCTTTAGAATTGTAGTTTTGGTATTATCGTATTATGATTTTGTGCATATTGATAATTCAGAATACTTGTCCAATACTTTAAGCTTTCTGTTTTATTGGTTTTTATTCTCTTTACCAATTTATTATTTCCCTTTTTTTAAGAAACATAAAATTAAGACACTCAAATTTTTAGTTCTAATTGTTCTTTTTGTTCTTGTTATAGTAAATGATGCCAATTCAACGATGATTGATAATCCAATTACTTTTATTGGAATTATTTGTATTGGTTTACTTTTTTTCTCAATTATAGCACCACAATTCTTTAAAAAGTATGTTTTATATACCATAGTCTTTTATGTATTGAGTTTGGGTTATTTTATCTATTTAAGGATATATACTGAGGATATAAATGTGTATTTACAGCAAGAAAAAGAAATAAAAATTATTTTAACAATTCCTTTTTTAGTATTGACTTTAGGTTGGTTTTTTCAGCATTGGAAATGGTTGAAATCATTAGAATCAAAAAAATCAAAAGCGGAATTAACTCTTTTAAAAAATCAGATAAACCCACACTTCTTTTTTAACACCTTAAATAACTTGTATGGTTTAACTGTAGAAAAATCTGATGACGCTCCCAATGTTGTTTTGAAATTATCAGACATGATGCGTTACACCATTTATATGGGAAAAGAAGATTTTGTTCTCTTAAAAGATGAAGTTGAATATTTAAATAATTATATTGAATTGCATAAAATTAGGTATCAAAAAAAAGTAGATATTCAATTTAAGTATTCTAATATATCCGATTATAAAATTGCACCACTGCTCTATATTATTGGATTAGAGAATGCTTTTAAGCATGGGGTGGAGAAATTAAAAGAGAACGCCTATATTCATATCAAAATCAACACAGATGATGGAATTGTCAGCTTTGAAATAGAAAACAATTTTGAAAAGCCAGAAACAAAACACAAGACTGGAATTGGATTAGAAAATTTAAAACAAAGATTACAATTACTATATCCAAAAAAGCATCAACTCACTATTGAAAACAACGATTCTGTATATAAATTATCTCTTAAATTAGACACAAAATGATATATTATTTAATTGTTGATGATGAACCCATTGCGCATCGTATTATAGAAAAATATTGCAATGATTTACCTTATTTGGAAAAAAAAGGTAATTGCTACAATGCATTTGAAGCAATGCAATTTTTAAATGAGAATGAAGTCCATTTATTGTTTTTGGATATAAATATGCCCAAATTATCTGGTTTTGATTTTTTAAAAACAATCCCAAATCCACCAAAAATTATTGTAACCACTGCCTACAAAGAGTTTGCATTAGAAGGATACGAGCTTAATATTTCCGATTATTTATTAAAGCCCTTTAGCTTTGAACGTTTTGCCAAAGCAGTCAATAAAACTATAATGAGTCAAGCGATTATTGAAGAAAACACTACTAAAACAGTAATTGAAGATACAAAAACAAAATCTAAAAATTTCTTTTTAAAAGGAGACAAAAAACACCATCAAATACATTTAGAATCTATTTTATTTATAGAAGCTTACGGACATTTTACTAAAGTATATTTAGAAAATGAAATGATTTTAAGTAACGAAAAAATTTCTTCTTTTGAAGAGTTTTTACCAAAAAACGAATTTATTCGCACGCACAAATCATTTATTATTGCCAAAACAAAAATTAATCAAATTGAAGGAAATAGAATTCTTATTAAAGAGCATAAAATACCAATTGGGCAAACTTATAAAAGTAGAATTAGTAAACTTTATAATTCTTAATTAACATTCCCTAAATAGTACTAATTAGCTACTATTGATAACAAATAAATTCAAAATTCTATATAATTTTACTAGTCATTGTTTAAAGGATAAACAAAAGCGCTTTATGAAATTTAATTAATGTATTATATTTAACTCAAAGTAGAGGATAAATTGTAATACTAATAGTAAATGAATTTTTACATAGAAACCCTTTTAGTGTCTATTTTGTTATTGGGATTCTATCTATCCAAAAAGCTATTTGTGCTTTCAAAAAATTCAAAATTAATAGCTTTTTATACTTTAACTATCAGTTTAATTTCATTAAATCAAATACTTTCTTATTACGATCAAACAGTCATTATTTTTCCTATTTTTAATTCCCTCACTGGTTTTTTACTAGCTCCATTATTATTTTTTCATACCATATCATTACTCAATATTAAAAATTTAAAATCTATAATTTATAAGCATTTTATTGCAAGCATTCCCGCTTTATGTATAATTATATATTGGATTTTTGATGATTACAGACGGAAACTTTTAGGTTACAATAACAACTCATACATAACTGCTTTAATTGCTTTACAATTCCTTGTATACATGTTTCTTCTCATTTATTTTATAAAAAACAACAAATTACTCATTAAAGCTATTAAGCCTACTTTGCAATATAAGAGGATTAAATTTTCAATCACCTTGTTTTTAATTCAATTTATAATTACCATTTGCCTAGTAGTAGAGAATTATTTAATTGACGATATGTCCTCTCAATACTTAGTTTTTTTAATCTTTGGTTTATTAATGACCCAACTTCTTATGATTTTTTATGAATGGAAAAGTAATCCATTGTTTTTTAGAGAAAATGATAACTTAACACACATTACACTTAAAACCAAAAATGATTTAGGAATTATTAAGAATGATTCAGATAATCTGATATTACAAGATTTAAAAAAACTTATGTCTGAACAAAAGATTTTTAAAGACTCCAATTTAAATCTGAATGGACTAAGTGCCAAATTAAATATTTCGGAACATACTTTATCAAAGATTTTAAAAGACACATTCCATTTAACGTACTCTCAATATATCAGTTTTCAAAGACTTGAAGAAGCTAAAAAATTACTTAAAGAAACTCATAATAACGATTTACGAATTAATGAAATTATGTATGAAGTAGGATTCAATTCTAAGTCAGCATTTAATACTTGGTTTAAAAAAAACACAGGTTTTACGCCAACTGCTTTCAAAAAAGGTTCTCAAAAATAAAACAGAACCTTTTTAAGTTATAAAAAAAGCCTTTTTAATTTATCTGTTTTTACTATTGCATGTAACTTTTAAATTTTAGAAACGATGGAATTTATTTTAAAACAGATTTTGAGCATTATAGCATTAGTTTTTATTGCTTTTTCTGCAGGATGTCAAAACAATCACTCAGATAATAAGAATTTTATTGGCGTTTATGAAGGTAACTTTACGCACGGAAACTTTTCTACTCCCATTCAAATAGAGATTGAAAAAGATTCTCTTAATTATTTAGTTTACTTTACCAGTCCAGATCAAAATGCTTATAGAATACCAACCTCAAATGTTTCACAGAAAGGAGACTCTATTTATTTTGAGTTAAACAGTGATTATTTTAGTTTTAAATTTAAAAATAAACGTTCCGAAGACGGCACTTACTTAAACGCTAATTTATCGGTTGATAGTATATCTCAAAACTTTAAATTAAAAAAGAGTATTAATTTAAAAGAGAGTGAAATTCGTCAAGAAGATGTTTCCTTTAAGTCTAATGATTTAAATTTAAAAGGAACTATTTATTTCCCATCTAAACCTTCTAATAAGGTATTGTATTTTGTTACGTCATCCGGAAATTCAGATAGAAGTGCGTCACGAGCTGAAGCTATCAAGTTTACCAATCAAGGTTTTATTACATTTCATTTTGATAAACGTGGCACCGGCGTTTCAGAAGGAAATTGGAGGAGTTCTTCTATTGAAGAATTATGTATGGATGACATAAATGCACTTAAATTTTTATCAAAAAAACTGAACATACCATTTTCTAATATGGGTATTAAAGGAAGTAGTCAAGGAGGAACTAAAGTTCCTTATATTTTAAGCAAAATAGAAAATCTGGCTTTTGGTATTGTTGTGAGCTGCCCATCTACTTCGTTATTAGAAAGTGATTTAAATTACTGGAAAAACAATAATCAATCAACAATCGAACATAAATATTTTGACGAAGCTTTTTCTTTAGAGCGTTTAGTTTACCAATATATTGGTGGAATAACAACACGAGAAACGCTTGAAGAATCAATTATTCAAAACAAACATAAACCTTGGTTTTCAAAGTTATGGATACCTAACTTGGACGAAGTTGAAATTGACAGAAAGCTTCAATTTACACCGATGCCCTATTTTAAATTAATAAATCAGCCACTATTAATAATCCAAGGAACTAAGGACGAAATTATTCCAGAAGAAAGTAGTGCTTCAATTTTTGAAGTTTTAAAAAATAAACAGAACTACTCAAAAGTTGTTTTACTAACGGATGCAAATCACTCAATGCAATTAGTAGGAAATAGTGATTTCCCGTATTGGCCAATGCCACATCCTGAATATCTATCCTCAATTTATGATTGGCTGAACAACTTACCAATTCAGTTTAATTAGGATGCCCCAAATTCAAACCAAATTCTAATTTACTCTATCCAGGAATTGCCCCCATTTTTTAGCTAACAATATCTAATTATGTATAATTAAGTTACCCCATTTCTCTATTAAATGATAACCAGCAAAATTTGTTATTTCAATTGCCTATGCGCCTTTTAATCTCATTTTTTATATAATTTTTAAATTAAAGTGTAATAATTATTGTTTTAAGACACTAACCAAGAAAGCATTAACATTATGACACTAAATAAAGCAACTAACTTTTTTGAAAGCTTAGTATCTAAAACAGATAATAAATCTGAAATTAAAGTTTACGAAAAATTTCTTGACATTCTAAACGAATTAAAAACCAGAGAGTTCTCTCAAGAAGAAATTCATTCTATTGAGATGGAACTTGAGAACTTAAATTTAAAATCAAATCCTGAAAACAGAAAAAAATACTTTAAGAAAGCATTAAGTAAATTTGAGAACTATTTAAAGGATGTATTTTCCTTAACTTCTAAAGGGTATTATACCAATCTTGGTATAGGTTTAGGATTAACTTTTGGAATTCTTTTTGGAATTGTGTTTTTATCAAGTCTTGAGCGGTCTTTAGGTATTGCTTTGGGTTTAAGTTTTGGAATGTTAATTGGGTTAGCTGTTGGCAAATCTCTGGACTCCAAAGCCAAAAGTGAAGGCAGAATGATTTAAATTATCTCTCTGCGTTTTAAAATTTAATTATCAACACTATACATTTTACTAATTATAACGCTAATTATTTAGCGTGGACTTTTACGTCCAAATTCTAAAAATAAAATTTATGAAAACTAAACTAATAACAACACTTTTAATAGCATTCTCCATATTGAATGTAGTTTCACAAGATCTTTCAGGCGTATGGCATGGCTTCACAAAAAACCCAGATAATAAAGAAATTCTCTTTGTCTTTCTTTTTGAAAAAACCGAAAGTGGTTTTGTTTCAACCATGGCTGTTCCAACTTTTGACGTTTCAGGTATCAAACCTAAAACAACCACTTTTAAAAATGGAAAATTAAGCATAGATGGTTCAAATGTCGGTATGAAATACGAAGGAATATTAAACGAAACTAGCAATCAAATAGAAGGTAATTATACTGAAGGCGGCGTTCTACTCACTTTAAATCTTAAAAAAGGGAATCCTAAAATGGCTAATCTTAACAGACCTCAAGAGCCTGTAAAACCTTATCCGTATTATGAAAAGGATGTGGTTTTTAAAAATACCAAAGCAAACGTCACATTAGCAGGAACATTTACAAGACCCAATAAAGAAGGAAAATATCCTGTGGTCGTTTTAATAAGCGGAAGTGGCAGACATGACAGAGATGGAAGCATTCCTATGCACAAACCTTTTTTGGTTTTATCAGATTATCTTACTCGTAAAGGCATTGCTGTATTGCGATTTGACGATCGTGGTTTTGGCAAATCTACGGGAGATTTTAGTAAAGCCACAACAGCTGATTTTGCTCAGGATGTTTTAAGTGCGGTTCAGTATTTAAAATCGAGATCAGATATCAATCCAAAAAAAATAGGGTTGATTGGCCATAGCGAAGGAGGTATTGTTGCGCCATTGGCAGCCAATCAAACAAAAGATGTTTCGTTTATTGTTGCTTTAGCAGCAACGGGAATTCCTGGAAGCGAAGTATCTGTTATGCAATCAAAAACACTAAGACCTTTTCCTGTTTCTAATGTAGCAGAATTTGAACGAAATGTAAGAAAAGCAATTAAAATAGCATCTTCTGAAGACGACATTATACAAAAAAGAAAAGAACTCTTGGCACATAACAACTCTTACCTCGCTCCTATTTTAAAATCTTTAGGAGCTACCGATGAAAATATTTCAACTTTTATTGAAAAAGAAACCGAGTCTGTTTTAAAACCTTGGAATACTTATTTCTATAACTATAATCCAACAAATGAGTTTGAAAAATTAAGTATTCCTGTGTTATCCTTAAATGGAAGTAAGGATACACAAGTTAATGCAACAATTAATCAAAATGCCATACGAAAAGCTTTAATTAAAGGAGGTAATAATAATTATAAGATTGTAGAATTAAAAAATTTAAATCATTTATTTCAAGAATGTAAAACGGGAAACATTAATGAATATAAAGATATAAAACAAACAATATCACCCATTGCATTGAAAGAAATTTCTAATTGGATTTTGGAAATAATCCGGATAAAATAAAAAATTAATATATTCTGTCATATTTTCTTAAAGTTTGTAACTAACTATAATAGAAACACTAAAAAGAATCATTTAAATTTTTAAGAAAATGGAAAACAAAAAAAAATTAATTCAAATTTTAACAAAAATTCAAATAATCAGCAGTATTATTTGGGCTATTCTACTAATAGTTTGCTACCAAGTATTGGGTGAATCATATAAGGAAATTAGCCTTATACTTATTTGCGGTTTCTTTATTGAATTTTTGCTGATAAGTTCAACTAAAAACAATTTAAAAAAAGCAAATAGCGAAAATTAATTGACAGGATTAACCTTCTGAAACATTTAAAAAGAATGTATAAAGAAAAAGACGATAATTTTTTTGAAGAAATTCTTGAAAGGAATAAATATAAAATATACAGGATTTGCAATATTTATGCTGTTAATCCAATAGAACCTCAAGATCTCTTTCAAGAAGTTATTTTTCAAATTTGGAAATCTATTGACAAATTTGAAGGTAAATCATCTGTCGATACCTGGGTATACAAGATTACTATTAATGTTTGCTTGCGTTCAAAAATGAAATTTGCTAAAAGCAATGACAAGACAGACCGGTTTGAATCAATTCATTTTACGCGTATAGATAAAGAAATTAATACTTCTGAACAGGAGAAATTCAATTATTTAAAAGAGTGCATTTCAACTTTAAATGAAACAGACACTTCACTTATTGCTCTTTATTTAGATGATCTATCTTATACAGAAATTGGGGTAATTACTGGATTATCAGAAAATCATATTGCAGTAAAAATGAAGAGAATTAGAAAAAAGTTATTTGAATGTATAACACCAAAAATAAAATGTTAGAACAAGAATTAAAAGATATTTGGAATAATGCTTCTCAAACGGCAAAAATATCAATTGAAACAAATCAGTTGGTGGAAGAATTGAACAATAAAGTAAGTCGCATACAAAAAAAGATTCGAATAAGAGATATTAGAGAAATGTCTGCATCTGCAATTGGGATACTCCTTTTTGACTATTTATTATACGAAATCCCATTTCCTATTACTAAAGTGGCTTGTGGTTTGGCGATTGCCTGGTTCGTATTTGTTATTTTAAAATTCAAAAAATCAAAAACACAAAACATTAAAACTGATTTTTCGTTGTCGCTAACGGAACAACTTAATAATCAAAAAACAATGATGGCTCAGCAGGCAAACCTATTAGACACGGCTCTTTATTGGTATGCTATCCCTCCTTTTATCATGAATTTTATATTCATTTTAGGGTTAGAAAACCCGGCCGATTACAATTGGACTAATAGTATTGCCGCAAAAATATTACCTCTTTCCTCCAATTTAAAAATAATAACCTTAACTGGTTTAGCATTATTTTATGCATTTACTTTTTGGGTTAATAAAAGAGCTTTAACCAAAGATGTAAAACCAATTATAGAAAGCATTGAAACAATGCAACAACAAATAAAAAAATAATATCAATGAAAGAAATAATATTTATACTTAGTGCCTTTTTATTTATCAACAACGCTTTTGCTCAAAACGAGAGTGAGGTAACAAAAACTGTCGCAAATAATTTTCAACAAAAATACAACGCCAATGATTATCAAGGCATTTATGAGATGTTTTCCAACGAAATGAAAAACTTTATGCCACTCGAAAAAACATTAGCTTTTTTACGTGGGTTAAATTCAGAAGCTGGTGCTATCAAGACAAAATCTTTTGTGAAATACGAACAACCAAATGTAGCGTTGTACAAAACAAACTTTGAACGTATTGTAGTTGCCCTTTATATTTCTGTTGATGAAAATTCTAATATAAACGGATTAATGGTGAAACCGTTTAAGGAAGAAAACTTACCTGAACTTAATCGCAATGTTTCTAAATTAAAACTCCCTTTTAATGAAGAGTGGACTGTGCTTTGGGGAGGAGACACCAAAGAACTAAACTATCACGTGATTGATAATGCTCAAAAAAATGCTTTTGATTTTGTAATTACAAATCAACAAGGCAAGAGCTATGAAAACGAGGGAAAAACTAATGAAGATTTTTATGCCTTCGGGAAGCAACTTATTTCACCAACAGACGGAGAAGTCGTATTAGTTGTTGATGGCATTAAGGATAATAAACCGGGAATTCCAAATCCATTATATGTACCTGGAAATACGGTGATAATAAAAACGGAGAACAACGAATATCTATTTTTTGCGCACTTTAAACTTCACTCTATTGTTGTTAAACAAGGGCAAATGGTAAAACAAGGAGATGTGTTGGGCTTGTGCGGAAACTCTGGTAATTCTACTGAACCACATTTGCATTTTCATATTCAAAATGTCGAGGATATGAATAAAGCTACTGGTGCTAAATCCTATTTTGAAAATATTTTGGTGAATGGAGAATTAAAAAATGAATATTCTCCCGTTAAAACTGAAAAAGTAAAAAACAAATAACAACTGTAGCGCAAACCCGGATAAAAAATTGCTTTACTATTACTTGTTTTCAAAAATTCCAGCAGACTTTTTATTCTATATATATTTGCTACTATGGTATATCAAATATTAAAAAAAATGGTTTTTAGTATGTTGTCCATATTTAATGACGAGACTTAAGCGCTATCTAATCAATCAATACAACTCAGATATAAAAAACAACATTTGGGTCATTATTAATAGTAAAAATAAGATTGCGACTATAATTTAGCGCTATATAAAAGTGATTATTAAAACAATTATACTATTATGACAAAGAAGAAAATAAAACAAATATTCAGAATTGCATTTATTATTGCAAGTATATCTTCCTTGTATTTTGTGCCATGGATTTTGGTAAAGGCTTGGATATTACCATTACCCAATACAGTTCAAGAACAATTAGAGGAAGGTATAAATCATGGATTTGATGGTATGATAGTTTATGTAGATCAAGGTGGAAAACCACCGGAATTTTATGCAGCAGGTTGGCACGACCGAAAAAACAAAATACCTGCGTATCCGCAAGCCTTATTCAAGATTGCGAGCATTACCAAGCTATATATTGCTGTTGCAACCACCAAATTAGTTAAAGCAGGACGATTATCTTTAGATAAAACCCTCGCTGAATACTTTCCGGAACTTGCGGGACGAATTGAATATTCAGACAAGATAACCTTGAGAATGATGCTGCAACATCGGAGTGGCATTCCCAATTATGTAGACCATCCTGATTACTGGATAAAACCACCTAAAAACAGGCAAGAAACACTTGAATATGCACTCGATTTACCTGCTGATTTTAAACCAGGTGAAGATTATGGCTATTCAAATACCAATTATATGTTGATTGAGGACCTCATTGATAAAACGTTGGGGTATCCCCATCAACAATATATCAAAGAGGAAATATTAATTCCACTTGGCCTGATACATACTTTCGGTTCGCTTAGTGAAGTTAATATGAATGATGTAATGAGTGGTTATTATGTTGGCATTGACAAAGATTTTAAAACTGAAAATACAGGCTTAATGCTAGCAACTGCAGAGGATGTGGGTAAATTTTTGAGAGCATTAAATGATGGCTCTGTATTTAATGAAGGTGAACAGGAAATCTATTCCTCTGTTTACGAATATGAACATACAGGTCTGCTTCCTGGTTATCAGAGTATTGCGAAATACTACAAAGACATAGATACTGTAGTAATTCAATTTAACAATACAACCAACTTTAATGGATATGACTGGAATTTAGCGGAAATCATATACAGTCGTGTTGTAAAAATAGTGAGGCGTAACAACAACTCATAACTGTATGCTTTTAACACTAAAAAACATACAAACACCTTAGAAATAATTTTAATAGAAACTAAAGAAACTATCAAATCAAATATCCTTTCGTAACAATTTAAATTTAATATCGTCATTCTAATAAATTGCTTCAAAAAATAAAAATGAAATTTACCTTTACCAGAAATAAAATCATCTCCCCAATCTTTGTTTTAGCATTGTTTATCATTGTTTCATGTTCAAGTAATAATGAAAATGAAAAGCCGGTAAATGATATTTATTTAAGTATTCCAGACAATCATTTTGAAACTATTTTAATTGAACAAGGCATAGATTCAGACGGTATTTTAAACAAACAAATGTTAAAGACAGATGCTGAGGAAGTAAGTCATTTGGATTTAAATCTTACTGGTGATTTTGGTGAAATTAGTGATTTAACAGGAATTCAAGGCTTTACAAATCTAACATTTTTGTCGGCATCTGGTCAAAAAATTGAGACTATAGATTTAAGTTTAAATACCAAGTTAGATACTTTATACCTTCAGGCAAATTACTTAACATCTATTGATATTAGTAACAATCCAAATTTAATTTTGGTGGATATGCTGTCGAATCAAATCAACTCAATTAATGGACTATCAAAAGCGACAAATTTAAAAACCTTGAATTTATCTTGGAATAACCTAGAAGAATTTAGTATTCACAATGAGTCTTTAGAAGTCTTACATATAAGTCAGAACTTGTTAAAATCCTTAGATATCGATGGAGCTATCAATCTAAAAAATATTTTATTGACAAGTAATAAACTTACTGAAGTAGACTTTAGTTCCAATACATTATTAGAAACCTTATTAATTTCTGATAATAAAATTCAGAACATAAATCTTCAGCATAATAGTTATTTAACCCACTTATATATTACAAGTAATTCACTTACCAGTATTGATGTCAGCAACAATCAAGAACTAGTAGATTTAAGGGTAGATAGAAATCCATATTTAACCTGTATCAAAATTCAAAGTGGTCAGGAAATTCCAACCGTATCTAAGTCAGATTATCAAGAATTAAATAGTATCTGTAATTAGTGTAATTCACTCATCAAACCCCAATAAGTTATTTAGCTTTCTTTTTCAAAAAATACGAAATAAATCACAGCACATTTTAACAATAAATCAAACTAAAATTAATGAAACATTACACTCAAATTTTTAAATCACTAATAGTTATTTGTATAGGAATCCTTTTTCTTCAATGCTCAAATAATAAAGAAGACGTGGTTCAACAAACAACTATCCCTTTATTTAAAGAATCTGATATGTCATTGATTCACAACGATAGTGAAAAGTCTTGGCATATTACAGAAGTTATTAATAAGTATTACGATCCAAACTACGAATTAGAAATAAACCTAGATTGTGTTACTGATGATGTTTATACATTCTCAGCTACTGATGAAAATGTTCAAATTGATTTAGGAGAGTCACTTTGCTTCGCGGATATTGATGACGGTATTTTTACCGCAGATAATGAAATTTTTGAAAGTCAATTGATGTTTATGGATGGATTTCAAGGTGAGACCATTTATTTGCATTTTGCAAGAGGTTATATAAATGAAGATCACACCGCCTCAGGAGCTACTTCTACATATTACGCATTGGCTGAATTATCAGAAGACAGAATGGTGTTTCACAGAGGTGGAGGTCTATATATAGGTGAATATAATGAAGCCTTAATTTTTGAAAGAATTCAATAACTAATAGAAAAAACTACAACCAAAAAATAAATACATAAACTAAAACCTGAAGATGCACCAAGTTAAATCACTTTTCAAAACAAAAGAAGGAAAGAATGAAATTTTAAGACTTTATGACCAAAAATTAGATGAACTTAATCTTGGATTTGAATACATTAAGATTAATACAAGTTTTGGTGAAACAAATATTATCGCAACTGGAAAACTTTCAAATCCACCAATTTTAATATTTCACGGTTCTAATGGTTGCGCACCTATTGCTCTTGAAACATATCCTAATTTAAGCAAGAACTTTAGAGTGTATGCTATTGATGTTTTGGCGCAACCAAATAAAAGTGCTGAAACAAGATTAAGTATGAAAGATGATTCGTATGGGCAATGGGTAAATGAAATAATAGATTCTCTAAAAATTGAAAATGTTATTATGACTGGTTTTTCATTTGGAGGATTAATCATATTAAAAACACTTGAATTTAATGAGAGTAAGATTAAAGAAGTTTATCTATCTGCACCTGCTTACATAGTAAATGGAAATCCTATCAAAGCTTTATTTAAAATATTTATTCCAATAAAACGATTTATAAAAACGAAAAAAATCAAATACGTCGAAACGTTTTTAGCAGAACTTTTTACAGATCGTGATGAATTTGCCATTCAATATTTATCAAAAGTGTTCTTAAATTTTAAAATGGATTTTACACCTGTACCAATTATAGATTCTAAAAAAGCAAAATCAATTAAAACGCCTATTACCATCTTCGCTGCTACAAACGACATCCTTTTTCCTGGTCATAAAATGGTTAAGCGAGCACAGAAAATATTCCCAACGTTAAAAAGTGCAATACTAATTGAAGACTCTAAACACGTTCCAAATAAGCAACAGAACAAACTAATTGAGGAAATTATATTGGAAAACAACACACTACAATAAACTATATAAATAATTGAGGCTATTGAATACCTACACAATTACGATAATTGCTTTATATAAACGGTAAAGTATCTTAATCTCAAACACTAATTTTAAAAAAATTAAATAATAATACGCTTAATAACAATGAACAAAGAATCTTTCCTTCGGGAATTTATGAATGACATTTGGAACGAAAAGAATTTTGATAAAGTTGAGAAATATGTTCATCCTGAATACACAATTCAACTGGACACTGCTGACCCTTGGGAAGGAAAAACAATAACTTATTCTGAATTTAAAGAACGATTGAAGTTTTCATTTAACTCATTTCCTGATATGAATTTTGAAATAACATCTGCAATTCCAGAAGAAAACCATGTTGCTATCACTTGGATTTTAACTGGAACAAACCTAGGGATGATAGGAGATTATCCTCCTACTCAAAAATCCATAAACACAAAAGGGATCACAATTTATCATTTCAAAGACAATTTAATTAATGGACATACTCAGGTTATTGACAGAATAACAGTAATGAAACAATTAGGATTCATTTAATATGAAAACAAAAAAAGAACTCAAACAAGCGTACAAACAACTAAAAATTCCAATGGGAGTTTTTCAAATCATTAACGTTTGTAACAATAAAGTCCTAATTGATAACAGTATTGATATGGAATCCAAATGGAACAGACATAAAATGGAACTTAAACTTGGAAACCATAGGAATAGGAGTTTTCAAAAAGATTGGAATGAATATGGAGAGCAAAATTTTATTTTTGAAGTTTTATGCGAACTAAAGAAGAATGAAAAAGAAACTATTAATTATAATCATGAATTAAAAACTCTTCAAGATATGGTAATTGAAGAGTTGAATATTGAAAATATATATACATAAAAAACAGGTTCAAAAAATTGCTAATGCAAACTATTTTAGCAGAATGTTAAAAGTTATTTTGAACAGATACTAATTAAATTAATACAAGAAAGATATGACAATATTGGTTGTTGGTGCAACAGGTGCAACAGGTGTACGATTGGTTAAGGAGTTACTCAATCGTGATCAAATAGTTAAAGTAATTGTCCGATCACCAGAAAAACTAACTGACGCCATAAAGAATCATGAACGTTTATCTGTGATTTGTGCAAGTGTTCTAGAATTATCAGACGAAGAGATAAAACAACATGTTGCTGGCTGTAACGCAGTCGTTTCATGCCTTGGTCATAATGTTACTCTTAAAGGAATTTATGGCAAACCCCGCCTACTTGTAACAGAAACAACCAAGCGTTTATGTTCCGCTATCAAAACAAATAAATCTGAGATATCAACTAAATATATTTTGATGAATACAGTTGCTAATCGCAATCGTGATCTCAATGAAACTATTTCCTTTGCTCAAAAATGTGTCATTGGATTACTTCGAGTTCTGCTCCCTCCACACGTCGATAATGAAAAGGCTGCAGATTATTTAAGAACCGAAATAGGCCAAAAAGACAATACCATTGAATGGGTTGCCGTTCGGCCCTCAGCTTTAATCGATGAGGAAAGTCCTTCTGACATCGAAATATATCCCTCCCCTATGAGAAGCATTTTAAAAGATGGTCAAATTAGTCGAATTAATGTTGGTCACTTTATGGCAGATCTTATCACGAATAATGATATTTGGAACAAGTGGAAGGGACAAATGCCAGCTATTTATAATAGAGGGACTGCTTCATAAATTTATAAGTAGTGCATTTAACAGTCATTCTTATAATTTAATTTCAAAAAAATAGGTTCGTAAAACTTGATATTATAATCTTCTCAAATATCGAGATTAGTTAGAAGCGATTGTCTGTTGTAATTTTGAGTTGGTTTCATTAAAAATCCTATTTGCAATCTTATAAATATCAGGTATTACTGTTCTTGCTATTTTAGAATTAGTATTTAAAAGAACACAAATACCCAAATCGGAATCGGGATAGACCGCGATTTCATTTCTATAATTGTTAACGCTTCCTCCATGATGTAACATGGTTTTTTGTTCTTTATTTTCTAAAAAATTATGTATCCTCCATCCAAAACCATAGTAAGAACTTACATGACCTGGCCATTTTTGATAGTATTTGCTGTGACCTTTAATTTCTATAAAAGGAGTAAAAGCCTGACTTAAAGCGGTCTTATCTATTATTTCTGGACGATGTCCAAGTAATAATCTCATCCATTTTGCCATATCAAGTGCGCTGGCATTAATACCTCCTGCAGCTACGGCATTGTAATAATGATGGTTAAGTTTTAAGGTCTTCCATGTGTTATGCCTTTTAGAATATGGCAAAGCAACATCTTCATTATTCTCTAGACTTGTATAATCCATAGAAATAGTATTCATTCCCAAAGGTTTAAAAAATCTATTATTCAATAATGTCCTAATATCCTGATGGGTTGATTTTTGCATCATCTCTGCACTAAGCGCAAACATAGCATTTTGATAGCTATACATCTCACCTGGTTTACTAACAGGTACTACCGATTTAAAGCGCTTCGCAATTTCGGTTAATGGCAATCCAGCCTCGACAAGATTGGTATAACTATGGTAAGGCGCTCCCGAAGTTTGCGATAAAATATTCGCAAGTGTAATGTGGTTTGTATTAATGCTATCTCCCAATTGAAATCCCGGAATGTAATCGCTAACCTTATCTGTCCAATCTAATACGCCTTCACTTTTTAATTTGGCCGCTAAAACACCTGTAAACCCCTTTGATAGCGATCCAAGTCGAAATACAGTTTTACCATCAACTTTATCATCAGATGTAATATTCCTTTTTCCAAATCCCTCAGAAATTATGATAGAATCTCCCTTAACGATGCTTACTCCAGCACCCACAATATCTCCTGAAGCTATGGCACTTTTAAAATATGCAGAAAGAGCATCATGCAATTCTTGCTGGTGCTCTTTATATATTTTGATGTTTTTTTGATTGACCGTAGCTTTTTCAATTTTAGTGGTCGAAATTACTGCTCCATTATCAGAATTAGTCACAGATCTAACAACACTCAAGGTGAGCAAAAAGCACATAAAAATTAAAAAAGTTGGCTTTTTAAAGATTCTGAATTTCTTCATAAGTAAAAATAGCGTTTAATTTTTGGTGTAACGCTACGAATATAGGACGAAATACTTAATTAATCGATAAAAAACATTTATTTTTTAAAGCCTTTACTAAATTATTTGTGTTTTTATGATAACTATTCTACAAATTATATTTAATACCAATATTAATTCCTGCTCCACTAATATTTACAAATTGGGTTGGAATTTTTCTTGGTTCATTTTGAGGGACTGGAGTTGTTGCGCTTTGTGTGTAATTATCGGTAAATAAAAATTCTTTTTCAGATGTAGGTAAATCTGCTAATTGTTGACCAGGAACCAGCTGTGATTGATTACCAGTTACTGCTTTTGTTACATATTCTTTAATGGAAGCTGATTTGCTTTTTACACTAAAGTTTTTAAATTCAACTTCTCCAAAAAGACTTAACTTATTATTAATCGGATACGTAACACCAAAAGCACCTGCAAAACCGGTACTAAATTTAGATTTCACTTCAGATTTTGCATTTACTAAAATATCTGTTCCCGAACCACCACCATCAATCTGTTTTACATTAGTTTCTATGTTCAATGTACCTGAAGCAGTCATTATCACTCCAATTCTTGCATAAGGATTTACCTTTTTAAATGCAGGAGTAATATATATAGCTGGCATTAAATCTACTCCTCCCCGTATATAGGCTATTTCTTCAGAAACTAATTGTGGACTGGTAAATTTACCAATGGTTTCTTTACTTCCGTTAAAATAATTAATCCCTAATTCTGCTCCTAAATAAGGATTAAACATATACCCTCCAGTAATATTAAATTTATAGCCAGCTCCTAAAGTTCCATTAAGTGATTTTACTTTTACAGTAGAACCATCTGTGCTAATATCTGTAGATTGCTGAATCATGGTAATACCATTTGGATCTGCATTATTAAATTCAGTTTTTCCTGATTGTGCTATAATGCCACCACCAGCTCTTAGATAAAACCCACTAGATTTTTGCTCTTCTTGACCTTTCATGGTTGCGCTAAATCCTAAAAGGATACATAGCATAATTATTGCTTTCGTTTTCATGTTTTTAGATTTGTTTGTACTGTTTTAAAATAAAATTATTAGCAAAATTAACTCTAATTAAAAACATAGATTGCTACCTAAGTAGCACAATTTTTCAATTTATAAAACTTTAACTTTTATAAAATCAAATAAACGACAATAAATACCTGTATTGCATTGTTTTAAGAAGTAATGCTCAAAAAATCAAGCAACTTTAAACATATTTTAAAGGTTTTTTATTTGCTATAGTCTATTTTTAAAATTTAAACAAATCATCCTTTACATGGTGTTTACAATTATTATTTTTTTACTGTTAATAGCTTTTGCTATTTATGCATTCACAAGAAAAAAACAAAAAATCACAACATTTCCTTCGCATTGGCATACGCTATTATTAGAGCATGTTCATTTTTACAAAGAATTATCTGTTGAAGAACAAAACCGATTTAAAAAACGCATCCTAACTTTTTTTAGTGAAGTTTATATAGAAAGTGTTGATTTTGAAATTGAACCGCTAGACAAACTACTTACAGCAGCAAGTTCTGTTATTCCAGTTTTTGGTTTTAACGAATGGCATTACACTAATTTAAGTACGGTTTTAATTTATCCAGATCATTTTAATAAAGACTTAGGTTTTGCTCAAACTGATAAAAAACGAAATATAGCAGGTATGGTGGGAAATGGTCCATTAGAAAAACAAATGATTCTTTCCAGAAAGGCACTATATGATGGGTTCAAAATTAAATCGGATGCGTATAATACGGGGATACACGAATTTGTTCATTTAATAGATAAGATAGATGGTATAACAGATGGCGTTCCTGAAGCATTAATACAAAGGCCTTATGTAATACCTTGGCTTAAATTAATTCATAAAGAAATGGAAGCTATTAATGATAATAAGTCGGATATCAGAAATTATGGAGGTACTAATGAAGCTGAATTTTTAGCTGTTGCATCTGAATATTTTTTTGAAAAACCTGATGCTATGAAGAAAAAACATCCAGAATTATACCAAATGCTTAAAGATTGTTTTCACTACAAACATCTTGTAAAATGATTTTTATTTATTTATTCTTACCTCTTGAAGATAAATTGATATACTAATTTGAGATAAAGTATTTTCCAAAAAGGTAAATTTGCAATTACAATCACCTTTAATAAATACGATTATTAAAACAATGACAATTATTTCAAAAGATATTGTAAAAGCTATTGAAATTTTAAATAATGACGATGTAGTCGCTATACCTACAGAAACGGTTTATGGTTTAGCAGGAAATATTTATAGCGAAAAAGCCATTAAAAAAATCTTTCAAGTCAAGCAAAGACCGTTATTTAATCCGCTTATAGTTCACATTCATTCCATTAAAAAAATACATGATATAGTAAGTGAATTTCCAGACAAAGCTAAAATACTTGCAAATGCTTTTTGGCCAGGTCCATTAACATTAATTCTAAAGAAAAAATCAAACATACCAGATTTAATAACAGGAGGAAAAGACACTGTTGCAGTAAGAATTCCAAATCATCCCGTAACACTTAGTTTATTAAAGCAATTATCCTTTCCGCTGGCAGCACCTAGCGCAAATCCATTCAATAGAATTAGCCCAACTAGTTCTTTACACGTTGAAGATTATTTTAAGAATACTATATCGATGGTACTTGAGGGTGGTGAATGCAAAAATGGTATTGAATCTACAATCATTGGATTTGAAAATAATGAACCCGTACTCTACAGACTAGGGTCTATCTCTATAGAAGACATTATAAATGTTATAGGGCAAATTAAAATAAAAAACAATAAAGAAATAGCACCTAATGCCCCTGGAATGCTAGCTAAACATTACGCACCAAAGACAAAAACATATTTGGTAAATGATGTAGAAAATTTTGTAAAAAATTACCAGAATAAAAAAGTTGGCATATTACGATTCTCAGAAGATATACATTCCATAAATGTTGTACACGTAGAAATCTTATCAAAAACAGGTGATTTAAAAGAAGCAGCTTCAAGGTTATATAATTCTTTACACAAGCTTGATAACTTAAATTTGGATATGATTGTTGCAGAAATAGTTCCAGACTTTGGGTTAGGTAAATCTATAAATGACCGGTTAGAAAGAGCTACAAAATAGAATGATTATTCCTCGTTATATAATATTATTTATAACTGAAAAATAAAGTTAATTAATCGAGAAACCCATTAAAGCATTATATGTAAAATTGAAATTCGTGCATAAAAAAGACCAAACACGCACATCTTATTTGAAAACTCATGAAAGATTTACAAATAAAAACAAACCCACAAGTTGAAATGGTTTTCAATAATTATCCTGATTCTGTAAGAAATAAAATGTTAGCTCTTAGAAACTTGATTATTGAAACTGCTCAAGAAATTAAAGAAGTAAAAATAGTAGAAGAAACACTAAAATGGGGAGAGCCAAGCTATCTCACAAAAACAGGAAGTACCATTAGAATAGATTGGAAATCAAAATCTCCTAATCAATATGCTATGTATTTTCAATGTACAAGCAGATTGGTAGAAACTTTTAGACTCATATTTAATAATACCTTTAACTTTGAAGGTAAAAGAGCTATCATTTTTACATTGGATGATAAAATCCCCACCACTGAGCTAAAATATTGTATCAAGTCGGCTCTCATATACCATAAAGTAAAACATTTACCTTTGCTGGGACTATAAGATTAAAAAGCTATGGTTTTATGAAATCAGCTAATCCTTTCCTTAGTTTTAACCTCAAAACATAATTTTTGTAAAAGCACAATTTTAAAAAAAACAAATGTCTGCTTTATTCTATTTCAATTTTAACCTTTTCTACGATATGGTCTGAAGCATTTCCAACATAAACAATATAATCCCCTTTTTCAAGTGTCCAATCAGAAATAGATTCATTATAATATGCCAATTTAGAGGCGTCTATGGCTATAGTTAGATTTCTAATTTCGTTTTTAGATAATTCAACTTTACAAAACCCTTTTAACTCTTTTAGGGCTCTTTTTACTTCAGATTTAGGTTTGCCTATATAAACTTGAACAACTTCCGCCCCAGAAATATCACCCGTATTTTCAATATTACAGCTAACACTAATTTTATCTGTTTTTGAATATTTCTTTTTATCAGTTTTTACATCTGAAATTTTAAAAGTAGTATACGAGAGGCCATATCCAAATGCAAATAATGGCTTGATATGCTTAGTATCATGCCAACGATAACCCACTAAAATATCGTCTTTATAAACTTGATTGATACCATCACCTGGATATGATATTTCTCCAAAGTAATGAGCCGCATTATCATTTAACTTTTTTGGAAACGTAAATGGTAATTTTCCCGATGGATTTTCATCACCACTAAGAATATCTGCGATGGCATGTCCTGTTTCACTACCTAAATACCATGCTTGCATAACACCCTTAACATGATCTAGCCAAGGCATTGCCACGGCATTTCCACTAACTAATACAACCCCGATATTTGGGTTAACTTTTGCTAGTTGTTCTAACAATTCATTTTGTCCGAAAGGCAACTCTAACGATTGTCTATCTCCTCCTTCACAATCTTGATGATGACTTTTATTTAATCCACCAACAAACAACACAATATCAGCTTTTTTAGCAGCCTCAAGTGCTTCCTGTTTTAATGTATTTGCATCAAATTTTGAAGGCAAAACACGTCCATAGGCCGAAGGCCCTGAAGCGTAACCCATGGCATGAATAATATTTGCGTTTTTATAACGCTCCTTTATACCTTGTAAAGGAGATATTTCTTGTTTTGCTTTTAATTCAGAAGAACCACCTCCAACAGTCATAGGTCTTGTAGCATTTTCTCCTATAACAGCAATAGTTATTTTTTTATTTGGATTAACAGGAAAAAAAGAATCTTCATTTTTTAATAGTACAATCCCTTCTGTACCCACTTTACGAGCAACATCTAAATGCTCTTGATTGTTCATTTTGCCCAAAGGCCGATTAGAACTCATAGTTGTCCTAAACATTAACCTTAAAATTCTACGAACTTTATCGTTTAATACAGATTCTTCAATCTCTCCGTTTTTTAAAAGTTTTAAAAAAGGATTTGCTAAATAGTAATAATCATAGGCATTCTCTTTACTTGTTGTCAATCCATTTGTGCCTGTCCCCATTTCAATATCTAAACCATACAAAGCTGCTTGCTTCGTATTGTGGGTGGCGCCCCAATCTGTAATTACAACGCCATCAAATTGCCAATCTTCTTTTAATATTTTATTTAACAACAACTCATTGTGACTGCAATATTGCCCTCTAAATTGGTTATAAGCTCCCATAATAGACCAAGCCTTCCCCTCTTTAACTGCGGCTTTAAAAGCTGGTAAATAAATTTCATATAGAGCTCTATCACTTACTTCTACATTAATTTTATCACGCCATAATTCCTGATTGTTGAGTATATAATGTTTGACACAAGCTGCTACCCCATTTTTTTGAACCCCTTGAATATACGGAACTACCATTTTAGATGCTAGATATGGATCTTCTCCCATATACTCAAAATTCCTGCCGTTTAAAGGTGTACGGTATATGTTTATACCCGGCCCTAATAAGACGTCTTTCTTTCTATAGCCTGCTTCTTCACCAATACTAAAACCGTAGTCTGCAGATAAATTTGGATTAAATGTAGCTGCTAAACACGTTAGAGCAGGAAATGCTGTAATAGAATCATTGGTCCATTTTGAATAACTCCAACTATCCCAATTAATTTCAGCTCGCACACCATGTGGTCCATCAGACATCCATAGTTCTGGAATCCCCAATCGATCGACACCTGGCGAACTAAATTTTGATTGTGCATGTACCATATCTACTTTCTCTTTAATAGTGAGCAGCGATATAATACTATCTATTTTTTTTTCTGAATTTAAAAAATTTATTTCTTGAGAATATGTAGCATGAGACATATTTAAAATTAAAAATAAAGCCACAATTTTATAGAAAGTTTTCATTGCAAATTATTCAATTTAGATTATTTATTGTTAATAGACTTATAATATCTAAAGGCAATTTTACTTTCTTTAAAACTTAGAATAATCCTCTATTTGTTATAATATCTTTTGAAATTAGCTTAAAAACTTCTCATAGACTATTTTAAGATAATCCCTTATAATTACACAAATTTAGTAATTTCTATATTATTGTTTGCTTGTTTATTTTTGAATTAATTTTAAATTTTCATCCAAAGGCGTCATTTTAGGCATTAATAAATGTACCAAACCAAGAATAATTAAGTAACATGAGCCTGCTACTAAGAAAGCCCAAAAATACCCTGTATTTCCAGCTGTATCTAATACTGATCCTAAAAGAGCATCTGCAACAATACCTGCTACGGCTCCTACCATGCCTCCGATTCCTACTACCGATGCGGTTGCTTTCTTTGGAAACACATCGGATGCTAATGTAAAGATATTAGCGGACCAAGCTTGATGACCTGCGGCTCCCAATCCTATTAAGAATACAGCCAACCACTCATTGTCCGTTATAGCTACAAAAGCTACTGGTAATATAATTAAAGCACATATGAGTAAAGTGATCTTTCTTGCCTTGTTAATCGTCCAGCCTTTCTTTATAAAAACTCCTGATAGATAGCCTCCTAAAATACTTCCGCCATCGGCCATAATATAAATTACAAAAAATGGTAAGGCGATATTATGAATATTAACACCAAAGGTATCTGCTAAAAATTTAGCGCCCCAGAATAGATAAAACCACCACACAGCATCGGTTACCTTTGCTAAAGCAAATGCCCATGTTTGACGTTTTGCCGCCACAGCTTTCCATGGTAATTTATCTTCATTTTCTACTTCTGAATCACTGTTTATATAGGCTAATTCTTCTTTGGTTACTTTAGGATGCACTTCTGGTTTTTTATACATTCTAAACCATAAAAACACCCAAAAAGCACTAAGTGCTCCTGTAATTAAAAAAGGGATTTGCCAGTTTTTACCATCTTCATGTACAATCCAACCAACTACAAATGGTGCTGCGATAGCTCCTACACTTGTGGCTGCATTAAAAAGTCCTGTAGCAAAAGCGCGGTCTTTTTTTGGAAACCATTCGGCTGTTGTTTTTATGGCTGCCGGAAAGTTTCCTGACTCTCCAAATCCTAACCCAAATCTGGCTGCTGCAAAACCTATTATGCTCCAACCCGGACGAACCAATGCATGCAACATCCCAAAGAAACTCCAAAGACCTATGGATAAAATGTAACCCTTTTTGGTTCCTAAACGGTCGATTAATCCTCCCATTGATAGCATACCAAGGGCGTAAGCAACTTTAAATGAAATCATAATATAAGAGTAATCACTATTGGTCCAGCCGAATAATTTTTCTAAGGTTGGAGCTAATACTCCAATAATACTTCTATCAAAATAATTGATAGTCGTAGCAAACATTAAAAGTGCTAAAATCCGGTAGCGATAATTGCCAATCTTCTGAGTTTCGTTCATAATTAATTTAGTTTAGTATCTGTTAAATTCAATTGAAATTGAAATAGTTTTTTGCGTTATTGTAACATATATCTTGAACCATGTGTCCTAGGAATTCTGTATCATTTGGCACTAAGCCTTTTTTAACATCTTCAGCTAATAAATTACACAAAATACGTCTAAAATATTCATGTCGTGGAAACGATAAGAAACTTCTACTGTCTGTAAGCATTCCCACAAAACGACTTAATAAACCCATATTAGACAAGGCGTTTAATTGTTTTTCCATACCGTCCTTCTGATCTAAAAACCACCAACCGGAACCCCATTGCATTTTTCCTGGTATTCCTCCGGTTTGAAAATTTCCCATCATGGTTGCGAAAACTTCATTCTGCGATGGGTTCAAATTATAAGTAATTGTTTTAGCTAATTGATCTGTTGAATTGAGGGTATTAAACAATTTAGACAAAAATTCTGCCATAGGAAAATCGCCTATCGAGTCGCAGCCTGCATCCAAACCTACTTGTTCAACTAATCTACTATTATTATTTCTGATGGGACCTAAATGGTATTGTTGCACCCAATCAAATTTATGATATTGCTTTGCTAAATAGATAAATAAACTCGATCTGTACTTATTAATTTCTAAAGTTGAAAGTTTGTTTCCTTCTAGTTTTTTATTGAAAATAGCAGAAACCTCTTCTTGCGTAAAATCTTCAATAACCAAGGCTTCACCAACACCAAAATCTGATAAAAGGCATCCGTTTTCATTAAAATATAGAATTCTGGCATCAATAGCTTTTAGAAAATCAGAATAGGTTTTTATTTCAAAATTTACAGCTACGCCTAACTTATTAATGTAAGGCATAAACTTGTCGTGCCCAATAAAAAATAATTCGTCTGCTCTAAATGTTGGATATACTTTTGTAAAAAAACCAGCTTTTGCAATGGCTTTATGATATTGTAAATCGTCCGTTGGATCGTCTGTGGTACAAACCACCTTAACATTCAAATGTTCTAATAACTGTGCTGGTGTTTTATGTTCTAAAATGGTATTTGCCTTTTCATAAATTATATCTGCAGTATTTGGTTGCAGAATATCATCAATATCAAAATAACGCTTCAACTCTAATTGTGTCCAATGAAACAAAGGGTTTCTTAAGGTATAAGGCACCGTTTCTGCCCATTTATCAAATCTATGTTTCAAACTAGCAGAACCTGTGATAAAATTTTCGTCAATACCATTAGCCCGCATACCTCTCCATTTATAATGATCGCCATTCAACCAAGCTTCTGTAATATTTTTTACAGGCTGGTTTTCTGCAATAAGTTTAGGTGATAAGTGGTTGTGGTAATCTATAATTGGCATGTCCTTGGCGTAGTTATGATATAATTCTACAGCGACATCAGAATTCAATAAAAAATTATCGGTAATAAATGTTTTAGATTTAATTAAGGTCATTATACTAAGCTTTTTGAAATTCCAAATTCTAATCCTCTTAGTTCTGCTAACCCTCGTAATCTACCAATCCCTGAATAGCCAGGATTTGTTTTTTTATGTAAATCGTCTAACATCTGGTGGCCATGGTCTGGACGCATAGGAATCAAGGCATCTTTCATACCTGCAGCTTTACGTCGGCGTTCTTCAATAACCACTTCTTTTACAACGTTAAACATATCGACATCGCCTTCTAAATGATTTGCTTCGTGGAAATTACCTTTTGCATCACGTTGTGTACTTCTAAAATGTAAAAAGTGAACGCGGTCTGCAAAACGTTTGAAAATCTGAACCAAATTATTATCCGCTCTCACGCCTAAAGATCCTGTACAAAAAGTAATACCGTTGGATCTATCTGAGACCTGTTCAAATAAATATGCATAATCTTCTTCGGTACTAACCACGCGTGGCAACCCTAAAATTGGATACGGTGGATCATCTGGGTGAATACACATTAAAACATGATTTTGTGCCGCTACTGGAATAATTTCTTTTAAAAATGCTGCCAAGTTTTCTCTTAATTTTTTAGCGTCAATAGCTGCATAAGTATCTAAAATTGTTTGAAATTGCTCCAACGTATAGCCTTCTTCCGCACCTGGCAAACCAGCAATAATATTATTGACTAATTTTTGTTTATCATCTTCTGAAAGTTTGTCAATATAGACTTTGGCCTCGGCTTTTTGCTCTTCGGAATAGAATGCTTCTGCTCCTGGTCTTTGCAATAAATATAGTTCGAAAGCAGCAAAAGCGGTGGTATCAAAACGTAATGCTTTAGAACCGTCTTCTACTTCAAAAGCCAAATCGGTACGTGTCCAATCTAAAACTGGCATAAAGTTATAGCAAACGATATTGATGCCACAACTTGCTAAATTTTCAATACTCTTTTTGTAGTTCTCGATGTACTGTTGAAAGTTTCCTGAACGCGTTTTAATATTCTCGTGCACCGGAATACTTTCTACGACACTCCAGGTTAGTCCTTTACTTTCAATAATGTCTTTTCTTTTTTGAATCTCATCAACTGTCCAAACTGTTCCGTTTGGAATATGATGTAAAGCCGATACAACTCCTGTTGCGCCTGCTTGTTTTATATCTGATAACGATACGGGATCATTGGGTCCGTACCATCTCCATGTTTGTTCCATAATAATAAATTAAATTTCTATTAAACACCGCTATAAGCTGCAAATCCACCATCAATAGGAATGACAACTCCCGTTACAAAAGATGACGCATCATCACATAAATATAAGGTTGTGCTTATTAAATCTTCTGGTTCGCCATAACGCCCCATGGGTGTTTGATCAATAATTTGTTGTCCTCTTTGGGTTAAACTGCCATCAGGATTGGTGAGCAAGGTTCTGTTTTGGTCTGTTAAGAAAAACCCAGGTGCTAAAGCATTTACACGAATACCTACTTTTGAAAAATGCACAGCCAACCATTGTGTAAAATTAGAAACTGCTGCTTTTGCTCCGCTATACGCTGGTATTTTTGTAAGTGGGGTAAAGGCGTTCATAGACGAAATATTAAGAATATTACATCCTTTTCTTCCCACCATATCTTTCGCGAAAATTTGAGTTGGCAATAATGTTCCGATAAAATTTAAGTTGAAAACGAATTTAATGCCTTCGGGATCCAAATCAAAAAAGGTTTTAAAACCTTCAGCAGTATTTTCCAAATCTGCCTCTAACAAATGTGGATTAGACGTTGTTCCTAACGGATGATTTCCTCCTGCTCCGTTTATTAAAATATCACAGAGTCCTAATTTAGAGTTCACTACTTCTTTTGCAGCTTCTAGTGATGCTTTCTCTAACACATTAGCCATAACAGCAATTGCAGTTCCTCCAGATTCATTTATATTGTTGGCTACGGCTTGTGCAGCTTCAATTTTTAAATCTAAGACCGCAATTTTATGTCCTTGCTTAGCCATTGCCTCTGCCAAGGTACTACATAAAACGCCACCTGCTCCCGTTAATACTACTACTTTACCCATTTTTATTTTATCATAATTATTAAAAAAACTATATTTCGTGTTCGCACACGCAAATATAATAAAAAAATGTGTGCGCACACGACTTGTTAAAAATTTTATTAAATTGCTGAAAATTACGCAATGGTACATATGCATTTTAAATTAAATTTTTTAGTTTAAAAATTTTAATACACTCTATTTCAGAATGATAACAATAAAAGACATAGCAAAAGAGGCAAATGTATCTGAAGGAACTGTTGACCGGGTTCTGCATAATAGAAGCGGAGTATCTACGAAAACTAAAGAAAAAGTAAAAAAAATTATAAAAAAGTATAATTTTAAAACCAATCCAATTGCCAGTGCCTTAGCTTTAAAAAAGAAATTCAAGATTGCGTATTTAATTCCAAAATATGACGAACAAAATGTGTTTTGGAAATTTCCAGATATGGGAATTACTAAAGCTTGTGAAGAAGTAGAAAATTATGGCGTTATAATTGAGAAATTCACATTTGACCAATTTAACTCATTATCTTATTTAAAAGAATTCTCTAAACTTATAAAAGGGGAACCAGATGTCGTTGTAATAGTTCCAATGTTTAAAGAAGAAACTATTGAAATCACTAAGAAATTGGAATCATTAAACCTTCCTTATATTTTCATGAATATTAATCTTGAGGGATATAATAATTTTTCATTTATAGGACAAGACTCTTATAAAAGTGGTTTTGTCGCCGGAAAGTTAATGTGCCTAAGTTTAAAAGAAGAAACCACCTGCCTTACAATACAAACTAGATCAAATATTTCTAATTATCTTGCTATTTCAAAACGAATAGAAGGCTTTAATGACTATATATCTAGTAATAATATTAAGATTACAAATTTAAATTTAACTATCAATCTTGACAATTTAGCTTTAGTAAAAAAAGAATTAAATAACCTATTAGAAGAAAATCCGAAAATTAAAGGTGTTTATGTTCCATCAAGTAGAGTGGGCATAATTAGCGATTTGATAGAAAAAAATAAAATAAAAACATTGCATATTATTGGATTTGATACAACAGAAAAAAATGTCAAAGGACTTGAAAATAATACCATTAAATTCTTAATATCACAAAAAGCCTTTAACCAAGGATATGAATCGGTTCTTATGATGTCAGATTTCCTGTTGTACAAGAAAATACCACCAAAAAAGGTTTACTCTCCTATCCAAATTATTATTAAAGAAAATGTAGAGTTTTATGAACCCAATAAAAAAAGTTTTTAGTTTTTCTTTTAATTTAATTAAAGAAAACAACCAGAGCTACCTAACCAAACTAAAATGTCCTTTGTAAGTTATTACATTACCTGAGGTTTCAATTAATTCGGCTATAAACCAATAATCTGTACTTGCTAATCGTTGCCCATTAAAAGTGCCGTCCCAAGAGCCGTTTTTTGCATTTAGTTGCTTGATGAATTTTCCATATCTGTCAAAAATATTAACTACAGATGTATTTGCAAAATCGTTGCCTAAACCTCTAATTTGCCGAGTGTCATTGTTACCATCACCATTAGGTGTAAAATATTTTGGAAATCCTAGAATGAATACTTCTAAACTTGCTATACCGCACTTGTTTTTATCTTTTACATAAATAATATGATTACCAGCCCCCACTCTATCAAAAAATGGCTGGTCTTGATAAGGACCATTAATATCATCTAATGCAAACTCATAATCGCCAATACCAAGATTATTGTTATCATTATTGATGGCGATACTATTATTATCTGTAAGTTCTACAATAGTAATATCGTCTGCGCCAATTGATGCTATTGCAGATTCAACAACATCAAAAGACACAGGAAATGATTCGCAGCCAAAACTAGATGTTGCTATAACCGTATAAACACCTCCTGAAACAACCGTTGAATTAGGCAAATTGCTTATAACTGTTCCTGTTTCATCTTTCCACTCATAGGAATAATTCCCTCTAGGATTATACGTAAATAAGGTAATAGGATTATTATCTAAACAATATACTTCTGTTTGATCCACTTCAAATTCAGGTCTTGGGTGCACGGTTAACAATAAATGAGGTCCAAGTCCGAAGCAATCTCCATTATCATCACTTTCTACCCGAACATATAAAACTTGAGAAAATGGTGTTTCGTTTACAAAATTATTTACCGCTGTTATTTCATTTTGTTCTAATTGAGCATCATTCAAGTTTCTAAAATAATGCACACTTAAATTTTGTCCCCCAGGAAATTCAGCAATAAAAGCAGCAGATGCTTGATTGAGATCAAAAACATGCAACCCATCAATAGCGGCATCATCATCACAAGTTTCTAACTCTTGTAAATAACCTTGTGGAAAGGCTGTTGTAGACACTTCTAAGCTAACGGTTGATACTCTAAAACAACCATTAGAGTTTTGAACCCGCGCAAAAACCGTACTAGCAATGGAATTATTAAAAGAGGTTGCATTGATAGCATTTGTTTCTGAATTAGCATCAGAAAGTGATACATAATAGGTGATATCTAAACCACTAGAATTATTATTTGTAATGATGTCATTTGCTTCGTTAAGATTATAATCCGTAAACCCATCAGGGTTACCATCTTCATCACAATTTTTAAAGGTAATATTAGATTGAATAACAGGCAGCTCATTAACCTGAATTTGCATTGAGGTATCTGCATAACAGGTGTTATCCAAATTATTTTCAATTCTTACATATATGGTTTGAGTTGTTTGTACTGTATTTGTAAAAGCTGTTGGTACTGGTATTAAAGCAGTATAAGTAGAATCTGTATAATAGCTAATAGTGAAATCTGAAGCAGCTTTTCCATTTAATAGAATAGACTCATTTACAGTTAAATCAAAAGATGTAAACCCGTTGGTATCGTCTCCATCTGCACTAGTATCACATAGTTCAATTACAGGAATAGTAGTTGCGTTTGGGGGACTTACCGTTTCATAAATTATAACATCAACTGGTAAACGTGATGAACTTTCACAAGTATTAACCGTTTGAGTAGCATAATAGGTTGCTGTTGTTAATGGATTATTAGCACTTAAAGGGCTTCCTCCTGTACTTGCGGCATACCATAACACATTAGTTTCTGTCACTTGTAAATCAGCTATCGTAGTATTATCAATATCGCAAAATGTTTGAGTAGTATTGGCAGTTGGCAATGGTGTTTTTTGAACGGTTAGAGTTACTGGAGTTCGTGTAGTTGTAGTGCAACCATTTGCGGTAGCATCTACATAATATGTTGTTGTAGTACTTAACACTGGTGTTACAAATGAATTTCCTGTAAAAACTAAATTTCCCGCTGTTGCACTATCGTACCAATTGATATTACCTACAGAAGATGTCGCAGTTAACGTCCCTGAACCGCTATCACAAACCAAATCATTAGTCGTTGCTGTAATAGTTGGAATTGGATTAATGGTTGCCGTAACGGGTATTCTTGCGCCCTCTATACAACCATTTATTGATGCAAGGGCATAATAATTAGTTGTTATATTTATATTAGGGGTTGTAAAAACTGGACCAGTTGCTAGTGGTGATCCTCCCGTAGGAGAATCAAACCATAAAATATCTTCAGAACCATTCAACGGAAAGGCTTCTAATTGTACACTTCCACTACCACATCTAGAAGCGCTATTGGTGTAATCAATTTTGGCTACCCAAATACTTGACGTACCAGAAATATTTAAAACAGGTTCTCCAGGAAAACCACCATATTCAACAATATATCCTTTAGGCTGATAGTTTCCTGTTGTATCACCAGTATTTGTTAAATCATTCCATGCTCCAGGTATGCCTACATTATATGTTATATGTGCATAATCTTCGTTAGCTCCAAGATACTGATTAGGCTCTCCTGTATTCCAATTAGCGTAATTTGGAGTAGACCCATTATTTAGGCCATTCCAAAAAATCAAACCATTTTCTGAAGGAGGTCCAGTAACCCATTTCCAAACGCCTTCAGTTTCGGCATCACTTCCTCCAATCCAACCAGCTCCAGCGGCTTGCTCTCCTGCTAATTGTGCTTCTTCTGGATAAAGTAAGGTTGCCAAATACCCTTGTAACCCATAATATGTTCTCATTTCAGCCGCCGTTTTGGCAGCTGTCCATGTAATACCTAAAGCAGATACATACTCATAATAATGTCCTGTTCTGGGTAAATAATTAGCATCACCAATAGTAAAAGAAAAATACTTATTTGATGGGTTGTTACTTGTACTTTCAAAAATAACATCTTTAACCGCGGCTATTAAATCACTTAATGCTGTTGTCGCAGATAGTGCCGTTAAGGTTAGCTTTCCCTGATTAAGACTCCAAGATTGTGTTATATTGGAATTTGTTCCTTTATAATCTAGCTTATCTTCACCTTGCACATACCCCGTTGATATTTGCACATATACTTCTTGAATATTTTCACCTCCTGCATTTAAAATATTAAAATCTGTAACTACATTGATTTGACTTAACGGACAATAATTCTGATTTCCGATGGCTATAATCTCAGGAGAAACATTACTTCGAGCCCAAGAATTTTGACCAAACAAAAAAAAACTTACTAATAAATAATAGGCAATACATTGTTGTTTTTTCATTAATTCTTTGACTTACTTATAAGATAAAAAAGACTATACTTCTTATCCTTTAAAACACTGTGTTTTACACAATAATAAACTCAAAAATAACAAATAATAAGCAATCTAACTATACTGCTTTATATTTCTTTGAGGGTTAATATGTACACTATTATCTTAACCCTAAAAACCGCTTTTAATCGTCCAAAATTATGATTTATTGTTTTCCAAAAATGCTTATGCTCCCTAATAGTATCAAAAAAACTTTGTGTATTTATTTCTGTTAAGAGACAATAACTTATATATCATTCCAAAAAAAAGAATTTGTTGGCATTTTAAAACTCCAAAAATCAATTATTCTATTACCAAAAAATAAGGCTATTTTTGCTTACAAAAACTATCACATGCAAACTTTTGAATCTACTATAAAAGTAACAGAAGATGATTTAGATGAACTTGATCACGTTAATAACGTACGCTATGTTCAATGGGTTCAAAATGTTGCTAAACAACATTGGATTCAACATGCTCCTTCAATTATTCTTGAAAATTATTTTTGGGTAATGACCAAGCACTGTATTGAATATAAAAACTCGGCTCTTTTAAATGATAAAATAAAACTTACAACTTACATAAAAAATTATAAAGGTGCCATTTCAACAAGAGTTGTAGAAATAACTAATTATGAAAACAATGTACTAATAGCAAAGTCTGAAACTAAATGGTGCTTAATCAATACAAAAACAAAACGTCCCGCTAGAATTACTTCAGATATAACTGAAGTATTCTAATTACCTTTTCAAAAAAACATTTATATTTATTTTATGAAGCGTTTATTATATGTTGTTTTTCTTGTTTCAATGTTGTTTCTGTATAATTCATGCAGAAAAGATTTTGAATTTTCTCCAAGTACGGGAAGTCTACAATTTTCAAAAGACACGATATATCTTGACACCGTTTTTTCTAATATTGGTTCAAGTACTTACAACTTCAAAGTTTATAATAGAAGTGATAACGATATTATTATTCCAACTGTAAAACTTGGTTTAGGAGACGCTTCTGCTTACAGATTAAATGTAGATGGAATGGCTGGGAAAACGTTTGAAAACGTAGAGATTCTTGCTAAAGACAGTTTATATATATTCGTTGAAACTACGGTTGATATTGCAAATCATACAAATTTAACCGACTATTTATATACCGACCAAATTGAGTTTGACACGAATAGCAATCAGCAAAAAGTGGAATTAGTAACGCTTGTTAAGGATGCTATTTTTATATATCCCAATAGAGATAACACTACAAAAGTCGTTGAAACATTAACCCTAAATATTGGCGGAGAATCCATAGAAACAGATATTCAAGGACGCGAATTATTACCTGCCGAACTCACTTTCACCAATGAAAAACCCTATGTTATCTATGGGTTTGCAGCTACACCTAGTGGAGAAACGATTACTATTAACCCCGGAGCCCGTTTACATTTCCATGAGAATTCTGGACTTTTAATAACCGAAGGATCTTCTATTAAAATACAAGGTGGTTTAAGTACAGATCAAGAAGCTATGGAAAATCAGGTGATTCTTGAAGGTGATCGCTTAGAACCTGATTTTTCTGAAACCCCAGGACAATGGAACTCTATTTGGTTGTTAGATGGAAGTGTTAATAATGAGATTCATTACACCACTATAAAAAATGCCACTGTTGGCGTGCTAGCTGATGGGAACCCTAATGAAAGTATTGATAAACTCACCATTACAAACTCCCAGATATACAATTCCAGTGCGTTTGGTATTCTAGGTAGAAACACCTCGATTAACGGTGAAAATGTGGTTATAAATAATTCAGGGCAATCCTCATTTGCAGGCACTATTGGTGGCAAATACAATTTCACGCATTCTACTATTGCTAATTATTGGGATAATGGGTTTAGACAATATCCTGCGGTACTATTAAATAATTTTATTGTTGATACCGATAACAATACTGTTTTAACCGATTTAACCGAAGCTAATTTTAACAACTGCATTATTTACGGTAATGACAATCCGGAGATTTTATTAGATGAAATTGAAGATGCTACTGTTAGTTTTAATTTTAAATTTACTAACTGCTTGATTAGGTTTGAAGACAACAATAACAACTTTACGGGTGCTAATTACGACTTAAATGATACCAATCATTACGAAGGTAATCTGTTTAATCAATCTCCTGATTTTAAAAACACAAGTTTAAATGAAATGATGATTGGTGATAAGTCTGCTGCTATTAATCAAGGAAACTCTATATTTTCAAATCAAGTTCCTTTTGATATTCTTAATATTAACCGAACTTCCTCTCCTGATTTAGGTGCTTATCAACATGTAACTTTTCCATAGAAACTCGTATAACTTAATAAAACACTGGAAGAGCTAAACATTAACGATGTGTCTGAACTTCTTCCAATTGAAAAAAAGGCTACAATCAAAGACATCATTTCAGCCAAGTCTGGTGTATATTTAAATGGCTCCAATGGAGGAGATTTTCGCAGATATGCGCCAGAAAGAGGCTCTGTAAACCCTGGAACTCATTGGTTATATAGTAATTGGGATTTTAATGTAGCAGGATATATATTCGAGCAAGAAACCAACCGTTCTATTTACGACGAGATAGAATCTCAACTTGCCATTCCTTTGCAAATGCAAGATTGGGACAAATCGCTTCAAAGAAAAAGTGGTAATTACGAAATCTCGAAGTTTCCTGCCTATCATATGTGGTTTTCAACAAGAGATATGGCTCGAATTGGCTTACTAATGCTTAGAAAAGGTAAATGGAATGATAAACAAATTATACCCGAAACCTGAGTAAATGAAATAATTACAGAACGAACATCGTATGAAGAAGCTCAGAAAAGTGTGCCTCTTTTAAAAAGTGACGGCCTCGATTTAGGGTATGGTTACATGTGGTGGTTAGTAGAGAACACCAACGATTACCGACTTAAAAATGCGTATTCAGCCCAAGGTGCTTTAGGACAAAATATTACTATTTATCCCGAAATAGATGTTGTGCTAGCTTTTAAAACAAAAAGTGATTACAGAAGAAGGAACTCTATTCAAACACAAATGAATATTATGAAAAAAGCGGTTGAAATATATAATCCTAACTAAAACATTTTAGAATAGCAATTTTTCATCATGAAAATTTTTAAATACGTATTACTATTAATTATATTTAACACAATGCCTTGTATTCAGGAGAAACAGAATAAAAACAAAAACTAAATGAAAAAAATGAAAATTAATTCCCAAATATTCGTCCTGTTTATAGCTGTATTTATTAATGTAAGTTTAGCTAAAGCACAAAACAATTCGTTAACCAATGATTATAAGGAAAACGTAATTCAAAGCCTATCGCAATTGATGAATGAATATTATGTGTTTCCAGAAGTTGCTAAGTTAACTGAACAACATTTAAAGACTCAAATGCAAGATGGCTATTTTGATCAATTTAAAAATAATGAAACTTTTGCAGCAGCCCTGACTAAGTCTGTACAAGCAATTAATAAAGACAAGCATATGCGTATTCGGTCAAATCAACCATATATGATTTCAGAAACATCTCAGGAAAGTATGATTGACCAACATATTGCTAGAATGGATAGATCAAGAGAAGCAAATGCAGGGTTCAAAACTGTTAAAATTCTGGAAGGTAATGTGGGTTATTTAGATTTAAGAGGTTTTGCTGGAATGGAAACTGGAAAAGACATTGCTGATGCTTATATGAAATTAATGTTGAGAACAGATGCAATTATCATCGACTTAAGTAAAAATGGAGGGGGCAGCCCTAGAATGGTTCAGTACTTATGTAGTTATTTCTTTAACCAGAAATTACTTTTGAATAGCCTGTATTGGAGAGAAGGAAATACAACAGAAGAGTTTTGGACATTAGATAGCGTTGGAGGACTTAAAATGAACGATGTCCCTTTATTTATTATGACTAGTGAAAGAACTTTCTCTGCTGCAGAAGAATTCTCATATAATATGCAAACTCAAAAAAGAGCAACCTTAGTAGGACAAACCACTGGTGGAGGTGCTAATCCGGGGCGTAGTATGAGAATCAATGCTAATTTAAGTGTTTTTATTCCAACAGGAAAAGCAATTAATCCAGTTACTAAAACAAATTGGGAAGGCGTTGGAGTTATTCCAGAAGTGGCAACAACCGTCGAAGAAACTTATGATAAAACACTTGATTTAGCACAGAAAGCTGCAGAAGCTTATAGAACCAAAAGAAATGAAAAGTTCAACCAGTTGTTTACGGATTTAAGCAACCAACTTGAACATTACATAGTTGGAAAAACAGACGATATAATTCTTGTACGTTTGAAAAAATGTCAAGAAGCCAAATTGTTTAACGAAGGAGATATTAATAATCTAGGTTATGATTATTTACAAACAAACAAAAAACCAAAAATAGCGGAATCTATTTTGAGAGCCAATACAATTCTTTATCCAAATTCAGCAAATACATTTGATAGTTATGCTGAATTATTAATGATAAATGGTGATTTAGAAGCTTCCGTTAAGAACTATCAACATGCCGTTGCTATTGCTATTACAACTAAGGATAGAAATCTCGAATTATTTCAGAAAAATTTAGAAATAGCAAAACAGAAATTAAAACAAGAATAATTGTAATTGAGATTAGTAAGTTTCTAAAAACAAACGCACAATCTCGTTCATTAAAAGCTAAGCAATCTCATAATAATCGTCATTGCGAGCAAAGCGAAGCAATCTCATAATACATGTCCAAAGTAAATATTTATAACTCAATAAATAGGTAACTTCATTCCGTGGTATTCCATTCGTATGATCTAATTTTTTATTTATATATACTTACAAGTGTGTATAGCATGTTTAAACTTTAAATATTAACTTAGTATAAAATAGAAAAACCACAGATAACCCAAGAAACCGTTTGAAAAAAACTAAAAACATGAAAAAATACACTTTATTATTTATAGCATTATTAGGAATATGTCAAATTTTTCAAGCTCAGGAAGACAAATACCAATGGTTAGAAGAAGTTGATGGTAAAAAAGCATTGGAGTTTGTTAACAACCAAAGCAAAGCTACTTTTGAAAAATTGAGTAAAGAAAAGGACTATCAAGATATTTATGATAAAAGTTTAGCAATCTATAATTCTAATGAAAGAATAGCCTATCCAACTATCCGTGGAACCTACGTTTACAATTTCTGGAGAGACAAAGACCATGTAAGAGGAATATGGAGAAGATCTCCTCTAGAAAACTACACGAATGGAAATCCAGTTTGGGAAACGCTTCTTGATATAGATGAACTTTCGAAAAAGGACGATATAAAATGGGTATACAAAGGAAGTAGCGGGTTATATCCTGATTATAGTCATTTTTTAATTAGGCTATCTAAAGGAGGTGGTGATGCTGTTGTTATTAAAGAGTTTGATACAGAAACAAAATCATTTCTTGAAGACGGATTTTATCTGCCAGAGTCCAAAGGTTATGCAAGTTATGTAAATGAAAATACGTTGATTGTTTCAACCGATTTTGGAGAAGGCACCATGACTACTTCAGGATATCCAAGTCAAGTGAAACTTTGGAAACGTGGGACTCCATTAAAAGATGCGCAACTAATTTATAAGGGAGAACCCTCTGATGTAAGTACTAATGGATATGTAATGCGTGATGATGAAAAAGGCTATATAGTGATTGACCGGTCACCATCTTTTTTTACAGATTTAAAGTTCATTTGGACAAATAATAAAATCATAAAACTAGACATTCCCGATGATGCGAGTACAAAAGGTATTTTAAACAATCAATTTATTATTCAATTGAAATCTGATTGGACAGTTAATTCTAAAACCTATAAAATTGGAACACTTTTAAGTCTTAATTTTACTGAATTATTAAAAGGGAATAAGGAAGTTCAAGTAATTATTGAACCCGATGAATTTTCAAGTATTTCACAGGTTTCAATGACCAAGAATAAATTATTAGTCAACCTTTTATCTAATGTTATTAGCCAATTGCACATCTATTCATTTGATGACGGAAAATGGATTAATGAAAAAGTAAAAGCACCCGATTTTGGAACTATTTCTATTGTCGCTACCAATGACCTTTCAGACCAGTATTATTTTAATTTTATGAACTTTATTACGCCATCTACCTTATATTCTGCTAATGCAAGTAACAACACTTTTAAAGTTTATCAATCGTTACCTGCGTTTTTTGACGCTAGTAAATATGCAGTAAAACAATACAAAGCAAAATCAAAAGATGGCACGATGATTCCTTATTTTATGATAGCCGCTAAAGACATGAAAAATGACAGAACAAATCCAACTCTTGTATATGCTTATGGTGGCTTTGAAGTATCTGAACAACCCTTTTACTCTGCAACTTTTGGCACAGCCTGGCTAGAAAAAGGTGGTGTTTTTGTATTAGCTAATATTCGTGGTGGTGGTGAATATGGCCCAAAATGGCACCAAGATGGAATGAAAGAAAAACGACAAAATGTATTTGACGATTTATATGCCGTATCTGAAGACTTGATAGCTAAAAACATAACTACACCAAAACATTTAGGCGTTATGGGTGGAAGTAATGGCGGCTTATTAGTTGGAGTTGCATTCACGCAACGTCCAGACTTATACAATGCGGTGGTGTGTCAAGTACCGTTGCTCGATATGCAACGCTATAATAAACTGTTAGCAGGAGCCAGTTGGATGGGAGAGTATGGAAATCCTGATATTCCTGAAGAATGGGAATACATCAAAAAATATTCACCTTATCATAATCTTAAAGAAGGAATGGACTATCCTGAAGTGTTCTTTTACACATCTACCCGTGATGATAGAGTGCATCCTGGACATGCCAGAAAAATGGTAGCTAAAATGAATGATATGGGATACAAAACATATTATTATGAAAATACAGAAGGAGGACATGCAGGCAGTTCAACGAATGAACAAAGTGCTAAAATGAATGCTATGACGTTTTCTTATTTATTGATGAAGCTCAAGTAGTACAATTTCGTTTGATTGATTTCATAAAATATTAATGACTTAAAACAAAAAATCCTGCATTATGCAGGATTTTTTTATTTTAAATAAAGCTAAAACCTATACAAATAAAGGTTTTCCCTTCATCATAGCATTCACTTTAGTTTTTACAGATTCTAAAACCGCTTCGTCTTCAAAATTGGTAATCACTTCATCAATTAAGTCAACAATCCCTGCCATATCTGCTTCTTTTAAACCTCTGGTGGTAATGGCCGCTGTACCTACACGGATTCCTGAGGTCACAAACGGTGATTTATCATCAAATGGTACCATGTTTTTATTCACCGTAATATCAGCTTTGACTAAAGCTTGCTCAGCATCTTTACCTGAAATGTTTTTATTACGCAAATCAATCAACATCATGTGATTATCGGTCCCACCCGAAATAATATTATAGCCTTTACCTACTAAGGCTTTGGCCATAGAATCAGCATTCTGTTTAACTTGCAAAATATAGTGTAAAAACTCATCGGTTAAGGCTTCTCCAAATGCAATGGCTTTGGCTGCAATAATATGTTCTAACGGGCCTCCTTGATTTCCTGGAAATACTGCAGAATCTAACAACGACGACATTTTACGTAAGCTTCCGTTTTTTAAAGTAATACCAAATGGATTATCAAAATCTTGTCCCATCATTATCATACCTCCTCTTGGACCTCTTAGCGTCTTATGAGTTGTTGTTGTAACAATATGACAATGTGGCAATGGATCATTTAAAATACCTTTAGCAATCAATCCTGCTGGATGTGAAATATCAGCTAACAAAATAGCGCCAACGCTATCAGATATCACTCTAAATCGTTTAAAATCGATATCACGAGAATACGCCGAAGCTCCGGCTATAATTAACTTAGGTTGCTCTTTCGTTGCAATCTCTTGAATTTTATCATAATTTAAAACCCCTGTCTCCTGCTCTACACCGTAAAACACTGGATTATATAGTTTTCCTGAAAAGTTAACTGGCGAGCCATGGGTTAAATGCCCTCCGTGAGATAAATCAAATCCTAAAATTTTATCACCAGGCGTTAAACACGCATGGTAAACTGCTGTATTAGCTTGACTACCAGAATGTGGTTGCACATTTACATACGCCGCATTAAACAAGGTTTTTGCTCTATCAATAGCAATTTGCTCCACTTCATCCACAACTTCACAACCACCATAATAACGCTTTCCCGGATAACCTTCTGCATATTTGTTGGTTAGCACAGAGCCAGCCGCCTCCATGACTTGATTGCTCACAAAATTCTCAGATGCAATGAGTTCAATTCCGTGTAATTGTCGTTCTTTTTCTGCCTGTATTAATTCAAAAATTTGTTCGTCGCGTTGCATATAATTATAAAATCAAGTTAAATATTCGGCAAAAATAGGAAATTGATTAGTTAAATACGTCAAAAAACATATATTTACTCTCAAGTTTTTAACCATTTTATTAACGGTTGAAAGAAACCTATTTTTTAAGTATTTTTTTCTATTAAAATGAAAAAAATGTGTAGGTTTGAATATTATTCAATAAAATAATAAACATATAAGTTATGTCTATATCCGCTAACAATCCAGATAGAAAATCGTGGTTACACGTCGATAAAAATTCTGATTTCCCTATTCAGAACATACCCTTTGGTGTGTTTTTAACGCGTGATGATATCATTACTATTGGAACACGTATTGGGGATACCGCTATTGATCTTGGGGCCCTACATCAATTAGGCTATTTTGATGGCATTCCGCTCACCGACGATATTTTTCTTCAAGACACTTTGAATGATTTTATAGCCGATGGAAGAAAAACATGGAGAGCTGTAAGAAATAGAATTGCTGAAATTTTTGATTCTGACAACAATACCCTTAAAGATAACAAGCAAAATAAAGAGATTGTCTTATTTAGATTGGATGAAATTGAAATGCAACTGCCCATTCAGATAGGTGATTATACCGATTTTTATTCAAGTATCGAACATGCAACAAATGTAGGCAGTATGTTTAGAGATCCTGACAATGCATTGCTGCCAAACTGGTTACATATTCCAGTAGGCTATCATGGTAGAAGTTCATCTGTCATCCCTTCTGGCATTCCAGTACACAGACCACAAGGACAAACGTTTCCAGAAGGAGCCAAAGAACCTGTTTTCGGTCCTTCAAAACTTGTAGATTTTGAATTAGAAATGGCTTTTATTACGACAGATGCTAACGATTTAGGAGAACCAATTCCTATTGGAGAAGCAGAAGAATATATATTTGGTTTAGTGTTATTGAATGACTGGAGTGCGCGCGATATTCAAAAGTGGGAATATGTGCCTTTAGGCCCATTTTTAGCTAAAAACTTTGCGACCTCTATTTCACCATGGATAGTAACTCTTGATGCCTTAGAGCCTTACAGAGTTGAAAGTCCGAAACCTTTAAAGCCACAATTGGATTATTTAAAATATAAGGGAAAGAAAAGTTTCGACATTCATTTAGAAGTTGCTATACGTCCCAAAGGAGCAAAAGAAACCATTGTTACCAATTCTAACTTTAAGTATATGTATTGGAATATGTCTCAGCAGTTGGCACATCATACCGTTAATGGATGCCCTGTAAATTCAGGCGACCTTATGGGAAGTGGTACTATTTCTGGACCAACACCAGAATCTTATGGTTCTATGCTTGAACTAACCTGGAGAGGTGAAAAACCTATTATCATGAAAGATGGTTCTGAACGTAAATTTATCAATGATAATGACACCGTTATCATGCGTGGGCATTGTGAAAAAGATGGTACCAGAATAGGTTTTGGTGAAGTATCAACTAAATTATTACCTATTTACAAGAAAAAATAAGAAATTTCATATAAAAAATTAAAATATATTACATTTAATCGTATTTATTAGCTTTTAATCCGTTTTATTAGTATTTTGGCACCACTATTGGAAGGATATTCCAATTATTCAAAATCTTATAGAACATGAAGAAAATTTTACTTATCACAACGTTTATTACCCTGTTAATATCTTGTAGTACTAGAAAACAAGTTGAAAAGTCTATTAATACTGGTAATTATGATAAAGCTATTTCTGATGCTTTAGATAAACTTGATACAAATAAAAGCAAAAAAAGTAAGCAAGATTATATAGTAATGCTCAAAGATGCTTATGTAAAAGCTGTTGAGAGAGATTTAAACAGCATTTCTTTTCTTAAAAAAGATAATAATCCTGAATACTATCAGAAAATTTATGAAACCTATCAAGATTTAAAGTCTAGACAGGAGGCTATTAAACCATTTATGCCACTTCAATTAAATGGAAAAACAATTAATTTTAAATTTAATGATTATACAAATGAAATTCTTAGTTCTAGGGATAAGGCCTCTGATTATTTATATGAAAAGGGTCTTAAGCTTTTGGATTCTGATTCCAAAGCCAACATAAGAGACGCTTACGATATTTACAATTATATAGAATCTATAAATCCTAATTTTGAAAAAACAAGGGAATTTATGGAAGAAGCCCATGCAAGAGGTACCAATTATGTGATTGTTAGTATAGAAAATCAAACCAATCAAATAATCCCTAATAGATTGGAAGCAGATTTATTAAACTTTGATACCTATGGTTTAAACCAATTCTGGACGGTCTACCATGCTGCTAAAGATCCTAATATTAGTTATGATTATGCAATGGAACTTCAATTAAAACGTATTAATATTTCTCCTGAACAAATTAAAGAAAAAGAAATACAACGTGAACGAGAGATTGTAGATGGCTGGGAATACAAATTAGATAGAAAAGGGAATGTAGTAAAAGATAGTTTAGGTAATGATATTAAATTAGATAAAATAGTCACTGTCAAAGCTCGATTTTCTGAATTTACCCAAGTAAAATCAACTCAGGTTATTGGTAATGTGGTTTATATTGATTTAAAATCAAATCAAGTTGTAGACACGTTTACGATTGATAGTGAGTTTGTTTTTCAAAACATATATGCTGCCTACAGAGGAAATAAAAATGCCTTAACCAAAGAAGACCTCGGGTTGCTTAATAACAGACGTATCCCCTTTCCATCAAACGAACAAATGGTTTATGATACTGGTGAAGATCTAAAACACAAGCTCAAAAAAATTATAACTTCTTATAGAATGAGAACCTAGCAAAAAAATAAGAACCTTGTGTGTCAATAGATATCATGGTTAATAAAGAGATCATAGTATATCAAGATTATAAAAATAAAATCTAATATTTCTCAGGCACAAACGTCTGGTAATTCATAGGTGGACGCACGTAAGCTTTATAATCTGGTAGGTCTGGAAGTTCAACAGGTTTTAAATCCATTTTTTCATGAGGAATCTGACTTAAAACATGACTTATGCAGTTTAAGCGTGCTTTTTTCTTATTGTCTGCATTCACGACAAACCAAGGTACCTGCTTCGTATCGGTATGTGCAAACATATTGTCTTTAGCTTTTGAATACTCTAACCATCTAGAGCGCGATTCTAAATCCATAGGGCTAAATTTCCAACGCTTTAATGGATTACTTATTCGATTTTTAAAACGCTTCTCTTGCTCTTCATCACTTACTGAAAACCAGTATTTTAAAAGGATTGTTCCAGATCTAACCAGCATCCGCTCAAACTCTGGGCAAGATCTTAAAAATTCATTGTATTCTTCATCAGTACAGAATCCCATCACCTTTTCTACTCCTGCTCTATTATACCAACTTCTATCAAAAAGGACCATCTCGCCAGCAGCAGGTAAATAAGGTACAAAGCGCTGAAAATACCATTGTGTTTTTTCTCGTTCAGTTGGCACCCCTAAGGCAACCACCTTACATACCCGAGGGTTTAAAGGCTCCATAAAACGTTTTATAGTACCTCCTTTTCCTGAGGCATCCCTACCTTCAAAAATGATAACTACTTTTAATCCTTGTTTTTTTACCCATTCTTGAAGATGAACAAGCTCTTCATGCAGGATAGCTAGTTCTTTATCATAATTAAATGGTTTACTATTTGAAGCGTCTGTACTTGATTTTTTCATACACACAAGTTAACAAAAAATGAAAAAAGAAGAATGATTTTTTATTTCTTTTCAATCCACCAAGCCCATAATACAAATAGCCACATTAAATTTGCAGACCAAGCTACTGCCATAACAGATGGAGGTGGCGGTCCAAATACATTCATAAAATGAATCACTAAAAACGCAATGACCAAAGACCAAAACGCTATCTTACGTTTAATGTCTACTGTTTTGTAGTATAAAAAAACACCACCTAAAAAGAGTCCTGTTTCTAAAATAATTTCAATTATTGATGAATTCCATAAACCCAAACCTACTTTTAAATCTGTAAACGGAGTCAATGGCAAATCTGGTCTGTGAGTTAAAAAATCTAAAATCCAATGACTAAAAACTAAACTTCCTAACAATAAAGAAGACTTCTTATTTTTTGTAATTATAAAATATAAAACACCAAATAGAATTGCCCAAACCAATGACATTAACAAACTATGTGAAAAGGGATATGATGTAAAATTAATTGGCGTTAATGACGTATTTCCAAGGTCTATTTCAAAAGTTTCAATACCTAATAACACAAAAATTGGCCATAATAAATCTAAAAACTGAGCTGCAATAAATAACATTGCAAGCGATGGAAGCTTATCTATTTTTTTTGCCCCATAACCCAAACCAAAATGTCCTATAAACATAATCTAAGATCAATGAAAAATAAATATAATAAGTTTCAATAAATTTTATAATATTATTTTAAAATTTATTTACAGCTAACTCCTTTATTATCAGAATTAAACAACCTCAATAACATGTCACGCAAATGCAGCTAAATCTACAGTATTTATGTCACCATGAGAATAATGCGCTACCACTACTCCATTTTTAATCACTAATAATTGAGGGGATTCATGAATCACCTGAAATTGTTGAGCTATTTGATTGGAAACATCTCTATAACTAATCAAATCTAAATAATATAAGTCAAATGTATTCTCTGAAAAATCATAATCATTTTCAAATTGCTTCTTAACCATTCTACTAATACCACATCTGGTAGAATGTTTAAAAATCAACTGTGGTTTTGTTTTAGAAATCTCCTTAATCTCATCCAATTGAGACATAGTTGATAACGTAATCCAAGGCAACTCATTAGTGTTTTTAGAAGAAGATGAACTGTTAAATAGCTTGTTAAATAGTCCCATATATTGTAATTTATATACGCTTAAGTCGTAATCTTTTTTTAATCTTACAAACTGACTAAAAGTCACGTTATTATTGAGTTAAACTGTCTTTTTGTCGCTTAAATTCTATTGGTAAGGTTATTGACCTAGACAGAATACAAAGAAAAACAAATAATATTATGAACTTAAATAATTATACAATAAAATCGCAAGAAGCTATTCAGCAAGCACAACAACTTGCTCAAAGTTTCGGTCATCAACAAATAGAAAATGAGCATATTTTTAAAGCGCTTTTCGAGGTTGATGAAAACGTACTCCCATTCATTTTAAAAAAACTGAATGTTAATGTTACTATTTTAGAACAGGCCCTTGACAAACAAATAGAAAGTTTTCCAAAAGTTTCTGGTACCGATATTATGCTATCCAGAGAAGCTGGAAAGACACTAAACGAAGCGTCTATTATTGCTAAAAAAATGAAAGACGATTATGTGTCTGTTGAACATTTAATCATTGCCATTTTTAAATCGAACAGCAAAATAGCTCAAATGCTGAAAGATCAAGGTGTTACCGAAAAAGGATTAATTGCTGCTATGGATGAACTACGCCAAGGCAACAATGTAACGTCACAAAGTCAAGAAGAAACCTATAATGCACTTAACAAATACGCTAAAAATTTAAACCAAATGGCGAAAGATGGGAAACTTGATCCTGTTATTGGTCGTGATGAAGAAATACGCAGAATTCTTCAAATTTTATCACGAAGAACCAAAAATAATCCCATTTTAGTTGGTGAACCAGGAACCGGTAAAACAGCCATTGCAGAAGGGTTGGCACACAGAATTGTTGATGGAGACGTTCCCGAAAACTTAAAAGATAAGCAAATTTTTGCTTTAGATATGGGAGCTTTAATTGCTGGTGCCAAATACAAAGGTGAGTTTGAAGAACGACTAAAAGCCGTCATCAAAGAAGTAACAACGAGCGAAGGGGACATTGTACTGTTTATTGATGAAATTCACACGCTTGTTGGAGCTGGTGGCGGACAAGGCGCTATGGATGCTGCCAATATTTTAAAACCAGCATTGGCGAGAGGTGAACTGCGTGCTATTGGCGCGACTACTTTAGATGAGTACCAAAAGTATTTTGAAAAAGATAAAGCGTTAGAACGTCGTTTTCAAAAAGTGATGGTAGATGAGCCTGATACCGAGAGTGCTATTTCTATTTTACGTGGTATTAAAGAAAAATACGAAACACATCATAAAGTGCGTATTAAAGATGAAGCTATAATTGGTGCTGTTGAATTATCACAACGTTACATTACCAATAGATTTTTACCTGACAAAGCTATTGATTTGATGGATGAAGCTGCCTCTAAATTACGTATGGAAATCAATTCTAAACCAGAAGAACTAGATGTTTTGGATAGAAAAATCATGCAGTTAGAGATTGAAATTGAAGCTATAAAACGCGAAAAAGATGAAGCTAAATTTAAAGTATTACGTTCAGATTTAGCAAATATTAAAGAAGACAGAAACGAAATATACGCCAAATGGAAAAGCGAAAAAGAAGTCGTTGATAACATTCAAAATATAAAACAAAATATTGAGAATTATAAACTAGAAGCCGAACGCGCTGAACGTGATGGTGATTATGGTAAAGTAGCCGAATTACGTTACGGAAAAATCAAGGATTCTCAAGAGCAGTTAGAGCAATTACAAAAAACATTGCAAGAAAATCAATCTGGAAATTCACTTATTAAAGAAGAAGTGACTTATGACGACATTGCCGAAGTCGTTGCAAAATGGACCGGAATTCCAGTGGTTAAAATGCTTCAGAGCGAACGTGAAAAACTTTTAAAGCTGGAAGACGAGCTTCACAAGCGAGTTATAGGTCAAGAGGAAGCTATTATTGCTGTTAGTGATGCGGTAAGACGTAGCCGCGCCGGATTACAAAATCCACAAAAACCTATAGGAACCTTCCTGTTTTTAGGAACAACTGGTGTTGGTAAAACAGAACTTGCGAAAGCCCTGGCAGAATATCTTTTTGATGACGATAATGCCATGACAAGAATTGATATGAGTGAATATCAAGAACGTCATGCAGTGAGCCGATTAGTTGGTGCACCTCCAGGATATGTTGGTTATGATGAAGGTGGGCAATTAACTGAAGCCGTTAGAAGAAAACCATATTCTGTAATTCTTCTGGATGAAATTGAAAAAGCACATCCAGATACGTTTAACATCTTGTTACAGGTATTAGATGAAGGTCGCTTAACAGACAACAAAGGTCGTATGGCCGATTTTAAAAACTCGATTATTATTATGACCTCTAATTTAGGAAGTCAGATGATTCAAGAACGTTTTGAATCTACTAAAGATGTTGAATCTGCTATTGAAGCCGCCAAAATTGACGTTTTAGGCTTGTTAAAACAAACCATAAGACCCGAATTTTTAAATAGAATTGATGATACCATTATGTTCACACCACTTACGCAAGAAAATATTATTGATATTGTGGGCTTACAAATAAAAGGAATTACCAAAATGATAGCTAAACAAGGAATCACTTTTGACGCAACTCAAGAGGCGATATCCTATTTAGCAAAAAAAGGATTTAATCCTGAATACGGCGCAAGACCAGTAAAACGAGTAATACAAAAAGAAGTATTAAATCAGTTAAGTAAAGAGATTTTATCTGGAAAAATAACAACTGATAGTATTATTCTTTTAGATGCATTCGATAATCAATTAGTTTTTAGAAATCAAGGTGATTTAATTTCAAAAAAAGTATAATATGTTTTTTACAAATGTAACAATTAGCTAAAAAAACAGTCTTTTAGTTGGTTGGTTAGTTAAAAGCAATGTAAATCAATTCTTTATATTTCATGAAGGTGATGCGCATTGCTTTTTTTAATTCACCACTATCGACAAACGGTATCATAAACCCAATAAAATGCATTTTTTTAGCAACTGTATTAAATAATTTTCTAAATTTGAAGTGAGATTAAATTCTTATTTCCCCTCAAGAATTTGATCTTTTATTCCCTCTCCAAATTTATTAATTATAGCGATATTAACCCATAAACCTACTTAAATGGACATTAATTCTTTCTTAGATTTTTCACTTTTACACGCATCTACCACAGAACGAGATGTGATTAACTTATGCAACGACGCGCTTAATAATAATTACAAATCAATTTGTGTTAATAGCTGTTATGTACCTCTTGCAAAACAATTATTAAATGCAACACCTGTTAAAATATGCACCACCGTAGGTTTTCCATTAGGTGCAGTATCAACAGAAGCGAAAGTTTTTGAAGCTAAAAAAGCTATAAAAGATGGGGCAGATGAAATTGAAATGGTTATTAACATTGGCTTATTAAAAAGCAATAACTATATGGCTCTTTTAAAAGATATTATTGATGTAAAACTAGCCATTGGTGAAACACCTTTAAAAGTTATTATTGAAATTAATGAATTATCAAAAAACGAAGTCATTAAGGCTTGCGAAATTTGCTTAGATGCTAAAGCTGATTATATAAAAACAACAACAGGACTAACTAATAAAGGAACAACGTTTACAGCTCTAAAAATCATCAAAAAAACAATTAGAGATAATGCAAAAATAGCAACTTCTGACGATGTGCTGGATACAGAAACAGCTTTAAAATATATTGAGTTAGGTGTTGATAGAATAGGTGTTACGTCAGGAATAAAATCATCAAAAACTAAATTCATAAACGAAGAAGTTTTCTAAGAACTAAAAAACATATTATTGACACTACGTCAAAAAACGCGGTTGAATTTATATAAATTCAACCGCGTTTTTTTGTCTTTTTTGAATTTTATTCAAAATTCAAAAACAATAATTCCATAGCTTTCATTGTTTTTCATCATATCCCAATAACTAAACAGTTCTATAACACAGCGGTATAAATTATACTTAAAACTATTTTTATTAACCTAAAATAACATTAACTTTAACCTATTAAATTACCCTCATGAAATCATTAAATAATTATATAGATCACACACTTTTAAAAGCCACAGCAACTAAAAAAGACATTCAAAAACTTTGTGAAGAAGCTGTAACATATCAGTTTTTCTCTGTTTGTGTTAATAGTTGTTATGTTTCAATAGCTAAAGAGTTTTTAAAACATTCAAATGTTAAGGTCTGCAGCGTGATTGGGTTTCCATTAGGCGCCATGTCTTCAAAATCGAAAGCAGCTGAAGCCCAAATAGCCATACAAGATGGGGCTGACGAAATTGATATGGTCATGAATATTGGTTATTTAAAAAATAAGGATTTTGACAGCGTATGTAAAGATATTGATGCCGTTAAAAATGTGATGCCTAACAACACGTTAAAAGTTATTTTAGAAACCTGCTACTTAGAAGATGATGAAATTATAAAAGCAAGTGAACTCGCTATAAAAGGTGGTGCCAATTTTATTAAAACCTCAACAGGCTTTGGTACTAGAGGAGCTAGTATGCAAGATGTTAAACTTATGAAAGATGTTGCTAAGGACACTGCAAAAATAAAAGCATCAGGAGGTATCAAAGATGCTAAAACAGCTATAGAATATATAAATGCTGGTGCTGAACGCCTAGGTACATCCTCTGGAATTGCCATTATAAAAGGAGAGATATCAAATTCAAGTTATTAATCAAAACAAAATTAAGCTAATGAGTGTTCATATAGAAGCTAAAAAAGGAGATGTTGCAGAAACCATTTTACTACCTGGTGATCCTTTAAGAGCAAAATGGATAGCCGAAACCTTTCTAGAAAATCCTGTTTGTTTCAATAAAGTAAGAGGTATGTTAGGCTTTACCGGAACATATAATGGTAAACGTGTTTCTGTAATGGGAACAGGTATGGGCGTACCAAGTATTTCTATTTACGCGCATGAATTAATAAACGAATATGGGGTTAAAAATCTAATTCGTGTGGGCAGCGCAGGCTCTTATCAAGCAGATATTAAAATTAGAGATATTGTTTTAGCCATGGCGGCTTCTTCAAATTCTGGTATTAATGAACTTAGATTTGGAGGTGCTGACTTTGCGCCTACCGCTAGTTTTGAACTGTTTCAAAAAGCTATAGAAGCAGCAAAAGCAAAAGACATAAAAATTAAAGCAGGAAATATATTTACCTCCGATGAATTTTACGAGGATGATTTCGAATCTTATAAAAAATGGTCAAAGTTTGGAGTTCTTTGTGTTGAAATGGAATCTGCCGGACTTTATACTGTAGCAGCCAAATACAAGGTAAATGCGCTTTCTATTTTAACTATTTCTGATTCTTTAGTAACGGGAGAACGAACTACTACCGAGGAAAGAGAGACAACTTTTAAAGGTATGGTAGAAATTGCCTTAGAATTGGCCTAATTAACCAAGCAAAACCTAATAACTTGATTTGTATATTTTTGGGCTAGTATACTAATTGACTTTTCTTCTAATTGAAGTATTCTAGGATAACCACCAGTAGTTTGACAATCTCGCATTAAAATAATAAGATTCCCAGAGGGCGTTAATTGAACTGTTCCAGGAAGCACACTAGATGTAATGATAGGCTCTAAACTATTCTCCAAAGGTTCTTGTAATTGATAGGCCATTCTATTGTTATTCTTAGAAACCGTATACTCTTTTGAAAATAATTCAGATTGTTGTTGTTTTGAAAGCATATCAAACTCTGGTCCTTTAAAAGCATTAATATCCTTAGATTTTATATAAGACACATCGACCCTAAGTGATGCATGTTGTTCTATCAATTGTGTGTTAGGCTCACCAATAGATACCTCATCTCCTTTATTTAATTTATAGGAAGTTGTGATGTCTTTATACATACTGCCGCTCCCCATAACGATTTCTAATTTAATTCCTCCTAAAACTGCCACATAGCTTCTAAAACCAAACTTTAAAGTACCAAACGTTAACACATTGCCTTTATTAACTTTGATTATTTTACATAAATCTATCGAAATGCGATCTAGTTTTGGGGACATATCGGCTCCTGTGATGCAAATGTGAGTATCTATTTGAAATTCTAAACTATCTCCTGCCATCGTCATTTCTATAACGGGTGCATCTTCTGGATTTCCTAATAAGGAATTGGCTAATATAGCCGCCTGCTTGTCCATGACTCCTGAAACAGGAACTCCATAAGCTTGATATCCGCTTCTCCCAAAATCTTGAATAGAAGAATAGAACCCAGCTTTTAATACTTTAATCATGAATCACCTCGCTTTCAATTTGGTAAACACCCGCTTCTACCAGTATTTTTACATCTTGATGTTCCTTTTTAGAAATAGGAATACATTGTATTTTATCACCCGGACTCGCAAAACAAGGAATATCATTTTGAATATTAAAAAAATCAATGGGTGCGTTACCTATAATGTTCCATCCTCCAGGACTTTCTTTGGGATAAATACCAGTTTGATTACCGCCAATACCCACCGAACCTTTTTCAATTGTTAACCTTGGAGTCCCTTTTCTTGGTATCCATAACAACTCGTCTAAACCGCCTAGGTATAAAAAACCTGGTAAAAAACCAATAAAATAAACGGTATATAAGCCTTTTGTATGTGCTTCAATAATTGATTCAATTGATATTTTTTTTTCTTGCGATAAACACTCTAAATCAATACCAAAATCGGGATGATAACATACTGGAATTTTCCATAATTTATAATGTTGTCGATGTTCTTTCTTGAGTGAGGTGTATATATTTTTAAAATAATGTATTTGCTTTTTAAAATCTATACTAGTATCCTTAAAAATAACGATAAGAGAACGATACGCAGAATTCAACTCGACACCTTCTTCCTGTTTATCTTTTAAAATAGCTTTTTTAAAAGCTAGGATATCATATAAAATAGCTTCACTAATAATGGACGGCCATTCAATTAAAATAGCTCGTTCTCCATACGGTTTGTATGTAAGCTGATATTTAGGCAATAGTGATCTGTTTAGCTTTAAATTCCTTTTTTAAAAATTTTAAAATAGTGACCACATTTGGGTTGTCGCCATGAATACAAAAAGTATCTGCTTGTATTGGAACCAAATGCCCCTGAAGTGTTTTTATGTTCTCTGATTGAATCATGCTGTACATATGTTTAAAAACAGTTTCGGGATCTTCAATCAATGCATTTTTATCGTTTCTTGAAACCAAGGTTAAATCGTCATTATAATTTCTATCAGCAAACGCTTCATAGATAATTGGAATCTTATTTTCTATAGCAAGTTTTTCAATGACTGATTTAAAAGGGACATACAATTTAATAGGCAACATAAAACTTTTAATCACCTTTACTATTACAGTTGCAATTTTCTTGTCAATAGCAGCCAAATTATATAAAGCGCCATGAGGTTTTACATGATTTAATCTCGCTTGTTCTTCACTTAAAACACTCATTAAATCATCTATCTGCTCTTTTAATGATGTATACAAAGCTGCACAGGTTATGTCCATTGGTTTACGTCCAAAATGTTCTCTATCAGGGAACGATGGATGTGCTCCTATTTTGACCCGATGCGCTTTAGACAATTTTATAATCTGTCTCATGGTTTCTTTATCACCCGCATGCCCTCCACAAGCAATATTACAGGATGATATATATGGAAAAATTTTAGATTCATTTCCAACACCTTCTCCTACATCAACATTAATATCGACAAACTTAGTATTCATTGCAACAGGTTAACTACGTTAATAACGTGCTTAACATACGAAGAAACAACTGAAAAACATCAGAAACTATAGTTTAAATCATAGTTTTTTATAACTGTTTTAACAACGTCTCAACAGCTTTCTTTAATTGCGTATCTTCTCCTTTTGCTTTATCATCAGGATTATTAGTCACCAAAACATCTGGAACAGCAGGTCCTAACTCCATATTAGATTTGGTTGATTTTACATACCAACCTCTAAATGGCATTCTAACATAAGACCCATCAATTAAATACGTAGCTCCAGTAGATATAACAGCTCCAAAAGTTGGTTCTCCAACCAAAGTTCCAATACCTAAAGTTTTATAGGCATGAGAAAATATTTCAGCATTAGAATAACTTGTAGAGTTACAAAGAGCAATAGATGGCTTAGTCCAAGCTGCTAATGGTAAACGTTCACTAAATGGATAATGATTTACAAATTTTGTTTGTTCTTTTTCCAAATTATCGGCAGCGCCTCTTGGAACGGTATAGGCATGCTGTTTTACATTAAGAACAGCCATAAGATAATCGGTCGTCCATCCGCCTCCATTATAACGAACATCGATAATCAAACCTTTTTTACCTAAACCTGCAGAGGTTAACTCTCGCTCAAATTCTTCAAAACTTTGCCAGTTCATTCCTTGAATATGAATATATCCCAATTTCCCATTGGAATATTTTTCCGTTAGCCTCTTACGCTCCCTAACCCAAGCATTATAATTCTCTTTTCTATTACTACTTTGTGGTCGTATAACAACTTCGACAGCGTTATTAACTCGTTTAACATCTAAATAAATCTTTTCATTAGAAGTTCCTTCTAAAAGGCTATACACGTTCAAATCTTTTGAAAGTTTAGTACCATTTACCGATGTAATGATGTCTCCAACTTGAATGGTGCTGGCAACACGATCTGCCGGCATTCCATAAGTTACAGTACTAACCTCTAGACTACCATTGTTTTTAGGTTTAAATTCAACTCCTAATAATCCGGTGGATTCTCTCTGTAAATCTTCTCGTTGCTCACCGCCATATAATCCCATATGACTCGCATTAATTTGACCTAACATCCAATTGAATATATTCTTAAAATCTACTCGCGTTGATGCCTTCATTGCTAAAGGCTTATAGACGTTTTTCAAAGCGCTCCAGTCTTGACCATGAAAATTAGGATCATAGAAACCATCATTAATAGCTTTCCATGCTTCATCAAATATCTGATCGGATTCTTCAGAATAGTCAATATCCATTTTAGCAGAAATAGCTAAGTTTTCTAATTTATCATCAGATAAATTAACACTTGAAAGCGAACCAGAACTTAACGTCATAAATAGAGTTTTTCCTTTATTATCTGCAGTAATTCGTGATGGTTTTTTATTTTTCGTTGTAATCTCCTTTTTGTCTTTTCCATCCCATGAAATTTTGTATAAATCTGATTCAACTTCAGCATCACCATTGCTACCATTTCCTGTGGTATAATAAATGGTTTTGCCATCACTAGATATATATTGAGCAAATTCACCTCCAACAAAATTAGTAACCTGAACTAAGCGTTGAAATATATTATCAAAATCTATAGTAATATCCTTAACAATTTTAGAATCACTATTCTCTTTATTGCCTTTCTTTTCATCTTTCTTATCGTCTTTTTTATCTTCATTATTCTTTTCCTCTTCCCAATCCTGCGCTGTCTTTTCCCAATCAGATTTATTTAACCAAACAAACCACACATCATAATCACCATTATTTCTATCAGAAGAAAACACCAACTTTTTGCCATCTGCGCTCCAAATAGGCCTACTATCTTGTTTTGGATGCATCGAAACATTGACTGGTTTTTGAGAATTATCAGCTTTATGAATATAAATTTCACCATTAAAATCTAAATCTTCTAAACTGTACGCCAACCATTTAGAATCAGGAGACCACGCAACATCACTTGGTGTTGCCCAACCATCAAGCAAGGTAATCTCTTTTGATAACTTTCCATTTTTATCAATTTGAGACACAATTAATTTACCTCTACCGTGTGTGTATACTATTGATTTTCCGTCTGGTGATATGATTGGATTTGATTCATTCTCGGATGTTTTTGTCAATCGTACAACGCTATGCTTCAACGAGTTCAATAAACTGGACTCCTTTGCATCCTCAGACTTTAAAAGATATAAATCACTTTGTCCATCTCTATCCGATACAAAAACAAGCGTACTATCATTTAACCATGTTGGCATTCTATCTCTGTAAGCTGATTTTGAAACGTTGACCGTTTTCTTATTATCCTTATTGGTTGATCTAATAAAAAGTTCTCCCCTAATCACTAACGCACTATAGTCTCCATTTGGAGAAATAGCAATATCACTTATATTGTTTGTATATGTTTTATGAACGACAGGATCAAACCTGAAATCTGAGGCTAACTTTAAATGAATCTCAGTTTGAGACTTTGTTATGGCATCTATTTGATATAGTTTATCGCCTTTTACCGCTACAATGGTTTTACCATTAGCACTCACGTTAAAAGAAAATATACCCATGTCTTTAAATGACGTTATTGGTTCAATCGTTCCTGTTTTTTGTCCTTGCTGATTAATTGTAAGTTTATGAATATTGTATTTACCGGTTCTTGAGGATTGAAAGTAGATAGTTGAATCATCACCCCATTGCGGATAAAAATCATTGCCATCATAGGTTGTTAATTGTGTATACGCATCATTCGCAATATCGTACAGCCAAATATTTCTATTAGCAGGTCCTTTATAAGCTTCTCGTTCAATACGGCAAGAACCTTTTACAAACACAATAAATTTTCCGTTAGGAGATCGTTTTGCATCAAAACCAACGGTACTCATGTATCTTTCTGGTGTTCCTCCTTTTTCACTGACTATTTGTGTTTCATATTCACGTTCAACCTGAGCAAATACACGTCTCGTTGAAAATATAATATGTCCGTCGCTCGTATAATCTGTTATATAGTCATAAGCCGAATGAAAGGTAATACGCTTTGGTAAACCTCCTTGAGACGGAATTATAAAAATGTCATTATTTCCGTAACGATTACTTTGAAATGCAATGGAATTCCCGTCATGACTCCACATTGGGTTGGTGTCATAGGCTTCATGAACCGTTAAGCGTTTAGTATTTTCTCCATTGATAGTCGCTGTCCAAATATCACCTTGATAATTAAACGCTATTTGTTGTCCATCGGGACTTACAGATGGTTTGTTAATGATAGGATTTTGAGAAAAACAAATTGAAGTTAATAGTAAAGAAAGAATAGATAGTTTATGTGATAATTGCATAGAGTAATAGTTTAGATTTCTAAAAATAATTCATTTTTATAATTAAGCCCTAACCTAATTGGTTTTTAACAATATTAGGTCGATAAATTAGCTACTGAACTCAAGGCGTAAATAGCAAAACTACCTAACCAATGACCGCCTTCATAACTATCGCCTACAATACTGCGTAACGAATAATTGATATGTTGATTCGCTATATTTTTTAAATGTTTATATTCCGGAAGTCCTTCGGCTATTTTATTCAAGCACCAAGCTCTCGAAAAGTTAACACCATCTAAATGTACTAATTGCCCATCGGTTCTATCAGACACTAAACCAACATCTAATTTATAATTGGGATTCTTTAGTTGGGGTAAAAAAGCATCTAGCCATATTTTAAATTTATCTTTAGGTAATAAGCGTTTCATTAAAGCAGCTTCTTCTAAACATGGCGATAAAAAATCACTTCCACTAGGTTCCCAAGACATAGGACAGTCTGTATCGTTTAAAAAGAAATAGTTTGCACGTTCTTTTATAGCTAATTTCAAAGAATCATTATGGACACTCTCAGCATAATCATAAGCAAAAGACAATCCAAATGCGGTATTAGGATGTGTACCAACACGCAACGGATAGTTTAATTTTGGTAAAAACTCGATGTATTTATCAGAAATCAAATCGGTTAAGGGTTGAAGATTTCCCTCTAACTCTCTGGCAACAGACGAATCCCAAGTATGCAACTCTTCAGCTAGTTTTAGCAACCAAGCCCAACCATAAGTACGTTCAAAGGATTTGTTATGTTCACCATCAAAAAAAGCTACTTCGGTTTCTATGTTTTCTTTTGAAATACTTTTGAGAAGTCGTTTCTTTATAGATTCGGAATTATCTAATTCGGGAAACATTTTTAATAAACGTACCAAACTCCAATGCCCATGAACCGACGAGTGCCAGTCGAAACAACCATAAAATGCCGGATGTAAAGTTTTTGGTGATTTTAAATCATAATCACTTCCTAATGTTTGCCCTAATCTGTTTGGATATTCAGTATCGATACAATGCAAAGGTAATTGTGCTAAATGGTTAGCTTGCTTTAGATTGAGTACAGGAGTTTCCACAATATCTGGTTTAGGGTTTTCTATGGTGTCTTTTTTTTTGAAATTGTTGCAGCTTACTATTAAAAAAGCAAACAAAAATATAGTTAGTTTGTTCATTTTATAAAAATCATAAAAGTTATACAACATAATCGAAACATATGAAAATAAGATTTCTCGTTTAATAATCTAAAAAACATATGCTTTTGTTTTTATGTAATTATTTTTTTTCTCTATCTAAATAAGTTTTAAAAAAGTTATTAAAATTTTGGTTTTCAGTTGTTTAAATTAAATTTAAAAAACATTAATCATAGGCAATAACAAAATAAATTTTAAAATATCTATTTTATCTGATATTACATTTATAAATAAAATGACCGATAATCCTAAAAATTTATATTACTTAGAAATAATAATTCTACTATTAAATATTTATTTTCTATTTTTTCAATAAAATTAAATTTTAAAATGAGAGTACTAAACTATCTGAAATCACAATTTACCCCAACCAGCCTTCTCTATCTAAACTTCTATATTGAATCGCTTCACTAATGTGCGAACCATTTACGTCTTCTACACCTTCTAAATCAGCTATGGTCCTAGAAACTTTTAAGATTCGATCATAAGCTCTTGCAGATAGATTTAACCGTTCCATAGCTGTTTTTAATAATTGTTTTGAAGGATCGTCTAACACACAATATTTTCGAATTTGCTTCGTGTTCATTTGCGCATTATAATGCACGATGTCAGATTCTGAAAAACGTTTGGTTTGAATCTCTCTGGCTTTGGTAACACGCTTTCGTATCTCAACCGAGGTTTCACTTTTCCTATCTTCTGATAATTTTTCAAAAGGAACTGGAGTGACTTCAATATGAATATCTATTCTATCCAACAACGGTCCAGAAATTTTACTTAAATATCGTTGCATTTCGGCTGGACTCGACGTAACTGGTGCATTAGGGTCGTTAAAATAACCACCAGGACTTGGGTTCATACTCGCTACCAACATAAAGGATGATGGATAGGTTACTGTAAACTTTGCTCTAGAAATGGTGACTTCTCTATCTTCAAGAGGCTGCCTTAACACCTCCAAAACACTGCGTTTAAATTCTGGTAATTCATCTAAAAACAACACACCGTTATGTGACAACGATATTTCGCCTGGTTGCGGAAAGGCGCCACCACCCACTAAAGCAACATCGCTAATGGTGTGATGTGGACTTCTAAACGGACGTTGTGCCATGAGCCCCGTATCTTTAACACGACCAACTACCGAATGTATTTTAGTTGTTTCCAAAGCTTCATGTAAGGTCATTGGCGGTAAAATACTAGGTAAACGTTTGGCTAACATGGTTTTTCCTGCTCCTGGAGGGCCAATTAAAATAATGTTATGGCCACCAGCAGCTGCAATTTCCATACAACGCTTAATACCTTCTTGCCCTTTAACATCGCTAAAATCAAATTCTGGAAAGTCTAAATTTTTATAAAATTCTTCGCGTGTGTTGATTATGGTTTGTTCTAGCGGTTCGCCTTTATCAAAATAATCAATCACTTGTTTTATAGTATCAACACCATAAACCTCAAGATTATCAACAATAGCAGCTTCCTTCGCATTTTGACTTGGCAGAATAAAGCCTTTAAAACCCTCTTCTCGCGCTTTTACAGCAATTGGCAATGCACCTTTAATGGGTTGCAAACTACCATCTAAAGATAACTCCCCCATGATAATGTATTTCTCCAACTCTTCAGCTTGAATTTGTTTTGAAGCAGCCAAAATACCAATAGCCAAGGTTAAATCGTAGGCGCTTCCCTCCTTCCGTAAATCGGCAGGCGCCATATTAATGGTTATTTTTTTTCCTGGGATTTTATAACCGTTATTTTGAAGTGCAGCCGCAATACGGTAATTACTTTCTTTAATGGCATTATCTGGCAATCCTACTAAATGATAGCCAATACCACTATCAACATTTACTTCAACAGTAATGGTGGTAGCTTCAACACCAAAAACGGCACTTCCAAATACTTTTTTGAGCATAAAAATTGTTTAAAGCTTAAATGTAAGAAAAGTATATGAAAAATTATAAAAAAGGATATCATCAATACTTAATGATGATTTTTGAATAAAACCTCATAGTCTTCTTTACTATCAATATCCGAAATAACATGGCTTCCATCAATAAACGTTACCCTATCTGAATATTTTTCTAATATTTTTTTCGCCCCTTTGTCGCCATTCAGTTGAGACAATTCCTCAAAATAAGATTTATTAAAAATAGCTGGCACCCCTAATTTTTGGTATTTATACAAAGTGCAGGTAATCTCGTTTTTACTTTCGTTATGTTTGTTGATGAGTGCATTCAAAAAATAAGCGTCTATTAAAGGCTGATCGGCCAACATAACAAGAACCTCATTGATTTCTGGATGACATTTTGAAATTTCTTGAACGCCAAATGAAATGGAGCTGCCCAACCCTTGTTTCCAAGCATCATTTTTTAAAACGTGTAAATTATAAGGATTAATTTGAGATATTATCTTTTCATAATTTGCCCCTAAAACAAGAAAAATACCATCGTTTTCTATATGCGTTACTGAATTTATGGCATGTTGTAACAAATTCGTGTTTTTCCATTTAAGAAGTTGTTTAGGGAACCCCATCCTGGAAGCATTTCCAGCAGCAAGTATTAATACTACTAGTTTTGACAATTGAAATCGATTTATATATGAATTCGTCCTGTTTTTTCTTTCAAAGACATAGGCTCTTGCTTTCTAACGACAGATAAGATTTCTGAAACAATTGATATCGCAATCTCTTGAGGCGTTTCAGCACCTAAATTTAACCCGGCTGGTGCATGAATGTTTTCAATAAAAGCCTCATCGACTTCGGGACAATATTCTAAAAATTGTGATAAGAGTTTTTCTCGTCGATTAGAAGGTCCTAAAATTCCTAAATAAGCTGGTTTAGAATCCTTCAACTCTAACAAATACTTTAAATCATTCGAAAAATTATGTGTCATTAATACGATAGCCGTTTGATTATCTATGGAATGAAGTTCTAAGGCATCCGGAGACACTGAAAAAAAAGCGGTTGCACCTGGAAAGTCTTCTATGGTTTTAGATTCTAAAGGGCCCGAAATTACGGTGACATCCCAACCTGTATAATGTGCCAGTTTACATAGCCGAACCGAATCATGCTCTGTTCCAAAAATCATTAATTTAAAACAAGGCTTTAATTCTTCTTCAAAAACTAAATCTTCGTTATTTATTTTTAAAGATTTCGAAAGTAGATGATGATTATTTTTGAAAAACACAACCGAACCAATAGACGCATGTTCGCCTATCTCTTTTGAATAATATGATTTAATTTGAAATGACTCTCTGTCTTTTAAACAATTCGTGAAGCCGTTAAAAAATTCAAGATGAGGATTAAATGGTTCTATCAAAATGTATAGAATACCTTCACAACCTAAACGGTATCTACCATCATAGGTCATCATTTTTGGGTTTCCTGTTTTAAAAACTGATTCTGATTCACGAAGAATATCTTTTTCTACACAACCGCCACTTACAGCACCAATCATTTTACCATTTTCAAGAATAAGCATTCTTACACCCGGTTTTCTATATGAAGACCCTTCTAAATCTACTACTGTTGCTAAAACAGATTTTAAACCCTGCTTTTTTGCTAAAAGATAGTTATCTGCTATCGTTTTAAATTCATGTGTCATAAAAACCCTTTGTAATACAATCCTAACTTAATATTTTTTCAACTTTAATATGATTGATATATGGCTGTTTTGTTAACCGTTGACCCGTCGCCTTATAAATAGCATTAGCAACTGCTGCACCAACTGGTGGCAACGTTGGTTCTCCTAAACCTGTTGGAGCTATATCACTATCTACAAAATGAATATCTACTTGAGGTGTTTGCCCCATTCTGATTAACTGATAGGTATCAAAATTATTTGACTGTGGAATTCCATTATTAAAGGTTAATTCGCCATACAAAGCATGTCCGATGCCATCAATAACACCTCCAGCCACTTGATTTTTGGCTCCTAACGGATTAACAACAACACCACAATCTACTGCTACTGTAACCTTTTTCACTTCTGGCAACCCATTATTCATCACAATATCAGCTACTTCAGCAACATGAGAATTGTGACAATAATACACTGAAAAACCTTGATAAACTCCTTCTTTAGCGTGACCCCAATTAGCTTTTTCTGTTGCTAATTTTATAACTCCTTGCAAGCGCTCCGGAATATATTCAATCTTTGGATCTAGATTTTGTTTTGCTTTTTCCAATAAATCAAGATGTAATTGAACTCTATCTACACCCATAAGTTCAGCTAGTTCATCAAAAAAGCTTTGTTCTGCATTTGCTAAAAAATTGGTGTATGGCGCTCTCCAAGCTCCTGTGGTAATATTACTGTTATAATTTGCTACATCAACTTGATAATTGGATATGGCAGCAGCCGGAAAAAAATTAGGTATTAAGCCATACATATTTCCCCCTACAGCTGCCTCTTTTAGCTGATATCCAGAAATCTCACCATTCTTTATACTCGCTTTAATTCTATATTTTGTTGCTGGACGATACACGCCTGTCGTCATATCATCTTCTCTGGTGGAGACCATTTTAACAGGTTTCATTATAGTATTTGAAATTTCAGCCGCTTCTAACGCAAAATCAGAATAAAGTCGTCTTCCAAAACCTCCTCCCATTCGAGTCATTTCAACATAAATATCATCCACATTTCGATCTAACAATACAGCAACAGATTTTGCAACTTCTTCTGGCGTCTGTGTCGGACCTACCAAATGAATTTTATCAGCACTAACGTTAGCGAAAAAATTCATAGGTTCCATTGTATTATGTGGCAAAAAAGACGATTCATATGTGCGTTCAAGAACCTCATCTGCTTCAGCAAATGCCTTATCTATATCACCATCAGATCGCATGGTTTTAAACGACGTCCCATCTAATAAATCCAGTAAGGTTTTATTATGAAACTCAGTGCTTTCAAGAGGCGACTCATCTTTCCAAACAGCTTTAATGGCTTTTTTTCCTTTAATAGCATCCCAAGTCGTTTTAGCAATCACCACAACTTTATCGGTACCGCTCAAGGTAGCTGTCCAACTCACATAGCCTTTGCTTAAAAAGTTTCTGGCTTTCTCTCCAATTGTAATCACATCTATAACTCCCGGAATGGCTTTTGCCGCCGTGGCATCAAAAGATTCCAAAACTTGACCGAATGCAGGCGGTCTTAAAACCGAAGCATACAACATACCTTCTTCTTTATAATCGAGTCCGAACAAAGGTTTTCCGGTAATAATACCATCGATATCGACATTACTCGTTCCTTTGCCTATAATCGTAAAATCTTTAGGATCTTTTAAAGTAACATTTTCAGGAACTTGCATAGCTGCTGCTTCTAAAACCACATCGCCATAACCCAACTTATCTCCTTTTGAATTGGTAATAACACCTTGTTTTGCAGTACATTCTGAAGGTGATACACCCCATCTAGCAGCTGCAGCATTGACTAACATTTGTTTTGCTGTGGCTCCTGTTTGTCTTAACGGTTCCCAATTTTGTCTAATAGATTGACTACCTCCAGCGACTTGATTATTGAAGTTTTTAGTATCTAAAGGAGCTTGTTGCACATAAACATCATCCCAAGGCACATCTAATTCTTCTGCAATTATCATAGGCATTGAGGTTTTTACACCTTGACCTATTTCTGGATTTATAGAGAAAATAGTGACTTTCCCTTCATTAGAAATTTTGATAAAGGCATTAAAGTCATTAAAGTTTAATTGACTAATATCTACAGGCACTTTAGCGTCAGACTTACACGCATTGAATAAGTTAAAACCAATAAGCATACCGCCACTTGCTAATGCAGACGTTTTAAGGAACGATCTTCGGCTAAAATTTGATTGTTTTGAAGGTGTCATGTTCTATCTATCTTAATGGTTAATTATTTTATTTTATCGGCAGCTACTTTTACTGCTTTCTCTATACTATTATAAGAGGCACATCTACAAATATTACCATGCATGGCATTTCGTATTTCCGTCTCACTCGGGTTTGAATTTTTATTTAAAAAAGCCGATGCCGTCATAATTTGTCCAGACTGGCAATAACCACATTGTGGGACATCAACCTCTTTCCAAGCTTGTTGAACAGGGTGATCGCCTTCCTCAGACAAACCTTCAATCGTTGTAATATTCATACCTTCAGATTGAGATACTTGAATCAAACAACTGCGCATCGCATTGCCTTCAACATGAACCGTACAGGCACCACATTGCCCAATTCCGCATCCAAATTTGGTTCCTACAAGGTTTAGATGATCTCTTAAAACCCATAATAAAGGTGTATCCATTTCAGCCTCTACCGTATAGGCCTTATTGTTAATTTTTAAATTGAATGTTGGCATTTTTTGAATATTAATTAAAAAATAAGTTCAGATTGTTTAAAAGTGCTGGTATTTTCATAAATATATAAAAAAAATAAAGTTATTTTTAAGGGATAGTATTGTTTTAACATTTATTTCAAAATAAAATTTAAATCTTTAAAATAATTTGATGATAAATTCAAAGCGCATTGGCTTATTTCTTGGCCCTATTCTTTATATTACCATTCGTCTTTTTCTTAAACCAGAAGGCTTATCTGAAGAGGCAAATGGTGTATTAGCATCAACTCTTTGGATTGCTATTTGGTGGATAACCGAAGCCATTCCTATCGCCGCAACAGCCTTATTGCCTATTGTTTTATTTCCACTCTCTGGAAGTCTAGATTTAGCATCAACAACAACATCCTACGGTCATAAATATGTCTTTCTGTATTTAGGTGGTTTTATTATTGCCATTGCTATTGAAAAATGGAATCTACATAAACGCATTGCGCTTAACATTATAAAACTTATTGGGACTAATATTAAAAAAATTATTCTAGGATTTATGGTGGCAACGTCATTTTTATCCATGTGGATTTCAAATACTGCCACGTCAGTCATGATGCTTCCTATTGGCATTGCTATTATCAAACAACTAAAAGACAATCCGGAAACTGATAAGAATGAAAATTTAATTTTCGGAAAAGCCTTAATGTTAGCCATTGCCTACAGTGCATCCATTGGAGGCATAGCAACTTTAATTGGCACGCCACCAAATTTGGTTTTAGCAGGTATTGTCTCTGAAACTTACGGTTATGAAATCACATTTTTACAATGGTTTAAATTTGGTTTTCCTATCTCTACAGTATTGATTTTTGTTTCTTGGAAATACTTAAGCTCATTCGCTTTTGCATTTAAACAAAAAGAATTTCCAGGAGGAAAAACAGAAATCACGCGCTTGTTAAAAGCGCTAGGAAAGATGCGATATGAAGAAAAATTAGTCGCTTTTGTTTTCTTTGCAACTGCTTTTTGTTGGATTACAAGATCATTTCTATTACAAAAACTATTACCACAACTTGATGATACTATTATTGCCATTGTTTTCGCAGTAGTTTTATTTATAATTCCATCAAAAACTAAACACAAACAATTAATTTCTTGGAAAGACACTAAAAAACTGCCTTGGGGAATTATTCTCTTATTTGGCGGCGGGATGGCATTAGCAAAAGGATTTGAGACTAGCGGATTAGCCTTATGGATAGGAAATCAAATGATATCATTAGCGGGGTTAAACATCATTATTATTATTTTATTATTAATTACATCTGTAAACTTTTTAACCGAAATAACATCAAATCTTGCGACAACTGCGATGCTTTTACCTGTGTTGGCTCCTATGGCTTTAAGCATCGATGTGCATCCGTTTATACTTATGGTTAGCGCCACCGTTGCTGCTTCCTGTGCCTTTATGCTTCCTGTTGCAACGCCTCCAAATGCTGTTGTTTTTGGTTCTGGTTATTTAAAAATTTCAGATATGGTGAAGACAGGTTTTTTTATGAATATCATTTCAATACTTGTTTTAACAACTTTCGTATACTTGGCACTTCCTGAATTATGGCATATACTCATTAAGGGTTTTCCTGAAGCTCTTAAAAAGTAGATTGTTTTACAAATTCTAACGCGCGTTTTTCGTTGTAATACACATTCTTTTTATCAATAAACCCTGCATGACCGCCGTGCTTTGGCATTTCTAAAAACAAATTTTCATTTTGTTTGGCTTCTTTTACCGGATAACATTCAGGAGACAAGAAGGAATCGTTCAAAGCATTGATAATAAGTGATGGAACTTTAATATTAGGCAAAAATTGTAAACAACTACATTGTGTATAATAATCCAACCCGTCTTTAAATCCATGAGCTTTTGCTGTATACACATTATCAAAATCGTATAAGGTTTTGATGGAATTAAGCGCATCTAAACTTAAAATATCTGAATATTGCTGTTGTTTTATCCGAAGTCTATCTACTAAATGTTTTTTAAACCGATCGTGATATAATCTATTTTCCAGAGTGTGCAACATTCTAGCTGATCCTTCTAAAGAACAAGGCACAGAAACCGCAATCACTGCTTTTATTTCCTGTGGTATTTCAGTGCGCTCTCCAAGATACTTCAAAGCCATATTCGCTCCCAAACTGATGCCTTTAATATAAATATGTGTATAGGCTTTAGTTTGAATGATATGATTAATCACCGACTCTAAATCTTCGGTAGCTCCTGAATGGTAGGATCTGTATTTTAAATTATCGCTTCCACTACACCCTCTAAAATTCACACAAACAGCATCTATTTTATTGTTATTAAATAATTTAGCTGTTCCGGTCATATAAGGCCGTTGGGCATTCCCTTCCAAACCATGCAGCATAATAATGACTTTATTTGTTTTCTCTTCCGAAAAACTCCAATCTAAATCTAGGAAATCACCATCAGGCAAAGTGATACGTTCTCGCTCTTGGGTAAGTCCTTTAACTCGTCTCATTAATCCGGAATAAACGGTAGAAACATGTCCATTTTTAAAAAAGAAGGATGGTTTATAATTACTGTCTATTATGGGCATTTGGTTATTGGTTGTTAGTTGATATGTTTTGAGTTTGTTAAACTATTTTACTTCTAGACTTGTGAATTTGAATGTTGTGCCATTAAACAAGCCTTTATCACTCAATTTTAATGACGGAATGACTAAAAGTGCCATAAAAGACAAGGTCATGTATGGCGCATGTAACGTACTTCCTAATCGTTTAGCCATAGCATCTAATTCAGCATATTTTATTCCGACAGTTTCTCCATCTTGGTCGCTTATAATACCTGCAACTGGTAGTGGAATAATATTTTCTTCGGAATTAGACACTGCGCAAATTCCTCCTTTATGTTCTATTATTAAATTCACCGCTTTACAAATAGCATCATCTGAAACGCCTACAGCAATGATATTATGAGAATCATGACCAACTGAGGAGGCAATAGCGCCTTCTTTTAATCCGAAATTCTTAATAAAAGCAATAGCTGGTTTCTGGTTTTGATAGCGATTTACGACCGTCATTTTCAAGACATCTGCCTCTAAATTTGAAATAATATTTCCGTTTTCAACAAGAGCATCTTCAATTAATTCGTTAGTCACTAATTGCCCTTCCAGAGCTTCAATAACTCTAATTTTTTCGGCAGAAGCATCAAACCTAAAATCTGAAACGTGTTTCTTTTCTGTATAAAAATTATTTAAAAGTTCAAAGTTAACTGGCTTGATGAGTGATTGGCTTTTATTAAAAACTAATTCGCCATTTATATACGTTTGAATAGCTTTAAAATCAATTAAATCTTCAACCACAACACAATCGGCAGCATCCCCTTCATTGAGCAAACCAACATCGAGATTATAATGTTTTACTGGATTGATACAGGCGGCTTGCAAAACTTTAAACACATCCATATTTTTAGCAACGGCACGCGCACATAGCTTGTTGATATGATTGAGCAACAAATCGTCCGGATGTTTATCATCACTACAAAACATCATATTTTCGAAATGCTCAGGAAGTAAATCAATCAAGGCTTCAAAGTTTTTAGCAGCACTTCCTTCGCGTACCAAAATCTTCATTCCTTTTTGAAGTTTCTCTAGACCTTCTTCAAAGGTAAAACATTCATGATCCGTTGAAATTCCGGCGTTAATATATTTCGTAATATCGTCGCCAAGAATTCCTGGTGCATGACCATCAACAGGTTTATTATAATGTTTTGCCCAAGCGATTTTTTTCATCACCTCGCCATCGTCAAACAAAACGCCGGGATAATTCATCATTTCTGCTAAATATTTAATATCTGGATTTTGAAGTAATTTATTAATGCCTTCGGAATCGATAATAGCTCCAGCCGATTCAAAACTCGTGGCAGGCACGCAAGATGGTGCACCAAAATTGAATTTAAACGGCACTTTTTTACCGTTTTCAATCATAAACTCCACACCTTTAACACCTAGTACATTGGCTATTTCATGTGGATCGGAAACTGTAGCAACGGTTCCATGTTTGACTGCTAACCGTGCAAATTCACTGGGCACCAACATAGAACTTTCTATATGAATGTGAGCATCGACAAAACCAGGTAAAATATAATGGTTTACATCATGATCCTTTTCAATAATAGATGTGATTTTACCGTTTTCAATAGTAATTTCTCCTTTAAAAATACGCTTGTTTGGTATATCAACAATTTGTCCTTGTAAGGTCATTCTTTACGTGTTTTATTTACTTAAATTTTTAATACATGTCTCCCTTAATTTCCAAATTTCGTCAAAATTTAAAGGCAAACTCTCTTTAACAATCCAATTTTTTATAAATTTTTTATGATAATCATCTTTAAACGTTATCACTTGTTCTGCCTTAATTTCTAGTTCCTCTATGATGTCTACTTTTATTTTTGCAAAATCTAAATGCTTTGAAGTTACATCAATACATTCATCAAGAATCTTCAAATAACAATGCGCTTCTGGAATATAATCAATTGAACATCCTGTTATGGCATCTCCTATTTTAGGTGTATTTAATGGATTCATCTTAAAAACACTAAGTATTAATTTTACATTTGGAATATGATTAAAATCGGCAACTTGTTTAAGATACGCATGCTTAGAGCTACAAGTTCCTGTGTTTTCTAGAATTACTAAGCTTAAATTTGCTCTATCACTAGTTCTTCCGTAAGGAATGCTTTTGACATATTTTATTAAATTATTCCACGTTTCAATGCCATGTCGCTTTGCTAATTTTGTTAAACTATCATTTGAAGTTAATTTATAATCTATGGACATTATTGCAAATTGTGAAAATTATTGTAATTCAATTTTTAAAATATGTTTGGTTTGCTCAGTAACTTTAAATCGATTATCGGCTCGTTTGCCAATAACCCAAACTATGTCATCTCCAGATGTTAATAGCCAGATGTTTTCTTTTTCAATTAAAGATAATTTTTCATCTTTTAAATATTTACTCAATTTCTTTTTGCCGTTCATTCCTAACGGATAAAAAAAGTCGCCTTCTTGCCATTTTCTAACAAACAACGGATAGTCTAAAAGCGCTTTATCTACATAGAGAATGCCGGACTTGGTAGTCGACATAGCATCAACTTGATTAAAATGTAATATCCCTGATGGGATTTGAATATTAGTATCGTTTTCAGTTATTGTAATTACTTGAGATTCTTCGCTTGATGTTATATCAGTTAATATCAAATAGTCTCTGTCTTTCAACAAGCGATGAGTAGAAGAAAACACTTGCTTGCCAGACTGAGCATCCAATAAATTTACAATATCATTCCATTCTGTAAATCCAAAATCTTTTAAAAATTCGTGGAGGTACGCTTTCGGATTTTTTAGTGTTTTAAATTCTGATATTTTAAACTTTAATGTGTTGACGTCTATAGTGACAATAGCTCGTTTCAAAACTGCATTTAAGCTATCATCAACAATATCTGCTGTGTCATTTAAATTATTTAAAGTCGTTTGAAAATTTTGTAGCAACTGTGGATTGATTTCTTTTAAGACAGGAATAACATCATGACGCAACTTATTCCGTAAATATTTTCTTGATGCATTACTGCTATCGTCTCGCCATGTTACTCGATGTTCTTTAGCATATGTCTCAATATCTTGCACCGAAAACAGTAATAGTGGCCTGACTATTGCTCCATTAATCTCAGGGATGCCCGTTAAACCATTCAATCCTGTTCCTCGTGATAGATTGATTAAAAAAGTTTCCAAATTATCATCGGCATGATGTGCTGTTAAAATATAGTCGAATTTTAGTTGATCCTTCAGTTCTTGAAACCAATGATAACGCAAATCTCTGGCTGCCATTTGGATTGACAATTTATGCTCTTTAGCGTAGGCATTGGTATCAAAACTTTCAATAAAGACTTCTAAATCTAAATCTTCAGCCAATTGGAATACAAAATCTTCATCCGTATCACTTTCATCCCCTCTTAAATTAAAATTACAATGAGCTAAGGCAATATTTAACTTTAATTGATGACATAAATGGGTTAATACCACGCTATCTATTCCACCTGAAATGGCTATTAAAAGTCTGCTATTCTTTAAAAAAGAAAAACGAGTATTAATATGATTTTGAAATTGTTCAATCATATTTCAAATATACAACTTTGAATATTGAAATTAATATCAAGTTGTTAATATAAAATGACAATAATCAGGAATTATAAAGTGAAAAATATGTACCTTAATAACGTTAATTTTAAATACTATTATTATGTGTTCAATAGAAAAAATAAACGATAAAGCTACTAAACTAGCATTTGATAAACGCGTAGTTTCTGCAACACAACAAATTCACCCATATGTAAAACACAGACTATATATAGCTGAATCAACAGGTATTATACCTAAAAAAATGGATACATCAAATGGTATCATTGATGACAGCATCGCTGAATTTTATGAAAATGGATTTGATGTTGACAGTGATATACACACCATCAAAATCAAGCTTTTTAAAATAGCTAATTCTAACTTAGAAACACTTTTTAAAAAAGAGGCGTTTCATAAAGATACGATTAGTACCAATAGCATACTTGAAGAAGAACTTGATGACTTAGAAGAGCATTACACTATGAATGCTGATTGGGATTTTGTAATGAATGAAGAGCTCAATGATATTTCATATAAACAAGACCATAAACACAAACATTTGTTTTTATATGATGATAATAACAGTTCTGTTTTATCAGAATTTGACGCTGAAGACATAGAGCCAAACAGATCTAAACAAATTTTAGGTAGTCTTTATAGCTGGATGCCTTTACATGTTTCGAGTGTGATAGATTTGCTTGTTTTTGGAAAACTAAGTTTTGAAGACATCGCAAAAGTAAAATCTATTGAAGTGAGCCGTGTAGAATTTATTTATGAGGAAGTAAAAAAGCAATTTAAAGATCATTTAGATTAATTCTCTAAAACATCGCGCATTGCTTTAGCCTTAATGAGGCATTCTTCGTATTCTTTTAGAGGGTCGCTCTTTGCCGTAATAGCGCCGCCAACAGAATAGGATACATAATTATTGCTTTCATTGTATAGAATACTGCGTATTACGACATTAAAATCGAAATTGCCATCTGGAGTAAAATAACCAACAGCTCCAGAATATAGGCTGCGTTTGGTTTCCTCTAATGTTTCAATTATGTTCATAGCGGATATTTTTGGTGCACCCGTCATACTGCCCATTGGAAATGTACTTTTAAGAACATCGACAGGATGAACAGAATTTTCAATTTCCGAAACCACAGTAGAAATCATTTGATGTACTTGTTTAAAGCTGTATACTTTGCATAATTCTACAACGCGTACACTTCCCTTTTTTGCTGTTTTAGATAAATCGTTACGCACTAAATCCAGAATCATGATATTCTCGCTTCGCTCTTTTTCGTCTTGAGATAGGTCTGTTTTTAATTGTAAATCTTCATCTGCATTCATAGAGCGTTTTGCCGTTCCTTTGATGGGTTCTGATATTATCGAATGCCCTTCCTTTTTCAAATAGCGTTCAGGTGACGATGACATTAAAAACAAATCATTAAGCCTTAAAAATGTTGCAAATGGTGGTTTTGAAATCTCGTTGAGCTTAAAATAGGTTTCCAATGGATTGATTGTCGTGTCTTCAGCATAAAACTCTTGGCAAAAATTAACTTCGTACACATCGCCACGATGAATATGCTCTAAAACACGATTCACCTTCTCAAAGTAGGCATCTTTGTGAATGCGCATTTTAATTTTTACTGAATCCTGATTTTGTTGATTTGTTGATTTGTTCATTTGTTGGATGTTTTTTAAATCAGTTTTCAAATCATTTTCTACAATATCTAAATATTGAATTTCAACCTGATTCCCTTTCAGTAAAAACAATTTTTTAGGCTGAAAAAAATATAAATCTGGAAATTCTAAGCCATCAAAATTATGCGATTCTAAAGGCTCAACATCATTCTTCAAATCATACGTTAAATACCCCAAAATCCAATCCTTGCAATTTGATTGATACTGTTTAAGTGTATTAAATGCATCACAATGATTTGTTTGAACACTACTCATAGCATCAACCGCCAAAACAGCATCAAAACTAGAATAGGTTTGCTCATAATTATTAGAATCTAGCCAAACTACCTCATGAAACTGCTGACTCCAAAGAAGGAGCTTTTGTTTAAATACTTCTGGATTTTCAACGTTATGACTAATTGTTGTTCTCAATAACAAAAAATTATGGAGTAAAGTTAGTTAGAATCCTTAAAAAATTAAGAATTTTGCTTATTAGTTTTAAAATAGCAGGTATGTATACATTAGAGAATAATAAACTTAAAATTGGGGTTAAAAAAGCTGGGGCAGAATTATCACAAATTTCATCTGTAAAAAACACCAATGAATTTATGTGGCACGCAAATCCTGCTGTTTGGGCTAACCACGCTCCAAATTTATTTCCTATTATCGGCGCCTTAAAAGACGATTCTTATATTTTTGAGAACCAAACATATCAGCTCGTAAAACACGGATTTGTAAGATATAATGAGGACGTTGTTTTGCATGAGCAAACCAAAGCCAGCTTAACGTTTAAATTAAAGTATAACGACGCTACCTTCCAATCCTATCCTTTTAAATTTGAATTTTATATCACTTATAAACTAACGGATAATGTGATAGAAATCATTCATACCGTTAAAAATATAGACATCAAAACCATGTATTTTTCTTTAGGTGGTCATCCGGCATTTAAGTGTCCTGTTTACAATGACACTTATGATGACTATTTTTTAGAGTTTGAACACAATGAAACTTCAGAAAGGCACCTAATTAATATGGAAAATGGGTTGATTTCTTCAAATACAGAACCTGTTTTTAAAAATTCTAATATTTTAAGATTGACCCACGAATTATTTAATGATGACGCACTAGTTTTTAAAGATTTAAAATCTAGAAAAGTGACTTTAAAAAGTGATACGTACGGTGCTATTCTAACGGTTAAATACCAACATTTCCCCTATTTAGGTATCTGGGCAAAACCAAATGGCGACTATGTTTGTATTGAACCTTGGTTAGGTATTGCTGACAGCGAAGACACTAATCAAGACTTTAAAACGAAGGAAGGCATTTTGTCTTTAAAGGCTCAAGAAAGCTTTACAGCTAGCTATAGTATTGAAATTCACAACAATCATCTCGTTTAAATACGAATAATAACCTTAACTTTGCCAGCAAAATTAAGCTGTGACTTTTCAAGATTTAAACTTAAATACACCTTTATATAATGCCTTAAACGACCTAGGCTTTACAACACCTACGCCTATTCAGGCAGAAGCATTTAATGTGGTGGCCTCAGGAAAAGACATGGTTGGGATTGCACAAACAGGAACAGGTAAAACCTATGCCTATATGTTGCCAATTCTAAAGCATTTAAAATTTTCAACACAGGAAACACCTCGCATTATGGTGTTAGTACCTACTAGAGAATTAGTTGTACAGGTGGTTAGTGATATTGAGAATCTTACCAAATACATGAATGCTCGTGTTTTGGGTGTATATGGTGGCACCAACATTAACACCCAAAAACAAGCTATCGCAGAAGGTTTAGATATTTTGGTGGCGACTCCAGGACGTTTTTATGATTTGGCTTTAAGCCGTGTTTTACAAGTAAAAACGATTCAAAAATTAGTGATTGATGAAGTAGATGTGATGCTTGATTTAGGTTTTAGACATCAGCTAATCAATATTTTTGATTTATTACCAGATAAAAGACAAAACATCATGTTTTCGGCTACCATGACGCATGATGTAGATATAATGATTTCCGAATTTTTTAAAAGCCCAGAGCGTGTTTCAATCGCTGTTTCTGGAACACCTTTAGAAAACATTTCGCAACATCGGTATACCATTCCTAATTTTTATACCAAAGTCAATTTAGTTAGTCATTTATTACAAGATGCAGATGAGTTTAGTAAAGTCTTGATTTTTGTTAGCCATAAAAAGTTAGCCGATTTATTGTTTGAAAAATTAGAAGAATCATTTCATGGAGAATGTTGCATTATTCACTCCAACAAGACACAGAATTACCGACTTAGAAGTATTGAACAATTCAGAAATGGTGATAACCGAATTTTGGTCGCCACCGATGTGATGGCGCGTGGTCTGGATATTGACAATATTAGTCATGTTATTAATTTTGATACGCCCGATTATCCTGAAAACTATATGCACAGAATTGGTAGAACCGGTCGTGCAGAACGTGCAGGTATTTCAATATTATTTTCAACAGATAAGGAACTTGAAAGTGTTGAAAAGATTGAAACATTAATGAACAAGAAAATCGATTTAATAGAATTTCCTGAATCAGTGGACATATCAGATGAGCTTATAGAAGAAGAACGTCCCAAAATAAAAGAACGCAATAACCCCATTAAAAAAGAGACTGTAGGTCCTGCCTTTCATGAAAAGAAAGAGAGCAACCAAAAAGAAAATTTAGGAGGTTCTTATAAATTTAAAATTGCGGAGAAGTATAAAAAGCCTAAAACCCGAGGTGATAAAAACTACAATAAACGGAATAAGAGAAAGTAGATGATAACTTTGTGAAAAGAATAATCAATTAGCCCTAATTAATAGTGAAACTAATAAAAAATTACTCTTCCAGCATCTTATCAACGTCTGCTTTTAAATCATCATAAGTTTCATAACTACCAAATCTAAAATGTCTCTTTTTACCTTTAATTATAAGGGTTGCCGGTAACGCGCCATACCAAGATTCGTCAATATCATCGGTCCATTTTGAATAATTTTGATCTTTAAGAACCATGATTTCTTGTTTAATTTTATTTTTCTTTACAAAAGGATAAACTCTTGAGTCGAGCTGTTTAACATCATCTAAACTAATAAGTAAAACTCTAACTTTTTTATCCTGATATTCTGATTCTAATCTTTTAAAATGAGGCAACTCTTTAATGCAAGGCGGACAATAGGTGGACCAAAAATTTAAAACTAATACGTCATTTCCTTGGGCATCAATAATAGCTTGAAGTTCTTCAAATTGATCTAAGACTTCTATAGTCGCATTTTTATCTATTTCTTTTGACTTACACGATGACACTAAAAGAATGACAACAACAAATGGTAAGAATAATTTTGTATTCATTTTAAAAATTTTGCGAGATCAAATATACCCTTTTGAGTACTAATTCTTAAATATTTTTATTGCCATTTATAAAAAATCCCTTTCCAAATAAATGAAAAGGGACTTGCTAAATAATTAATACACTTAGTTAGTTTTGAGCTTTTAAATCTTCCATTCTTTTTTTATAATAATCGCTACCACTTAACTCATACGCTTTTGTTACAAATGCTAAAGCATTTTGAGTATCGTTTTGCGACTCATAATAATCGGCCATAGAATCATATGCATTTGCACTTTTGGGGAAATATTTAAGCGCAAGTTCAAAATACATTTTAGATTTTTCTGGTTGTTGTATATCTAAATTCATATATCCAGACATGTTTAAAAGTTCTTCTGGATAGGGAGACACGTGATAACCAAAATGATTCAAAAGTTTCTCCTCTCTATAATTTACTATACGCAATAGTTCGTCTTTTGAGGTTTCAGGATCATTAATCTTACTTGTATTTTCCCATTGAAACCATTCAAACGTAGACAACAACCCGTCTCTAATGGAAGGAAGCGGTATGGTACCATGTAAATCGTTTGGATAAAACTTCCAAGCAAAAGTTAATCCACTATGTTTATTATCTTTTACTATATCTGACAGCATCAAATTAGAGCGAGAAAAGATGGTAAAATCTGTGGTATCTTGCATCACATTGCTAATCGTTATTTCGGGATTTTGCATATGTAATTGTCCACTTAAAGAGACATACAATGATTTTTTTGAAAAATCTTGCTTAGATAAAACCTCTTTTGTTTGCTTCAATAGTTTTTGGTTATCCCAGTCTAAACTGGGATCTATACATAAGTAATTATCGAATATATCTGGATTATTAACTAATGAATACATAGCAAATAAGCCTCCATAAGAATGCCCTATTAAAGTTCTATAATCTGTAACTCTATAGTTGCTCTCAACATAAGGAATTAATTCGTCTTTAATAAATTTTAAAAAGTTGACTGCTTCACCATTTTCTTCATTAAATGGCATCCCATATTTTGTAGTTATTTTTGAAGGTGTTAAATCTCTCGTTCTATGCTTAGCATTTGAAATGCCGACGATTACCATTTCTGGCATAAATCCGCCACTATAAAAGTTGAATACATTAGCGACCGTTGGAAGAAAAACTTCTCCATCTAAAATATAAACGACTGGATATTGTTTAGTTGTATCATTTTGATAACTTTCAGGAACTTGAATATAAATATCTCTTGATTCATTCAAAGTTTTTGAATATAAGCTATCAGCAACGCCCACGCTATACAAAAATGTACTGCTTTGAGCGTTTGAAATTTGCTGACTAATTATTAAAAAAAATGTTAAAAGAACTGTTCTCATGTTATTGTTTTTTGATGATGATAATTCGTTGTTTGATGATGATAATGATGATATTGACATATTTCTTAATCTTCTTTTTGTTGTATCCATCGCAAAATTAGGATACCTAATCTAGAAATAGCAAACGTAAATAATCCAAAAATAGCGGTTAGCAAAGACACTTTAAGCCCTCCTGCAAAAATAGCAGGATCGGCATCTCCCATAGCTTCTATTGTATCAAAAGCTGTAATTAAGCCGATAACAGATGCAAAAAAACCAATAACCAACCCCAACAAACTGCTGTCTATAGCTAGTTTAAGCATCTTTTTAGAAAGTGCGTTATTTGATTTGTTTGAAATAATACCCTTAACTATAAAAAATATAGATAGTAAGAAACAAATTAGAATAAGAGACATAAAGAAAACGCCTCCTTCATTGAATCTGTCTACAAATGGATTTGAAACAACTAATAATTTTGGTGATAATGATGTGAGTAATGTAAACATAACTGATGGTTTTATGATTAATATGTTTCAAACTTAAGATTGATTCCTCATAAAAAATATAAAATGCGACGAATAACCAAATTAGCTACCGATATTACAATGTGTAAAAACCCTAATTAAATCCGTTATTCATCTACAAAGTACAAATCAATTTTAAAAATATAGTAATATTGTATTTATATATAGTTGAAATGCCAAAAACAAATATCATTTTAAAATTAATAGGACGATTGCTATTGCATCTTGTGTTTTGGTGCATGGTCCTTTTGTTTTTTACATATTTCTTTGGTGCAGAAAATAAAAATTATAGTGAAACTCTCTTATTCTCCTTGTTTTTAATGCCAATAACCATTGCAACGACATACGTTTCAATCTATAAATTAATACCTGATTATTTAATTACAAAACGCTATTTTTTATTTGTGTTATATAGTCTCTACACTATTATTATCTCTGGATATTTAATAATGCTATCGATATTTTTTAGTTTGATTTATATTTCAAATTTCGAATATACTAACATGAACCCAATTACCAGAAACATTATACTGGTAACCACAGCAGTTTATTTAGTAACCATTATTGTAAGTGCCTTTAAACTATTAAAACTTAATTTTAAAAACACTTCCAAAGCCAATAATCTCGAAAAGAAAATTTTAGAAACACAACTCAAATTAAAAGAACAGGAGCTCAATTATCTAAAAATGCAAATTCATCCACATTTCTTGTTTAATACGTTAAACACCATGTACGGTTTTGCATTAAAAAAAGCGGATGAAGCGCCAGAAATGATCTTAAAACTATCTAATTTATTAGATTACTTACTTTATAAAGTTGATAAACCATTCGTACTTTTAACAGACGAAATTAATCATATTAAAGATTATATTGAATTAGAAAAACTGCGATTTAATAACACCTTGAGTATTGATTTAAAATGCAATACTATTTCTGAAAATATTAAAATAGCTCCCATGCTATTTTTACCTTTTATTGAAAATAGTTTTAAACATGGCGCTTTAATAAATGGTGTTTTAGTTATTAAAATTTCTATTACTTGTACAGATAAAAATATCCATTTTTATATTGAAAATACCTATAAAAAATCAGAAGTTTCTACAAAAGGTATTGGTTTAGAAAACATGCAAAAACGTTTAGATTTGTTGTATAAAGACCATTATAACTTGAAAATTGAAACTAAAAGTGATACTTTTAAAGTGAACTTAGAATTAAAGACCCTATAATTTTTGAACATCAACAGAGACATATCGTGCCTAATTGTAGATGATGAAGCTATGGCTATAGAAATTATAGAAACTCATTTGTCTAAAATACCAACTATTAAATCAATTAATAGCTGTAATAATGCCATTGAAGCGTTTAATTTTTTAATAAATAACTCTGTAGATCTCGTTTTTTTAGATATTAATATGCCTGAAATCTCTGGTATCTCCTTTGCAAAATCTATTCATAAAGACATTAAGATTATTTTCACGACTGCTTATCGTGATTACGCCGTTGAAGGTTTTGAGCTTCAAGCCGTAGATTATTTGTTAAAACCTATCTCTTTTGAACGGCTACTGAAAGCTGTAAACACGTATTTTGAAGTCTATAATAATTCAAATAAAACAAGTTTAAAAGAAGAAGCCGTAAGTGAATTTATGTTTGTACGAGCAGACAGACGCATGATAAAAATTGACTTTAATGCCATTATTTATGTTGAAAGTTATAGTGACTATATAAAAATTCATTTAACAGATGAAACCATTACAACAAGAGAAACTATTAGTGCTATTGAGGCAAAATTGCCTAACAACAATTTTATGAGAATTCATAGATCCTTCATCATTTCTTTGGCTCATATTACATCGTTTACTAATGAAGAGATTACCATTAATAAAAAGTCATTCCCTATTAGTAGAAGTTATAAAAAAGAAGTTCTATCCATTTTAGAAAAGTTTTAAAAACTAAATCTTCCCTTCTAGTTCTTTATGCAAAATATTAAAATTTCATCCCCTAAGAAGAAATGAAAACATTAAATTTGCACAGATTTTAGCATCTCTTTATCGCATGGATGATTCATCAAAACTTATAAAAACAGCAGATTTATTATTAGATATTTCGTCACTTTTAATGGTGTCTGGTGCTAATACAACTAGAATAAATTTAAGCATTGGCAGGTTTGCCTCTGCTTTAAATACTAAAGCCTCTAGTTTTATTAGTCATAAAACCATAGTGATGACGTTATATGATAAGAAAACAGATTTAAGTTGTACACGAGTAAAAAAAATACCCCCTTATATTATCAATTTCACTTTTATTTCTGCTATTAGTAAAGCTAGTTGGAAAGCCTTAAGTGAGGAATGGAGTTTAGAGCAAATTGCCGAAGAAATTAAAAGAATTCAAACCTTAAAAAGATATCCCAGATGGCTTGTTCTTATTGCCGTAAGTTTAGCTGGCGCCGGTTTTTGCAACATATTTAAAGGAGACTATTTAAATATGCTGGTAGCTTTTGTGAGCACCTTTGTAGGCCTATATATTTTTCAAGAAACACATAAACATAAATACAATCTGTACATTAGAATATTCTTAGGATCGTTTGTAGCATCATCCTTAGCGTCTTTAGCGGTTATTTATAATATTGGTTCTCACCCTTCAACAGCATTGGCAACATCCATCTTGTTTTTAGTTCCAGGAGTTCCTTTAATTAACTCCTTTACCGACTTAATGGATAGTAAAATAATAAACGGCATGGTACGATTTACAACTGGGGCTATGATTGTTTTTGCGATGGCAATTGGCCTATTTTTAGCCATGTATATTTTTCAAATAAATTTAAGATGATGTTAGAGGTTATATTAAAATTATTAGAAGTGTCTTTTTGGTCTGGTATTGCTGCCCTTGGTTTTGGTCTTTTATTTAACATTCCAAAAAACTCTATTTTAACGGTATTTTTATTGGGAGCAGGGGCTGGATTTATAAAATTTTTATTAATGCACTTTGATATTCATGTGGTTCTTGCAAGCTTTATAGCTGCATCGTTTGTTGGATTTATAAGTGTTCCTCTAGCTCATAAAATACATCAGCCTCCCGTTGTTTTTTCAATTCCGCCGGTAATCCCAATGATCCCGGGTTATTTCGCCTATGAAACCGTGTTATCTATCATGAATTTTACTTTTATGGTTGATGATTCCCAAAAACGCTTACAATTAATTGATGCCATTTTTACCAATGGATTCACCATGGTTTTCGTTTTAATATCCCTTACAGTTGGTGTTGCATTACCCATGCTTTTAATGAAAAAAAGCACTGTAAAACATCTAGACAACTAATAAATATATTGCTATATATTTTTAGTTTTTGTTATGAAAAATTTAAGATCTTTTTCTATTTATATTCATAATTTAGCCCAAATATTTTTGCCTTTTAAAAAACAATAAAAAAACACATGAAATCATTATTTACCTATTTGCTGGCCTTTACTTTTTTTATTTCCTATCAATCTCATGCTTCTGATGATTGGAGTGCTACCGGTCATAGAGTGGTTGGTAAAATCGCTGATCAATATCTTAAAGGAAGCACCAAAAGAAAACTTAAAAAATTACTCAATAATGAATCATTAGCATTTGTATCTACCTATGCAGACGATATAAAATCAGATAAGCGTTTTAATAAGTTTTACACATGGCATTATGTAAATATTCCGTTAGATTCAGATTATAAGGCGTCAGATGCTAATAAAAATGGTGATTTAGTAACAGGTATTAACTTTTGTATTAAAGTCATTAAAGATAAGACCTCCAGTGATGCTGACAAGACCTTTTATCTTAAATTGTTGATTCATTTTATAGGTGATATGCACCAGCCAATGCATGTTGGTCTTGCCGAAGACAAAGGTGGTAACGACTTTAAACTACAATGGTTTTACAAAGACACAAATCTACATTCGGTTTGGGATAGAGAAATGATTGACAGTTTTGGTATGAGTTATAGTGAGCTTGCAGGCAATGCTGAAAAGCTCAGTAAAAAGGAAGTAAAAGCCATCCAAGAAGGTAGTATTATTGATTGGATAAATGATACCCATAAAGTAACAAGAGAAGTATATGCGCATGTAAAACCTGATGAGAATTTACGTTACCGATACATGTACGATAATTTTGAAACGGTGAGAACACAACTTCAAAAAGGTGGTATCAGACTCGCTAAAGTATTGAATGATTTATTTTAAATTATAATAGTATATCAAACAAAAAAGCAACCTATATGGTTGCTTTTTTGTTCTATTAAGATTCCTCCTTTCACAGGAATTCATTACATATGTAACGATCTATCTTCTGTCGCTGCTAACGCCGCTTCTTTAATAGCCTCTGTAAAGGTTGGATGTGCATGAGACATTCTAGACACATCTTCTGCACTTGCTCTAAATTCCATAGCAACTACTGCTTCTGCAATCATATCGGCGGCACGAGCTCCAATCATATGAACACCTAAAATTTCATCGGTAGTTTTATCTGCTAGTATTTTTACAAAACCGTCTAAATCCATACTAGCTCTACTTCTACCTAGCGCACGCATTGGAAACGATCCTGTTTTGTATTCAACTCCAGCTTCTTTTAATTGTTCTTCCGTTTTACCAACACTAGCTACTTCTGGCCATGTGTAAACAACACCCGGAATTAAATTATAATCGATATGTGGTTTTTGACCTGCAATAGTTTCTGCAACAAACACACCTTCTTCTTCAGCTTTATGTGCCAACATAGCGCCTTTAACCACATCACCAATAGCGTAAATATTACTAGCCGATGTTTGCAAATGAGCATTAACTTCCACCTGCCCTCTTTCAGTTATTTTAACACCAGCTGCCTCAGCATTTAAACCGTCTGTATATGGACGACGCCCTACAGATACCAAACAATAATCGCCTTTAAACTCGACCTCTTCTCCTTTTTTGTTATCTGCTTTTACAATGACTTCATCCCCTTTTCGTTCAACAGATTTTACTTTATGTGAGATATTGATTTGGAATTTTTGCTTTTTCAAAACTTTGTTAAGTTCTTTAGACAAACCAGAATCCATTGTTGGAATAATTCTGTCCATGTATTCAATTACGGATACTTCAGCTCCTAAACGCTTATAAACCTGACCAAGTTCTAACCCAATAACGCCACCACCAATTACAATTAAATGTTTTGGTATTTCAGTTAGTTTTAAAGCCTCTGTAGAAGTAATAATACGTTCTTTATCAATAGAAATAAAAGGCAAGTTGGATGGTTTACTTCCTGTTGCTATAATCGTATTTTTTGCTTCAATTTCTATTGTTTCTTTGCCGGCAATCGTAATATGGGTTGCATCTTTAAAACTTCCTAAACCTTCGTATACATCAATCTTATTTTTCTTCATTAAGAAATCAATACCACCGGTCGTTTGGTCTACAACCGCCTGTTTACGATCGATCATTTGTTTTAAATTCACCTTAATCTCTCCAGGAATTTCTATACCATGCTCTTCAAAATGCTTGATGGCATCTTCATAATGGTGAGACGAATCTAAAAGGGCTTTACTTGGTATACATCCCACATTTAAACAGGTTCCTCCTAGAGTTGAGTATTTTTCTATAATGGCAGTTTTCATGCCTAATTGAGCGCAACGTATCGCTGCAACATATCCGCCAGGTCCAGAGCCAATAACGGCTACATCGTATGAATTCATATTATAAGTAATAATTTAATTTATAAATAAAAGATGCTTCGACTGTGCTTAACACAACAAAGCAAAAGTAGCATCAAAAATACAAATGTTTTGCTGGAAGACAATAAAAAACAATGCTTTATGAAGTCAATGTATCATAATTAGAGATTTTTCCAAATTACGTTTATAAAAATGGAATAAAAGCAAGTAAATTACAATTCCTTGAAAGATTATGGATTCTTATTATTTTTTATTGTAGTCAATATCCATTCTAACTCAGGGTCTGTTTTAGAAGTTACATCATCACTTGTTGGTGTTATTTCTACATCTGGTTTTACACCATATCCATCTGGACTTTGCTTATATGGTGTTTCCATCTGCATTAAACCCATTCGTATGTTAAGTTTTGAAGTTGGTAATTCATATATTTTATAAATCCCTGCTACACAACCGTTATAAGCACCGCCCGTTTCCTCTCCAACAAAAACAGCTCGTTTTGTTGCTTTAAGATGTGTAGCTAATAAAGACGACGCTGAAAAAGAATTTCCGTTAATTATTACATACAGGTTTCCGTTATAATGCAATGCGGTTTTGGGTTGCTTCTCTTTTGAAAATCTTAGCTTGTAATAGATATTGCCGTCGTGTTTTTTAGTTTTAAGCAAATCATGAATCATAATAAAAGGTGATAAGATCCCTGAAGCAACTTTGAGTAAATTGGGCTGTGATTTACTCATTAAAAAATTAAAATAGGGCAACCGACTATTTACTTGACTTTCTTTTACAAGTTGATAATCTTTATTCGCTAAAAATGAATAAAGATAATCTATTTCAGAAACTCTTCCACCTCCATTATCTCTTAAATCTATAATAAGATTTTTAGTTTTAGCGGAATCCAATTTGGCAAAGCATTCTTTGTAAAATTTTCTGTAATTTCCATTTCCAAAAGCTCTAATCTTCATATATGCCACAGAGCTATCTGCCTCTAAAAAATTAAAGTTTCGGGTATAATTTTTTTCTCTACTAATAAAACCGTGAATTCTATTATACCGCTTTTTATTTTTGGCTATATGCCTTTGTATCCTATTCTCTTCTTTACTTGGTTTTGGTTTTTTTACAGAGGGTATACTATCATTACTTTTAGCATCTTGTTTTTTATCTTTTTGAACCCGTCTAAACGTTTTGTTAAACACCGAATCTTTTAACTTAAAAGTAACGGTTAAACTATCAACAAACCCCTTATCTTTATAGTATAATGCAGGAAACACTTTGCCCACATACCTATCATACAACGTCTTATTAAACCCATCTGATGAAAAACGACTTTTATAAAGCTTTACTAAATCTTCCGCAGGTTCGTCAGCTATTTTAATCACTTCGCTACCCGCTATTAATGAATCTTTTCCTAAGGATTTTTTAACCCATAATTTATGGTCTACGAATTCAAAATCTAAATCATAAAATTCAAATTTTTGTTGTTTTAATGCCTTCCTCTCTCTTTTTGTGTAGTGTTTGTTGGCCGATCCCATAGAAATATGACCTTGCCTAACGTTGGCTACAACCGGAGCTAATTTTTTATAAAGCTCGCGTGATGTTATGGGAGTTGTTATGGTTGATTTAAGGCTATCAAATTTAAAATCTAAAACTTCCTTGGGTGTATATTGATATAATTTAGGATGATTTTTTTGTAACTGAGCGTATAATTGATCTAAATCGGCACGCATACTCTCAACTGAATGCAATGCTGTTATTTGTTCGTTATATTTTTTAACGCTACTGCATGACGCTATAAGAATTACTACCAAAGTAGACCATAGTAATTTCTTTATGTAAAACATTATACTATTCATAGAGGCAAAGCTAAAATACATGTATTTGTTTTAATTCACTAGGCGTTAATTTTTATTTAACTTTTCAACAGTAACAAATCATACTCTAAAAATAAATTTATGTAATTTTGTTCCCCATGCAAAAAAACATCAACATATTAAATAAAAAAGCACGTTTCCTTTATGAAATACTGGATAAATATACAGCTGGTATTGTATTAACGGGAACAGAAATTAAATCAATAAGATCTAGTAAAGCTTCTATTGCTGAAAGCTTTTGTGAATTTAACGAGCAAGGTGAACTTTTTGTTATTAATATGACTATTGAAGAATATGCTTATGGCACGTATTATAACCACAGACCAAAGGCAGAACGCAAGTTGCTTTTAAATAAAAAGGAACTAAAAAAACTGCATAAAGAAGTTCAGAATACAGGACTTACTATTATTCCTTTAAAATTATTTATAAATGATAAAGGCTATGCTAAATTAAATATTGCCTTGGCCAAAGGAAAAAAATTATACGATAAGCGAGAAACTATAAAAGATCGTGATAATAAACGCAATCTTGATCGCATTAAAAAGATATACAAATAATTAACACTTCAAAAGAAAGGCATTTCAAATTTTTTGTTCCAAAAAATCACTTTATATAACATGAGATACTTATTAAAAATAGCAGCCTCAATTTTTGCATTTATTATCATTTCCTGCGGAAGCGGAAAAAATAAAGTAGCTGAGGAAGTAAAAGACGTTAGTTTTAATGTGAATTTGTTAGACCGAACAAACGATACTTTTAAAGTTCAAGTTATACCTCCAACACTAACTGCTGATAATACTATTTTTCAATTTGCGTCAACAGCTCCAGGAACCTATGAAGTTATGGATATTGGTCGTTATGTATCCAATTTTAAAGCGTATGACAAGAGTGGTGATGAATTAGAAACTAATAAAATTTCTACCAATCAATATGCCTTAACAACGCCTGAAAAGATTGCTAAAATAGAATACCAAATAGCAGATACTTGGGACACACCTGTAAAAGAAAACAAAATTTATTTAATGTGTGGCACTTCTATAGAAAATGATCATGCTTTAATTAATGGTCAGGCTGTTTTTGGTTACTTTAAAGGAAAGCAAACAAGCCCCATAAAAATTAAAATAGAAGCTCCCGAAGATTGGCAAATTGCTACCGCATTAAGCAAAACAGAAAATGGGTATTATGTAGCCAAAGATTATGACCAAGTTGTAGACTCACCTATCCTTCTTGGAAAATTAACGAAAGCATCCATGACTGTTCAAGGGACATCTATTGATATTTACACCTATTCAAAAACTGGGTTAGTAACCTCTCCTGAAATTTTAAAGTCCATGAAAAACATGTTGCTTTCAGCAAGTGGTTTTTTAAATGGTCTTCCTGTTAAACATTACACCTTTTTATTTCATTTTGAAGACTCAACAGCTGGAGCTTGGGAACATTCGTATAGTTCTGAATATATTTACAAGGAAGATGTTTGGAACCGACTAGAAAAAAGCATTTTAGAAGTTGCTGCTCATGAGTTTTTTCATGTCGTGACACCTTTAAATATTCACAGCGAAATTATTGCCCATTTTAATTTTGTTAAACCTGTACCTTCCGAACATTTATGGCTTTACGAAGGAACTACCGAATGGGCTGCCCACATGATGCTCATGCGCTCTGGTCAAAAATCATTGAATGATTATTTTAAAACACTTAAGCAAAAAGTTGATATAAGTACAAGTTTTTACAGTTCAGAAATTAGCTTAGTACAATTATCAAAAACATCTTATACGCCAATGGGTCACCGGTTATATGGAAATATTTATATGAAAGGAGCTCTGGTAGCGGGGCTTTTAGATATTAGATTAATAGAGCTTTCTGATGGAAAAACGGGACTAATTGATGTTATTAAAAATTTAGCAAAAGAATACGGTCCTGACAAACCATTTAATGAAACTAGTTTTTTTGATGATTTCACTAAAGAAACGTATCCGGAAATCAGATCCTTTTTTGATGATTATATTATTGGTTCAAAACCATTGCCTTTAAAAGAATATTATGATAAAATTGGAGTTGATTTTGATGAAGAAACCAACATCTTTTCACTTGAAGATAATCCAACAGAAGCCCAGTTAAAATTAAGAGCTAAATGGATGCAGCCTATTGACATTTCAATACTTGCCAAAGCCAAAACAAGTGAAGACGAACTCTATCTGAAACATGTTGTTACACTTGACAGCACCATTAACACCTTATACAGTGTTATTTCTGGAGAAAAAGGAAAAGAAAGAAACTGGAAACTATTCAAATATTTATTTAAACCAGATGCAAAACTAATTCCTACAGGTAAAAATGATAAAGGAGAGGTTAAAGTACGTTATTTAAAACCTGATGAGTATATTAAAAATTCAGGCCCTTGGCTTGTTGAAAATGGGTTCTTTGAAAAAGAAATACACAGAACTGTTAATACCTTTGGTAATATAACACAAGTATTTAGCACCTATGAATCTTTTACAAGTGAAGCAGATAAATATCCTTTTATGCGAGGAATTAATAGTATTCAATTACTTTATGATGGTATTCGTTGGTGGATAATTAATATCTATTGGGCACAAGAAAGTAAAGAATTCCCTATTCCCATTGAATATTCAAGGGTTGATTAATCATCGAACTTTAGCTAATTTTTGTCCTCTAATAAAGGTACAAAACGAAATTCACCAAATTCGTGTTGTTCAAATTCCTTCCTATCTTTCCTCACATATAAGGTCATAATTTGAATAGCTTCTCCAACTGGAATCACTAATCTTCCACCAATTTTTAATTGGTTTAACAACGGTTTTGGTACAAAGGGTGCGCCTGCCGTGACTATAATACTATCAAAAGGAGCTTCCTCTGGAAGACCTTTATAGCCATCACCAAAAATGAGTTTTTTAGCACGATAGCCTAATTTTGGCAAAAACTTACTGGTCTTTTTAAATAATTCTAATTGGCGTTCAATACTAAATACCTTAGCACCTAATTCGCACAATACGGCTGTTTGATAACCACTTCCAGTACCTATTTCAAGAATTTTATGCTCCTTTTCAACCTGCAATAATTCTGTTTGAAAAGCTACCGTATAAGGTTGTGAAATAGTTTGATCTGCTGCAATAGGAAACGCTTTATCCTGATAAGCATGGTCTAAAAAACCAGAATCCATAAATAAATGCCTTGGTATGTGTCCTATGGCTTTTAAAACCCTTTCATCTTTTATACCCTTGGCTTTTACAATATTAACCAACTGCTGCCGTAATCCTTTATGCTTAAATGTATCTTTCAATTATCGTATTCTTTTCAAGTCTAAAATTAGTCAAACATTTTAGCTAAAAACAATTTATTTTTAATTAATTTTTCACAATTAATAGATAAAATTTTACAAGAATATTATGAATTTCATTCGTTAAATATCTTATTTTTGTTTAAAACCTAAAGAAAATGCTAAAAGCTGGTGTTCTAGGTGCTGGTCACCTTGGAAAAATTCATTTAAGACTCCTAAATCAATCTGAAAAATATAACCTTATTGGATTTTATGATGCCGATATAGAAAACGGCAAGAAAGTAGAAGCCGAATTTGGTTATAAATTCTTTCATACTATCGAAGATTTAATTAATGCAGTAGATGTTGTAGATATTGTAACGCCTACCCTTTCGCACTACGATTGTGCCATACAAGCTATTGAAAAAGGTAAGCATATTTTTATTGAAAAACCGATCACGAATACGGTAGAAGAAGCCGAAAAAATTAGGGCTTTATTAGCTGAAAATCATGTAAAAGGTCAGGTAGGTCATGTAGAGCGTTTTAACCCAGCGTTTACTGCGGTTAAAAATGATATCCATACGCCTATGTTTATTGAAACACACCGATTGGCTGAATTTAATCCGCGCGGTACTGATGTACCTGTAGTATTAGATTTAATGATTCATGATATTGATATTATTTTAAGTGTGGTTAAATCAAAAGTAAAACATGTGTTGGCAAGTGGTGTTTCAGTAATAAGTGACACGCCAGATATCGCCAACGCGCGCATTGAATTTGAAAACGGTTGTGTCGCCAATTTAACAGCTAGCAGGATTTCATTAAAAAACATGCGTAAAACACGTTTCTTTCAAAAAGATGCATATATCTCGGTAGATTTTTTAGAGAAAAAATGCGAAGTGGTTAAAATGAAAGATGCTCCCGAACAGCCAGGAGATTTTGATATGGTACTTCAAAATGCAGAAGGTGTTAAAAAACAGATATATTTTGACAATCCTAATATTTCTAGCAATAATGCCATTCTGGATGAATTAGAATCTTTTGCAGATTCTATTAATAATAACACAAAGCCTATTGTAACACTTCATGATGGTACCGAAGCCTTACGTGTTGCAACTCAAATAATAAATTGTTTTCAATAAAAATTTAAACAGATGAAAAATGTTGCTGTTATTGGTGCGGGAACCATGGGAAATGGCATTGCACATACCTTTGCTCAAAGCGGATTTAAAGTACAACTGATTGACGTAAGCGACAATGCCTTAAAAAAGGGGATTGAAACCATTACTAAAAATCTGGATAGAATGGTTGTTAAAGAAAGTATTACTGAATCTCAAAAGGCAGAAACGTTATCTAATATTAGCACATTTACAAACATTAATGAAGGCGTTGAATACGCTAGTTTAGTCATTGAAGCAGCTACTGAAAATATTGATTTAAAACTTAAAATTTTCAAACAATTAGATGAAGCGTGTCCTGAAGATACAATTCTGGCAACTAACACCTCGTCCATTTCAATTACACAAATTGCTTCGGTTACTTCAAGACCAGGACAAGTAATTGGTATGCACTTTATGAATCCTGTACCTATTATGAAATTAGTTGAAATCATCAGAGGTTATAATACCAGCAATGACGTAACCAAAACCATTATGGAGTTATCTGAAACTTTAGGCAAAATTCCTGTTGAAGTGAATGATTATCCTGGTTTTGTTGCTAATAGAATTTTAATGCCTATGCTTAACGAATCTATAGAAACCTTATACAATGGTGTAGCCGGTGTTCATGAAATTGATACTGTAATGAAACTTGGCATGGCACACCCAATGGGCCCACTACAATTAGCAGATTTTATTGGTTTAGATGTTTGTCTGTCTATTTTAAATGTGATGTATGATGGCTTTAAAAATCCCAAATATGCTCCTTGTCCGTTATTAGTTAATATGGTAAACGCTGGTAAATTGGGCGTAAAATCTGGTGAAGGATTTTACGATTATTCTGAAAGCAGAAAAGCAGAAAAAATTGCAAAGCAGTTTATTAAATAATATAAAAATGTCATTGCGAAACTTTTAAAAAAAGTTGTGGTAATCTCTTTGCTATAAAAAGATTACCACATCGTTTTACTCCTTGTAATGACGAGAATAAATTCATGGCTAAAATAATTCCATTTAAAGCAGTTCGACCTACTAGAGCCATCGTGGGATTGGTAGCATCGCGCTCATATCAAAGCTATACTATAGACGAGAGAGAAGCTCGTATGGACTATAATCCCTATACTTTTCTGCATATTGTCAATCCAGGTTATAAATACGATCAAGTAATTACTGGTGAAGAACGCTATAAATTGGTAAAAAATAGGTATTTAGAGTTTAAAGAAAATCATGTTTTCATTCAGGATGATAAACCCTCATTTTACGTCTATAAAATTGTGAATAGACACTATCAAACGTTTAATGGTATTATAGCTGCAGTAAGTGCGGAAGACTATGAAAAAGATATTATTAAAAAACATGAAGACACGATTGAATTACGTGAAGAAACCTTCAAAAATTACTTAAAAACAGTAGGTTTTAATGCAGAACCGGTTTTACTCACCTATCCAGACAATAGCAACATTGAAACTATTATCAAGGAGACTCAAAAAAAACATGCCGAATATGAGTTTACCATGACTTATAAGGACACGCATTATTTGTGGAAAATTGATGATGAGAGTGTCATTAAAACCATTCAGGATGAGTTTAAAAAAATGAATACCATTTATATTGCAGACGGACACCACAGATCGGCATCGTCTCATTTATTATATCAAGAAGAAAAAGCAAACAACCCAAACCACAACGGAACCGAATCGTATAATTTCTTCATGTCCTATTTAATTCCTGAATCAGATTTAGTAATACACGAGTTTAATAGATTGATTAAAGATCTCAACGGTTTATCAAAAGAAGATTTTTTAATTAAATTAGATGCTAATTTCAGAATACAAAATAGAGGAAACGCACCATATTCGCCTTCAAAACATCATCATTTTAGTATGTACTTAGATGGCGATTTTTATTCATTATATCTAAGAAAAACATCTTATGATTTTAAAACATCTTTAGATAGTTTAGATACTCAAATACTCTATAAAACTGTTTTAAAGCCAATTTTGGGAATTCAAGATTTGCGCAATGATGATCGTATTTCTTACATGCATACACACGGTAATAAAGAAATGGTAAACATAAAAGGGAGTGTTGATAGTGGAGAATTTAAAGTAGGTTTTGGCATGAGAGCTACAACTATTGAGCAAATGAAACAAATTGCAGATGATGGTTTAAAAATGCCTCCTAAAAGCACCTATATTTTACCAAAGCTTCGAAGTGGAATTACGATTTACGAATTTTAAAATTAACTATGTCTTCAATACAAGAAAACCTAAAACATATAAAATCAACTTTACCAGAACATGTAACTCTTGTTGCTGTCTCAAAAACAAAGCCTATTTCAGATTTAATGGAAGCCTACAATGTTGGACAACGAATATTTGGAGAAAATAAAATTCAGGAAATGGCAGACAAATATGAAGCCATGCCGAAAGACATAGAGTGGCATATGATTGGGCATGTTCAAAAAAATAAGGTGAAATATATGGCTCCTTTTGTGTCTTTAATTCATGGTGTTGATGACATCAAACTTTTAAAAGAAATCAATAAACAAGCTTTAAAACACGATAGAATCATTGATTGTTTGCTTCAAATAAAAATAGCTTCCGAAGACTCAAAATTTGGAATGACACCCGATGATGCTAGAGTATTGCTTGAATCTGAAACACTTTCAGAATTAAAAAATATACGAATTATGGGTCTTATGGGAATGGCAACATTTACAGACGACACCTATCAAATAAAAAAAGAATTTAACGTTTTAAAACATACATTTGACACCTTAAAACCACTTGAAATTTTTAACTTTAAGCCTAAAATTATTTCCATGGGTATGAGTGGTGATTATAAAATTGCTATTGATTGCGGAAGTACGATGGTACGTGTAGGAAGTAGTATTTTTGGAGAACGGAATTATAGTGGTTAGTGGGCAGAGTTCAATTGGCACTGTTCGGTGTTTTTAGCCAATCAAAAAACGTTTTAACTTTATAACTATTTAACTTTATATCTTATTTACGCAATATTAGACATAGAAACAACGGGCGGAAAGTATAATGAAGAGGGTATTACTGAAATTGCTATCTACAAATACGATGGTCATCAGGTAGTTGACCAATTTATTAGTTTAGTAAATCCTGAAAGAGACATTCAACCATTTGTGGTAAATCTTACAGGGATTAACAGTAATATGTTACGAAATGCGCCTAAGTTTTATGAAGTTGCTAAACGCATTGTTGAAATTACAGAAGATTGTATTCTTGTTGCCCACAATGCTCAGTTTGATTACAGAATACTAGTTACTGAATTTAGACGCCTAGGGTTTGATTTCTCGCGAGAATCACTTTGTACCGTTCAATTAGCTAAAACGCTTATTCCAAATCAGCCTTCTTATAGCTTAGGCAAATTAGTGCGCTCATTAGGTATTCCGGTAACAGATAGACACCGAGCGTCTGGCGATGCCATTGCGACGGTTAAGTTATTCAAAATGTTATTGGATAAAGATTCCTCAAAAAAAATAATCCAAGAATCCATACGCAAGAATCCAAAATTACAATTAGAACCCAGACACATTGATATTATTGAGCAATTACCTTCAATAACAGGTGTTTATTACATTCATAAATCCGATGGCGAAATTATTTATATTGGAAAAAGTAATAACATAAAGAAACGCATCAATCAGCATTTTACCAATTCTAATCATAAATCAAAAAAAATCCAACTCAATGCTGCTGCTGTAACTTATGAAGCTACAGGTAGCGAATTAGTTGCTTTACTTAAAGAAAGTGAAGAAATAAAACGAAATAAGCCTATTTATAATCGTGCCCTAAGACGAACCGTTTTTACACATGCACTTTACAGCTTTGTTGATGAGAATGATTATATCAATTTAAAAATTGATAAGGTTGACGGAAGAAAAAAACCTATCACAACCTTTAGTAACAGAGATAGTGGTAAAAGTTTTATTAATAAAGCCGTTGAAGATTATAATTTATGTCAAAAATTAACGGGACTTTATAAAACTAAAACAAGTTGCTTTAACTATGATATTAAGGAGTGTCATGGCGCTTGCATTGGAAAAGAATCATCAGAAGATTACAACAAAAGAGTCATGTCCTTGATCAATAAAAATAGCTACAGACAAAAAAACATGGTTATTATTGATAGAGGTCGCGAGATTGACGAACGAAGTGCCATTTACATTGAAAATGGAGTTTTTAAAGGTATTGGCTTTTTTAATTTAAATTATCAAATTAATAATATTGATGTATTAAAATCTTTTATTACTCCTATGGAAAATAATAGAGATACTCAACATATTATTCAAAGTTATATGAGACGAAATAAACGCCTTAAAGTATTACAATTTGATTAAAACCCATGAAAAGAATAATATTACCCCTGCTTTTTCTCATTATTAACCTAACAAGTTATTCTCAAGAAAATTATAGTTCCGAAAGTTATAGAGTTACTTTAAATGATATTTCTGCTAGAACTTTCGAAAAAGATTCAACTGCAAATGCTTTAGTTATTTATGAGCATGGCAACAGTTATGTTGATAAAAACGACTATGATTTAAGAACAGAAGTGCAAAAAAAAATTAAAATACTAAATAGAGATGGGTTTGATAAAGCGAATATTACCATCTATTTATATAATAATGAAAGTCGAGAAGAAAAAATAAAAAAAATTATTGCGACTACCTATAATCTAGTTGATGGAAAAGTTATAAAAACACAATTAAAAGAATCGAATACATATAAAGAAAAGTATAATGAAAATTATACACTTGTAAAATTTGCGCTTCCCAACATCAAAACTGGCTCTGTAATTACCTATAGTTACACTATTATATCCCCTTTTATGTTTAACTATAAAAGCTGGAATTTTCAAGATGATATTCCCAAATTGCATAGTGAGTATGTAACTAGTATTCCAGCAAATTGGGATTATCATATTAAGTTAATTGGTAGTCAGAAACTTTCGGTTGCCGAATCAAAGCTTCAAAAAAATTGTTTGACTTCTTCTAATGGCGGAACAGCAGATTGCACGAATTCTACTTACGTCATGAAAAACACACCTGCTTTTATAGAGGAGGATTATATGACAGCTAAAAGTAATTATTTGGCCAGAGTTGAATACGAACTTAAAACATTCCAAGATTTTCAAGGGATAGTTCACAACTATGCAAAAACATGGGAAACAGTTGATAAAGAATTAAAAGCAGAACCTAATATTGGTAGACAATTATCAAAATCTGTTAAAGCCGATGAATTATTGAGCATCGACATTCTTAGTGAGCAGGACACCTTAAAAAAAGCAGAAGCCATTTATAAATATGTGCAAGAAAACTACGCTTGGAATAAAGAATATAACATTTTCAAAGATGTTTCTGTTAAAGACTTAATAAAAAATAAATCTGGAAATGTTTCTTCCATCAATATTTTGTTGCACAATTTATTAGAGGAAAATGGAATTTTAGTAAAACCAATCTTATTATCCACCAGGGACAATGGGTTTGCAACAAAATTATTTCCCGTTATTTCAGAATTTAACTACTTAATTGTTCAAGCTACCATAAACAATAAAACGTATTTATTGGATGCAACAGACGATTACTTAAGTTTTGGCGAAATTCCCTTTAGATGTTTAAATCTATATGGGCGCTTATTAGACTTTAAAAATGGTAGTGAATGGGTTGATATCGCTATCAATAAACCATCTAGCGTTTTTTTTAAAGCAGAAATAAATATAGATGAAAATCAAACTTTTATTGGTAAAGTTGACGCTAGACACACAGGATATTATGCTTTAAACGCAAGAAAGAGTTACTATTCAAACAGAGATGCCTACATAGAAAAACTGGAAAACAATTCACCCTACATGGACATTTTTGATCATAATGTAACTAGTAATGATAAAACTAGCAAAGACTTTATAGAATCTTATAATATCGAGTATAATCCTGAAAATACAGGTGACAAGTTATATTTAAATCCCTTTTTTATTAAATTCTTTGATAAAAACCCATTTAAACTGCAAGAAAGAACTTATCCTATTGATTTTGGTTACAAAAAAACATATCTGTATTTGCTTAAGTTAAATTTAGGAAATTCTTATTCAGTTTTAGAACAACCTAAAGACTACTCCGTTGCGCTCCCTAATAATGCCGGACAAATTAATTTTTCTACCAAAATTTTAAATGACTCTGTAAACCTAATTATGAAAGTTGATTTTAAAGAACCTTTTTATACTGCAGAATATTATCCCTATTTAAAAGAATTTATGAACAAAATTGTTGATATTCAAAAAAATTCACTTATCCTTATTAAGAAGATTTAATTTATCTTTTTTTATTTTTACTAAATGAGCAATCTCGATAAAACCACCTGGAAAACAAAACTTCATGAAATTATTTATGAAGCTGATACACCTGCGGGTAAGTTATTTGATGTTGTATTGCTCATTACCATTATTGCTAGCATTATTTTAGTTATGCTGGAAAGCGTTAAAAGTATTGATGCAAATTATCATAACATACTTAACATTTCAGAATGGATTATCACAATCTTGTTTAGTTTGGAGTATATTGCTAGAATTATTACCGTAAAAAAACCTCTAAAATATATTTTTAGTTTTTATGGTGTTATCGATTTTTTATCAACAGTTCCTAAATATATATCATTAATTTTTGGTGGCGTACATGCTCTAGCGGCGTTACGTGCATTGCGCTTATTACGGGTTTTCAGAATTTTAAAATTAGCACGTTATCTTGGCGCTTCTAATAATTTAATGTCAGCCTTGAAAGCTAGTCGAGCTAAAATATTTGTGTTTTTATTCGCTGTTCTTATCATGTCAATTATTTTCGGAACTATAATGTATCTGGTTGAAGGCGAAGAAAATGGATTTACAAATATCCCAAAAAGTGTCTATTGGTGTATCGTAACACTTACAACCGTAGGTTTTGGGGATATTGCTCCACAAACACCCTTAGGACAATTAATAGCCACTTGTATTATGATTTTGGGTTACGGTATTATTGCTGTTCCAACTGGTATTGTATCCGCAGAATATACCAGTCAAAGCAAAGCAAAACCAATTTTAGAAAAAGACTTAGTGAGTCTTAATACCCAATCGTGCCCTAGCTGTTCGGCAGAAAATCATAAGGATAATGCTGAATTCTGTTATAATTGTGGTCATAAATTAAACCATGCATAACTATCTTATTTCTATTGTTGGACCAACAGCTATAGGTAAAACCACCTTGAGCATTAAATTGGCTAAGCATTTTAATACAGAGATTATCTCAGCAGACTCTAGACAGTTTTTTAAAGAAATGTCCATTGGTACAGCAGCTCCATCAAAAGAGGAATTAAAAGCCGCTAAACACCATTTTATCCATCATAAATCGATACAAGACCAGTATAATGTTGGGGAGTTTGAAAAAGAAGCCTTACAGACCTTAGAGTCTCTTTTTAAAACCAAAAATATTGTTATAATGGTTGGTGGCTCTGGCCTTTATGTGGATGCTGTTTCGAAAGGGTTAGATTATTTTCCTGATGTTGATAATAGAATAAGAGACCAATTAAATGCTGATTTAGAATCAAAAGGACTTCCATTTTTACAGGAGCAACTAAAATTGTTAGATATTAAAAGTTATAACTCCATAGCTATTGATAATCCACATCGCGTCATTCGCGCTTTAGAAATTTGTATTGGTTCAGGAAATCCGTATTCCTCTTTTTTAAACAAAGACAAAACCAAACGATCATTTAAAACGATTACTATTGGTTTAACTGCCGATAGAGACATCATTTATAACCGAATTAACGAACGCGTAGATATAATGATTAAGGATGGTTTACTTGATGAAGTAAAAAATCTTATTCCTTATAAATCATTAAACGCTTTAAACACTGTTGGCTATAAAGAATTGTTTAATTATTTAGACGGTAATTGGACATTAGATTTTGCCATTTCAGAAATTAAAAAAAATACACGACGTTTTGCAAAGCGCCAATTAACATGGTTTAGAAAAGATGACCGCATTTTATGGTTTGATTATGAAACTCCTTTGGATACTATTATTGCTGAACTAAATAAAAAATTCAACTAGCAATAATTCTGCTCTTCCTATTCTTTTAAGCTCTGAAATTTACTTAATTTTGACACATAAATTATAATATATTTCCATGTTAGACTTTCTATTTACTAGTGATGCCATTATGGCGCTACTTACCTTAACGTTTTTAGAGATTATCTTAGGAATTGACAATATTGTTTTTATCTCCATAGCCGCTAATAAATTACCAGAAAACCAGCGGAGTAAAGCCACTAACATAGGCCTTTTACTAGCCATGGTTCAACGTATTATTTTATTGTTTTTTGTGTCATTTTTAGTGGGTTTAAAAGACCCTTTTTATACAATAGAATTCAGTTGGTTACATATTGCCATAAGTTGGCAATCTATCATTTTATTCGGTGGTGGTTTGTTTTTAATTTATAAAAGTACTTCTGAAATTCATGAGAAAGTAGAATCTCCCAAACATGATGAAAATCAATTAAAAGGAAAAAAAATAAAAACCTTATCACAAGCCATTGTTCAAATTTTAATTATTGATTTTATTTTCTCCATAGATTCTATTTTAACTGCCGTTGGCATGACTAACGGGTTACATGAAAATCATAATTACAATTTGGTTTTAATGATTATAGCCGTTGTAATTTCCATCGGAATTATGATTGGGTTTGTCAATCCTATTCGCAAGTTTATTGATGCGCATCCAAGTATGCAACTATTAGGTTTAGCCTTTTTAATTTTAATTGGATTTATGCTTATCACTGAAGCTGCTCATTTATCGCATACCAAATTTTTTGGCAATGCAGTTGGTGCTATTCCTAAAGGCTACTTATACTTTGCTATTGCGTTCTCGCTTTTTGTAGAATTCTTAAGTTTTAAGGTGAATAAGAAAAAATAAAATTTAATTAATTTTTGAAATTCACTAGAATTTTTTATTGATCATATTTTCTTTTTTTAGTCTCATTATTGTTATATGATGAGCGTAAACAAGAATAGCTACATTTAAAAAATCTTATCACTGTAACATTCTTTAAAAAAGGTTCTCTTTTTTCAATATAAATCTGAACACCTCTAATTACCTTTTTTTGTAAATTTATTAATATGTTATGCATAGTACTGTAACAAATTCAAAAGTTAGTCGTCTCTATATTATAAATCAAACCATTAAACTATAAAAATCATGAAAACAGTACACAATTATCAATTATCAGAGCATCCAAACAATTCAAAAAGCAACTATTGGAATACTAAAAGACGTTACAGATAGTAACATCTAAAAATACCATCAACAATCAAAAAACGAACATTATGACAACTTTAATAGTAAACAATTCAAAAGAAAGTATCAAACATAGAAATTCAATGTATGTAGGATTTAGTAAAAGACTACACTATTCAAATTTAGATAAATTTCAAACTAATTTTCATTCCGCATGATATCTCTAATTATTACTCTAATAGCTTTTTTAATAAAAATTATTGAAGTCATTTTATTTTAAAACAACCAAACCAAAAATCAAAACTAACATAATATGAACCAAACGGGAATGGATAAAAAAATTGAGAAAAAAACCTGGAGTCAGAAAAAAATGTTAACACTAGCTGGTATCATATTTGTTCTGATTCTCTCTTTTTTCGGATTACAGGTATTTAACAAAAAAATATACAAAGTTGAGGCTTCAAAAATTTCTGTAAAAAAGGCTTTTGAAGGCGATTTTCAAGACGTTATCTTAATTGATGGAGACGTTGAACCTATCAATTTAGTTTTAGTCAATACACTAGAGGGTGGTACAGTAGACGAGGTCTTTATTGAAAATGGCGTAAACGTTGAAAAGGGCACTCCCCTTTTGCGTTTAAGTAATCCTTCTGCAACCTTAGGTTATATGAATCAGGAAACAGCCATTGTAGAGCAAATAAACAACCTAAGAAGTTTAAAACTCTCGCTAGAAAAAGATCAACGAGATTTAAAAGAATCTTTAATTGATAGCGAAAACAGTCTAGCAGAAGTACAACGTAATTATAAAGTTGATTCTGTTTTATATTCAAAAGATATAATTGCCAGAAACGATTTTATTGAACGGCAAGAATCCTACAAGTACTTTAAGAACAAACGCGACTTTATGAAGACCAACGTTGTGAAAAGCACGCAGGATAATTTGGTGCAAATTGATCAGATTAACACCTCCATATCATTGATGCAACGCAATTTAAATTTAATTCGCGAAAACATTGAAAAACTGTTGGTAAGAGCACCTATCTCGGGTATGCTCTCAAGTTTTGATCCAGATATCGGAGAATCCTATAGTAAAAACCAGACGGTTGCTAAAATTGATGTGCAATCAGGATTTAAAGTGAAAGGGCTTGTAGACGAGTATTATTTAAGTTCCGTTAAACCTGGTCAACTAGCAAACTTTTCTTTTAATGGTGAACTTCTCAATTTAAAAGTGAACAAAGTGTTTCCTGAAGTAAAAAACAGAAAATTTGAAATAGAATTAGTATTTGAAAATGAGGTTCCTAAAGATATTACCATTGGGCAATCTGTTCAAGTTAGGCTAGAGCTTTCAAAATCTAAAAAATCAATCATGATTCCTCGAGGAAATTACTTTCAAGCTTCTGGTGGGCAATACGTCTTTGTCTTGGATGGCAAAGGAGAAGCTCATAAGCGTTATATAAAGTTAGGCAACCAAAATCCTAGCTTTTACCAAGTTCTTGAAGGGCTTAGTGCCAATGAAGAATTTATCTCATCGTCTTATGACGACTTTAAAAATTATGAATCAATCAAAATTAACCAATAAAAAACGAACAGATGATCAAATTAAAAAATCTTACTAAAGTTTACAGAACAGAAGAGTTAGAGTCTACCGCTTTAAATCAAATATCTTTTGAAATTAACCAAGGCGAATTTGTCTCTATTATGGGTCCGTCAGGTTGTGGAAAGTCTACCCTATTGAACATTTTAGGAATGTTGGATAAACCTGAAAGCGGAAGTTATGAGTTTCTTGGAAAGGAAATTGCGCAATACAATGAAAAACAACGGTCTGAAATTCGTAAAAAAAATATTGGATTTATTTTTCAAAACTTTAACCTCATTGATGAGTTAACTGTTTTTGAAAACATTGAATTACCACTCATTTATAATAAAATCAATAGTTCAGAAAGAAAAAAGCGGGTTGATGAGATCATTCAAAAAATTGGAATCTCACATCGTTCAAATCACTATCCGCAACAATTATCTGGTGGACAACAACAACGTGTTGCCGTTGCAAGGGCGCTTGTCACCAACCCATCCTTGATATTGGCTGATGAGCCAACGGGAAATTTGGATACGTCACATGGTAATGAGGTTATGGATTTATTGTGCAAGCTCAACGAATCTGGCACAACCATTGTCATGGTAACGCACTCTGCACATGATGCCAGTTTCTCTAATAGAACGATTAATTTATTGGATGGGAAAATAGTTTCTGAAAAGGAAAGTAAATTAAGCCAAGCTGCTGTTTAAATTAAAAACGTAAAACCATGTTTAAAAATTATTTAAAAGTAGCACTCAGAAGCTTAAATAAAAATAGAATTTATGCTTTTATAAATATCCTTGGATTAGCTTTAGGGCTAGCAGTATCCATACTTGTCTTTTTATTTATAAAAGATGAAACGAGTTACGAAAAGCACTGGGATGGTTATGAACGTATATATAGAACAGGCATAAAAGCCGATATGATGGGCCAAAAAATGGACGCACCGGTTTCCTGTAGCCCAATGGCAAATGCACTAAGAACAGAGTTTACAGATGTAGAATCAGCCACCAGAATTCAAACCGGTAGGCAGGAAATATTAATGCGTCACGATCAAACAAAAGTTTATATACAACATATTGCACAAGCAGATAGTTCGTTCTTTAATGTCTTTAATTATGAATTTATTCATGGAGATCCAAAAACGGCTCTTAAAGAATCAAATTCCATTGTATTATCTGAAGAAACTAAACAAAAGCTTTTTGGAGACCAAAGTGCTATGGGAGAAGTGGTTAATTATGATAATAGACGAGACTTAATCGTTACAGGTATTATAAAAGAACCCAAAGGACATGCTCATTTTAGTTTTGATTTATTTATATCTGATAATGATGTTAAAAATGTTTGGATAAATAATGGTTGGAACACCTATCTCAAACTAAAAAAGGGCGCTGATTTTAATTCATTTGAACAGCAAATGAAAACTAACTTTATGAAAAAAATTGAACCAGATGTTGAACGGTTTCTAAAAGTTAGTGTAGACGAATTCTTCAAACAAGGAAATGCTTTTGAATATCAGCTTATGCCAATAAAAGATATTCATTTATATTCTCATAAAGACTTCGAGATTCAGCAAAATGGTAATATCATGTACATCTATGTGTTTTTAGGTATTGCCTTTTTAGTACTTATCATAGCCGGTATTAATTTTATGAATTTGTCAACAGCGCGTTCGGGTAAACGAGCCAAAGAAGTAGGTGTTAGAAAAGTTTCTGGAGCATCCAGAAAGATGTTGATTTTTCAATTTTTAGTAGAATCGGTCATTCAAAGTTTCATTGCTTTATGTCTGGCTTACATCCTTGTTATAGTATTGCTGCCAGGGTTTAATAATGTTTTAGAAACCAATATTAGCTTATTGAATGAGTATTTTAGTCAAACCTTACTTTTTTCAATTATCATAACCATGTTTTATGGATTATTTGCAGGAAGTTATCCCGCCTTTTTCTTATCATCATTTAAACCCATTTCTGTTTTAAAAGGTGATTTTACCAAATCTAAAAATGGAGCATTTTTAAGAAAAGCACTTGTTGTTACTCAGTTTACAGCTTCAACTATTTTAATTATTGGAATGATTATTATTTTTAAGCAAATTGATTTCTTACACAACAAAGATATTGGATTTAAAGGAGATCAAGTTATTATAGTTCCTATCCAAACCGATCAAATGGCTGATAACTTTAGAGACTATAAAAGTATCTTCTTAAAAAACAGTCATGTTCAAAGTGTTTCAAGAGCCTCGTTTTTTCCTGGTGACCTTCCTAATCAAAGTATGTATGCATTAGAGGGAAGTCAAGAGCAATTACCACTTTGGAATATGAACGTAGATTATGATTTTTTTAAAACCATGAGTATTAAATTGGCTGAAGGACGATTTTTTAATAGAGAGCAAGATTCGGATTCCATTCCAACTTTTATAGTAAATGAAACTGCAGTCAATAATTTGAACATAAAAAACCCCTTGGAAAAACGACTTGGCACCTTTATTAATAACAATGGTGATGTTCAATATGGTAAAATTGTAGGAGTTGTAAAAGATTTCCATATTGAAGGATTTAACCAACCTATTCGTCCTATGGTAATGCGAATTAGTAACTATACCTGGTTTACTGCTTTTAAAATTTCACCAGAAAACGCAAGCTCTACTATAAGTTTTATAGAAGATGAATGGAATAAATTAGAACCAACCCATCCATTTAGATATACCTTTTTGGATAAAAAGTTTGGTGCGTTATTAAGACAACAAGAAAACTTTGGAACTATGTTTTTATTCTTAACTATTCTTGCTATTATTATATCTGCAATGGGTTTATATGGATTGGCCTCTTATACGGCAGAACAGAGAACGAAAGAAATTGGGATACGCAAAGTTTTGGGAGCTTCAGTTTCTCAAATCATGAATATGCTAACCAAAGACTTTATTAAACTGGTACTTATCGCAAATATTTTTGCGTGGCCTATAACGTTTTTATTAGCAAAAAATTGGTTGTCAAACTTTTCATATCAAATTGATATGCCTATTTTGCCTTACATATTTGCTACAGTATTAGCACTTATTATTGCTATAATTACGGTTAGTACTCAGGCCTATATTGCAGCCAATTCAAATCCCGTTAATTCATTAAAATATGAATAAAAGATGAAAAAAATAGAAGTTTACAAAAACCCTTTTTTAAGGGTTTTTGTTTTTTATTTAAAATAAAGTGGGCTGCCCCTGAATACCACTTTCAGTATCATCAGAATCAGAGCCTTTTGATTTTGCTTTAGTGTTAGATTCTTTTGAATCAACAGTTTCTTCATCAATAACCTCAAGTTCATCGGCATGAACTTCTTCTGGGGCTTCGTATGGCAAAGGATTCAGTAAATTTATTTGTTTAACCTTATCCGTCGTTAATTGATTTCCAAGCGCTTTAATGCCTTTAATAGCGATGAACTCTTCAAGATTTACTTCTAAATCATCTTTTTTATCTTTTCCGCGCTCCTTGCCAAAAACAACTTCTACTCGTGGAATCCAATCTGTTGAAACGATTTCTAATTGTGATTTCTCGTGTTCAGAAATAAAGATTTCCTCTTTGTTTTCATTTTCTATTAAAAACCTCTTAACATAATAGCGCTCTTTTTCACCATCATAATATATGGCTGAAATAGGCTTTTTAGGAATCCATTTTTCAAGCACAATCATATCATTATCAAAATGAGTTGTCAGTTCTGGTAAAATCGTTTTTACAGTGCCAGACTGAGTCATAATAAGCAATCTGTCTTCTCCCCTAAACTCACCAAGCAATTCGCCTCTGCCATCAACATTTAAACGCTGAACGGTATCATCAAACCAAATCTTTCTTGGCTTTAAAGTAGAGATGCCTTTTTCTTTGAGTTCAATTTTTTTAACTGAATATTTAGTAACTAAATTTCCTTTTGAATTTCTTCCTTTAATTAAAATATCAGCGAAATCTAAATCCCATTTTAATTTTTTAATGCTTCCTACTTGCCTTAAAAAAACCGTTACTACTTCTGCTTCACCATTGGGATTTGCAGAGAAATATAAAACCGTTGATCCTTTACTTCCGTTGGTTAAATCATATTCCTTATCTCTGGTAATACTGGTAACCGCAAAACGTTTAATGTATGAAGGCCCTTTTGTACCATCCTTGTAAATCATGTTATAGATAGTACGATTGTCTTTTTTGTCAAAAACTTCCAGGTGAATAATATCCTTTCCTATAAATGTTTTTGAGTCTACTTTGGTAATCATCATTTTACCTTCTTTGGTAAACACGATAATATCATCTATATCACTGCAATCGCAAACGTATTCATCTCGTTTTAAAGAAGTTCCAATAAACCCTTCCTCTCTATTTACATAAAGTTTGGTGTTGCGAATGACCACTTTGGTAACATCGACATCGTCAAAGGCTCTGATTTCTGTTTTACGTTCACGGCCTTTACCATAGTCCTTTTTTAATCTAGTAAAATAAGCAATCGCATAATCAATCAGGTTTTCAAGATGGTGTTTTACTTGTGCTATCTGATCTTCTAAAGCATCTATTTTTTGTTGTGCTTTATCAATATCAAATTTTGAAATACGCTTGATACGAATTTCTGTTAAGCGCTCAATATCCTCTTGAGTAATAACCCGTTTTAAATGCTTAATATGTGGCTCTAGGCCTTTATCAATCGCATTAATAACGCCTTCCCAGGTTTCTTCTTCTTCAATATCACGATAAATTCTATTTTCTATAAAAATACGTTCTAGTGAAGCAAAATGCCATTGCTCTTCAAACTCATCTAGTTTGATTTCTAAATCGCTTTTAAGTAATAAAACTGTGTTATCTGTTGAGCGACGTAACATTTCTGTGACCCCAACAAATAATGGTTTATTATCTTCAATGACACAACCTAAAGGAGAAATAGAACTTTCACAATTGGTAAATGCATAGAGCGCATCTATGGTTTTATCTGGTGAAATTCCTGACGGTAGATGGACTAATATTTCAACTTCTGCAGCAGTATTATCTTCTATTTTTTTGATTTTTATTTTGCCTTTATCATTGGCTTTTAAAATAGAATCTATAAGCGACGTTGTATTGGTGCCAAACGGAATTTCTGTAATGACTAAAGTGTTCTTGTCGAGTTGCGATATTTGAGCTCTAACACGAACTTTACCACCGCGTAAACCATCTTTATAATCACTAACATCAATAATTCCAGCCGTTGGAAAATCTGGATAAATAGTAAAACTTTTCCCTTTTAAATGCTTTATGGAAGCATCTATAAGTTCAATAAAATTATGTGGTAATATTTTTGTTGATAATCCTACTGCAATACCTTCTCCGCCTTGCGCTAAAAGCAACGGAAACATAACAGGTAGATTTACAGGCTCTTTTCTACGTCCGTCATAAGAGGCCTGCCATTCGGTTATTTTAGGATTGTAAACAACATCTAAAGCAAATTTAGAAAGGCGTGCTTCTATATATCTTGATGCTGCAGCGCTATCACCTGTTAGTATATTTCCCCAGTTTCCTTGGGTGTCTATAAGTAAGTCTTTTTGCCCTATTTGCACCATGGCATCTGCAATACTGGCATCTCCATGAGGATGATATTGCATGGTATGACCAACAATGTTAGCGACTTTATTGTAACGTCCATCATCTAAATCTTTCATAGAATGCATGATACGACGTTGAACGGGTTTAAAACCATCTTCAATAGCAGGAACAGCACGTTCTAAAATAACATACGATGCATAATCTAAAAACCACTCTTTGTACATCCCCGTAATACGGGTAATCGTCTCCTTGGGCTCGTCTTGTTCGTTAATTAAATCGTCGCTGTCTTCTGTCATTAAAAATTTTTACTTTTTTGGTGTACCATTAAGCATAACACGCCCCACAGACTTTAATCTGTGCATTTGCTCTTTACTTGTATGAGTGTGTAAATGCTCATAAGAACGTCTTTTAAAACCAGTTTTTTCTTTAGAATATAACATAATTAATACTTTTAGTTTGTTCATCTAAAACTCTAATATGTATGCTTTTCAACTAGTTAAATAACTAGCCTTTTTTGGCATATATAATTAACAATTTTAGACACTACAAATTTAGTTATCTTCTGCAATTAAATCAAGTTCAACTTTAAGATTATCGATAATAAATTCTTGCCTATCTGGTGTATTTTTCCCCATGTAAAATCCAAGCAATTCTTCTATAGATAAATCCTTATCTAACATAATAGGATCTAGACGAATACTATCTCCTATAAAATTTTTAAATTCATCAGGTGAAATTTCACCTAACCCTTTAAACCTGGTGATTTCTGGTTTCGGTTTTAATTTTTCAATGGCATCTTTTCGTTCTTGTTCAGAATAGCAATAAATGGTTTCTTTTTTGTTACGCACCCTAAACAACGGTGTTTGTAATATGTACAAATGTCCCTCTTTAATGATTTCTGGAAAAAACTGTAAAAAGAAGGTTATTAATAACAATCTAATATGCATTCCATCAACATCTGCATCGGTGGCTATAACAATGTTATTATAACGTAAGTCTTCAATAGATTCTTCAATATTTAACGCGGCTTGTAATAAATTAAATTCTTCATTTTCATAAACAATTTTCTTACTTAAACCATATGAATTTAGAGGTTTTCCTTTTAAACTAAAGACCGCTTGTGTGTTAACATCTCTTGATTTTGTGATACTACCAGAAGCGGAATCACCCTCGGTAATAAATAAAGTAGTTTCTAAATTTCGTTCGTTTTTAGTATCTCCAAAGTGTACCCGACAATCTCGTAATTTTTTATTGTGCAAACTCGCTTTTTTAGCACGGTCTTTGGCTAGTTTACGAATTCCTGAGAGTTCTTTACGCTCCCGTTCTGCCTGAAGGATTTTACGTTGTATTTTCTCGGCTGATTCTGGATTTTTATGTAAATAGTTATCAAGATGTGTTTTTACAAAATCATTAATAAACGTTCTTACGGTTGGCAAATCGCCTCCCATATCAGTAGAACCTAACTTTGTTTTTGTTTGACTTTCAAAAACAGGCTCCATTACTTTAATAGCAATTGCGCTTACTACTGATTTTCTAACATCAGCTGCTTCATAGTTTTTACCATAAAACTCTCTAATGGTTTTAACCAAGGCTTCTCTAAAAGCAGATAAATGTGTACCTCCTTGCGTGGTATTTTGACCATTTACAAACGAATGATATTCTTCACTATACTGCGTTTTACTATGTGTTAACGCAACTTCTATATCGTCACTTTTTAAATGTATGATTGGATATAACATGTCTGATTCACTAATGTTTTCAGCCAGCAAATCTTTTAAACCATGTTCACTAAAATACTTTTCACCATTAAAAACAATAGTTAAGCCCGTATTAAGATATACGTAGTTTTTAAGCATTCTTATAACATACTCACTCCTGTATTTATAATTTTTAAAAATGACTTCATCAGGAACAAATGACACCTTAGTACCTTTTCGTCTGGACGTATCATCTAAAAGATCTTGATTGGTAAGATTTCCTTGTTCAAATTCTGCAGAGGCCGACTTACTATCTCGGGTAGATTCTACTCTAAAAAATGAAGACAACGCATTAACAGCTTTTGTTCCCACACCATTTAAACCAACTGATTTTTTAAATGCCTTAGAATCGTACTTTCCACCCGTATTCATCTTAGAAACTACATCCACAACTTTTCCAAGCGGAATACCTCGTCCGTAATCTCTAACAGTTACTTTTTCTCCTTGAATAGATACTTCAATGGTTTTACCAGCCCCCATGACATACTCATCAATAGAGTTGTCTAAAACTTCTTTTAGCAGAATATAAATCCCGTCATCCGGAGACGATCCATCACCCAACTTACCAATATACATTCCTGGACGCATACGAATATGTTCTTTCCAGTCTAATGAGCGTATATTATCTTCGGTATAATTGGTTTGTTCAGCCATAGATTTTGAGCAAAAATTTAATGATGGTCGCTAATATAATATTAAAGGATAAAAAATAAAATAGCCATTCAACAAAATAATTAACAATAAAACAATTAATCTTGTTGAGAACCTTATTTTTAAGTTATCAATACGGAATAAATTACTTATTTTTTCTTGCTTAAAGATACTAATGAAATTCCAATTATTACAGCAAAAGCACCTAATAATTGTAATAACGTTAATTGTTCATTTAAAAAGATTGCGGCCAAAATAATTGTAGAAATTGGGCCTACAGCTGCAATTACTGCAAAATTTGATGAACTAATTAATTTGATGGAAGTTGACACCAAAAAAGACGGAATAACCGTTGCGAATATGGCTATTAAAAAGCCTAATAAATATACTTGCCATGGATAATTCAATAAATCTATTGGATTTGCAATTCCGTAATGGACAAACACAAAAATACAAGACACTATCATAGCGTAAGCCGTAAACTTAACCACCCCAAATTTTGGAATTAACCAGCCACTTCCTGATAGATATGCGGCATAGGTAATGGCGCAAAGCAAGATAAAAAAACCTCCTAAATATGTGTCACTACCAGAAATAGCAACTTCGTTCCAAAAAGCGATGATAATGCCTACGTAGGTTAAAACAATCGCGTACACTTGATTTTTGGTAATTACCTGTTTCAAAAAGATTTTGTTGAATAGGAGTACTATCGTAGGATATAGAAACAGAATAATTCGCTCTAAACTGGCTTTGATATAGACCAATCCTACAAAATCAAAATAACTAGATAGATAGTAGCCTACAAATCCAAAAAAGGCTACCCACAAATAATCATTTTTTACGAGCGTAACACCATTGGTGTTTTTACGATATAAAAAGGCAATAACCACATAAAATGGAAATGAAAACAGCATTCTAAATAGTAAAACACTAACCGCATCAACCTGATATTGATAGGCTAATTTAACCATTACGGCTTTTGAAGAAAACAAAATAATGCCCAGCAACCCTAAAATGATGCCGGTGACAAAAGATTTATTGGATTTCATCTGTTTAAATTTGCTTGTTTTTCTATCTCTCAGATGCCATTCTCTATTAATTCTATTAGCTAGTAGTAACTTATTGAATTGCTCATTTCATATTGCAAAAATAAACTTGGAAGAAGTAATGTATTATCCAATAGTTTATGATTTACGACGTTCAAGAAAACATAATTACTCTAAAATTTTGCAAATCATAACATTAAATACTCCTCTTATTGATTTGAAAAAGTGATTAAAAAGAAAAACCCAATGCTTGTAACATTGGGTTTTTATAATATTTTTATTGTTTTTACAACATATAAACAACACCTATTAACACTCTAGGCATCAAACTAGGTTGTTTTATAGCATCGTTGGCATCCTTATAGGTAAACTGAACATTATCATTTGCATTATCATTTCTTGGGTTTACATTGTCGTTATCTGGACTATAGGAAGTATCATGACCAGTTAGTGTACTGTTAAAAAAGTAATCTAACCCAACAGCCGCTAATAAGCTTAATTTATCACTCATCTTAAACTGACTTTCGTAGCCTAAACCCAATCCGACTTGCTTTGAAGTCACATCAAAATTTTCATTACCACCAACATATTTAAAATTGGCTTTAAAACTGGAATATCTTGGACCAAAAACAATTTTAGAATCATCTGAATTTATAAAGTCTGAATCTAACATAAAATCTAAGCGATAATCAAAGGATCGGGCTTTTTCTTCAGGAACACCATTGGTAGCATTGTTAATAAAAATACGTCGTGCATCTGCTGAATTTCCTGGATCCATGCTTGTAAGTCCAATACCTAATCTTATTTGAACCGGAAGATTTTCTAAAGGACGCAGTGCTGTGGCTGATATTTGAAAACCTAATCCTCTATTGTAGCCCGTAGAAAAACCTAAAGCAAAATTAGATTCACGAGGAAGCACCTGAGAATACGCAATAGTTGTAAAAATGACTAATAAAACTGTTAAAATTGGTTGTCTTGCATTCATAAATTTGGGGTTTAATTTTATACAAAATTAAATACGAATGAAAACTAGTTTTGGACTTTACAAGCGGATACTATTTTTTGAAATAATTATAATCTATTAAAATTCAAGTTATTAAACCTAAAAATATCTACACATTAAATAAGAAATGCATCACATCGCCATCTTTAACAATGTAATTTTTTCCTTCAACACGCATTTTACCAGCTTCTTTTACTTTAGCTTCACTACCATATGATTCAAAATCATCGTAAGCAATCACCTCAGCTCTAATAAAACCTTTTTCAAAATCTGTATGAATAACACCTGCCGCTTGTGGTGCAGTGGCTCCAACATCAATAGTCCAAGCTCTCACCTCTTTAACACCTGCAGTAAAATAGGTTTGTTGTTTTAAAAGTTTATATGCAGAGCGAATCAATTTAGCAGAACCTGCTTCATCTAATCCTATATCTTGAAGAAACATTTGACGTTCTTCATAATCATCCAATTCATTAATATCGGCTTCCGTTCCAACAGCTAAAACTAATACTTCTGCTTCTTCATTTTTAACAGCCTCTTTTACCAAATCAACATAGGCATTCCCAGATACAGCAGAACCTTCATCCACATTACACACATACATAACGGGTTTGTCTGTAATAAACTGTGACGGCGCAACAAAATCATTATAATCATCTTCACTAAACTCAAGCGCTCTAACCGATGTTCCAGCCTCAAGACCTGCTTTAATTTTCAACAAAACAGCTTCTTCCTTTTGGGCGTCTTTATTCCCCGTTTTTGCTGCACGTTTTACTCTGTCTAGTTTTTTGTCAACAGTTTCTAAATCCTTTAGCTGTAATTCCATGTCGATGGTTTCCTTATCTCTAATAGGATCTACTTTTCCATCAACATGTACAATATTATCATTATCGAAACAACGTAATACATGCAAAATAGCATCGGTTTCTCTAATATTAGCTAAAAACTGATTTCCTAAACCTTCTCCTTTACTGGCTCCTTTTACCAAGCCCGCAATATCAACAATCTCTACCGTAGCAGGTTGTACTCTAACTGGTTTTACCAATTCTTCCAATTTTTCTAAACGCGGATCCGGAACGTTAACCACCCCAATGTTAGGTTCAATAGTACAAAACGGAAAGTTTGCACTTTGTGCTTTAGCGTTCGATAAACAATTAAACAACGTTGATTTTCCTACGTTTGGCAATCCTACAATTCCTGCTTTCATTGAAATTTATTTTAAAAGTGCAAATGTAATTAATTCCTCTTTTAATTAAAGTAAAACTGTATACTATCTATTTATTTATATTTGTAACAAAATGCAGGCTTGTTCGTCGATACTTCGAACCCATCAATTATGAAACATTTAATTCCCTTACTATTTATAGTCTTAGGCAGTGTATCGGTTTACTCACAAAACATAACGGTTAAATTAATAGACGCCAATACCAAAAAATCGATACCGTATGCTAATATAAAAACAGGCGATTATAGTGGTGTAATCTCTAATGAAGAAGGCTATTTTACGCTGCACGATGTTGCAAATGATGCACAAATAACCATTTCGTGTTTAGGGTATAAAAACAAAAACATCACTGTTAAAGACATAAAATCCTTCAACTTTATTATTGCGCTTGAAGAATCTATCAACGAGCTCAATACCGTTTACATAAGTGCTGAAAAACCAAATGCCGATGATATTGTTTCAAAAGCAAGACAACACCTTTCCAAAAATTACGATAGCAAACTCTATAAACATGAGGTGTTTTCAAGAGAAACCGCTTATATGGATTTTAATACCTTAAATTTTGATATTGAAAAAACATCGCACGTTAAAAAGCAACAATTAGAATCTGCCAACAAGAGTTTAGACTCCCTATCGAAAGCCATTATCAATAGTAAAACCAAACATTTTAAAGATTTTAAGGCAGATTTGTATATGGATGACTCTCTGAAAACAAAATTAGTCGTTCAAAAAGCAACCGAACTCATTGACCAGAAAAATAACCTCTCTATTGAAGATGTTCAAAAAAGAGCACAAGATGTGATTCTTAAATATTTAGACACCACCATAACCTATAAGCTTAAAACGGGTCTGTTTAAAATTGAAGATTCTTTATCGCTTAATGAGAAAGAAGATAAAAAAACATCCGAAAACGAATACAATATTAAAAATTTAAAAGAGCAAACAACTTCGTTATTAAAACGTGCTCAATTTTACAATACTTCTTTTGCTTCTGAAATTTTAGATGCCGATTTATACGAGTATAGTTTTCAAGACATTTCGTATTTTAATGATGACTTAATTTACGTAATTAACTACAAACCAAGACGTTATAAAGCTAAATACACGGGTAAACTTTTTATTGCAGATAGCACCTATGCTATTACAAAAGTAGATTTTAAATATGCCGATGGCAAACGTGGTCAAAAAGTGAATTTAAAATTAATTTTAGGTGTTAAGTATATTGAAAACATGCGAAGAGGAACCATTATTTACCAAAAGGACTCTGTAAACAAATACCAGCCACACTATATAAAATTTGAAGAAGGACGCTATTTTTATGTGAGCAGACCTTTAAAATTTATTGAAAACAGCCCGGAGAAAAATAAAACCAGTTTTGACTTTACCATTGAAGGTGACATTTTAACGAAACAAGAATTATTACTTACCAGCAACAGCAAAATAAGCTTAGATGATTTTAAAAAGGTAACCGAAGACAAAAACGTGCCTTACGTAACGCTACATAGCTATGATGCCAGTATTTGGAAACAAGACCAGACGTTGGAACCATCCACTGAAATGAAGGAGTTTAAGGGCGAGGATTAAATTGTTTTTTTGAATGAGGCTTATCATTTATACAATTTTTACTTAGTTTTTATTCTTTTTTAATGACTCGTTTTTTCTTTAGATTTTTTTGTTTAAATATTTTTTTTACGTCGTGCAAATCATAAAGTCCATTTCTTAAATCCGCTTCTAGCTGCATTCTTAATTCGGATATCCTGTCATAATATTTTTTTCCAATTTGTTCAATTTCGAAATCAGATTTTTTATGTATATGATTTCCAATATTGAAAAAAAGACTGTTTATTTCTTCTAAAGTTTTATTTGTTTTTTTATCAATCCAAAGGCTGTATGATATTGCTAACATCAAGTTTTCCTGAAATTTATAGAACTCCTTTTCACCATTTCCTAGCAATGAGTGATAAGGTTTATTATCATCCCCTAACGCTACAGCTTTCATCACGGCAATTTGATTCTCAATGAACTCATATGCATGTAACCTCTTTTTCAAAATTTCTTTATAATACTCGTTTCTAAACTCCAATTTCTTTAATCCGATTGATGTCCAATACGAGATTACTGCTGAGACTATCCCTGCAAGTAATGAGCTAGCAAGTAAAATTTGAATGGTATCGGACATTTTTGTTTGAATTTAGTACAAGGTATTGTTATGAAATCACTTCAATATTTCATATCAACCAGTATGCTAATTTAATACAAATCCTACAAAATTAAAATCAAACTTATAAACAGTTATAAACAAAAAATTACATCTAACCTGTTTAGAATGCCTTATAAAACACGCTTTATCTATTAATAATTTAGTAGTTTTTTTATCGCCCATTTTGAAGATGAGTCCACAATTCTGCGCTAGGTTTTAAATACCTTGGTTTAGAGATTTCTTCCTGCCATTTTTTTGAAATAAACTCACTTTCCTGGATACGTGAATCTACATGTTTAAACAAATCATTATTTATCCACATAGGCTGTACAGACCAATCTACATTAATATACGAGAATGCTTTAATAACATCCTTGTTTTGGTTAAGCGTATTAAAAAAAGGTATAAACCACGATTCCCACGCTTCTTTTGCTATGTTTGGTTTAGAAAGATCGGTATCAAAAAAAAGTCCGCCATCATATAAAATGGGCGTTGCTTCAGCAATAAAAACGGGTTTTTTATGTTTTCTGGCAAAAGTTAGCATTTCTTGATCTGTATTATCAAAATAGGAATAGGCACACCAATCTACTAAATCATCACCAGGATACCATGCTTCAAGAATATCTTGATTGGAACCCTTTCCTTTAGATTGCCAAACAAAAGCCACATTCGTGACGTTCATATCATCAAACATAGCATGAATATGTTTCCAGGCGGCTAGATAATCCTTTTTGTTGTAATGATTCCAATCCCAACCATCAAATTCGTACCCTACTCGCAAAAAAATAGGTCGATTACTCGCTTTAATCCATTCTGCGAGTTCTCTTATTAGATGGTTGTGTTTTCCATTCGCTGTCTTTTTTTCATTACCTACTATAGATAATCCTATAGCAATCATGCTATGATTAAAATCTGCATCATCAAGGTAATATTGAGCGCAGTTATCTTCAGCTCCCCAATTGGCAACGGTTTTAATGCCGTCATTCCCTTTCTGTATATATCCAAACGATTCTGCGCCCGGTGAAAACCCAGTATAAACGGTTACACCCGCAGGAACATCAAAATGGTCGCAATAGCCATCGGTGTAATTATCAAGACCTCCAACAGCTCTGAGATCTTGCCCGATAAAAAAAAGACATTCGCCGTCGGCTGGTTCAAATTTAGCCATAGTGGGTTCTGTATTATTATTAGAAATTAATGCGGTTTTTTTGACCGATGAGCAACTAAAAACAAGGCATACAATAGCAACAAGTATTATTTTTTGGTATTTCATGTTTTTAATTTTTATTAAAACAGATTCAACCTACCAAGGCAGCTTTAAATGTTCCACCTCGTTTTGATAAAAGTCTTCTAGGTTTATAACCAGTTCTTTGGAAAGTGGCCTTTTGGTACTTTCAATATTATTTTTAAGTTGCCTGATTGAAGTATTACCCGGAATAACGGTCGAAACAGCCTCATAGGCTAAACAAAACGATAAGGCTTTTTGAGCCAGATTATCCTCTGCTCCAACTATATGTTTTACCTTGTCTACTAAAAGACTTCTTGTGGAAATATCCGTTTTAGACCACCGTTTTCTAATATCGTTAAACGTACTTTCAGCATTATATTTGCCAGAAAGCCAACCAGAATCGAGCGGAATTTTCACAATAATACCAACCTCTTTTTCTATAGCTGTTTTAAATGCTTTGGCTGTATCTTGATGAAGGATATTAAAAAAGGCTTCAATAACATTACCATTAGTGGTATCCATAAACAATTTCATATCGTTATAAGTATCTAAAGACGCTCCATACGCTCGTATTTTACCTTCCTCAATCAAACGTTCCAAGATTTCGTAATGCGGATTATTATTGCCATCCAAATATTCTGAAGGCGGACTGTGTAAAATGAGCGAATCTAGATAATCTACTTGCAATCGTTTTAAACTACCTTCTAAAGAGGTTCTAATATAATTGGCGTCATAATTCGTTTTACCTTCGGCTGTATGACCGAATTTTGTATTAACAACCAGCTTACTTCTATCAAAAGACTTAAGTGCTTTTCCAAGTCGTAATTCGCTGGTTCCGAGACCATAATTTGGAGATGTATCAAAAAAATTAACACCTAATTCTATGGCTTTAAAAACCATATCCATCGCCTCTTTTTCGGACATAGATTTCCAACCGGAATTTTCTCCCAATTGCCATGCGCCTAAACCAATTTCAGATACTAACGGAGATGTTTTAATGTATTTGTTATAGTTCATTTTAAAATAATGTTTAACTATTATTCACGTCTTTTATCTATCAAGATATGAGATATTCCAAATATAATTAAACCTAAAAGAACTATTTGATATTCTCTTAAGTAAGTAATAATAAAACACCAAAAATTTCTACGTATTATTTTTATTTTTTTATTACATCGATTTGATTTTGTAGCTATATTTGGATGATACAATTCATACTAATTTTTTGAAATGAAAACATATTTTATTCTTTTTTTATGTTACCTAAGTTTTGCCTCAGTATATAGTCAAAATGATATTCAAATTGAATATGGAGCCGTTTTTAAAAATGAGAAAAGAGAGATTCCTTTTGATATTGTTGGTAAAGATGAAAACGGCTACTACATGCTATATTCTGAAGGTAAATATGGCCAAGGTGACGATATGTTTTTAAGAAAATTCAACTTAGATTTAACACCATCTAGACAGGAATTAAATTTAAAAGATGACACCTACGAGGATAAATTTAGTTCTCTTGGAGTTACTAAAATAAACGATAATATTATACATGTTTTCAGTTTAATGACTGATACAGGTAAAAAATATTACTATCAATTAGTCAACCTAAACACTTTTGAGTTGAGCGAAAAAAAATTCATTACCGAAATTGAAAATGATACTAAAAATGCCAACAATTCTATAAGTAGGTTTATTATAAGTGATGATGAAAATACAATTACGCTTTTTTATACCATTCCTAATAAAAATAAAGAAACGGCTAAAATAAGAGTGCAAACATTTGATTCTAGTTTTGTAGAACAAACTAATACCACATATGAGTTTCCGTATAATAACGATGTGTTATCAATTCGAAGTGTTTTTTCTAATAAAAACAAAGAACTATTTGTTTTGTGCAAAGTGTATGATAGTTCAAAAATTTTAAGTGATGAATCCAAGCATCAATATGAATTTCAATTATTTAAAGTAACGTCTGATAATCTAAAATTATTAACAAAAATAAGATCTAACAACGTTCATTTAAGACATTTAAGTACAGCCTTATTTGATGATAATAAATTAGTACTAACGGGGTTGTTTTCTGTGAAAGACATGTATGCCATGACAGGTGTTTTTTCTGCAAAGATAGATTTGGAAACAGGTAAACAGTTGTATGCTAATTACAATACATTATCGACTGAATTCTTTTCAAAATTAATGAGTGATGGTAAAAAGAAAGATAAAGCGATATTAAAATACAACGAAGGTAAACGCGAAAATCCAAACTACATTTTAAAAAATACTATAAAACTTGACAATGATGAGCTATTAGTTTTAGCAGAACAAAACAGATCCTTTACCTATAATTATATAACAACTTATTACAGTGATAATATTGCAGCTATTAAACTAGATAATCAAGGCAATGTTATTTGGTCCAATAAAATTGGTAAAAGAAACGAAAAAGCGAATATTTATATCTACAATTCTTTTTTTCCTATTTTAAAAAATGATGCGATTTACCTGTTTTACAATGGCAACTCAAAAAACCTGAATCATAAAACTGGGTTTATAGCTAATTCATTTGGCTCTGATGAAAGTGTTTTTTTAAGTACAAAAATAGATGCAGAAGGGAACTATACAAGACACATATTATGTACTAAGGAAGAGCTTGAAGGCGTTACAATAAGACCAAGTTTATATAATTGGATAGATGACAATACCCTTTTAATGTTTGGTCAAGATATTGATAATTTAAAAAACCAACGATTTATTAAAGTTATTTTTAAATAAAAAACACGAAACCAATAGCTCAAGTTTTTATTCGTATAAGTTATTGGTATCAGCATTTGAAATATCGATCATCAAACGAGACATTTTTTCGCAGACTGCATTAAAAAATTTTTCTCCTTTTTCGCGAGTTGATGCTTTAGGATTCCCTACGCCAGTATCCTCACTTATTTGCGACCATGGGCGTTCAGTCCAAGCCCAATCCTCAGAAAATCCTTTAATTTTATTTTTCTTTTCCTTGCCGTCACCCCACTCTGCTTTTGGCAAAACCAATTCAGGTTTTAAATAAAGAATAAGACTTGTTTCCATTTCATCGGCATGATCACCAGAAGCCTCAAAATAAATGCTTTTATCTAACGATTTGAACCAGTTGGTAATACAGAGAAACATTTTTGGATATTTTAAACCAAGTTCTCTAATAATAGATTTTAAGTCGTTACCACCATGACTATTAAGAACCATTAATTTATAAATACCTTGTCTATTTAGCACTTCAATAACATCACTTAAAATAGAAAATTGGGTACTGGGGTTTAAATTGATATCTAAATAAATATCTGATTGCCCTGTGTTAACGCCAAATGGAATAGATGGTAAAACCATTACTTTTGCACCCTTATCCCAGGCTATTCTTGCCGATTCGGCAGCAATGGATTCTCCTTCAAAAATATCAGTCCCATATGGCAAATGATAATTATGCGCTTCAGTAGCACCCCATGGCAGAACTGCTAATTCGATGGTTTCGTTTTTTAAATGTTTCCAGTTTGTTTCGGCTAATATATAAGGTCTTATCATTTACAATTAAATTTTAATAAAGTAGTTTAAAACAATTTTATGTTTTTAAAAATAGCGAGATATGCGAAGTTAATCTTTATCTCCCAAGATTAAAAGTTGGAAGATTAACAGTTATAAACAAAAAATCCCAAGCCAAGGCTCAGGATTTTATAATGTAATGTCGAATATCGACTAATCTTCTGGATGCATAAAACGTTGTTTTGCTAACAACACTTCTTCGGTTTCTACATGATTGTCATCCGGCACACAACAATCTACAGGACATACAGCTGCACATTGTGGCTCATCATGAAACCCTTTACATTCGGTACATTTATCGGGCACAATGTAATACACCTCATCACTTACCGGTTCTTGAGCTTCATCAGCATCAACCTCTTTTCCATTGGTTAAAACAACTTTTCCTTTTAAACTGGTTCCGTCATTATAGCGCCAGTCATCAGCCGCTTCATATATCGCAGTATTTGGACATTCTGGTTCACAAGCACCACAATTTATACATTCATCTGTTATTATAATTGCCATAGCATTTTCTTTTTCTAAATTTGCAATGACAAAAATAAAGCCAAAACCATTCATAACCAAATACAGAATGAATTTACAGCAAAGAATTAACGCTTTTGTAAAATTAGGAGAGTTTTTAAGTCAGTTTTCTAATGAAATAATTCAAAAAAAAGAAACTGTACAATACAACGAGTTATTTTTTGATGGCTTTAAACATCAATTAAAATTAGCCGAAGAGCATAATGGCTGGTTTACAAAAGAAAATATGGCGTTTGCGCTTAAAGGCTGGTCAGAATCTTTAACTTCAGAAAACATAAACAAATGGCTATCTCCCTATAAAATTACCACTAAATCCCCTAAACAAGTGGCTATTGTGATGGCTGGAAATATTCCACTGGTTGGGTTTCATGATTTTTTATCGGTTTTACTATGTGGTCATCATACTTTGGTTAAGCAGTCATCTAACGACAAACATCTACTTCCGTATTTAGCTAAATATTTAGAATATGGTGAGCCAGAATTTAAAGGCACCATGACATTTACCGAAGATAAACTAGAAGGTTTTGATGCTGTAATAGCCACTGGAAGTAATAATACTGCACGCTACTTTGAATACTATTTTAAAGGCAAACCATCCATCATAAGAAACAATAGAAACTCTGTCGCCGTTTTAAGCGGTAATGAAAGCTTGGAAGAGCTTCAAGCACTATCAGAAGACATTTTTAGATATTATGGGTTAGGTTGTAGAAACGTGTCTAAATTATATGTTCCCAAAAACTATGATTTCGATTTGTTTTTTCAGGGCGTTTACCACTGGCACCCCATTATTGAACAAACTAAATATGCTAATAATTACGACTATAACAAAGCGGTATATTTGATGAGTGAATTTGACATGCTAGAAAATGGGTTCTTAATGATTAAGGAAGATACCAGCTACGCCTCGCCTATTGCCACTGTTTTTTATGAGTTTTATGACTCTAAAGAGCTATTGAAAGAAAAATTGAAAAGTGAAAAAGACGCTATTCAATGTATCGTATCCAACGGATTTACTGAAAAAGAAGTTGCTTTTGGCAACACACAAAAACCTCAACTTTGGGATTATGCGGATGATGTCGATTCTATTGAATTTTTATTATCAATTTGACGAAAAAATTATTGAATTAACAACATAAAATCATCAATTAATTAGGAACTTTGCAACAATTAATTATCACAAATAATTATCATAAAAATGAAAAAACATAACTTTAGTGCTGGACCAAGTATCTTACCTCAAGAGGTCTTATTAAAAGCGTCTCACGCTGTCATTGATTTTAACAATGAAGGCTTATCCTTATTAGAAATTTCACACCGAAGCAAAGGTTTTGTGGACGTTATGGAGAATGCCAGATCTTTGGTTTTAGAACTTTTAGGATTAGAAGGAAAAGGTTACAAAGCATTGTTTTTACAAGGTGGAGCAAGTACTCAATTTTTAATGGTTGCCATGAATCTTTTAGAAAAAAGAGCCGGGTATTTAAACACAGGAACTTGGAGTAAAAAAGCCATTAAAGAAGCAAGAATATTAGATGATATATATGAAGTGGCTTCTTCTGAAAGTGCAAACTTCAATTATATACCAAAAGGATACGATATTCCTGAAGATTATGATTATTTCCACTGTACTTCAAACAACACCATTTTTGGAACGCAAATGAAATCATTTCCAAACTCTCCAATACCAATGGTATGCGATATGAGTAGTGATATTTTTTCACGGGTGTTAGATTTTTCAAAATTTGACTTAATCTATGCAGGTGCTCAAAAAAATATGGGACCCGCAGGAACAACATTAGTCGTGGTAAAAGAAGATATATTAGGTAAAGTATCTCGTAAAATTCCATCAATGATGGATTATAAATTACATATAGGTTCTGGCAGTATGTATAACACGCCTCCTGTTTTTGCTGTTTATACGTCTATGCTAACTTTAGAATGGATTAAAAAGTCAGGTGGTATTTCTAAAATTGAAGAAGCAAATGAAAAGAAAGCTACTTTGATATATTCTGAAATAGATTTAAATCCACTATTTAAAGGATTTTCTACTAAAGAAGACAGATCGAGCATGAATGCAACCTTCACCCTTCAAAATGAAAACTTAAAAGAAACATTTGAAACCATGTTAAAAGAAGCTGGTATTAGCGGCTTGAATGGACATAGAAGTGTTGGAGGCTATAGAGCATCTATGTATAACGCTTTACCAATAGAAAGCGTGAAAGTATTGGTAGAAGTCATGAGTGAACTGGAAAGTAAAGCTTAAACCGTCATTCCGAACGAAGTGGCGTAATCTCATTAAAAATGACAAAAAAACATAATATAATTACAAGTTACATTAGTAATGGTTCTCTGAACTTTTAGTTTTTAACTTTTAACTTTTAACTTAGATAAATGAAAGTATTAGCAAACGACGGTATTTCAAAAAGTGGAATAGATGCCCTTGAAAAAGGTGGTTATGAAGTGATCACTACAACCGTAGCACAAGAGCAATTAATAAATTATATTAACGAGCACCAAATAAGTGTATTACTAGTTCGTAGTGCTACAACTGTTCGTAAAGACCTTATTGATTCCTGCCCAAGTTTAAAAATTATTGGACGTGGTGGTGTTGGTATGGATAATATTGATGTGGAGTACGCAAAAAGTAAAGGACTTCATGTAATCAATACACCGGCGGCATCATCTCACTCTGTGGCCGAATTAGTATTTGGTCATTTATATGGCTTATCTCGATTTTTACATAATTCTAACCGCGATATGCCTTTAGAAGGTGATACTAATTTTAAAGGATTGAAAAAAGCCTACGCCAAAGGAACAGAGTTAAAAGGAAAAACTTTAGGTGTTTTAGGATTTGGTCGTATTGGTCAAGCTACCGCTAAAGTTGCTCTAGGAGCTGGCATGAAAGTAATTGCTTTTGATCCGTTTTTAGAAAAAGCTAATTTAGAATTAGAATTTTTTGATGGACAAAAAGTAAATTTTGAAATTGAAACTATTTCTAAAGAAGAGGTTTTAAAACAAGCTGATTTTATCACCTTACATGTACCCGCTCAAAAAGACTATGTCATTGATGAAGCTGAGTTTAACATGATGAAAGATGGTGTAATTATAGTCAATGCTGCACGTGGTGGAGTTATTAATGAAGTCGCATTAGTAAAAGCTATTGAAAATGGCAAAGTAGCCAGAGCAGCTTTAGATGTTTTTGAAAAAGAACCAAAACCAGAAATGCAGTTATTAATGAATCCTGCGTTATCATTAACACCTCATACCGGAGCTGCTACTAATGAAGCTCAAGATAGAATAGGTACTGAATTAGCGTCGCAAATCATTAGCATTCTAGGATAAATTTAAAATAATGTGACCAAAAGGTTATATTTGGGTCCTATACATAGTGTATAGGACTTTTTTTGTAATTTAATCCAAATTTTTAAACCTCTTTAAAATTAAATTTATGTCAGGAATATTAGACTTATTAAACAGTGACTTAGGTAAGACAATTATTAATGGTGTTTCTAATCAAACCAATCAACCTCAAAACAAAACACAAGATGTTTTAACCATGGCTTTACCCGTTTTAATGGCAGCTATGAAACGTAATGCAGCAACCCCTGAAGGTGCTGAAGGCTTATTAGGAGCGTTAGGCAATAAACATGATGGTAGTATCTTAGATAATCTTGGTGGTTTATTTGAAGGTGGTGTTGATTCAAGTGTTATAGATGACGGTTCTAAAATTTTAGGACACGTATTAGGTGGAAAACAACAACATGTAGAAAATGCTCTTAGTCAGAAATCTGGAATGGATGCTGCAACTGTAGCTCAAATATTAAAAGTAGCAGCGCCATTAATAATGGGGTATTTAGGAAAACAAGCCAAACAGCAAAACGTTAGTAGTTCTAATGGAGTAGAAAGTTTATTAGGAGGTTTACTTAGCGGAAATTCTGCAAATCAAGAACAAAATTTCTTAGAATCTATACTTGATGCTGATGGAGATGGCAGTGTTATTGATGACGTTGCAGGTATGGTTTTAGGCGGTTCTAAAAAGAAAAGTGGTCTTGGTGGTTTACTAGGTGGTCTTTTTGGAGGAAAATAATACTATACTCAAAATAATATATAAAAACGTCAATTATTTTTAATTGGCGTTTTTTGTTAAAGTATATTAAAAACAAGGATTTCCATAATCCTTTTTGTAAATTGAATAGAAAATTTCGTCCTATGAAAACTAGCATTTATACCCTTATAGTCTTTGGCTTTCTTGTTGGTTGTAACACTACAAAAATTGTTCATACAAACAAGGATCTACAAGCTTATAATGACACAACAGAAATCAATAAAACTGTTGCCAATGATACGGTGAGCATTGTAAATGAAGATTTAGAATATGAAATCATCATTATTGAACCAGGTTTTAATTTTTGGTTATCTAGCATAGCAAAACCCGAAGGGTATTATTCGCAAGGATATTTAGAAAATAAGAACCTTATGTATGTTTCTGAATGGAATAATAGAGTTCTTCAACCGCTGAGATACAATCCAAATTTGTACGAAATGCAAATAGATTACCGTCCAGGAATTGACTACGGTTATGAGGTTAATTATAAATTATACAACTATTTTATATACTTTCAATTAAAATACAAGCAACAACTAGCTGGTTTTGTTCCAAGAATTTAATAGTTTTGCCACAAATTATAATGTGTGGAGAAATTTAAAGACCATTGGGAAATTAAACAAAACTGGCAACTCCTTTTCCCATTACTAGGGACACTTATTCTTGGATATTTATCCTTTAAGTTTGTTTTTTCGTTTCTTAAAGACGTACACTTTAGTTTTACTACTTTCACAACAATACTTGTATTTATTATACTGTTAAAATTCATTTTATTGCTTTTTAAAAAACTAGAAACCAAATGGAAAGTCTCACATAAATGGGAAATGATAAGCATATTTTTAGTGTTTGCTACTACCGGATCGTCTTCTGTTTATGTGGCTAAGCCCATTATCAAGTTCATTGGAATTACTAAAGAAAACTTAAATCCTTTTGCGTATTGGGTATTATATATTATTATTGGATTTATTTTTTATCAAATACTACTCGTTTTAATTGGTTGGCTTTTTGGTCAATTCAAATTTTTCTGGAATTTTGAAAAGAAAATGATTCGTAGATTTGGATTAAAAAAGTTTGTAGATTAATGCGATTTATTAGAGAACATATCACATTTAAAATACTATCACTGCTGTTAGCTGTATCGGTATTATATCCATATGTACATAAGTTCGATCACCTTTTCACCAATCATAAGGATGATATTTGTTTAGGAGTAGTTAAAAATTCGCATTTACATGAAGTCAATGTAAATTGTGATTTTTATAAATTCAAAGTTTACATTCCTCATATTACGCCTCCAGTTTTTAATGTAAAACTGTTTTCTCCTCTAGAAAAACAACTTGAAATTACTTCTCAGTATTATTTTTTAAACAGTTACCAACAACTACATTTTTCACTTCGCGGCCCGCCTGCACTCGTTTAAACTTCGCATTTATTCTGATGTTATTCAGAAAATCAAAAAAAATAACCAATTAAAATAGTTACGCATAAAACTTATAATGCAGTAACTAACACTTTATTATAATTAAAAAATATTTACATGAAACACATAATAAACCTGATGTTGCTTATGGCAACAACACTTTTATACTCTCAAAACACCTTAGAAGGAACTGTAATTGATAATGACACAAAAGAAGCAATAGCTTTTGCTAATGTTTATTTTCCAACCCTTGAAAAAGGAGTTAGCACCAATGATGATGGCTCTTTTACTATTGAAAATATGCCAACAGGAACTTACAAAATGATAGTCTCATTTATTGGTTATGAAACGCAATCGCTAAATATTACAATTCCGACCAAAGAACCTTTAAGTATCCTCATGAAGCCTTCTGCTCTTGAAATGGAACAAGTGATTGTCTCCACTCCCTTTCATAAATTACAAAGCGAAAATGTTATGAAAGTTGAGCGACAAACGGTTAATGAATTAGAACAAAAAGGAGCCGTAAACTTATCAGAAGGCATAACACAAATCCCTGGTGTTGAAAGCGTTACAACTGGATTAAGCATAGGGAAACCCGTTATTAGAGGCTTAAGTTATAATAGAGTTTTAGTTTACACACAAGGGGTTCGTTTAGAAAACCAACAATTTGGGGATGAGCATGGTCTTGGTATCAACAGTTCTGGGATTGAAAGTGTTGAAGTCATTAAAGGCCCCGCTTCTTTACTTTACGGAAGTGATGCACTTGGAGGTGTACTCTATTTAAATCCTGAAAAATTTGCAAATGCCAATACATCAGCCGCAGATTTTGGCGGAAAATACTATAGCAATACACTAGGTTATAGCACTAATGCCGGATATAAATCATCAGACGACCATTGGCAATTCTTGTTTAGAGGAAATCTTGCAGAACATTCAGATTATAATACAAAAGATTACCGTGTTACAAATTCTCGTTTTAGAGAACAAGATTTTAAAGCAGGTGTTGGCTACCTTGGAACCAAATTTAAAACAGAATTTAGATACAATTTAAACTTTTTAAAACCAGGACTTACGGAAGAAATAGGTGTACAATCTAAAAGAAGAACCCCACTTTTAGGATTTCAAGAAATTGGTAACCATGTATTTAGCTCAAAATCTACTATATTTTTCAATAACTCTAGTTTAGATGTCAACTTAGGATATATTTACAATGATAGAAAAGAATTTGGTGAAGAGCTAGGTTACGACGAAGCTGGCTTGCATCTAAAGTTAAAAACCTTTAATTACGATATCAAATATAACATGCCAAAACTTGGTAAGTTTGAAACTATTGTAGGCGTTCAAGGAATGGATCAAACTAATGGCACGTATGGAGAAGAGTTTTTAATTCCGAATGCCAGAGTTAATGACATTGGTGTATTAGCAGTATCTCATATCCATTTTGAAAAAGCGGATGTACAACTTGGTGCCCGTTTTGATAATAGAAATGTTAATGATACAGATTCTGGTGAAAAAAGACAGTTTAATAGCTTTAACGGAGCCGCTGGTGTTAAAACCGATATTGCCAAAAATTTAACGGCTAGAGTAAATTTAGCATCAGGTTTTAGAGCTCCTAATTTAGCTGAGTTAACAGTTGATGGAGTGCACGAAGGAACCAACAGGTATGAAAAAGGAAATATTGACTTGAAAATTGAGCAAAATTTTCAAACTGATGTCGCGTTAGAATATAAAAACAAGCATATAGAATTTTATGCAAACGGATTCTATAATAAAATTAACGACTACATTTTTATAGCTCCAAACGGACAAACTATTGATGGTAACGATGTGTATGTTTATTCTCAAAACAATGCGAATCTTTATGGTGGTGAAGTTGGTTTTCACCTACATCCTCATCCGCTAGATTGGTTGCATATTGAGTCTAGTTTTGAAACAGTTACCGGAAAACTAACAAGTGATGCCTATTTACCTTTAATTCCTGCAAATTCAATAAAAAATACCTTACGTGTTGAATTTGATAAATCGTGGTTAAAAAATGGGTATGCTTTTGTTGCATTACAAAGTACGTTTGCCCAAAATAATACAGGTGCTTTTGAAACCCCTACAAGTGGATATAATTTATTAAGTGCTGGTTTAGGAGGAAGTTTTAAACTGTTTAATAAGGAAGCTATTGTAAGTATATCGGGAACTAATTTAACGGATAAGGCTTACATAAATCATCTGTCTCGTTTTAAAACAGAAGGAATTTACAATATGGGAAGAAATATAACTTTTGGAGTTACTTATAAACTTTAAAAAATAAATGAGGCTGTCTAAAAATTTTAAACAGCCTCATTTATTTAAATTTTTATCAATTGTTTTTTCTTATTAAACACATAAGTATACAGCCACATAAGTGTAAAAGTTGGCACTACATCAACTCCCGGCAATACCTCTTCAACAAAATTTATAACGGCTGCTACCTTTCCTGATCTACCTTTATAAAGTTTAGTCATAATCCAAGCTGAAATTGGTGCCCAAACAATATCTGAAAACTCCCCTATTCCGGGAATTAAAAACGACACATAGCCTATAGCATCAAGTAGTATTCCTATAATTAGTTTGTTGTATTTACTCATATTTAAAGATTAACATCGACTAAATAACAAGAAATATACCAAAAAATCTATTTGCCTATGAGTTTTAAAAACTCATTGCGTGTTTCTATTTTTTCAAACTGTCCTCTAAATCCAGATGTGGTTGTAATTGAATTTTGTTTCTGCACACCGCGCATCATCATACACATATGAGACGCTTCAATAACAACAGCGACTCCTTGGGGTTTTAAAGTATCATTGATGCAATCTAATATCTGTTCCGTTAAACGTTCTTGTACTTGAAGTCTTCTAGCAAACACATCGACTATTCTAGGTAATTTGCTTAACCCCACAATTTGTCCGTTAGGAATATAAGCAATGTGCGCTTTACCAAAAAAAGGTAAAATATGATGCTCACAAAGCGAATACAATTCGATATCTTTTACAATAACCATTTCGTTGTAAGACTCCTTAAACATAGCGCTTTTAAGAATCTCAACGGGATCTTGGTTATAACCTTGTGTTAAAAACTGCATCGCTTTTGCGGCACGCTCTGGAGTCTTTTGTAACCCGTCACGCGTAACATCTTCACCCAAATCTGTAATAATGTTTTTATATCTGTCTTTAACATCATCTGTTACTTGAATATTATACTCTTCATATTTTCTGTATGGCATCTTAGTCTTTCTTTAATTTCTGTTTATAGTACTGAGACAATTTCTTCAATTTTGGCTGAATTATATACTGGCAGTAAGGTTGTTCTTTATTTAAATTATAATAATTTTGATGATCTTCTTCAGCCAAATAAAAGGGCCCTAATTCGGTGATTTCTGTGACAATTGGATTCTCAAAAATATGTTCTTGTTGAAGTAAGGCTATAAATTCTTCAGCATTCTTTTTTTGCTTTTCATCACGATAAAAAATAGCGGAGCGGTATTGGGTACCAACATCATTCCCTTGTCTATTCAACGTTGTTGGATCGTGCGTTGCAAAAAAGATTTCAAGCAATTCTGTAAATGACACTTTTGAATCATCAAATGTTATTTGAATGGCTTCAGCATGCCCTGTTCTTCCTGTACAAATCTCTCTGTAAGCTGGATTTTTTATCTGTCCTCCTGTGTAACCAGAAACCACCTTTTCCACACCTTCAAGTTTTAAAAAAACCGCTTCCGTACACCAAAAACATCCACCAGCAAATGTGGCTACTTGTAACGTATTGTTCATAAAAATTAAAATTAAGTAATTTTTAGTTGTTTTAACTATTAACACCTTACATGAAAATAATATTTTAACGTTTAATTATGACTTTCAACTTTATTCAATAGTAAATTTGTATTACAAACTGTAACTAATTTATTTTTTTATTGTCTTTTGTAAAGACATAAAAAACATCAATCAAATCATTCATGAAATTTTTTCTTTTCATGGCATTACTATTTGCCGTTAATTTATCTGGATTTTCACAAACCAAAAAAACGTATCACATTAAACGCACCCACAAAGCACCAAAAATAGATGGTGTTTTAAACGATGATATTTGGCAAGAATCTGAAGAAGCTAAAGATTTCACCCAATTCAGACCAGAAATGGGTATAAAAGATACCGTTGGTATTAAAACTATAGTAAAAGTTACCTATGATGATAATGCTATTTATTTTGGAGCTTATCTGCACGATGATCCTTCAAAAATAATGCGTCAAATAACTACCAGAGATAATTTTGGGCAGTCTGATTTTTTTGGAATTATTATCAACCCCAACAACGATGCACAAAACGATACAGAATTTTTTGTATTTAGTTCTGGTACGCAAGCTGATGCGATTTCTAGCCCCAGTAACGGAGAAGATTTTGGGTGGAATGCTGTATGGGAAAGCAAGGTAAATATAGTTGATGATGGATGGATTGTTGAAGTAAAAATACCTTATAGAGCCCTTCGGTTTTCAAATGAAGATGTGCAAACTTGGGGGATACAATTTCATAGACAATTTAGAAGAGACCGATCTCAATATACATGGAGTCCTGTAGATAGAACAAAAGGGAATATTAGTCTCTACAACGGTGAACTAAAATCATTGGAACATATAGAATCTCCTACTAGGCTAAGTTTTTATCCGTTTACTTCTGGTTTAGTCAATAATTATGACGGAAAAACAAATACAGATTTAAATTTCGGGTTAGATGTTAAGTATGGAATTACTGAAAATTTCACTTTAGATGCTACCTTAGTTCCAGATTTTAGTCAAGCAGGGTTTGATGATTTAGAATTAAATTTAGGACCCTTTGAACAAACCTATTCAGAACAACGTCAATTTTTCACAGAAGGAGTCGATTTGTTTAATAAAGGTGATTTATTCTTTTCAAGGCGTATTGGTAGTAGCCCAAGTAAAGAAGCCGAATTAAACGACAATGAAGAAATTAAAGATTATCCTAATAATGTAAAAGTTTTAAATGCTTTAAAAGTTTCTGGAAGAACTAAAAAAGGATTGGGTATAGGAGTTTTTAATGCCGTTACTGAAAAAACAAATGCTACTATAAGAGATACCATTACAGGAGAAATACGGGAAGAAGTTGTAGAACCTGTTACCAACTATAACATTCTTGTTTTAGATCAGCAATTCAATAAAAATTCATCTATAAGTTTAATAAATACCAATGTAACTCGTGACGGGAATTTTAGAGATGCCAATGTTACAGGATTAGTTTTTGACATTTCCAACAAAAGAAACACTTACAATGTTTATGGAGAAGCTAAAATGAGTAATCTTAATTTAGATACAGGTAATTCCACAGGATTTAGTTCGTTTTTTAGAGCTAGAAAATCTCACGGGAAATTCAGGTATAGTTTTGATCATAGTTATGCAGACACTAAATTTGACATTAATGACTTAGGCTTGTTATACAGAAACAATTACAATAATTTCGGCGTAGACTTCACTTATAGAATTTTTGAGCCCACAAAAAAGTTAAACAATTATTTTATTGGCACTTATGTAAACTACAAACGACTAGCAAATCCAGGAACTTATACAGGAACTAGTTTTGGTTGTAATTTTAATGCACAAACTAAAAAAATTAATAACTATGGGGGCAACATTAACTTTGAGGCTGGCAAACAATATGACTATTTTGAACCAAGAACCGAAGGTCGCTTTTTTATCTATGAAAATAGGTTAAATACTAATATATGGTTTTCATCAAATTATAACAAAACATTTGCTTTTGATGCTAGTATAGGTGGTGCCAACTATTTTGAAACAAACAGAAATACAAATGAACTTTGGTTTGAATTAAGCCCAAGAGCGCGACTTAATGAAAACTTTCTAATCATTTATTCTTTTGATTTTAGTAAAGATTTCAAGGATAGAGGTTATACAGCAACAGTTAACGATGATATTATTTTTGGGGAACGCAATAGAAAAACTATAGAAAACAGTATCTCGGCAAATTATACATTCAATCCGTTTAACTCCTTATCATTAACATTTAGAAATTATTGGTCTACGGTAGATTACAAAAATAATCTATTTACTTTACAAGAAAACGGTCGTTTAAATCAAAACAGTGGCTACCAAATTGCGGATTTGGAAGACAATCCAAATATTAATTACAATACCTGGAATTTAGATTTAAGTTACTCTTGGCAATTTGCGCCAGGTAGTTTTTTAACAGCTTTATATAGAAATCAGTTATTTAATTATGATAATGCTTCAACAGATACTTTTGGTCGTAGCCTAAAAACATTGTTTGATCAACCCATTCAAAATACATTCTCTTTACGCATTCAATATTTTATTGATTATGTTAGCATTAAAAATATCTTTAAGAAACCTATCTCTTAATTGTACATAAAACATTAAAGTAGTAAATTCACACCTAGATTTATCTTTTATGATTCAAGCAAAAAACATTCATAAGTTTTATAATGATTTACATGTTTTAAAAGGTGTTGATATTCATGTAAAAAAAAGTGAAGTAATCTCTATTGTTGGCGCTTCTGGAGCTGGAAAAACAACCTTACTACAAATATTAGGAACTCTTGATCAAGCTTCAAACAAAGAAAAATTTGAGCTTACTATTAACGGGATAGATATTAGTTCTCTTAATGATAAAGGCTTAGCCAAATTTAGAAATGAACACATTGGCTTTATATTTCAATTCCACCAATTATTACCAGAATTTACAGCTTTAGAAAATGTCTGCCTGCCAGCTTTTATTAAAGGTACCAAAAAAGCTGACGCAGAAAAGAGAGCTATAGAACTTTTAGATTTCTTAGGATTATCAAGCCGTTACCATCATAAACCAAACGAATTATCTGGTGGTGAACAACAGCGAGTAGCCGTAGCCAGAGCTTTGATTAATAATCCTGATTTAATTTTTGCTGATGAACCTTCTGGGAATTTGGATAGCGAATCTGCCGAAAATTTACACAGTCTCTTTTTTAAGCTACGTGACGAATTTGGACAAACCTTTGTAATTGTTACTCACAATGAAGAACTCGCCAATTTAGCCGATAGGAAACTAGTGATGGTGGATGGAAAAATAACCAATAACTAGCATAAACAAACAAGGGTTTAATGAAAGTTCATTAAACCCTTGTTGTTACTAATTATGTAAAATCATGATATCATTAATTACCAAGGAAACGTAGTTCCTAATATGGTAATTGTTGACTCAGTATAATTCAATTCTATATCATTTATATTTCCAGCATCTATATTTAAAATACCTGATGCTATACTTCTAGGTAATAACACAAAATGTAACGGGTCTTCAACAGTTAATGAGTATTCAACACCTTTAGAACTAATTCCAGACTGTGTGCCATCTAACAAATATTCATCATCCCAAATATTTAAAGGTGTATCGGAACCTGCTACCCAAGTTCTGGTAGAATCTTCAGTATAATCAATGGTTTCACCTGATGTACCAGTAATTTTTCCGTTTTCAATAATCACATTAAATACTAAATTACCATCTTGATTTTCACCTAAATTTTTCACATAATGTGTCCCTTCAACTTTAAAACCCTCATGATAATAATTGTTAAACGTTGTTGTGTGTTCACTTCCTTCATTTCTATACCAATCGGTAGAAACAATCGTTACAATCCCTTTACGTGTAACGCCATCTTTACATAAAACACCATCTTGATAATCGATAGTAATTGTTTTAGGGAATGTTGTAAAATCTAACGGTTCAACAGTTATAATTGGCTCTACAGTTTTGGTTTTACTTGTTTTTGCTGTTGATGTGTTTTCAGCATTTAAAACTGCATCACCACTGTTATTGCCAACATCTTGAAAGATTTGATTCACTATAGCATAGTCATTTAAAGCCTCAATAACAGGTGCTGATTCTGTATTGGGTTTTACGTCATCTTTTTGGCAACTCATAAAAAGAATGGCTAAAATTGGAACTATAATTTTTCTCATAATACATTTATTTGTTGACTAAATAACGATATAAAATTGAATTTTAGTTTATTTCAATATAAAAAATAGACTTTTAAAAGTTAATTTTTGCACTTTGTCGACATGTTTGTAAATTAATGTAATCTTAAAATTACAAAAAACTACATGTTTGAGTCATGCAAATACCTTAGTATAATATTAAACAGAGAATAAAGGTTTCTGAAAACACCCTAAAACGTAACTAAAAAAGACAAAAGCAAGCCCAAAACAATTAAAATGCCAAAAGATATGATTAATGGTATTCTAATGGATTTGTTTCCAAAAGAAATTCCGTAAATCATTTTTAATAGATTATTACTAGTAATGGCATTTAATACTGCTGCAATTAAAACCGTGTTTTCAAAATCCCATTTGCTTTGAAAGAGATTCAATATAAATGGATCAATATCAGTAACTCCGACAACAAATGACAACACATTAACGCCTGCTGTGCCATAATTAGAATTTACCATTCCGGTTATTAATCCAAACAGAATAAACAATCCTGCAAACACTAAAGCAGTCTTAAACTCCAACGGATTACTATGAGACTCAATGGTTATTTGGCCTGAGGCATCATGTTTTTTAGGGTGATAAAATTTATAAAAGTAAAACACAAGTAATAATGATACTCCAATAAACACTAAAAATGAAGGAACAAGTTTGTACGCAATTGTTTCATTAAAAAACAGGGCCAACAAAAAAATTCGTAAATACATCATAGTGGTAGCCAATACTATGGCTGTAGCAATTTTATTGCTTTCATTTAGCTCTTTACTTTTTCGTGCTAAAATAATTGTGGTGGCTGTACTGCTGTAGAGACCGCCTAAAATTCCTGTGAGCAAGATTCCAGAGTTTGGAAAAACAAACTTTTTTAGTAAATAACTTACATAAGAAATACATGATACTGCTACAATAGCCAACCAAAACCTATATGGCGAAATATTAATTTCAGTAGAAATTGGAGTGTCCGGTAATAAGGGTAAAATAACACCTGCCACTGCTAAAAACTTAGCAAGCGTAATGAATTCACTATCATTAAATTTCTTTGAAATATTAAATAATTTCTCTTTTATTTCGGTAATGACTAAAACTGTCACCAAAACCAGAATAACTAACCAATTAGGTTGTTTATAAATTAACGGTGTTAAGCAATATGTTATCAAAGCAATGACAAGTGTAGTCATTCCAAACTTTTTATAAACTTGTATTTTTTAGTAATAGTAGATTGCCAATAAAGCAGATATTATAATACCTCCTCCGAGAAAAGGAATTAAACTGTATGGATTTATAATATATAAAACATAACCTAATATACCAATAAGTGTGAAGGTTCTGTCGGTACCAAAAAGACTTTCGTCAGGCTCATTAATATGATGCCTGTGCTGTTCCATACCAATGAGAAGTGCAAACAGAGAAACCAACAGAAATTTAATGCTGTCTGGTGGGAAAAAATCTAAGATTTCAGAAACATGTTGCATTCTGTTTATATTATTGGATATATCTAATATACAAAATTGAGTCGTTTTTGTTCACATATGTTTTATTAAACATATTGATAATACGTAACTTTGAGTTTAAAATTAAAACCCTTGAATAAAAAAGACCTCAAAGAGTTTCTAGATGTTAAAGTTCAGCAATACAACAATCTTAACTTTATTGAAAGTGACCCGATACAAGTTCCACATTTATTTCATAAAAAGGAGGATATAGAAATTGCAGGCTTTTTAACTGCGACCATAGCTTGGGGAAACAGAAAAAGTATCATTAATAATGCTAAACACATGATGAGTTTATTAGATAATTCTCCATATGATTTTGTTATGAATCATCATGAGACCGATTTGGAAAAACTTCAGCAGTTTGTTCATAGAACGTTTAATGGTCATGATTTTATTCAATTTATAGTTTCTCTTCAACATATTTATAAAATCCATAATGGTTTAGAATCTGTGTTTTCAAAATACGCTGAAAATCAATCCTTGCAAACTTCTATATCAAAATTTAAAACTATTTTTTTCGAGATAGAACATTTGCAACGAACGCAAAAACATATTAGCGATCCATTAAAAAATTCGGCTGCAAAACGACTTAACATGTATTTAAGATGGATGGTTAGAAATGACAAAACAGGTGTTGATTTTGGTATTTGGAAAAGCCTCTCTCCTAGTCAGCTTTCTTGCCCGTTAGATGTGCATTCAGGTAATGTTGCTCGAAAACTTGATCTTTTAAGCCGTAAACAAAATGACGCTAAGGCCTTATTAGAATTAGATACTGCTTTGAGGCAACTAGATGCTAAGGATCCTGTAAAATATGATTTTGCTTTATTTGGACTTGGTGTTTTTGAAGGGTTTTAACATTTGTTTTCTTTATATTTAAAACTTTAATTATTACAACTTATCATGAAAAAAATTTTATTGTTTGTATTCATCATTTCAGTTTGTTCGGTCTTTTCTCAAAACATAAAAATACCAGCTGATACTACAGTAACAACATCGCATACAATAACCATAAAAAATCAGATCATTTCTTATAAAGCAACTGCGGGAACACAACCTGTATGGAATAAAAAAGGAGAACCTATTGCAACTCTTTTTTATACCTATTACGAATGCGATAAAACAGATAAAAAAAACAGACCTATTATTTTTTCATTTAATGGCGGACCAGGTTCTGCTTCTGCATGGATGCATATTGCCTATACAGGTCCAAAAGTTCTAAACATTGATGACGAAGGGTATCCTATTCAACCATATGGTGTAAAAGACAATCCTAATTCAATATTAGACGTCGCAGACATTGTTTATATTAATCCCGTAAATACAGGGTATTCTAGAATGATTGCCGATAAAGACGGTAAATTACCTGAAAGAGAAACCTTTTTTGGCATTAATGCTGATATAAAATACTTAGCCGAATGGATGAATACCTTTGTCACCAGAAAAAACAGATGGGAATCGCCAAAATATATAATTGGAGAAAGTTATGGAGGCACACGTGTAATGGGTTTAGCAAACGAATTACAAAATAACCAATGGATGTATTTAAATGGTGTGATTATGGTTTCGCCTGCAGACTATAAACTTTACAATACTAATCAACCGGTTTATTCGGCATTAAATTTACCTTATTTTACGGCAACCGCTTGGCATCATAAGGCGCTGAATCCTGATTTACAAAATAAAGATTTATTGGAGATTCTTCCCGAAGTTGAAGATTATGCCCTCAACAAATTAATGCCTGCACTTGCCAAAGGTGGATTTATTTCTGAGTCTGAAAAACAAGATGTTTCTAAAAAAATGGCTTATTATTCTGGTCTAAGCCAAACCGCTATTCTACAAAATAATTTAAATGTATCAACTAGCTTTTTTTGGAAAGAATTATTACGCGACAAAACTGGTGAAACTATAGGTCGTTTAGATTCTAGATATTTAGGTATTGATAAAACTGAAGCAGGAGATAGCCCTGATTTTAATCCGGAACTAACTTCATGGTTGCACTCCTTCACTCCTGCAATAAACTATTATATACGGGACTATTTAAAATTTAAAACAGATATAAAATATAATATGTTTGGGGATGTTCACCCTTGGGATAACAGAAATGATACTACCCGAGACCGTTTAAGACAAGCTATGGCTGAAAACCCATACTTAAAAGTACTTATCCAATCTGGTTACTACGATGGTGCGACTACTTATTTTGGAGCTAAATATACCATGCACCAAATAGATCCTAGCGGAAAGATGAAAGATAGATTTACTTTTAAAGGCTACAGAAGTGGTCATATGATGTATATTCGTCATGATGATTTAATTAAAGCAACGAATGACCTAAGAGAGTTTATAAAAAATTCGCTTTCAAAAGGAAAAGCTGCAAAATATTAAAAACTAAAACAAAAAAGCGAGCTAAATAGCTCGCTTTTTTGTTTAATTATGTATTATAATTTTTATCCCTTTAACCAAGCTTCACGTAACTTTATTTGTGCTTCGGTAGCCTTTGGGTCTGCCTTTAAAACGTTTCCTGCAGTATACGATTGTACTGTTTTTGCTTTGATTATAACATCCTCTCCCTTTCTGTTAAGTACAACCTCTATATCTTGTCCTGGTTTCCATGAAAAAATATCTTGCATCACAGAATCTGCATTTTGCATAGTCAACTTAGTACCATTAACACTTTTAATAATATCTCGAGGTTGCACCCCTAAATCATTCCAAAAGCTATTATCTTTAACTAAATCAGTAAAAAAAATAGTACCGTATTGCCTATTTCCCCCTACAATGATATCAGACCCATTTAAAATAAAATTAGTTTCTACTTTAGAGTCAACCAATTCTAATCCAACTTTTTGAAAGAAAACTTCATAATTGATTGGCGTTGTTCCTACAACATGAGTCTTTAAAAACTCTCCAACAGAAGGATACGTCATCGCTGTGATTTCATCTATTAGTTTATCATCATCAAAAGGTTTATTTGCCCCATATTTATGTGATAACTCTTTCATTAATGACAAAATACCACGTTGTCCATGACTTTCTTCCCGCATTAAGATATCAATACACATACCTATTAAAGCTCCTTTTTGATAAACATTAGCATATTGGCTCTTATAAGGTTCTTCATCAACATGTTCGCTCATTTTAGTAAAACTCATGGTATCATCATACATGTTTAAAGACATTTCGATTTTATCCATGATCTTTTTGTAAAACTCATCTTCTGATATCAACCCCTGATTAACTTGAAATAAATTGGCGAAATACTCGGTAACCCCTTCATACATCCATAACTGCTTTGAAAATGTAGGTTTATTATAGTCGAAATATTGAATATCTTCCGAATGAACCGTTAAAGGCGTTACAATGTGAAAAAATTCATGTGCAACGGTCTCAATCATACTATCTGCCAATTCTTCATCAGACATATCTTCTGGAAAAACTACCATAGTAGATTTGTTGTGCTCTAGGGCACCATAACCTTTTGGCGAATCCTTTTTGCCTTCAGATAAATACAAAAATATATCATAACGTGAGGTTGTATTCATATCGCCTAAGAATGCCTTTTGAGCTTTCATCATTTTATACATAGCATCTTTTAAAGAGGCTGCAGAATGTAAATTATTTGGAGAATATACGCTTAATACAATTTTAATATCACCTACTTGAAATTCTTCAACAGTCAACTTTCCATACATCATCGGGTTGTCTGTAATATCGAAATATCGAGAAGCAACATAACTTGTTGTTGTACTTTTACCATCTGGACTAATTATACTTCCCGTTTGTTGCAATGCTGTTGATTTTACAAAGTTGGTTGGAGCGGTAACATCTACTTTATATTGATTATTTTTTAATGAGTTAAAATAACCAATAAAACCATGAAGATTTAACACATAATTATTGGGCTCTATATTGGTTCCTGCTGGAGAAAATGGTGTCTCATCACCAATGCCTCCAGTTTGTTCAATGTCATAAGTATCATTTACTAAATAGCTTATTTTGTCAAGTTGTTTGGCATTCACTATTTTCCAAGAATTAATATCTGGTTTTTCAACTTTCATTTCATGCCCATTATAATCGTAGGCTTTAAATCCATCAATGTACTGTCCGTAATCATCTAATTGGTAGGTTCCAGGTACTGTCTTTGGTATGTAATACGTAACGGTATCTATTGTAAATCGTCCTGGATCAATAGTTACAGGCACTTTATCATTTTTTACTTTGGTTAAATTTATTTGAGATTCAATAGGTGTTGTAGTAGCTAAATCGTTTCCGGTAGTTTTTGTTGTACTACAGCTAGATAACAATATAACAGACGCTACTGTGATTAAAAATCTTGTATTCATTTATTTTAGTTTTCTCTTTTATTTTAATCGTTAAAAATAAGATTATGTTACTTTCTTTATTCTTAAGGTTTAGTTAAATTCGCAGTATGCATCCACCTTTAGTAAGCATTTTAATTCCTTTTAAAAATACGGAAAACTATTTACCAGATTGTTTAGTCTCTATTTTAAATCAGACCTATACTAATTGGGAAGTTTTGATAGTTGATGATGCTTCAACAGACGCAAGTTATAGCATTGTTAAAAGCTTTGCTGAGAATGAGCCTAGAATAAAACTTTTTAAAAATTCTGGTAGTGGAATTATTGATGCTTTACAACTTGCTTTATCTAAAAGTACGGGTGAATTAATTACCCGAATGGATAGCGATGATATTATGGAACCTCGCAAATTAGAAATACTATCAAACAACCTTACTAAACATGGTAAAAAACATGTAGCCGTAGGTTTAGTTAAATATTTTGCAAAAGATGGTGTAAAACCAGGCTATAAAAGCTATGAAAATTGGCTAAATACCCTAACTAAATCGGGAACCAATTATATCGAAATTTATAAAGAATGCGTCATCCCGTCTCCGTGTTGGATGGTTTATAAAACAGACTTATTAGCTTGTGATGCGTTTAACCCCAACATATATCCAGAAGATTATGATTTAACGTTTCGGTTTTACAAACATCAACTTAAATGTATTCCTTGCGATACTGTTTTACATAACTGGCGAGATTATAGCACGCGAACATCCAGAACACAAATCCATTATGCTCAAAATCATTTTACGTCGCTCAAGATTCATCATTTTTTAGATATTGACTATAATCATCGTAAAACATTGACCCTTTGGGGAGCCGGAACAAAAGGAAAATTAATTGCTAAAACACTCGTTAATAGGCACATTGATTTTGAATGGATTTGTGATAATCCAAACAAAATTGGTAGAGATATTTATGGGAAAACCTTAAAAAATTTTGAAACATTAACCCAGATTAAAAATCCACAAAGTATTATTACTGTTGCCAATAAAAAAGCTCAGAAAGCTATAAGAGCCTATTTGACTAAATTAGAAATGCAACCTGTTGAAGATTATCTGTTTTTCTGTTAATCTAAATTGTTCATTCTACAATAGAAAAATAAAAAAAATTATGTAGGTTTGATAAATCTAAATATGACATGCAGTTTAAACACCCCGAACTTCTTTACGCCCTATTTTTTCTGCTAATACCAATCATTGTACATTTATTTCAATTTAGAAAATTTCAAAAGGAAGCATTTACCAATGTATCTTTTTTAAAAGAAGTTACAATACAAACTCGTAAAAGTTCTCAATTAAAAAAATGGCTAACCTTATTAACACGCTTACTAATTTTAGCATTTCTAATCATTGCTTTTGCTCAACCTTTTTTTTCTAAAAAGAAAACTTTTAATACAACAACTGAAACGGTTATTTATTTAGACAACTCCTTTAGTATGCAAGCTAAAGGAAATCAAGGAGACCTGTTAAAACGTGCCTTACAAGATATTATTACCAATATCCCTGAAGATGAAAAGATCACATTAGTAACAAACGACAACACTTACAAAAACACCACAATAAAAGCCATTAAAAATGAGGTACTGGAAATTGACTACTCTTCAAAATTTTTCAGCTATAATGCTGCCTTATTAAAATGCAAAAAGCTATTTAAGGAAACTAATTCAATAAAAAATATTTTGTTTATTTCTGATTTTCAAGAAGAAAAGTCACAATTTAAACCAGATATTGATTCGCTGTTTAGAATTTTTGCTGTAAAGTTAAAACCCGTTAGCACCAAAAATATCACAATTGATTCCGCTTATATTGCAAAAACAACTGGTAATACTATAGAACTTAATGTTGCCTTAAAAAACCAAGGTGATTTTATTAATAATCTACCTATTTCTCTATTTAATAATGACCAATTAATAGCTAAAACATCTGTTGCGTTTAGCAATGATACAACAGCTACTTTTTCACTGCCCTTAAATCAGCCTATCAATGGGAAAATTACTATTAATGATACTGATTTACAATATGACAACAGTTTGTTTTTCAATGTAAACAATACACCAAAAATTAATGTTTTATGCATTAATAATGCAGATGACTCATTTTTAAAGCGCATTTATACAACAGATGAATTTAATTATAAATCAACAACCATTAATGAGTTAGATTATAATGTATTGGCACAACAAAACCTTATTGTTTTAAACGAACTAAATTCCATACCAAATACGCTACAAAGTGTTTTAAAGTCTTTTAGCAACCAAGGAGGGTCCATAATTATAATTCCATCTACAAACTGTGCCATTGATTCATACAATGCTTTATTACAAAATTACAATACCTCTTTTAGTGGCTTTATAGAAAACAAAAAACGTGTAACTACTATTAATTTTTCGCATCCGTTATATGCAACTGGTGTTTTTGAAAATCGAGTATCTAATTTTCAATACCCAGAAGTTAACGGTTTTTACAACTTATCGTATAATGTGAGTTCTTCTATTCTCGAATACGACAATTCTAAGCCATTTTTATTTCAAAGTAAACAAGCTTATATATTTACAGCACCTTTAAATGAGGCAAATTCAAACTTTATAAATTCACCTTTAATTGTACCAACTTTATACAATATTGGAAAGTTTAGTTTTAAAATCCCTCCTCTGTATTTTACTATAGGTCAAGAAAACAGCTTTGATGTTTCTGTTCAGCTACATCAAGATGATATTTTATCGCTTGAACGCAACGACATAAATATGATTCCTAAACAACAGTACTACAATAATAAAGTGGTATTAACTACTGTTGATGAGCCTTCTAAATCTGGAATTTATACTATTAAGGACAAAAACAAAACAATTCAAAATGTAAGTTTTAATTATAATAGAAGGGAAAGTAATTTAGTTTATCAAGATATTTCCAACATAAAAAACATAAAAACCAGTGATTCAATAACCGATATTTTTAATACACTAAAAAGTGATACAAAAGTTAATGAGCTATGGAAATGGTTTGTTATTTTTGCATTAGCGTTCTTGATTATTGAAATGCTCTTGTTAAAATATTTCAAATGAACATACTAATTAAATCGGCTACAATAATAGATCCTAAAAGTGAGTTTCATAACTTAACTCAAGATATATTAATTGAAAAGGGTGTGATATCACAAATTGGAAACCACCTAAAAAACCCAAAAAAATATCAAGAAATTTCGTTTGAAAACCTGCATATTTCTCAAGGCTGGTTTGATAGTAGTGTCTGTTTTGGCGAACCTGGTTTTGAAGATCGAGAAACTATTAAAAACGGACTTAAAACAGCTGCCGCTTCAGGCTTTACTGCTGTTGCCATGAACGCTAACACGCATCCTATTATTGATTCCAATTCAGATATAACCTTTGTAAATTCTAAAGCAGAGCATCATGCTGTAAAATTACTTCCTGTTGGTGCTTTAACTAAAGATAGCAATGGAGAGGATTTAGCTGAGTTATATGATATGAAAAGTGCGGGTGCAGTCGCTTTTTATGATTACAAAAAGTCTGTTGCTAATCCTAACCTTATGAAGTTGGCATTGCAATACACTAGCAATTTTAACGGACTGGTTTGCTCGTTTCCTCAAGACAACAAGATTTCTGGGTTAGGCGTTATGAACGAAAACATTACAAGCACATCCTTAGGATTAAAAGGAAACCCTACCTTATCTGAAGAATTACAAGTGGCAAGAGATTTATTTTTATTAGAATACACCAATGGAAAACTACATATACCAACCATATCGACCGCTAAATCTGTCGCTCTAATTAGAGAGGCCAAAAAGAAAAAATTAGATGTTTCCTGCAGTGTCACCATCCATAATTTATTTTTTAGTGATGAGGTCTTAACCGATTTCAATACCCTTTATAAAGTATTGCCACCATTACGAACACAACACGATATTGATGCTTTAATTGAAGGTATTAAAGATGGCACTATTGATATGGTAACTAGTGATCATAATCCCTTGGATATAGAGCATAAAAAGGTAGAGTTTGACCACGCAGCTTATGGAACCATTGGCTTGGAAAGCGCTTTTGGAGCCTTACAAACACTATTCACCTTAAAGAAAACCGTAGATATTTTAACCAAAGGAAAGCTGAGATTTGGTGTAGAGCCAACCCCGATAAATATTGGAAACAAATTAGATATTACGCTATTTAACCCTGATACAAAATATACATTTTCAAGTAAAGACATTATTTCTAAATCTAAAAATGCTATTTTTGAAAACCAGGATTTAAAAGGAAAAGTCTACGGAATAATTTCAAATAATACGATTTCTTTAGATTCATAATCATGACACAAAAAGATATAGAAGAAGGAAAAACATTAGCAATTATTAGCTACTTAACTATTTTTGGAACTATTATAGCCCTTTTTATGAACAATGAAAAGCAAAGTAATTTTACTGCTTTTCATACTAGACAAGCCCTAGGATTATGGTTGACTTTTTTCGCAATAGGCTTAACTTTTATATCTAATTTTGATATAGAAATGCTTCGTCTTTCATTCTATATTTTCTTTGGGGTTCTTTTTGTATATGGATTTGTTAATGCTATTTCAGGAAAACCCGAATCAGTACCTATTTTAGGTAAATTCTATCAAAAGATTTTTGGTAATTTGGTAAAGGAATGGTAAACAACTCTCTTTCATTAAAACATATTATTAGGGAATCCAGTTTATCTGAAAATGCCCCATTATTGATTATGTTTCATGGTTATGGCAGTGATGAAAATGATTTGTTTTCGTTTGCTAATGAATTACCTGAAGAATTATTTATAATTTCAGTGAAGGCTCCTTATACTATGCAACCTTACGGAAACGCTTGGTACGCCATTAATTTTGATGCAGAAAAAGGAAAATGGAGTGATAACGAGCAGGCTATAGAATCACGAGATTTAATTGCTGTCTTTATTGATGAAGCGACAAATGCTTACCCAGTAAACAAACATAATGTAACACTTTTAGGCTTTAGTCAAGGCACCATTTTAAGCTATGCGGTAGCTTTAACCTATCCTGAAAAAGTTAAAAACATTATTGCTTTAAGTGGTTATATTAACAAGGATATATTACCTGAAAACTTAAAAACTCAGGACTATTCGCATTTAGACTTTTATTGTTCTCATGGCAGTGTAGACCAAGTTATTCCAGTTGATTGGGCTAGACAAACACCTCTTTTTTTAAGCGATTTAAATATTAAACATCACTATTCTGAATTTCCTGTTGGACATGGTGTTGCACCTCAAAATTTTCATGAATTTAAAAATTGGTTATTAAAACGAATCTCATAAAAAAATCCAGCTATTAACTGGATTTTTTACTTTGCTATTAATCTGTTTTTTATGGATTCTTAATTATTCACAACCAATCTAAATCCTTCGCCGTGAATATTTAAAATCTCCACTTTTTCATCTAATTTTAGATACTTACGTAATTTGGCAATGTAAACATCCATACTACGCGATGTGAAGTAATTATCGTCTCTCCATATTTTAGTAAGCGCTAATTGACGAGGCATTAAATCATTTTCATGAAGCGCCAATAAACGCAATAATTCATTTTCTTTTGGCGATAATTTGACTGGCTCACCGCCCTTGTATCGTAAAAATCGAAGTTTCGAATTTAAATCAAATGAGCCAATTTTAAACTCAAATTGTTTACTATCTGAAATAGTTTCGGTGGCTTTACGTTGCATGATAGCTTTTATCTTCATAAGCAAAACTTCGCTATCAAATGGTTTGTTTAAATAATCATCTGCACCAACCTTATAACCTTTTAACACATCCTCTTTCATCGCTTTTGCCGTTAAGAATACAATGGGCACGTCTTTGTTTTTTTCTCGTATTTCTTTTGCCAAAGTAAAACCGTCTTTATAAGGCATCATGACATCTAGAATGCATAAATCAAAATCATCTTTTTTGAACTTTTCAAATCCTTCCATACCATTTTTGGCATGAACAACATCATAATCATTCATCATCAAATAATCCTTAAGAACAGTTCCAAAATTTGGATCGTCTTCTACTAATAAAATTTTCTTGTTTAATTCTTCCATAATTATGTTATTAGAGGAAGCTTAATGGTAAATGTGCTTCCTTTATCTTTTTCACTTTCAACTTTAATATGACCTTGATGGTCTTCAACTATACGTTTCACATACGCCAAACCCAGACCATGTCCTTTAACGTTATGTATGTTTCCAGTGTGTTCTCTATAAAATTTTTCGAACACTTTCTTTTGGGCAGCTTTACTCATTCCGCTCCCATGATCTTTTATTTTTAATAAAATATTTGTTCCAACATTCTCTGTATACACTTCAATTTTTGGTGCATTAGGAGAATACTTAATGGCATTATCTAAAATATTGACAATAACATTTGTAAAATGAGTTTCATTAGCTAAAACAGAGGACTTATCGGCATCAAGGAAGGTTTTTATAGAACCTTGTCTATCTTCAACAATAAGCTCTACATGTGTGATAGCTTCTTCTATTAAGTCGTGCAACCTCACTCTATCCTTACTTATATTCAGTTCATTCTTTTCTAGTTTCGATATTCTTAATACATTTTCAACCTGAGCATGCATTCTCTTATTTTCTTCTTTTATCATTCCTAGATAACGTACAACTTTTTCTTTATCATCAATTATCTTAGGGTTCCTAATAGCATCTAATGCCAAATTTATAGTCGCTATTGGTGTTTTAAACTCGTGCGTCATGTTATTAATAAAATCTGTTTTTATTTGCGAGATTTTACGTTGCTTCACTAACTGATACAAAGCACTCGAATAAGCTATAATGATTATTAATGTAAAAATTATTGATAACAAAATCATTCCAATAATTGACGATAAAATAAATTTATTATCATCAGGAAAATTTACTAATAGTTTATAATTTGTTTGATTATTTTCATCATAAAAAATTGGAACACTAAATTCTGATTCTTTATTCCTTTCAAACCCCTCACTATGTACTTTTGTAGCCAAATCGTTGCTGTAAATAGCAAATTGATAATCTATATCAATTTTGTCCTCTTTCAGTTTTCTTGATAACAATTTAGAAATTTGCTTTTCAGAAACACGCTTGTAAACAGGAAATGTTTTAGCATATTTCTTAAAGCTTCTATCAAAAGAATTTTTCTGCGCTTGAAACAAACTGCTATTACTAAAAGTAGGACTTATATTGTTTTTTAAATCCTTATCAGCAAAACCCTTATTTTTATACACCTTGAGGTCAGAACTGCCTATAATATTCTTTACAGAAATGCTATCCAAACCCATGTCAAAGAGCGAAGAAGTTAACTTATAGTTTTCTTCTAAAATACCACTTTTATATACCAACATCTCCTTGGTATTGTTGTCCTGTTGATATATGAACAACTTTGAAACAGCGGTTGAATCTTCTTTCTTTTCATCATCAAGATTCTGATACTTTCTGTAAAGACTGTCTAATTCTTTTTTTTCAATAGCATTAGACACATAACTTAAACTTTTCTTTACATTAAATGCAAATCGTTCTTTTTCGTTTCTAACAGAATCTTTAATATAATAAGCTTGAACGAATATGATTCCTATTAGAGACATACTCATTAAAAGAACCAATAAGACGAATATTCTCTTGCTCATCATTCAAAATTAACATTTTAACATTTAGTGCTCCTAGCTTTTAACCTTACATTAACAAAAATGTTAAAATTTATAGCTCATTATTGATTTTTAAGGATTTGCCGATGTATTTTAAGCACTTCTTGTTTAGTTTTTGCTAATTCAACATTGTTAATCACATATTGAGACCGTTTAATTTTCTCATCGTCACTCCATTGATTTTTCATAATTGATTCAATCTTTTCCTCTGTTGTATCATCTCGTCTTAACAAGCGTTTTATTTTTAATTCTTTTGGGGCTGTAACCGTTATAATAACATCTAATTTTTTGTAACTGCCGTTTTCAAATAAAATAGCTGCTTCTTTAATAACATATGGTGCATCTTGTTTTTGCTTCCACTTTTTAAAATGACTGGCTATTTGTGGATGAATAATGGCATTCATCCGTTCCAAATATGTTTTGTCATTAAAAATAATGCTCGCAATAAATGGTTTGTTTAGTTTACCATCAAGATAAGCTTCTTCTCCAAACAATTCAATAAGTTTTCTCTTTATAGTTTTTGAAGTAATCATTAACTTTTTCGCCTCCTCATCAGCTATATAAACTGGAATTCCTAAGGCACCAAATTCTTTGGCTACTGTTGTTTTACCACTACCTATACCTCCTGTAAGACCAACTTCAATCATTCTTCAATAATAAATTCAATATGTTGAGGATTAATTTTGGCTGTTTTCACCTTGTCTGTTATCTTTATGAGTTCTGGTAATAAAAAAGACTGTGTGTTTGAACTCTTTTGATAATCGCAAACAACCTTGAAATCTTTGGCTGTTATATCCTTATAATTTTTTAAACTTGTGTAATAAATAACGTTAATCACTTTTGGAAAGTATTTAACACGCATACCGTCAGGTACATTTATGATATTAATAGGCACTTTTAAGGTTCCTTCTGTAAAACGCTCGACCGTTCCCTTTAAAGTTACTTCAGACTTAGAAAATATTAAGTCTTTATTATCTTTTGGGAGTTTTAATTTTATAGATTTTAAAATATTAGAGTTCACATCTTTCAATACAACTTCTTCTGTCTTTATTTGTTTAATTTGAGAAACCAAATCATTTGGACCTATCACATTAATTGAATCTGGCTCTATTGTATAGTTTTTAAATATATTGTAACCGGGCTTGAAACTAATGTTTGCGTTTAAAATAACGGGTACTTTCTTTACCAAATTAGTATCATATTTAAAAATTAATTTATCAGGAGACACATTAATTAAAGATACTTGACTGCCAAACTCAGCATTACTATGTAAAAATATATTAGACTTGTTCCACTCAAAAAAACCATTTTGCTTTTGCACATCTTTTTTAAAATCAATCGTTATTTTAGGTTTAGAAAAGTAATATTTCAGCCAATTAAAGCCATAAGCCTTTAAGGTTATTTCCAGCTTAGCACTTGTATCATTTAAAATAACATATTTTTGAGGAATATTGACTTTATTAATTCCAAAAGTAAGTGTATTGGTATATTCTTTGGAAAGTTTTGAAAAAATTAAAATAATAAATGACATTAACAGAAATAAAAAAAACACATTTATTTTTTTATTTCTGATGCCTGCGAGAATCTTTGTTTTTAAATTCTTTATCATTTTAGTTTAAAAAATAATTCAGGAAACACCGTCTCTGGATCGTTATTAGACAATTGTAATGCCAACGTTGATTTTATAAAACCATATCCATATCCAATAAACTGAACAACAATGGCTGGTATCGAAAGCATAGACACAAGGACACTTTTTGTACTTGCCAAAGCAATCACAAACGCTAGTATAAAATACAATATATAAGCTACTAATCCCCAAATTATATTAAAAAATAATAAAAAAATCGCCCCTATAAAGCCTAAACAAAAAACAGTTGGAAACCAATAAGTAATTTTTTTAGTGCTAGGATGCCAATTATTTAAAATTGGCCTTACCATACCAAATTTATAGACTTGCTTATAAAATTTTCGCCATGAAATACGACGTTTATGAAACACATAGGCTTCTGAAATCAATTTAGTTTTATATCCTAAATTCCAAAGACGAATTGATAAATCTGGGTCTTCTCCAGGATGAATTGTACCAAACCCTTTTGAATCTTCAAATGCCTTTTTTGAAAGTCCCATATTAAAACTTCTGGGTTGAAACATGCCAACACTCTTTTTATTTCCTCGAATACCTCCAGTAGTCATAAACGACGTCATTGAAAAATTAATAGCTTTTTGAAGGTTTGAAAACGATTCATGCGCTGCATCTGGACCACCAAAACAATCAACATACTCTAATTGTAAGCTTTGAGAAACTACAGTCAAATAATTTTTAGGTAAAATACAATCAGAATCTAAAATGATAAAGTAATTACCTTTAGCATGTTCCATTCCATAATTCCTCGAATCACCTGGGCCCGAATTTTCTTTAAAAAAATAAGAGATATTAAGTTTTGAATTAAAGCTTTCAGCCACTTCTTTTGAAGGAATAGTCGAGCCATCTTCAACAATTACAATTTCATAGTCTTGACTAGTTTCAAATTCAATAAAACTCTGCAAAAGCTCTTGTATTTCGTCAGGACGATTATAAACAGGAATAATAAATGAAAACTGTAATTTCATACTACAAATGTAACCAATCCAATCAAAAAAGCCACCGTTTTACAGGTGGCTAGTTTATGTTATTTTAATAAAAAAAATTATTCTTTCATAAAAGTTTCCATAACAGCATCACTAACGCCCATATTACTAAAACCTCCGTCATTATAAAGGTTTTGCAACGTTACACGTTTTGTTAAATCGCTAAATAAACTCACTGTATAATTCGCACAATCTAACGCCGTTGCGTTTCCAAGAGGCGACATTTTATCAGCATAAGCAATAAATCCATCAAAGCCTTTTACTCCACTACCAGCTGTTGTTGGTGTTGGCGATTGAGAAATTGTATTCACACGAACTTTTTTATCTCTTCCAAAGAAATACCCAAAACTGCGTGCAATACTTTCTAGATAAGCTTTGTTATCTGCCATATCATTATAATCCGGAAACACACGTTGAGCTGCCATATAACTTAAAGCTACAATACTTCCCCACTCATTCATCGCATCAGCTTTGTAAAGTGTTTGCATCACTTTATGAAAAGACATAGCCGAAACATCAGTTCCCTTTTGTGTCCATTCATAATTTTGATCTGTATAGTGTTTTCCCTTACGGACATTAATTGACATGCCTATTGAATGTAATACAAAATCAATTTTACCTCCAAGAATCTCCATAGATTGCTCTACTAGCTTCTGCAAATCTTCTAAAGACGTTGCATCCGCTGGAATTATTTGTGAACCGGTCTTTTCTGCTAGTTCGTTTATTTGTCCCATACGCATGGCTACAGGTGCATTTGTTAATACAAATTGACCACCTTCTTCGTGAACACGCTCTGCAGTTTTCCAAGCAATTGAATTAGAGTCTAGTGCTCCAAAGATGATTCCTTTTTTTCCTTTTAGTAAATTGTATGACATGTTTATCTTAGTTTATAATTTGGATGATTTATTCTATTTTGGGTTCAAATATAGTAATTAATTAAGTAATTCTTTTGCATGGGCAATAGCAGACGATGACATTTCTGTACCACCTAGCATTTGAGCAATTTCCACAATACGTTCATCATGATTTAACTTTACGAGATTGGTTTGTGTCACCTCGTCAACATCTTCTTTGTAAACTTTAAAATGTGTGTGACCTTTAGCCGCAATTTGCGGTAAATGAGTTATTGAAATAACCTGCATAGTCTTACTCATCAACAACATGATATCTCCCATTTTATTAGATATTTCTCCAGAAACACCAGAATCTATTTCATCAAATATAATAGTTGGCAATTGAATATAGTTGGAAAGAATTGATTTAATAGCTAGCATAATTCTGGATAACTCGCCTCCAGATGCCGCTTTTTTCAACTCATTAAATTGACCACCTTTATTAGCTGAAAACAAAAAGGACATATCATCCTTTCCATTGGTTTGGAAACCGTCTCCATAAACTAAATCAATTTTAAATTGCGCATTTTGCATACCTAAACTACTCAAAATGGTTTCTAGCTGAGTTATTAATTCTGGAATAGCTTGTTTTCTGCTATCATGAATAGCCTTTGAAATTGTATTAAGCTCCGTTGTTTTTTTACTAATTTCATTTTTCTTCTTCTCGATTGTAGCATCTAAGTTTTCGGTTACAGCTACTTTATCTTCTAAATCATTTTTGATGCTAATTAATTCAGAAATATCCGTAGCGACATGCTTTTGCAACAAATTATTGATTAATAATAATTTGGCGTTCACCTCTTCTAACCTACCCGGATCTGCCTCAAGCGTATCTTGCATCCCATCAACCTCTCTAAAAACATCATCAATTTCAATGACACAACTCTGTACCCTGTTGAATAAATCTTCATACTTTGACGAATAGTTTTTTAATTTCTGAAAATTATTTTTCAACTCGTTCAATGTCGTTAATATACCTATTTGTTCATCGTTAAGTAATTGATGAGACGCTACCAACTTTTCTTTAATCTCCTCAATATTACTCAAGGTTTCATTCTCCTCTTCAAGTAATTCAAGTTCACCTTCAACCAGATTGGCTTCAATTAACTCGTTTAGTAAAAATGAATTATAATCATGTTCTTTAATCGCCTCAGCTTGAAAAGCAAGTAGTTCCTTAAGTTCTTTTTGAAGCGTTTTGTACGTCTTTAATTCCGATTTATAGTCTTGAAGGTTTGTATCGTTATTTGCTAAGGCATCAATTATTTGAAATTGAAACTCGTTACTTACCAGTTGTAGTGTTTGATGCTGCGAATGAATATCAATTAACCGTTCTCCCAAAACTTGAAGGCTATTTAAATTAACTGGGGAATCATTTACAAAAGCTCTTGATTTTCCTGAAGGCAAAATTTCTCTACGAATAATAGTATTCTCTTCATAATCAAAATCTTCTGCTTTAAATAATGTGGTAAGATTGTAGTTAGACACATCAAAAACAGCTTCTATAATACATTTTTTTGAGGTATCTTTTAAACTACTTAAATCAGCACGTTTACCAAGTATTAATGATAAACCACCCAATAAAATTGATTTTCCAGCTCCTGTTTCACCTGTAATTATTGATAATCCGTTATTAAAATTAACTTGAAGATTGTCAATTAAAGCGTAATTCTGTATTGAAAGTGAAGTTAACAATGGTTGTAAACGTATTTAAAATTATGAAACTAAATATAGGTGAGTTTTAATTTTAATGCAACTTAAAACTTAATATTTCTCCATTTGCTTGCATAAGTAGGAGCTACTTTTTGTAAGGTCTCTTTAACACTAGCTATATTAACATTAGGACCATCACTAAAAATTTGTTCAATCTCATCGGCTTTTGCATCAAAAAAAGTACGTAATAAAAATGAATTAGGCCTTCGACTATTCATCGCTTCAAATTGCTTTAAAGAAGTAGCTAACGTCTCCTTTCCTTGCTTAGCGTTATCGCTCATCACATCTAAACCTTCTCTGTGATAACTGTACATAACATCTCTAAATTCTTTAAAGGTGGGTGATAAAACATTATCAATTAACGCAAATCTACTTTGCAAACCATCTTCTAATTTCCAGCCTTTATAATTTTGCTGCTGTGAGTAATTTGCAATGATCTGGGCTTGTTTATAATAAATATCGCCTCCATTTTTAGAAAATGAATCGGCATCTAAAGCTAAAACCATATACACATGAAATGATAAAATAGAGATTAAATTAGATTGAAATTGATTAGCACTGAAATTTAAGTTCTGAAATTCTAAATATCTAAATGCTAAATCCTTATCATTAAAATTATAAAGTGGCGTGCTATAAGAAGAACCATAAACAGGTCTTGATGATTGCACTTGAATAGTTCCTTGAAAAGATTCACCACTGTAGTCATTAATGGTAATAACCATGCTACAATTGATGCGCTCTTGAGGTGCAAACGTTCTGTTCGTCCACTTTGTGTTATTTACAAACTCCGTTAATTGCTTTTCTAAGGTTTTAAAAATTGATAAATTTTCATTTCCAGTTTGTTGCGCATTAACCACAACACTACAATTAAGTTCTTGAGAAAACCCAGTTAAACTAAAAGATAGAAGAAGAATAAATAAGAGATTACGCATTAATTTGTTTTATAATTTCATTCAATAAATCCTTTGCTACGTCTGTTTTAGATTTCAATTGAAATTCGCTGATAGTGTCCTTATCATCAATAAAAGTTACTTTATTAGTTTCTGTTTTAAAACCAGCTCCTTTGTCCTTTAACGAATTTAAAACAATTAAATTTAAATTCTTAGCTTTTAATTTTGCTTTTGCATTTTCTAGTTCGTTATTGGTTTCTAAAGCAAATCCAACTAGAAATTGTTGTTTTTTGATGCTTCCTAAAGAGGCTAAAATATCTTTAGTCTTTTCTAACTCTAATGTTAACGTACTTTCCTTCTTTTTTATTTTTTGTAAGGCTACTTCTTTTGGTTTAAAATCAGCCACGGCTGCCGAAAGAATAGCGATATCGCTTGTTTCAAAATATTGATGAACGGCATCATACATGTCTTGTGCAGATACTACAGGAATTACTTTGATAAAACTATGGGACACCTTTTGATGTGTTGGTCCTGAAATTAAAACAACCTCAGCACCTAAATTGGCTGATGCCTTAGCAATTTCAAATCCCATTTTTCCACTGGAATGATTGCCAATAAACCTAACAGGATCAATAGCTTCATAGGTTGGACCTGCTGTAATTAGAACTTTTTTTCCTTTTAAAGGTGATTTTTCTAATATATCATTTTCAATAAAAGCAACAATATCTTCAGGTTCAGCCATTCTACCCTCACCTACTAAACCACTCGCTAATTCACCACTTGTAGCTGGAATCATGATATTGCCATAGCTTTGTAACATCTTGCAAGACTCAAGTGTACTAGGATGCTTGTACATATCCAAATCCATAGTTGGCGCAAAATATATAGGACATTTAGCCGATAAATAGACTGCTAAAAGTAAATTATCGCAAATGCCATTTGACATTTTTGATAGCGTATTTGCAGTAGCTGGAGCCACTAGTATTAAATCTGCCCATAGTCCTAAATCTACGTGACTATTCCACACAGCATTTTCATCCTCGTCTGAAGTAAACGATGAATATACCGGATTTTTTGAAAGGGTTGATAAGGTTAGCGGAGTAACAAATTCTTTTGAAGCTGGCGTCATCACAACTTTTACATTGGCACCAACTTTAACAAATAACCTGACTAATGAAGCTGTTTTATAAGCGGCTATACCTGCACTAATGCCTAACAGTATATTTTTGCCGCTTAATATTGACATAGTAAAATTATTCCTGAGAATCTTCCTCAGTATTTCTGTAGTAAACTTTATCTGTTAACCATTCTTGAACAGCTAAAGAATGAGGTTTTGGTAATTTTTCGTAAAACTTTGACACCTCAATTTGTTCCTTATTTTCAAAAATTTCCTCAAGACTATCGTTGTAAGTAGCAAATTCTTCTAACTTATCAATAAGTTCTTTTTTAATTTCTGAATTAATTTGTTCAGCACGTCTAGAAATAATTGAAATAGCCTCATAGATATTCTCTGTTGGCTCATCAATTTGATTTCTATCATACGTAATTGTATTAACAGGAGCGGTGGTTTTTTTTAAATCTATTTTCATTATATATTAGCTTTAGTGCTGTAATTTTTTAATTGTTCTTCTATTTTTTCAAGCATATCATTTACCTGCTCCTTATATTTTGAGTCGGCGTATGATTTATTAAACGTTTCTGCAACTGACTTGGCATTTTTTAATCTTGTTTCCTGCTTATATTTTACACTATTAATTGCAAGTTTAAAAGAGGCATCTAATTTGTAAAATAAGGCATCTTCTCGAAATGTAGACCCGGGAAAATCAAAAACAAAATTGTCAAATGATTTTATTGAGGCTTCATAATCAGAAATTTTATCGTATTGCTTAGCAATTTCAAACGCTTTCTTTTCTAATTTATATACCAATTCTTTGATGAGCTTATTGGCTTCAGGAAGATATTCTGACTCGGGATACACATTAATAAACTCTTGAAGCTTTTCGATAGCTTGGGAGGTTTCCTTCTGGTCTTTTGAATATACAGGAGACAGCATGTAACTGCTTTTTGCAGCTAAAAAGCTAGCCTCTTCAGCTTTTTCACTTTTTGGATAACTAGATGCGAAACGCTCAAATTGATACCCTGCCACATAATAGTCTTTCATTTTATAAAAGGACTGTGAGTACAAATACATTAATTTTTCAGCCTGTGGTTTTCCTCTATAATTTGGTACTATTTGAGCGAAAAGTTTATTGGCTTTTTCAAACTTACCTTCGTTATATAAGTCTTCCCCTAATTTAAACTTTGTAGCAATATCTTCAGATTTTAATGCCTTTTGATACTCACTACAAGAGCTTAACGTAACTAGTAATAGTAATATGTAAATAAATTTCTTCATAATTGAAAACAGGATGCAAAATTAAGCTATTAATATGGATTTTAAAAATATAATTTTAATGCTAAAATAAGGTATGGATTATAGCCTTAGGAGGGTTTAAGTAATATTTAACTTTTTACAGGTTCTATCGCATCAAAAAGCTTATGGTCTAGCACCATTTTACCGTCATTATTATAATAATAGGCTTTAACAAATGCGTAATCAAGTTGAATTTCATTTAGAAAATATGAATGCATTTGATGAACTTCCTGATTAAAAGATTCGTCGTAATAACTTATCATAATAATTAATTCACCATGCTGTTTACTTAAATCTTCTTTTGAAAACTCAAATAAAGGACTTTCTTTATCAATTTCATGGACAATTGTCCAGGTAGTTGGTAAATAGTTTATAGTGTCTCTTTCCAAATCAAGTGCATAAAACTCATTAACATAATCACCTTGGCCATTCGCTTTAGAAAGTGCCAACGTCACTGAAATTTTAGGAGAAATCATGACACTTTTTCTGTTATTAACAAGTCTAAACATAATGGCATTATACTCCTTAAATGTTCTTAAGATTAAATGTTTACTAAACCGCACTGATGCTTTGGGTTTAGAAAAACGGCCATATAATAACCCTGTTACAAAAGCAAATAGCAATAAACCTAAAAACGCTTCTAACGAAGATACGATACCACTTGCTATACCTTGCGGTGCCAAGGCCCCGTAACCCAAAGTTGTAAATGTTTGGGAAGAAAAGAAAAAGGCATTTAAAAAATCATTTAAAAGATACCCCGTTGTTGGAGTTATTTGCTCAATTCCGATAGCTAAATAAATGAATGCAAAAAAAGCATTAATAAGAAAACCGCCTAAAAAAGTTAATGCGAAAAAGTAAAACCAAGAAATATTTACTAAATAATGATATGCATCTGAAAACCGACGTGGTTTATTTAAATGCTCAAGATTAAAAGAACCATCTGAATTCATCATTCGTTTAGCATGCGCTGATGATGAATTTCCAAGTCCTGGATCTTGAATCTTTTTTCCCAATTTAAAAGTTTGCTACGAAGTTCTTTATCTTTTCTTTTAACCTATTTGATGCAGGAACCAAAGGTAACCTCACTGTATCCTGACATAAATTTAAAGCTTCAAAAACCGCTTTAATTCCTGCTGGATTATTTTCTTCAAAAATATAGCCAACGACATCCATTAATCTGTAATGAATCTCATATGAAGACTTCGCATCTCCTTGTAATCCCAATCGTATCATATTAGAGAACTCCTTTGGAAAAGCTTGTCCTATTACTGAAATAACACCAGCTCCTCCTGCTAAAACAATTCCTAAAGCTAAATCGTCATCACCAGAAATAACTAAAAAGTCTTTGGGTTTATTTTTTAGCAATTTTAGATATTGAGCTACATTATTTCCTGCTTCTTTAATTGCTATAATGTTTTCAAAATCATTTGCTAATCTTAATGTTGTTTCGGGCTCTATGTTTTTTGAAGTTCTTCCAGGTACATTGTATAAAATAATGTCTATTGGTGATGCTTCTGAAATTGTTTTAAAATGTTGATAAAGTCCTTCTTGTGTTGGTTTTGTGTAATATGGGGATACAGATAAAATAGCATCAAAACCACTTAAATCTGCTTCTTTTAGTTCTTCAACAACTTGAGCCGTATTATTTCCTCCAACTCCTAAAACCATAGGAACTCTATCATGATTCGCTTTCTTGATAGTGGCTATAACTTCCTTCTTTTCTTGTTTAGTAACCGTTACACTTTCTCCTGTTGTACCAAAAACAACAAGATAATCAGTTCCATTTTCTATATTGAAATTAACAATATTAGCCAGTGCATCATGATCAACACTTAAGTCTGATTTAAAAGGCGTAATCAATGCCACTCCTGTTCCTAGGAATTTACTGTTCATTTTTAATTTTCTTTAAAATTGTTAAGTATTTAAAAAGTTCCTTTTTAAATACACTAAATTCTGATAAATTAGATTTTATTATTAAATCATTTATACGATTATCTGTTTGTAAAACTCCAATTTTAAAAGCAGATTGAGACATCGCTGTTAGCATTTTTAATTCTAATTCATCACTTAAATAATAACTTATTAAGGCATCAAATTCGGTGTCTAAAAACGTTTTCAATTCAACATTTTTTATAGTGCCTCCCCAACCAAAATCTTCAGCATTAAAACACATATCCCATGAGTTATAATCCTCTTTTATGACATTTGAATAGGCTATTATTTTAAGTTTATTGGGATGAATATTTAAATCAGCAGCCAAGGTTCTAAAAAGCTCAAAGTCATCAATTTCATCAATATGCATGATAACACCTAAACTATTTATCCTCTTATCGTTAACATTTATATTACGAATTGATAATATTTTATTTAAGTACTTTCTGTTAGATTTTTCCTTAAAACCCTTTAAAATCATTTATCTTTACACTTTCGGCAAAGGTAACAAAAGTACTTTCAAATTATAAGTTTTATATATGAGGTTTACACATTTATTTATTTTGTTATATATTTTTATTTTTTTGGGCTGCAAACAGGAAAAATCCCATTTAGTAAAAATAGAAGGAAAACAAATTCCAATTACAGATAGTCTACAATCAAACGCTGAAATTGAAGCATTTATAAAACCTTACAAAGATCATGTAACCAAAGACTTGGACAGTGTTTTAGCGTATTCTGCTCACACCTATTCAAAAACGGATGGAGATTTTAACACCGCTATAGGAAACTTTATGGCCGACGCTGTTTACGATGAAGCAAACCCCATCTTCAAAACCAGGACAGGCAAAGATATTGACATGGTTTTATTAAATTATGGAGGGATTCGTTCTATTCTTCCAAAGGGTAATATAACCACCAAAACGGCCTTTGAATTGATGCCTTTTGAAAACTCCATAGTCGTTGTTGCACTTAAAGGAAGGCAAGTTGATAGCTTAGTTTCTTATTTGTGTAAAAGCAAAAGCGCCCATCCTATTTCAAAATTAAAACTTAGTATAGACAAAAATTTTAAGCTTTTAAATGCAACTGTTAAAGGACAAGCCATTGATACTGCAAAAACATATTATGTTGCTACAAATGACTACTTGTATAACGGTGGGGACCATATGACTTTCTTTAAACCTAATGATAGTTTATATAATTTAAATTATAAAATAAGAAATATACTAATAGATTATTTCAAAAAAGCAGACACTATCAATCCTGTTATTGATGATAGATTTGTTCAAATTAAATAATTGCATCGAAACATGAAACGTAGAGATTTTATTCAACAAACGACTGCCGGAGCTGCCGCAGTAACAATTGGAAGCTTAGGTCTGTCATCATTTACAACTTCAAAAACAAAAAAAATAACAATTCTTCATACTAATGATGTTCACAGCCATATAGAGCCTTTTGGTCCTGAAGATGGAAGAAACGCTAACAAAGGAGGTGTTGCAAGACGTGCTAGTTTGATTGAATCTATTAGAAACGAAAACCCCGACACATTACTATTAGACGCTGGAGATATTTTTCAAGGTACTCCCTATTTTAATTACTATGGTGGAGAGCTTGAGTTTAAATTGATGAGTATGTTAAAATATGATGCAGCCACTATTGGCAACCATGATTTTGATAATGGAATAGACGGTCTTTACGCACAATTACCTCATGCTAAATTTAGCTTTCTTTCGGCTAATTATGATTTTTCTAATACGGTTATGGATACGCATGTAAAACCATATCAACTATTTAATATTAATGGTATTAAAATAGGCGTTTTTGGTTTAGGAATAGAACTTGAAGGCTTAGTAGATCCGTTAAACTTTAAAGAAACCAAATATTTGAATCCTATTGAAATTTCAGAAGAAATGACAGGAATACTAAAAGAACAAGAACAATGCGACCTAATTATTTGCTTATCGCATCTTGGATATAATTACAGGAATTCTGAAAAAATAGGAGATCTAAAGCTTGCTGCTTCTACAAAAAATATTGATTTAATTATTGGGGGTCACACACATACCTTTTTACCAAAACCCACTATCGTTAAAAATTCAGAAAATAAAAACATGCTCGTAAACCAAGTTGGATGCTACGGGATTAATTTAGGCAAAATAGATTTCTATTTCGACTCAGAAAACAACAAGACTGCTGATGGAACCTCAATTATTGTTTAGGCTAAAACATTATTTGTTGACAGTTTCTCCTCTCTAACTTCCTGTTTTCTATAGCTAATTGATTTATTATATTCGGTTATATAATTAAATAAGAAGAAAAGACCAATAACATGAAACACTCCATCTAGCATTACAAAAATCCAATGATAAACATAATATTGACTCACATAATTAAGACTGTCAGAAAACACAAAACACACTGCCATTAATAAAAACAAAATTGACATCTTATTTTCTAAGTTCAAATACACACCAAAAGAAATAAAAAGTAAAACAACCAGAGACACACTTTTTATTCCAAACAAAAATACTTCTAAACTATCAGGAACAATAGTTTTCAGTATACTACAAATAGTATATAGAAAATAAATATTTATTAGTACTACTAAAACTAAATATGCACTTATTAATTTATTAACGTTCATAAATTTAAACGTAGGTGCAACAAAACTTATCAAGCATAAATAACTTAAAAAATACATGATACTTGACGCCTTTAAAAAGATATAATTGTCAAAAACCATAGATGCTGAGTCCCCTAAAAAGGAATACAACAAACATAAAACAATTGGCACTTTAACAGCTCTGTTCTTAATTAAAAACAATAATAAAAAAACAGGAATATATAAAAGCTTTGTGGTTTGCAAAAACTTTGCATCTTCATTAAAGGCTCCAAAAACTGTTATAAAAATTAATACAAGTAAAGCACCTATAAATTGGCTATTTAGACTGAAGTTGAATGTATTTTTCATGACACATATACATAAGTTAGGTTAATCAAAAATAAAAAAAAAATCTCATTATTCGATGTAATTAATTATTTTATCGATGAAATACATTGCTGGAATCAAAAATTGACAAGTAAAATTGCGTTTAAACACTATGAAAAAGTATACATTATTTACTGTAGTAAAATTACCATTACAAAACCTATTATCTTTCTTCTATAGAAACTCATATTTCAATTCTCAAGTTATAATTGACTAAATTATCAACTTAAGACATGAGATATTCAATTATTATAAAACTTAAAAGGATCGAAATTGAAGTGGTTTTTAAATAAACCATTTTGTTTATTTAAAAACTAATATTCCTATTTTAAAAACTCTAATTAACTTCACGAGGCTACTACTAATTAATCAACTAATTGACCAACTTCTTCATAGTTAAATTTTGCTTGTTTGCAAAAGAAATAAAAAGCCAAAACTGTTAGTGTAGTGCATAAAAAGTTTAGTAAGTTTTGTTGGGCTACATATATATATGCAACACCAATAACCTCAGAAAAAACTATAGACATAGATCCTAAAAACATGAATAAGGATTTTTTATCATCTTTATAAAAGTAGCTTAATAAAGATGCTGATAATAATAATAACATAATAATATTATACACTATCTCAACAAAGTACTCATTAGTCATAGCTACATACGGATTAACGATAACTTGTAAAACATAAGCTATGTATATATTTAAAGCTATTAAAACAAGTATATGTAATTTGAAGTTTTTTAAAATCTGAATGAATGAAAGAGTTTTTAAAGCTTTAATTAAAAGCGCCGAATAAGCAATAATGTAAAGTCCATTTCCAACATAATAATAAACTTCATACGGTATATAATCAACTATAAAAACCATGAGGTCTGAAATTGAATAAGCCAACAAGAAAATAATAAAAAGTATGGTTTTTTTCTTGTTACTTAAAAAGTAGGCTACTGTGATAAGAGGTAATATTAGAGCGTCAAAAATAGTCGCATAATAATAATGATTGCTAAACTGAGATACAACAAATGCCAAATAGACGAATAAGACACTCCCAATGACTACATTTGATTTGTTCATGACTATGAATTAATAGTTGACGAACAAATATAAAAAAAAATAACAATTAAACGTTAAAATTATACTTTTTATCGATATAATTCATTATATATTAATTTTTTGTAAGAATTTATATTCATTTAATATTGGAATATTTAACTTCTCTGCCTTCTCCTTCTTACTTGGTCCCATATTATCTCCTGCAACTATAAAGCTTGTTTTTGATGAAATTGAACTACTTACCTTACCTCCATTTTTTTCAATAAGCTTTTTTAGTTCATCTCTCGAAACAGATTCAAAAACACCTGAAACAACAATTATTTCACCTTCTAGAATATTAGTCAAACCTTCTAATTGTTCTGCTGAAATTTCTAATTGTAATCCAAATTGCTTTAGTCTATTAATAATTTTTAAATTATTTTCTGAAGTAAAAAACTCTTGAACACTCTCAGCTATTTTAACACCAATTTCATCAACATTAACTAACCCTTCTTGTGTTGCATTGACTATGGCATCAATCGTTTTATAATGTTTAGCCAGTTTTTTTGCTACGGTTTCTCCAACATAGCGAATTCCTAAAGCATACAACACACGTTCAAATGGAATGTTAACAGATTGAGAAATCCCTTGAATTAAATTATCTGCACTTTTTTCAGCCATACGCTCTAGCGGAATAACTTGCTCTTTGGTTAATTCATATAAATCTGAATAATTATTAATAAGTCCAGCATTTACAAGTAGTGCAACCGTTTCTCCTCCTAAACCATCAATGTCCATGGCTTTTCTGCTAATAAAATGTTGTATTCTACCAATGATCTGTGGCTTACATCCATTATAATTAGGACAATAATGTTGTGCCTCTCCTTCTTGTCTGACCAACTCAGTTTCACATTCTGGACAACGTGTAATATATTCTGTTGGTTTTGAACTTGGTAAACGTTTACTTAAATCTACTGCAATAATTTTAGGAATAATTTCTCCTCCTTTTTCAACAAATACCTCATCACCTACTCTAACATCTAATTTTACAATTTGATCTGCATTATGTAAAGAGGCTCGTTTTACAGTAGTTCCAGCTAATTCAACAGGTTCTAAATTAGCCACTGGCGTAATAGCGCCAGTTCTTCCTACTTGATACGATATACTATTAAGACGAGTTGAAACCTGTTCTGCCTTAAATTTATAAGCCATGGCCCAACGTGGTGATTTGGCTGTATACCCCAACTCTTCTTGTTGCTGTAAACTATTCACCTTAATAACAACGCCATCTGTTTCGTAAGGCAACTCATGACGATGCACATCCCAATAATTTATAAATTCAAGAACCTCATCTAAGTTGTTTACTAATTTTGAAGCCTTTGGAACTTTAAATCCCCATTCTCTAGCTTTTTCTAAACTTTCAAATTGCGTTTTTACACCTAGATTTGTTCCTGTTAAATTATATAACAAACACTCTAATGGTCGCTTAGCAACCTCTGCACTATCTTGTAATTTTAAACTTCCAGATGCTGTGTTTCTAGGATTTCTATAAGGCTCTTCTCCTATTTCAATACGCTCTTCATTCATTTTATTAAACCCATCAAACGGCAATACTATTTCGCCGCGTATATCAAATTTTGGAGGAAAATCTCCTTTTAATTTTAAAGGAACCGATTTTATGGTTTTTACATTAGCCGTTACATTATCACCTTGAAATCCGTCTCCACGCGTTAAGGCTTGAACTAACAAACCATTTTCATAAGTTAAACTGATTGAAGCACCGTCATATTTCAATTCACAGGTAAATTCAACAGCTCCATCAATCATTTTTTCAATGCGAGTTTCCCAATCCTTTAAATCTTCTTTTGAATAGGAATTATCCAACGAATACATACGAAAGTCATGCGGGATGGTTTCAAAATTCTTAGTAATTTCACCTCCAACACGTTGTGTCGGCGAATTAGCATCAAAAAACTCGGGGTGTTTAGCTTCTAATTCTTGGAGCTCTTTTAGTTTTATATCGAATTCAAAATCTGAGATAGTAGGATTATCAAGCACATAATAATTATAATTGTGCTCATTCAGCTCATTTCTTAACGCTTCTATTTGTTGTTGTATAGTCATTCTTAAACTTGCTTCTTATGTAACCATTTTGGTGTTGACAATGGTTTATAATTATTCATTTTTTTTAACAAACCTTCTATGGACGTATCTACAACCACAGCATCTAAGTTTACTTGTTTTAAAAAGCCTTTTGTAACCATGTTTTTCGCTAGTTGCAACAAATCATCATAAAACCCATTAAGATTTAAAATTCCAATAGGTTTTGTATGCAATCCTATTTGACCCCAAGTTGTAATCTCAAAGAACTCATCCATAGTACCAAAGCCACCAGGAAGAATCATAAAACCATCACTTTTCTCATACATGATTACTTTTCTTTCGTGCATATTATCAGTCACTATAAGCTCGGTAAGATTAGGATGGTAGACTTCTTTTAATTTGAGAAACTCCGGAATTACACCAATAACTAGTCCATTATGATCCATAACCCCTTTAGCGACTTGCCCCATAATGCCAATTTTTGCTGCTCCATAAACCAAAGTTATATTATTCTTAGCAAACTTTACTCCTAATTGATATGCTTGAGAAATGATATAATCATCATTACCCTCACTACTTCCGCAAAAAACTGATATTGATTTCATTTTAAAGCCTTAATCATTCTATCTTTTTTAAAGATATCTTGTTTTAATTCAACGGAATTAAATCCGCATTTTTTGATTAGCTGAATCATTTGCTTACCAAGATACTCATTGATTTCAAAAAACAAACAACCCTTATTAGTTAAATTATTAACAGCATATTGGGTAATGGCCTTGTAAAATAGTAATGGATCTTCATCTTCTACAAACAATGCTAAATGGGGTTCGTTTTTCAAAACATTATCTTTCATCATATCCTTTTCTAACTCACGAACGTAAGGCGGATTGGATACAATAACATCCAAGGTTAGGTTTTTAAATTCTTCACTCCATGCTTTCGAATTTAAAATATCTGCTTCAAAAAACTCAATAACAACATTGTTCAATTCTGCGTTTTGTTTAGCTACTTTCAAAGCATCTTTACTGATATCTAATGCATAAACCTTAGCATTAGGCAGTTTTTTAGCTAACGAAATAGCAATACAACCGCTACCTGTACCAATATCTAAAATACTTAATTCTTGTTTTTCTGTTTTTGGTTGCTGGTTAATTATCCATGAAACTAACTCCTCTGTTTCAGGTCTGGGAATTAATACGCTTGAATTCACTTTAAAAGGTAATCCGAAAAATTCTGTCTCTCCTAATATATATTGTATGGGTATTTGTTTTTTTAAGTGAGCTAAAGCGTCGTTTAAAAGTTGGCTTTGATTGTCCTTGCAAGAAAGCTCTGGATTTAAGGCTAAATCAATACGTTTTAAGTTTAAATAAGATTCTATTATCATAAAAAAGAAATTATCAATTTCCTCTTTATCATACATTCCGTTTAACTCAAATTGGAATAATTCCTTAATATCCTTTAATCTCATAAATCTTTAATCATCCAAACACCACATGAAAAATGGCCGGTATTTCCCAAGGAGCCATCTAAATGTTTAAATCCGTGGGTTTCATAAATATGTATAGCTGCTTTTAATTGTGGAGCAGATTCTATATAACACTGCTTGTACCCTAACTCTTTGGCGGCTTTCATACATTTTTCAAACAACAAATTACCATATCCCTTGCCTCTTACTTTGGGTGAAAAATACATTTTTTGAATTTCACATACACTACCTTCAAAATCTTTTAACGGCTTGACGCCTCCACCGCCAAGAACCTCCCCATCTGCATCAATAACATAATATACCTCGTTATCTTTTTGATATGATTCAAACATTCTTGGGGTTTCTTCATCTTCATACGCTGTGCCTTTAAGTGGTATTTTAAATTCATGAAAACATGCTCGTATCACTTGCTCTAATTGCGCATTATCTTGTTGTTGAATTTCTCTAACAGTGATATTGTTTATACCCATTTTTTAATCTTATTTTTGTGACGTGAATATACATGAAAAATACATAAATCGGTGTATAGAAATTGCTAAAAATGGTTTAGGAACTACACGCCCTAACCCAATGGTGGGTTGTGTCATTGTTTATAAAAATAACATTATTGGTGAAGGTTTTACAAGTGCTTATGGCGGCAATCATGCCGAAGTAAATGCTATTCAATCTGTTAAAGATAAATCGCTTTTAAAAAAGTCTACGTTGTATGTCACGCTTGAGCCTTGCAGTCATTACGGAAAAACACCTCCTTGTAGCGATTTAATTATTGCTAGCAAAATTCCTAAAGTTGTTATTGGATGTATTGATGACAATAAAAAAGTAGCAGGAAAAGGAATTGAGAAACTCATCAATGCGGGTTGTCATGTTACTGTTGGGGTTTTAGAAAACGAATGTAAACAACTTCACAAGCGATTTTTTACATTTCATAATAAAAAACGACCCTATATTATTTTAAAATGGGCAGAAACTAGCGATGGTTTTGTAGCGCCAAAAACTAAAAATAAACAAAAGCCTGTTTGGATTACTAGCAACTACTCAAGACAACTAGTTCATAAATGGCGTGCCGAAGAACAAGCGATTTTAGTAGGAACCAATACCGTTTTACAAGATAATCCTCGTTTAACTGTTAGAGATTGGGTTGGGGAAAACCCTGTCAGAATTATTATTGATAAAGATACCAAACTTGTTAAAACCCATGCCGTTTTTAACAATGAGGCTAGAACTATTTTAATAACAAAAAACAATTTAGATTTTTCAAACAATGTTGCTAAACAAATCTGCACTCTCTTGTTTAAAAACGACATAACATCTGTAATTATTGAAGGCGGCAATAAAACGCTTCAAACCTTTATTAACGAAAACTTATGGGACGAAGCTAGAGTTTTCATAGGAGACTGCGCTTTCCAAGAAGGTGTTAAAGCCCCTATTCTTTCAGGACAGTTAATTTCTGAAAAATCAATTAAAAATGACCTCTTAAAAATATATATAAATGATTAAAACTTTAGTTTTTGACTTTGGAAACGTATTCTTAAATCTCGATATAGATGGTGCTTTACAAAAAGCCCTTGGAAAATTTAAGCTTAAAGAATTCCCTGAAGAAATGACAGCTATTAATTGTCTTTATGAGCAAGGACTTATTTCAACTGATGAGTTTATTGAATTTTACACAGACAATTTTAATACCCTTTCTAAAGAAGAGATTATTGATACATGGAATTTTATGCTTAAAGACTTTCCAAGTCATCGATTAGACTTTCTAAAAGAAATCAAAGCCTCCTCAAAATACAAACTCATTCTTTTAAGTAATACTAATGAACTCCATATTAATTGGGTAAAAGAGAACATCTCCTTTTTTGACGATTTTAAAAACTGTTTTGATGAATTTTACTTATCCCACGAAATACAATTAAGAAAGCCAAATGCTGATATTTATGAATTTGTATTAAAAGAAAACAATATTAAAGCTGAAGACACATTATTTATTGATGACAAAAAAGAAAATACAGAAGCAGCATCCAAAATAGGCTTTCATGTTTGGAATATTGATGAAACATTGGAAGATGTTGTCAATTTATTTACCATTAAAAAAGAGTTGTTTTGATATACCTATTATTGAGTATCCTATCATCAACCATTATTTTCATTCTATTTAAATTATTCGATAGATACCAAATTAATACGCTTCAAGCTATTGCCATCAATTATATAGTGGCATGTATATTAGGATTAAGTTTAAGCAATAAGGCATTTCATATTCAAGATATTGTACAAACAACATGGTTTTATGGTGCCATGATATTAGGAGTTTTATTTATCGTAATATTTAATATTATGGCTATAACTGCTCAAAAACATGGTATTTCGGTAGCTTCAGTAGCTACTAAAATGAGTGTTGTTATTCCTGTAATATTTGGTATTTATGTCTACAATGAAAGTTCTGGTTTTCAAAAACTACTTGGGATCGTTCTGGCATTAGTAGCCGTAGTATTAGTTTCAATAAAAGCTAAATCTAATATACGTATTAAAAATAATTTACTACTCCCCTTTATATTGTTTTTGGGCTCCGGTATCATAGACACATCTATTAAGTATATTGAATCTGCATATCTTGAAGATGATGGTATTCCATTATTCTCTGCAACTATTTTCGGTTTTGCTGCTATAATTGGGTTAATTGTCCTCTTTTACAAAAAATCTACAAACAATATTAAATTTAATAAGTTAAGTCTTATTGGAGGAGCTGCTTTAGGTTTAGTTAACTACACATCGATTTATTATATACTCTTAGCTTTAGATTATGAATCCTTAGAAAGCTCTACTATTTTTACCGTTAACAACGTAGGAATTGTGATGCTTTCCGCATTGATAGGTTTAACATTATTTCATGAAAAATTATCTGTAAAAAACTGGATTGGTATAATGGTGGCCATAATTTCTATACTATTAGTTACATTAGCATAATTTGGAAATAGAAGACACATACAAAACCATTGATAAGCCATCAAAAGAAGTGTTATTTAAAGATAAGAACAGTAAATTTTTTGGTTACGCATTTCCTGTATTTACCGAAGATGATGTTAAAATTCATATAGAAAGTTTAAAGAAAACACATCACGCGGCAAGACATTGGTGTTACGCCTATCAGATAGGAACAGAAACCATTCAATTTAGAGCTAATGATGATGGCGAGCCCAATAATTCTGCAGGAATGCCAATTTATGGACAAATACAATCTTTTGAAGTTACCAACATTTTAATTGTCGTTGTCCGTTACTTTGGTGGTGTTAAATTAGGTGTTGGCGGCTTAATTAATGCCTACAAAACGACCGCTCAATTAGCTTTGGAAAATTCTAAAATAAAAACAAAAACTATTAATATTAACTATCTTATTACGTTTGAATACAAAAACATGAATAAGGTTATGCGTGTTATTAAGGAAAGAAACTTAAATGTTATTAACCAAAAATTAGAATTAAACTGTCAAATCACTATTTCGGTGAGAAGAAAAGAAGCTGATTCAGTTTTTAAAACTTTTCAGAACATCTTTGAAGTATCCATAAAAACTTTAAACTAAGCATCAATAATATCTAAAATATATTTAGGTGCTCTTATAGGTCTATTTGTTTTCATGTCTATAAATACCAAAACCACTGTTGCCGTTGTAAGAATTTCCCCTTTCTCATTTGTGATTTCGTATTCAAATTCTATCTTAGCAGACGGTCTATTTTTTAGTTGAGTTTTTACATTAATAAGATCATCATAATGAGCTGGCCTTTTATAGTTTAGTGTCATAGAAATTACTGGAAGCATTATACCATTTTCTTCCATATTTTTATAGGAGATTCCCATTTTCCTCAACCACTCTATACGACCCATTTCTAGGTATAAGGCATAGTTGCCGTGATAAACGACTCCCATCTGGTCAGTTTCACCATACCTCACTCTTATTTGAATTTCATCGAATTTCATAGGGTTAATTAAATATTTTTTTGTAGCTTCGGCTAGACAATAAACATGCGAAAATTTTTCTTAAAATTCAATAGTAAATGATTTTTTTTTTAAGAATTTTGTTCACATATTTGTCGAAGAATAAGGGGGATTTATAATTAGCTTCTCTTAAAAAAAACTAACCAACAAATCATAAATTAAAATTAATGAGTTTAACTGCGGAATCGGTCTGGAATAATTGTCTTGAATTTATAAAAGATAATATTCAACCGCAAGCTTACAAAACTTGGTTCGAACCAATTAAAGCAGTCAAACTTGCTGATAACGCATTAAGCATTCAGGTACCTAGTAAATTCTTTTATGAATGGCTTGAAGAACATTATGTGAAAATATTAAAAGTATCATTAACCAAAGAATTAGGTGATAAAGCCAAACTTGTTTACATTATAAAAATGGAAAACACCTATGGCAACAAGCAACCGTTTACCGAAAAGATTCCTAGCTCAAACAGATCTTCTGTTAAATCACAAGAAGTTGACATTCCTTTAAACAATAAAAATCCTGAATTACGTAACCCTTTTGTTATCCCAGGAATTAGAAATGTAAAAATTGAATCTCAACTTAATCCAAATTACAGTTTTGAAAATTTTCTTGAAGGCGACTCTAATAGATTAGCTAGAAGTGCAGGGTTAGCTGTTGCTAATAAACCTGGAGGAACTTCATTTAATCCTCTATTAATTTTTGGAGGCGTTGGACTTGGAAAAACACATTTAGCGCATGCTATTGGTGTTGATATTAAAGATAAATATCCTGAAAAAACGGTTTTATATATCTCTGCCGAAAAGTTTACTCAGCAGTATATTGAATCCGTTAAAAAAAATAACCGAAATGATTTCATTCATTTCTACCAAATTATTGATGTCCTAATTATTGATGATGTTCAATTTTTATCTGGGAAATCAGGAACGCAAGATGTATTCTTCCATATTTTTAATCACTTACACCAAAATGGCAAACAAGTTATATTAACAAGTGATAAAGCACCTGTTGATATGCAAGATATTGAGCAACGATTATTATCTCGTTTCAAGTGGGGACTTTCTGCTGAATTACAAAATCCAGATTTCGAAACCAGAGTCTCTATATTAAAAAACAAATTATATCGTGACGGTGTAGAAATGCCTGATGATATTGTTGAATTCGTTGCCAAAAATATTAAAAGCAATGTTAGAGAACTTGAAGGTGCTATTATATCTTTAATAGCTCAATCGTCTTTTAATAAAAAGGAAATCACCATTGATCTTGCGAGACAAATTGTTGAAAAATTTGTAAAAAACACTAAGCGAGAAGTATCTATTGACTATATCCAAAAAATAGTTTCTGATTATTTTCAAATGGATATTGACACATTACAATCTAAAACAAGAAAACGCCATATTGTGCAAGCTAGACAATTGGCTATGTTTTTTGCCAAAAAATTCACCAAAGCATCCTTGGCAAGTATTGGATCTCAAATAGGAAAGAGAGATCACGCTACCGTACTTCATGCTTGTAAAACCGTTGATAATTTATCATCAACCGATAAGCAGTTTAGAAAATATGTTGAGGATATAAGCAAAAAACTATCCTTATAAATTTCATTTAAAATGACTAAAATTTTAATGGTTTGTTTGGGAAATATTTGCCGTTCTCCATTAGCCGAAGGCATTTTAAGATCGAAGCTTCCAGATGATAAATACATTGTTGATTCTGCTGGTACTGCCAATTATCATATAGGCGCTACTCCAGACAAACGCTCAATTGCTGTAGCTAAAAAATACGGAATTGATATTTCAAACTTAAAAGGCAGGCAATTTAGTGTTAAAGACTTTGATGATTTTGATGTGATATATGTTATGGATGAGTCTAACTACAATAACGTTCTATCGCTTGCCAGAAATGAGCATGACTCGTCTAAAGTCAAACTTATTTTAAACGAAGTGTATCCAAATAAAAACTTTGATGTACCAGACCCTTATTACGGCGGTGAACAAGGTTTTGAAAATGTTTACAATATGCTTAATGAAGCTTGCACTCGTATTGCAGATAGATTGGTTTAAACTATCTTTCTACTTAAAAATTTATTATTTTTATTTTCTAAATTATATCTATGGATCCTGCAAAAGGAAAGCTATACCTTATACCTACAACTTTAGGAGATAATGAACCTTTAGAAGTTTTGCCTATATCTGTAAAAAAAGTTATTGAGCAAACTAATACATATATTGTAGAAAACGAAAAAACAGCAAGGCGCTTCATAAAAAAAATTAGTTCTGGAAAACAACAATCTACTTTAGAAATTTTTTTGCTGAACAAATTTACCAATGCCAGTATATTGCCGGAGTTTTTACAACCATGCTTAAATGGTATTAATGTAGGATTACTATCTGAAGCTGGTTGCCCTGGCATTGCAGATCCTGGTGCCGACATTGTTAAATTAGCACACCAAAATAATATAAAGGTAATCCCTCTGGTTGGACCATCATCAATACTTATGGCTATGATGAGTTCTGGAATGAATGGCCAAAGTTTTACTTTTAATGGTTATTTACCAATTGATAAAAACGAGCGAAAAAATGAAATAAAACGTTTAGAACGCTTATCATTTGAACAAAATCAGTCACAAATTTTTATTGAGACACCATACAGAAACAATAAAATGTTAGAAGATATTTGTAATGTATTAGGAGACAATACTCGTGTTTGTGTTGCATGCGATATTACATTACCAACTGAATTTATTAAAACTAAACCGGTAAGTGAGTGGAAAAAAAATATGGTAGACCTACATAAGAGACCTACCATATTTATTATTCACAAAAATTAATTCTTAAACCGATGTTGCTTTAGCCTTTTTGTTAGGCTTTAAAAAAGAGGTGTCATATCCTGCAAATTTTTTCATATAATACTGTATTGTAGTACCATATGCATCTGCAAAAGTGTCTTCACCATAGCTTCTTAAATAATGTTTTACGCTACCAGGACCCGCTAAATGGGCTGCGGCTAAAATTCCGGATTCCGTAATAATTGTGCCATTAATTTTTTTGCCTACAAACCTTTTAATATCGCGTCTTAAAATCCACTTATTACGTTCTGCATTAGCTATAAACGCTTTTTCTTGAAGTTCTGGATTATTTAAAAACTCTTCGGTATCATAAATTCCAAGCAACTTTAAAGTACCTCTTCCAAATTGATATTTACCTAAATAACCTAAACTGTTAACGGTAAAGTAGTCTCCGCGAGACTCTTTGAAAGCTAAGGCTTCTTTAAATCCTACAAACGACTTACCTAGGTATGGAGAGTACGGTTTGTTTGAGTTCAATAATGCTAAGTCACTAGTGTTAGTTCCTGCATCTTGGCTTACTGTGTAATTTAATACTAAGCCAGCTGTTGAGTATTTACTCGAGTCAATCGTTTTATTTGATGAAAACGATGTATACAATAAAATGCATATTGTAAGTACGAGGGTTAAATAACTTGCAATATTTTTTTTCATAACCTTTAAATTTCTTTGGGAGATTTAAAAAAAACATCCCTCAAAATTTGAGCGTGCAAAATTACACCTTTTTTTAATTAATTCAAAATTACTCGTTTATGTGCTATTTTTAATGGTATAACAGATGAAATACACCTCTTTTTATACTAATTTCTTGGGGAGAAAATGAAACTTTTACAATGTTTAAATTACTAAAATCGACTTCAAAATATATGATTTGTTTTAATAAAATTCAAATTTACGTTAAAACTTAAGTGGAACAACCTTTACCTCTGATTATTTGTTAACAGTTGATTGTCAATATCTTTCGCTCTAACAAGCATAGCTTTTACCCCAAAATATTTAATTATGTAAAGCCATTTTTGGTATTCTACCCTGTTTAAAGAACGTATACCGATTAGCATTCAACCAGTAATTTTCCGATTATAGCTTTCAATAACTGTTCCATAAACCTTTTTTCTATACTTTTCATGACTTTATGACTCATACTTTGCCTACTAAAAAGCGAGTTTTAAGGGTGATTCTTCTTAAAACGGTAATAACTCTTGTAAAATTCATAGTCATCTATTCTGTCCAATGCTAGGATAGCATTACATTAAACCAGTTTACAACTATTGCGAAGTGAAGATTTTGTTGTTTATTTTGAAAACAATAATATTAATCCATGTGTAATCAAAGAATCACATGAAATTAAAAATAATTAAGTTTAAATTTAGAAAAGGACAATGTGATACTTAAAAAAAGTACATCCCCATGAATATTAATCAAAAAGATCTATTTATTTATACCTTCCGAAGATAAGTATCTTTGATAGGCTCTTGCATTGACATTATGCTGTGACAATGTTTTAGCAAACTTATGATATCCTAATTTAGTGGCATCAGCAGCAAAATAGTAATACGAATGCTTTTCATAATTTAAAACCGCATCAATGGCTGATACATCTGGCATGGTTATAAGACCTGGAGGTAATCCTGCATGTTTATAGGTGTTATATGGTGAATCAATTTCTTTGTGTACATTTAGTACTCGTCTTATAACCGTATTCTTATATTTTGGTAATTGATAGGCTGCAAATTTTATAGTGGGATCTGCTTGCAAAGGCATCCCTACTTTTAACCGATTAATATACACGCCTGCAATTCTTGGTTGCTCATCGGATTGTTTAGATTCTTCATGAACTATAGATGCCAAAGTGATAACTTGTGATGGGTTAAGACCAATTGCTTCCGCCTTTTTTATTCGTTCATCATTCCAGAAATGCTTATATTCTTTAAGCATCCTATCTCTAAATTGTTCTGCAGATGTATTCCAGAAAAATTCATAGCTATTAGGAATATACATACCCAATGCAGTTGCTTTATTAAACTTGTTTTTAGTTAAAAATGACTCATCAAACATTGCCTGAACTAATGACAGACTATCAGCTTCAATTTGTGAGCTAACTCGACCCGCTAATTTTTCAATAGTTTCCTGATTATTAAATGACACTTTTATCGGTATATTTTTACTTCGGATGGAATTAATAATATCATTATTACTCATTCCTTTTTTGATAATATACCTACCGGCTTTTACATTGTTAACATACTGTTTTCTTTTTGCAAGTGCATCAAACATATCGATATCTTTCAACAAAGGTTTAAGTTGTTCTCTCACATCATCATAAGTTGAATTTGTTGGAATATATATGTAAGCACGTTCGTTATTAAATGCCGTATTAGGTTTCAGCATAGCATTATAAACAAAGTAAGCAAAGTAGGCTGCCACAACTAAACCTAAAAGCACAATGGCAAGAAGTATTTTTTTAAAGTACATTTAATTATTTAATAGTTGATACAAATATTCGTTTTTAAAACCGCCATCGCTATAGTTCCAATCTTTCTTTAATCCAATTTTAATAAATCCCTGACTTTCGAACAATTTTATACTGGCCGAATTATCTTCTGAAATATTACAATATAGTTGATGCAAAGCTAAATGCGTAAAGCTATAATCAATCAATAACTTTAATGACTCACGTCCATAACCTAGTTGTCTATCTTTTGATTCTTTTACTAAAATCCCCACACCTGCTCTACCATTTTTAAAATCAAAATCAAACAAGTCTATCATTCCTAAAGGCGCGTCATTATAGTTAGAAATAACCAACCGCAATTGCTTTACTTCAAAAATATCTTTATGTGAATGCTCTATATATTGTTTAATCAAAAATTTAGAATAAGGTGTTATCGTATTACTAATCTCCCAAATAGATTCATCGTTTTCAATCGTATGAATAAACTCTAAATCTTCTGGCTCTAAGGCACGTAAATAAATATGTTCTCCTTTTAAAGTAATCATATAACTCCTTTATAAACAAATGTTGCTGGTCCTATGAGGCATACATTATTATATGAATCACCTTCTTTAGCAAAAGACACCCGCAAATTACCTCCTTGTGTTTGTAAGGTAACTAGATTTTGATTGGTTTCTCCTAAATAACTCATAGCAAGAGCTACAGCAGTCACGCCTGTTCCACAAGATAAGGTTTCATCTTCAACGCCTCTTTCATAAGTTCTAACGGCAAATGTTGCATCAGATATTTTTTTTACAAAATTGACATTACTACCGGCTTCATTATAGGGCGCTCCATATCTTATTTGTGCTCCTTTAGTCTTTATATCAAAATCTTCAATATGCTCTTCAAACTGCACATGATGTGGGGAACCGGTATTTAAAAAAACGTGTTTTTCATGTTTTTCAATAGTAGTTACATCTTGCATTTGCAGCTTTACAATACCGTTTTCAATCTCTGCACGATGTAAACCATCAATAGCTTCAAAAGCAGCTCTGTCAGTAACAATTCCTAATTGTTTAGCAAAAGCCACTAAACAACGACCACCATTACCACACATAGTGCTCTCATTTCCATCTGCATTGTAATAGACCATTTTAAAATCTAATTTCGGATGATTTTCAAGTAAAATCAACCCATCTGCACCTATGCCAAAACGTCTGTCGCACAAGTAAGCGATGTGTTTGGTATCTTTTTTGTTAAACGATTCCTTACGATTATCAATCATCACAAAATCGTTTCCTGTTCCTTGATATTTATAAAATGTCTGTTGCATAATTAAGGGCAAATATATAAATATTAAACCGGTTTTTATGTTGTTAAATAGTCGTTAAAGTTGGCGTTAAAAATCGTTAAAAGAAAATAAGCGATTCAATAAATATTTAATTTTAATCGTTAATTAGTTTTTAAAACCAATAAATTTAAAACATATATAATGAAAAAAATTTTAACTCTAGTATTAGTTTCAGCATTAGGAGGTGTTTTAACACTAGGTGCTTACAAGTATTTTTTAGAAGGAAACAAAAATGTTGTTTTATCGACAGCTGAATCAAACCCTTCGTTTGTCCAGACGAATAATGTAAGTAACGCAAAGGTTGCTTATGAAGCTCCAGACCTGACAGTTGCCGCTGAAAACAGTATTAATACAGTAGTACACGTTAAAAATTTATCTGTTAGTGATGGCCAAATGACTATTCAAGATTTATTTATGGGAAGGCATCCACAACAAGCACAAATCGGCTCAGGCTCAGGTGTTATTATTACAGCTGATGGATACATTATTACTAATAATCATGTTATTGACAATTCACAAGAATTATCAGTTACTTTAAACAATAACAAAACGTACGAGGCTAAAATTATAGGATCAGACCCTAAAACAGATATTGCCCTTATAAAAATTGATGCTGATGAAGATTTACCATATGCTACATTTGGCGACTCGGACCAAGCAAAAATAGGTGAATGGGTATTGGCCGTTGGAAACCCTTTTAATTTAACTTCTACAGTAACAGCAGGTATTATAAGTGCTAAATCAAGAAGCTTAGACCCTTCAGGAAATCACACCCAATCGTTTATTCAAACAGATGCTGCCGTAAATCCTGGTAATTCTGGTGGCGCATTGGTAAACACTGAAGGCGAACTAATAGGTATCAATACTGCTATTACATCACAGACAGGATCTTATATAGGTTATTCTTTTGCGGTACCAAGCAATATTGCAAGAAAAGTAATTGAAGATATTATGGAGTATGGTAATGTTCAAAATGGTGTTTTAGGTGTTACCGGCGGCGCTCTTAACAGTGCTTTTGCCAAAGAAATTGGTATTGATGAAACGGAAGGCTTTTATGTTCAAAGTGTCATGGAAGATTCTGGAGCAGAAAAAGCAGGTATTAAAAACGGTGATATTATTAAAGAAATTGACGGTTTAAAAATTTCAAAATTTTCAGATTTAAGTGGGCATTTAAGTACAAAACGTCCTGATGATGTTGTAAATGTTGTACTACTGAGAGATGGAAGTTCAAAAACACTGTCCGTTGTGTTAACAAAAAACAACACCTTTACCTTGCCAATGGTTGGTCAAGTAAAAAATGCTAAAAAGGAAGATTTAAAGAAATTTAAAGTTTCTAATGGTATTAAAATTGTTCAATTAGATAGTAAATATGCTGATTATTGGATAAATAATGGTGTTAAAGAAGGCTCTATTATTACAGCTATTAACGATGAAAAAATAGAAACTGTTGATGATGCGCAAAAAATTATTAAAAACAGATCGTCTTATGATCCTTTAAGAATTGAACTTATTAATACAAATGGCGAAAAAGAACGCTATAATTTTAGATAATAACTGTAAATAATCTAAATTAATTTAACCCTCTTTGAAGAAAATCAAAGAGGGTTATTTTTTAAATAAATCTTTGGTTTAACAATGAACTAGTTTTAGTTATTAAATTGCCAAAAGCATAAAATATATTATCAAAAATTTGACGCTATATCTATTTAAAAAAATAAACATCCAAACTTTTACACCTACCGTATATATTTTAGCCGTATATAGTGAGGCTTTTTGTTAATTTTTAAACCAAATACTTAACTATATTTTTTAACTTCGTAACATTATTTTTAATACAAAAATCAAACCTACCATGAATTATATAAAAACTTTAGCAGTCTTGGTATTTTTATGCCTAAATACTTTGAGTGCTTTTTCACAAACAGACCAAGAAGAAGAACCACTTTCATTGGATAGCGGCACTATAAACAATCAATTTGAATATGTTATTCAAAAATCTAGCAGCTGGAGAGACGAAAGAGGTCAATCATATAAGGTCACCAAGAGTTTTTGGCTAAATGAGCTAAAAGCACATACTTTAGACTCGTTAAAAGCGGTTCATAAAGACTTATTAGATACGCAGACAATTGTTTCTAATCAAAAAAAAGAAATAGACGACTTAAAAACGAACCTTTCCAATACACAAATTGCTTTAGATAAAACTAATTCCGAAAAAAATAGTATGTCATTATTTGGTATACAAATGAGTAAAACGGGCTATAACGGGCTCATGTGGACCATTATAGCAGGATTATTGGGGTTATTCCTGTTATTTGTTTATAAGTTTAATAATAGTAATAAAGTTACTAAAGAGGCTAAATCAGCACTTTCCGAAATGGAAGAAGAATTTGAAGAACACAGAAAAACTGCTTTAGAGCGCGAACAAAAAGTAAGACGCCAATTGCAGGATGAAATTAACAAACAAAAAACATCTAAAAACAGCAAATAAGATTTTTTCGTAAATAATATCATAAAATCTGTAAGACCTCTTGCAGATTTTTTTTATGATCAGATTTAGTTTTAAATGTCAACAGTTAATTTATTTTTATCAAAAATGTTAATTTAACGTGTTTTTTAACGTTCATTTTTGACACCTTTAACACTTCATATTAAACTCAAGTTAAACTGTTTTTTAAAGTTATTTAAGATTTTTATTTATAGTAATTTCAAGTAAACAAATTATAAATTTAAAACTTTAAAAAATGGAAAATTTAAGGAACAAACGCGTTGCTATTCTTGCAACTAATGGCTTTGAAGAAAGTGAATTGAGAGACCCTAAAAAAGCTTTAGAAGAAGCTGGAATTCAAGTTGACATTATTTCAGAACAGGAAGGCTCCATAAAATCTTGGGCAAATAATAACTGGAGTACACCCTATACTGTAGACAAGACTTTAGACCAAGTTACTCAAGGCCACTATGATGCCTTAATGTTGCCTGGTGGTGTTTTAAATCCAGACACTCTAAGAAAGAACAAAAAAGCAATTGTTTTTATTAGATCGTTTTTTAATCAAGGTAAACCATTAGCCGCCATTTGCCATGGCCCATCATTACTAGTTGATGCTGGTGTTTTAAATGGCCATAAAGTGACCTCATACATTTCCATAAAAAAAGATTTAGAAAATGCTGGAGCCCATTGGATGGATGAAGAAGTAGTTGTTGACCAAGGACTGATTACAAGTAGAAACCCGCAAGATATTCCAGCTTTTTGTGCTAAACTAATTGAAGAAATTTATGAAAACAAGTATGCCGTTCATATGGCCTAATAACATTAATATTTTTTTCATTTGAAACGCGGATTTTTAATTCGCGTTTTTTATATTAAAAATCCATCGAAATAAACTATACACTTTTATAAATTCAATAAAAATCTCCAAAACAATTCCATTATCTTTGCAATCTATTTATAAGACCATGCGCATAGATATTATAACTGTTCTACCCGAATTACTTAAAAGCCCGTTTGAAGCTTCCATTCTAAAACGTGCTATCGAAGCTAATTTGGTAGAAGTACATTTTCATAATTTAAGAGACTATACAACTGATAATTACAAATCGGTTGACGACACACAATTTGGTGGTGGTGCAGGAATGGTTATGATGATTGAGCCCATTGACAAATGTATATCAGCTTTAAGAGCAGAACGTAATTATGACGAAGTTATTTATATGACGCCTGATGGTGAGACTTTAAAACAAGGAATTGCAAACCAAATTTCACTTAAAGAAAACATCATTATTTTATGCGGACACTACAAAGGTGTCGACCAACGTGTTCGTGATCATTTTATAACCCGTGAAATATCTATTGGCGATTATGTATTGTCTGGTGGTGAATTGGCAGCTGCCGTGCTTTGCGATGCGATTATCCGTTTAATCCCTGGTGTTTTAGGTAATGAAACCTCTGCCCTAACCGATTCTTTTCAAGACAATTTATTAGCGCCTCCTATTTACACAAAACCACGCGAGTATAAAGGTATGAAAGTACCAGAATTGTTATTTAGTGGTAACTTTCCAGAGATTGAAAAATGGCGTGAAGAACAAGCTTACCAAAGAACTAAAGATAGGCGACCCGATTTGTTGGATGAGTAAATGTTATGGATTTTCTTAATTTAACTATTTACATTTTATTATTAGTATTAGGAATAAGTCTTTATACTCTTAAATCAAAAGAGAGAAAGCACAAAAGAGATGATTATATGCTAAAATCCTTTAATATTGAAATTTACTTTGGAATTATAGTTTTAATTGTATGTGGTATTCTAGGTATTACAAAAGAATGTTACAATTTTTTTAATTAAAATTACAATTGATTAGTTGCCAATTATTAATTAATAATTATCTTTGCACCCAATTTCGGGTTAACCTCTGGCGAGAATCGTGAATGTTGTTCTGAATCAACCATTTAAATTTAAAGATATGGAATCTTTAGTGAAATTTGTACAAGACGAATTTGTAGCAAAAAAAGACTTTCCAGAGTTTGGAGCTGGAGACACAATTACTGTATACTATGAAATTAGAGAGGGCGAAAAAGTACGTACTCAGTTTTTTAGAGGTGTAGTTATACAACGAAGAGGATCAGGATCTACTGAAACTTTTACTATTAGAAAAATGTCTGGAACCGTTGGTGTAGAGCGTATCTTCCCTATCAACTTACCGGCTTTACAAAAAATTGAAGTTAACAAAAGAGGTAAAGTACGTAGAGCACGTATTTTCTACTTTAGAGATCTTACTGGTAAAAAAGCAAGAATCAAAGAACGTAGACACTAATAAAAGTTATTTCTGCTTTTTGCAGACACAAAAAAGCCTTGAAATTATTCAAGGCTTTTTTTTATGAACAATTGTTAATAACTCTAGTTTATAAAAAGTTGATATCTAACACCTTATAAAATTTGTTTTTTTAGTTTGTTACTCTATCTTAGCTAAAGAATTTAATAACAGCTCTAAGTTGTTTTCATTTCAAAAGTGAATTTGTATTAAATTCTAAATGAAGTAACGTTCTTTATACATAATTGTTTTTTGAGGTTTGGATGCGCCACGTGTAAGCGTGTGTGAGCAGAGAACCATGACACTGTAAAAAGTCCCAGACACGAAAGTAGCTGGCAACTAGTACGGTTGAAAGCTTAAAAATCAACTGAATCGAAAGTGAAAGTTGTAAATAAAGCAATATTAGGAGTTAACTCAACGTGAAAACGAAAGGAAGATAACTAATATCAAAAAAAACAATTAAACTGAGGCATTTTGGTAATAGGTCAATGCATATTGAAAATTACATCACAAAATGTTTCATTGAAATAACAAAACTTGAATTGAAAAGATTTGAATGAAAGTTTAAATTGATTTAGTAGAAATGCTAATAGATCATGTGGGTTATTTCAAAGAAAGCCATGTCAGAGTAGATTAAATTCTACAGTGATATGGCTTTTGTTTTTTTTATTGATTACTGTTATTTTCAGTAAATAATTCTTCATATCGATACTATTTATCCTTTTTTCTTAATCTAGCCATTTTTATTATACTTCATTGAGTAATAATCTTTTTTAAAAAGTCAAATTTTGTATATTCGCAAAGCAAAAAATATGAACATTTTTTGCTTATTTTCTTAACAAACAATAATTAAATAAATAGAGAGACAACAATGCCTAAAATTATTTATACAAAAACTGACGAAGCCCCTGCTTTAGCTACACATTCATTTTTACCAATAGTAAAATCATTTACTAAATCTTCTGGAATTACTATTGAAACCAAAGACATCTCTCTAACATCAAGAATTTTAGCAAATTTTCCTGAATTATTATCTGAAGACCAAAAAGTTTCTGACACACTGTCTGAATTAGGCGAACTTGTTAAAAAACCTGATACTAACATCATCAAATTACCAAATATTAGTGCTTCAATTCCTCAATTAAAAGAAGCCATTGAAGAGCTACAATCAAAAGGATACGCATTACCTGATTATCCAGACACTCCAAAAAACGATGAAGAACAAGCTATAAAAACAGCTTACGACAAAGTAAAAGGTAGTGCAGTAAACCCTGTATTACGCGAAGGGAATTCTGATAGACGTGCTCCTAAGGCTATTAAAAATTATGCTAGAAAAAATCCACATAGCATGGGTGCGTGGAGCAAAGATTCAAAAACTCATGTAGCCACAATGACCAAAGGAGACTTCGCCCACAACGAAAAATCTTTAACATTAAAAGCCGCTACTAATTTAACTATAGAACATCACGACGCCAATGGAAACAAAACCATTTTAAAAAATAATTTATCTATTATAAAAGATGAAATTATTGATGCAACCGTCATGAGTAAAAATGCATTATTGGCATTTTTAAAAGAACAGATAGCAGACGCAAAAGAAAAAAATGTGTTGTTTTCTATACATATGAAAGCAACTATGATGAAGGTTTCTGACCCTATTATTTTTGGATATGCAGTAAAAGTCTTTTTTGCTTCAGTATTTGAAAAACATGCATCAGTCTTAAAAAGTTTAAATGTAGATGCGAACAATGGATTTGGAAATTTATTATCTAAAATTCAAGAATTACCAGAAGTTAAGCGTGAGGAAATTGAAGCAGATATTGAATTAGCTCTTAAAAACAGGCCTGCTTTGGCAATGGTTAATTCAGATAAAGGCATTACCAATTTAAATATCCCCAGTGATGTAATTGTTGATGCTTCAATGCCTGCAATGATTCGTACTTCAGGACAAATGTATAATGCTCAAGGAAAACTTCAAGATACTAAGGCTGTTATTCCAGACAGTAGTTACGCAGGCATATATCAAGCAACTATAGATTTTTGTAAAGAAAATGGCGCCTTTGATCCAACAACCATGGGAACAGTGCCTAACGTTGGACTTATGGCTCAAAAAGCAGAAGAGTATGGCTCTCATGATAAAACCTTTGAAATAAAATCAGATGGGGTTGTTAAAGTTATTGATGATAACGGAAAAGTTTTACTGGAACACATTGTTGAAGCTGGAGACATTTGGAGAATGTGTCAAGTTAAAGACGCTCCTATTCAAGATTGGATAAAATTAGCAGTAAGTAGAGCAAGAGCTACTGACACACCTGCTGTTTTTTGGTTAGACAGTAAAAGAGCTCATGATAAAGAACTTATAAAAAAGGTAAACAAATATTTACCGAAACACAATACAGAAGGTCTAGATATTAAAATTTTATCTCCAATAGAAGCGACCACATATACCTGTAAAAGACTTAAAGAAGGGAAAGACACTATTTCTGTTTCAGGAAATGTATTACGTGATTATTTAACAGATTTGTTTCCAATATTAGAGGTTGGAACCAGTGCAAAAATGTTATCCATTGTTCCTTTAATGAATGGAGGTGGTTTGTTTGAAACTGGCGCTGGCGGTTCTGCTCCTAAACATGTTGACCAATTTTTAGAGGAAGGTCATTTACGCTGGGATTCCCTTGGTGAATTTTTAGCTTTGGCTGTTTCACTTGAATTTTTAGGAGAAAAGCATAATAACAAAAAGGCTCTTATCCTTGCTGACACTTTAGACCAAGCAACAGATAAGTTTTTAGATAATAAAAAATCACCGTCTCGTAATGTTGGTGAATTAGATAATAGAGGAAGCCATTTTTATTTAGCTTTATATTGGGCAGAAGCCTTGGCGGCACAAAATGATAATACTGAATTGAAAGAGAGTTTTAGTAAAGTTGCCAAGGAATTAGCTGATAATGAAAATCAAATTATTAAGGAATTAAATGAGGCTCAAGGATCACCAGTTGATATTGGAGGATACTATCTTCCAAATGAAAAACTAGTCACTGAAAGTATGAGACCTAGTAAGACATTTAATAGTATAATTTTTTAAAACTTACTAATATAATTATAAAAAAGCTCCTATGTAGGAGTTTTTTTTTAATATTTTTACAAAAAAATTGCTATTAATGAAATACATATTACCCTATTTGTTATTGGGTTTATTTTTGAGTGGTCAATTATTACATGCTCAAGAAAAATTTACTTTAAGTGGTACTGTTTCAAACGAAGAAAGTAACGAAACACTCATAGGTGTTAATATTATTATATCTGAACTAAAAACCGGAACTTCAACGAATGAATATGGTTTTTATTCTATCACACTTCCAAAAGGAACCTATGACATTATTGTTAGTTATTTAGGCTTTAACAGTCTTAAAAAAACTATCAATCTGTCTGATAATATTACACAAAACTTTCAGCTTCAAGAATCTTTAGAAAATTTAGATGAAGTCGTTATTACAGAAAATGTTGAAAAGTTAGATATATCTACACCACAAATGAGTGTAAATGCACTAACTGCCAAAACAATTAAACAATTACCTACAATTTTAGGAGAGGCTGATGTTGTTAAAGCTATAACATTGCTTCCGGGTATTTCAAATGCTGGCGAAAACTCTTCAGGATTTAATGTACGTGGTGGAGCGGCAGACCAGAATTTAATATTATTAGACGAAGCTACTATTTATAATTCATCGCATTTATTTGGCCTTTTTTCTGTTTTTAATCCGGATGCAATCAAAGACTTAAAATTATATAAAGGAGGAATTCCAGCCCGATATGGTGGTCGCGTTTCTTCGGTTTTAGATATTTACCAAAAAGAAGGAAATAGTAATGATTTTCATGTTAATGGAGGTATTGGTTTTGTAGCGAGTAGACTGCTCGTTGAAGGTCCTATAAAAAAAGAAAAAGGATCATTTCTTTTTGGTGGCAGATCATCATACGCCCATTTATTTTTGCCGCTTTTTGATGTTAATAATGTAGCATATTTCTATGATTTAAACACGAAATTGAGCTATAAACTGAATGATAACAACAATATTTATTTGTCTGGTTATTTTGGTAGAGACGTATTTAATATTAATAATAGCTTTGAAAATACCTATGGTAATACGGTGTTGAATTTTAGATGGAACCACTTATATTCTGATAAACTTTTCTCAAACCTATCGTTAATCTATTCAGATTACTATTACGGTTTAAATTTGGGTTTTGTTGAATTTAACTGGGATTCAGGTATTCAAAATTTCAATATTAAATACGATTTCAAACATTATCTTAATAATAATTTTAAATTGTTTTATGGTTTAAACAGTATTTATTACAAATTTAATCCAGGAAATATTCAACCCTCATCAGATACATCAGGCATAAACCCCTATAAACTTACAGACAAATATGCGTTTGAAAATGCTATTTATTTTGATATTGAGCAAAAAATATCTAATAAATTGCAATTATCCTATGGTTTACGCTTGAGTTCTTTTTTACGATTAGGTCAAGATGAACTCAATATATATGCGAATAACAAAGCAGTTAATTTTAATGAGGATTTACAGATTTATGAAAAAGCTGACCCTATTGGTACCGATACTTTTAAACGGAGTAATGTTATTAAGGCTTTTTATAATTTAGAGCCCAGAATTTCTTTAGCTTATCAACTAAATAGTGAATCTTCAATTAAAGCTAGCTATAATAGAATGAGTCAATATTTACATTTATTATCTAACACTAGTTCTCCAACTCCTTTGGATGTTTGGGCGCCTAGTGGAAAATACATTAAACCCCAATTACTAGATCAAATAGCTATTGGGTATTTTAAAAATTTTAATAATGATATGTATTCATTAGAGCTAGAAAGCTTTTATAAAACTATAAAAAACCGAATAGATTATATTGATGGAGCTGATTTAATTGCTAATGAAGCGATTGAGCAAGTTATATTAAATGGTAAAGCTCGTGCTTATGGTCTTGAATTGTTATTTAGAAAAAACAAAGGAAATCTAAAAGGGTGGTTATCCTATACCTTATCAAAATCTCAGCAACAAACTAAAGGTAGAACACCTAATGAAATTGGTATTAATAATGGCAATTGGTACTATACGCCTTATGATAAAACCCACGACATTTCGTTGACTGCAAATTATAAGTTGAATGATAAATGGGAACTTAACTCAAATTTCCTGTTTCAAACAGGACAACCAACTACGTATCCTGTTGGCCAATATGAATATAACGGATTAAGTATTGCTAATTTTAGTGATAGAAATTCAAGCAGGCTTCCATCCTATCATCGTCTGGACCTATCATTTAATTACACACCAAAACCAAATAAAAACAAAGGATATCAGAGTTATTGGGTATTTGGTGTTTATAATGTTTATAACAGAAAAAACGCCTCATCTATCACGTTTAGGGAAAACAGAAATACAGGTAATAATGAAGCGATACGATTATCTATTTTTGGAGCTATTCCATCTGTATCCTATAATTTTAAGTTTTAAAAAAATGAAAAGACTTATCTACATATTATTCCTTTCATTATTCATAATATCATGCGAAGATGTTATAGATGTTGCTGTTCCTTCAGAAAATCCAAGATTAGTTATTGATGCCTCTATTAATTGGTTTAAAGGAACTACGGGTAATGAACAATCCATAAAACTTAGTTTAACAGCTCCTTATTTTAATAATTCTGTTCCTTCAGCTAATGGTGCACAAATTCAAATTACAGACTCAAACAATAATGTCTTTAATTTTGTTGAAGAAGGTACTACTGGTATTTATAAAAATAATAGTTTTATTCCTGTTTTAAATGAAACTTACAACTTAACAGTCGTTTATCAAGAAGAAACTTATACAGCTTCAGAAATTCTTAAACCTGTTGCTAATATTGATTATGTAGAACAAAATTTTGACGGAGGTTTCTCTGGTAATGAAACCGAACTAAAAGCTTTTTACAAAGATCCAGAAGATGAAGAAAATTATTATTTCTTTGAATTCATAAGTAATATTCCTGTAATACCAAGTCTAGAGGTTTATAAAGATGAATTTACAAACGGTAACGAAATGTTTGGGTTTTATACCGAAGAAGATTTAACAACGGGTGATGATGTAACTATTCGCAACTATGGAGTTTCAAAACAGTTCTACAACTATATGTTTATTTTATTACAGCAAAATAGCGAAGAAGGTGGTGGCCCTTTTGAAACACAGCCTGTAACGGTTAAAGGCAACTGCATTAATCAAACAAATCCTAAAAATTTTCCTCTAGGATATTTTAGGGCATCTCAAGTAGATGAATATATATATACAGTTCAATAAACTTGCACCTCATTTTCTTAAATAATTACATTATAAATTACTACTCTTTCTTTATTTAATCTCTTATAAAAATAATGGTCAAACAAGCAATTCTAGCACATACATAATGTAAAAAAAGTGTATTTTTGAACTATGGATTTTATCAAGACAACTGAACTAGATTCTAAATATAATCATCTTGAAAAGAAGAGTATTAATGAGTTATTAGTAAGCATAAATAAAGAAGACAAAACGGTTCCTTTAGCAGTAGAAAAAGCGTTACCTCAAATTGAAAAATTAATTCAAAAAGTAGTCTATCAACTTAAGCAAGGTGGTCGATTATTTTATATCGGAGCTGGAACGAGTGGTCGTTTAGGCGTTTTAGATGCTTCAGAGTGCCCTCCAACTTTTGGTGTACCTTATGATTTAGTTATAGGAATTATTGCCGGTGGAGATAGTGCTATCAGAAAAGCTGTTGAATTTGCAGAAGATTCCATTGACTTAGGCTGGAAAGATTTAAAATCTCATGACATCAACGAAAAAGATGTTGTTATTGGCATTGCTGCTTCCGGGACTACTCCTTACGTAATAGGGGCTCTTGATTCCTGCAATAAAAACAATATCATTACAGGTTGTATTACTAATAATTATAATAGTCCATTATCCAAAACCGCTCAATTTCCTATTGAAGTTGTTGTGGGGCCAGAAGTTGTTACTGGTAGTTCTAGAATGAAAGCAGGAACAGCACAAAAATTAGTGCTAAACATGATAACAACAACTACTATGATTCAATTAGGCAGAATCAAAGGAAATAAAATGGTAGATATGCAACTTAGCAATAATAAACTTGTAAATCGAGGTACAAAAATGATTATGACTGAACTTCACATCGCAGAAGAAGAAGCCAAAAAATTATTAGATATATTTGGAAATGTACGATCAGCTATTGAAAATTACAACAATGGATACAGATAAAACAGATAAGGATGTTTTAGTAAAAGGCCTTAAAATAATGGGGCTATCATTAATTTGTATGTTTTTTGGTCCTAGCCTTTTTTATGTAGCAGGCATTAATCAAGATAAGCCTCTTTATATTCCAATTTTAATTGCCGCAGGAGTTTTATCTATTCTTGCTATTTTTCTAGCATTTAAGGGAATCAATACCATATTAGATAGTATATTTAAAAAAAATAAATCTTAAATCTAATTTAATTTAGCACGCTTTGGAGTTGTAGGATTATATCCAAAATCTGAATCAGCCATTGATATCTCTAAGCCATCTAATATATAATTTATTATAGCATAATGATGTATAGTATGACTATTGGCTTGAGACAATACCGCTGCCAAAGTATAAGACATTTCAATTTTTCCTGTACCCAAATCATCGATAACAGTAACTATCTCATCAAAATTATAATCAATATTAGTAAGTTGATTAATAATCTTATTTAAGTACTCTGCTGCTAGAATGCAACAACTTTCTACGTCCTTATTTCTATTTCTTGCTGTTAAATCAATACGCCTTTCAGAATCCATATTTAATATACAATCATAGAAATCTAATATATGTCGTATATGTGAACCTACACTTGAATAATAAGGAGATACCGAACAATCACAAAAATCATTATCTGATAGCGTTTCTAATAAAAATTTAGATTTATAAAGTGTTTTTAAGGTAGACTGAATAATTATATCCATAAAACGAAAATAACGAAATAATGTGAATATTAAAACTATGGATTACTTAGTCTAAAAAGGATGTAATTCTTACATTAAATTATCTAAAAAAATTTCAATTAAAACATAAACAAAAATAACTTCTTAAGGAAAAATTAGACAAACATCAAGCAAGTATTTTTCATCATAAAGATTCATATTTATAAATGAATGAATATTTATTCATATATTTGCATCGTGTAAAATAATAATCATTATGGCTAGAAAAATAGATCAAAATAAAATTAAAAGAATAAAAGAGGCTACTATGCTTTCTATTGTTCAACATGGTATAGAATCAACTACAATAGCAATGATAGCCAAAAATGCCGAAGTTAGTGGAGGCTACCTATATCGTATCTATGCTGGCAAACAGGAATTAATAAATGAATTATATTATGAAAAGATGGATTCTATTTATAGTGAGATTTCATTTTTACTTGCATTCAATCATACCAAAATTGAACATTTGATCAAATCATTCATACAAAATAGAATTGTATACTACATTAATGAACCCATTGCTTCACAATTTTATTATCAGTTACTTCACAACGAAAACTTTTCACTTACTGAAGAGTTAAAAACAAAAGGATTGGATGTTATTGCCAAGATTCATGAAATAGGCCGAAAATCAGGAGAAATATCAGAATCAATAAGTTTGTATCAACTATACTATCACTTATTCCTTTATTCAATTAATTATCTAAATTTTAAACGAAAAAACATTTTCGACTTGCAAGAATCTATAGACGAAGATGTTACATTCTTAACAAAAAATATAATGAAAATATTAAAAGCTCAATAATGAATACACTATTTAAAACTAATAGTTTTTTTTCGAAATATAAATTTTTAATTTTTCTAATTATTATTACAAATAACATAATTAGTGCTCAAGAAATAACATTAAAAGACGCACATATGATGATGTTAGAAAATAATGGAGATATAAAAGCTTCCAATTTTGAAGTACAAGAAAAAGAAGAAGAAAATAAAGCTGCAAAAGGGTTAAGATATCCAACTATAAACGCATCGGCTACTTATCTTAGATTAGACAACGATATTAACCTAGATTTGAATTCTACACGAAATATGGTTGGTGGTTTGTTAAGTATTCCAAATCCTGCTGCTATTTTAGGAAATTGGGATTTTACATTACAAGAAAAAAATTTAGCATTTGCAACCGTCGGAATATCCATGCCTCTATCAGCAGGAGGAAAAATTAATAACTACAATAAAGTCACTAAAATTAAAGTAGATATTGCTGAAAACCATTCTCAATTAACAAAAGATGAATTAACCGTAAAATTAATAGATTACTATTTTAAGTTAAAACTAGCCAAAGAAGTTAAAAAGGTAAGACAACAAGTTTATGAAACTGTTTTACTTCATTACAACCAGGCATTAAAGTTTTACGAAAACGGTATAATAGCAGAAGTTGAAACATTAAATGCAAAAGTGGCCCTTTCAAATGCTGAAACCGAATTAAAGGGAGCTCAAAAAGATGTTGCTCTTGCAACTACTGCTTTAAAAAATACTATAGGTATAAATGATATCTCTCAAATTTCAACAACCTTTAATAAACCAACAATTGTAAATTCTTTTGAAGATTTTAAATATGACCTACTATTGGGTAATACTAAACTTAAAACCATAGAGAAAAATAAAAATTTGGCAAAAATTGGAGTAAAACTAGAAAAAAGTAATTATTACCCAAGTATAGGTGTTTTTGGTAACTATATACCCTATACCGACAATTTGCCGTTAGCGGAAAACACAAAATGGTTTGTTGGTATTGGGGCGAAATGGGAAATCTTTAATGGTTTTCAAAGAGAACATAAAATAAAAGCTTCGCAATTAAAAATAGACCAAATTACTGCCATTGATAAACAAGCAAAATTAAATTTAACTACCTATTCTGAGAAATTATTCAATACAATGCAAAAAGAATTAGAACAGTTTGAAAGCTTAGAAACAAATGAAACCTATGCTGAAAAATTAAAATTTATGCGTACTCGTGCTTTTGAAGAAGGCACAGGAACCTCAATAGAAGTCGTTGATGCTACATTAAAATTATCAGAAATACAACTGAATAAAATAAAAGCTCTTTATGAATACAATATTGCTTACGGTGAGCTTATGGTACTTATAGGGAAAACAGAATTATTCTTAAATCAACATTAAAAAAATGAAAAATCCAAAACTCATAAAATCAGCTATAAGTATTATCCTTATTGCTATTTTGGTATTAACTGGTGTATGGTTATTAGCAAAACCAAAAGCTCTAGTGCTACAAGGTAGAATTGAAGCTAAAGAAATATATCTTTCTTCAAAAATACCAACAAGAATTAAAACATTTGAGGTTCAAGAAGGTGCCAGTGTTATAAAAGGTCAATTATTAGCTGTATTAGAAAGTCCTGAAATAATAGCGAAAGAACAGCAAGCATTGGGAGCACAACAAGCAGCTACCGCACAAAAAAATAAAGCATCAAATGGTGCAAGAATTGAAGAAATAAAAGCAGCTAAAAGTCAGTATAATAAAGCAACCGCCGCAGCTAATGTTCTGAAAAAAACCTATAGCAGAATTGATAATTTATTTAAAGACGGATTAGTATCTGAACAGCACAAAGATGAAGTCTTTGCAAAAATGAAGGCTGCAGTAAACGATCAGGAAGCTGCACTAAGTATGTTTCAAATGGCTTCAAAAGGAGCTAGAAAAGAAGATATAGCAGCTGCAGAAGCATTAGTGCAACAAGCCACTGGTGCATTAAATGAAGTTCAAGACTATAAAAATGAAACCATGATAACAGCTCCTATTGATGCTGAAGTTATAAATTTTTTGCCTGAAGAAGGCGAATTAATTCCAGCTGGTTATCCTGTTGCTCATTTGGTAGATTTAACTAATAGTTATTCTGTTATCAACATAAAAGAAACCTATTTATCTAAATTTAAAAAGGATACTGAATTTGAAGCTACCATTCCTGCCCTAGAATACAAAAAAATAAAATTTAAAGTTTATTACATAGCACCATTGGGAGAGTATGCAACTTGGAATGCTACAAAATCTACTGGGGACTTTGATATTAGAACCTTTGAAATTAAAGCTTCTCCTGTAAATAAGCAGGATGATCTTAGACCTGGAATGAGTGTATTAATAGACTATTCACAATTTAAAAAATAATATGAAACCAATGCTACGTATAGCAAAAAGAGAAGTAGCATTACTATTAAATAGTAAAACGATACTTGTTTTTGCAGTCATATTACCATTTGTTTCATTTCTGTTCTTTTCTAGTTTATTAAAAATTGGGGTGGCACGAGATTTACCATTTGCTGTAATTGATTTAGATAATTCGGCAACATCAAGAAATATTATTTCTCAATTAGATGCTACTCCTGAATTACAAATTAATCAATCATTAATTAATCAGCAAGAAGGAGAATCATTAATCCGACAAGGAGAAATTTATGGATTAGTTACTATTCCAAAAGGTTTTGAAGCAGATTTAAAAAACGGGAAACAAGTAACTATTTTAAATCAGTATAATAACAATGTTTTGCTACCTGGTGGGTTAGAGTTTAAAGCTTTCAGTAAAGTTATTGGAACAATATCAGGACAAATATTTGTTAAAAAACAACTTGCAAAAGGTGTTTCATTTCAGCAAGCAATCATAAATTATCAACCTGTTAATTTAGAAAATCATGTATTATCCAATCCTTATACCAATTATTCGTATTATCTAAATTCTGGTTTTGTAGCATACTTTCTTCAAATAATAATAATTTTAACTACCATCTATTGTTTTGGAAATGATTTAAAATATAGTAAAGGCAAACAATTATTACGAATTTCTAATGAAAAATTAAGCCCCATCCTTTTTGGTAAAATTTTACCTTATACACTATGGTTCTTTTTTGTTGGGTTAATCATGTATTACTCCATGTTTGTATGGCAAGATTTTCCTTTAAACGGAAGCAAACCTGCTTTATTAATTGGATTGATTTTATTGATTATTTCGAGTCAATTTTTCGGATTATTATTTGTGTCGTTAAGCAATAGTTTTAGAGAAGCATTAACAATTGGTTCTGGGTTTGCCGCCATTAGTTTATCTTTTTCAGGAATTACGTTTCCCATTTTTTCTATGCCTGTGATTATACAATGGATAAGTCAAATTTTTCCTTTTACACATTTTTTCAAATTGTTTATGGAACAATCTCAACAAGGATTTCCAGTGTATTACTCACTTAGAGCAATTTTAGCTCTGATACTTCTTTGTGTGTTACCAATTCTTTTTTCTTGGCATAAACTCACTAAACTCTTTCTAAAAGGTGAATTTAACCATAGAATCTAATTATGAAAAAGATCATAAAGTCATATCACAGATCAAAGATTTCATTTTGGAATTCAATTAATACAGAATGGAATGCTATTAAAAATGATAAGGCAATCATTGGAGTTTTTCTATCAATTGCTCTTTTAATTCTTGTAGCTTACACCTTTGTTTATTCAAATCAAGTTGTTGAAAAAGTACCTGTAGGTATAGTAAACCAGGATGCTTCAAAGTTAAGTCGAGATTATATTGCTATGTTAAATTCAGGTGATGGGTTGGAAGCTAACTCCAATTATAACGATTTACAAGAAGCTAAAGTTGCTCATTATGAAAATGAAATTAAAGGTGTAATTATTATTCCTCATGATTTTGAAAAAAACATAAAAAGTGGAAAACAAGTTACAATAACAACTTTTTCTGATGCCTCTAATATGCTATTCTATAAGAAGGTATTAGGAACCGTTACCACTATTAACGGTTATTTTAATGCAGGAATAATTATAAAAAAAGATATTTCAAAAGGAATGACATACAAACAAGCTGTTGAAAATTACACACCAATTAAATCTGTTAGTAATAGTTTATTTAATATATCAGGAGGATACGCTACTTATTTAATACCCATGCTAACGGCATTAATTATTCAATTAGTACTATTAATGGGAATTGGCTTAATAAACGGAACTCGTAATGAAGACCGCAGTGTGGAATCTCACTTCCCCAGATTAGCACATAAAGGAGGAACCATTCCTGTGTTATTAGGAAAAGCTGTATTATATACATTTCTTTATTTAATAATTATTCCTATTCAAATTGGAATTATTTATACACTATTTTCAATTCCAATTAGATCATCATTAATAACCGTTTATATTTTTATAATTCCCTATGTATTTTCAGTTGTCTTTTTAGGTATAGTTATCAGTTCATTTTTTAAGAGAAGAGAAGATTCCCTTCTTTTTATAGTTCTAACATCCATTCCTTCTTTAATGTTAAGTGGATTGTCATTCCCTTCAGAAGGTTTTTCAGAATTTTACCAAATTATAGCTCAATTAATACCATCAACTCACGGAATCGAAGGATTTGTAAAATTAACTCAAATGAAAGCATCATTTATCGAAATTTCGTCTGAATGGTATAAATTATGGGGATTAACTCTGCTATATTTTATTATGGCGTCCTTTTTACTAAAATTAAAAGTAAAAAAGACTGATGTAAAACTTATAAATAAAGTAAACTAAGATTCAGTTTTTTATAAAAAATGAAAAATCCTTTAGAACAATTCAAATTATTCTAACTGAATCTTTAATCAATCACCTTAACTTAGTTAGCAGCATTAAAAACCAGTAAAATTATGTGTCGCTCTCTATTTCGCAAAGCTAAACGTATTCCTAATTAAGAACAAATGGGATATCACTAGAGCATCCATGAGCAATAAGGAGTATTTAACTCTATTTACATTAATCAACATACTTACTTATTAAACCATCAATTAATTTCTTTATAAAACAAAAACGCATTCATTTTTAATACTTAAATAACTGATTGTTGTATTTTATAAAATTAAAATCGATTAATGGCAAGTTTTTAAATGATTTAAAAACCGCGCTATCCACTATATCTTTTCATGCCGGATGCTTTGAGTTTGAGTAATGCTTGTGACGTTAAGCATAAAAAGGATGTCGTTTCTATCGCTCTTACAACCATCAGCTATAGGCAAGTATTATATTTAAAGTCCGTCTATATTTATAATTAAAAAGTTTATAAAAACAAAAAACCCTTCATATTACTATGAAGGGTTTCCAAAAAAGGCAACGACCTACTCTCCCACAAATGCAGTACCATCGGCGCTAACGGGCTTAACTTCTCTGTTCGGAAAGG
>NZ_JAAKGI010000043.1 GCF_011762485.1 Yeosuana marina
ACACCGGTGGATCGGCTCCACCATCTTATAAACAGTTGCGTAACGATTTTCAGCCGTTCGTTACTCTCGGCACACATAAGAATAGTAGCCGACTGCGGAACTCGAATTTTTCAAGTTACAACTAAATTTTTTGCGGGCTTATAATGTTCATATTTTCTACTATCTCGGCTATTATTTTTATACTTTGTTGTGTGCCGTTTTTATTTATTCATATTTCTTTCAAATTCTTTAAATCCACCTTCTTGTCCAATTATTATATCATCTACTTTGAAGTATGGTACAGTATAAATTTCACTATCCCGAACTTCTTCCCAAAAATAATAGTATTGATTTAGGTCAGATGTTTCAATAATGATAAAATCAGTATGTTTTGCATTTGTACTTTCAGAATCAAATAGGCGAACATTTAGAAACTCGCTATATTTTTTCATCAACGGCTCAAAGAAAGTTTCGTTAAATTTGTTTCTTTCTTCTCTGGTTAGTCTTAACCAATTTTCTGTTGTACTTATCAGTATTAGAATAGTGTATTTCATTTCTAATCCAATTTTAATAATTCATTATTTTTTATTTGTTTTCCAGTTTTTTTGATAGCGTATTATTGAAATTAACAAGGTTATCGGTAATGCTCCATAAACTACAAATAATGAGTATAGTTTTATTTGGGTTGCCAAACTTGAAATAGATATTATGTTCGTATTTAACGCAGGAAATGAGTTAAGCATACTGTAAATTGAAATATTCTCCACTGTATCAAAAATCATAAAAGAAAATGAAGCTGTGATAAGTAAAAAATACACGGTTTTAATATTCCATTTTTTCCACGTAAAAGAAAAATAGCAAAAGCCAAAAAAAGCGAGCACAAAAGGAAAAGGCGTATCCAATACGTTGAGCCATAAATAAGTTTCTCTCCCAGAGTTACCCAAAAGATTAAAATATTGGGTTACTTCGGTAATATTATAACCGCTAAGTCGAAAATCAAGTTTTGGCAAGTTGGAATAGTTTGACAAAAAACTGCCCCCTATTTCCAGTGCAATTGCATTTAATAAAAATAAAGTAAAAGATAAAATTGTCAACTTCTTAGTAATCATTATCTGTTTCATACATAAACCTTTTTGCTGTTATTATTAAAATTTAGTGCAAAATTATTATGGAAAAAACAGATAGGCATTTACCTATGTAAAGAAATTTATTAACTCACAATTTTTTTCTGATTCTGCTTAGTTGTGTCGGACTAATACCCAAAAATGAAGCTATATGATATTGAGGAATAAGCTGTTCAAGATTTGGAAACTGTTCCCGTAAAAGCAGGTATCTTTCACTGGCATCTAATAATACAATTTCAATTTCTCTTTGCTCTTTCTCAACAAAACTTAATTCTGCCAATTTTCGTGCAGCAGTTTCAACGTCTGGACAAGAAGAATATAATGATGTGAATTTATCATAATCAGCTACAATAATTTCACAGTCTGTAATTGCTTGCTGGTTAATTGTATTTATTCTTCCAGTAATTAAAGAGCTATATCCACCAATGAAAGAAGGGTTTGTAAAGAAGTGTTTATTGTATTCTTTGCCATTTTCTGTTCTGTAAAATGCTCTTACTATTCCTTTTTGTAAAAAAGCTACTTTAACTGCTTTTTGTCCTTCTTTGATAAAATAATCACCTTTATTTAGTGGTTTTTTGACAAAAATAGTCTCAATTTTTTTCCAGGAACTTTCAGATATTAAGTTTAAAGAATTTAAATATTTTTTCAATTTTATCATCAATACGTTTCAGTTTGGTCCAAATGGCACACAACAATTGTATAACTACAATAAATACCAATCCAATTGTAGTTATATTGTTTATGTATGTAATATATTACTTTTTGATAACGTATCCAATGGACTTATAATAGTCTTATTGTTAGAATGACGAGATTTTAATTATTAGAAAAGAAACTTAAGGCAATCAATTTTACCTATTATCAAATAAAGGGTTTTTAGTATCTATTAAACTTGTCGTTATAAATGTGGGTTAAGGATAATTCCTAATAGATCGTTACTGACAATCATTGTTTTTTACTATCTAGGATAAACAATTTGAACGCTTTTCATTTAAAAAAAAGCAACTGATTTTTTAATCAAGTTGTTTATAAAATTTGATAGGCTCTGCCAATCGTGTTTTGTAAAGCAAGAGGGTAACACGCTGCGCGATGTTACTGGTTCATATTTCACTTAAAATCAGTAATTTAAAAATTTTAAATGATTGCATTTATTTCAGATTTGCGGCAAAACCTCTTGAAACCCCATTAAAATCGTATTTATTTGCGGCAAACTCCTAGCTTTTGGTATGATTTAGTAACTATTGAACTGTTGTAGTCTTTGTCAAATACAGCTTATTTCGTTTTTAGAGTAAAAAGTCCCGTAAGCCTTATAAATAGGCAATAATTTAGAGTAAAATGGGAATTTCGGTCAAGATTCCCAAAAACATTGCATAGTATTAGCTCGATAGATGTTGGGGCTTTTAAAACTCAACTAATATAAAGAATTCTCAAAGCGATTATCTTTCGCCCATAAATACTCTTTTTATTTTGCGACCTTCGGGAGCAAACGAGAATGTGTCCACAGACACACATGTTGAATTCCAAACCAATGAACATTGACTCCTATATTTGAATTGGGTTTAACTATTGTTCCTTATTCTTTGTAAGCAGTAATTTTCGGGACTTGTCCAAAAACTCAAATTCTTCATGAGGAATTAAATTCTTGGCAAACTCCAACACATCGGCCAATTGAGTATGTGCCTCTTTTATGTCCCTTTTCTGATTGTTCGGTTCATACCCGTCCAATGCCATGATACATACATTTAAAATGGATTCTAAGGTATATCCCAATTCTTCATAATTACGGATATAAGCATATTCAAGGTAGTTCCCTTGTCTATAGAAACATTGAGGTGTTGGTGTAAGCAATGTAAAATATTCTTGAGCAATTTTATTAAGCTCCTGAAGTTTCATCCCGTGTTTCTTTTTTGATCCTTTTTTAAATTTGTTTATCATAATCATTTGGTTTTACATAAACTAAGTGCAAAAGTGTCATGTACCGAACTAAAACCATTTGTATAATACCAACATGTATTTGTTTTTTACAAGCATACAGTTTTTGAAAAAAATCTTATATTTGGATTATGGAAACAGCAACAAAACAAAACCACATCGGCAGAAAGATTAGCCGAATCAGAGAGCTAAGGGGTATGAAACAAGAGACCTTGGCGGAAGAACTGGGTATTAGCCAACAAGCGGTTTCTAAAATTGAACAGTCTGAGAAGATTGAAGGCGATAAATTGGAACAGGTTGCAAAAGCTTTGGGTGTAACTAAGGAAGCCATTGAAAATTTTTCAGAGGAATTGGCTATAAATTATTTCAATAATTTTTATGATAATAGTTTTAGCAACAGCCAAGGCACATTTCATCCTAATAATTGTACTTTCAATCCTTTAGACAAAGTTGTTGAACTCTATGAACGATTAGTTCAAGCCGAAAAAGACAAAATTGAGTATTTAGAAAAGCTACTTAAAAAATAATACCAGAAGAAAGTAATTGCTAATTATTAAAATCTCAAAAATCCCTTTTAATACGTTTCTAGCTGCAATAGAAGCGCATTTAGAGGGAATTTTATTTTAAGATTTTTTAGTTATTCCTTTTATGGTATCTAGTTAAATAAAAACTCAAACTTGTCATTATATATCAAAAACGTTGCTCCAATCGTTCCATATCCTCACTTACCTTTCTTTCTATCACTTTTGCATAAATCTGGGTCGTTGTAATCTTTGAGTGTCCCAATAGCTTTGATACGGTTTCTATGGGTACACCATTGCTCAAGGTTATGGTCGTTGCAAAGGTATGCCGTGCTATG
>NZ_JAAKGI010000044.1 GCF_011762485.1 Yeosuana marina
TTATGAGTCCAAAAATAATACTCAGGAGCCTCACGAATTTGTTTTTCAACCTCGTGTAAAAACATATCTGTTAGTTGATAATCTTTGTATTCTAATGAGTTTTCGGCCAACGTTATTATTTCGGCTTCATAATACCCTCGTTTTACTTTAGTTACTTTAAGATATGCAGTTGTAAAATCCAATTTTTTAGCCAATCGTTCTGCACCAGTAAAGCAAGGGACGTTAATACCCATAAACTCATGCCAGTAAACATCATTGGTAACTTTTGGAGATTGATCGCTTATAAACCCAGTGATACTTTTAATATTATTTTTTTCAAGATCATTAATATAACCTATAGTTTCTTTGGTACTTATGAGTGCTGTATTGAATTTTGAACGAATAGTTCTAACCAACTTATCAAAATATGGATTGGCTAATTTTTTATAAACTGCTAGTCCCTTAAAATTGATATAGTTTTGAATAACAATAGACCATTCCCAACTGGCATAATGACCAAATATGAGAATGATACTTTTGTTTAAAGATTCCAAACGTTTGAATTCTTCTGGATTTTTAATCTTAAATCGTTTTTTTAGTTCATTTTCAGAAATGCTCATAGTTTTAGCCATTTCTAAAAACATATC
>NZ_JAAKGI010000045.1 GCF_011762485.1 Yeosuana marina
CAGTGATAATGAATTGCAGGCTATAAAAAGCAGGAACAATAAATGGGCAAAAGATCAGGACGGGCGCCCTGGATCTGGTAACAAAGGGAGTCGTTACACCAGTAATAAAACCCACTACAGCCCAACCGATCCCGATGCTCGCATTAGTGTGAAACCTGGTAAGGCACGAAAACTTAATTACCAGAGCCAGCTTACGGTAGACACGGCCAACCATGTGATTAGTGATATCAAAGCTTATCATGCCGACAGCAAGGATAATCAACAATTAGCCGATATCGTGGTTCGTGTACAGCGGCGTTTACGTCGCGTGGGATTGGTCTGGGAAAACTGTGTGGCGGATACCGGCTATAGCAGTGGAGAGAATTATGCCTTTCTGGAAAGTAGAAGCCTAAAAAGCTTTATTCCTCCTCATGGGACTTATAAAGGTTGTCCCGATGGCTTTGCTTATAACGAACCCCAAGATCATTATGTATGTCCTTAGGGTAAAGTCATACCATTTAAAAAGGTGTTCTATGAAACGAAGAACCAGACCAAAAAGAAGGAATATCGAGCTTCAAAGAAGGTTTGCATTAACTGCCCGATACGCAGGGAGTGTTTAGGTAAAAGTGCCCAGGAAAAGAAATTTACCGTAACCTATTACCGCGCCGAGTACGAGCGCAACATCGTCAGAGTAAACAGTCCACAG
>NZ_JAAKGI010000046.1:0-675 GCF_011762485.1 Yeosuana marina
ATGTGTGTCTGTGGACACATTCTCGTTTGCTCCCGAAGGTCGCAAAGAAAAAAAAGTGTTTAAGGGGAAGGGAGATCTCGTTAAGTTTCGATGTTCCATCTATGAAAAAAAGCTCCTGAACGTGAAGGCTAAACGAAGCGGATTGACCTTAAGCGAATATATACGACGTAGCCTATTTGATATGGAAATCACGGAACGTTTTAGTGAAGAACATATGGAGCTTTATAAAATGCTCATCAAGTACCATAATAATTTCAAGTCCATTGGCAACATGTTCAAAAAACGAAACCCCAAACTCATGCAAACAGTCTATGATTTAGCGGACGAGATCAAAACACATCTTAAAAAGTTTCAACAATGATCGGTAAAGGGAAAAGCATATCACACACCATGGCTTCGATGTCTTACGGATGGAACCAGGAAAAGGATGCAGAAGTCGTATTCAAGGAATTTCTGCATGGAGATTCACCTGCAGAAATCACCAAAGAATTTAAAATGCTCCAGGACCAAAACTACCACTGCACAAAAAACACCTTGTCATTTGTGATCAGCCCAACGATAGAAGATGGTAAGCGATTGGCTAAAAATGAGCTACGTGCCATCACCAAACGGTTTATGCATGAAATGAAATTGGGAGAACGTCAGGCCATAGCCTTTGTACATCAGGACAAAGAG
>NZ_JAAKGI010000046.1:685-219475 GCF_011762485.1 Yeosuana marina
ACATATCCATTTATATGTCAATCGCATTGATTTTAAAGGCGTGGCCTATAATGATAGCTTTATAGGTAAACGAAGTCAGCAGGCAGCAGAAAAAGTAGCGGAACATATGGGATTGACTACGGTCAAGCAAATCCAATTTGAAAAGGAATTAAATCTAATAGAAATACGAATGGAGATTAAGCGTAGGCATGATCTGACCATGAAACAGTTCCAGCCGAAATCCTTTGATGCGTATGTAAAAGCGATGGAAGTCAATGGGGTCAAGGTCATTCCAACAATCAACAAACAAAACAAATTACAGGGCTTTCGGTTTGAGTTCGATGGCCATAATCTTAAAGGGAGTGAAGTACATCGCAATATGTCAATGGGTAATATAGGAAAAGAGATGTCTGGGATTCAAGGAAAAAGTATTTTAAAAGACAACAATGTAAGTATCAAACTAGCTGGTAAAGTGGTAGATCTCACGCCAAACGTAGCTTTAAAGATCACCAAGTTCATTATTAAAAGAGCCATTGATAAAGGGATGGACTTAGGATATTAACTTAAACATAACAATCATGACAAAACTGGAAGAACTAACAGCCTTAATGGTTAATGAAATCAATGATTTTAAAAATGGTGTTGAGAAACTAGAGAACATTAATGACCAATTAAAAGACACCAAAATTAAGATGGATGTATCGGAATACAAATCCATTATTGAAGCACATCAAAAACAAATGGCCATACACAAAAACATGATAGAAGGTTTTGAAAGACGCTTTAATGATAAAATAAATCAAGCTAAAATTTATCCTACTTGGGCGGTTGTGGTGTTTATATTATCCTTATTACTATCTTTTGGATTAGTCTTGTTTGTTTAGGTTGGTATTGCAATCAAATGTTAATTTAGGTCAATTTAATTTAATTGTTTTAACCTAAAGTTATAAAAAGAGAGTCGACATAATTGTCAGTATTTAGGGTCATTATAGAAAATTGGTATTTAAAATGAGGGACTAAGTCCTTCAATCAGAATTTGATTTACCTCTAATGTGTTACTATAATAGCTTAATGTTTTTTTGATTTAGTTTTGTTAATACTAGTTTGAGCTTCCAATTTTTCTTTTAAAATTTTCATATCATCACTTACTTTTCTATCAACAATTTTAGCATAATGCTGAGTTGTTCTTAAGGATTTGTGACCTAACATTTTACTTACTGATTCTATTGGTACTCCATTAGTTAGTGTTATTGTTGTAGCAAATGTATGTCTAGCTAAATGTGTAGTTAAAGGTTTTGAGATTCCACATAGTGTAGCAATTTCCTTTAAAAAAGCATTAGATTTTTGGTTGCTAAACACAGGAATTAAACAATCAGAATTCATAGCGTCTGGATGGTATGCGTATTTATTTAAAATTTCTTGAGCCACAGGTAGAAGAGGTATGCTACTACGAGTATTAGTTTTTGTTCGTTTAATATTTATCCATAAACCTCCGTCTATTCCTGTTGTAATATCATTTTTAGAAAGTTTTTTAACATCAGAATAAGCAAGTCCCGTGTAACAAGAAAAAATGAACATATCTCTTACAATTTTTAGCCGATCAAAATAAAGCTCTTTTGTATAAAGCAAGGATACCTCTTCAGAAGTCAAAAATTCACGCTCTACGGCTTCGAATTTAACTTTGTAATTATAAAAAGGATCTTTATCCATCCATTGATTAGCTAAAGCAATCCGAATAATTTTTTTAAAATTATTAATATACTTTAATGCTGAGTTGTGATTGCACATTCTAACGGTTTTCAAAAAGAATTCAAATTTGGTGACAAAACGATAGTCAATGTCTCTGAGTTTATAATCTTCTAAACTATATTCCTCTTCAATAAATTGTTTTACATGATCATAACATGTCCAATATCGCTTTGCTGTGCTTACAGAAATGTCTTTACCAGCCAATAAGTCTGTCCTTTCGTTATGTTCTTTAAAAATTTCAAGTATGAATCTTACTTTCTTTCCACCTCCTTTTAAAAGGGTTAACATTGAAGTTGAGGAGATACGTGCATCCTCGTCAATGAGCCTTTGGTGTATTTTATATAGTTTATGTTTAAGATTGTCGATGTGATTATTAATTTCTACAGAATCTCGATTTGTACCCATCACACGCTGAGTTTTTGGATTCCAAAATTTAGATTCTAACCTTCTGCTAATACTATATTCTACACGTTTATTGTTTACAGTTAACCGTAAGTAAATAGGGGCTAATCCTCTGTTGTTAATCTTTGAGTTTATTAGGTGAAAATGTATTGAAAAGTCTGTTTTCATAATATTATAAATTTTAGGTCTCGCTAAAGCTCTAAAAAGGTATGAAAATAATAATTAAAAACCTAACATCATAATTTCATAAACTATTGAAAATCAGTAAAATATTGCACTTAGCGAGACCTATTTACAAAATTCAAAAGGGGTCACCGAATTGGTCTCGATTGAAGGGGTTTTAATTGATATTAATTGAAATCAAATAAAATGAAAAACCCTGTAAATCATATATTTACAGGATTTTTGATGAGTTTTGATACTCAAATAGTGGAGTCGGAGAGAATCGAACTCTCGTCCAAACAAGTAACCAAAGGGCTTTCTACACGTTTATTCTTTTCTTAGGTTTTCGATTATAAGCTGGTTAAAGACAACCTACTTATAACTTAGCTTCTTTAGTTTCAAAAGTAAATCAAAGCACTTTACTTTCTATATCGACATTTACGATGCCTCAAAATAGAACGCCGTCAATCAAGGCTTTCTGGAGACATAAAGCTTGCACACCTTGTGTGCCTAGGCTAATCTTACTAAAATTCAGATTAAGCAGCTAAAGCGTAGTTATTCTCGCCGTTTAAAGTTTGACCTAGCCTTTTACGTGTCTCAAAGTCATTACACGACGTGCTTACCGTTCAATTAATCTCGCTGTCAAAACCAGTCGACCCCATTTATACCTGCGAAGGCAGGAATCTTATTAATTGAAAAATAATTTAAATAATAGCGTTACCCACTTTAGCTTTTAATGGCAAAAGTGCGTCAGGCTTTCTGCTATATCTTTTTTGCTTTTAATGCCAAAAAAGGATACCGCTTCAATCCTTAACGCGGGATGCAAAGGTATCAAAAAGTTTGTATAACCATTCAAATCCTCTTACATTAGTGCAAAATTTATACCAAAAACTACAATGTCAGTTTTTAAAATTGATAATTAAAATATAACTATATGAGTATCAAATTTGCCATCATAAAAGAACGTAAAAGCCCGCCAGATCGTCGTGTCGTGTTTTCTCCATCAGAATTAGAGGAAGCAAAACAACAATTTCCAGAAGCTATTTTTAAAGTAGAAGCGTCAGACGTTAGAGTTTTTCAAGACAAAGCCTATAAAAAAGCTGGTTTTGATGTTGTAACAGATGTCTCAGATTGCGATGTGCTTATAGGTGTAAAGGAAGTACCAATAGAAAATTTGATACCCAATAAAAAATATTTTTTCTTCTCACATACTATCAAAAAACAGCACTATAATAGAAAATTACTTAAGGCCGTCTTAGAAAAGAACATTGAATTATATGACCATGAAACCATCGTAAATGAAAAAGGATTTCGTTTAATAGGTTTTGGACGTTACGCAGGAATTGTAGGAACTTATAACGGTTTCAGAGCTTGGGGTTTAAAGTTTAATTCTTGGAATTTACCAAAGGCCGAAACCTTACACGATCAAAAAAAACTGATAGATGTTTTAAATACCCTAGAGGTGCCAAATATTAAAATCCTTTTAACAGGAAGTGGTAAAGTAGCTAATGGTGCACAAGAAATGTTAGATGCCATGTCTATTAAAAATGTATCTGTAAAAGCTTATTTAAGTGAAACTTTTAATGAACCTGTTTATTGTAAAATTGATGTGTTAGATTATAACAAACGCAAAGATGGACAAGTGAAAGATATGTTTGATTTCTTTGATAATCCAAAAGAGTATGACTCTAATTTTATGCGTTTTGCTAAAGTAACCGATTTTTATATTGCAGGCCATTTTTATGGCGACGGCGCACCCTATTTATATACCAGAGCCGATGTAAAATCACCAGATTTTAATATTAAAGTCGTAGCCGATATAAGTTGTGATGTCGATGGTCCCGTAGCAACAACATTGCGTGCTTCAACCATTGCAGAGCCTATTTATGGTTACGACCCACAAACAGAAACTGAAACAGATTATAAAAAAGAGAATGCTGTTGCTGTCATGGCGGTAGATAATTTGCCATGCGAACTACCAAAAGATGCCAGCGAAGGCTTTGGAGATATGTTTTTGCAACATGTTATTCCCGCTTTTTTTAATAATGATAAAGATGGTATTTTGGCAAGGGCCAAAATAACTGATAAGGGTAAACTCACTGAACGGTTTGCTTATTTACAGGATTTTGTTGAAGGAAATGATTAGCTTGCACCCATCTATTTTCTTAAATTTAAACTTATTTAATGACTAAAACTGCTTTAATAACAGGAGCTGCCTCAGGCTTAGGTTATGAATTATCATTACTATTAGCCAATGATAATTATAATTTAATATTAATAGATGTTGATGCTGAAAAACTAAAAGAGGTTAAGGCAGAAATAATAGAAACATACAAATGTAAGGTTGATGTTCTTGTAAAAGATTTAAGTAAACCTAATGTGGCGGTTGAAATAGTAGAAGCTATTAATGATGTGCCTATTGATATTTTGGTTAACAATGCAGGGTTCGGTTTGTTTGGATCGTTCAATAATACAGAATGGGAACGCGAGTTAGATATGATACATGTGCATGTTATTACAAGTACCCATTTAACTAAACTGTTATTAGATGGTATGATAAATAGAAGGTCTGGTAAAATTCTTAACATCTCATCTTTAGCTGCGTTTCAACCAGGTCCTTTAATGTCTATATATTATGCTTCAAAATCCTATTTGTTATCATTTTCTGAAGCCATAGCTAATGAGCTTAAAGGAACCGGTGTTACCGTTACTGTATTATGTCCTGGGCCAACAAAAACATCGTTTCAAGAGGTTGTTTCAGAAAGTGCTTCAGATAATAAGATAGATTTTAATATGGCATGTCCTTCTGAAGTTGCGCTCTATGGTTATAATGCTATGCAAAAAGGCAAAATAGTAGCCATTCCAGGGTTGATTAATAAATTCCTTGCATCGTTACATCGATTTGTTTCAAGAAGTATGGCGACTAAAATTATCAGGAATATTCAGGAAAAAAACAGGAAAATCGACTAGATTTTGTAAAGCTTCACTATAATCATTTATTAAAAATTAAAGAATCAGTTTAGATAGCATAATTTCTTGAGTTATCTGACATATGTCATTTAATAATCGTTTGAAAATGATTAACTTATGAGCTAATAATATTATTAACTTATAAGATAACTATCATGAATTTGTTTTTAGTTTTTGCGGCCATTATTGTGTTGTTTCTGTTATCAGGGATACGCATAATTTTTGAATACAAACGAGCTTTAAAATTTAGGTTTGGTAAATATATTAAAATCATGCAACCAGGATTTAGATGGATTATTCCATTTGTTGAGACTATTCAAATAGTAGATATCAGAGTTATTACCATAAATATAGTTTCTCAAGAAGTCATGACTGAAGATAATGTACCATGTAGTATTGATGGTGTGGTATTTTTTAAAGTAATTGATCCAGAAATGGCAGTATTGGAAGTTGAAGAATACCAATTTGCCATTACCCAATTATCACAAGCTGCTCTGCGCGATGTTTGTGGTAAGGTTGAATTGGACACAATTTTATCTAAACGAGAAGAAATGGGAAAAAACATTAAGAACATTGTAGAAGTAGAAACTAAGCAATGGGGTATTGATATAATTGATGTTAAGATTAAAGATATTCAATTGCCAGAAAATATGAAACGTATGATGGCAAATCAAGCAGAGGCAGAGCGTTCAAGACGAGCCCGCATTATTTTAGCTTTAGCCGAAGAGCAAGCAGCTGGTAAACTATTAGAAGCAGGTAAGCTTATAGATCAATCGCCATCTGCCATTAAGTTAAGGTTATATCAAACCTTATCTAATATTGCCTCAGAAAAAAATTCAACCATACTATTTCCATTCCCTGAAGAAGTCTTACCTAGAGGTAACAAAAAAGATGACAAATAATGTGGTTTTAATGAGTTTTATAAGTTGATATTTTGGCTATTGAAACAGCTATTAATGAAAAGATGTTTTTACGTTAGTTCTCATTTTTTAGTTTAAGTTCAAAAATTATAACGGTCAAAATCCCAAGAGTATAAGCAACTACATCCGAAATTTGAAATGTACTTCCAAGTATCAATTTTACGAGGTGGTTGTTTTGTAGATTAAACATTTCTAGAATATTTACTAATTGTAAAAACTCAATTAAAAAAGCAAATGCTAAAACCAACATGGCAATTTTAAAATGATTGTTGGGTATAAAACTTTTAAAGAAGCAGTAAATAAGTATAACCACTAAAAAAATCTCCAAAGGTATGCCGAATAAAACCTTGCTTTAAATATATAGCTATTAATGCTTCGGTTATAAAAAGTACAATGGTAATAATTACATATGTTTTATTAAACCGTAATTTCATTGATTTAAAATTTTGGAGAGAATATTATTGAAATAATCATATAGAGGTATAAGATTGCTATTGGGATATTCAAAAGCATGATCCCGCAAGTCTTAATAAGTTCAACTCTATTTTTGTTATCTATTATTATACCTATTAGATTAATAAAAAAAAGTAAACTATTTATTATAAAAGCTGTTATTACAAAATATAAACCAACGGTTTTAATAGTGTTAGGATTACCAAAATATAGATAGATGGACAATAATGCCGTTCCTATTAAAAAGCTTAGTAAAGCGATTGTTTTTTCAAAAAATATTAAATCTTTCATGTATAGTTATTTTGCGTTAGCGATTGAACGGTTCGACTGCACTCACCGCAGGCTAATTGTTTGAGCTCCCCGACGCAGTAGGGAGCGAGTAGTGAAATATATATTCCCAATTTCATTAATTTTAAATAAAAGCTTTGAGTAAAGCGCAACCCCCAATTTTCTCGGGGGAAACGCCCACACCAACCAATTAATAGCATTAACCGTTATTCCAATCTATTTTTCTTGAGACAAACATTACTAGTGCTAATATTAAGAAGAGCCCAATACTGCCGACTAAAAGTGCGTAATTTTCTAATTGAATAATTACATAAATAAACGTGTAAAGAGCTGAAAGCGATAACCCAATAAATGCAGGGAACTTAGATGTTTTCAATATGGATTTTGAATATAGTGTAATGAGAATAACAACCGAAATACCGGCAATTACGTAGGCTTTTAAAAAGTTACTATGTTCTGAAATAGAAACTAATAATGTGTAAAACATAGTGAGTGCCAACCCGATCATTAAATATTGAAAAGGGTGAATATCTATTTTACTTAATGTTTGGATTAAGAAGAATATTAAGAAGGTTAGTGCAATAACCAAGAATCCGTATTTAGCAGAGCGCTCACTTTTTTGATATTCGTCTACCATAACCATAAATTTTGTACCAAAAGCAAATTCTTTCAGATTGGGTATTTTATTTAGGTGCTGTTGTGAAAAAGCGCGATTAATGTGTAGTACTTTCCAATCGGCTTTAAAGCCTTCTTTTGATATTGTTTTGGTTTCATCATTGGGTAAATAGTTGCCAATAAAACTTGGATCTGCCCAATTAGAAGTCATACTCATTGTTGTTGTTTTTCCTATAGGAATAATTTCTAATTGTTGACTTCCATTAAATGTGATTGATATACTAAAATTGGCATTTTCATTATTTGAAATATCATTTGCATTTATAAAGCTTGATTCTAATACATCTAAATTTCGATTTCTGTTGTTTGAGTCTTCATTATAATTAGTTTGAAAGGCGTAGTTATTATTGTTTAGTTTTATAAGCATATCGCTTTTTATGCCTTTTAAGTTTGATGTCTCAATGATAACGGTGGCTTTATCCCACTGAATATCTTCTGGTTTTATATCTTTTGAAGTTAAATCTGTTGGAATATAATAACCAGAAAAATTCATATCTGTTGTAAAAACAGCTGATTCAAAATTACCTCGTTTTAGTTTTTTGGAGTTTACCTTAACCTTTGAAGTCAATGATTCTGGAAAAATGTAAGCGTAATTAATTTGGGTTTGAGTTTCTTTTAAATACGTTTTGGTTATTTCGTTATAAATTTTGGTTTCGGTATATGTTTGATAAGGAATTTTTAAAATAGGTCCGTATACCAATACATTATTTCCCCATTTTCCATTTATTTCTTGAACAACATCTTGTTGTCGCACTGAGCGTTCGGTAATAAGGCTGTTTATATATGAAAGCGGAATTAATAAAATAATGATTAAAAATCCTACCATGAGCATTCTAGCTGTTATTGATGTTTTTAGCCAGTTAGCGATTTTGTTTTGATGTTGATGCTTTTTGTTTTCCATAATAATAAATTTAAAGTACTTTGAAATACAAAGTAAATTGATAAAAAAATAGTTATTGTTTATTGATTAATTTTTCTAGAGCTTCAATATGCTTTTTAAACTCCATTTCTCCCAGTTTAGTAGTAGAGTAGCGGGTGTTTGGCTTTCTGCCAATAAACTGTTTTTCAACTTTTATATATTCGGCTTTTTCAAGGGCTTTGGTGTGGCTGGCTAAATTGCCGTCTGTGGTACCTAATAATTCTTTCAACATATTAAAATCGGCAAATTCATTCACCATTAAAATAGACATAATGCCTAATCTAATGCGATGATCAAAAACTTTATTTATGTTGTTTATGATGCTCATTTTTTTATTCCTACGAAGTTAGGAATCTAAGTTTTAATTGATGGTTTATTTATCATATTTAAAGTGCATCCAAGTTCCATAAACTATATGCATTACTCCGAAACCTAAAACCCAAAGCCAAAATCCGTACCCTGGAAATAAAGTAGCAATTAACCCTAAAATAATTTCAATATAGCCTAAATACCTAATGTCTCCAATACTATACTTTGAGGCGTTTACTAAAGCTAGCCCATAAAAAATAAGCATTAAACCGCCAGTTTGTCCATACTTACCATTACTTAAAATAATTAAAATATATAGGCCTCCTGCAACCAAAGGAATAAGAAAGTTTATTACCAATCGTTTTGATGTAGCATCCCACATTTTTGTATTATTTTTTTTAGCTTTTCTAGTGGTTAAAATAATACCGGTAATAATGCTTAAAAATGCAACAAGACATAAATCTAACATTACTAATCTAAAAATTTTGCCATCAAGAATTAAGGTGCCATAACTGTAATTTGTAACTAACCAATAAGCAATAGCAGCTCCGATTAATGCATAAGTGCCTGCTAAAATTCCAGATAAACCACTTAATGAAATAAAGCGAGATGATTTATTCATTAAATCTTTAATCTCGCTGAGATCTTTTAAATAATCTTTTGATTCCATATAAAAGTACTTTGAATTACAAAGTAAATAAATTAATTTTAATTAACATAATAAAATTTCATTAAGTTTGAAAAAATAATAAATCTGTTTTAATCCTTGAAGCCTGCAGAACACTATATTATCAATCAACCAGAACCTTATAGAGCTATATTAATACATTTGCAAGTAATCGTTGAGAACGTAATTCCTGAAGTAGAATTAAAGTATAAATACAAAATCCCATTTTATTATATCTATGGAAAACCGTTTTGCTATTTTAATGCAAGCCATAAACGACATTATGTAGATGTTGGCTTTGTGAAAGGTCAACAAATACAAATTCATAAAGATCATTTGATAACAGAAAACAGAAAAAAAATGGTGTCTTTAAGATATATTTCTTTAGAATCTATTGACGACTCCGTTTTAATAGATGTTTTAAATAGTGCTAAAAATCTTTATTGATTTTTATACTTTAAATATTCCTCCTATAGATATGATACGTTCAAAATACCTGAAATGTTGTGAAGCGCTTTCAGCTGTATTACTAGTTGTTCTAATATCTGGCATATTAATATAGCCTCCTTTTAAATCGGTTTCAATAAAGAAATTCTTGAAGAACGTAAAATTTAGGCCAACGTTTATTGAGGCACCATAGCCAGCTAAATGAAACTCATCATATCTGTCTTTTTGTAACAAGGTCGTATTTGTTTTAGGATATAAAATTCCAAAACCAATACCTTCTGTAAGGTTAATTTGAAACTTGTCTGTATTTTTAATTTCAAAAAGCGAAGAGATATCATCAACTCTGGCGAATTCTGCATACACGTAATTTAACCCGTTAGTATGTTCAAATTTTAAAAAATCTTCAGAAACATAGAACTCTTCATTATCATAGGTGCCATTGTAAATCGAACCAGGTTCTGTAGATGGTAGGTTTATGTATCCATCTAAAGTTCTGTATCTATTTCTTTGCATAACGTATTTCATGTGGTCTACACCAAGAGAAATAGCATAATGATCATTAATGTAATAACCAATTTTTACATTGGTTTGAGGAATTGTTATTCTAGTTGGATTTATATAGTCTATATGCCAACCTTTGGGTTTGTCTTTTGCAAAAGCATCTTGTATGGTGAAATCGTAATCTTCACCTTTAAAGTGAATGTCAGATTTTGAAAATGATTCTCTGTTTCCTCCCCAACTTATAAAAAACTTCCCTTTTTTTGTTGCGGTATACTTTGTAGGTTCAGAATCTTGAGCAAATATATTGATGCTAAATAACAGTAATGTAAAGCCCAATAGGACTTTGTAGTTAAAATAATTCATGGTTTTATAAATAAATTATAGGGTATTTATTGTTTTTCTTATGGAGATAAGATTTGTTAAAAGTTGTTCTAAATAATCTAAATGTAGCATGTTGGCGCCATCACTTTTAGCGTTAGCAGGATCAAAATGAGTTTCTATAAATAAACCATCTACATTATTAACAACGCCGGCACGTGCAATAGTTTCAATCATATCTGGTCTTCCACCCGTTACACCACTTGTTTGGTTAGGCTGTTGTAGTGAATGAGTAACATCAAGAACGGTTGGTGCAAAAGCTCTCATGGTTGGAATACCACGAAAATCAACAATCATGTCTTGGTATCCAAACATGGTACCTCTATCGGTTATCCAGGCTTTTTCATTGCCAGCATCCTTAACTTTTTGAACGGCATGTTTCATGCTTTCAGGACTCATAAACTGTCCTTTTTTAAGATTGACTACTTTGCCTGTTTTTGCAGCAGCGACTACCAAATCTGTTTGACGTACCAAAAACGCGGGTATTTGCAATACATCAACATATTGAGATGCCAATTCGGCATCAGATATTTCATGAATATCAGTTACCGTTGGAATGTCAAAAGTTCTAGAGACTTTTTCAAGAATTTTTAAAGCTTTTTCATCTCCAATTCCAGTAAAACTATCAATTCTACTTCGATTAGCTTTTTTAAAACTACCTTTAAAAACATATGGAATCTCAAGTTTATCGGTTATTTTTACTACTTTTTCAGCAATGCGCATAGCCATGTCTTCGCCTTCAATAGCGCACGGACCACATAGCAAGAAAAAATTATTTGAATTACTGTATTTTAACTTAGGGACATTATCAAGTCTCATATCTTTACATTTAAAAATGCAAAGTTACGTATTTAAAAGCTTCTACGTATACTATTTCTTAATATCCAAGAAGCCATAATAAAATAAGTAAATACAAAAAAACCGCTAAATATTAAAAGGCTTTTGAACGATTGCGATATGGTAATCATACTAAATGTATCAGATAAGTAGATGAGTATTAAGTACGAACTTAAACATAAAAAAGTAATACCTAGAGAGAAGTTTAAGGTTTTGTTTGGTTTAATAATTTGCCAAAAAAAAGGAATACTTAATAATAACACCGGATATGCTTTAATACCATTTATGTCTGTAAACAATAACGTAGTTACAGCGATAAAATATAAATAAGGAATAAATTTTGAATAATTAATTAAAGTTTTCATTTTGTGAGAGAGTTGAGAGTGTTAAAAAATACAATTTACATTTGTTTACAGTGACTAAAAATAAAATTATTTTAACTGCTAATCAAGTGTTTAACTAAAATAGTTAGTTCAATTCATATAAAAATTAAAAATAACATTTAATTAACTAGATTCCAAAATATCACGTACATTTGCACGCTTAAAATAAGGCATATTATGGCTAATATAAAAAACATTGCAATCATCGCACACGTAGATCACGGAAAAACAACCTTAGTTGATAAAATTATGTATCACTGTCATTTGTTTCGTGACAATGAAAATACTGGTGATTTAATTCTTGATAACAATGATTTAGAACGTGAAAGAGGTATTACAATTACATCTAAAAACGTCTCTGTGATTTATAAAGACACAAAAATTAATATTATTGATACCCCTGGTCACGCCGATTTTGGTGGTGAAGTAGAGCGTGTTCTTAATATGGCTGATGGTGTTTTATTATTAGTTGATGCCTTTGAAGGGCCTATGCCACAAACGCGTTTTGTATTACAAAAAGCTATTGATTTAGGTTTAAAACCATGTGTTGTTATCAATAAAGTTGATAAAGAAAACTGTACACCAGAAGAGGTACATGAATCTGTTTTTGATTTAATGTTTGAATTGGGAGCCGAAGAATGGCAACTAGACTTTCCAACCGTTTATGGTTCTGCCAAAAATAACTGGATGAGTGATGATTGGAAAAGTGAAACCAAAACTATTGAACCTTTATTGGATATGGTTATTGAGCACATTCCATCTCCTAAAATAGAAGAAGGAACTACTCAAATGCTAATTACATCGCTAGATTATTCTTCCTTTACAGGACGAATAGCTATTGGTCGTTTGCAACGTGGTGAACTAAAAACAGGAATGAATATTTCTTTAGTGAAAAGAGATGGTAAAATAGTAAAATCAAAAATTAAGGAACTTCATATTTTTGAAGGCTTGGGGCGCAAAAAAGTAGAGAGTGTTCAAGCTGGTGATATTTGTGCTTTAGTTGGATTGGAAGGATTTGATATTGGAGATACTGTTGCAGATTTTGAAAATCCAGAAGGATTGAAAACTATTGCTATTGATGAGCCAACAATGAGTATGCTATTCACTATTAATGATTCACCTTTCTTTGGTAAAGATGGTAAATATGTAACTTCAAGACATATAAAAGATAGATTAAATAAAGAATTAGAAAAGAATTTGGCGCTTCGACTTGAAGCAACAGATAGTGCTGATAAATTTATGGTTTTTGGTCGTGGTGTATTGCATTTATCTGTACTTATAGAAACTATGCGGCGTGAAGGATATGAGCTTCAAATAGGGCAGCCACAAGTTATTATCAGAGAAATCAATGGCGTTAAATGTGAGCCAGTAGAAGAAATGACGATCGATTTGCCAGAAACAGTATCAGGTAAAGCCATAGAAATGGTTTCGTTGCGTAAAGGTGAAATGCTAAGTATGGAAGCCAAAGGCGAACGCATGATTTGTAAATTCATGATTCCATCAAGAGGTATTATAGGATTACGTAATCAATTGTTAACAGCTACTGCAGGTGAAGCTATTATGGCACACCGTTTTAAAGAATATCAACCGTTAAAAGGAGGTATTCCAGAACGTCAAAATGGTAGTTTGGTGTCTATGGAAAAAGGTCAAGCTATTCCGTATTCAATTGATAAACTACAAGATAGAGGACGCTTTTTTGTGGATCCAGGTGAAGATATTTACGAAGGTCAGGTTATCGGGGAGAATTCTCGTGGTGACGATATGACGGTTAATGTAACGAAAACAAAAAAATTAAGTAACGTACGATCTTCTGGAGCTGACGATAAAGCTAAAATTGTACCGGCTATTAAATTTTCGTTAGAAGAGGCTCTTGAATATATTCAAAAAGACGAGTATGTTGAGGTAACTCCTAAATTTTTACGTTTACGTAAAATCCATCTCACCGAAGTAGAAAGAAAAAGAAACAAGATAGCATAATATGGAATTTATAGGAATTTCAGTGGTAGAGTGGGTTGGTTATGCGGCTATGGCAACCGTATTATTATCATTTTTAATGAAATCTGTTATAAAATTGCGACTAGTAAACTCCTTTGGGTGTTTACTATTTGTTATTTATGGTTTTATTTTAACTCCAATATCTAAGCCTATTGTAATAACCAATTTAGCTATACTTTTTATTAACTTATATTACTTAGTCTTCAAAAAGAATTAGAATACTTTTCTATTATATCCGTATTCAAAATTCTTAAGTTGCAATAAATGATTTTGTATATTTGGTTCGATTGAAAAAAACAAAATATTTAAGGTTGCCGTGCAATTTTTATATAACCTAACTGTTTATTTCATGATAAAATGCAAAATCATATTAATTGAGAAAATTAATAGACTACATAAATAAGAATGTTTTAGTTAGGGTTGCCTCTTTACAAACAGCATCAGTATTAACTAGAATAATTGCTGGGGTATTAACTTCAAAAGCTATTGCTATTTTTATTGGAGTTGAAGGATTGGCTTTAATAGGGAATTTACGAAACTTTGTAAGTTCTGTTCAAACAGTTTCTATTTTAGGCTTTTATAACGGTACAGTGCGTTATGTGGCCGAGTTTAAGGATAATGCCATAAAACTTAGCAGGGTTCTCTCTACTGTTTTTTATTTTGGCTTTATTGCTACAATTTTGGTTTCCTTCACTTGTTATTTAAATGCTGAATCTATAAATAATCTAATTTTTCCTAGCTACAATAACTACGCATATGTTATTAAGATTTTTGCTTTAGTACTTCCTTTTTATGCGTTGAACATGTTTTCATTTTCAATAATGAATGGGTATTCAAATTATAAAATGTTAATAATCATCAATATTATTGGACAAATTTTAGGGGTTTCAATAACCTTACTTTTAATTTATCAAAATAAGATTGATGGAGCTTTAATTTCTATTGCCATAGCAGAGTCTCTTATATGTTTGATTACCTTAGTAGGGATAATTAACCGGCGTAGTTTAGTTCCTCTTATTAAGGTAAAATCAGTAAGCTTTTCTTTTTTTAAGAAGATGAGTTCATATTCTTTAATGGCGCTATTTTCTGCAGTAATATTGCCTCTGATTGTCTTGGCTATTCGTTCGCATATAATTGATACCATAGGTTATAAAGATGCTGGTTTTTGGGAGGCTATGCTCAGAATTTCAAAGTATTATTTAATGCTGGTTAGTTCGTTGATGGCATTTTATATTTTACCACGTTTTTCAGAAATTGAGGATGTTAAAGAGTTTAGAAAAGAGGTCTTTAGTTTTTATAAAACGGTAATGCCAATGTTTGCTCTTGGTTTAATTTTAATTTATTTTTTAAAATCTTACATTGTAACTGCTATTTTTTCAGATGAATTTGGGCCTGTTGGAGAGTTGTTTATGTGGCAATTATTAGGCGATTTTTTAAAAGTATTATCCATTGTTATCGCCTATCAGTTTTTAGCTAAAAAAATGTTTTGGCATTATTTAATTACTGAAGCTTTTTTGGTAATTATACTCTATTTAACAAGTATCTATTTTATTGATTTATATGGTGTTAAAGGAGCTGTTATTGGACATTTTGTAAGTTATTTAATGTATTATGCCTTAATTTTAACCATATTTGGCACCTCTCTTTTTAAGGTAGATACGTTTAAGAAAGCAAACTAAAATATACTTTTAATGCAAAGTTACGAAGTCATCAAATATTCACCACAATTTTATGATGAGTGGAATGAATTCGTTATGACTTCAAAAAACGCAACATTTTTATTTCATAGAGATTTTATGGAGTATCATAAAGATAGGTTTGAAGATTATTCTTTAATTGTATATAAGGATAAAAAGGTGATGGCGTTATTTCCAGCAAATAAATCGAGTAATGATATTATTTCTCACCAAGGTCTTACTTATGGAGGTTTGTTAATTCAAAGTGATATAAAATTTGAGTCAGTTTTAAAATGCTTTTATACTCTTTTAAAGTTTTTACATACAAATGCCTTTAAAGTTATGTCAATTAAGTTGTTACCTAGTATATATAATCAATTGCCAAGTGATGAAATGCTTTATTGTATGTTTTTGTTGAACGCTAAATTAATTAAAAGAGACACACTTTCTGTAGTAAACCAAAAAACTTCATTAAAGTTTTCAAAAGATAGAATTAAAGGATACAAAAGAGCTTTAAAACACAGGTTATCTATAAAAGAAGAAGATAATTTTGATAGTTTTTGGAATGAAATTTTAATTCCGAATCTAAAAGAGAAATACAACGTTTCTCCTGTTCATTCAATTGAAGAGATAAAGTTGTTAAAACAAAAGTTTCCTGATTACATAAAGCAATATAATATTTATCATGAAAATAAAATTGTTGCTGGTACAACAATTTTTATAACAAAAAGTGTAGCCCATGCCCAATATATTTCAGGAGATTTAAATACAAATAAATTAGGGAGTTTAGATATGTTGTTTCATCATCTAATTAAAAATGTGTTTATTGACAAGGAATATTTTGATTTTGGGGCTTCTAATGAAAATGAAGGAAAACAAATAAATAAAGGATTACAATTTTGGAAAGAGGGTTTTGGCGCAAGAACTATAACTCAAAATTTTTATAATGTTGAAATAAAAAACTATAATTTGCTAGAAAATGTTTTGATATGATAAAATTTTTAGATTTAAAAGCTGTGAATAAGCGTTATGAAAATGATCTAAAAAAGGCCTTTAACAATTTTTTAAATAGCGGACAATATATATTAGGACAGCAAGTTTTAGAATTTGAGAGATCATTTGCAAAATACTGCGGTACAAATTATTGTATTGGTGTTAGTAATGGTTTAGATGGTCTTACCTTAATTTTTAAAGCTTATATGGCTTTAGGAAAACTAAAAGAAGGAGATTCCGTTATAGTTGCGGCTAATACTTATATTGCTTCAATATTAGCAATAATAAACGCAGGTTTAAAACCTGTTTTAGTTGAGCCAAGTCCAAATACTTTTAATATTGACTCCAAAGAAATCAGAAAGTATATTTCTGATAAAACTAAAGCAATTTTAGTAGTGCATTTATACGGACAGTTATGTGAAATGAAAAGCATCACAGAATTATCAAAGCAACACGATTTATTAATTGTAGAGGATGCTGCACAGGCACACGGAGCGTTTGATTCTCAATTAAATAAAAAAGCTGGGAATTTAAGTCACGCAGCAGCCTTTAGTTTTTATCCTACTAAAAATCTTGGCGCATTAGGTGATGCGGGTGCGATTACAACAAATAATAAAGTTTTAGCAGAAACTATTAGTAAATTACGTAATTATGGTAGAATTAGCAAATACAAGAATGATATACAGGGTGTAAATAATAGATTAGATGAAATTCAATCTGTGTTTTTAAACATAAAATTACCATATCTAGATTTAGAAAATGCGAAACGAAGAATTATTGCGAAGCGTTATTTAGATAATATAAATAACAAAAAAATAGTATTGCCTTATTGGGATGGAACTGAAAATCATGTATTTCACGTATTTGTTATAAGAACAGAATATAGAAAAGAGTTACAAGATTATTTATTAAAAAATAAAATACAGACGCTTATATTTTATCCTATAGCGCCACATAAACAAGAGGCCTTAAAAGAATGGCATGATTTATCGTTTCCTATTACTGAAAATATACATGATCAAGTGCTAAGTATTCCTATTAATCCTTATATGAAGGATGATGAAGTTGAAAAAATTATTAAAGTTTTAAATAAATATGAATGTTTTTATTAAATAAAATAAAATATTACCTGTTTGTTAAAACAAGAATACTGAAGTATAAATTACTATCTGATAACCAATTTACAGGCTTTAAACCAAAACTTAATTCACCAGTTCTTTTTTCAGGAGAAGGCGAAATTATTTTAGGAGATAATATAAATTTTGGTTACGCACAATCTGCGCTTTATTATTCACATTACAGCTATATAGAAGCTAGAACCAAAACATCAAGAATTGAAATAGGAAATAATGTTGTTATAAACAATAATTTCAATATAGTTTCAATGAAACATATTGAAATTCAAGATAATTGTACAATTGGTATTAACTTCTCTGTGATTGATAGCGATTTTCATCATATAGATCCTATTAAGCGCAATGCTATAAATCCACCTTCAAAATCTGTAAAAATTGGTAAAAATGTATTTATAGGAAACAATGTTACAATTTTAAAAGGTGTAATAATTGGGGACAACGTAGTAATTGGTAATGGAAGTCTAGTGAGTAGTTCTATACCAATAAATACTGTTGTTGCAGGAAATCCTGCTAGAATAATCAAAACATTATAAATGGATATTCTCATAAAATCTTTTAATCGAGTATACTATTTAAATCGTTGTTTGTATAGCATCTCAGTACATTTAAAAAACTTTTCAGGGCATATTTATATTTTAGATGATGGTACGCCTAATATTTATTTACAGAAGATACAATCAAAATTCCCTAATGTAATTGTTTTAAAATCTGATAATTATGATAAAAAATCAAAACAGATTGAAGATGGCAATTATAAATTACCTGAAATTATCCCCTATAATTTTTGGTATGACAGTGCGCTAAATATATCAGATTACTTTTTTGTTTTAGAAGATGATATGTGGTTTACAGATAAGATAGATGTTTCTAGATTAAAAAATAATTGTCGAAAAGAAAATATCGCTTTACTTAAATTATTTTGGGTTTCTAACACAAAAGTTATAGGAGATGTTTCAATAAAAAATGTGGACAATATTATACTTTACAATCCAATTATACAATTTAGAAATCCATTGATTTTTGAATATATTTATACAAAGTACAATCCATTATGGAAAAAACTAATGTCTATTTTAGGATTGTATTCTTTCCAAAAAGAATTACAATACTATACTATTTATTCTGTTGCAGGAGCTATTTTTAAAAAGGATTATTATTTAAAGATATGGAGTAATGCAAATAATACTATTAATGAAAAGCAACAATTAATAAAAGCTATTAAATATAATAATAAAAATAAAGTGGCTTTTGGTAGAACAAAAAAAGAGGTAGTAAAAACAGGTTTTATATCTTCCGCTTTTCCAAAATATAAGCTTCCTGATTTTTCGATTCATGACTTTAATGTCACTTTAAATGAATATTGGTTGTTAAACGATGAATTGTTTTGTAGTAATTTAGACTTAGACATCGATGAAAATGAGATAAAGAGAATTTTAAAACTCAGCAATAAATCAGAAAGATATATTTCTCAATGGCAATATTGGGTACTTAACTTTAAAGAAGAGTTCCAGAAAATGGGATGTGATATATAAATGCAGCACAAGAGCTTTTATAAAATAATTTTTAAAAACACAGGATTATATGGAGTATCTCAACTCATAAAAATTTTGGTTCGTTTGTTTAGCAACAAAATAGCAGCGATTTTTTTAGGACCATTAGGCGTTGGGATTATTGGATTATTAGAAAATGTATTAGGGTTAATTCGAGGATTTACAAATTTTGGGATTTCCGATAGTAGTGTTAGAGAAATAGCACTGACAGATCAAGATATAAATGGTTTAAAATCTAAAAGATTAATTAAAATAGTTTATAAATGGGCTCTTGCAACAGGAGTTTTAGGAGCAATAGTTGCATTAGTGTTTGTTAAACAAATAAATGAAGTTGTTTTTGAGAGTAAGGCGCATTATTTATGGGTTATTTCTTTATCTTTTTATTTTGTGTTTACATCTATTGCCAGTATTAAAATTGCTGTTTTACAAGCAAAAAAACGAGCAGTTTCAATTGTTAAATACAATATTTCTGTTGCTATTTTATCTTCAATTATAGCTGCTTTAGGCTATTATTTTTATGGTATTAATGCTATTATTCCTGTAGTTATTCTAACTGCTATGGGTGCTTTTTTATTAAGCCTATATTTTACAAGAAATATTAAAGTAGCAATAAATACAATTACTATTAAGCAGGCATATATAGAGGGGTTGCCAATGGCAAAATTAGGTTTGTTGTTATCTGCTAGTGTAGTTTTTGGACAACTATGTTTTTATAGCATTCGGTGGTTTTTAATAAAATACTATTCCTATGAAATATTAGGCGTATATCAAGTAAGTAATACAATTTTGGTTGGTTATCTTGGGTTGATTTTTGCGGCCATGACCAATGATTTTTATCCAAGATTATGTGATTATGAAAACGACCAGAAAAGCTTTAATAATTTAGTGAACGATCAAACAGAACTAGCTTTATTATTGGTAGTTCCTGCAGTATTGGTTTTATACTTAATAGCGCCATTTTTGGTTACATTTTTATATACTAAAGAATTTTTAAGTGTGCTACATATTTTAAAAATAGGCTTGATAGCCATAATTTTTAAAGCTATTGTATGGCCTTTAGGTTTTATAACACTAATAAAAGGAAACAAATTACTTTTTTTGAAACAAAATCTTTTAGGTGACGGTATAAATGTTATCGCTTCGATACTTCTTTTCCACTACTTTGGGTTAATAGGTCTGGGTATGGCAATGGTTACAATGTTTATTGTGTCAGGAATTTATAATTATTATTTAGTAAATAAGTACTATAAGTTTAAATTTAGAAAAGAAACATTAAGAACTATAGTGTTTTCGTTATTTATTGGAAGTCTGGTAGTTATAATAGTATTAAGTACTACGTTCAAGAATTTTAATATATACATAATAATAGTTACATTGTTAAGTATTATATATTCGTTATTTCAATTAAAAAATAAACTCAGGTTTTAGAGAGTTTACTAAATATATTAGTAATTTGTTTATAGACAGTATAAAGGTTATAGATATACCTAAGATTCATGACGAGAGAGGTAATATATCTGTTTTAGAAAAAGATATATTACCGTTTCCCTTTAAAAGAGTATATTATTTATATGATATTCCTAGTGGAACTTATAGGGGGGGGCATGCCCATAAAGAGCAAAAAGAGTTTTTAATTGCCTTAAGCGGTAGTTTTAACGTGATAATGCAAGATGAAAATGGAGCAAAAAAAAACGTCACACTTAATAAGCCAAATCAAGGTTTATTAATTCCTAATATGATTTGGCGTGAACTAGAAAATTTTTCTTCAGGAGCAGTTTGTTTAGTATTAGCTTCAGATGTTTATAATGAGAAAGACTACATAAGGAGTTTTGAAAAATTTACTAGTATAAAAAAACAATACTAAACTATTGAGATTAGCCTTCTGAATAATTTGTTTTGACTAGCAGCATAATTAATATAATCTTTTATACTTTTTGATTTTAATTTTTTAAAGGTTTCTTTTCCAATTTCTTTTTGTTCAAAATAACCAGCTAAAAACAAGAACTCTTTATTGTAATCGTTATTAAATCTTTCATTAAGAACAGAATTATAATTATACTTTTTTTTAAAAAAATCAAATAAGTTTTTCATTTGATTTTTTAAAAAAACATGATTTTCAAAACTTTTTTTATGTGAATAAGAATCATCATGAATTCTATATATATGTAATGATTCGTCTATAGTAGTAAAATTTGTATTCATTACTAAATCTACCAGAATAGGGTAGTCTTCAATAGTGAGGTTCATATTTAAGTAGGTGTCAAAATCAACAAATTTATTTAGATGTTTTTTGCTAAAACATAAACCAATAGGGGTTAATTTTCCTAGTAGCAGCAGCTTTTTGTATACCTCTCTAGTTGCTTGAATAACCTTTTTATTTCTAAAAGGTTTTATAGTATTATTTTTTTCATATAGAAAATCAATACCACTATCAATAAAACCAAGGCTATCATCTCTTTTTAAAACATCTACCATTTTTTGAAGTGCTTTATCATGCTTTAGCAAATCATCACCTGCAATATCAAACACATAATTGCCTTCACATCTATCAAGTGTTGCTTTAAAGTTTCCTAAAATTCCGAGCTGATGTTCATTTTTTTTAACTTTGAAAAGATGTGGGAAACGTGATTGATAGGTATTAATAATATCTAATGTATTATCAGTAGAACAGTCATCACCAACCACAATTTCGTAATTAAAATCTACTTTTTGTTTTAGAATAGATAATAGTGTTTCCTCAATATGTTTTTCGTTATTATATGTAATTAGGTGAACCGATAAATCTATCATATTTAAGAAATAAAAACTGCTTTAAATTTACTTAATATTATTAAAATTTAATTGAAATAGAGGTAAAACAGAAAAATTAATCACTTATTTTTGATAAGTGTCATGTTGCGAAGAAAATGAGAAATAAAAAAATTGCTTTAGTAGGTTTTAGGTTAAGTACAGGTGGTAGTGAAAAAGTAATAGCCAATCTTTCTAATTTTTTTCACAAAAAAGGGATAGAAGTCCATATCATTATATTTCATGATGAAGTCGGTTATGAGCATTCTGGAACAGTATTTAATCTAGGGAAATTAAAAAGTGAAGCCAATACCATTTTTAATAAATTAAAGCGATTTTATTATTTAAATAAATATATAAAAAAACATCAATTTGACTTCATAATAGATTTTCGCTTTCGTATAAATTTAATACAAGAACTACTCATTAGCAAATGCATTTATAAAGGAAAGACAATCTATACGGTTCATAGTTCTAAAATTGATGTTTACATGCCTAAGCAGGTTTTTTTAACTAAGTTGATTTATGGAAAATGCTATAAAATTATTGCTATTAACGATAGGATGAAAAATCTTATTGAAGAAAGACATCAATTAAATAATGTAATAAAAATATGCAATCCTTTAGATGTAGAGCGAATAAAAACCATGAAATTGGAAGAGATTGATTTAGATTTTGAATTTGTTCTTGGAGCAGGACAATTTAGCACAAATGAGAAACAATTTGATAAATTGATATATGCGTACTCAAAATCAATATTACCTAAAAAAAGGATAGCTTTAGTTGTCTTAGGAGAAGGTGTAAAAAAGGGAGAGTTAATTAATAAAGCACAAAGTTATGGGGTTGGTCCTTTAGTGCATTTTTTAGGTTTTAAAGAAAATCCATATAAATATTTCAGTAAAGCTAAGTTTTTCATAATGTCAAGTTTATATGAAGGTTTGCCAATGGTTTTGATAGAATCTTTAAGTTGTGGAACACCTGTTGTGGCTTTTGATTGCCCTACAGGTCCAAAGGAAGTTATTCAACATAAAATAAATGGTCTTTTGATTGAAGATCAAAATATAGACGAATTAGTAAAAGGAATAAATATTATGGTAACAGACCAAGAATTATACCATATATGTAAAGTAAATTCAGAGAGAAGTGTTGAGAAATTTTCATTAAAAGTTATAGGTAAACAATGGTTAGAGTTAATGAATTATAATTAATTTTTTTTGAAAAAACTATTATACATAACAACTAATTTGCAAGATTCTGGAGGTGTTTCTAGAATACTTTCAGTTAAATTAAATTATTTAATTGACAAGTATCACTACGAGATTTTTGTAATTAACACAAATCAAAATAATCTTGGCTTTTTTTATGAGTTTAATAGTCAAATAAAGTTTTTTGTAATAGATACAAAACAACTTTTTAATTATAAAAAAGAACTAAATGTTCTTATAGATACTATTGAGCCTGACATAATTTTGAACTGTGATAATGGTCTAAAAGGTTCGCTTCTGCCATATTTAATAACCAGAAAGATGCCTTTGATTTATGAAAGGCATTGTAGTAGAAATATTAGTGCATCATCTTTATTTGAAAAATTTAAGTTGACTTTATCCAATTGGTTACTGCAAATGAGTATTAATTCATATAAATATTTTATTGTTTTAAATGAAGAAGAGAAAAATGATTGGAAGAGTGTTAACATCCAGGTATTATCCAATCCGTTATGGTTTAGTTTACCAAAAAGCAGCAATAAAAAAGACAGTAAAATTGTTATTGCAGTTGGACGACATTCCTATGAAAAAGGATATGATAAATTAATTCTAATTTGGGAATTAGTTGTAAAAACGCACCCTGATTGGGTGCTGAAAATTTATGGTTATATGGGTGAAAATCTATTATTGAAAAGAATGGTTTCGGATAAAAATCTTGAAAGTAATATTCAATTTTATGACCCTATTGATAATGTTGAAAAAATTTATTCTGAGGCATCAATGCTATTATCAACATCAGAATCTGAAGCCTTTGGTTTGGTTTTAATTGAGGCGATGGCATTTGGTAAACCTGTTATAGCTTTTGATGGAACATCAGGCACAAAAACCATAATTCAAAATAAGGAAAATGGTTTTCTTGTGAAAGAAAATGATATGGATGCTTTTGTGGAAAAAGTAAATCTACTTATTGGAGATAAAAATCTTAGGTATAAAATGGGAGAAAAAGCTAAAAGCAGTATTGAAAAATATAATTTAAATAAAATAATGAAACATTGGGACAGTGTATTTAAATCTCTTTACTGACATTTTTTAATGAACACAGATAGCCTATTTTATAAATTTCAAATAAAATCAAAGAAGGGTTTTTAGAAGATAGTTGCTTTTTTAGATTTTGTTTGATAAAATCAAACAAAAAAGCCATTACCCCATTTAGTTTTAAGCTTCCCATAATGTCATACAACCATAAAATCTTAACAAATTTATGAGAGATTTTATGGTTGTTGTATAAGATTAAAATGTTTACTAGGGCTCTTTCTGTTTTATTAATAAAAGTTTCATTATTATCTATATCACCATGCATCACAGCATTGTTAATGTGGGTTACATTTAGTTTAGATAAATTGGCGTCATAAGCAAATAAAGTATCTTCATGACCATATTTTTTTATTTCTGGATTAAACTTTATGGCATTAAAACATTTTTTTTTTATGAATGTATTATTAAACATTAAAGTTTTATAGGGGTTCTTTTTTCTGATAGAGGCAGATTTATCTTCAATAAATTTACCGTATTTCCATCGTAATTTTCTATTAGGTTCAACAGAATCAGGGTGGATTCTGCCTCCATATATCACGTCTGGATTACTTTCTAGAACTTTGATGTATCTCAGTATAAATTCATTGTCGTGTAAAATAGAATCTCCATCAATAAATAGAAGATACTCGTATTTTGATGCTTTTGCTAGGGCATTACGGTTGTTGCTTAATCCAATGTTGTCATTTAAGGCAATAAATTTTGAATGGTTTAATTGGTTTATCTTTTCGTTTTCAATATTAGCAGAAGATTTAGAACCATCATCAAAACAAATAATTTCAAAAGTAATATTAGTATTAAGAGCTTGTTTCTCTAATTGACAAGCAAGCGGATAAACATTGTAATTATATGTTGGGATTAATATTGAAAGCATTTGTGATTAATGTTATATTTCAACTTTTCAAATTCTCATAAACACCAAAAATAAAATCACTAGGATGTTTTTTTAAATACGAATCTTCAAATTCAAAAAGCTTATCTAGAATTTTTTCTTTCTCGTAATCTAGTTCAATAAAATGGTGTGATATATCTTTAAGTGTTGTCATTAAAATATTACCACCAAATGGAGCTTCATATATTGTTTTAAAATAGTTGTGGACTGTTGGTAGTATATTTTCTGATTCAATGCATTCAGAGGGGTCTGCAAGCATCATTCTAATAAGGCCGGAACCGTATACTTTATCTTTGTATAAATTTGATCTGAAGCGTTTTCTATATTTCCTGGGAATTAATTTTAAAGCTTCATTAATCGATTTTATTTGATGTTTGGGAAATTGAAGCCTGTTAGCACCTACAAATTCGTTTATTATTAATGTTCCATTTTTTTTAAGAGTTTTCTTGACTTTATTAGATAAGAAATCCTCAATATTTTTGAAATGATGCAATGAAGCATGGAAGAAAACTAAATCAAATTCATTTTCAGAGAATTCATAGTCATATATGTTTTGAGTTTTAAAAATAATGTTTTTTAATTCCTTTGTTTTCGCAATTTCTCTAGCATTATCTAAAAGTTTATCGGTTATGTCTATGCACAATATTTTTTCAAAATTCTCATAAGAGGCAAATTCTAATTCTTGCATACAATCACCACTTCCAATGGATAGCATTTTTAATTTTTTATTATTTGATAGAAATGTGTCAACAGTGAATCTTTTGTATTCAATGGTTTCATTGTGGGTAATTAGCCTATTCCATCTCTTATGTAATTTTGGAATAACCCACCAATTTGCAGATTGTATGTTTAATTCATCAAAAGCACTTTTAGTTCTTTTAATTGAGCTAAAGTTTAATTTTGAAATAATGAACTGAATGCCTCTCTGTTTTGTTTTGTTATAAATGTCAACAAGATCATCTACTGTGATTATTCGCATTTTTTTTCTTTACATATGTTTAACCCCGCCTCTGCACCACTTCAAAAACCTCATTTTCATCACACTTTAAAGTTTTGCTCGGATATTTAAGGAGCAAAGCATAATCATGTGTGGCCATTAAAATGGTATTTCCGTTTTTATTAATTTCCTGTAAAACTTCCATAACCTCAATGCTAGTTTGTGGGTCAAGGTTTCCAGTAGGTTCGTCAGCTAGTATAAGTTCAGGGTTATTTAGCAGAGCTCTGGCAATGGCAATACGCTGTTGTTCGCCACCAGATAGTTCATGAGGATATTTAAAGCCTTTGGTTTTCATGCCAACTTTATTTAAAACCTCTTCAACCCTTGTATTCATTTCGTTTTTATCTTTCCAGCCTGTAGCTTTTAAAACAAATAATAAATTATCATTGACGGTTCTGTCGGAGAGGAGTTTAAAGTCCTGGAACACAATACCTAATTTTCGTCTTAAAAAAGGAATATCTTTGTCTTTTAAGCCTTTTAAGTTAAACCCGACTATATGACCTTCCCCTTCGGTAAGAACCAAATCCCCATAGAGGATTTTCATAAAACTACTTTTTCCAGATCCCGTTTTTCCTATTAAATAAACAAATTCACCTTTATTGATTTCTACATTAACATTCGTAAGGACAAGGCTATCTCCTTGTGAAATGGAAGCATCTTTTAACTGTAAAATAGGATTGGACATAAATTATAGTAAATTTTTGAGTAGTGTAAATGTATTACTAAAAAGTTAAAGTTAAAAGTTAAGGACTAAAAGTTTAAGGCTTAAGCTTTCGGAATTACTTTTTTTAAATTTTAATAACTTGGTTTATAATTATAGCACGATTGTTGCGTTATAAGATTTAGATTAAATTATCTTTGATTTTAAATAAAACCATAATTTTAATGACTCTAAAAAATACTGTTTTACTTTGGATAGCCATTTGTTTTGGCTTACAATTAAAAGCACAACAGTCTGCAGCATATACTAATGATTTAGTAGACTATCAAAAAGCCCTAACATTATATAACAATCAACAATATTTAGCATCTCAATCGTTATTCGGAGCAGTTAAAAAAACAGCCGATGAGGAGGTTTTGCAATCAGATTGTGCTTATTATATTGCTAATTGTGCCGTAAGATTAAATCAACAAAATGCTGATAAATTAGTTGAAGATTTTGTAGAAACATATCCTACAAGTCCTAAACGTAATACAGCCTTTGTTGATGTAGGAGATTACTATTTTGAAAATTCAAAATATGCTTATGCTAGAAAATGGTATGCTAAGGTAAATGAAAATGCTCTTTCGCATAAAGAAATGCAAGAATTCAATTTTAAGAATGGTTATTCTGCTTTTGCGGCGAAACAATATAAGGATGCCAAAAAATACCTAAGTCGTGTTGAAAACTCTCAAGAATATGGGTCTCAAGCTAAATATTATATAGGATTTATGGCCTATGAAGGTGATGATTACGATGCAGCGAATGCATATTTTGACCAAGTGAGCGACCAAGAACGCTACAAAGAAAAATTGTCATATTATCAAGCAGACTTAAATTTTAAGCTTGGTAAGTTTGAAAAGGCCATAGAATTAGCTAAAGATAGATTACCAACCAGTGATGAAAATGAAGTTTCTGAACTATCAAAAATTATAGGCGAAAGCTATTTCAATTTAGAAAAATACGCTGATGCCATTCCGTATTTAAAAGCTTATAAAGGAAAACAAGGTAAAAGAGATAAAACTGCAAAATGGAATAATATAGATTATTATCAATTAGGGTATGCATATTATAAGCAAAAGGATTATGAAAATGCTATTTCAGAATTTAATAAAATAATAGGAGGAAAAGATGCTACGGCGCAAAATGCCTATTATCATTTAGGAGAAAGTTACATATATCTTGATAAAAAGCAAGAGGCTCTCAATGCATTCAGAAATGCATCAGAGATGACTTATGATTTAAAAATCCAAGAAGATGCATGGCTTAATTATGCTAAAATTAGTTATGAAATAGGAAATCCATATCAATCTGCTCCTCAGGTTTTAGCTTCGTATCTTGATAAATATCCAAAGTCAAGCTATAAAGATGAGATAGAAACTCTTTTAATTGATTCCTATATTACGTCTAAAAACTATAAAGAAGCCTTGAAATTACTTCAAGGTAAAAACAGTTTTGAAAATAAAGTGGCTTATCAAAAAGTAGCTTTCTACAGGGGTATTGAACTTTATAATGAAGGACAATATCTTGAAGCTGGAAATTTATTTAGTGAATCACTAAAAGAACCGAGAGACGACAAATATACTGCTCGAGCAACATTTTGGAAAGCTGAAACAGACTATAATTTAACCAATTATGAAGACGCATTAATAGGATTTAAACAGTTTGAGCAACAAGCTATTGCAAAATCAACTCCCGAATTTGAAAATATAGACTATAACCTAGGTTATACCTATTTTAAACTTAAAAACTATAAACAGGCTAGTCATTATTTTAGTCAATTTGTAGCCACTAAAAAGGAAGATAAAGTAAGATTGAATGATGCCTATTTACGTTTGGGAGATGCTTATTTTGTGTCTAGTGATTATAATGATGCCATTAAGGCATACAATGATGCGAATAAATTAGGTGAGGTCGATTCTGATTATGCTTTTTTTCAAAAGGCGCTTAGTGCTGGTTATATTGGGCAATCCTCAAAAAAGATAGCCGAATTAGAACAATTTATTATAGATTATCCAAATTCTAAATTGCGTGATGATGCCATGTATGAGTTAGGAAATTCATATGTAAAAGCCAATGAAACAGATAAGGCTATACAAATGTATAATCGTTTGAATACAGAGTATAAAATGAGTTCGTTTGTCCCAAAATCATTACTACGTCAAGGATTGGTTTATTATAATTCAAGTAAAAGCGAGCAAGCGTTGAATAAATTTAAAAAAGTGGCCGCCGATTACCCTAATACGCCTGAGGCAAATCAAGCGGTCTCTACGGCGCGTTTAATTTATATTGATTTAGGTCGCGTTAATGATTATGCGTCTTGGGTGAAAACTCTAGATTATGTTGAGGTTTCAGATTCCGATTTGGAAAATGCAACCTATGAGGCGGCAGAAAAGCAATATTTAGATAACAATACAGATAAAGCAATTTCTCAATTCAACGGATATATCAGTCAATTCTCAAATGGAGCGCACATCTTGCAAGCGCATTTTTATGTGGCACAATTATATTATAAAAAAGATTTAGCTGCCAATGCTGCACCTCATTATAAATACGTTGTTGAGGCACCACAAAATGAATTTACAGAGGAGGCCTTATTGCGTTTATCGCAATTTTATTTAGAAACGAAAAACTTTAATCTGGCAATGCCGTTATTGCATAGATTGGAACAGGAAGCTAATTTCCCGCAGAATGTTGTATTTGCGCAATCTAATTTAATGAAAGCTAATTATCAGTTAGAAAAGTATAAGGAGGCAGTTTCTTATGCTGAAAAAGTACTATCTAATTCTAAAATAGATAATAAAATAGAAGCAGATGCCCATATTATCATAGCTCGTTCAGCCATGAAAACAGGTGATGAAGCTAAAGCAAAACTAAATTATGCTAAGGTTGAAACGGTTGCAACCGGTGAAACGGCAGCGGAAGCTTTATACTACAATGCATACTTTAAAAATAAAGATCAAAACTTTGAGGCGTCAAACAATACGGTGCAAAAATTAGCTAAGGACTATTCGGGCTATAAATATTACAGCGCCAAAGGGCTGGTGCTTATGGCCAAGAATTATTATGCACTTAATGATGCTTATCAAGCTACTTATATTTTAGAAAGTGTTATTGAAAATTTCAAGGAGTTTGATGACGTAGTTTCAGAAGCAACATCAGAATTAAATCGTATAAAAGCAGAAGAAGCTAAAACAAATTCATCCATTAAAACTGAAGATTAATAGTTTATCAATCATTATTTTAATCAATAACAAACCTATGCGAAAGCACATAAATCACATAATTTTAGTCCTCATAACATTAAGTAGTACACTCTTGTATTCTCAAGAGAAAGATACCATAAATACAGGGGTTATTAACGTTGTAAAACCATATACACCAACGATATCTGACGCCTTTAAGGTAAAAGAAACACCTACTATTGATGACGAAGAAACAGCGACTAAAAAGACTATTAAATACAATATTTTTTCATTTCCTGTGGCCTCTACATTTACACCAGCAAAAGGAAAAGCGGCTTTGGTTGAAAAATCAAAACCAGTTAAATTATATGATAATTATGCCACTTTAGGTGTAGGAACTTACACGACAATCTTAGGTGAAGTTTATTTAAATAATGCCATTAGTAGAACCGAAAGTGTTAGCGGTTATATAAGTCATCATTCTTCACAAGGTGGAATTGAAAATTTACTTCTTGATGATAAATTTTCTAATTCAAAAATGAATGTAACCTATTCAAATAGATTAAGAGATTTAACTTGGAACGTAGACGCCGGTTTTCAACATCAAATGTATAATTGGTATGGGTTACCACAATCTATGATAGCAGATGCTAGTGCAAATGGCGTAGATGGGAAACATTCATTTTTTGGAGCTCATTTTGGAAGTGATGTCACGTTTGAAAACACCTATATTAATTCAGGAAGTTTCTTATTTAGACGTTTTGGTGATAATCAAGGGTCTGGCGAAAATAGGTTTGTTATAAAGTCGACGATTGATATTCCAATTAACAGAGAAGAAATTTCAACCGACATCGTTTTTGATTATTTGGGAGGTACTTTTGATAGAAATTATGTGACCACAGACGAATTAAAATACGGTAATTTTCAAATAGGAGTCACACCTAAATATCAACTAAAACAAGATGATTTAACTGTTAATTTAGGAGCATCAGTTTTTTATTTAAACGATACAGAGGCTAGTGACAGTAAGTTATATATTTATCCCAATGTAACAGCTTCCTATAGGCTAGTCAATGATATTTTAATTGCCTATGGAGGTGTTAAAGGTGGACTTATTCAAAATTCCTATTATGATTTTGCTTCAGAAAATCCGTTTGTGTCACCTACTTTATTTATTCAACCAACAGACCAATTATATAATGCATATGTTGGTTTAAAAGGAAAAGTATCCAGCAATATGAGTTATAATATTAGTGGGCGTTATGTAGCTGATAGAAATAAAGCACTTTTTATTAATAATGATATTACAGCAACATCACAAGATTATTCGTATGGAAATTCTTTTGGTATCGTATATGACGATGTTGATATCTTTAGTTTGGTAGGAGAAATAAATGTGGATGTTAACCGAAATTTTAAATTAGGTATTAAAGCTGAATATTTCAGTTATACAAGCGATACACAGGTAGAAGCATGGAATTTACCAGATATTAAAGGTTCCTTGTTTTTAGATTATCAAATTGATGAACATTGGTTTGCTGGCGCTAATTTGTTCTATACAGGAGAGCGTAAAGATCAATTTTACTTGAATGATCCCTTTATTGCGACAACGCCATTTACCGTTACTTTGGATAGTTTTTTTGATGCAAACCTTCATTTGGGATATCACGTAAACGACCAATTGTCTATATTTGCAAAAGGCAATAATTTAGGAGATCAAGGCTATCAAAAATGGCAAAATTTTCCTGTTCAGGGTATTCAGTTTTTAGCAGGAGCTACTTACAAGTTTGACTTTTAGTTAGATATATTTATAATAAATAAAATGAAGCGTTCAATAGTTTGAACGCTTTTTGTATTTTTACTCAATTCCAAAATAGATATGATGATAAAATTACTTTCCATTTTAGTCCTTACTGCATTAACTTCTTGTCAACAAAAAATAAAAGTAGATTCGGTTGTTATTAATGCTAATGTCTATACCGTTAATTCAAGTTTTGATAAAGCAGAAGCTTTTGCCATCAAAGACAGTAAATTTATTGAGGTCGGTAATTCAAAGGATATTCAAGAAAAATATACATCAGATAATCTTATTGATGCAAAGGGACAAACTATTGTGCCTGGATTTATTGATGCACATTGTCATTTTTTAGCTTTAGGATTTAATTCACAACAAGTAGATTTAGTTGGAACGACTAGTTTTGAGGAGATAATTAATAAAATTATTGAATATACTAAAACTCACCCTTCAGAATATATAAGAGGAAGCGGTTGGGATCAGAATGATTGGGATATAAAAGAATTTCCTAATAAGGCTAAACTGGATAGTTTATTTCCAAATACACCGGTGTTGCTAAAACGAATAGATGGGCATGCCTGTTTAGTTAATCAATCAGCATTAGATTTAGGAAATGTAACAATTGATAGTAAAGTTGAAGGAGGCGAATTAGTTATTGAAGACGGTAAACTAACAGGTGTTCTTATTGATAGAGCACAACAATTAGTTACGAAGTACTGGCCTAAACCTACGAGAAATGATGTAGTAAACGCTTTGTTAAAAGCACAAGATATTTGTTTTGGATATGGTTTAACAACTGTAAATGATGCTGGATTAGATAAAGGGGTTATTGAAATCATTGATAGTTTGCAGCAGACAGGCGATTTAAAAATGCGAGTCTACGCCATGGTTTCTGGAACTCCAAACAATGTAGATTATTATTTAAATAAAGGCATTATTAAAACGGATAAGCTTGATGTGCGTTCTTTTAAATTTTATGCCGATGGCGCCTTGGGATCAAGAGGTGCTTTACTAAGAAAGTCTTACAGCGACAAGCCAAACCATTTTGGATTACAATTAACCGATTTAAAAACGTTTGATACCTATGCGAAGCGAATTGCTAATTCAGAGTATCAAATGAATACACATGCTATTGGAGATTCTGCAAATCATGCTGTTTTACGTATTTATAAGAATGCCTTGGAAGGTAAAAAAGACAGACGCTGGAAAATTGAACATGCACAAGTTATTTCACCTGAAGATTTTGAGTTGTTTGATGATATCATCCCATCTGTTCAACCAACGCATGCTACCAGCGATATGTATTGGGCAGAAGATAGGTTAGGGCATGAGCGTATAAAAGGAGCCTATGCCTATAAGGATTTGTTAAACCATTATGGAAAAGTAGCTTTAGGAACCGATTTCCCTGTAGAACAAGTAAGTCCGTTTTTAACCTTTTATGCGGCCGTTGCTAGACAAGATGTAAAAGGATATCCAAAGGATGGATTTCAAATGGAAAATTCTTTAAGTAGAGAAGAAACCTTAAAAGGGATGACTATTTGGGCAGCTTATTCCAATTTTGAAGAAGGTGAAAAGGGTAGTATTGAAGCCGGTAAATTTGCCGATTTTATTATACTTGATAAAAACATTATGGAAGTTCCGGTTAAAGAAATTCCAGAAATGAAAACACTACAAACGTTTGTAGGTGGCGAGTCTGTATTTAATTAATACAATCTTGCTAAATAATCAAAATGTTCACCTTCTAAAACTAGTTCGCAATGTAAGCCAACGGTTTCACAAGCAAGTTTTAAGGTGTCAAAATCAAGATATAGCCATTTCATAGGAACTTCTTTTTTACCTTTATAGCTTAAAAAGTAATCAAGTTCGCCATAATAGTTGGCATTGGTATCTATCCAAAAACCGCCATCGTCATCTTCATACATGTATTTAATATCAGATGAATCTATTAAAATTTGTCCGTTAAGGTTTAATAACGATTTTAAATGTTTCAGATATTTTGAAACTTGAGATAATTCCTGAAAAATACCAGTGCCATTCATCAGTAACAAAACAGTGTCAAAGGTGTCGGTTTCATCTAAAATATGTTTTACTTCAGTATTTAAAACACCACGATGTCTAGCAACTTCAATAGCGCCTTTTGAAATGTCAATTGCTTTTACGCTTAATCCTTTTTCTTGAAGATATAAGCTATGACTTCCAGCTCCGCAACCAACGTCTAAAATAGTTCCTTTAGCTAATTTTAAAGCTTTTTGCTCCAATTTCGGCATGTTTTTATAATCCCTAAACAAATATGAAATAGGTAAGTCGTCTTCATCAGAAATATTTGTAGAAGTGATGATATCTTCAGAAAATTGCCCGTTCTGATAATCTAATAAAGCTTGCCCAAATAAGTCTTTCATGTGTTAATATTTATTGTTTTTCGGCGGTCACATGCTGTTCGCAAATAATCATTCCGTTGGGTGATAATGCTTTTAGCATGCTCGTTTCATAATTTTATAACATTGCTAAACTTTTAGATAGCCTATTTCGAGCGTGCTCGAGGTACGGCAATCTTTTCAATTAAGTGTTTCAATTTTAAAGATTACTTCAGTCATAACTTCCTTCGTAAAGACGAAAAGCATTATTTTTACACCATGCAAGACTTTATAAATAATCTTCCAAAGCTCGCCAAAGATAAGCATAACGAAAACAAAAAATTCTTCGCTAAGCTAAAAAAGAAGACACCAAAGGATTTAGATTATGTGATGCAAGAGTTGCACGAAAAAGAGTTTGAAAAAACAGATTGTTTACAATGTGCCAATTGTTGTAAAACTACGGGACCGTTATTTACAGATAAAGATATTGAGCGTATTTCAAAACATTTTAGGTTAAAACCACAGCAGTTTATTAGTCAATATCTGCGGGTAGATGAAGATAACGATTATGTGCTTCAAAGTGTTCCCTGTACCTTTTTAGGAACCGATAATTACTGTTCTATTTATGAGGTGAGACCAAAAGCATGCAGTGAGTTTCCGCATACTGACAGAAAAAAGTTTCAGCAAATATCAAATCTTACTCTTAAAAATGTAGCAATTTGCCCTGCAGCTTTTAACATTGTTGAAGAAATGAAAAAAAGAATAAAATAAATTATGTTCCTTTTTTATTATATTTAAGAGCAAAAACTAAAGGACATGCAAGATTTTTTAAACTACTTTGAAACCATTCCATCTTCGCATAGAAGTTTGATTTTAGTAGGTGGTTTAACTTTTTTTTGGTTGCTAGAAAGTGCGGTTCCCTTATTTAAGTTTAAATATAAAAAATGGCGGCACGCTGTTCCTAATATATTTTTTACACTCACAACTATTATCGTAAACTTCGTGTTGGCTTTTTTGTTATTAAAATCGGCTGATTGGGTGATGAGTAATAATTTTGGAATTCTAAATTGGTTACCCGAAATGTCTTTAGGATTATATATTATTTTGGGCATTTTATTAATGGATTTTTTTGGAGCCTACGTACCACATTGGGTAGAACATAAAGTAAAGTCATTGTGGATGGTTCATTTGGTGCATCATACAGATCACCATGTAGATACTACAACCGCTAATAGGCATCATCCTATAGAAAGTGTGATTCGTTTTGTTTTTACACTTTTCGGGGTGTTTATTATTGGTGCACCTATGGGCATTGTTATGTTGTATCAATCGTTATCATTGGTGTCAACACAGTTTAATCATGCCAATATTAAATTACCTAAGACGGTAGATAAACTAATTAGCTATGTTTTAGTATCACCAGATATGCACAAAGTACATCATCATTATGTATTGCCATATACAGATTCTAATTATGGTAATATATTTTCTGTTTGGGATAGATTATTGGGAACCTACAGGTATTTAGATAGAGAACAACTTGTTTTTGGTGTTGACATCTTTCCTGATGAGCTTGAAAACGGACAAATTATAAATTTGTTAAAACAACCTTTTCAGAAATATAAAAAGCCAACTACTTTGGTTTAGATTCTAGATTTTTGTAGAACTACCTTCTTTTTTGTTTTAATTTTTTTAGAAAGTTTCAGTAGGAAATCAATACTAAAACAAATAATAAAACTGTATTTTTGAAATTATATAATCAAAACGCAATTTGAATTTCGAGTATTTTATAGCAAAGCGCATTATTGGCAGTAAAGCCTATAAAAGTAGTATTTCCGCACCCATCATTAAAATAGGAATATCAGCCATCGCCATAGGTATTGTGGTTATGATGATAGCTATCGCAACGGGTATAGGATTACAACAAAAAATACGTGATAAAGTGGTTGCCTTTAATGGCCATGTGATTATATCAAATTTTGATAGTAATAATTCTCAAGAAAGCATATCCCCAATTTCAACAAAACAAGATTTTTATCCAGAGTTCAAATCTGTAGAGGGTATAAAACACATTCAAGCAGTAGCAACCAAATTTGGTGTGATTCGTACTGAAACTGATTTTGAAGGTGTGGTTTTAAAAGGAGTTGGTGCCGATTATAGTTGGGATTATTTCAAGGATTTTTTAGTTGAAGGTCGCTTGCCTGATTTCACAAAAAAAAGAAATGAAGAGGTGTTGATGTCTCAATACATTGCTAACCGATTAAAATTTAAAGTGGGTGATAAATTTCAAATGATATTTAGAAAAGATGACCCCAATAAATTACCCAACATCATAACGTATACAATTGTTGGCATTTACAATTCTGGATTTCAGGATTTTGATGCAACGTATATTATTGGTGATATTCGACATATACAGCGTATCAATAATTGGGATGCTGACCAAGTGGGAAATTTTGAGGTGTTTATTGATGATTATAGTCAGTTGAAGCAAAAAGGAATTGAAATTTATCAAAACACACCATCTACATTAAATACACAAACGATTAGTGAAAAATATGCTTCCATTTTTGAGTGGATAAAAATATTTGACAAAAATATCTACGGTATTATTGCTATTATGATTTTAGTGGCTGGTATCAATATGGTAACAGCTCTATTGGTTTTAATATTAGAGCGTACCCAAATGATTGGTATTTTAAAAGCTCTTGGAAGCAACAATTGGAGTATAAGAAAACTGTTTCTGTATAATGCATCCTATTTAATTATTTTAGGATTATTTTGGGGAAATTTGATAGGCTTAGGATTGTTATATTCTCAAAAGTATTTTAAATTATTTCCGTTAGATCCTAGCGTCTATTACGTAAGCGAAGCCCCCGTTTATATCAATTTTACCTATATATTGGCTTTAAATATAGGAACGTTGGTATTGTGTATGCTTATGCTATTACTACCATCTTATTTGGTAACTAAAATATCACCAGTAAAAGCCATTAGGTTTGAATAATTGGGTTTTAAGGAGAGTTTTCAGTTTAATAAATATGGAATATCAAAATGAGCTACTTTAGCTCAATACGCTCAATTTCCAGTTTAAAAGATTCTGCTTTTTTATTGCCAATTAAAAACGCAATCTGTTCCATTTGTTTTCCAGGATAGTTTTCCATGTGTAGTTGTCTGCCTCTAAAAGTAGGATAAAGAGTTGTAAACGGAATTTCAATAATTTCCCAATCATTTGATGTAGAAAATTGACAAACATACGAATGCTCATCATGATTACTTGTTTTAATTCTGAATTGAAAGGTTTTGCCATCACCTTTTATATGTAGGCATACTTTTGAAAAGCCTTCAACATGTTTAGTATCAAAGGTATATTTTACCATAGAAAATCCTCCATTATTTTCTAAAGAAACATGTCCATAAAAACTACCAAAACCTTCATTGGTTAAACCAAAAGAACCATTGGAACGTCCTCCCATTACTACATCATCTACAATTTTCCAGTTTGATATATCGCTTGTGGTTTTAAAATTGAATAAGGTCATTGAGGATTGAATGTTTATGGCATAGTTAAAAAAGTATCTCAGTCATGACTAAGATAATCACAACTAAGATACTATAACTTTTTTGGATTTATATGAATCATCAAACAAACATAAATATAGTAGAAATCTTTAACAAAGCAATTCTACTATATTATGATTAGTTAATGATTGCTACATTGATGCTCATGATCATGATGATGGTCGCAACTAGAACCTCCATCAGTAATTAGTCCTTGAGTATATTGTTTTACAACCACTGTTGGGTCACCTGAACAACCGCGAATCACTTCTATTCCAGAGTTGTTAAGTACGTTAATGGCACCATTACCTATACCGCCAGCAAGCATGGTTTTTACACCAATTTCTGCCAAGGTACTCGCTATATTAGATTTGCAACCACAACCTTGTTCAGATTCTATAGATTCTACATTAATAATATCGTTGTTTTCTTCTGAAATAGTGTAAACATTGTAAAACTCACAATGTCCAAAATGGTCATCTATTTGGTTGTTGTCTGTAACTGGAACTGCAATTTTCATAGGATTATGTTTTTATGTTATATTTAAAATTATGTATTCTTTTTGTTAAGAATTATACCTCAATGTTATGCCCCATTACAAGATTTTGTAAGTCGGATCCTAACGTTAATGATAATTTATCGAAGGCGCTACTACTTGTACAATGACCTGTGTAATAATGAGCTCCGTTTGCTAACTTTTTTAATTCTTTTGCAATGATGGTAATTTCTTGGTCAGTTTCGTTTTTAACAAAATGATTACCAGCGACCAAATGAAAGCCTCCTATTATGGTTTTAATACTTACGTCATCTATAGTCTCCTTAACTGTTGAAACCATATTTAAAATACCATTATGGGCACAACCAGAAAATAGATGAATACCATTACTTTCTTTGATTGCAAAAATGAGTTCATGTTTAAAATCGTCTTTATAAAATGTATGATATTTTTGTTTATAAAGAATATCGTTACCTTTTGGTAAGGGATATATTTTATTGATATTAGGTATAAAATATAAGTTATCAAAAGTTAAAATATCAGTATCAAGACATACAAATCTATCTTTATAGGTTAGCAATTTTTTTGAAAATCCAATATTTTTTTTGACGTTCTCACGAATGGAAACATATTGATAATCAAAAATTTCTTTTTTTAAATAAACTTTTGCTTTTGTATTTAAGTTTAAAAAATCAATTAATCCACCAATATGATCATAATGTGCATGAGAAATAACAACGATATCAACCTCTTTTAAATCAATTTTTAAGGTTTCGGCATTTTGAATAAACAAATTACTTTGCCCTGTATCAAATAGAATGTTGTGACTATCGGTTTTAATGTATAATGATAAACCATGTTCAGCCTTTAATGTATCATTTGTATGCTTATTTTCTATAAGTGTTGTAATTTGCATCTAAGCTTTGTTTTATAGATTGCTTAATTGAAGGATTACAGTTTGAGTATTTCAATTCTTATGAATGTCTTAAGTTAACTTGTAATTTTTTTTCATTTATACCAATCTTTATCAAATTGAATATTTCCCACTTCCATAAGTTTGTCAACATCTACTTGACGATAAGTTCTCCTATATTTACTACAAAGATAACGAACACAGGTTCATAAATAAAGTTTTTTAAATTAAATTTGCAAAACTTTTTGAAGACAGTTTCATTAAAATTTCAATTAATATAATCAAGGCAGTTTGGTACAAATAATAATGGCAAAATCAAATAAACACAAGATACCAATAAATAAGCGTATCTTTGCACCTTAATTAAAAAAATGACACTATAATAGATTGTCATTTACAACCAATTTATATGTCATTTAATTCTTTAGGCTTATCCCAAGCCTTGCTAAAAGCAATTAGCAAAAAGGGATACACAACTCCAAGTCCTATACAAGAAAAAGCAATTCCTCTTATTTTAGAAGGTTATGATGTGTTAGCATCGGCTCAAACAGGAACTGGAAAAACAGCAGGGTTCACGTTGCCTCTTTTACATGTTTTATCTGAAAACCCTAAAGAGAAATTCAGGCCTATTCGGGCATTAATATTAACTCCAACCCGAGAGTTGGCAGCACAGGTGTACGCTAATGTTAAAGAATACAGCGAGTTTTTAGATTTACGTTCTGCAGTAATTTTTGGAGGTGTTAATCAAAAGCCACAAGCAGCAACGATAAGACAAGGTATCGATGTTTTAGTGGCAACTCCAGGACGTTTACTTGATTTACAAAACCAGGGACTATTGTCATTAAAGCGTGTTGAGATTTTGGTGCTTGACGAAGCAGACCGTATGTTAGATATGGGTTTTTTAAGAGATATAGAGCGTATTATAAAAATGATGCCGACAAAACGACAAAATTTGATGTTTTCAGCAACATTTTCTCATGATATCAAGAAATTGGCTCAAGGTATTTTAAGAGAGCCAGTAATGGTTGAAGCAACACCAGAAAATTCTACTGTTGATGCTATTAACCAAAAAATATATCGTGTTTCAAAAGGTAAAAAGTCAGGTTTGGCTATTAAATTGATTTCTGATGGTAATTGGAAACAAGTGCTTATGTTTACAAGAACAAAGCATGGAGCCAATAAATTATGTAAAAATTTAGTTAGCGCCAACATTTCATCGGCAGCTATTCATGGAAATAAAAGTCAAGCCGCCAGAACAAAAGCTTTGGCAGGTTTTAAAAGTGGTGATGTTAGAGTATTGGTTGCTACAGATATAGCAGCTCGTGGACTGGATATTCCGTTACTTCCGCATGTTATTAATTTTGAAATCCCTAATATTCCAGAGGATTATGTGCATAGAATTGGTCGAACCGGTAGAGCAGGAGCCAGTGGCGAAGCTATTTCTTTAGTAAGTGCGGATGAAACGAGTTATCTAAAAGATATTGAAAAACTACTTGGTTTCAGAATTGAAAGTGATATTATGGAAGGTTTTGAGCCCGATCCTAATGCCCCAACTGAACCGGAAAAGAGACAACAACGACAAGGTAGAAACTCATCTAAAAATCATACAAATTCAAGAAGTTCTGGTGGTAACAATTCTAGAAGACGACAAAACAATAAACGACGAGGTTAATAAGCATGCAAAAGATTTTAAGAGATAGAATTATTGAAGTCTGCAATAAGAAAATAGCAGCAAAAGGAGACCATGTGGGCGTGTCTTTTTATGCTTTTTTCTCTAATAAAAATGAGAATCCAGAATTGTTAATGGAAGTAGCAACTTGGTGGATTATGACACATAAGTTAGATCATTTTGAAAAAGCTGTAAAAATTAAAAATTTAGTACATGCAATCTCAACCAAATAACCCATTGCATGGTATTACCTTAGAAAGCATTATTAATGAATTAGTTTCTCATTATGGCTGGGAATATATGGGCTATACCATAAAAATAAAGTGTTTTACAGATAATCCATCAGTAAAATCTAGTTTAAAATTTTTAAGAAGAACATCTTGGGCGAGAACTAAAGTAGAGAATATGTACTTGGAAATGCTTAAAAAACAGAAACGATAAACTAAAATACTTTGTCTAAAAAGGAAGCAATACTTTCTTGATTTCTTCGAATAAGTTCTTCCTTAGCATTTGCAATATCCTGTGGTTTTTTATCCTGTGATAGTTTAAATTTCCCTTCCCAATCTGTAATATCAATTTCAAACATTTTTATATAGTCTAAAGCGCCTTCCATTCTAGGATTGTCTGGCGCTAAAATGTATTTATGGTTTGGTTGCTCAAAAAAGGCAGTCATTATTATTAAAGATTCTTTTAATGCCTCTTTGCTTTCAATGGCATTTACAGTGCCCTTTAAATGAACTTTTATATAGTTCCAAGTTGGCAATTGTGTGGTGCTGTAAATACTTGGTGAAATATAACATTGTGGCCCAGAAAAAATAATGCTAATGGGGTTATTGTCTTTCAGTAAGTCAGCTTGAGGGTTAAATTTATCAATGTGACCAATAAGTTTTCCGTCCTCTTCTCTAAAAATTAAAGGTAAATGAGTGATATAAGGTTCGTTGTTTTTTACAGAAATTATAGTCGCTAATGGATAGGTTTTAATCACATCTATCATGTGATTCCTATTGCTATCTTGATGTTGTTTTGGAGGATAATTCAAGTTATTAGTCAATTTAAATTGTTGATTTATAAAATTACAATATTTATCTTTATCAAATGCAAGAAAAATCTACCTCGTTCTCTATTAAAAATTGGTCGCAAGATGATCAGCCACGAGAAAAATTATTGTACAAGGGTAAAGCGGCATTAAGTGATGCTGAATTGGTGGCGATTTTAATTGGCTCAGGTAATAGAGAGGAGAGCGCCGTAGACCTATCTAAACGTATTTTAGCAAGTGTAGGTAATAATTTAAGCGAGTTAGGAAAACTGTCCATAAAACAATTAATGACCTTTAAAGGAATTGGTGAAGCCAAAGCCATTACTATTGCAGCCGCTTTAGAGTTAGGACGCCGCCGACGAGGAGAAGATGCTCTTCAAAAGAAAAAAATAACTTCTAGTGCATCGGTTTTTGAATTGATGCAGCCTATTATTGGTGAATTACAACACGAAGAATTTTGGATTATTTATTTAAATAATTCCAATAAAGTCATTCATAAAAATCAGTTAAGTAAAGGTGGTATTACAGGCACTTTGGTTGATGTTCGATTGGTTTTGAAGCAAGCTTTAGAAGTTGGTGCTACAGGGTTAATTCTTGCTCATAATCACCCTTCAGGAACTTTAAAACCTAGCGAAGCTGATAAACAAATTACTAATAAATTAAAATTGGCTTCAGAAAGTTTAGATATAAAAGTGTTAGACCACTTGATTGTAACCGAAAAGAACTATTTTAGTTTTGCTGATGAAAACATACTATAAATGCTATTAGTTTATACCCATAAAATCACCCCAAGATTAAAGTTCGTTTTTAAACATATATGTACCAGAATATTAGGTGTTGAAGTGTCGTTTACAACAACTATCGAAGAATTTATTGGGCATGATAGTATAAAAATGTCGTATACCAAACAACAATTGGGTAATGAGTTTTTTGTAAAAAGTCATGATATTTTATACGAACAAGGACTATCCGACATTGAAATTAATGTTCATGATTGGGATACTACCAAATGTTTCTTTTTAAATGGCGATAAAAGTCATATTCCTTATGATATTTTTGCAGCGTCTTTTTATTTATTATCACGCTACGAGGAATATTTACCTCATGTAAATGATGAATTTGGACGGTTTTCAGCAACCGAAAGTATCGCCTTTAAATATGGATTTTTAAACCAACCTGTAGTTGATATTTGGGCCTATAAGTTCAGAGATAAGTTACAAGAACAGTATCCGAAATATAAATTTCCTCAAAGAACTTATAGCATAAGTCCAATTATTGATGTTCCTAGTGCCTATAATTTTAGGATGAAGGGATTACTAAGAACTTTTGGCGGTACCTTAAAAGATTTAAGCAGGCTAAAGCTTAAAAGCTTGTACGACAGATACATGGTTATTTTTGGTTTTAAGCACGATCCTTTTGATACGTTTAAGTACATTATAAATAAACAGAAACAAACCAAGCATAAATTTTTATTCTTTTTTCTAATTGGGGCTTATTCAACCTATGATAAAGGTATCAACCCCAATAAAAAGGGATTTGTATCTCTTATTAAACAAGTTGCAGACTACTGTAAAGTAGGTTTAAAGGCATCTTATTTTGCTATTCATGATCCCGTAATTTTAAAAAAAGAAAAATTAAGAATGGAAGCAATTATAAACACATCTTTAACAGCTTCTAGACAATCATTTTCAAAGCTTAACTTACCAGAATCATATAGAAACCTAATAGAGCTTGAAATTCAGGAAGATTACACAATGGGTTATGTTAATCATATAGGATTCAGGGCAGGTACTTGTACGCCATTTTTGTTTTATGATTTAGATTTTGAAGTGCAAACGCCTTTAAAAGTCTGGTCATATCATTTAATGGATTATTCCTTATTAAAAACAAAATCCTTGTTAGATAAAAAGAAAGTTTTAAATGAAGTTATTGATGAAGTGAAAAAGGTTGATGGAGAGTTTGTTCCTGTTTTTCACAACTATACTTTTAGTGAGTCGGATCGTTGGGATGGTTTCAAAGAGTTGTTTAATATTATCATAGAATCTACTAATAATGAATAATAAGATTACAGATGTTTTTTTTGATTTAGATCATACCCTTTGGGATTTTGATAAAAATTCAGCATTAACGTTCGAAAAAATTTTCAAGTTAAACGCGGTTGATGTTGATATAACAGAGTTTCTGTTTCATTATGAACCTATTAATTTACAATATTGGAAACTATTTAGAGAAGAGAAAATAGACAAAGAATCCTTACGTTTTAGAAGATTAAATGATGCCTTTTTAGCAATCAATAAGGTTATGGATGAAGAACTTATTTATAAATTATCTGAAGATTATATTACCCATCTTTCATCATTTAATCATTTATTTGAAAACACCATTGAAATACTTGATTATTTAAGTTTAAAATATTCACTTCATATTATTACTAATGGGTTCAAGGAAGTTCAACAGAAAAAATTGATGCATTCTAAGATAGACCATTATTTTAAAACGGTCACTAATTCCGAAGCTGTCGGCGTTAAAAAACCCAATCCTAAAATTTTTAATTATGCCATTGAAATTGCTAATACAAGTGCAAATAGAAGCATCATGATAGGCGATAATTATGAAGCTGATATACTTGGAGCAAACAATATTGGAATGGATACTATCTTTTTTGATGTAACTAATCAAAGTTTTGATGGCAACATTAAACAAATAGATAATTTAATTCATTTAAAGAAATATTTGTGATACTATGTAATCATTATTTCCGTTTCTAATAACCATGTTCAATCAAATTTTCAAATACTATATAAAAGCATTTCTATGTGTTTTGGTCTGTGTCTCTTGCACAAAAGATGTTGATTTCAACCAATTTAATGATTTACAATTAACTCCGGTTTTTGAGTCTAGTTTGGTATATATTGACGAGCCTGCCAATAAGTTTTTAGTTAATGGAAACGAAACGTCATATCTTCAAGACTCTGTAAATATTGATTTTTTTAATGATAGCTTTGTTGTTGATCATCTTGTTAAAGCAGAATTTTTATTAGAAACGACAAATTCTATTAATAGAAGTTTTATTGTTGAGGTTGATATGTTTGATGATAGCAATCAATTGCAGCATAGATTTTCTTTTTCTTCAAGTGGATCTCCGGATCATAGCCCACTTGTTACTGAACACTTAGAAGTTTTTGAAAATGATGCATTAGAAGCATTAAAAAACACGACCAAGTTAGTATTTACCTTATATATTCTTCCAGGCGAGCCAATAAATGAAAATACTATAGGAAGAATAACACTCAAATCTAAAGGATCATTTTATTTAAAAATTGAGCGTTGATAAAGAAACATATTTTCATAATTATTATACTAGTATCATGTTTTGCTTTGTCACAAAACAAGCAAATCCTCTATGGGTTTTCTGATATACCTCAAGCTTTATTGCTTAACCCAGGAGGAAAGGTAACTAATGATTGGTATTTTGGAATACCATTATTATCTCATATTCATGTAAATGTTGGTACCACAGGTAGTACTGTTTATGATGTGTTTGCCAATGATGGTCGAGATTTTAACTTAAAACTTCAAAATGCTATTTACAGTATGAAGTCGAATGATTTTTTAAGCATTAATGAGCAGTTAGAAGTATTTTCTGGAGGATTTAAAATAGGACCCAGTTATGAAAAGGATAAATATATAAGCTTTGGGTTATATCAAGAGTTTGATTTTATAGGGTATTTTCCAAAGGATTATGCCATTTTAGCATATGAAGGTAACCAATCAAATATCAATAGGGTTTTTAAGGCAAGTGATTTTAATGCAAAGGCAGAACTTATCTCTGTTTTTCATGTTGGTTATAATAAAAAAGTAAACAAAAATTTCACTTTTGGTGTTAGAGGTAAAATATATTCAAGCATCATGAACGCAAACTCTACAAATAATAAAGGATATTTTATTACAGTAGATGGGACGAATAATTTTTATGATCATATATTTAATTTAGATTTAGAATTAAGAACCTCTGGTTTAACAAGTTTAACAGGTGATAACGCAAATTCTGAGACAGCTTTAAAGGATATAAAAAAGCGTCTTTTTTTAGGAGGAAATTTAGGTTTGGGTTTTGATGTTGGATTCACATACCAGCTAAATAAACAGTGGATGGTTGATGCAAGTTTACAGGATGTTGGTTTTATAAGACACACCAAAGATGTTGAAAATTATAAAGTTGAAGGTAATTATGTGTTTGAGGGTGTTAATCCTCTTTTTCCAGAAACAGGAACAGGACAAACAGCAGAAGATTATTGGAATGAGATAAAAACACAATTTGAAGATGTTTTTGTAGTAGATACGACATATACAAAGTACACAACATGGCGTCCAGAAAAACTAAATGTGTCAGTAAATTATACTTTTGGAGAAAAAACCAGTCAAGAATGTAATTGTTTAATTCCAGATGGTGGATATCAAAACGCCATAGGTCTACAATTATTTGCTGTAAACAGACCAAGGCAGCCGCAATTAGCCTTAACAGCTTATTATTACAGAAGAATTTTTAAAGGCTTGCAAGCTAAAGCCACCTATACGCTAGATTCATATACGTTAAGTAATATAGGTTTAGGAGTTTCTGCTAACATAGGAAATCTTAATTTTTATGTTATGGCAGACAATTTTTTAGAATATCAAAACGTATATAACGCACAAAGTGTATCTTTACAACTAGGGTTTAACTATATTTTTAAAAAACATGAAGATTAAGATTTTTACAATACTAACCGTATTATTTGTTATTTCAAACACATTCGCACAGTCAAATTTAAATGATTACAAGTATGTTATTGTTCCAAAAAAATATGAATTCTTAAAGGAAGCAAATCAATACAGATTAAACGAATTGACTAAGTTTTTGTTTAATAAATATGGATTTGAAACATTGATGGAAGGTGATAATTATCCTGATGAATTAATTAAAAATAGATGTTTAGCTTTAAAATCGGATGTTATCAAAGATTCAGGGCTTTTTAAAACGAAGTTAAATGTAGAGTTAAAGGATTGTAATGATCAAATAGTATATACAACTCAAACTGGCGAAAGCAGAGAAAAGGAATATAGTAAGGCTTATAATGAGGCTTTAAGAGATGCTTTTAAATCATTCGAGACTATTAATTATAACTATGTTCCAAAAAAGAACGATGCGGTTGCAGAAGCTAAAGATGAAACGAATAATACTGCTGAGGCAGCCCAAGAGATACAACAATTAAAAGAAGAACTTCAAGCGCTAAAAGCTAAGAAAGAAGCTGAAGTAGAATTAGAAGCCCCTAAAATGGAAGTCCCTAAAACGGAAGTGGTTCAAAAAGAAACAATTCAAGCACCAGTAAAAACAGAGACACCTAAAGTAGCTCAACCAGAAGCATCCGTTTCAGATGTGTTATATGCTCAAGCTATTGATAATGGTTTTCAATTGGTAGATAGTTCGCCAAAGGTGGTTTATAAAATCAAAAAAACAAGTTTAGAAAATGTGTTTTTGGTAGAAGGTTTGAACGGAACTTTACTTAATAAAGATGGTCAATGGATTCTTGAATATTACGAGAATGGTACTTTAAAACAAAGATCATTAAATATTAAGTTTTAAACCTCTCTTAATATTCATATTTATCGTTCCAACGTTGTTTTAAAAAATCACGATGTGCTTTTTCTCTGGCATTATTACCAGGATCATAAAGTTTAGTGCCTTTTATATCATCTGGCATAAATTCTTGATTGGCAAAATTATTTTCGTAGTTGTGAGCGTATTTATACGTATCACCATACCCCAATTCTTTCATTAGTTTAGTTGGTGCATTTCTTAAATCTATCGGAACCGATAAATCACCTGTTTCTTTAACTAATTGCTGAGCTTTACCAATTGCCATATAAGCAGCATTACTTTTTGGAGAACAAGCTAAATAAGTAGCACATTGACTTAAAATGATTCGAGATTCAGGATATCCAATGGTTGATACAGCTTGAAATGAGTTATTGGCAATCACTAAGGCGGTAGGATTAGCATTGCCTATATCTTCACTTGCCAAAATAAGTAAGCGCCTAGCTATAAATTTAACATCCTCTCCACCTTCAATCATTCTAGCTAACCAATATATGGCAGCATTAGGGTCGCTTCCGCGAATTGATTTTATAAAGGCTGAAATAATATCATAATGTTGCTCACCAGTTTTATCATATCGCACTGTATTATTTTGAACCTTTTTCAAAACAATTTCATCAGTAATAATAATTTCTTTACTGGAATCAGCATTCACAATCAGTTCAAAAATATTTAATAATTTTCTGGCATCACCGCCAGAAAGTCTTATTAAGGCATTAGTTTCCTGTAGTTTAATGGTTTTTTTAGAGATTGTATCGTCTTGTTCAATAGCCCGCTTTAAAAGTGTCTCTAAATCGCTTTTGCTAAAGGCATTTAATATATACACTTGACAACGAGATAATAATGCAGGAATAACCTCAAAACTAGGATTCTCGGTAGTAGCACCAATTAAAGTTATCCAACCCTTTTCTACAGCTTGCAATAAGGAATCTTGTTGCGATTTACTAAAGCGATGGATTTCATCAATGAATAAAATAGGGTTTTTTGTGGTAAATAATCCACCACTCTGTTTCGCTTTATCAATAACATCTCGTACGTCCTTTACCCCCGAATTAATGGCACTAAGCGTATAAAATGGTCTGCCAGATTCGGTAGCTATAATGTTAGCAAGCGTGGTTTTACCAGTTCCGGGAGGCCCCCATAAAAGCATGGATGGAATAAGCCCTTGTTTAATATGCTGTGTTAGCGCTCCCTGTTTACCAACTAAATGGGTCTGACTCACATAGTCATCTAAAGTTTGAGGGCGTAAACGTTCAGCTAATGGTTCATTCATAATTGTAAAATTAAAACAATTCCGTTGCAAAAAGTAATCTCTATGCTATTAAATTTTTGGGCGTACCATCGCAAAAAAGCGGCGTCGAGCTTTAGGCTATATCTTTTTTGAGAAAAACAAAAAAGGGATTAGCTTGTCCTGAGCGCAGTCGAAGGGCTTCAATCCCTCACGCTGGTAAATCTGCCAATTTAGCACCCAGCACCAAGTTGGTTAATTATTTGCTATATTTAAATTAATGAATAATCAAGACCATTTTAAATTCTATAGAGGCGTCATAATATACCCGGTATTTTTTGTGCTTATTATTTGGACGGTGTTTATATTTGAAATTCAATATAGTGTCAACTTCAGTAAATACGGTATTTATCCGCAAACTCTTAAAGGATTAAGAGGGATTATTTTTAGCCCGTTTATACATGGAAGCATTCAACATATATATCATAATACCATTCCCTTGTTTATATTGTCAATGGCCTTGTTTTATTTCTACAAACCTATAGCCTGGAAAGTCATTATTTATGGGATTTTAATCTCTGGTTTTTTAACATGGTGTATTGGTAGACCGTCTTATCATATTGGTGCCAGCGGATTAATTTATGTATTATTTAGTTTCATGTTTTTTAAAGGTGTTTTTACCAAATATTACAGACTTATAGCATTATCACTTTTAGTAATTTTTCTTTATGGAAGCATGATATGGTATGTGTTTCCAGTAGATGAGACTATTTCATGGGAAGGGCATTTATCTGGTTTACTAACGGGTTTGTTTTTCGCGGTATTTTTTAAAAGAGAAATTGCGAAACCTAAAAAATATGTATGGGAGCAGGACCATTATAATGAAGACAACGACCCTTTTTTAAAACACTTTGATAAAGATGGTAATTTTATTGAAATAGATAATTTAGAAACAGAAGTAGAGCAGGAGCAACCCGAAATAAACTACATTTATAAAAAGAATAATACTGAAAATAGTTAAGAGATTATTATTTTTTACTTTTTAAGTCTAACTCAGTCTCTGCCTAACAGCCTCATATAAAAAAGCACCACACGCAACAGACACATTTAAGGATTCTATGTCTCCAAGCAACGGCAGTTTAGCTTTATCATCTACCACTTTTAAAATTGATGGGTTGATACCGCGGTCTTCAGACCCCATTATAATAGCACAAGGTTCTTTAAAAGAGACATCGTAAAGTGTATTGTTAGTTTTTTCGGTGGCTGCAATCACTTTGATACCTGAGGCTTGCATATAAAATACAGCGTCTTTAATATGGTCTACTTTACAAATAGGAACTTTAAAAATAGCACCAGCACTTGTTTTAATCGTGTCACCATTTACAGGAGCACCTCCCTTTTTTTGTATCACAATGCCATTGACACCTGTACATTCCGCCGTTCTAATTATGGCACCAAAATTTCTAACATCGCTTAATTGATCAAGCAGTAAAAATAACGGTGTTTTCCCAGATTCCATAACACTCACTACAAGATTCTCTAAATCATGAAATTCAATAGGGGAAATTTGAGCAACAACACCTTGGTGATTGTTCTTTGTTAATCTATTAAGTTTTTCAACAGGCACATACGATGAATTAATACTTTTTTTTCTTAAAAGACTTTCTAACTCAGTAAATAACTCGCCTTTTAATCCTTTTTGAAGAAAGACTTTATCAATAGTTTCTCCAGCATTAATAGCCTCTATAACCGCTCTAATTCCAAAAATTTGTGTTTGTTCTTGCATGGGGTAAAGGTAAAAAAAAACACCCCAATTATGAGGTGCTTTTTTTCTAATTCTTTAGATTTAATGTGTGTTAAGGTAAATCATTAATTTTAGCAGTGCTCTTATATCCAGAATATTCCCAAATTTCACCTGGAATATCTGAAAATTCTGCTTTAAAAGAAATGCTATCTACAGTATCTCCACTCGGTGTTGTAGCACCTCCCTTAATAATTTTTCCGTCAGTTATATTTACCGTTACGCCATAATAGAGTTCATCTAAATCTGCACCACTAAATGTTAACGACTGAAAATTTAATGGAACTTTTGCTTTTAAACCCCAACTATGCTCTTGATCATCTATCCACATAAAGTTTGTGTCATTAGCTGCGGTGTTGTAAATACTAATGGTATTAGTCCCTTGTGGATCACCATCCCATACCATATCTACAACCCATGTTCCTGTAACTTCACTAATAAGTATATCACTTTTGTCGGGTACTGATTCAACTTGATCACATGATATAAAGGAAGTAATCATGGCAAAGCTTAAAAATAAGAAGCTTAATTTTTTTATAATTTTTTTATGTTTCATTTCTTTCATTTTTAATTATAGTAAATATCAGTTTGAGTAAGGGTTGTTTTAAATGTATAACCAAAATCCCAATCAACCGTAAGAACAAGAGTTTTAGTAGCCGGATCTACAGTTAGACTAACAAAAGTATTTACACCTCCAAAAGTATTAGTTGGTACAGTACCTTCAGCAGTAAAATCGTTTGCAGCAATATCATTTGCCTTAAGAACCATACCTGGTGTGGCATAAGCTACACCAATTGCTCTTCCATATTCATACCAGCCACCTTGTGCGTCAGATATTGCATATCTATCATTACCTAAATCCTTAATAATAAAAGGACCATTATCTTGGTAACCATCGGGAGAACTTCCGTTTCGTGCAACTGAAGCTGTATACATCCCAGCAATACTAGTTACGAGATCACCATTACATTCCGGCCATAAAACGGATCTAAATGCAGTTGCAGGAATACCATCGGAATTAAAAGCACTATATGCTACTGAATACGAATCAGGACCAGCATCTACTGAAGTTCCTCCAAAGTATTTTCCACTTAAATTTGTGGTTAAGTCTATTGCTGTACCTCCAGCTGAAGCACTTGCTCCTGGATCTGTAAAGGAGCTAGCGGTACAATCTAGGGTAAAATCACCTCCCACTAATGTAATCAAAGGAAGGTACGTTACTTCTGAAGTGTCACTTGCACCAGGAGCCTCTACACTTGGGTTACAACTAGTTAAAATCAATCCTATGATTGAAAACGTACATAATATTAATTTATATTTTTTCATCTTTTTTTTTTTTTTAATTATCCCAAAAAATAGCATCCGTAATTGTTCTTTGTGGTAATGCATTTGGGTTTAAACTTCTTTCAGACTCTGGGTATAACCATGAAGAAGGAAAGGTTCCACTAGGTAAAACAGATAATGGTGGAGTTTGAAAAATTCCATCAGTAAATAGTCTGCTAGCAGGTCTATCAAATCTTCTAGTTTCAATCCATCCTTCATCCTCTTGCGTTCCATTTAAAGATATCCATTTTTGTACAGCTATTAGATCAAGTTGGTCATCTAAAGTAGATGCTCCAGCAAAATTTAATGTGCTAATATAAGAAGCAGGATCAGGAACTTCCATATAGTTAAAGTTCAATTCAATAGCTGTAGAAAATGCTGTAGCAGCATCATCACTCGTACCATATCGTGCATCAGCTTCAGCTCTTAAAAACCAAACTTCCCATGGACTCATTAAAATAACTGGGTTTGTTGATCCATAAGCATAATCAGAAGACAGACTGTAATCAGTATCTTTTGCAGTAAAGGACTCGTCGTCTATGGTACCTTGGTCTATTCCGTGTAATGAACCTGCAAATGTTCCTGTAGTCGCTTTTTTATAAAGCACGTCTCCTCTAGGGTCATTTAGTGATTCAAGTACATTTAATGATGCATTACTAGCATAATAAAACATTCCTACTCCAAATTCTGCTCTTGCAAACATTGGATTTTCATCACCAGTGTTTCCGGAAAATGGAATAAAAGGCATATCATCAATAGACTCAATAAAAGTACCATTACTAATAAGGGCTTGTACAGTTGAGGATTGTGGACTTACTTCAGACGTTCTCATTAAAACTCTTAACTTTAATGAATTAGCAAATTTTATCCATTTTGCTATATTGCCTCCATAGATAAAGTCGTCTTCTCCAACAGTAGCTGATTCTGCCAATGCCAAATCACTTAGAGCGTCATCCAACATGGTAACTAGGCCAGGATATATTACTGTCTCTGCCGAATCAAAGTTTGGTGTTAAAATTGAGCCATCGTCAATAGCACCTGAAATGGCTTCTGTAAATGGAATATCGCCAAAATGATCAACTAAACCTTGAAATAGATAGGCTTTTAATACATTAGCTATCCCTCTATAAGCGGCAGAATTGCTATTTTTTGTTATATAATTTAAATCGACAAGTGAGTTAGCATATGCACGTTGCCAGTAACCATTAAAATCACCAGCTGTAGATACATAACGTTCGTCATTTCCAATTGCAACCCCAGTACCCCATGTGTAATATTGACTCCAAAGGAATGATTGGCTGTAATTTAAATCTGTGTCAACAATATATCCCATATAGCCAATAGCGGAGCTTAAAACTTGAGCATCTCCAGCAGATGGGAAAGTGTTTGGGTCTATATTAACTTCTTCTAAGCTATCATTACATGAAAAGCTTAGTGTTAATAATAGAATAAGAAATATGTTTATTTTGTTCTTCATCGTATTATTTTTTTATTAAAATGACAATTGTAAGTTCAATCCTAAGCTACTTGAAGGAGGTGTCTGTGATGTTTCAATACCTTGGGCATTGCCTGTTAAACCAGGACCATTAATTTCGGGATCAGCATATTTGTTTTCATCAGGTAACCAAAACTTAAGGTTTTTACCAAATAAAGATATTCTAGCATTAGTTAAGAAAGTACCTTTTAATAATTCTTTTGAAAAGGTATAACTAAATTCCACTTCCCTTAATTTAAGGAAACTACCATCGATTAATTGCGTTGAAACAGGAGGATCATAACTAGTAAAATAATCTTGCTCAGTAATTTGAACAGTATTTTCAGAGAATGTTCCATCTCCATTATCCGCTACAGAATTTGGAAAGATAAACGGTTCTCTATTATAAATTGTAGTGTTAACATTAGTACCATTAAAATTAGTATTGTATTTAGTTTGAGAAGCAAATAGTCCTCCTTTTTTCCTATCAAATAAAATCCTAAATCCAAATCCCTTGTAATTGATATTTGCACCAAAATTAAGTAAATAATCAGGTTGGTTATTACCTAAATATACATCATCATCAGTATAAACAGGAAAACCAGTATTCGGGTCAACAATAACTTGTCCTTGGTCATTTTTCTTAAAATCATTACCTTTAAAAGTACCATATGGCAACCCTTCTTTTGCGACTATAGAAACCGTAGTACCGGCGGCAAATCCAAAAGTACCAATTGTTAACTCGTCTATATCGTCTGTAATTGTTATTACTTTATTATCATTTGTAGAATAAGCTCCAAACAATTCAAAATCTAAACCGTCAATCACACCATTAAGAGGTTTTAAAGTAAGAGATAACTCATGCCCCTTGTTCTCCATTTTACCAATATTACTTACTGTTTGTGTGTAACCTGTAGATCGTGGAAGGCTGATTGTAACAAGCTGATTATCGTGAATTGAATGATAATATGTATAAGCCACGCTAACTTTGTTTTTAAAGAAACCAAAATCGACACCAGCTTCATAAGTAGTTGTTAATTCGGGTTTTAAATCTGGATTTCCAATAGTGTTTCCAATTGTAAATCCAGGTACACCATTTTTTGGAAATGTAAGTGCGTAATCACCTAAATCTACAATTGTGGGATTACCCACGAAGTAGGAGTTTAGTAAGTATAAATCTGCATCTTTACCAGATGTACCGTAACTACCTCTTAATTTAGCGTAATTTAAAACATCATTTTTTATGTCAAATAAATCTGTTAAGACCAAAGAACCACCAATAGCGCCGTATAAAAAGGAGTTGTTTGTTGCGGGAAGCGTAGAAGACCAGTCATTTCTTGCTGAAAATTCTAAAAATGCAGCATCTTTATAACCAATCGTTGCATTACCTAAAACACCGTAAATTCTATATTTGGATCTATACATGCTAGAAGTAGGTTGTTGACTACTGTTAGCCAAATTGTATACATCTGGAACTACCAAGCCACCTATTGTACTTCCTGTTAAACGGTTAGTCTTTCTTTGAAAGAAATTATAACCAGCTGCTGCTGTTAGTTTTAGGTCTTTACTTAATTCTGTGTTGAAATTAAGCATAATTGTAGCATCAAGATTTTCAACCTTAGAATTCGAGTTAACGTATTCTCCCAATGAACTATGTCTTGAATTTCTTGTTGTTATTCCTAAGTTGTCAGTCCAAACGAGCTGTTCGGCTGGGGTAAAAGTTGGCGTCCATACATCTGTTTGTGTATTTACAATATTACCACCAAAGCGACCTGATATCGAAAAATTTTCTAAAAAATTATAAGTTAAAGAGGCATTAGCCAAAAAGTTATCAATATTTGCTTCGTTTCCGTATTCGTTAAGAATATAGTAAGGATTTACAGAAGAGTAAGAACCCCAGTACCCATTAATATCATGAAATGGACTTTTATAATCTCTTAACTCAGTAAATGGGATATTAACTGGAGATTGAATAGCCATTGCATAGGCATTATTTCCTTCAAATGCTCTAGATCCTTCTTGAGCTGTATTTTGTTTTACATTAGCATAACTAACTTTAAAATCTGATTGAAGTTTGTCGCTTAATTTTGCAGAAGAGTTAAACGTAATATTGTTTCTTTTGTAAGTTGTGTTGTCAAGCGTACCTGATTGATCTGTATTACCATAAGAAACATAATAAGTAAAACCATCTGTAGATCCAGATATGTTTAAATTGTTCGTTATAGTATACCCGGTATTAAAAAAGTCCTGTAATTGGTTTTTTACAGCACTATATGGTCTTGTTAAGGCTTCTAATGACCCATCTCCATCGGAATCAATAGGACTTGTCCATGGTCTTACAACACCATCTAGAGCAGGACCCCAATTCCAGTTTTCACCAGAATCAACACTTGAATTATCGAACCCTTGTCCAAACTTATTTGTGCGTTGTAAGAGAATAATCGCTCTTTCCATTGAAGTCGAACCGGTGTAATTGATTTGCATTTTTCTGCCTTTTCCAGTTTTAGTTGTAATAAGCACAACACCTGAAGCACCACGTGATCCATACAGCGAGGTTGCTGAAGGTCCTTTTAAAATAGTTACAGATGCTATATCGTCAGGATTGACGTCATTGAATCTATTACCAAAATCAGCATATCCAGTAGTAGAAGCTCCAGCACCTCCTCTAGAGGCACTATTATCAATTGCAACACCATCAATAACAATTAAAGCATTGTTATTACCAGTAAGCGATCCCGAACCTCTTAATACAATTCTTGTAGATGCACCAACCGACCCAGAACCAGTAGTTAGATTTACACCAGCTGTTTTACCTCTTAACGCTTCTAAGGCGTTTTTGTTTGGCACAGAAAGTAAGTCTTCTCCTTTTACTGTTTGGTTTGCATAAACCGTTTCCTTAGCATTTCTGTCGCCAGTACCAAAAGCAGTAACAACTACTTCTTCTAAAGCTTCTGCATCTTCTTTCATGGTGACATTAATTGAATTGGATGCTCCAACCTTTATTTCTTGTGTGGTGTATCCAACAAAACTAAACACAAGAGTTGCTCCTTGGCTTGCTGTTATTGAATATTTACCATCAAAATCGGTTGAAGTACCTGTTGAAGTACCTTTAACTAAGACTGTTGCCCCAGGGAGAGGTAAACCAGTATTATCTGATACAGTCCCCGAAATAGTCTTTTCTTGTGCAAACGTTAATTGCACAACAAACGCTAGGAATAGCGTTAGAATTCCACTAAACTTTGTTTTCATTTTATAATTATTTGAATTAGTCAATGCCAAAAATCATAATAAAAAGTTAATTAAACAATAAAAAATGGTTAAAATTTGGTATTTCTTTAGAAAAAAATCAGAATAGTAATATTAAACGCTAAAAATTAGAGGTTAAGCTAATATGTACTTGTGAATTTGAGAATTTAAAAACTTGGCCTTGACTTCTTCCATTAGCGTAATTTAATTTGAATAAGCCAGCGTTGGATAAAATGCCGAAACCAAAACCAAAACCTGTTAGTTTTTCATTGGTTTTGGTTATTTTGTTTTCCAGATACCCTACATCAATAATAGAGTGTATATATATGGTGTTGCTTAATTGTAATCTATATTCTGAGTTTATCAAGGCGTATGACGTTGCCAACAAGCTATTCTCGTTAAAACCACGTATGGAATTGATACCTCCAAACCTTGATAATTCATTTTCAAAATACGTGTTAGAAATGAGATTAGCTCCAACAAGCCTTGTGTAAATACTATTTTTTCTGTTTAGGTTTATTATTTTAAACGCATCAAAGCTTAATAAGGTTTGTTTTTCGGTTGTGTCAAGATGTTTTCTTTGTCCAAATCCTGTTTCAATACGTATATCAGAATTTATTGGAAATAACAAGCTATGAACTTGTGGTTTCGTGAATTCATATCCAAAAGTTATAAAGTTAGATTTATAATCCTCAAAATTGGCAGTAGTATTTAGGTTTAATAGATTGTTGGATTCAGTTGTTTTAATACCTGTAAATATATTATGCTGTGTATTTATTTGATAATGAAGTTTAGCGGCTTGATTAACGGTTGTAAATGTAGAGTCTTGTTTAAAAATATGAAGTTGGAATTCTACGCCAATGGGAGTTTTTAATAGATAAGGTAATGTTACGTTAACTTCAAACTTTTTTTGTTGATTCTGGGTACTTTTATAAAGTAAGCTGAATGATTCCCCGTAATTTAAATTATTGGTTAGATTTAAGTTTAAATATCCGTTAAGATCTATTTTGTTGGTTGCCTCATTTGTTCCAAAACCCAAAAACCCATCAAAGGTATTGCTTTTTGATTTTTCAATATACATATATAGGTTAGTAGAATCTTTGGTGAATAAAACTTCGGGTGTTTTAATTTGATTGGCGAAGCGTAAGTTGTTTAATTGTTCGGTTTTTAATTTTATAAGACTTAAATTAAAAGGTTGATTGGGCTTGATTTTTAAATAGTACCTTAAAAAAGATTCTGGAAATTTCTCATAGCCTTTTATTTTAATAGCGCTAATAACGCGTTTTTCGGTAGTGTCGTTAATTACTAAATCTGCTTTTAAATTTGTTTCGTTATCTGAGCGAATGTTAGTTAAGTGTAATTTTGAAAATGGATAGCCATTTTCTGCTAGTTTCGAATTAATGATATGTAAAGCACTCTCAATCTTATTTACGGGTAAAATAAAAAAGGAGTCATTAACTTGTTTCGAAACATAATTAAGGATAGATGGAGCAACTAAATTTTTGTCATAATATATATGTATATACCTATATATTTTTTTTAGTTGAAATTTAGCCTGATAGGTTGAGTCATTAATTTTAGTTGTTTCATATAGGTTTTCAAAATAGCCTATTTTATAAAGTTTTTTTTGAATGGTGTCAATTTCTGAAATCAGAGAGTTGTAATCTTTGTGAGTTTTTAAATAATCTAAAGAATCGATTACATGTTCTTTTAAGTTGCTTTGACTGGTTACTTTTAAGCTTAAATTTTGACACCAAATATGAGATGTAAAATGAATACATATGACAAGGAGTAAAATTTTTGTTTTTTGCACAACTAAAACACGAATTAAGACGGTGTAAAACTAACGGAAAAACGCTACTTATAAAATAGGTTGTTGTGTAATTTTTAATTTCTGTTAAAATTGCAATAAATTTTAACTTTAATAATAGTCGTTAAAGCCCCAAATAATAAAGAATAAGCCGCTTTAATACGGATGTAAATTTAGGGATTACATAGCATCACTAAAAAATTATTGTCTATGTTGTGAAAATTAATCAATTAGGGTTTGAAAAATACTTTTTTATTTCTACATTTGCAGCCCTCTTAGAAGAGGTATTTAAAAAAACATATAAAATATATGCCAACAATTTCACAATTAGTAAGAACAGGAAGAGCCAAAATAACCAAGAAGAGTAAATCGGCTGCTTTAGATTCTTGTCCTCAAAGACGTGGAGTATGTACTCGTGTTTACACAACAACACCAAAAAAACCAAACTCAGCAATGCGTAAAGTTGCAAGGGTAAGGTTAACTAACGGTAACGAAGTAAACGCATACATTCCAGGTGAAGGACACAATCTACAAGAGCACTCGATAGTATTGGTTAGAGGAGGAAGGGTAAAAGATTTGCCAGGAGTTAGATATCACATCGTTCGTGGTGCTTTAGACACAGCAGGTGTTGCAGGTAGAACACAACGTAGATCTAAGTATGGTGCAAAACGCCCTAAGAAGTAATTTAAACTTTAAGAAGAAGACATGAGAAAAAGAGCAGCAAAAAAGAGACCGCTTTTACCAGATCCACGCTTTAACGACCAGTTAGTAACTCGTTTCGTTAATATGATGATGTGGGATGGAAAGAAGTCAGTAGCTTTTAAAGTATTCTATGATGCAATTGATATTGTAGAGTCTAAAAAAACTGACGAAGAAAAAACAGCATTAGAAACTTGGAAAGATGCCTTATCAAATGTGATGCCTCACGTAGAAGTAAGTAGTCGTCGTGTTGGGGGTGCAACATTTCAAATACCAATGCAAATACGTCCAGATCGTAAAGTTTCAACTGCAATGAAATGGTTAATTAGCTATTCGCGTAAAAGAAACGAAAAATCTATGGCGCAACGCTTAGCTTCAGAGATTTTAGCGGCAGCTAAAGAAGAAGGAGCAGCAGTTAAGAAACGAGTGGATACTCATAAAATGGCAGAAGCTAATAAAGCATTCTCTCACTTTAGATTTTAATAAGAAATGGCAAGAGATTTAAGATTAACAAGAAATATAGGAATTGCGGCTCATATTGATGCTGGTAAAACAACAACAACAGAGCGCGTACTTTATTATACGGGAGTTTCTCATAAAATTGGAGAAGTACATGATGGTGCTGCAACAATGGACTGGATGGAGCAAGAGCAAGAACGTGGTATTACTATTACGTCTGCAGCTACAACATGCGAATGGGTATTTCCAAGAGTTGATGGCTTACCAACAGATGATTCACAAAGCTATCATTTTAATATTATTGATACTCCTGGTCACGTAGATTTTACGGTTGAAGTAAACCGTTCATTACGTGTATTAGATGGTTTAGTGTTTTTATTTAGTGCAGTTGATGGCGTTGAGCCTCAATCTGAAACTAACTGGAGACTAGCTGATAACTATAAAGTGCCTCGTATTGGTTTTGTAAATAAAATGGACCGTCAAGGTGCAAACTTTATGAATGTATGCCAACAGGTTAAAGATATGTTAGGGTCTAACGCTGTGCCAATTGTTATGAACATTGGTGACGAGATAGATTTTAAAGGTATCGTTGACTTAGTAAAAAACCGTGCTATTATTTGGCATGACGAAACACAAGGAGCTACGTTTGATGTTATTGATATTCCAGAAGAATTAAAAGCAGAAGCCGCTGAATTAAGAGGTAAACTTATTGAAGAAGTTGCTGCTTATGATGAGAATCTGCTAGAAAAATATATGGAAGATGAAGACTCTATTACAGAAGATGAAGTGCATGCTGCACTTAGAGCCGCTGTAATGGATATGTCTATTATTCCAATGATTTGTGGTTCAGCCTTCAAAAATAAAGGGGTTCAGTTCTTATTAGATGCTGTATGTCGTTATTTGCCTTCTCCAATGGATAGAGAAAGTGTTATAGGTATCAATCCAGATACAGAAAAAGAAGAAAGACGTAAACCAGACGTAAAAGAGCCATTTGCAGCTTTAGCATTTAAAATTGCAACAGATCCTTTTGTTGGTCGTTTGGCATTCTTTAGAGCTTATTCAGGTCGTTTAGATGCAGGATCTTACATTTTGAACAACCGTTCAGGAAAAAAAGAGCGTATCTCTCGTATATACCAAATGCACTCAAATAAGCAAAATGCTATCGATTTTATTGAAGCAGGAGATATTGGAGCAGCAGTAGGGTTTAAAGACATTAAGACAGGTGATACTATGTCTGATGAGAAACATCCAATTGTTTTAGAGTCAATGAATTTCCCTGATCCAGTAATTGGTATTGCTGTTGAGCCTAAAACGAAAGCAGATGTTGATAAATTAGGCATGGCTTTATCTAAACTTGCTGAAGAAGATCCAACATTTACTGTTAGAACAGATGAAGCGTCAGGACAGACTATTATTTCTGGAATGGGTGAGCTTCACTTAGATATTATTGTTGATCGTTTACGTCGCGAATTTAAAGTGGAAGTAAATCAAGGTCAACCACAAGTAGAGTACAAAGAAGCTATTACACGTAAAGCAGATCACAGAGAAGTTTACAAAAAACAATCTGGAGGTCGTGGTAAATTTGCCGATATCGTATTTACATTAGAGCCTGCTGAAGAAGGAAAAGTAGGTTTAGAATTTGTTTCTGAAATTAAAGGTGGTAACGTTCCTAAAGAATTTATCCCTTCAATTGAAAAAGGATTTAAAATGGCAATGGTCAATGGTCCATTGGCAGGATACGAAGTAGATGCTATGAAAGTAACATTGAAAGATGGATCTTACCATGATGTCGATTCTGATCAATTATCATTCGAATTAGCTGCAAAATTAGGTTTTAAAGCTGCTGCTAAAGCTGCTAAAGCTGTAATCATGGAGCCTATTATGAAACTTGAGGTAATTACTCCTGAAGAAAACATGGGTGATATTGTAGGAGACTTGAACCGTCGCAGAGGACAAGTAAGTGATATGGGAGATAGAGCTGGAGCGAAAACAGTAAAAGCTACCGTGCCATTATCAGAAATGTTTGGTTATGTAACCACATTAAGAACATTATCTTCTGGTAGAGCAACATCAACTATGGAATTTTCACACTATGCTGAAACACCATCAAATATATCTGAAGAAGTAATAAAAGCAGCTAAAGGCATTGAAGCTTAAAATTTAAGGAAATGAGTCAAAAAATCAGAATAAAATTAAAGTCTTACGATCATAACTTAGTTGATAAATCAGCAGATAAGATTGTAAAAACAGTAAAAAGTACAGGTGCTGTTGTAACGGGTCCAATTCCATTGCCAACTCACAAGAAAATTTTTACTGTATTACGTTCTCCACACGTTAATAAAAAGTCTAGAGAACAATTTCAATTAAGTTCTTACAAGAGATTACTTGATATTTATAGCTCTTCATCAAAAACGATTGATGCGTTGATGAAGCTTGAATTACCAAGTGGTGTTGAAGTAGAGATTAAAGTATAATTTGTTATTCCTGCGAAGTCGGGAATCTCACATGTCCCACCGATGTGGTCGCGGGAAAAACGGTAAAAATACATTCAGGGTTGAAAGTATTTTGACCCTGAATTTTTTTAAATAAATAAGTAATAAATTAAATAAATAATTATGTCTGGGTTAATTGGAAAAAAAATCGGTATGACCAGCATCTTTGATGACAACGGAAAGAACATTCCTTGTACAGTAATCGAAGCTGGACCATGTATCGTTACCCAAGTCAGAACTGAAGAAGTTGACGGCTACAAAGCTGTTCAATTAGGTTTCGATGACGCGACAGAAAAAAGTGCTACTAAAGCTGATCAAGGTCACGCTAAAAAAGCAGGAACTTCTGTAAAACGCAAAATCGTAGAATTCAAAGGTTTTGAGGAGGAGTACAAATTAGGTGATGCTATCACTGTTGAGCACTTTATAGAAGGTGAATTTGTTGATATCTCTGGGATATCAAAAGGAAAAGGTTTTCAGGGCGTTGTTAAGCGTCATGGTTTCGGTGGTGTAGGTCAAGCTACTCACGGTCAACATAACCGTTTAAGAGCACCGGGATCTATTGGAGCTGCTTCATATCCTGCAAGAGTTTTCAAAGGAATGAAAATGGCCGGAAGAATGGGTGGTGATAAAGTTAAAGTTGAAAATTTAAGAGTTTTAAAAGTAGTTGCTGAAAAGAACTTACTGGTTGTAAAAGGGTGTGTACCTGGACACAAAAATTCTTATGTAATTATTAGAAAATAATGAAAGTAGCAGTTTTAGATATAAACGGAAAAGACACAGGTAGAAAGGCAGACCTTTCTAATGATGTGTTTGCTATTGAGCCTAATAATCACGCAGTATATTTGGATGTTAAACAATATTTAGCAAACCAAAGGCAAGGAACTCACAAATCTAAGGAAAGAGCTGAGATTTCTGGTAGTACACGTAAGATTAAAAAGCAAAAAGGAACTGGTACTGCAAGAGCAGGTAGTATTAAGTCTGGTGTATTTAAAGGTGGTGGTCGTATGTTCGGTCCAAGACCTAGAAATTACAGTTTCAAACTTAATAAAAGTTTAAAGCGTTTAGCACGTAAATCAGCGCTAAGTATTAAAGCCGGAGAAAAGTCAATTGTAGTTATGGAAGACTTCAATTTTGATGCTCCAAAAACCAAAAATTTTACTGCGGTTTTAAAGGCATTAAGCTTAGAAAACAAAAAATCTCTCTTTGTGTTGGGAGCGTCAAATAATAATGTATATTTGTCGTCACGCAATTTAAAAGGGTCTGAAGTTATAACTAATTCAGAATTAAGCACTTATAAGATTTTAAATGCAAATCAAATTGTGCTTTTAGAGAGCTCTTTAGAAGGAATTGAATCGAATTTAAGTAAATAAGAAACAAATGAATATCTTAATTAAACCGATAATCACAGAAAAAGCAACTGCAAGTAGTGAGTTAAGAAACTGCTATACATTTGCTGTGAATACAAAGGCGAACAAGGTGGAAATTAAAAAAGCGGTTGAAGCTGCTTATGGTGTTTCTGTTGAAAAAGTTCGTACTATAAATGTCCGTCCAGATAGAAGAACCCGTTATACAAAAACAGGTATTCAACATGGTAAAACAAATGCTGTTAAAAAAGCAATTGTACAACTGGCGGAAGGTGAAATGATTGATTTATACAGTAACATGTAATTAGACAAAAATGTCAGTAAGAAAATTAAAACCAATCACACCAGGACAGCGATTTAGAGTAGTAAATGGATTTGACGCCATAACTACTGATAAGCCGGAGAAAAGTTTATTAGCTCCGAATAAAAAGTCTGGTGGTAGAAACAGTCAAGGAAAAATGACCATGCGCTATTTAGGTGGAGGTCATAAAAGAAAGTATCGTATTATCGATTTTAAACGTAACAAAGCTGGAATTCCAGCAGAAGTTAAGTCTATTGAATATGATCCAAACAGAACTGCTTTTATAGCCTTATTGAATTATCAAGATGGCGAAAAAAGGTACATAATTGCGCAAAATGGTTTAAAAGTTGGGCAAACTGTTGTATCTGGAGAGAATGTTGCTCCAGAAATAGGAAATGCCATGCCATTAAGTCAAATTCCTCTAGGAACTATAATTTCTTGTGTAGAGTTAAGACCAGGACAAGGAGCTGTTATGGCTCGTAGTGCAGGGGCTTTTGCTCAGTTAATGGCAAGAGATGGAAAATTTGCATCAATTAAATTACCATCTGGTGAAACTCGATTGATATTAGCAAATTGTTTAGCAACCGTTGGAGTGGTATCAAATTCAGATCATCAATTGTTAGTATCTGGTAAAGCAGGTAGAACAAGATGGTTAGGAAGACGACCACGTACTAGACCAGTAGTTATGAATCCAGTCGATCATCCAATGGGTGGTGGTGAAGGTAAATCTTCAGGAGGACATCCACGTTCTAGAAACGGAATCCCAGCTAAAGGATACAGAACCCGTTCTAAAAAGAATGCAAGTAATAAATATATTGTAGAACGTAGAAAGAAATAAGACATGGCAAGATCATTAAAAAAAGGACCTTACGTTCATTATAAATTAGAGAAAAAAGTAGCTGTAAATGTTGAAGCTAACAAAAAAACAGTAATCAAAACTTGGTCAAGAGCCAGTATGATTACTCCAGATTTTGTTGGTCAAACAATAGCAGTTCACAATGGCCGTCAATTTGTACCAGTGTATGTAACAGAAAACATGGTAGGTCATAAATTAGGAGAATTTTCACCAACAAGATCATTTAGAGGTCACGCAGGTGCAAAAAATAAAGGTAAAAAATAGTAAGCAATGGGAAGTCGTAAAAAACAAATGGCGGACGCTATTAAGGAAGGGAAAAAGCAAATTGCTTTTGCTAAACTTAACAATTGTCCTACATCACCAAGAAAAATGCGTTTAGTAGCTGATTTAGTAAGAGGCGAACGCGTAGAGAAAGCGCTTAGTATTTTGAAATTTAGTCAAAAAGAAGCTTCATCTAAATTAGAAAAATTGTTGTTATCAGCAATTGCTAACTGGCAATCTAAAAATGAAGAGGCAAATATTGAAGAAGCCGAATTAATAGTACAAGAGATTAGAGTTGATGGTGGCGCAATGTTAAAAAGATTACGCCCAGCACCTCAAGGTCGCGCACACAGAATTAGAAAACGTTCTAACCACGTAACAATTGTAGTTGGAGCTAACAATAACACACAAAGCTAAGATAGAAGTATGGGACAAAAAACAAATCCAATCGGAAATCGCTTAGGAATTATCAGAGGATGGGAATCTAACTGGTACGGAGGTAATGACTATGGAGATAAGCTTGCCGAAGACGATAAAATTAGAAAATACGTACATGTACGTTTATCTAAAGCTAGTGTAAGTAGAGTAATTATTGAGAGAACTTTAAAGCTTGTAACCGTTACTATCACAACGGCTCGTCCAGGTATCATTATTGGTAAAGGCGGTCAAGAGGTAGACAAGTTAAAAGAAGAGCTTAAGAAAATTACTGGTAAAGAAGTTCAGATTAATATTTTTGAAATTAAAAGACCTGAACTTGATGCATTTTTAGTAGGATCAAGTATTGCTCGTCAAATAGAAAATAGAATTTCTTACAGACGTGCGATAAAAATGGCTATTGCTGCTACAATGCGTATGAATGCTGAAGGAATTAAAATCCAAATTAGTGGTCGTTTAAATGGAGCTGAAATGGCGCGTAGCGAACACTATAAAGAAGGACGTATTCCTTTATCAACTTTTAGAGCCGATATTGATTATGCTTTAGTTGAGGCACATACTACTTATGGTAGATTAGGTGTTAAAGTATGGATCATGAAGGGTGAAGTATATGGTAAAAGAGAACTTTCTCCTCTTGTTGGATTGTCCAAAAAGCAAGGAAAAGGTGGAGCCGGAGGACGTGGTGGAAATTCAAAACCTCGTCGTAGAAAGTAATTTTTTATAAAGTAAAGAAAAATGTTACAGCCTAAAAGAACAAAATTTCGTAAACAGCAAAAAGGACGTATGAAAGGTCTTTCTCAAAGAGGACACCAACTTTCAAACGGAACTTTTGGAATAAAATCATTAGACTCAGATTTTTTAACATCGCGTCAAATTGAAGCAGCTCGTATTGCCGCTACACGTTATATGAAAAGAGAAGGGCAACTTTGGATTAAAATATTTCCAGATAAGCCTATCACAAAGAAACCTCTTGAAGTACGTATGGGTAAAGGTAAAGGTGCCGTTGAATATTGGGTAGCAGTTGTTAAACCAGGAAGAATACTTTTTGAAGTAGGAGGAGTGCCGTTAGATATTGCTAAAGAAGCTTTACGTTTAGCCGCTCAAAAATTACCTGTAAAAACTAAGTTTATAATCGCTAGAGATTACGAAGCATAATTTATTTGATATTATGAAACAATCAGAAATTAAAGAATTATCTGTAGCTGAGTTGCAAGAGAAACTTAGTGAAACCAAAAAGAGTTATTCAGACCTAAAATTAGCTCATGCAATATCTCCTTTAGAAAATCCAATTCAGTTACGTTCAATAAGACGAACTGTAGCTAGAATTGCAACAGAATTAACTAAAAGAGAATTACAATAATTCTGCTATAAGATGGAAACAAGAAATTTAAGAAAAGAACGTATAGGAGTTGTTACCAGTAACAAAATGCAAAAATCAATTGTAGTTGCTGAGGTTAAAAAAGTAAAACATCCTATGTATGGAAAATTCGTGTTAAAAACGAAAAAATACGTTGCACACGATGAAACAAACGATTGTAACATTGGTGATACTGTAAAGATCATGGAAACAAGACCTTTAAGTAAATCTAAATGTTGGAGATTAGTTGAAATAATAGAAAGAGCTAAGTAATTATGGTACAACAAGAATCAAGACTTAAGGTAGCAGATAACACTGGAGCAAAAGAAGTATTAACAATACGTGTTCTAGGTGGTACTAAAAGAAGATACGCTTCTGTAGGAGACAAAATAGTAGTTTCTGTAAAAGACGCAACACCTAATGGAAACATTAAAAAAGGTGCTGTTTCTACAGCAGTAGTTGTACGTACTTTAAAAGAAGTAAGAAGACCAGACGGATCTTATATAAGATTTGACGACAATGCTTGTGTACTTTTAAATCCGCAAGGAGAAATGAGAGGAACACGTGTATTTGGTCCTGTTGCTAGAGAACTTCGTGATAAACAATTCATGAAAATTGTATCATTAGCACCAGAAGTGCTTTAATGACTAATAAGATGACAAAGTTTAAAATAAAATCAGGAGATACCGTAAAAGTAATTGCTGGAGACCATAAAGGATCTGAAGGTAAAGTGCAAAAGGTATTATTAGATAAAAACAAAGCCATTGTTGAAGGTGTAAATGTTGTAAAAAAACATACAAAGCCAAGTGCTCAAAACCCTCAAGGTGGTATTGTAGAGAAAGAAGCTCCTATTCATGTTTCTAACTTATCGTTGTTAACCGCGAAAGGTGAGACAACTAGAGTTGGATACAGAATGGAAGGCGATAAGAAAGTAAGATTTTCAACAAAATCAAATGAAGTAATATAGTTATGGCATATTCACCTAGACTTAAAGAAGAGTATAAAAGCAAAGTAATTGCATCTCTTACAGACGAATTTGGTTATAGTAATGTAATGCAAGTACCAAAACTTAAAAAGATAGTAGTATCTAAGGGTGTTGGTGCAGCTGTTGCAGATAAAAAGTTAATTGACTATGCTGTAGAAGAGTTAACAACTATAACTGGGCAAAAAGCTATATCAACAATATCTAAAAAGGATGTTGCATCATTTAAACTTCGTAAAGGGATGCCAATTGGCGCAAAAGTAACTTTACGTGGAGATAGAATGTATGAGTTTTTAGACAGATTGGTTACTACTGCTTTACCTCGTGTAAGAGATTTTAACGGAATAAAAGCAACAGGTTTTGATGGAAGAGGTAATTACAATTTAGGTATTACCGAACAAATTATCTTCCCAGAGATTAATATTGATAAAGTCAATAAAATCTCAGGTATGGATATTACATTTGTAACCTCTGCTGAAACAGATAAAGAAGCAAAATCATTATTAACCGAATTAGGATTACCTTTTCAAAAGAATTAAGATATGGCTAAAGAATCAATGAAAGCCCGTGAGGTAAAAAGAGCTAAAACAGTAGCTAAGTATGCTGAAAAACGTAAAGCTTTAAAAGAAGCAGGCGATTATGAAGCATTACAAAAGTTGCCAAAAAACGCATCTCCTATTCGTATGCATAATAGATGTAAATTAACAGGAAGACCAAAAGGATATATCAGAACTTTTGGAATTTCTCGTGTTATGTTCAGAGAAATGGCCAATCAAGGGTTGATTCCTGGAGTAAGAAAAGCAAGTTGGTAATATTATATTAATAATCAGATTTAAGGTTCAACATAGGTTGAAAACCAAAGTCGCAAAATCAATGCATTATGTACACAGATCCAATAGCGGATTATTTGACAAGAATTAGAAACGCAGTGCGTGCCAACCATAGAGTGGTTGAGATACCTGCATCTAATTTAAAAAAGGACATCACTAAAATATTATTCGAACAAGGATATATTTTAAGTTACAAGTTTGATGATTCCACAGTACAAGGAACTATTAAAATAGCTCTTAAGTACAATAAGGAAACAAAAGAGCCTGTAATCAAGAAGATTCAAAGAATAAGTAAACCAGGTTTACGTAAATACGCAAGTTCAAAAGAGCTTCCTAGAATTCTTAATGGTCTTGGTATTGCCATTGTTTCTACTTCTCATGGAGTAATGACAGGTAAACAAGCCAAAAGAGACAATGTAGGTGGAGAAGTATTGTGTTACGTTTACTAAAAAGATAAGACATGTCAAGAATAGGTAATAACCCAGTAGCAATTCCAGATGGAGTTACAGTTGATATCAAAGATGATATTGTTACAGTAAAAGGAAAATTAGGAGAACTAACTCAAAATTTTGATTCTGTAAATATTAAAGTTGAAGATGGCAATGTTTTAGTAACACGTTCTTCTGATTCAAAAGACCAAAAAGCAAAACATGGTCTTTACAGATCTTTAATGCTTAACATGATTGAAGGTGTATCTAAAGGATGGACTAAAGAATTAGAGTTAGTAGGAGTAGGGTATAGAGCTAGTAACCAAGGTCAGAAATTGGAATTAGCGTTAGGTTTTTCTCATAATATTGTTATGGATTTAGCTCCAGAAGTTAAAGTAGAAACAGTAACTGAGAAAGGTAAAAACCCAATCATTAAATTAACATCACACGACAAACAACTTGTAGGACAAGTTGCAGCGAAAATCCGTGGTTTTAGAAGACCAGAACCTTACAAAGGAAAAGGAATTAAGTTTGTTGGTGAAGTATTAAGAAGAAAAGCAGGTAAATCAGCTTAATAAGTAAGTTATGGCATTAACAAAATTCGAAAGAAGAATAAGAATCAAAAACAGAATTCGTAAGATAGTTTCTGGAACAGAAGCTAGACCAAGATTAACTGTTTTTAGAAGTAATAAAGAAATTTATGCTCAAATAGTTGATGATGTATCTGGTAAAACAATCAGTGCAGCATCTTCAAGAGATAAAGACATTAGTTCTGCAAAAGTTAACAAATCAGAAGCTGCTACGTTAGTAGGAAAAGCTATTGCTGAAAAAGCTTTAAAAGCAGGTGTAGAAACTATCTCTTTTGATAGAGGTGGATATTTATATCATGGTAGAGTAAAATCATTAGCTGAAGGAGCTAGAGAAGCAGGACTTAAATTCTAAGAAATTATGTATCGAAAATACAAAAGCGCAGAGTTAGTAAAACCAGGTGGATTAGATCTTAAAGATCGTTTAGTTGGTGTACAAAGAGTTACAAAAGTAACTAAAGGTGGTAGAGCATTCGGTTTTTCAGCAATTGTGGTAGTTGGTGATGAAGCTGGTGTTGTAGGACAAGGTTTAGGAAAATCTAAAGATGTGGCGAGTGCAATTGCAAAAGCCATTGAAGATGCAAAGAAAAATCTTGTTAGAATTCCTATATTAAAAGGGACCTTGCCACACGAGCAAAAAGGTAAATACGGTGGAGCTAGAGTAAATATTATTCCTGCTGCTCCTGGTACAGGAGTTATTGCTGGTGGAGCTGTAAGAACAGTACTTGAAGCCGTTGGGGTTCATGATGTATTGTCAAAATCTCAAGGATCTTCAAATCCTCACAATGTTGTAAAAGCTACATTTGATGCTTTATTACAATTAAGAGATGCAAGAACTATAGCTACAGATAGAGGAATTACACTTGAAAAAGTTTTTAACGCATAATCAAGATAGAGATGGCAAAGATAAAAGTAACTAAAGTTAAAAGCGCAATCAATCGTACTCAAAGACAAAAAAGAACTTTAGAGTCTCTTGGTCTTAGAAAGATTGGTCAAGTTGTTGAGCATGAAGCTACATCAAGTATACTTGGTATGGTAAGTAAAGTAAATCACTTAGTTTCTGTTGAAGAAATTAAATAACAATAAATACTGAAATGGATTTAAGTAATTTAAAACCTGCAGAAGGTTCAGTTAAAAATCAAGGAAAAAGAATAGGTAGAGGACAAGGTTCTGGTAAAGGTGGTACTGCTACACGTGGTCACAAAGGAGCTAAATCTCGTTCTGGTTATTCTAAAAAGATAGGTTTTGAAGGTGGTCAGATGCCGCTTCAAAGACGTGTTCCTAAATTTGGTTTTACTAACATTAACCGTGTGGAATATCAAGGTGTGAATTTAGATACCTTACAACAATTGGTTGATGATAAGAAAATTAAGGATACAGTTGATTTTGAAACCTTATTCTCTCTAGGATTAGTTGGGAAAAATGATTTGGTTAAAATCATGGGAAGAGGTGAATTAAAGGCTAAATTAAAAGTATCTGCTCATAAGTTTACAGCAACTGCAAAAGCTGCAATAGAAGCTGCTGGTGGTGAAGTTGTAACTTTATAAGATATTATATATGAAATTTATAGAGTCAATAAAGAATGTTTGGAAAATAGAGGAGCTAAGAAACCGAATCATTATTACAGTAGGTTTACTTTTAGTTTATCGTTTTGGAGCACAGGTAACCTTACCTGGCATTGATGAAGCGCAACTACAAGGTTTAGCTAGTAGTACTGATTCTGGCTTACTTGGATTGCTTAACGCTTTTACAGGTGGTGCTTTTGCAAAAGCATCAGTATTTGCCCTTGGTATTATGCCTTACATTTCTGCTTCTATTGTAGTTCAGTTAATGGGAATTGCAATTCCTTATTTACAAAAGCTACAAAAAGAGGGCGCTAGTGGTCAAAAGAAAATCAATCAAATTACACGTTGGTTGACTATTGCTATCTGTTTGTTGCAAGCACCAGGTTATTTAGCAAGCTTACCAGCTTTAGGAATACCTCAAAGTGCATTTTTACTAGGGACTGGCCCATTGTTTTATTTCTCTTCAATTACTATATTGGTAACAGGAACTATTTTTGCTATGTGGTTGGGAGAGAAAATTACCGATAAAGGTATTGGTAATGGTATTTCTCTTTTAATCATGGTAGGTATTATTGCGAGAATGCCGGCAGCGTTTATTCAAAATGCAGCCAATAGATTAGAAGGTAATAATGTGATGCTTATTCTTTTTGAAATGGTTATTTGGTTTGTGGTTATTTTAGCTTGTATATTATTAGTAATGGCAGTTAGAAAAATTGCAGTTCAATACGCTAGAAGAACAGCATCTGGAAGTTATGAAAAGAATATAGCAGCAGGTTCAAGACAGTACATACCATTAAAACTAAATGCATCTGGAGTTATGCCAATTATATTTGCTCAAGCTATTATGTTTGTGCCTGGTTTAATAGGTAGATCGTCGTTATTAAAAGAAACGGCAACAGGAATTTGGTTACAAACTAATTATGCAGATATTTTTGGACTGGCTTATAATATTACATTCGCTATATTAATTATAATATTTACATATTTTTATACTGCGATTACAGTGCCAACTAACAAAATGGCAGATGATTTAAAGCGTAGTGGAGGTTTTATTCCTGGTATTCGTCCGGGTTCAGAAACTTCAGAGTACTTAGATAAAATAATGTCGCAAATAACCTTACCGGGTTCTATATTCTTAGCACTTATAGCTGTGTTCCCAGCTTTAATAGTTAAAATTATGGGAGTGCAACAAGGTTGGGCGTTATTTTTTGGTGGAACATCATTAATAATTTTAGTAGGTGTAGCCATTGATACTATGCAACAAGTAAATTCATACTTGTTAAATAGACATTATGATGGCTTGATGAAAACTGGTAAAAATAGAAAAGCAATAGCTTAAATAGAGATACCATGGCAAAACAAGCAGCAATAGAACAAGACGGAACCATCATAGAAGCATTATCAAATGCAATGTTTCGTGTTGAATTAGAAAACGGTCATATTGTGACAGCGCATATCTCTGGTAAGATGCGTATGCATTATATAAAATTATTACCAGGGGATAAAGTAAAATTAGAAATGAGTCCTTATGATTTGTCTAAGGCTCGAATAACTTATAGATACTAATACGACGATGAAAGTAAGAGCATCAATTAAAAAGAGAAGTGCAGATTGCAAAATCGTGCGCAGAAAAGGAAGACTTTACGTAATAAATAAAAAGAATCCTAGATTCAAACAAAGACAAGGGTAGTTATGGCAAGAATTGCAGGTGTAGACATACCAAAAAACAAAAGAGGAGTTATTTCCTTAACTTATATCTATGGGATAGGTAGAAGTAGAGCAAAAGAAATTTTAGCATCAGCTAAGGTTGATGAAAGCATTAAAGTTCAAGATTGGACTGATGATCAAATTGGGCACATTCGTGAAGCTGTTTCATCCTTTACTATAGAGGGAGAATTGCGTTCTGAAACTCAATTAAGCATTAAGCGATTAATGGACATAGGTTGTTACAGAGGAATTCGTCATAGAGCGGGTCTTCCGTTAAGAGGACAACGCACTAAAAACAACTCTAGAACCAGAAAAGGTAGAAGAAAAACTGTTGCTAACAAGAAAAAAGCAACTAAGTAATAATTAGAAATTTAGTCTTTAGTAATTAGACGTTGGAAGGAATCTGTTTGAAATTATAAAGGTTTAGGATTCTAGCGACTATCAACTAACAACTAAGAACTAGAAAATATGGCAAAGACAAGTACAAAAAAACGTAAAGTTATTGTAGATGCTGTTGGTGAAGCGCATGTTACTGCTTCTTTTAACAACATCATTATTTCACTTACCAATAAAAAAGGCGATGTTATTTCATGGTCTTCAGCTGGTAAAATGGGATTTAGAGGTTCTAAGAAAAACACTCCTTATGCTGCTCAATTAGCTGCAGAAGACGCTTCAAAAGTAGCTCAAGAAGCTGGCTTAAAGAAAGTAAAAGTGTACGTTAAAGGACCAGGAAATGGTAGAGAATCTGCTATTCGTTCTATTCATAATGCAGGTATAGAAGTAACAGAAATTATCGATGTTACCCCATTACCACATAATGGTTGTAGACCTCCAAAACGTAGAAGAGTTTAGTTTACACAACTATTAAAAATTAATATCAACTTAATATACAGTTGGTATTAATTTTTATGTGTAAATTTGCAGACTGAAAAAAAAATAATTAACAAGTATCAACAAGAGATCAACGATTATCGAAGGATAAGATTAAGACCTTAATTCATAATCACTCTTAAAACAACAATTTAAAATGGCAAGATATACTGGTCCTAAAACTAAAATAGCTCGTAAATTTGGTGAGGCTATTTTTGGAGAAGATAAATCTTTTGAAAAAAGAAATTATCCTCCAGGTCAACACGGTGCAAATAAACGTCGTGGAAAAAAATCTGAATATGCTATCCAATTAATGGAAAAGCAAAAAGCAAAATACACGTATGGTGTACTAGAGCGTCAATTCAGAAATATGTTTAAAAGCGCAAGAGCTGCTCAAGGAATTACAGGTGAGGTGTTATTACAACTTTGCGAATCTAGATTAGATAATGTAGTTTTTAGAATGGGTATAGCTCCTTCTAGAAGTGGTGCTAGACAATTAGTTTCTCACAGACATATTACGGTAAATGGTGAATTGGTAAACATTCCATCATACCAATTAAAAGCAGGAGATGTTGTAGCTGTAAGAGAGAAATCGAAATCATTAGAAGCTATTGAAAGATCATTGTCAAATTCCAATCATGTATATGAGTGGATTACATGGAATAATGAAACTAAACAAGGAACTTACGTTTCTGTGCCTTCTAGACTTCAAATTCCAGAAAACATTAATGAGCAATTCATTGTCGAATTATATTCTAAATAATAAATTAACAATATTGGTATTTAGCTAAAGGGTTTATTCGTACTTCTTCAAACTTATAAACCGCGCAACTAAATAACAATTAAAACGAAGAAAAAGTATGGCAGTATTTAATTTCCAAAAGCCGGATAAAGTAATCATGATTGATTCTACCGATTTTGAAGGTAAATTTGAATTTAGACCTTTAGAACCTGGTTATGGCTTAACAGTAGGAAATGCTTTAAGAAGAGTTTTATTATCTTCTTTAGAAGGATTTGCAATTACATCGGTTAGAATAGAAGGTGTAGATCATGAATTTTCTGCAATTTCGGGTGTTGTAGAAGATGTTACAGAAATTATTTTAAATTTAAAACAAGTACGTTTTAAAAGACAAATTGAAGATATAGACAATGAATCTATTTCTATTTCAATTTCTGGACAAGAACAAATTACAGCTGGTGATTTCCAAAAATTTATTTCAGGATTTCAAGTTTTAAATTCAGAATTAGTAATCTGTAATTTAGATCCTAAAGTGAGTTTAAACATGGAAATAACTATTGAAAAAGGTAGAGGATACGTTCCTGCTGAAGAAAATCATAAAGCTTCTGCACCAATAGGAACTATTTTTACTGACTCTATTTATACGCCTATAAAAAACGTAAAATATAGTATTGAAAACTATCGTGTTGAGCAAAAAACTGATTATGAAAAATTAGTTTTTGAAATCATCACAGATGGATCAATTACACCTCAAGATGCTTTAACCGAAGCTGCAAAAACATTAATTCACCATTTCATGTTATTCTCAGACGAGAGAATTACTTTAGAAGCTGATGAAATTGCACAAACAGAAACTTATGATGAAGAATCGCTTCATATGAGACAATTGCTTAAAACTAAGTTAATTGATATGGATTTATCTGTACGTGCATTAAATTGTTTAAAAGCGGCAGAAGTTGATACATTAGGAGACTTAGTATCATTCAATAAAAACGACTTGATGAAGTTCCGTAATTTTGGTAAAAAATCTTTAACTGAGCTTGAAGAGCTTGTAATTGTTAAAGGTCTTAACTTCGGAATGGATTTAAGTAAATATAAATTAGATAAAGATTAATTAATCATATTTTGCTCCTCGCACGTCGAGTTTGGTAGCAAGATGATAAAACAAATGTCATGAGACACGGAAAAAAAATAAATCACTTAGGCAGACAAACTGCTCACAGAAAATCAATGTTAGCTAATATGGCATGTTCATTAATAGAGCATAAACGTATTAACACAACAGTTGCTAAAGCAAAAGCTTTAAAACAATTTGTTGAGCCAATGATTACTAAGTCTAAAGAAGATACAACTCACAACAGACGTATTGTAATGTCTCGCTTAAGACAAAAAGAAGCAGTAGCAGAATTATTTAGAGATGTAGCTGCTAAGGTTGCAGACAGACCAGGAGGTTATACAAGAATTATTAAACTTGGAAATCGTTTGGGTGATAACGCTGATATGGCTATGATTGAGCTTGTAGATTATAACGAAATCTACAACGCAGGTAAAGCTAAGAAGAAAACAACTAGAAGAAGTAGAAGAGGTGGAAGTAAAACTGAAACACCAGCAGCTCCAGTTGTAGAGCCAAAAGCAACCAATGATGAAGAAGAATAAAAATAAATAATTTAATATGTATAGATTAAATTATTTATTTTTATTCTTTACAATGACTTTGGGTTGTTTTGCTCAAACTGGTCTGCCAGGAACATCTAGACTTACGATAGGTTCTAAGGAATCAAACAGTCTTTTTGGGCTGAATATAATTGAATATGGTCGAGGAAAAACTAGTTCTAATAAGAATATTGAGGGAAGTGTATATCTTTTTAAAAACTGGAACAATTTAGCTAAGATATGGCTAAACGATAAGATATTTAATATTGATTTAATAAATTATAATTTACAGAATGAAAGGTTTGAAATAAAACTGGATAATGACTCTATTTTAATTGTTAACCCAATGGCTAACAAGGTTGAAAAAGTTATAGTTAACAATAGTGTATTTAAATCTTATTATAATAAAGAGTTGTTTAGAGATACTTTTTTTGAATTAATTTGGTTTTCTGATGATTATTCTCTGTTGTCAAATTATAAATTAAAAATTACTCCAGGTGATATCAACCCATTAACAAAGACTTATATTAATCCAAAAAAATATATTCATAATAGATCTTTTTATATCAAAAAAAGTAATGGCGAACAGATGACTCCTATAAAACTGAAGAAGTCAGAGATATTGAAATTAATAGATGATTTATATGTAAATCAGGTAAAAAGATTTGTTAAAAAAAGAAGGCTCAAGTATAATAAGGTGTCTGATGTCAAGGATGTATTGGCCTACTATGATTCTATAAAAAACTCCAAAAAGAAAGGATAAACTATTTTTAGTTTATCCTTTTTTTTTGCAATTTTGCCAAACCTTACGAAACAAATGAAATACCAAAAAAGACAAATAGCCATTATTTTATTAGCAGATGGAACCATTTTTTATGGAAAATCTGTAGGAAACAAACAAGGAACAGCTTTTGGAGAAGTCTGTTTTAATACTGGAATGACCGGTTATCAAGAAATTTTTACCGACCCTTCTTATTTTGGTCAGCTCATGGTAACTACCAATGCTCATATTGGAAACTATGGTACTAATGCTGATGAAGTCGAATCAGATTCTGTTAAAATAGCTGGGTTAATCTGTAAAAATTTTAGTTACGATTATTCACGTGACGCGGCCGATTCTTCATTAGAAGATTTTTTAAACACTAATAACTTGTTTGCTATTTCAGATGTAGATACACGAGCTTTGGTAAGTTATATAAGAGATCATGGCGCCATGAATGCTGTAATTACTACGGATGTTGATAATATTGATCAATTAAAACAACAGCTTTCTGAATTTCCTAGTATGAATGGCTTGGAATTAGCTTCAAAAGTGTCTACAAAAGAGCCTTACTATTTTGGCGATGAGAATGCAACATATAAGGTTTCTGCACTTGATATTGGAATTAAAAAGAATATTCTTAGAAATATTGCTAAGCGAGATATTTATGTCAAAGTATTTCCATACAACGCTACATTTGAAGATTTAGAATCTTTTAATCCAGATGGTTATTTTTTATCAAATGGACCAGGAGATCCAGAGCCATTGGTTGAAGCTCAAGCTTTAGCAAAAGAAATTATAAAACGAGATTTACCTCTTTTTGGAATTTGCTTGGGACATCAAGTTATAGCACTTGCCAACGGGGTTTCAACTTATAAAATGCATAATGGCCATAGGGGGATAAATCATCCTGTAAAAAATTTAAAAACTGGAAAAGGTGAAATTACTTCTCAAAATCATGGCTTTGCCGTTAATAGAGAAGAAGCAGAATCGAATCTAGATTTAGAAGTTACACATGTCCACTTAAATGATCATACAGTTGCTGGTTTAGCAATGAAATCTAAAAACTGTTTTTCAGTACAATATCATCCAGAGGCTAGTCCAGGACCACATGATTCGTCTTATCTTTTTGATCAGTTTATTGAAAACATTAAAAATAATTAACTAAAAGCCTTAAAAACCTAAATAATTTTTAAGGCTTTTGTGTTACTAAAACGTTATAGACTTTAATTTGTGTAATTCTTTAAAAATAGGTAAATTAAAAGAAGATTAAACCGTAAATTTGAATAATAAAAAGTTTAAAAATAGTACTTATGAGTATAATAATTAATATCCATGCTAGACAAATTCTAGATTCTAGAGGAAATCCTACTGTTGAAGTAGATGTTGTTACAGAAAATGATGTTTTAGGAAGAGCTGCAGTACCATCTGGAGCTTCTACAGGAGAGCACGAAGCCGTTGAATTAAGAGATGGTGGAAAAGCTTATATGGGAAAAGGTGTTTTAAAAGCAGTTGATAACGTAAATTCTATTATCGCTCCAGAATTATTAGGAACATCTGTATTCGAACAGAACTTAATCGATCAAATGATGATTGATTTAGATGGTACAAAAAATAAATCTAAATTAGGTGCTAACGCTATTTTAGGAGTGTCTTTAGCGGTTGCTAAAGCTGCTGCTGGAGAGTTAGGGTTGCCATTATACCGATACGTTGGTGGGGTTTCAGCAAACACGCTTCCAGTACCAATGATGAACATTATTAATGGAGGTTCTCATAGTGATGCGCCTATTGCGTTTCAAGAGTTTATGATTATGCCTGTAAAAGCTAAAAACTTTACACATGCTATGCAAATGGGAACTGAAATTTTCCATAATCTTAAAAAAGTATTACACGATAGAAACTTAAGTACTGCTGTAGGTGATGAAGGTGGTTTTGCACCAACGCTTGACGGTACTGAAGACGCTATTGAAACTATTGCAAAAGCTGTTAATAACGCTGGATATAAATTTGGAGAAGAAGTTAAGATTGCTTTAGATTGTGCTTCTGCTGAATTCTACGAAAACGGAAAATATAACTACAAAAAATTTGAAGGTGATACAGGTGTTGTAAGAACATCAAAAGAACAAGCAGATTATTTATCAGAATTGGTATCTAAATATCCAATCATTTCAATAGAAGATGGTATGGATGAGAACGATTGGGAAGGTTGGAAATATTTAACCGAACTTGTTGGTGATAAAGTCCAACTAGTTGGTGATGATTTATTTGTTACTAATGTTGAGCGTTTATCTCGAGGTATTGAAGAAGGTATTGCTAATTCAATCTTAATTAAAGTAAACCAAATAGGTTCTTTAACTGAAACTATTGCCGCTGTAAATATGGCTAAAAATGCTGGATATACAACAGTAATGTCGCATCGTTCAGGTGAAACTGAAGATAATACTATTGCTGATTTAGCTGTAGCATTGAATTGTGGACAAATTAAAACAGGTTCTGCATCACGTAGTGACCGTATGGCTAAATACAACCAATTACTTCGTATAGAAGAAGAACTTGGTGAAACAGCTTATTTTCCGCAAGAAAATGCTTTTAAAATAAAATAAAAGTAATACACTATATTTTAAAAAAAGCCAAATTCATTTGAATTTGGCTTTTTTTATGTTCTTATTTTTCATTTAGGTCATATGTAACAATTGTTACTTATCTGTTGTTTAGTGACATAAGTCATGTTTTAAATCTTAATTATATAATAAATTTAGAAGATAAACTCTTTGGGATAAACAAACAAACTAACATAATGAATAATTTAAAGGACAAATTATACGCTAAGATTCAGGAACATAGACCCAGAACTGCTAAACTTTTAGAAGAGCACGGAGATACAATTATTGATCATGTAACGGTTGCTCAAGTTATTGGCGGAATGCGAGGAATCAAAAGTCTGGTTACAGATATCTCTTATTTAGACCCTCTTGAAGGAATTCGTTATAGAGGATTTACATTACCAGAAGTTTTAGAGAAACTACCAAAGCCAGAAGGAGCAGATATGCCTTATGTAGAAGGACTATATTATTTATTACTTACTGGAGAAATGCCTACTAAAGAAGAAGTCAAATATTTAATGGTTGATTTTAAAAACAGAAGATTTATACCACGATATGTTTGGGATGTTATTGATGCGTTTCCTAGCAACAGTCACCCAATGGCTATTTTGTCGGCTGCAGTGATGAGTTTAGAAAGAGAATCTCATTTTAATACGAGTTATAAAAAAGGAATGAGTAAAATGGATTATTGGAGTTGTACATACGAAGATGCAACAAATCTGCTTGCTAAAATGCCTTTAATCGGTGCTTATATTTATAACAAACTTTACCATCCTGAAAAAGGGCATCGCTATCCGGATCCTTCATTAGATCTTGGTGGAAATTTTGCTTACATGATGGGAAAAGATAAACCATATGATGATGTTGCAAGAATGTATTTTATTATTCATGCAGATCATGAAAGTGGAAACGTAAGTGCTCATACAGGTCATTTAGTGGCTAGTTCTCTTTCAGATGTTTATTATGCAACATCAGCAATGATTAATGGATTAGCAGGACCTTTACACGGTTTAGCAAATCAAGAAGTGCTGAGATGGTTACAAGGCTTAAGAGAGCAGATGAATGGTGAAATTCCGTCAGATGAGGAAATGAAAAAATACGTATGGGAAACCTTAAATAGTGGTCAGGTAATACCAGGATATGGTCATGCCGTACTTCGTAAAACAGACCCTAGGTATACAGTTCAAAGAGAGTTTTGTTTAAAGCATATGCCAGATGACGAGTTATTTAAATATGTTGATGCCTTATATAAGGTTGTTCCAGATATTTTACAAGAACATGGCAAAGCTAAAAACCCTTGGCCAAATGTAGATGCCCAATCAGGTGTTGTACAATGGCATTATGGTGTGACCCAATATGATTTCTATACGGTATTATTTTCTATTGGAAGATCATTTGGTGTATTATCAAATATCATTTGGGATAGAGCTTTAGGATATTCATTAGAAAGGCCTAAATCAATTACAACAGAAATGTTAGAAGAGATGGTAAAAGCAAAAAATTAATGGTTGCCTTTCATTTAAGAATAAGTAAACAAACAATTTGATTTTTTAAATATTTTTAGCAAAAGCATTTATTTTTAATAAATGCTTTTTTTGTATAAAATTTAACCAATAATTATAGTTAGTAAATATAATTATAGTGGTTATTTTCGTAAATTAGCATTCCGCAAAAAAAGAAAAATTAATTTTATTATTTATGTCAGAAAAAGCTACTTTAGAATTAAATGGTCAAAAATATGATTTTCCATTAAAATCAGGAACAGAAAATGAAACTGCAATTGATATTTCTAGTTTACGAAATAGTACTAAAGGAATTATCACATTAGACTCTGGTTTTAAAAATACAGGTTCTTGCGAAAGTGCTATAACATTTTTGGACGGTGAAAAAGGTATTTTAAGATATAGAGGCTATTCTATTGAAGAATTAGCTGAAAAAGCTGATTTTTTGGAAGTAGCATACCTTTTAATTTTTGGAGAACTACCAACACAAGAACAAAATCTTAAGTTCCATAATGATATTAAGGCTCAGTCTGTTGTAGATGAAGATGTTAAAAAAATATTAGATGCGTTTCCAAAAACGGCACATCCAATGGGAGTTTTGTCCTCACTTACTAGTGCTTTGACTGCATTCAACCCATCTTCAGTAAATGTCAATTCTGAAGAAGATATGTATAAAGCTATTGTTAAGATTATGGGGAAATTCCCTGTTCTTGTAGCTTGGACGCTTAGAAAAAAGAATGGATTACCATTAGATTACGGAGAAAAAAATATAGGATATGTAGAAAATGTCTTAAAAATGATGTTTAAACAACCTAATGAAGATTATGTTCAAAATAAAGTATTAATTGAGGCTTTAGATAAATTATTAATTCTCCATGCAGATCACGAACAAAATTGCTCTACCTCTACAGTAAGAATAGTAGGGTCTTCTCATGCCGGATTATTTGCCTCGCTTTCTGCAGGGATTTCCGCACTTTGGGGACCGCTTCATGGAGGTGCTAACCAAGCCGTTTTAGAAATGCTTGAAGCTATTAAGGCAGATGATGGTGATACTAAAAAGTATATGGCTAAAGCCAAAGATAAAAATGATCCATTCAGATTAATGGGATTTGGTCATAGAGTTTATAAAAATTTCGATCCTAGAGCAAGAATTATTAAGAAAGCAGCAGATGAAGTATTAGAAGATTTAGGTATTGAAGATCCAATTTTAGATATTGCAAAAGGATTAGAACAAGAAGCCTTAAAAGACCCTTACTTTGTAGATCGTAAATTATATCCAAATGTAGATTTTTATTCTGGAATTATTTATAGAGCTATGGGTATACCAACTGATATGTTTACCGTTATGTTCGCATTAGGTCGCTTACCTGGTTGGATTGCACAATGGAGAGAAATGAGATTGAATAATGAACCTATAGGAAGACCAAGACAACTTTATGTTGGAGCTACTGAAAGGTCTTTTGTTGAGGTTGATAAAAGATAAATTTACTTTATAATTATATCAAAGGCTTCATATTTTATATGAAGCTTTTTTTATCTTAGCTCTATGATAAAACTAAATATAAAAAATGAAACATCACGTTTGCGTGCTGTTGTTTTAGGAACCGCAGAGAGCAATGGGCCAGTACCCAAAGTAGAAGATTGTTATGATCCTAAAAGTATTCAGCATGTAAAAGCAGGGACGTATCCAAAAGAAGCCGATATGATTTTGGAAATGGAATCTGTTGCTGCTGTTTTTAAAAAGTATGACGTTCAGGTATATCGGCCAGAAGTGATAAAAGATTGTAATCAAATTTTTTCACGCGATATAGCATTTGTCATAGAAGATAAAATTATAAGAGCTAATATTTTGCCCAATAGAGATGAAGAAATTCATGCTATTGATTATTTGTGGAATCAAATAGCACCTGAAAATAGGATTATTTTACCTGAAGAATGTCATGCTGAAGGAGGCGATGTTATGCCCTGGAATGACTATATATTTATAGGGACTTACTCTAGTGACGATTATGCAGATTATATTACCGCCAGAACTAATATGGATGCGGTAATTGCTATACAGGAGTTGTTTCCAAACAAAACGGTTAAGAGTTTCGAATTGAGAAAATCAAATACAGATCCAAAGGAAAATGCACTTCATTTAGATTGTTGTTTTCAACCTATAGGAAAAGGTAAAGCGATTCTTCATAAAAATGGATTTCTAATAGAACGGGAATATGAATGGCTAGTAGACTTTTTTGGCAAAGACAATATTTTTGAAATCACTAAAGAGGAAATGTATAATATGAACAGTAATGTGTTTTCAATTTCTGAAAGCGTTATTATTTCTGAACAAAATTTCACACGTTTAAACACATGGTTACGTGAGCAAGGTTTTACCGTTGAAGAAGTACCTTATGCAGAAATAGCCAAACAAGAAGGCTTGTTACGTTGTTCTACACTGCCGTTGATTAGAGATTGAGTTTTGTGAAGTTGCAAAAAGAGATCTTTAAATTCTACTTATCAAAACAATTAGTTTTACTTTTGCATCATAAAATTTTCATTAATGCAACAAACTACAAATACAATTTTAATGGTTCGTCCTGTTAACTTTAGGATGAATGAACAAACAGCCGTCAATAATTATTACCAAAAGGAATTAAATAGTTTATTGCCAGCAGCAGTTAATGCTAAAGCACAAAAGGAATTTGATGACTTTGTTGAAAAGCTTCAAAATAAAGGTGTCAATGTAATTGTAGTTAATGATATAAAAGAGAGTGATACGCCAGATTCTATTTTCCCAAATAATTGGGTGTCTTTTCATGAAAACGGTACTGTTGGTTTATATCCCATGTTTGCCGAAAATCGACGTTTAGAGCGTCGTGAAGATATTTTAGAAACTTTAGAGAAATCAGGTTTTATTATTCACAATATTATTGATTATACAAGTGCCGAGGATGAATCTATTTTTCTTGAAGGAACGGGTAGTTTGTTGTTGGATAGAGTTCATAGAAAAGCCTATTGTGCGTTATCACCAAGAGCAGATGAAGATTTGTTGATTGAGTTTTGTGAAGATTTTGAATATACGCCAGTAATTTTTACAGCAAATCAAACGGTTAATGGAGAACGAAAAGCCATATACCATACCAATGTTATGATGTGCCTTGGAGAAACATTCGCTGTTATTTGTTTATCTAGTATTGATGATAAAAAAGAACGTAAAAATGTTATCAAGCACTTAAAAGAAGATAGTAAAACAATTATTGATATTACGGAAGCTCAAGTCAATAATTTTGCTGGTAATATGTTACAAGTAAAAGGTGTAAATGGTGACTTATATTTAATTATGAGCCAATCAGCTTATGATTCATTATCAAAAACTCAACTAGAAACTTTAAATAAACATAATACAAGTATTATATCTAGTTCTTTAGAAACCATAGAAACTTGTGGTGGTGGAAGTGCAAGATGTATGATGGCTGAAGTGTTTTTGCCAAAGGCTTAGACTTATACCGGTTTAGATTTTGGAAGTTGTACATAAAAAGTACTACCAACATTTAAATTACTTTCTACCCATATTTTACCATGGTTTAATTCTACCAATTCTTTACAAATTGATAAACCAAGACCTGTTCCTTTTTCATTTTTAGTGCCAATGGTGCTAAAGGAATTACTTTTAAAAAGTTTATCTATATTTTCTTTAGAGATGCCAACACCTGTATCAGCAACACTTATAATACAACTTCCGTTACTAATATGATTTGAAATTGTAATAGAATCCCCTTTTTTACAGAATTTTGTAGCATTGGCCAGTAGATTTTGAATGACTATTTCAAACATACTTTTATCTGCATAGGCAAAATCACGTAATGAATGGTCTATTAAATCAATACCTTTGCTTTCTAACCGTTGTTCAATTAATTTTATTTTATCTTCAAAAACTTCTTGAACGTCAAACAAACTAGGATTAGGTTCTAAAGATTGCATTTGTGATTTAGACCAGTTAAGTAAATTGAATAATAATAACGATGCATTATTTGCATTTTCACTTAATTCAGGTATTAAATTATCAAATTCTTCTCTTGTTAATGATCCATCTTTTAATAAATCTATAAAACCATTAATGGATGACAGCGAGTCTTTTAAATCATGAGAAACAATAGAGAATAGTTTGTCTTTTACATTATTTACATTTTCAAGATGTTCTGTCTGCTCTTGAAAAGCTTTGTTTTGTAATTCTATTTTAATATTCTTTTCTTCTAATTCTTGAGTGTATTTTATACTGTTATTTCGCTTTAAGAATATTAAAACTAAAAATGTTGAAACGATAGCTAATGCAGCCAACAACGCATAAAATATTAATTTAAAACGATTGTATTTTTCTTTGCTTTCTAGATCTCCTCCTTTTGGAATTTTTATAGAATCTGGATTGACAATATTAGTTTCAAAATCAGGATTTAACTCAAGACTAGCATTGGTTATGGAGTCTTTATCAATGTCCTTTTTTTCAAGACTATCTTTTAAATCATAATATTTACGTTGCCATAAAAAGGCAGCTTCAAATTTGTTTCTGGTAGAATCTAAGGCCTTCATTAATTTATAATGCCTTAGTAAACCAGGTTTGTCATCAATAGATTTAGCTAGTGCGCCAGCTTCCATTAGTTGGTCTTCTGCTGTAATAAACTTTCCTTGGTTTAAATTTAACTCACCAAGATTGTTTAATGCAATTGTTAAGCCTAATTTGTTATTAGATTTTCTATTAAGTCTTAAACCCTGAAGCAAATACTTAGCAGCAGTATCATAATCATTAAACTTAAGATATTCTCCTCCTAACTTTGGTAATATATTACCTCGAATAGAATCATTGGAATCTCCAACATTTTCAAGGACGGTTTCATAATATTCAATAGATTTTCTATACTCTTTTTGGAACGAATACATTTCTGCTAAACGACTATTAGATTCAATAATACCATCCTTATTTCTTAGTCGTTTTTGTAATTGAAGTGCTTTTAAATAGTATTCAATACCTTTATCAAAAGCATTCATTTTATAATATGCTCTGGCTGCATTGTTATATGCTGAAGAGAGTTCAATATACAAATGATGTTTGTCTAATTCGTCAATGGCAGCTAAAGAGTATTGTAAACCTTTAACATAATTGCCTCTATCGATTTCAATTAAACCAATACTGTTATTTACTTTTGCTATTCCAAGAGTATCTTTTAATTGACTAAATAGTGTTTTTGCTTTGGCATAGCCAGTTACTGCATTGATATAATCATTTTTACTTGCATAAATTAACGACTTGTAGTAGGTAACTTTAGCAATACCTCTAGTATAGTTTTCGCTAATCGAAAGTTTTTCACTTTCAATAATATACTTTAAAGCTCTATCATAATCCTTAATATCATAAAGCCTTTTAATAAGTTTTAATGACGTTTCAACTTTAGAAGTATCTGATTCTTGAAATGCTAATTCTATGGAAAGACTATCTATCTCCTTGGTTTGAGAGAAACCAAAGAACACCGATAAAAGTAAAATCAAAGTAATTATTTTCCCCATACAATTATTTGAATACAACCAATAATATTATAATCATAGAACGCTTCTTATTGAGGGAATTAAGACTATTCTAGTTAGTTGTACTATCGTTATTTTAAAAAATCTAATATTAGAGCGTAATAGCAATACATAAACAAAAGTTGTAAAAACCCTTTTAAAAATCTAATTTCAGCGTTTTACTACCAATAAATTAGATTAAATGAATTTGATTTTTTAACAAAAAATCGACGAATAGATAAACGGCAAAAATCATAGAAAAAAAGCATGTGCGAAAATTTTAAATCATAATTTCAGATTAATTTTTTATTGTTTTAACAGTATTTTAAAGCATAAAGATTCTTTTAATTTAATCAGAAGGTTTAATCATGTTTTTATAGTTGATATTTTTAAAAATTTATATACTAACAACGAACAAACTTTTCTTTGTAAAACTTACTTTTTAAACAGAAATATTTCATTCTCTCTCGATTTATTAAAATTGATTTTTCTAAACAGACGTTAATAAAAGTTTTATCTTTGCACCCTTAAAAACTTATAATTAATGAGCCTTCAAGAGACATTATCACATCAGGTTATAAAAGCAGTACAATCAACGTATCATGTTGTTTTAGATACTATAGAATTTCAAGCAACTCGCAAAGAATTTGCTGGAGATATTACTGTTGTTATTTTTCCTATGCTTCGATTTTTTAAAGGAAATCCTGTTCAAATAGGAACCGATATTGGCAATTATTTAGTAGAGAATGTAGATGAAGTTAAGGCTTTTAATGTGGTTAAAGGGTTTTTAAATATTGAAATTGAAGATGGTTATTATCTTAATTTTTTTAATAGTGTAAACGATGAAGCGCATTTTGGTTTTAAATCTCCAGATGAAAATGAAGCGGCTATTATGGTGGAATATTCATCACCAAATACCAACAAACCGCTGCATTTAGGACATATTAGAAACAATTTATTAGGTTATAGTGTTGCCGAAATTTTAAAGGCTTCAGGCAAGAAAGTTTATAAAACCCAAATTATAAACGACAGAGGAATTCATATTTGTAAAAGTATGTTGGCTTGGAAGCGTTTTGGAAATGGTGAAACTCCAGAAAGCACAGGTTTAAAAGGCGATAAACTGGTCGGGAATTATTACGTGAAGTTTGACCAGGAATATAAAAAAGAAGTTAAAGAGTTAGTTGAAAAAGGAATTTCTGAAGAAGAGGCTAAAAAACAAGCACCTATTTTACTTGCAGCTCAAGATATGTTGTTGAAATGGGAAGCTGGAGATGAAGAAACCGTGACGCTTTGGAAGATGATGAACGGTTGGGTATATGAGGGTTTTGATATGACGTATAAAAATTTAGGAGTAGATTTTGATGTCTTGTACTTTGAAAGTAATACCTATTTATTAGGAAAAGAGTTTGTTGCCGAAGGATTAAAATCTGGCGTGTTTTTTAAAGAAGACGATGGATCTGTTTGGTGCGATTTAACCGAAGATGGATTAGATAAAAAAATTGTACAGCGTGCAGATGGTACGGCCGTTTATATGACCCAAGATATTGGTACTGCTATTCAGCGTATTAAAGATTATCCAGATGTAGGAGGGATGGTTTATACCGTTGGGAACGAACAAGACTATCACTTTAAAGTCTTATTTTTAATCTTGAAAAAGCTTGGATTTGAATGGGCTAAAAACTTATATCATTTAAGTTATGGTATGGTAGATTTGCCTTCTGGAAAAATGAAGAGTAGAGAAGGAACCGTAGTTGATGCCGACGATTTAATTGATGAAATGGCATCTACAGCGGGAGAAATTTCAGAAGAACTCGGGAAACTTGATGGCTATTCAAATGACGAAAAGCAAGAACTTTATAAAACCATAGGGTTGGGAGCTTTAAAATATTTTATCTTAAAGGTAGATCCTAAAAAACGAATCCTTTTCGATCCTAAAGAATCTATAGACTTTCAAGGAAATACAGGGCCTTTTATTCAATATACCTATGCCAGAATACAATCTATTATTCGCAAAGCAGATTTTGATACAATAAAAGAAGTAACTGAGATCGCGCTTCACGAAAAGGAAAAGGAACTGATTAAACAGTTACAGCAGTTTCCTGAAGTCATTCAAAATGCAGCGGAAACTCATAGTCCGGCCTTGATAGCCAATTATACCTACGATTTGGTAAAAGAATTTAATTCGTTTTATCAGAACGTTTCTATTTTAGGTGCCGAAAATGAGAATGAAAAATTGTTTCGAGTTCAGCTTTCAAAAAAAGTAGCTTTAACAATAAAAAATGCGTTTAGTTTGCTGGGTATTGATGTACCAGAACGAATGTAAAATTCTTATTTTTAGTATATTAAAGGCAATAATCTAAATATATTGTTATGAATTCTCACGAGAAATTATATAAGATAGCATTTTGGTTAGCTGTTTTTACGATTGTTTATAATATTGTAGAAGGTATTATTTCTACGTATTTAGGGTTTGAAGATGAAAGTTTAACCTTATTTGGTTTTGGTTCGGATAGTTTTATTGAAGTCATTTCAGGATTAGGAATTGCTCATATGATTATTAGAATTAAAAAAAATCCTAATAGCAAGAGGGATAACTTTGAAAGAACTGCTTTAAGAATTACAGGTTTTGCTTTTTATATGCTTGTTTTAGGTTTAGTTATTACAAGTGTTTACAATATTTGGATTAATCATAAACCTATAACGACATTTTGGGGATTAGTAATATCGGTTATTTCTATCATCGTTATGTTGGGATTAGTGCTCTGGAAGAGAAGCGTTGGAAGGCAATTAAAATCAGAACCTATTTTGGCGGATGCCAATTGTACAATGGTATGCATATACATGTCTGTTATTTTATTAGTCAGTAGTGGTTTGTATGAATTATTTCAGATATCTTATATAGATAGTATAGGTACTTTAATCCTTTCTTATTTTGCGTTTAAAGAAGGCAAGGAATGTTTTGAAAAAGCCAATAGCGACACCTACTGTAGTTGCCAAAAACACTAAAAACTTATTTTTTTAGATATTTTAGACCTTCATAAACAACAATACCCACAGCATTGGCTAAGTTTAGGCTTCTAACATGGTTGTTATATAATGGAATTTTAAAAAGATTTTCTGAATGAGTTTCTGTCACCTGTTTAGGCAATCCTACAGACTCTTTTCCAAATACCAAAAATAGATTGTCTTCAAATGGAATATCCCAATGATTTTTTGTTCCGTGGCTGGAGAGAAATACCATCTTTTCATTTTTGTTTACATTGAAAAACTCTTCTATATTTTCATAAAAGACAACGTCTAAGTGTTGCCAATAATCAAGTCCAGCGCGTTTTAAACGCGTATCATCAATTTCGAAACCAAATGGTTTTACCAAATGTAATTTGGAATCTGAAGCGAGTGCTAATCTTCCAATATTACCTGTGTTATTGGGTATTTCGGGTTCAATGAGAACGATGTTAAGCGCCATTCTTTTTTACTAATTTTAGAATAATAATTCTAATTAAAAGAATAAACGGAAACCCATGAAGTACGGTGTCGAACCAATCCATAAGTTGCATGCCTTTAGCACCACCGGCAATCCAACGAAGTTTACCTATTATATGCGGTTCTGGAAAAAAGGGAGCCAAGCCTAAAGTTAGGCAGAGCAACAAAATGATTTTCCAATTATTAAATGGTGACATGCGTTATTTCTTTTTTAATTCAAATATATCTTTTCGACGATCTTTAAGATTTCTCACACTACCAAACTGATTTAATTCTCGCAACAAATCAATATCGACATCAGCAATTAAAATCATTTCTGTATTCTGTGTAGCTTCAGCTTTTACACCATTGGTAGGAAAGGCAAAATCGCAAGGCGTAAATACCATAGATTGTGCAAATTGTATATCCATGTTTTGAACCTTCGGCAAATTACCCACACTTCCGGCAATGGCAACATAACATTCATTTTCAATGGCTCTTGCCTGAGCGCAATGTCTTACACGTGAAAATCCGTTTTGTGTATCGGTTAAAAAAGGCACAAATAAAATGTCCATCCCTTCATCTGCCAATAATCTGCTTAATTCAGGAAATTCAGAATCGTAACAGATTAAAATGCCGATTTTACCACAATCGGTATCAAAGGCTTTTAATTGGTTACCACCAACCATGCCCCAAACCTTCGCTTCATCTGGCGTCACATGAAGTTTTTCATAGCGTTCCATACTGCCATCGCGTCGGCATAAATAACCCGCGTTATGAAGTTTTCCATCAACCATTTCTGGCATGCTACCTGTAATGATATTGATGTTATATGAAATGGCTAATTTGGAAAAACGTTGTACAATTTCATCGGTATGTTTTGCTAACTCTCGAATAGCTTCAGGCGTCGATAAATGGTTGTTCTCGGCCATTAAGGGGGCGTTAAAAAACTCAGGGAATAATGCGAAATCACTTCTGTAACCCGATACGGCGTCAACAAAAAATTCAGCTTGCTGCATCAAGTCGTCCATGTTTTTGTATAAACGCATTTGCCATTGGACTAAACCAAGTCTAACTATTTTTTTTATGGTTGAAGCCTTCTTGTTTTGCTTTTCGTAATAGATATTATCCCATTCTAAAAGAACCGCATAATCTTGAGATGATGCATCACCTTCCAAATAATTCTTTAGAATTCTAGCGGGATGAAAATCGTTTGAGATTTGAAAGTTTAAAACGGGATCGTGAATTTCTTTGCGTCTTACTTTTTCAATATATTGTTTTGGTGTTAATGTATCTGAATGTTTATGATAGTTAGGTATTCTGCCGCCAAAGGCTAACCCTTTAAGATTCAGACGTTCGCAAAGCTCTTTTCTGTAATCATATAAGCGACGACCTAAACGGAGCCCTCTAAACTCTGGTTTTATAAAAACATCGATACCATAAATAATATCACCATCTTTCGTGTGCGTGTTAAAGGTATAGTTTCCTGTAATTTGTTTGTATGTATGGTTATCGTCAAATTTGTCATAATCAACAATAATTGACAGCGCGCATCCTGCAATATGATTATTTATTTTTATAACTACCTGACCTTCAGGGAATTTTTTGATTAATGTCCTGATGTGGTCTTCATCCCAAATAGCATCAGGCATCGTGGTATAAGATTCTATCATTGCTTTTTTAAGCTCTTGATAGTCATCTAAATTTAAATAAGTTAACTCAATGTTTTCAATATCTTTCATAGCAATCAATATAATAAAAAAGAATCATCAAATAAAGTGAATTTTCATGCTAATATCTTAAATAAGTGAAAATATTAATTTCTTTAGTGAGCGTTACTAATTTCTCCAACTTTACCAGCATTTTTTCTGATGAGTAATACAAAAGGAACACAGATTAAAAATAACACACCAAGGAACAAAAACACATCCATATACGATAGTACAGTAGCTTGTTTTGTTACTGTAAAATCTAACATTTTATAAGCCTTATCCAACGCTTCATTAAACGAATATCCTTTGCTAATAAATAATTGCTGTAAACCATGAATTCGTTCTTGTACTTTAAAATTAATAGCACTTATGTTTGGTAATAAATCTACACGGTGTTGTTGTGTTGTCCGTGCAATAAACGTAGTAATAATAGCGATACCAAAGGACCCTCCTAATTGCCTGGTCATACCTGTAAAAGCAGCGCCATCACCTATGTCTTTACCTTTTAAAGTAGAAAGTGATAATGTGGTAATTGGTACAAATAATAATCCCAGACCAACACCTCTAACAACTAGAGGCCAAAAGAAATGTTCTGTTCCTGTATCAGGTGTCATTACAAGAAACATCCAAAGACTGTAAATGAAAAAAATAGAGAAACCAGCGGTTACCAAATATTTTTGAGGAACACCATTTTGTAACATCTTTCCAATAAAAGGCATCATAATACCGGTAGTAATCGAACTTGGAATTAGCATTAAACCAGCATCTGTCGCCGTAAATCCTAAAATTGATTGTGTGTATATTGGTATGATGAATGTTGACCCATACAAACCAAACCCTAAAATAAAAGTCATAAGAGTTCCAATTCTTAGGTTGCCATCTTTAAGAACTCGTAAATTCACTATTGGGTTATCATAGGTCAATTCTCGCCAAATAAATAGTATTAACCCAAAAAGGGAAGCAATGCTTAAACTTAGTATTACAGAATCCTCAAACCAATCGTCTTGTTGTCCGTGTTCTAAAACAAATTGTAAAGAACCTATAAACATGGCTAAAAGAAATATACCTAACCAATCTACTTGTTTAGCTTTTAATTTTGAACCATATTTTGGGCTTCTAACATATAGAATTGTTAAAAATGTGGCTAAGATACCAATAGGTAAGTTGATATAAAATATGTAAGGCCACGAGTAATTATCTACAAGATAACCACCCAAGGGAGGGCCAAGTGTTGGCCCAACAATAATACCCATACCGTAAATAGCTTGTGCCATACCACGTTTTGCTATTGGATAACTCTCTGTAATAATGGTTTGTGCTGTTACTAATAAAGCACCACCACCTAAACCTTGTATGAATCTAAAAGTTACTAATTCCCAAATATTATCGGCATTACCACATAAAAAAGAGGCGGCCGTAAAAATAATGATGGATGTTGCAAAATAGTTTCGCCTTCCAAATTGTTTGGATAACCAGCTTGTCATTGGTATGATAATAACATTGGCAATTGCATATGCCGTAATTACCCATGCTATTTCTGTTAATGAAGCTCCTAAGCTACCTCGCATATCATTCAATGCTACATTAACAATAGTAGTGTCTACTATTTCTAACAGAGCACATAAAATAGCTGTTATGGTTATTATGACACGTCTAAAGCCGTATTCAACTAAGTCGTTTTCGTCTTGTTGCATGATTTATTTTAAATGGACATCTACAACTACATTCATCCCAGAACGTAGTTTTTGTAATTTTTTTGAGTTGTTATTTTTTGTAAAGTCTATTTTAACAGGTAAACGTTGAATTGTTTTTACGAAGTTTCCAGTTGCATTGTCTGGCGGTAGTAAAGAAAAACGGGCACCTGTAGCGGGTGAAAATGCCGACACTTTGGCTTCAAATTTTTCATTTGGATAGGCATCTGCAAGCACTGTTACGGTCTGTCCAATTTTCATTTTTTCAAGTTGTGTTTCTTTGAAATTAGCGACTACCCATCTGTTTTCTGTATTTACTAAGTAAAATAATGATTGACCAGGTTGTACAAATTGACCAGGTTGCAAACTTACGTTTGATAATTGACCATCAATAGGTGCTGTAACTATGGTGTAACTTAAATTAAGTTTTGCTGCATCAACTTGCGCTTCTGCACTTTTCACATTCGCTTCTGCAACAGAAACTTGCTCTTCAGAAATATGGGTTTGTTGTGAAGCTGCATTTTGCTGACTTTGAGTTGCTTTTTTCTGACTTTCCAACATTTTAACTTGTTGTTCGGCCTCCTTTTTAGCAGCTAAAGCCTGTTCATATTGCTGAGCCGTAATAGAATGGTTGTTGTACAAATTTTGATACCGTTCAAAATCATTCGTAGCCCGCCATAATTTGGTTTTCGCAGTTTCAATATTATTGTAAGCAGAATTTACTTGAGCTGCTACTGTTGCAGTATTGGCTTTATACGAATCAATACTTACTTTTGAAACCGACAAGCCACTTTTTGCAGCAGCTAAATTAGCTTCAGCCTGTTCAAGCTTTACAATGTAATCTCTATCATCTATAACAAACAAAGTGTCCCCTTTTTTTACGCGCTGATTATCGGTTACGTATACGTTTTTAATAAAGCCACCAACATGAGGAATTATTGGATTCATGTTTGCTTGAATTTGGGCATCATCGGTTTCTTCGTGAGACAGTGAATGTATTATTTTATAACCGCCATAAATTAGACCTATAAGGACTAATGTTGAAATAATTATGATGAATTTTTTATTGGTTTTTTTCTTTGTTTCCATTCTAATAAAATTAGTTGTTTATTGAGCTTATTAGTTGACCTTGAGCGCTTAGTAATTCGTAATATTTTTGAGAGATATTGGCTTTAGCATAGGTTACATTTAACTTAGCTTGAAGTTGATCGACATCGGCTTCTAGTAAATCATTCGTATCAACTAAGCCATTATTATATTTATCTTTTACGATACGATAATTTTCTGAGGCTTGAATTTCAGATTCTGAATACACATTATATTTTTTCAGAGCCAGTTGGTAGTCTTCTTTGGCATTTTCTATTTCCACTTTAATTTGGTCTGAAACCATATTAATCGTGTATTCAAGGTCTTGGGTTTTACTTTTAGCTAGTTTAATATCGCTTTTAGCTTTAAAAATATCAGATAGATTATATGAAATACCGAGACCAACGTTCATAGCATTATTAACGGTTAAGGCATTTTGTAAATCCAAAGCAATGTAGCCTCCCGTTAGTACTAAGGAAGGAAAGTATTTACTTTTTGCTACTTTAATTTGATTTTTTGAAGCTTCTTCTTTGTAACGAAGTGCTTCCAAATCACCTCTTGATGACAAATCTGATTCAATTGCTGTTTGATTAGAGACTAGATTAAAATCAGGGTCTAAAGTTTCAATTTGAGTGTTTTTAGGCAATTTTAAAAGTGTTGCCAATCTGTAATTAAGAATACGTTTGTTTTTTTTAGCTTCATCGAGTGATAATTGAATACTAGATTCTTGAAGCTGGGCTTTTAATAAATCATTTCTGGCTAATAAGCCGTTTTGTTCCATGGCCGAAAAATCTATTACACGCTGGTGTGCACTTTTCAGATTTTCCTGAATTAAATCAATAGTTTTTGCAGCTTTATATAAATTTAAAAAATCATTTATAACATGAACACTTAATTGTTCTTTGTCGTTTTTAGCGCTAAATGTTGCAGCTTTATATAAGTTATCACTAGCTTTAATTGTGTTTTTAAGTTTAAAACCAGAAAATAAGGGCATCGTTACATTGGCTTGTCCAAGTAGTAGTTGATTGACTTTTGGTGTACTACCATTTCCTGAATTAGAACTATTTTCTCCAGTACTAATTTTTAAATTAACATTGGCATTGGTTAAGTATAGATATTGTCCAGATAGCTTAACATCTGGATATTGAAGATTTTTAGTGACGTTCAATTCGCTTTCTGCAGATGAAACCTTAGTATCGGCTATCTTCGAAGCATCACTATTTTTTAGGGCTATACTAACAGCTTCTTGTATAGTTAGAGGTTCTGTTTCTTGTGCTTTTAGGATTGAAATGGATAAAAAACAGACCAGTATATAAATTTTAATTTTCATAGGTAAGTAAAGCTTTTATAGTGGTTTGAATATGTTGTGTGAGTTCATTATGAACATAGTGCTCAATAGATGCATCATCTTCTAAATTCATTAAGTTTTTGTAATATTTTTTGTTGTAGTAAAAATGAAAATAGGTACCTAGAATAGTGGTTGTTAAAAGTTGTATGTTTACGTTGTTAGTAAAAACTCCTTTATTTTGTCCTGTTTTTACAAAGGCTTCAATGACTTTAAGATTTTGTTTTTTTTGTTCTAAATAAAGATTAAAATCAATTTGTCTAGTTCCGTTTGAGAATTCAAAATTGATGATTTTGTGAGTTCGTCTGTTTCTATGAATGCGTTTTACAATGAAGCTGATAATGTCATCTAAAATTTCCAAATGAGGTTTGCTTTTTGAAATTACAGACTCTAATTGCATTCTAAAATCAGACATACGGTATACTAAAAGTGCTTCTAAAAGTTTTTCTTTAGATCCGAAGTAATAAGATATCATGGCAATATTTATATCTGCCACTTTTGAAATTTGCCTAACGGATGTACCATCAAAACCGTTGTCAGCAAACAGTTTTTCAGCTGTTTCTAATATCTCTATTTGTTTTTGATTTAAGTCCATCTTGAACTTTTTTAAAATTACGCCCCAAAATTAAACAAATGTTTAAATTAAACGTTTGTTTAACTTAATTTTTGATAGAATTTTAACACTCAAAGGTTTTCGGTTTAAAGTTGAGGTAGTAAAAAAGAGTAGAAGATGATTAACTCTGAAAAAGCATTAATCTATTTTTTGTTTTACTTTTTGAACAGCTGGTTTCATTATAATTCTTAAGGTACTGTCATTATTAAAATAGCTAATAGTCCAATTCATAAAAATCAAGAGTTTATTTTTAACGCTTAATATAAGCATCAAATGGATAAACATCCAGGTAAACCAAGCCATGCGCCCTTGAAAACTGAATTTAGGTAAATCTACAACTGCTTTACGTTTACCAATAGTAGCCATCGAGCCCTTATCGGTATATTCAAATTCTTTTTTGGCTTTATGGTTGCTTAAGTTTTTTAAATTTTTTGCTAAAAGTTCAGCTTGTTGAAGAGCAACACTAGCAACCTGAGCATGTCCATGAGGATATTTAGGAGTTTCCATATAAGCAATATCTCCCAAGGCATAAACATGATCTAAATGTTTAACTTCATTAAATCGATTTACTATCAAACGGTTTCCTCTTGAAAAGCTTTCTTTAGGAAAACCCTCAATAAAATTACCAGTAACGCCAGCAGCCCAAATAACATTTTTAGACGCTATTTTATCGCTATTGTTTAAGGTAACTATGGCGCCATCATAGTCTTTAACAATAGTATTTGTTTTAACAATAACACCTAATTCCTCTAAATATTCCTGAGACATTTTTCTAGAACCATCGCTCATTGGATTTAGTGTGTGCGGCGTTCCTTCTAACAGATAAATGGTTAGTTTTGAGAAATCTTTATCAGGATAATCTTTAGGAAGAATATAGCGTTTCATCTCTGATAACGCGCCTGCCAACTCAACACCTGTAGGACCTCCTCCTACAATAACAAAATTTAATAAGGATTGAAGTTTGTCTTGGTCAGTAGTGTTTAAAGCATCTTCAAAAGTTTGAAGAATACGATTTCTTAGCTGAATAGCCTCTGGAATTGTTTTCATTGGATAGGCATAATCCTTCAAATTTTCATTTCCAAAATAATTGGTGGTACAGCCTATAGCGATAACTAAATGGTCGTAATCAAATTTCCCTATCGACGTTGTAATGAATTGTTTGTTATAATCCACATGCATCACTTCGGCAATTCTAATCTTTACGTTTTTAGCTTTTTGAAAGACTTTCCTAAGCGGAAACGAAATACTTGCAGGTTCTAATCGAGCCGTAGCAACTTGATACATTAAAGGCTGAAATTGATGAAAGTTGTGTTTATCAATTAAATAAACTTCAAAAGAAGGGTTGTTTATTAAATCTTGTGCGAGGCGTAATCCAGCAAATCCAGCACCCACAATGACTATTTTTTGAACCGTTTCCATAGCAAATTTTTTGAATTACAAAGTTCTCAAATTCGTTAATAGTATGAATGCATTTTGTTGTTAAATGTTTAATAAAAAGACACCATTTACGATGGTGCCTTTTTATTAAGTTAAGTTTTAGAAAAACTTTTCTAATTAAGAATTCTAAAACTAATTATTTTTTGTTTTGCTGTTTTTTTATTGTTTTTTCATCAATATCAAAATCGTTTTTTTGATTATTGGTACCCCCAATATTTGGATTTGTTGGGTTTTTTTGTTCTTCAGTTCTTTCAAATTTCTTTTTGTCTTTAATAATTCCCATAGTTTTATTTTTTTTGATTCAACTATAACTTAAAAATAATAAGCTGAAATTTTATTAAAAACATCTTAAAACTTGATGTTGAAATGTTAAAACGTCTACATGTTTAATGCTGTAGTTGCTTTCTTTTAAGGAATTTTAATCACTAGCTTATTAAAGGGGCTTAATTTAAAATTGAATGCACAAATTTATTGATTGTACTCTTTCCATTATTATTTAGGTGTTTTATAAAAGCACTTCCAATAATGGCGCCTTTGGCATATTTAGTAGCTTGAGAAAATGTTTTGTTGTCCGAAATACCAAAACCAATAATTTGTGGGTTTTTTAAATTCATGTCAGAAATGCGTTTAAAGTAATCAGTTTGTTCTTCCCCAAAACCAGATTGACTTCCTGTAACACTCGCGGTACTCACCATATAAATGAATCCGTTTGAAACGGAATCAATAAAACGAATGCGCTCATCGGAAGTTTGAGGTGTGATTAAAAACACATTAATTAAGCCGTATTTTTCAAAAGTAGCTTTGTAGTCATCATGATACACATCAACCGGTAAATCGGGTATAATTAAACCATCAATGCCTATTTCCTGACATTTTTTACAAAAATCTTCAACTCCATATTGGAGCATCGGGTTAAAATAGCCCATAATGATTAATGGGATTTCAACCGTTTTTCGAATATCTTTTAATTGATCGAAAAGGACTTTAGTAGTCATTCCGTTTTTAAGCGCTTGTGTGGAGCTCTTTTGAATAGTTGGCCCGTCAGCTAAAGGATCACTAAAGGGTAAGCCTATTTCTATCATATCAACTCCATTTTTTTCTAAATCTTGAATAATGGAAACGGTATCGTTAAGATTTGGGTAACCCGCTGTAAAATATATAGAGAGGAGTTTTTTGTTTTCTTTTAATTTTTTATTTATTCTGTTCATTTTGAAATGTTTATTGCCACTAATTCACGAATAATGTTCTTTTGAATACGGATTCTGCGTTAGGGATTGAGCAATTTGTTTGAGCTCTTCTTTTTGAAAGCGAGTTGAGAAAGCCCGACCCTTGTGGTAACGCCATAATTTTATAATTTAAAATAATCTATATACGTATTTAAATCTTTATCGCCACGACCAGAGAGACTCACTACGACTATATCGTCTGGTTTAAATGTTTTATGTTCGAAAATAGCCAAGGCGTGAGCGGTTTCAATGGCTGGAATAATACCTTCTAATTTGCATAATTCTAAGCCAGCTTTCATGGCATCGGCATCGGTGATAGACATGAATTGGGCGCGCCCGGTTTTAGATAAATGCGAATGCATAGGGCCAACACCTGGATAATCGAGACCTGCCGAAATAGAGTAGGGCTCAGTGATTTGTCCGTCGTTGGTTTGCATCAATAATGTTTTGCAACCATGAATTATGCCTTCTTTTCCTAATACAGAGGTTGCGGCGCTTTCACCAGAATCAATGCCTAGCCCAGCAGCTTCAACAGAAATAATATTGACATCTTCTTCGTGCAGAAAATGATAATAAGTTCCAGCGGCATTACTGCCACCACCAATACAAGCGACTACATAATCGGGATTTTCTCGGCCTTCATGTTCTTTTAGCTGCCATTTTATTTCTTCGGAAATAACCGATTGAAAACGTGTTACCATATCTGGATACGGATGCGGCCCGATGGCAGAACCAATAATATAATGTGTATCGACGGGATTATTAATCCAATCTCTAATGGCTTCGTTGGTAGCGTCTTTTAAGGTGCGACTTCCCGATAAAGCAGGAACAACGGTGGCGCCTAACATTTTCATTCGAGCTACATTAGGAGCTTGACGTGCAATATCAATTTCGCCCATATAGACAATACATTCTAACCCCATTAAAGCACAAACTGTTGCAGTAGCAACACCGTGTTGCCCCGCACCCGTTTCAGCAATAATGCGAGTTTTACCCAAACGTTTTGCCATTAAAATTTGTCCAATAGTATTATTGATTTTGTGAGCACCTGTATGGTTGAGATCCTCACGTTTTAAATAAATTTTGGTATTGTATTTTTCACTAAGACGTTTAGCCAAATATAATGGTGACGGCCGACCAACATAATCTTTTAGTAGCTGATCGAATTCTTCTTTAAACGAAGGTTCTGCCATGATTTTAAGATAGTTTTGGCGTAATTCTTCTACATTAGGATATAGCATTTCTGGGATGTATGCACCACCAAACTCGCCATAATATCCTTTTTCGTTTACATTGTAGTTCATATAAATATTTTATTTGTCATCGTGAACGACGTGAAGCAATCTTTTGATAAGATTAAGTCTACATTCATTCTTCATTCATCGTAATGACGTTATTTTTAAATTCTTTTAATAGTTCAATACTTTTTAATCCTGGTTCAATTTCAAATTTACTATTTACATCGATGGCATAACAATATTTTGATTCTTCTTTACTGAAAAACGATTTGATTGTTTCAACTTCTTCAAGACCAATGCCACCACTTAAAAAATAGGGTTTGGTTGATGGATAATTTTTCAAAACACTCCAATCGAAGGTGTAACCGTTTCCACCAGGTAATTTTCCTTTGGTGTCGAACAAGTAGAAATTACATACGCTTTCATAAGGTTTTAAAAGATTAAAATCGAAATTGTCTTTTATTGAAAATACCTTGATGATTTCTATTTTTTTGTCAATATGTTCTCGACTGCGCTCGAACTGATTTTTTAAAGTTTTGCAATATTCGGGAGACTCGTCACCATGAAGTTGAACTACTTGTAAATCATGTGTTTTAATTTTTTCAATGACCTCTTCTAAATCGGTATCAACAAAGACTCCCACTTTTTTAATGGTGTTTGGTAGTTTTGGTATGTCTCCTTTAAAATGTCTTGCAGATTTATCATAAAATATAAAGCCCAAATAATCTGGTTGCAATGCGGCAAGGTGTTCAATATTATCTGGATATTTCATACCGCAAACTTTTAGCTTCATGATTGTAATGCTTTAATAAATTCTTTAGCGCTATACCCAGCATTATCTGTTTTCATAAAATTTTCACCTATTAAAAAACCTTGATACCCGTAGGGTTTTAATTCTTTAATGGCTTCAATATTGCTAATACCACTTTCAGATACTTTTACAAAATCGTTTGGGATAAGTTTGCTTAGTGTTTTGCTCGTATCTAAACTAACTTCAAAGGTTTTTAGATTTCTGTTATTTACACCGATCATATCTAGACTCGGCATAATCGATTTATGTAACTCATCTTCATTATGAACTTCAAGAAGAACATCAAGTTGCAAGCTTTTCGCTAATTCAGAAAATTGTTTGATTTCCTCCTTAGTTAAAATAGCTGCAATTAATAAAAGAACATCGGCGCCATAGGCTTTAGCTTCAATAATTTGATACGCATCAATAATAAATTCTTTACGTAACAATGGTAAACTACAACTAGCACGAGCTATTAATAAATCGTCTAAAGAACCTCCAAAATATTTGGCATCAGTTAGTACAGACATGCCACAAACGCCTGCATCTTCATACCCTTTAGCAACATCAAATACATTTAATTTTTGATTGATAACGGATTTTGAAGGTGATCTGCGTTTATGCTCAGCAATAATACCCGAATTACTGTTTTTTAAAGCGGAAGCTAATGAAATAGTCGGTTTCGCAAACAAAATTGACGTTTCCAATTGTTTTATTGGAATTAACGATTTTCTTAAATCGACTTCAAGGCGTTTGTCGGCTACGATGTGGTCTAATATGTTCATTTTATTTTTGATTCGTCATTGCGAGACTTTTTGAAAAAAAGTTGTGGCAATCTGTTTTTTACAAGAGATTACTTCGTCGCTTCTCTTCTCGTAATGACGTTATTTTACTTACTTAATTCTTGAATTTTTTGTAATGATTTTAATCCTTTTCCAGAGAGCAATGACTCTTTAGCCATTTCAAATCCTTCTTTGTGCGTAATTTGTTTGGTGGTTGCAATGGCTAAACCGGCATTGGCGCAAACCACATTGTTTTGAGCTTCGGTACCGTTTCCTTGAATGACATTCATAAATATTTTAGCGGCATCTTCAACTGTGCTTCCACCAAAAATCTCTTCTTGTTTAATTTGCGAAACGCCTAAATCTTCTGGAGAAAACATGCTTTCAGAATGGTTTGAAATTACTTTCGTTTTACCAGTTAATGAAATTTCATCATAGCCATCTAAGGCATGAACAACCGAATAATTTTTATCCGTATTCTGATATAAATAGCCGTAAAGACGCAGCAATTCTAAATTAAAAACACCAACCATTTGATTTTGTGGAAAAGCAGGATTTACCATAGGACCTAACATGTTGAAAAAGGTTTTTACACCTAATTCGCGACGTATTGGCGCGACGTTTTTCATGGCAGGATGGAATAATGGAGCATGTAATACGCAAATCCCAGCTTTATCAATAGAACGTTTTAAAAAATCTTCATCATTTGAAAATTTTATTCCAAGATATTCCATAACATTGGAAGATCCGCAAGCGGAAGATACGCCATAATTCCCATGTTTTGCGACATGAACACCAGCACCTGCCGTTACAAAAGACGAGAGTGTTGATATATTAAATGTATCTTTTCCATCGCCGCCAGTTCCGCATAAATCGATCGTATTAAAATCTTTTAAATCTATAGGGATACATAATTCTAAAAGGGCATCTCTAAAGCCTTTTAATTCTTCAAGCGTAATATTCCGCATCATATAAACTGTAAGAAATGATGCTATTTGACTTTGGTTATACATACCATTTGATATATTAACCAACGCTTGTTTTGCTTCATCACTTGATATGATTTCGTGATTTATAAGTCTATTTAATAAATGTTTCATAGCTTAAGAATTAATCCAATTTTTAAGAATTTGTTTCCCATTCGGCGTTAAAACAGATTCTGGATGATATTGAACACCTTTAACATCATATACCTTATGGCGTAATGACATGACTTGTCCGTTTTCGTCAAACGAAGTGGCTTCCAAAACATCTGGTAAATTTGGATCTACAACCCACGAATGATAGCGACCAACTTCAATAGTTTTATCTAACCCTTTAAACAGTGGTTCGTCACCAACACTTATGGTAACATTAGTAGAAACGCCATGATACACATCCTCTAAATTAATGAGCGATCCTCCAAAAACTTCTCCGATAGCTTGTTGGCCTAAGCACACGCCTAAGATACTTTTAGTTGGTGCAAATCTTTCGATAATTGGTTTTAATAAACCTGCTTCATCTGGAATGCCTGGTCCTGGAGAGAGTACAATCTTATCAAAAGGCTCCACGTCATCTAATGTTAATTTATCATTTCTAACAACGGTTACATCGCAATCTAAATCTTCTAAATAATGAACAAGATTATATGTAAAACTATCGTAATTATCTATTACTAAAACTTTCGTCATTTTTAAATATTTTCTGCTAATTCAATAGCTTTTGTTAATGCTCCTAATTTGTTGTAAACTTCTTGTAATTCTGTTTCTGGATTTGATTTTGACACCAATCCTGCACCAGCACGCCAATGTAATTGGTGGTTTTTACTTAAAAACGTTCTAATCATAATGGCATGATTGAAATTGCCATCAAAATCCATAAAACCAATAGCACCACCGTAAAATGAACGACTTGTTTTTTCGTATTGTTCGATAAGCTGCATAGCACGATGTTTTGGTGCGCCACTTAATGTTCCTGCTGGAAAGGTGTCTGCGACCACTTGCATGGTATATGTTTCTTTGTGTTTTTGTCCTGTTACTTTACTTACCAAATGAATAACATGCGAGAAAAACTGAACTTCTCTGTAGGTGTCGACCGTTACGTGACTTCCATGTCTGCTTAAATCATTTCTTGCTAAATCAACAAGCATCACATGCTCGGCATTTTCTTTGTCATCAACCTTTAATTGTTTTGCTAATTCGGCATCTTGTAAATCGTTTCCAGTCCGTTTAAACGTTCCTGCAATGGGATGGATTTCTGCTTTTCCGTCGCTCACAATAAGTTGCGCTTCGGGCGAACTTCCAAATATTTTAAAATTTCCGTAGTCAAAATAGAATAGATAAGGAGATGGGTTGATACTTCTTAGAGCGCGGTAGACGTTAAACTCATCACCCTTAAATTCTTGCGAAAAACTTTTTGATAATACAAGTTGAAACACATCACCACGAGCACAATGTTTTTTTGCTAATTCTACATGATGTTTGTATTCTTCATCAGTTAAATTAGAAGAGATATCTCCATTGGAAGCAAAATCGTAGGAGGCAAAATTTCTAGCTTTTATTAAGTGGTCTATGTCATCAATATTACTTTCACTTTCATAACAATGAGCAAAAATATAAGCTTCATTTTTATGATGATTGATGGCAATAATATTTTGATAAACGGCGTAGTAAACATCAGGAATGGTTAAAGAGTTTTCTTTTTTAGAAATCTCTATATCTTCAAAATAACGTACGGCATCATAAGCTAAATAACCAAATATTCCATTATTAATAAATTTGAAATCAGTTTCAGAATTCACCTTAAACCGTTTAGTGAATTGATGGATTTCTTCTGTAACATTGGTGCTTTCATCAATTTTAGTCGATAAAGAACTTTTATCAGGAAAATTTTGCACAATTGTTTCATTTTCTACTTTAATAGATGCAATAGGATTAAAACAGATATACGAAAAACTATTACTGTTAGCATGATAGTCGCTACTTTCAAGAAGAATACTGTTTGGGTATTTGTCTCTAATTTTTAAGTAAATACTAACAGGCGTAATAGTATCTGCTAGAATTTTTTTGTAATGTGTGTAAAGGCTAAATGTTTTCATTTTTTTTCATTAAAAAAAGGCTTGTCGTGAACGACAAGCCTTTTTGATATTTTTAGATTTAAATATACTAAGTGACTACTTCACGAAATGACGTTTCGAAAGCTCCACCACCAAGTATTATTTAAAATTGTGTTCATATTTTTTATTTGCATCAAATATAGAAAAGACAATATAACTACACAATACTTTATAGTTTTTTTATTTAAAAATTTGTTAAACTCTCTCTATCTCGTCATGTATTAGGTAATTTTAGCATATGAAATATATATGGCTTATTATTTTATTAGGTATTTTTTCCAGTTGCAAACAAAACAAAAGCGATAATAAAGCATCAGCAAACAAAGTTGAAACTGCTCAAGCTATTAAAATTAATACAGATAGTATTCAATTAGATGTGTATGATTTTAATGGTTTTAAAAAGTTCTTAAATAAAAAGGACGATAAGATTCATGTTATTAACTTTTGGGCCACTTGGTGTGCGCCTTGTGTTAAGGAATTACCTTATTTTGAGAAGTTGAACAAAACATATAAGGATAAGCAAGTTGATGTGGTTTTAGTAAGTCTGGATTTTCCACATTTGTATGAAACCAAGTTAAAACCCTTTATAGTAGAAAATAAGCTAACATCCAAAGTAATAGCTTTAGACGATGTTGATATGAACTCATGGATTCCTCAAATTAATAAGGATTGGTCTGGTTCAATTCCGGCAACCATGATATATAAAAATGATAAAAGTGAGTTTTTCGAACAATCTTTTACATATGAAACTTTAGAAAACGAAGTCAATAAATTTTTAAAATAATAGCTTATGAAAACACCTTTTTTAGTATCAATTATGATTATCACTTTTTTAAGTGATTTTAATAGTAATACAACAACCGTAAATGACAGTTATAAAATTGGAGACGTGGTGTCTGATTTTAAATTAAAGAATATTGATGGAAATATGGTTTCTCTATCAGATTACGATGACGCAAAAGGATTTATAATTGCTTTTACCTGTAATACCTGTCCGTTTGCAAAAGCCTATGAAGATAGAATAATAGCTCTCGACAAAATGTATGCCTCAAAAGGCTATCCTGTTATTGCCATTAATCCAAATAACCCAATGGCACAGCCGGGAGACAGTTTTAAAGCTATGCAGATGCGGGCTAAAGAAAAAGGTTATACATTTCCATATTTAGTTGATGAAGGTCAACATGTATATCCAAAATTTGGAGCCACCAAAACGCCTCATATGTTTGTGTTGCAAAAAACAAAACAAGGAAACGTGGTTAGATATATTGGCGCAATTGATGATAATTATAAAGATACTTCGGCAGTTAAAACAAAGTATGTAGAAAATGCTGTAGATGCTTTGTTAAAAGGAGAAGAAATTAAAGAAAAGGAGACTAAGGCTATAGGCTGTTCAATAAAAGTTTAATACTATAGAATACTTCATTGTTTTATATGGTAAGTTATTATAGATATATTATTTTTGCGATTCATAAATAAAAAAATATGGAAGATTTAACACAAGATGAGTGGGTAGAACAGCTTGAAAATGATGGAAAAGCTGTGATATTAGATGTAAGAACTGATGCCGAAGTAGCAGAAGGTATGATACCTAATGCCATTCATATAGATATTTACAGAGGTCAAGATTTTGTTTCAGAAATTGAAAAACTTGATAAGAATAAAAATTACTATGTCTATTGCAGATCGGGTAATAGAAGTGGTCAGGCTTGTAAGATTATGAATCAGTTAGGTTTTGAAAACGCTTATAATCTTATTGGTGGAATGTTACAATGGGAAGGTGATATAGAATAATAAATTATGAAAAATAAAAATATATTAGTTGTTTTTTCTGTTTTGTTTTTTGTTGTATTTACAAGTTGCAAAGGAAACTATGATGATAGTAAATTAAAAGTTATTTCTCCAAAAGAAATGCAGACACTTTTAAAGAAGGATAATGTGCAATTATTAGATGTAAGAACTCCAAAAGAGTATAGTGAAGGATTTATTGCCAACGCACAAAATATAGATTATTTCTCACCAACATTTGATGAGGACATCAAAAAACTAAATAAAGAAAAACCAGTTATTGTATATTGTAAAAGTGGAAGACGAAGTGCTAAGAGTTCTGAAAAACTTCTAGATGCTGGTTTTGTTAAAATATATGATCTTGAAGGCGGTATTGTTGAATGGCAACATGAAGGATTACAAATTAATAAGAAGTAAAAAACACCCAAAATTGAGTGCTTTTTAGCCTTAGTAAGTAATGTTTTACTAATTTCGGTTTAGTTTAATTGTGATTTATTTTGATAAAATAGACTCTTTTAATGACCATAAAATGGCTAATACATCTTTTTTAGAGTCTTCATCAATATTATTTTTATCTAGAGCCATAAAAATATCATCAATTACGTGCATGTATTCTGCAGGACTTATATTCATACCCGTATGCGCAGTTACCATATCTTTTCCTTTATAATTATTGGGTCCACCACTACCAGCAACAAAAAAATCAATTGTGTGGTTTTTTATAATAGCCAATCGCTCAGGTTGCTCTTTTAAAGGAAGAAATCGTGCATTTACTGCTGTGTTGTTCATGTGGTTCTCAACGGTGTCATCAACGATTGTTGAAATACCTTCACGACCACCTAATCTTTCAAAAAGTGTTTTACTCATTATTATTTATTTATTGGTTGAACACCAAACTTATAAATACAATGAGTAGTTTACTTCTACATTTAATTCAAATAACTCTAATTTTGAGTCATTTATAAAAAATGGAACCTAAGATATATGTTGTTGAATATATTTTGAAGGGAGAATATGGTATTTGTCTAAAAAGCATTTCGAAAAATAAGCAGGACTGTTAAATCCTGTTTCAAAAGCGATTTCAGAAATATTACCTTGTTGCTTATATAATAATTGTAACGCTTTATGTAACCTGAATTCCTTTAAAAAATTGTTAGGTGATAGTCCTGTTAGGTTTTTTAATTTTCTGTTTAATTGTGATTTGCTATACCCTAAGGCTTTACTAAAAAAGCTGACATCAAAATCAGATTTATGCCATTTATCTTCAATAAAATCCATCAATTGTGTTAGAAATTTTTCATCAGTTGCTTTTAATACTCTTACAGACTCTTTATCAACAGTAGCATTTCTGTTTTCACTTTCATAAAGTGCGTTTACTTCAGAAGTGATAACAAAAGTCTCTTTAATAATATCACACATGCGAGTTGCTAAAGTTATAGCCTCTTCAAATATGTTTTCTTTATCTGTTACAGGAACACCAGAACTTATTGCTATGTTTAGTTTTCTGCTTGAAGGATCAAATTTAGGCGTCACGTATTTGAATTGATATTGAATTTTTTGTGCGCATAAAACAGCATCGGTAACAGTTTTAAAAGAAACTAAATAATTATTATTGTTTTTTTTGACAATGTTGCCATTAAACTTATGGAAACATTTTGATACACTATTGTGAAATTTTTGAGTAAAAATAGTAAATTGATTGGCTTCAAGTCTATCTAAAAAATTACTAGTTTCAATAACCATTAAAACTCTAAAAGCAGGGTCGTTTATGATGTTTAATGCTGTATTTTGTGATTTTTCAGGATCTTCTATTCTTCCTAAAAATGATTCAACTATGTTGCCATCTACCTCAATAATACGCTTTGGAACATCTCCATGTGCGTGAGTATGCAAGTCTTTAAGAGCCTTTTTATTAGGAGCTTCAATCAAACAAAAAGCTGTTTGCCTTTTTTCATCGCACCAGTAGGTTAATCCACGACAATTAAACTTATGTTCAATTTTTAAATCAGCTTGATGCATTTCTGCAACATGTTCAGCAGTAACTCCATCGGGCATTTCATGAAGATCTAAATATATTGGCATGGTGTTTATTTTTATTCAATTTAGTGATTATTAGTGTATTAATCAAAAAAAGAAGTTAACCTGATTTATTAAAATTGTGTTTGTAAGGTAAAAACTCATGTATGGCGTATTGTTTTTTTTATCTTTAAACTCAAATTAATTGGTTGTATGAAAAAAATAATAATACTGTTGTGTTTAGGATTAGTCATTAGTTGTAAATCATCTTTAGAGAATCAAATAAATAAAACAGAAATTTCTCAGAGTGAAGTAAAAGAGCATGTTGCATTTTTGACTTCAGATGCATTAAAAGGCCGTAATACTGGGACTCCAGGCATAGAAACTGCAGCTAAGTATATTGAAAATGTATTTAAAAAAAATGAAATTAAACCCTATTTTGAAACCTATAGAGATACGTTTAATGTAAAAGATATTGTTGGCTATAATATTGTGGGGTTTATAGAAGGAAGTGATCCTAAATTAAAAAACGAATTTGTTATTATTGGAGCTCATTATGATCATATCGGGTATGCGAAAACAGTTGATAATGATTCTATTGCAAATGGGGCTAACGATGATGCGTCAGGAACGAGTGCTGTTTTAGCTTTAGCAAAATATTTTTCAAAAACGAAAAGCAATAAACGAAGTCTTATTATGGCTTTATTTTCAGGCGAAGAGTTAGGCCTTAAGGGATCTGAACATTTAGCGACAAGGCTAAAAGCACAAAATATAGATTTATATACTATGCTTAATTTTGAAATGATTGGTGTGCCTTTTAAAGATAGAGATTATGAAGCCTTTGTGAGTGGTTACGATTTAAGTAATATGGCTGAGGTTATGAATGCTCAAATAGGGTCAAATTATTTAGGGCGATCTGACGTAGCGGTTAAATATAATTTATTTAAGCGTTCCGATAATTTTGCTTTTTATGAGCAGTTTAAATCGCCGTGTCAAACTATTTCAAGCTGCGATTTGTCTAATTATGATTATTACCATCACGTAGATGATGAAGCCGATAAATTAGATTATAATCATATGGCTAATTTGGTTAATAAAATGATTCCTGCCATAGAACATATTTGTAATTCAGCAACAAAAGAAATTAAAATGAACAATGAGTAAAAATGTAATTATAACAGGAACCAGCAGAGGTATTGGATTTGAATTAGTGAAACTATTCGCCGAAGCAGGTCACAAGGTATTGGCGCTGTCGCGGAATGAAAAACCTATTAAGAGTCTTAAACTTAAAAATGTTACCCCTTTTTCTTTTGATTTGAGTAAAGAGAGCGATTACAAAACAGTGATCGATTTTATTAAAACCGAATGGAAACAGGTTGATATTTTAATTAACAATGCAGGAACACTTTTAAATAAACCGTTTGCCGAAACAGCCATTAAAGATTTTGAATACGTTTATAAAGCCAATGTTTTTGGTGTTGCTGAAATGACAAGAATTGTTGTGCCATTCATGAAAAAAGAGAGCCATGTCGTAACCATAAGTTCTATGGGTGGGGTACAAGGTAGTATGAAATTTCCAGGGTTAGCAGCTTACAGTTCTAGTAAAGCTGCAGTAATTACACTAACAGAATTATGGGCGGAAGAGTATAAAGAAACCGGTCCCAGTTTTAATGTTTTGGCATTGGGTGCAGTACAAACTGAAATGTTAGAGGAGGCATTTCCTGGCTATCAAGCGCCAACAACTGCTTTAGAAATGGCGCTCTATATTTTTGAGTTTTCTGTTAACGCAAATAAATATTATAACGGAAAATTACTTCAAGTTTCTAATTCAACCCCTTAGTATATGAGTAATTACAAATGTGTAATTTTTGATTGTGATGGTGTATTGGTAGATAGCGAACCCATTGGTAATCAAATATTGGTTGATATGGCAAACCAACTTGGAGCGAATATAGATTTAGATTTTGCCATGAAACATTTTAAAGGTAGTCATTTTAAGGAGTGTGTTAAAATTATTGAAGAACTAGTAAAACAGTCTATTCCTGAAACCTTCGAAATCGAATACAGAACAAAAAGCTTAGAGGAATTTGAAAAACATTTGAAACCTATTGAAGGCGTAACTAACGTTATTGAACGATTACAAATGCCATTTTGCGTCGCGTCTAGTGGTATGAAATCAAAGATGGAGTTTAATTTAAATTTAGTTGGTTTATTACCTTATTTTGAAGGTAAACTATTTAGTTGTTACGATATTCAGAAATTTAAACCAGAACCCGATGTCTTTTTGTGGGCAGCAAAAACTATGGGGTTTCAACCACACGAATGTGTTGTAATTGAAGATAGCTTATTAGGTGTTAAAGGAGCTCTTGCCGGAGGTTTTGATGTGTTTGGTTTTACAGCTCATGATTATAATAATGAATTAGAAGGAATGGCTACCAAAACGTTTGATGATATGGAACAACTTTTAAAAATGTTGTAATTTTTGAGACTTGTTTAATTGTTAAGATAATAACTGTAAGCTAATTATTTTCTTCCAGTTAACAAGAATACAGGATATTTGCCTGTAGGTTTTTCAACCACACTTACAGTTTCAATTTTTAAATCTTTAAAACCTGCTTTTTTTGCAGTGTTTAGAAATTCTTCTCTGTCGAATCCAAAATGAAATACGCCTGTATCTGTTGTGTGGAAAGAACCATCTTCTAGGTCAAGGTCGGCAATAGCAATAAATCCATTCTTATTTAGTAATGAATAAAATTTCCTGAACAACTCTAATACATTTTTTATGTGATGAATTGTCATGGAAGAAATAATAGCATCAAATGTTTTATTAAATGCTTCTTTTGTTAAATCAATTTCTATTAGTTCAAGTTCACACTCAATTATATCTTTTTTAGACCTTAAAACTTCATTCATTGAAGTTGAAATGTCAACTGCTGAAATTTTTTTGACGTAAGGCGCAACTTCAGTTAATAATAATCCAGTACCCGAACCAAAATCCATAATACTCATGTCTTTTGAAAAAAATGACTCTTTTAAAATTCCTTGTGCAATGTTTTCAACGTTTACAGTTCTAGGCTTATGTGTGTCATAGTCTTTTGCCTTTTCTGAAAAATAATCTTTTTGTACGGACTTCATTTAACGTGTTTTTTGTAGGTCATATCAGGATGAAAAACGTTTCAATGCTTGTTTAGCTTAGTTAAACGAAGTTAGTTAAAATTCATAAAAAATCAATCTTTTAACTTCTAATAAATACTGTGTTTTTTATTATGCAAGGCATGCTCCAAGAGTATATTTCAGATAAATCCACGGCACAAGTTTTAAACCAGCTAAAACATGACAACCTTTGACCGGAACAATTGAAAAAGAACGTAAAAATACATCATGGTGATTAATTACTTTCATTTGAAAAGATATGTCGAAACAAAAACTAGCAGTAAAGCTAACAGATTCATTTAATTTTTTTAAACTAGAGAAACATATAATAAAGCTGCGATTACAGATCCAATAATAGGTCCTACAATTGGAATCCAGGCGTATCCCCAATCACTGCTTCCTTTTATAGGTAAAATAGCGTGCATAATTCTTGGGCCTAAATCACGTGCAGGGTTAATCGCATATCCAGTAGTGCCGCCTAATGACAAACCAATTACCCATACCAAAATAGAAACAGGTAGTGCTCCAATAGAACCCAGCCCTATAATAGCCCTTGCATCAACAGTACCAACTAAATCAAGTTTTGGTCCTGCCAAATAAAAGATTACAAATATTAAAACAAAGGTTCCTATAATTTCACTTGTTAAGTTTGAAAGAGTATTTCTTATTGCTGGTCCTGTGCTAAAACAAGCCAATTTACCACCTTCATCTTCAGTGACTTTAAAGTGATCTTTGTAAAATAACCAGACCAAGAAAGCGCCTAACATAGCTCCAATCATTTCTCCTGCTATATATTCTGGAACTAAACTCCAAGCAACTTTACCTGCTACCGCTAAACCAATAGTTACTGCAGGATTTAAATGGGCACCACTATATGGGCCAGCGACAACAACTCCCACAAATACAGCAAAAGCCCATGCCGTTGTTATTACCATCCAACCTGAGTTGTTTCCTTTAGTTCCGTTTAATACAACATTAGCTACGACGCCGTTTCCCAATAAAATAAGCAACATAGTGCCTAATATTTCTGCTACTAGAATTGACATGATTTTTATTTATTTAAAGATTTATTTTTATTCTTCTATCCAGTTTTGTGCGCATTTTACGGCTTTATGCCAGTAGTGCAACATGTTTTTCACCTTTTCTTTATCTGTTACTGGATAAAATTCTTTATCAATTATCCATTGCGATTGAATATCGTCAATACTATCCCAATACCCTACAGCCAAACCAGCTAAATAGGCAGCTCCCAAAGCCGTTGTTTCTAATGTTTTAGGACGAATAATTTTAAATCCAAATAAATCTGATTGAATTTGCATCAACAAATCGCTTGCCGCTGCACCACCATCAACTCTTAATTCAATACTTTTCTCGCCAGCATCTGCTTCCATAGCTTTCACAATATCATAAACCTGAAAAGCAATGCCTTCTAATGTGGCACGAGAAATATGGGCGTCTGTTGTCCCACGAGTAATTCCCATAATTACCCCACGCGCATATTGATCCCAGTAAGGTGCACCTAAACCTGTCATTGCGGGTACAAAATAAACACCTCCATTGTCTTCAACTGTTTCAGCTAAATGGTTTATACCGGGTGCTGTTTTAACCATTTTTACACCATCACGCAACCATTGAATAGCGGCACCACCAACGAAAACACTTCCTTCAAGAGCATATGTCGTTTTTCCGTTAATTTTCCAACCAATTGTTGTTAGTAAATTATTATGGGAGGAAACAGCTTTATCTCCAGTATTCATGAGTAAGAAGCATCCTGTGCCGTAGGTGTTTTTCACCATACCAGGTTTAGTACACATTTGACCAAATAAAGCAGCCTGTTGATCGCCAGCAATACCAGAAATAGGAATTTTAGTTGAGAATAGGGTCGTAGCTGTTGTTCCGTAAATTTCGCTACTTTCTTTTACTGTTGGCAAGATTGTTTTTGGTATATTAAATAGTGTTAATAATTCTTCATCCCATTCTAAGGTGTGAATATTCAATAACATAGTACGACTTGCATTTGAAACATCAGTAATAAACATCTTGCCTCTAGTTAGTTTCCATACAAGCCAAGTGTCAACAGTTCCAAAGCATAATTTACCAGCTTCTGCTTTTTCTCTTGCTCCTTTAACATTATCAAGAATCCATTTTAATTTAGTCGCAGAAAAATAGGCGTCTAGTACTAATCCTGTTTTCTTTTTAATCATATCAATATGGCCAGCAGCTTTTAACTCATCACAGTATTTAGCAGTTCGTCTATCTTGCCATACAATAGCATTATATATTGGTTCACTTGTTTCTCGGTCCCAAACAATGGTTGTTTCTCGTTGATTTGTGATTCCTATTGCAGCAATTCCTTCACCAGAAATTCCTTCTTGAGCAGTAACTTCTGCGGCGACCGATATTTGAGAAGACCAAATGTCATTAGGATTATGTTCTACCCATCCTGGCTTTGGAAAAATTTGATCAAACGGTTTCTGAGAAATTCTCACAATTTCTCCATTATTATTAAATAAAATTGCTCTGGAGGATGTTGTGCCTTGATCTAGGGCTAGAATCAGCTTGTTTTTCATATGACGTTTAGTTTATTAGTTATGTCTATTCCATTAATTTAGTTCTTATAAAATATAATTTGAGGTTACTTTTATATAATCGGCTACTTGTTTTAGCTGCCATTCATCGTCTTCTTTTAATTCATATGCCATGATTTTAGCAACTTTTGGTGCCATTTTTATGCTTTCTTTTGCATCTAACAACTGACAGCGGGTTCTTCTAGCTAAAAAATCTTCAACAGTACGAGCCATCTCGTGTCTAACAGCCCAAACAACTTGAGCATTAATAACTTCAAGAGAGGTACTAATATAATCTTTCATTCCTTCTTGAGTAGCTATTGTTAATACATTATCTTCATCTGTTCCGTAAAAGTATAGTGGGTTATTACGATTTGTATTTTCTTTATAACCATGTATTTTTAAATATTTTGTTTTAGTTGGAATGTGCTGCCAACCTTGATTTCGCTCTGCTTTATCAACTAAATCTTCTCCCATTTTTCTGTAGGTGGTCCATTTTCCTCCTACCATGGTAAGTAATCCAGATTCAGACTCAAAAATTTTATGACTTCTAGAAATCTCTTTTGTTTTGTTTCCGTTTCCTTTCGAAGCTGCTAATGGCCTTAATCCTGCAAACACACTTAAAACATCACTTCTTTTAGGGGTTTTTATTAAATATCGCGAAGCAGTATTTAAAATAAATTCTATTTCTTCTTCTAAAGCAATAGGTTCTAAAGATTCCTTTTTTACAGGAGTATCTGTAGTTCCAACAACCACTTTGTTATGCCAAGGAACTAAAAACAATACTCTTCCATCATCTGTTTTTGGAATCATGATAGCATCATTATCTGGTAAAAAAGATTTATCTAAAACTAAATGAACACCTTGACTTGGAGCTATTGTTTTTTCAGCATGAGGCGAATCCATTTTTAAAATATCATCGGCAAACACTCCAGTTGCATTTACAACTTGTTTTCCTTTTATTTTATAGTCTTTCTTTTTTTCTTGATCTATAAATTTAACACCCGTAACCTTGCCGCTACTATTTTTAACTAATCCTTTTACGTCGCAATAATTTAAGACAATAGCGCCTAAGCCAACCGCAGTTTGTAAGGTGTTTATAGCTAAACGAGTATCATCAAACTGACCATCATGGTATGCAACGCCAGCCGATATTTTGTTAGGGTTAATAGTTGAAATACGTTTTAAGGTCTTAGATTTAGATATCCATTTAGACCGTCCTAAACTTAATTTTCCAGCCAATAAATCGTAAAAAGTTAATCCTACTGTATATAGTACTTCATCAAAAAAACCATGAGTTGGTATTATAAATGACAAATTTTCAACTAAATGTGGCGCGTTTTTTAGTAGCAATCCTCTTTCGGTTACAGCTTCCCTAACAAGACCTATATTTCCCTGTTCTAAATATCTAACACCTCCATGTACAAGTTTTGTACTTTTACTAGAAGTTGATTTGGTAAAATCTGATTTTTCTAACAAAACAACAGAATAACCTCTTGCAGAGGCTTCAAGAGCAATTCCAATACCAGTAGCGCCTCCTCCTATAATTATAAAGTCATACTCCTTAGAGTTGTCATTAATTTTATCTATCATTTCATTTCTTTTCACTTCTCTATAATTTAAAAGGTTATATGATGATGAAACAAATATAAAAACAAAACGAAACAAAAAAAAAGTTATACAATGTTTTTTTTAGTTATTATTATAATAGAGTTAACTGTCGCCTAGTACGATATCAAGTGGAATTCGATATTTTGTATTTGGAACAGTGTAGAAGGGTATTAATAAGCTGATTATTTTTAAATAAATAGAAATATAATAACTTACGAAAGTTTTGAAATGTTTCGAACATTATTAATATTGATGTATATTTGATAGTAAATAGAAATAAGATGGTTTTAAATATAGCTGAGCGCCATAAACTGATATTAAAAAAATTAGAAGAAAATGAATTTGTTGATGTGTCAGATCTAAGTAAAGAATTTAATGTGTCTCTTGTTACAATCAGAAAAGACCTTAAAGTCTTAGAAGAAAAAAATTTACTTTTCAGATCTCATGGTAGAGCTTTTTTAAAAAATCCGTACACAACCGACTATCATGTTAATTTCAAAAAACAGCTTAAAACAGATGAAAAAGTTAGAATAGCAATTCATGCAGGCCAAATTTTAAAACCTCACGACAGTATTATAATAGCCTCTGGAACTTCTGTTATTGAATTCGCAAAGCATTTGAAGCCGACGGCTGGATTGACAGCGTTAACTGCATCTCTTAATGTAGCATTAATTTTATCAGAAAAACCTAATATTGACATTATTCAACTGGGTGGAATTCTTCGAAATAGTTCTTTGTCTGTTGTTGGTTCAATTAGTGAAAAAATGCTGTCAGAATTTACTTTTACAAAATTATTTTTAGGAGTTGATGGGATAGATTTAGAATTTGGCCTGACAACCACTAGCGCAATGGAAGCATCGCTAAATAAGGAAATGATTAAAGCGGCTCAAAAAATTATTGTTTTGGCCGATTCATCTAAATTTGGAAAAAAAGGGTTTGGAAGAATTTGTGGACTAGACGATGTTGACCAAATAATTACAGATACTGGTATTGACGAAAAAACTAAAAACAGACTTTTTGAACTTGGTATTGAAGTCACCATTGTTTGATTTTTAATAAATAATCTATTGTTTTTTCTTCTAAAAAATCCTGTATTTTTGTAATATGCAAGACATGCTCCAAGGGTATATTCCAGAACAATCTATGGCACAGGTTTTAAACCTGTTAAAACATGATAATCTTACCGTAACAATTAAAAAGGAGCGCAAAACACGTCATGGCGATTATATGCGCTTACCCAATGGTAAGCATCAAATTACAGTTAATTCCAACTTAAATCAATATCGATTTTTAGTCACGCTCATTCATGAAATCGCTCACTTTGAAGCTTATAAAGCTTATGGACGTTTTATAAAACCGCACGGTATAGAGTGGAAACGAACGTTTCAACACTTGATGTTACCATTTTTAAATCCTACAATTTTTCCAAATGACTTGTTATCTCTTTTGGCAAAACATTTTAAAAACCCAAAGGCGTCCAGTGATACAGATGTTAATTTAGCACTAGCATTGAAGCAATTTGATAGACCGAATAATAAAACGTATATTTTTGAAGTGCCAATTGGTAGCACATTTAAACTGTACAATGGTAAAGTATTTAAAAAATCTCAAAAACGCGTAAAACGTTATGAGTGTATAGAAATAAATACGGGAAAGTTGTATCTGTTTAATCCAAATGCAGAAGTCGAATTATTAAACGAATAATATGAATAAAAATTATTATGCCATTTTAATGGCAGGAGGCGTAGGATCTAGATTTTGGCCAGTGAGTACACAAGATTTTCCAAAACAATTTCATGATATGTTAGGGACAGGAGATACGCTCATTCAAAAAACCTTTCAACGATTAGCAAAGTTAATTCCGCAAGAAAATATTTTCATTCTAACTAACGAGAGTTATAATGATTTAGTTTTTGAGCAATTACCAAACGTCACAGAACGCCAAGTAGTTTTAGAACCTGCTATGCGAAATACAGCACCATGCATTTTATATGCGTCTTTAAAAATTCAAAAGGAAAATCCAGATGCCGTTATGATTGTGGCGCCAAGTGATCATTGGATTGAAGATGAAACAACCTTTTCAAATAATGTACAACAAGCTTTTGATTTTTGTGCTGAAAATGATGCATTAATGACTTTGGGTATTCAGCCAACGTTTCCAAATACTGGTTATGGTTATATTGAGTTTGATAAAACAGCCGCTAGTGATATTAAATCAGTAAATCAATTTAGAGAAAAACCAGATTATGAAACGGCTAAAGAATTCATTGCACAAGGAAATTTTCTTTGGAATGCAGGTATTTTTATGTGGAGTGTAAAAAGTGTAATTACAGCATTCCAAAATAATCAACCAGCACTTTTTGAATTATTTAAAAAAGGAATTCCTGTTTATAATACGGATGAAGAGAATGACTTTATCCAAGAAAATTATGCTAAGGCAGAAAACATTTCGGTCGATTACGCCATTATGGAAATGTCTAAAAATGTGTTTGTAATTGCAGCAGAATTTGATTGGAACGATCTTGGTACTTGGGGGAGCTTGTATGACAAGTTAGGGAAAGATTCTAACGGAAATGCGATTGTTAATTCAAGAACATTAACCGAAGAAGCTACAGGCAATATGATACGTACCAAAAAGGATAAAATTGTAGTTGTTGACGGGTTGCAGGATTATATTATAGTTGATAAGGAAGATGTATTATTAATTTATCCTAAATCAAAAGAGCAGGATATTAAAAAAGTGCTTAACAAAGTAAAAGACACGTTTGGAGAGCAATATGGTTAATTAAGGAGTACTTAAATATCTAAAATTTATATTTATATTAGTCGGCAAGTGCTAATTAATCAACATGGAGGAAAATAAATTAAATGTCTCGGATGAAAATACCAAAAGAGACGAGTCGGTAGAGCAATCTAAAGAAGACGTTAAAAAAGATGCTCAAGGTCTGTTTGATAGTGTCAAAAAGTTCTTAAAAGAATTATTAGATTTTAGAGAAGATACAGACAGAGACGCAACAATACAAGCTATTAAAAATGATATTCCATTTAAAGGTGCTACAGCTTGGATCTTGGTTTGCTCCATATTTGTGGCGTCTATTGGTTTAAATGCTAATTCTACAGCAGTAGTTATCGGCGCCATGTTAATTTCGCCACTTATGGGGCCTATTCTTGGTGTTGGGTTATCTATTGCCATTAACGATGTTGATACTTTAAGGCGATCATTAATTAACCTAGGAATCATGATTGTTCTTAGTTTAATCACTGCTTTTTTATTCTTTTATTTATTTCCACTGAGTGAGGATACTTCAGAACTTTTAGGTCGTGTAAAACCTGATATTCGTGACGTTCTTATTGCATTTTTTGGTGGTCTAGCATTAATTATTGCACGAACTAAACGCGGTACCATCGCCTCAGTTATTTTTGGAGTTGCTATCGCAACGGCTTTAATGCCGCCACTGTGTACTGCGGGTTATGGGTTAGCAAAAGGTAATTGGCAATATTTTGGTGGTGCTATGTACTTATTCACCATTAATACCATTTTTATTGGTTTAGCAACTTTTTTAGTTTTAAAAGTCCTCAGGTTTCCTATGCTTAAGTATGTTAATTCCGCTAAACGTAAACTTATAGGAAGAATAGCTTCTTTAGTTGCTATTGTGGTTATGGTGCCTGCAGTATGGACATTTATATCGGTGTTACAAGAAAGTAATTTTAACAGAGATGCTAGGGCCTTTGTTGATAATGAACTAGCTGTATTACCACATTTTGAATACATAAAACAAAATGCTATTTATAATTATACTGATAGCCAAACACACTCCATAGAACTAAATACATTTGGTTTGGATGAAATTCCAGATTCTACGATTGAACTTCTTAAGAAACGAATGACTCAATATCACGCTTTACATAATACGCAGTTAGTATTCAATCAAAACAAATCAAAGAATTTGGATAATTTCAAATATATGGAAGAACTTCGTTCTAGAGACTCATTAGATTTGTTATCTCAAAGTCAAAAAATTATATTTTTAGAGAGTAAGGTAAGGCAGTTGTCTAAACTAGAAAAGAATTATATTCCCTTTGATGAATTAACGAAAGAGGTGAAGATTAATTATGAAAATTTAGATCAGTTTTCCTTTGCCAATGTTATTAATACCAATTTCACAAAGACTGACACAATTCCTGTTTTTACTGTAAAATGGATTGATTCCTTATCAAATGAACAATCTAAAGTAAAAGATAGTGAAAAACTAAAAAAGTGGTTAAAGCTAAAATTAAGTTTAGATACGTTGGTTATAAAACGTGAAAATTGAAGAATCAATTAAAACAATTTACCATATAAAAGCATGAAAATTTTATATAATAATTTTTTTTTACTTGTAACGCTAATCTTACTCTGTGCTTGTTCGACTCAACGAGGTTTATTTGTAGGCTATACAAATTCACAAATAGACTATTCTGGTAGAATAGATTCATCAAAAATTAAAGGTGTAGATTTATATTGGTCTGGAACTTCAATAAAATTAAATTTTGAAGGGAAATCCATATCGGCATTATTTAAAGATGAAACAGGAGATAATTATTATAATGTTATGATTGATAATGATAGTCTTTCAATTTTTAGACCAGACACAACCAAACAATATTATCAATTTGCTTCAAAACTGCCAGAAGGAAAGCATACTGTTGAAATTTTTAAACGAACGGAATGGAATAGAGGAAAATCTTCTTTTTACGGATTTCATATTCAAGGACATTCAAAAGTATTGCCAAAATCTTTGCCTCAAAAAAAGAAAATAGAATTTTACGGAAATTCTATTACCGCTGGCTATGCTGTTGAAGATACATCTGGTAGAGATATACCAGATAGTACGTATACTAATAACTATTTAAGCTATGCAGCAATTACTGCAAGGCACTACAATGCAAAATATCAATGTATTTGTAAAAGTGGAATTGGTATGACAATTAGCTGGTTTCCCTTAATTATGCCTGAAATGTATGATAGATTAATTCCTACCGATGAAAATAGTAAATGGGATTTTTCTTTGTATAATCCGGATATAGTTGTTATTAATATTTTTCAGAATGATTCTTGGTTAGTTAATATGCCTGGTTCAAATGAATTTAAGAAGCGATTTGGCTCTACTGTTCCTAATGACGACTATTTTATTAAGTCATATCAACAATTTGTAGAGAACATAAGGAAGCATTATCCCAAATCAAAGATTATATGTATTCTAGGAAGTATGGATGCTACCCAAAAAGGTTCAAAATGGGTAAGTTATATTAAAGAAGCCGTTGCTAAGTTAAATGATAATAAGATATATACGCATTTTATTCCCTACAAAGAAACAAGTGGACATCCTTCTTTAAAAGAGCAGGAAGAAATAGCAGAAAGTTTAATTCAATTTATTGATAAAAATATTGATTGGTAATATTTACCATATCAATTTTATAAAATCGTTTTTTGTTACTGTATTTATATTAAAAGGATTGATACTTTTAAGAAAATGAATTTAGATTTAACGTACTGAAAACCTTAAATTACTAGAGTTCATTATATTTTTTAAAAAGATTGGATATGAAGATTACTCGAATTATTATAATACTGCTTTGTTTTTGCTATAATTTCTCTAAAGCAGGTCAGGATGTTGAGATAAGAATCAATTTAGCTGGATATCCAATAGATAATCCAAAAAAAGCAATCATATTAAGTAAAAAAGAATTGATAAAGCCTTTATTGATTTTAAAAGATGAAAAGGGAGTCGCATTAAAAGAATATTCAGGATTGCTTGTTGAAAATGGATGGTATCCATTTTCAAATTATTATGTTATAGACTTTTCGGATTTCAGGAAAGAAGGCACCTATTATTTTGAATTCAACGACGAGAATATTGTAAGTAGTACGTTTCATATTGGTAATTATCCAAATTGGCAAGAAGATGTCGTTGGGTTTATTAGAACGCAACGATGTGGTTTTAATCCACATACTAAAAAGTTCTGTCACCAAAAAGATGGATTGAGTTTTTTTGGAATCAGACCAGATTCAACACAAATTGACGCTACTGGCGGTTGGCATGATGCAGGCGACCAATTAAAATATCTTATCACAGGAAGCAATACAACTGCACGATTGCTTATGGCATATCAGATGAACCCCAAAAAGTTTGAAGATAAATTTAACTCAAAAGGATTAGAGGGTGCAAATGATTTACCTGATATTTTAGATGAAGCAAAGTGGGGTCTTGAATGGATATTAAAACTCCATCCTAAACCCAATGAGCTATATCATCAAGTTGCGGATGACAGAGATCATCGTGGGTTTAAATTACCGCATGAGGAAAATGCCGATTATGGTTGGGGACCCAATAGTTTTCGACCTGTTTATTTTGCAAATGGAAAACCTCAAGGTCTTTCAAAATATAAAAGTCAGGCCACTGGTGTTTCAAATTTAGCAGGGCGTTCTGCAGCTACTTTAGCTTTAGGTTACGAGGTTTTTAATAATTTAGAGGGCTATGAAGCGTTTGCAAAAACTTGCTTGCAAGCTGCTCTTGAACTTTATAAAATGGGTCAGGAAAATGAAGGATATCAGCAGGGCAATAGCTTTGGAGCACCCTACCGCTATGAAGAGAATACCTGGGCAGACGATATGGAATGGGCCGCTGCACAACTGTACAAGGTTTCTAAAAAGGAGAAGCTTTTGAAGGATGCTCGTAAATATGCCAAAATTATTGGAACGTGGTCTTGGATGGAACGTGATACAACTGGCCATTATGAAATGTATCCTTTTGTTAACATCGGGCATTATGCATTATGGCAAGTGGGGTCTGCCAAAGACAAACAGCAAATGATTGCGTATTACAAGCATAACTTAGAAAGAATCCAAAAAAAAGCAGATGACAATCCTTATGGTGTTGGACACTTATTTGTTTGGTGTTCAAACAATCTTGCTGCTGCTGTGGCGACGCAATGTATGCTGTATGAAGAAATGACTGGATCAAAAGAATATAGATCTTTAATGCAGAATCACGTTAATTGGTTGCTCGGTCTTAACCCGTGGAATTCTAGCATGATTACAGAGATTCCCGAAAATGCCGATACACCAGTAGATGTTCATATGCCTTTTTGGAAAATCAATAAGGAATCTATTAAAGGAAGTTTGGTTGATGGTCCAATTTGGACAACTATTTTAGAAAAAATGATAGCCATTAACCTTTCTGAACCTGATGAATATGAGAATTTTCAACCACATCATATCAAATATAGAGACGATTGGATGGACTATAGCACTAATGAGCCTACACTTGATGGTTCTGCCGAACTATTACTCATATTAACACGCTTAAGTAATGAATAGAATTATTCTATCTATTTTTATTTTAGGGGTGCTTAATATTGCAAAAGCACAAAACATAATTGATCAAGAAGGTGCTTTAATAAGGTCCGATACCTTGCAAAAAAACATTTATTTATGTTTTACTGGACATGATTATTATGAAGGTTTTGACCATGTTCTAGGGGTTTTACAAAATAAAAAAATTAAGGCTTCATTTTTTCTTACTGGTGATTTTGTTCGCAATCACACTGATTTGGTAAAACGTATTATAAGTCAAGGACATTATGTTGGAGCTCATTCAGATAAGCATCTTTTGTACTGCGATTGGTCAAAAAAAGATAGCTTACTACATACTCCAAATGTAATAAAGGAGGATATACTGAATAACTTAAAGATATTACAAGACTTAGGGGCTAATGCTTCTTATTTTATACCTCCTTATGAATGGTGTAATACAAAGGTTGTACAAATAGCGAAAGAACTTAATCAAACAACAGTAAATTATTCGCCAGGAACAAGATCTAATGCCGATTATACAACTCCTGATATGTCAAACTATATTTCAAGTGAGGCTATTTTAGAAAGCATTTATAACTACGAAAAATTAAAAGGAATGAATGGTTTTCATTTACTTATTCATCCAGGTACAAATCCATTAAGAAAAGATAAATTGTATTTACATTTAGATGAATTAATACATAAGTTGATGTCTAAAGGATACCAATTCAAAAAATTCTAATTAGAAAAATACTGCCGATAATAATTTTCATAAAACACATGCCAATTATTTCACGTAATGTGGATAGTCTTTTTCACGATTCTGAAATCTAAGAATTGTATCTTTAACAATAACTCCTTTATCAATATTGATGGCGTTTTTGATGGTTTTGTTTTCCGGCCATTGGTCTCGACCACCAATAACCGAAGGTAAATGCACAATCATAGCTGCTGAAATTGATCTAGACGCACTTTCCCAAAAATAACTAGGGGTGTGGTCTACCGCATAATAATCAATTGTATCTATTGAAATGATAGGATTTTTAAATGTAGTGGGTTTAGCAAAATAGAACCCCATGCCTTCATCGCAGCTCACATCAATTATTAGCGTACCAGGTTTTAGCATTGATTTTTCATCTTCATTTACATAATTAATAGGGTCGTCTACATCTTGATAGGTTCCATTAATGATGATTTCAGATTCATGAATTAAATCCAATAAAGGTCGTTCAGACCCATCGTGTTCTACTAAAACTAATCGCGGTTCATTGTTGTTCCCGTTTCTAATTCTTGCATAATGAACATCCAAAACTTCTTCTCGTACTTCATGATCTGGTCTTTGAATGCAGATAGTAATATCTCTAAACCCATGAGCTTTTAACGCATAAATAGCGCCTCGGCTAACGGCTCCAAAACTGAATATGATAGCCTTTCTTTGATTCCCATAATGACCGTCAATTCCCTTTAATTGTAGGGCATGTATAACTGCACAGTATCCAGCCATTTCATTATTTTTGTAAAAGGTGTGTCTACCAATTTGGCCATTTGGACCCCAGACATACATATCTTCAAAAGCGATCAAGGTTAATTTTTTATCAATGGCTGTTTGTGTGATCTGCATTTGTTGGGCACAATGTGGATACCCCCATAAAACACCTCCTGTCTTTAATTCTTCTAAATCTGAGAGGATTGGTTTGGCTATAATCACGGATCCTATATCAGATAATATTTCACCGCGAGTGGCCATGCCTCCAGTAAGTTCAATAATTTCCTCATCTTCAATATTAAACGGTTTGCCATAGCCCCTCTCAAAGATGAGTTGCTTGCGTATGTGTTCTGGAAGTCTTTTTAAATGTTCAGGATGGATTGGGACACGTCTTTCGTCTTCTTTTTTTGAGGTACCAATAACTCCCATTTTTAATAAAGCCATATAATTCTGTTTTAAATTGAAACGAATCACAGATTAATGAGTTAAGTAAAGCGTTAAATTGAAATTTCTTGTTGTGGATTTTCCTCTAGTAATAAGGCATTAAGTTGATTACTAGAGATGCGTAAAGAATTATATTGACATCAACGGATATATATCCATTGTTAAAGATAAGCTATTTAACTTAGAGTTTTAGAGTTATTAAAACAATTCAATAAAACTATAAGATAAAAAATTAATATATAATGTATTATTGTTTCTCTTCAATATACATTTGGCGCACTTTTTTCATGAGTTCCGAAGAATTAACAAAATCTGTTACTACTTAGGAAACACATTTTAAAGTTTTAATTTGAATTTTGTCGGAAAAATTCCTTTCAAATTAAAATAGTGTATAATTTAGTCTTGCTATTAACCTCGTTAAAATAAATTATGAAGATTAACAAAACTTTTTTAAAAACCATTAGGGCAATTTTAATACTATTAGCTTTAACATTTTCAACTAACACGAATGCAACTACTTTTGGAGGAAATAAACCAAAAAGGGAAAAGCATAATGATTGGAAACCTAAAAAACCTAAGAAAGTAGAAAGAGAACACAAAAGAGAACGCCAAAGAGAAGGAGAGTGTGAAACACCAAGCGTTCCATTAGATGGAGGTCTTAGTATTCTATTAATTGGTGCTGCTGCTTTTGGAGTTAAAAAATTACGTGGAAGTAAAAATGATGAAATTTAATTCATTAAAAAATGAAATTCCGTTACCAATAAGGCTTTTTCTAGGAAAAGCCTTATTGTTTTTTATTGCTTGGGAAATTATTTACGGAGTTTTTTTGTTAGATTCAAACGTATTAAATAATCTGCTAACATCGCATGTTGCTGTATCTTCCGCTTTTGTTTTAAATAATTTGAGCCCTATGTCTGGCTTTACTGCAAAAGAGGAAATTTATACTGAAGTTTTAGGAGGAGAAACAACAAACATTAAAAGTTCTGTTATATATCATAATAATTACAAGGTTTTAAATATTGCGCACGCTTGTAATGGTTTAGAATTGTTGGTTTTATATATAGGTTTTATTGTATGTATGCCTTCAAAGATTGTTCGTAAAATACTGTATATTATTCTAGGGGTGATACTTCTGGACTTTATTAACATACTTAGATGTGTGGGCTTAATATATTTACAAGAATATTTTCACGCTTACTTCCAGTTTGCTCATCATTATTTATTTAAAATTATCGTTTATACAGCTACTTTTTTAATTTGGGTGTTTTATAGTCGTAAAATCAACTTTAAAAATGAATCTATACAAATCGGATAAGGTTCGCTTCATTTCTGGACTAGTATTTATTTTAGTCATTTATTCGGCGTATTACATTTGTTTTTTAGAAAATGGTGATTTAATATTAACTTCGAAAATAAGACATGTTATTAAGTTTTCAACTACAATTGCAGTCTATATGGTTGGGACTTTTCACCTTGGAAAATTAACCGATAGATGGATGTCTTTTATTTGGCATATAGTTCATATTTCAGGATTAAGTATTCTAACATCAGTGGGTTTATTTGATTGGTTTATTTCTCCAATTAGCTTAAATTTAAGAGTTTTTGCAGGTAGTATTCAAGAGATATTAATTTCACCTCTTTTATATGTCGCTATGGGATTACTTAATAGAAGTTTAAAGAAAAGCTCAGTTGCCTAAACTTTAAAACTATTTATTTCAAATTGTAAAAAAAATAACAAGCATAAAATAAAACTACTGTTTCTCTTCAATATACATTTGGCGCACTTTTTTCATGAGCTCAGAAGAATAAACAAAATCAGTTACTACTTCGTTATCGGTTTTAAAAATAGTGTCTTTAGAACCTTCCCATGCTTTTAAGCCATCTTTTAAAAAGACAATCTTTTCACCAATTTCCATTACCGAATTCATATCATGAGAATTGATAACAGTTGTAATGTTATATTCATCGGTGATTTCTTGAATCAAATTATCAATAATAATAGATGTTTTGGGATCAAGACCAGAGTTGGGTTCATCGCAAAATAAGTATTTCGGATTATTTACTATGGCTCGAGCAATGGCAACACGTTTTTGCATACCTCCAGAAGCTTCGCTAGGCATTTTATTATGGGCATCAATTAAGTTAACGCGTTTCAAAACAAAATCAACGCGGTCCTCCATTTCGCTTCTACTTTGTTTGGTAAACATTTTTAAGGGAAACATGACGTTTTGAGCAATAGTCATTGAATCAAACAATGCACTACCTTGAAATACCATCCCAATTTCGGCGCGTAAATTTCTCTTTTGATCTTCACTTAACTCAGAAAATACTTTACCATCATATGCAATACATCCTTCTTCATAATCAAATAGCCCTAACAAGCATTTTATAAAAACAGTTTTTCCTGAGCCACTTTGGCCAATTATTAAATTGGTTTTCCCTTTTTCAAAAGACGTACTAATGCCTTTTAAAACTTCAACTCCAGAAAACGATTTATGTATGTTTTTTACCTCTATCATTAGCTCAGCAACATTTGGGTTAAAATATAGTTTAACAATATAATAACAACACTGGTCCAAACAAACGAGGTTGTACTGGCTTTTCCAACTTCAAGAGCACCTCCAGTCATGTAATATCCATGATACGATGGGATGGTTGCTAAAACAAATGCAAATATTGTTGTTTTAATAAAGGCATAGGTTATATGAAACGGAATAAAATCTGTTTGAATACCAATAATGTAATCGCTAAGCGAACTAAACCCACCATAAACACAAGCTGCCATACCACCTAAAATACCTAAAAACATAGCAATGGATATAACAAAAGGGTAAAGTAGAAGTGAAATAAACTTAGGGAATACTAAGTAGTTTAAAGAATTAATTCCCATCACTTCAAGGGCGTCAATTTGCTCAGTTACACGCATGGTTCCAATACTTGATGTAATAAAAGAGCCTACTTTACCAGCCATAATAATAGAAATAAATGTGGGTGCAAATTCCAGAATAACAGATTGTCTGGTTGCAAAACCTACTAGGTATTTAGGAATTAATGGGTTGCTTATATTTAGTGCTGTTTGAATGGTAACAACGCCACCTACAAAAAAGGAAATGAAAGCAACGATACCAAGCGAGCCTATAATTAAATCGTCAATATCTTTTAAAATGAGCTGCTTCATAACCGACCATTTAGTTGGTTTACGAAACATTTCGACAATCATTAAAAAATAAGTGCCTATATAATGGAGGTATTTCATATTAAATTTATTAGTGCTAAAGTAAAAAAAAGTTACAGGTATTTAACTTTAATTTTAAATTATGATGTTTTAAAAATAGTATTTTTGAAAAATTAATAATAAACAATAAAAATGAAGCATTTATTTACTTTAATAGTATTCGTTATTTACAGCACGTTTTCTGTTGCTCAAAATAGTGTAGAAGTCAAACAGAACTATAAATCAACTAACTTGAATGAACGACCTAAGTTAGTGGTTGGGATAGTTGTCGACCAAATGCGATATGATTATTTAACGCGTTTTTACAATAAATACGGCGATGGAGGTTTTAAACGTATGATGAATGAAGGATTTAATTGTAAAAATAATCATTTTAATTATATTCCTACATATACAGGGCCTGGTCATACCTCAATTTATACAGGAACTACGCCAAAATATCATGGTATTATTGCTAATGATTGGTATGATAAGGAATTAAAAAAGAGTGTGTATTGTACCGAAGATGATTCTGTGCAGTCTGTTGGGACTTCAAGTAGTGCAGGACAAATGTCTCCACAAAGAATGAAAACAACCACTTTTGGAGATGAAAACAGATTGTTTACGCAGATGCGAGGAAAAACAATAGGTGTTTCAATTAAAGACAGAGCATCTATTTTACCTGCAGGACATACAGCAAATGCTGCCTATTGGTTTCAAGGTAAGAATGAAGGGAACTGGATTTCAAGTACATTTTATATAAAAGAACTTCCAAAATGGGTAACAAACTTTAACAAAAAGCATTCGGTAGATTCGTATTTAAAAGAATGGAATACCTTATATAACATTACAACATATACTGAGAGTGGAAGTGACTTAAATAATTTTGAAGGTGGTTTTAAAGGAAAAGAAACGGCAACATTTCCATATGATTTAGCAACATTAAAAAATGAAAATAGCGGATATGATATCTTAAAATCTACTCCTTATGGAAATAGCTTAACGACTGATTTTGCTATTGCTGCTATTAAGGGAGAACAATTGGGAAGTGATGATATTACTGATGTGTTAACCGTAAGTTTTTCCTGTACAGATTATGTTGGACATAATTTTGGTGTTAACTCTAAAGAAATTGAAGATACGTACTTACGATTAGATTTAGATCTTGAAAGACTTTTTAAATCTTTAGATGATCAAGTGGGAAAAGGAAATTACACGGTATTTTTAACTGCCGACCATGCCGCAGTTAATGTGCCTGCTTATTTGCAAAGTGTAAAAATTCCTGCTGGGTATTTTGATTCTAGAGATTTTAGTAAAAAAATAAATAACTTTATGGAAACTACTTTTGGAGCTTCTGATTTGATTGAAAGCATAATGAATAATCAAATATTTTTAAACAGAAAAAAAATACAGGAGTTAGATTTGGATTTGGATGATGTTCAAGAAGCTATTGTTAATGAAATTATTGGCTATCAATATATTGATAAAGCATACACTGCAACAGCAATGAGTAATACGTCGTTTTCCACAGGAATAGAACGATTGATTCAAAATGGATTTAGTCAAAAGCGTTCTGGCGATGTTATTTATGTGCTCGATCCAGCGGTTATTTCTTATAGTAAAACAGGTTCAACACACGGATCGGCGTTTGAGTATGATACGCACGTACCTTTATTATTTTTCGGGAAAGGCATCAAACATGGTCAAACCTTACAGAAAACAGAAATAACAGATATTGCTCCAACTATGTCGGCGCTGTTAAACATAAGCTATCCAAGTGGGAATATTGGGAAACCTTTAGAATTTGTTTTTAATTAGTTTGAGTAAAAGAAACATATATTCTATTGTAGCGATACTCATTGTTTTAGGTGTTTATGGATATGAGTATTTTTTAGATAACGAAGAGCAAAACAACATTGTTGAGGAAGGTTCAACCATAAAGGATCAAACAAACGAGTATTTCTTACCTACAAGTACAACAGGACAAATTGTGCATCATAACGGTTATTCTTTATCCTATAATGAACCTTACGAACAGGCTGAATGGGTTGCTTACGAATTAAAGAAATCTCAACTTTCTAATAATAATTTTGAAAGACCTTATTTTGAAATCGATAAGGCTGTAAAAACTGGTGCGGCTAGTTGGAAGAACTACAAGAATTCAGGGTATGATCGTGGACATTTATGTCCAGCAGGAGATAGAGAGTATGATATTAATGCCTATAATGAAACCTTTTTAACAAGCAATATATCTCCACAAGAACATGATTTTAATGCAGGTATTTGGAATACATTAGAACAGAAAACTAGATATTGGGCAAATAAATATGACGGTGTTTTCGTAGTTACAGGGGGTATTTTACAAGATGGTTTAAAAACGATAGGTGATGAGCATGTTGCTGTGCCCAATCAATTTTACAAAATCATTTTGGATAATAACCATGGAAAAATTAAAATGATTGCTTTTTTAATGCCTCATGAAAATTCCAATAAGCCTTTGTATTCGTTTGTCGTATCAGTCGATTCTATTGAAAAACTAACTGGTATAGATTTCTTTCCCGAGTTAGATGATTCTGTAGAAAATAAACTTGAAGCATCAAGTAATTATAAAAACTGGAGTTTTAAATAAACTTATTTAGCATGCCTTTCCATCTCAATTTTCTAATAAACATTCCTTGTTCTTCAGTCACCAGATAAGGTATTTTGTCTTTTTTAGCTTTGAAATAACCAGATATATAATCTTTAAATAAAGAAAAACGTTGTTTTCTGTAGGCGAGTTTTAATGCAGAAATTAAGGTAATTAAAAATCCATATCGCATTTTATACATGGCTTCACCTTGTAAATATTTGGAGGCCTTGTTATAATTAATACCAGTTGGTTTTAAATGTTTTATATGAAGTGTTTCATCGGTTAAAATTTCCCAGTTGTAATACTTGGCAAGTAGCTCATCAATAGTATCCCATCCCATTGAAGGTTTCAGTTTTCCAATTTGAATAAAGCAATCTTTACGATAAGCTTTTAAGGCGCCTCGAATATGGTCTTTTCTGGTTAAGTTTTCAACAATCCAGTCATTATTTTTTTGAACATAACAAAATCCAGCAGCCATTCCTAAGCGTTCGTTATTTTTAAAGTGTAATGCAATCTGCTCTACATAATTGTTCGGAAAAATTAAGTCGGCGTCAAATTTGCAAATCACATCATAATCACTATCTAAAGTTTCAAAACCTTTATAAAAGGCATTGATTATTTTTGAACCTGGTAAGTGTTCGTTAGACGATTTGGAATTTACTAATTGAATCCAATGATATTTAGTGCTGTAACTTTCTACAATATCTTGAGTATTATCAGTTGAATTATCATTTACTACAACAACTTGTTTTGGTAAAAGTGTTTGGTGAACTAAAGAATCTAAGGTTAACCCAATAGAATCTTGTTCGTTGTGTGCGGGTATGACTATATAGAAATTCAAACTCCTGAGTTTAGGACTCAAAGTTAAAATTTATTTCTCTATATCTTTCCTTTAGAATTTAATTATTGATGCGCTCAGCATACACAATATAATAACGTGGCGTAAACCATCTTAATAGAGGTCTAATACCAAGTTTCTTGGTTGGATTGGTCCATTTTTGGCGCGCTTTTATTTCCCATCCAGCTTTCTCAAGCAACCAATCAAACTGCCAGTCTTCAAATTCATGATAATGCCTGTCCCACATATCGGTTTTGCTTCTATAGGCTGTTGAAAACCATAATCTAAGCGGAATGCTCGCTACTAATTTATCAGCTTTAATAGATTTTAAAACGGTGAAAGGCGATAATAAATGTTCAAAAATTTCAAAAGCGGTCACTACATCTGCTTTAGAATTTTCAATAGAAGAAGTATCAATATCTAAATCCTCACCTTTGGTATTTTCTACGTTGAATCCTTCGGATTTTAAAATGTCTGTAAACGGATTTTCAACACCTAAATCTAATATAGACTGAGTATTAGAAACATGAGCATTTAAAAATTCTATAGTGTGTTTATAACGTTTATTTGGATAGCTTTTCTCGTACATAATCATTCCCATATAAAATGGGATGGTTTAATAATTTTCAAATAAATGAAAATTTTAGTTATTAATATTTGTAAACTAATGCATTAACGCTCATTCCTGAGCCAACACTTGCAAATATAATAACATCACCTTTATTTAAGCTGTGGTTTTCTAATTTGTTATTCCTCACTAAATCAAAAAGTGTAGGCACCGTAGCAACCGAACTATTTCCTAAGTTTTGAATGCTCATCGGCATAATATTGTCGGGAATATTGGTTTTGTAAAGTCTGTAAAAACGTTTTAAAATGGCTTCATCCATTTTTTCGTTAGCTTGATGTATAAAAATCTTTTTGACATCTTTTATATCAACACCACTATTATCCAAACACGTTTTCATGGCTTGTGGTACATAATTGAGTCCGAATTCGTAAATTTTACGACCAGCCATTTTTATATAGCGCGTATTTCTATCTAATTCTTGATTATTAGAATTTCCAAAGTATAAATAATAAGCTTCATCATAAGTATAGGTAGCGGATTCATGCGCTAAAATGCCTCCCTTATCGTCTGTAGCTTCAATAATAGCAGCACCTGCACCATCTGAGAATATCATAGCATCTCTATCATATTTGTCAATAACTCTTGATAAAGTCTCGGTTCCAATAACCAAACAGCGCTTGGCCATTCCAGCGGTTATAAACGCTTTGGCTTGAATAACTGTTTCAATCCAGCCAGGGCAACCAAAAAGGATGTCGTAAGCAACACATTTTGGGTTTTTAATACCCAGACTATGCTTGATTCTGGATGACAATGCTGGTAACATATCACTTTGAATAGTGTTATGTTTTACATCTCCAAAATTATGAGCAACAATAATATAGTCTATAGTTTCAGGATCTATTTTCGCGTCTATAATAGCTTTTTCGGCGGCAAAAAAACCTAAATCTGATGAGTTTAGATGTTCTTTTGCATAGCGTCTTTCTGAAATTCCTGTAATGGCTTTAAATTTTTCAATGATAACAGTGTTTTCACTATTAATTGGTGTGCCATCTGTATTTAAAAAAGTGTTCTTATTAAAACTTTCGTTTTTTTCAATGATATCTGGAATATAGCTACCAGTACCAGTAATTTTAATATTCATAATTATAAAATTATGCCTTTAATTTAGTCATCATACGAAAGTACATAGTTAAAATTAAAGGCCAATTAAAATGTATAAAATTTTACGATGTTCATCGTGTCAATTATGCCTCAATATAGGCTTCAATTGGAGCACAGGTACATATTAAATTCCTGTCTCCATAAGCATCATCGACACGTCTTACAGTGGGCCAAAACTTATTCTCTTTTACATAGTCTAACGGAAATGCTGCAGCTTCTCTTGAGTATGGAAATGTCCACTCATCCGAAGTTATCATCTCTAAAGTATGAGGGGCGTTTTTTAAAATATTATGCATGTCATTTTTAGAGGATTCATCAATTTCTTTTTTAATTGAAATCATAGCATCACAAAAACGATCCATTTCTTGTTTGCTTTCACTTTCAGTAGGTTCTATCATTAAGGTTCCTGCAACAGGAAACGACACCGTAGGTGCATGAAAACCATAATCCATGAGGCGTTTCGCAATATCGGTTACTTCAATGCCATGTTCTTTAAAAGGTCTACAGTCAACAATCATTTCATGTGCTGCTCTTCCGCATTCTCCAGAGTATAAGGTGTCAAAACTTCCTTGTAAACGATGCTTAACATAATTGGCATTTAAAATGGCTATTTTGGTAGATTCGGTTAACCCCTCGGCTCCAAGCATTTTAATATATCCATAAGAAATTAAACAAGCCAATGCCGATCCAAAAGGCGCAGCAGAAATTGCTGTAATCGCTTTGCTACCTCCAGTTTTTACAATAGGATTACCAGGTAAAAACGGAACTAGTTGTTTAGCAACACAAATAGGGCCAACACCTGGGCCACCTCCGCCATGAGGAATAGCAAAGGTTTTATGTAGGTTTAAATGACAAACATCAGCACCAATATTTCCTGGATTGGTTAATCCTACTTGGGCGTTCATGTTAGCACCATCCATATAAACTTGTCCCCCGTTATCATGAATAATCTTTGTAATCTCTTTGATAGCAGATTCGTAAACTCCATGAGTTGATGGATAAGTTACCATTAATGCCGACAAATTATCTTTGTGTAATTCTGCTTTTTCTCGTAAATCTTCAACATCAATATTACCTTCAGCTGTAGATTTTGTGACCACAACTTTCATACCGGCCATAACAGCACTTGCAGGGTTGGTACCGTGTGCCGAAGACGGAATTAAACAAATATTTCGGTGTCCTTCTCCATTAGACTCATGATATGCTTTAATAACCATAAGGCCAGCGTATTCCCCTTGAGCACCTGAATTGGGTTGTAATGAAGTCGCTGCAAAACCAGTAATTTCGGTTAGTTGATCTTCTAATTCTTTTAAAACAGTTAGATAGCCTTTAGCTTGTTTTAGTGGTGCAAACGGGTGAATATTACCCCATTTAAACCAACTTAGTGGCAGCATTTCTGCAGCAGCATTGAGTTTCATGGTGCAAGATCCTAAAGAAATCATAGAATGATTTAATGATAAATCTTTGCGCTCAAGCATTTTTATATAACGCATTAATTCCGTTTCAGAATGGTGTTTGTTAAAAACATCAAGCGTTAAAAAATCTGAATGTCTTTGAAGCGTTTCAGAAATATTATTGGATTCAGAAATATATTCTATTTTAATTGTGTCTTTTTTAGCGGCTTCAGCAAAAACAGAAATAATATAGTTGACGTCTCTAACAGCTGTTGTTTCGTTTATGGAAATAGTGACCGTTTCCTTATCTGGATAAAAGAAATTTACCTTTTTCTCTTTGGCAATTTTCTTGATTTTTTTTGAATCTGTTTTTATTTGAAGCGTATCAAAAAAGGAATTATTAACCTGTTTAAATCCTAATTTTGCTAAGGCATTTGAAAGCGTCGAGGCTGTATTGTGAACTTTATTTGCTATAAATTTTAAGCCTTTTGGTCCGTGATATACAGCATACATACTCGCCATTACGGCTAATAACACTTGTGCTGTACAAATGTTTGAAGTAGCTTTATCGCGCTTAATGTGTTGTTCACGTGTTTGTAAAGCCATTCGTAGCGCTCTATTACCATTAGCGTCTTTTGTTACACCAATAATTCTACCAGGTAAATCACGCTTATAAGCTTCTTTAGTTGCAAAATAAGCTGCGTGAGGACCACCATATCCCATGGGGATACCAAAACGTTGTGTGGTTCCTAAAACAACATCTGCACCAAATTTCCCGGGTGCTTCAAGCTTTATTAAACTTAGAATATCTGCTGCAACAGCAACTTTAATTTGGTTGTCGTTGGCTGTACTGATAAAGGATTTAATATCCGTTATCTGACCATCTTTGCCAGGATATTGTAAAATCGCTCCAAAGAACTCATTAGAAAAGTCAAAACTGCTTTCATCTCCAACAACCAATTCAATTCCTATTGGTTTTGAACGTGTTTCAAGCAACGATAAGGTTTGTGGTAATATGGCGTCAGAAACAAAAAACTTATTGACGTTATTTTTCTTTTGGTCTCGTTCTCTTACTGAAAATAACAAACTCATAGCTTCAGCCGCCGCTGTACTTTCATCTAAAAGCGATGCGTTAGCTATTTCCATACCCGTTAAGTCGGTAATCATCGTTTGAAAATTCAATAACGCTTCTAATCGGCCTTGTGCAATTTCAGCTTGATACGGTGTATAAGCGGTATACCATCCTGGATTTTCAAGAATATTTCTTTGAATCACGGCAGGCATAATCGTTGGATGATAGCCTAAGCCAATGTATGTTTTATATGCTTTATTTTTTTTAGATAGTTCGTGAATATGAAGTAAATATTCGTGTTCTGTCATAGGTTCATCAAGTTGTAAGTCTTTTTTTAAACGAATGTCATCAGGAATAGTTTCATAAATTAATTGATCTAAAGAGTCTACACCTATGGTTTTTAACATAAGGTTTTGGTCGTGTTCTCTTGGACCGATATGACGCAGTGCAAAAGCGTTTGTATTCATAGAAATTTTATTGAAAATTTATGAGCAAAATTACATAATTAAAAGCCCTTTTTTGGTAATACACATGAAAGTTTTTAACCATTTAATAGCTTTATTAACAGTTTAATTACTTTTGTAAGATGAATGTGTTTAAACAGATTTTAAATTTTTATATCAATAGCAGTATACATGTTGCTTTAGCGGTGTTTTCGATGGCATGGATTACACTAATGGATTTTAATATATCCTATGATGCTAATGTGTTGTATTTTATATTTTATGCGTCTATAACAGGGTATAATTTTGTTAAGTTTTTTGGAATAGCAAAATTCCACCATCGTAGTTTAACAACATGGTTGAAATTGATTCAGATTTTTTCGCTTATATGCTTTATTTTGATGTGTTATTATGGGGTAATGCTTGAAGAAAGCACTATGCTATATATAGCAGGTTTTGGTCTTATTACGTTTTTATATGCGATACCTTTTTTGCCTACGCGATTTTTTAGAGATGAAAAAAATAATTTACGAAGTATTGCAGGATTGAAAGTTTATTTAATTGCATTGGTATGGAGCGGTGTAACTGTCTTTCTTCCGTTACTAAATAATACATATCATATTAACCAAGATGTTCTTATAACAGGTGCTCAACGCTTTCTATTTGTTATCATATTGATGTTACCATTTGAAATTAGAGATTTACAGTTTGATAGCTTAAAACTTGCTACAATTCCTCAAAAAATAGGTGTTAAAAGGACAAAAATAATGGGGTTTGTTTTAGGCATGCTTTTCTTTTTTTTAGAATTTTTTAAAGATGATGCACAAGAAAGCCAGGTAGAGTCTTTACTTATTATAACAATTATATCAATTTTGTTTGTAGTCTTTTCTAAAAAAGGACAAGGAAAATATTACTGTTCATTTTGGGTGGAAGGTATACCAGTTTTATGGCTATTGTTATACCTTATAGTTCAAGGTTATTTTCTTTAATGGCTTTTTCAAAATCTTTCTTTAAGCACTCCTTGTCTTTTTTATTCATGCAGGTAATTTTTGAATGTTTTATGACTGATGAAAGTTTAGAATTAGTTTTAGAATATTTTCTACATGCTTTACAGTAAAGTAAATGAATGTTGAGTTTAATTTTTTCTAAGAAAGAAGATTCATCGTACTGCGCTTTATCACAAACACAGTTTGCTTCACTACAAGGAATGCCTATTTTAAGTTTTTTACCCATAATTAAAACCAATTTTCTTCAAGACAAGCCGCTAAAGCTGTTCGGGCTCTGTGAATAATTACCCAAAGATTAGACGACGTAATATTTAATTCATTACAAATAACTTCAGTTTCATAGCCTTCAATAGTTTTCATTCTAAAAATTGTTGCTTGTTTTTCTGGTAATTTAGATAAGCAGTTATATATGGCGTCACTAAGTTCTTCGTTTTGTATTTTATCTTCGGCTGTTTTGTCAAAAGGGTCAGCCACTTGTTCTTCAAGCCAATCGCCTTCAGTTTCTGTATCACTATTATAGGTTATTCTAACTTCAGCTTTTCCTTTATTAGAATTTATTTTACGATAATGATCAATAATTTTTCGTTTTAAAATTGAAATGAGCCACGTACGTTCACTCGCTTCTCCTTTAAAATTCTTCATTGATTTTAAACCAGCCAAAAAAGTTTCCTGCACTAAATCCTGCGCCATTTCCTTATCATTTACGCGAGTAATCGTGTAATTGAATAAGTAATCGGCATATAAATCTATCCACTTGTTAGGATTTAAAAGGTGCTTTGGCATGTAGTATTTAAAATATTTATAATCAAAAATAGCGTAAAATAAATTGGTATCTAATTTTTAATCAATCCCGCTCTCCTTAACAAGGCTTCTGGCTGAGGTTCTTTTCCGCGAAAGCGTTTGTAGAGTATCATTGGATCTTCAGTACCACCTTGAGATAATACATTATCTTTAAATTTTGTAGCAACTTCTTTATTGAAAATTCCAGCTTCTTTAAAATATTCAAAGGCATCAGCATCTAATACTTCAGCCCATTTATAACTGTAATATCCTGAAGAATAACCACCTTGAAAGATATGAGAAAACGAGGTGCTCATGCAGTTTTCAGCAACATCTGGGTATAGTTTTGTATTTTTAAAAGCTTCAACTTCATGCGCTTTTACATTTGTTATAATAGTCGGATCGACGCCGTGCCAACTCATATCTAGTAGTCCAAAGCTTAATTGTCGAAGTGTTTGCATCCCTTCATGAAAGGTTGCAGAGTTTTTAATTTTTTCAATTAATTCCATTGGAATTACATCTCCCGTTTCGTAATGGGTAGCAAATAATTCTAAAGCTTCTTTTTCGTAGCACCAATTTTCAAGCACTTGGCTAGGTAATTCTACAAAATCCCAAAATACGCTTGTGCCTGATAAACTTGGATATGTGGTGTTGGCTAACATGCCATGAAGGGCATGACCAAACTCATGAAATAAGGTAGTAACTTCATTAAAAGTTAATAACGATGGTTTGCTCTTTGTTGGCTTTGTAAAGTTGCAAACTATCGATATATGCGGTCTGCTGTTGTCTCCGTTTTTAACGTATTGAGGTTTAAAAGAGGTCATCCAAGCGCCATTTCGTTTTCCTGCTCTTGGGAAAAAATCGGCATAAAAAATGGAAACTAAATCACCTTGATTATCAACCACTTTATAGGTGAGAACATCTTGATGGTATTTATCAATACTGGTTATTTCTTCAAAATGTAATCCGTACAATTTTTGTGCTACTGTAAACACGCCATTAATCACATTTTCTAGTTTGAAGTAAGGTTTTAGTTTTTCATCATCTAAATCAAACAGTTTTTGTTTTAGTTTTTCTGAATAATAAGCACTGTCCCATTTTTCTAATTCTTCGATACCATCTATTTCTTTGGCGAATTTTTGAAGATTTTCAAATTCCTTTTGAGCTGCTGGCTTAGCCTTTTCTAATAATTCATTTAAAAAAGAAGAAACCTTTTCGGGTGTTTTTGCCATACGTTCTTCTAGTACAAAATGTGCATGAGTTTTGTAGCCCAATAATTGAGCACGCTCAAAACGAAGTTTAGCAATATCTAATACATGTGCTTGATTGTCGAGAGCATCGTTATGAAATCCCTTTTTGCCTGCTGCAATAGCTAACTTTTTCCTTAATTCTCTGTTGTCAGCATAAGTCATAAAAGGAATATAACTGGGGTAGTCCAGTGTAAATAACCAACCTTCTTTGTCTTTTGATTCTGCTAATTGTTTAGCTGCTTCAATAGTGCCCTCTGGAAGTCCAGATAAGTCATCTTCATTGGTGATTAGCATTTCAAACTTATTGGTTTCAGCTAACACATTTTCTCCAAACTTAAGTTTTAACTGACTTAGTTTTTTGTCTATATCACGGAGTTTTAGTTTCTTGTCTTCAGGTAAATTAGCACCATTTCTTGAGAAACTTTTATATTTATTATCAAGAAGAGTTTGTTGTTCAACGGTTAAATCGAGAGAATCTTTTTGTTTGTAAACAGCCTTAACACGTTTAAAAAGCTCTTTGTTTAAAGCGATATCATTACTAAATTCTGATAATAAAGGAGAAACTTCCTGAGCAATTTTTTGAATATCTTCGTTCGTTTCGGCAGAATTAAGATTGAAAAATATACTCGAAATTCTATCCAATTGTTCACCCGAAAAATCTAAAGCTTCAATCGTATTTTCAAAAGAAGGCGCTTCGGTATTGTTTACAATCGTATCAATTTCAGCCTTTGCATCTTGAATAGCTTGTTTAAAGGCTGGAAGAAAATCGTCGTTTCTTATTTTTGAAAAAGGAGCTGTATTGTATTTAGTTACAAACGGTTTTGTTAATATATTCTGATTCATTTTATAAAATTTAAAGAGAACTATGCGTGCATAGTTTTTTTTGTATATTTGCACTCATTGTTTTGAAGAGTGACTAATTCAAATTAATACTCGAAAGGCCCCGGATTGTATTCGGGGTTTTTTATTTTAAGTCCTTCGCAGAAGTAATCACCATTTGTTTTAAGTCTTCCTTGTAAGCAAGAATTTTATCTAAAACAGAAGTATCGCTTGAACCTATAATTTGAGTCGCTAAAATACCTGCGTTCTTAGCACCGTTAAGCGCTACGGTTGCCACAGGAACACCTCCCGGCATTTGAAGAATAGAAAGGATAGAATCCCAACCATCAATAGAATTGCTACTTTTTATAGGAACGCCAATAACAGGAAGTGGCGATAACGAAGCAATCATTCCTGGTAAATGAGCCGCACCACCAGCACCCGCTATGATTACAGAAAACCCTTTGGTATGAGCATGTTTACCATAATCAAATAATTTTTCTGGGGTTCTGTGGGCAGATACGATGTCAACTTCAACATTAATATCAAAACTTTTTAAAATATCTATGGCATCTTGCATAACAGGAAGGTCACTTTTACTTCCCATAATAACTCCTACTTTACTCATAACTTAATTTTTATTTTGAAATTACTTTAATCGTGTTTTTTACGTCTTCGGCAATTTGTCTTGCTTTACTTAAATCTTCATTAACAATAGTTACGTGTCCCATTTTTCTAAAAGGGCGTGTTTGTTTTTTGCCATAAATATGGGGTGTAACGCCATCCATATGCATAATAGCTTCAATATTTTGATAAACTACATCACCGTTAAATCCTTCGGCACCAACCAAATTAACCATAATGCCACCAACTTTACTGTCTATTCTTCCTAATGGTAAGTTAAGAATCGCTCTTATATGTTGTTCAAACTGGGATGTGTAACTGGATTCGATAGTGTGATGACCAGAATTATGCGGTCGTGGAGCCACTTCATTGATTAAAATAGTATCGTCTTGTGTTTGAAACATTTCAACGGCTAACAAGCCAACATGATTATAAGCTTCAGACGTTTTTAAGGCAATCGCTTTAGCTTTTTTGGCGACGTCATCAGATATTCTGGCGGGACAAATAACATATTCTACTTGATTCGCTTCGGGATGAAATTCCATTTCAACAACAGGATACGCTTTGGTTTCTCCAGATACATTTCTGGCAACAATAACTGCTAATTCATTTTTAAATGGGATTAAAGTTTCTGCGATACATTCTACGTTGGGTAAGCCTTGTAAATCTTCAATACTTCTTACAATTTTCACACCTTGACCGTCATAACCAAATTGAGCACTTTTCCAGACAAACGGTAAATTTAAACCACCGTGATTTACAGCGTCTTTAATTTCTGAAGTATAGGCAAAACGAGAAAAAGATGCCGTAGGTAAATTATGGTCCACATAAAACAATTTTTGGGTTGCTTTATTTTGAATAGTTCTTAATGTTTTTGAAGAAGGAAAGACTTTTACACCTTCTTTTTCAAGAGTTTCTAAAGCAGCAACATTAACGTTTTCAATTTCAATAGTAAGAACATCTACTTGTTTTCCAAAATTATAAACCGCATCGTAATCCATTAAATCACCTAAGTGAAATTCATTACTTGCAACCTTACAAGGGGCTTCTTTGCTGGCATCTAAAACACAGGTGTAAATGTCAAATTTTCTGGTGTCATTAAGCAGCATTTTGCCTAATTGTCCGCCGCCAAGGATACCTAGTTTAAAATTTGAAGAAAAGTAATTCATGAAATTATTTTTTGCTAAACTGATTTATGAATATGCAAAAATACATTTAAAAATGAAATGAGCATAGTAATAATATGGATGTAATAAACGAATTATCGATACAGATTTCACCTATCAATTATTAAAATAGATGTGATTAGATGAAATTACTTCTTAATTCCTAAATCAAAAAATCGGTATTAGTCAATGATTTCCTTAACTTTGCGTCTTTTAAAATTTGAGACGAGTGATAAAACTTCATGACAAATATTTTAAACCGTTTATTTCTGCTCAAGAAATAGAGACGGCTATTGAACGTTTAGCTAAAGAAATTCATAACGATATTGGAGAGGAGATACCTGTGTTTGTAGGTGTTTTAAATGGATCTTTTATGGTGGTAAGTGATTTTGTGAAAAAATATCCAAAACCATGCGAAGTCACGTTTATAAAACTAGCCTCTTATGAAGGTGTTAAATCTACTGAAGATATACAAAGGCTTATAGGATTAACGCAAGATTTAAAAGGACGAACTGTTGTTATACTTGAAGATATTATTGATACGGGTAACACCTTGGCAGAAATTCATAGAATTTTTAAAAACGAACAGGTTAAAGCACTAAAAATAGCGACATTGTTTTACAAGCCTGCGGCGTATAAAAAAGATTTTAAGCTACATTATGTTGGTATAGAAATTCCGAATAAATTTATAGTTGGTTATGGACTTGACTATGATGGATTAGGACGAAATTTACCAGAAGTTTATCAAATAAAAGAAACACAACATATGACAAATTTAGTGCTATTTGGACCTCCGGGCGCAGGCAAAGGAACTCAGGCCAATTTTTTAAAGGAAAAATACAACCTAGTACATATTTCAACAGGTGATGTGTTCAGATTTAATATAAAAAATGAAACGGCTTTAGGCATGCTAGCCAAATCGTATATGGATAAAGGTGAATTAGTTCCCGATCAAGTTACTATAGATATGTTGAATGCTGAAGTTGAGAAAAATGCCGATGCTAATGGGTTTATTTTTGACGGATTTCCACGTACTAATGCGCAGGCAGAAGCACTCGATATATTAATGGATGCTAAAGATTCTGAGATTAGCGCGATGGTAGCTTTAGAAGTAGAAGACGATGTTTTGGTTAATCGTTTGCTAGAACGAGGTAAAACTAGTGGGAGAGCCGATGATTCCAATGAATCTGTTATAAGAAACAGAATTACTGAATACTACAAAAAAACTGCTATTTTAAAAGATTATTATTCAACTCAAAACAAATATTTTGGGGTAGATGGCGTTGGTAGTATTGAAGATATTACCGAGCGTTTAAGTAAAGTTATAGATACGCTTTAAGCTATTCATTTATTTGCTGCTCTATTTGTACAATTAAAGGGTATTTAATTTAACAATTCAACAAAAAATAAACAAAAGGATGACAGAAGGAAATTTTGTTGATTATGTAAAAATGTTTGTGTCTTCAGGTAATGGAGGCAAAGGATCTTCACATTTACATCGTGAAAAATTTATTACTAAAGGAGGGCCAGATGGCGGAGATGGTGGTCGTGGAGGTCATGTTATTCTGCGCGGTAATTCAAATTTATGGACCTTACTGCATTTAAAATTCAAAAAGCATATTAGAGCAGGTCATGGCGAACACGGAAGCAAAAGCCGAAGTTTTGGAGCCGATGGTGAAGATGTGTATGTTGATGTGCCTTTAGGAACTGTTGTACGCGATACCGAGACTAACGATATTATTTTTGAAATTACTGAAGAAGGTGAAGAAAAAATAATAGCTGAAGGTGGAAAAGGGGGGCTAGGAAACTGGCATTTTAGATCGTCTACTAACCAAACACCTCGCTATGCACAACCGGGACTTCCACTAGAAGAGCGGCATATTACCTTAGAATTAAAGGTATTAGCAGATGTTGGTTTGGTAGGATTTCCTAATGCTGGAAAATCCACACTTTTGTCAGTGATAACATCAGCTAAACCAAAAATAGCCGATTACGAATTCACCACGTTAAAACCTAATTTGGGAATTGTAGAATATCGTGATTTTCAGACCTTTGTTATGGCCGATATTCCGGGGATTATCGAAGGAGCTGCCGAAGGAAAAGGTTTGGGTCATTACTTCTTACGCCATATTGAACGTAATTCTATTTTACTGTTTTTAATTCCGGCAGATGCCGAAGACATCAAAAAGCAATACGATATTTTGTTAGATGAATTGCGACGGTACAATCCAGAAATGCTTGATAAAGAGCGTATCATTGCTATTTCAAAATGTGATATGTTAGATGATGAATTAAAAGCAGAATTAAAAGAGGAGCTAGATAACGAGTTGCCTATTCCTTATTTATTTATTTCATCAGTTGCACAACAAGGACTTACCGAGTTAAAAGATACGTTGTGGAAAATGCTGAATGCTTAATTTGGGTGTTTCGTTTGATGTTATAAAATTTTAAGCTTTTCATTTTAATCCATAACACAATTTTTTACTGGGATTCTCTTCATGAAATAATTTTTGATTAACTTTAATTAAAAATAAACCCATGAAAAGAGTATTGATTTTAGTTTTGGTATTTGTTGTCGTTTCATGTGCCCCAATACGTGTCAATTATGATTACGACAAAGGAACAAACTTCACTAAATACAAAACATACAACTATTATAGTGATATGAAAACAGGTTTAAGTGAATTGGATACCAAACGCTTATTAGAAGCACTAGATGCTAAATTAGAAACACTTGGAATCCTATTTTCTGAAACACCAGACTTCTTTATCGATATCAAAAGTAGCACGTTTCAATCGGCTCAACGTAACACTGTTGGCGTTGGTTTAGGCGGCGGCGGACGAAATATGGGTGGAGGTATTTCCATAGGTTTGCCTATAGGTCAATCTTCTGCAAACAGACAAATCACTATTGATTTTGTAGATGAAAACAAGAAGCAATTGTTTTGGCAAGCAGTAAGTGAATCTAATTATAACCCTAATAGTATTCCTAAAGACCGAGAAGCACAATTAAATGCAGTTGTTGAAAAAATATTATCACAGTATCCGCCTAAGCAGTAAGTATCCAAAATTTTATAATTATCATAACATTTTAAATTTAGTCATAGCATTTTCATTTTGTAATTTTACGTAAATCAGAAAACTATGAATGAATTAAAAAATAAGGTGGCACTTGTTACAGGTGGTACAAAAGGAATAGGTTACGGAATTGCACAAGCGCTTCTTAATGAAGGAATCCATGTAGCTGTTACAAGCAGAACAAAATCTTCAGCCCAGAAAGCTGCTGATGCTTTAAATTCTCATTCAGAAAAAGGAGCAAAAGCCATTGGTGTAGAAGCAGATGTTAGAAATTATAAAAGTCAGCAACAAGCCGTTCAAACTGTTTTAGAACATTTCAAACAATTAGATATTGTGATTGCTAATGCTGGTTTAGGACATTTTGCTAGTATAGAAGACTTATCTGTTGAACAATGGCAAGAAACTATCGATACTAATTTAACAGGTGTTTTTTATTCTATTAAATCATCTGTTGAAGCTTTAAAAGAATCAAAAGGGTATTTTATTACGATTTCAAGTTTAGCAGGAACCAATTTCTTTGCGAACGGGTCTGCTTATAACGCTAGTAAATTTGGAGTTACAGGATTTACGCAATCCGTTATGTTAGATTTACGTAAACATGATATTAAGGTGAGTACCATTATGCCAGGTTCTGTGGCGACACATTTTAATAATCATACGCCAAATCCTGATGATGCTTGGAAAATTCAAAGTGAAGATATAGGCGAATTGGTGGTTGATTTAATTAAAATGAATCCAAGAACGTTACCAAGTAAAATAGAAGTGAGGCCAACGATGCCACCTTCAAAATAATATAAGGTTGTCTAATGCGTATTCTTTCACGTCATTGCGAGGCAGGAAGCAATCTGAAAGTTTTAGTAATTAATAAACAGATTACTTCACTGCGTTCGTAATGACGAATTTTATCTACTTTTTAGACAACCTTTTTTATTCTACAGAAACACGTGTTCCTTCGCTATGACTACTAAATTCTGGAGCATACATGCTTTGAATCGTGGTGATGCCATTGCTCATGTTTCCTGAGTTATTAACTCTTAAATCATATTCAAATACATACACACCTTTAGGTAAATAATCAAAAAAGAAATTAGTGGATGCATCTTTGGTGCTTTCATAATAACCCAACCCGTCTTGCCATTTGTATTGTGATAATACATTGATGGGTTCTAAACCAGCAGCGCGCATATCCTTCATATGTACAAATTCCATATTTCTATCACTTCGTAATTCAATACGAACACGAACTAAATCACCTACGTGTAATCCAGTGTCTTTAGTTATTTCCGAAATCTGTTCACCGTTATCTGTATTGGTTTTTAAGAACAGTTTTTTCTTCAATTTAAGAGGTGTTTCGGCTGATGTTATCTTATCTAAATCTTCAAAATATTGCCAATATAAACTTCCCCAGGCAATACCGTCTCCTTTTTTAGTAAGTGTCACTTTGCTCATTTCCGGTTTTATTTCAGAAGAGTTCCAAGAGGTTTGGTAATATCCTGTTCCAGCTTCAACTTGAACATTTTCAAGTTTTGATGGTTCTATTTTTTTTCCGCCAATAACAACATCAACCATATTACTAACGCTTAACCAATCGCTTCCTTGAAGCAATAAGGCGTAAACAGCATCAGTGGTCGCTTTCGTAGTTTTCCAACGGTTAGTTTGCTTATTTTTAAGTAACCAGATTTTTAAGTTATCAATGGTTTTAGTGTCATTTTCTATTTCAGAAAAAGCTTCAATCAGTAAAGACTGTGTTTCAATAGGAGCTTGATACCAGTACCACGAATTGGTGTTTTCTTTCCAATACATGCCTAACACGTCACTTGTGATACTTGTTTCTTTGAGTGATTTTAAAATGCTTTTAGCCGTTTTTTTATCACCGAATCGATCAGAAACCAAAGCCATTAATCCTTTGGCGTATAATGACCGTGATAACCAGTATTTCTGAATTTGGGTTTGATAATAGTTGGTAATGTCTTCAACCTCTTTTGATTTTTTAATCTCTGGATAAAAACTTCGCATATACAAGTAATGCAGCTGTGTATAGCTTAAATGGTCTTTACTTAAATCTGCTTTAGCATCATATTTTTTTAGGTTTTTGTATTCTTTTACAAATTCAACATCCAAATAGTTGATAGCTTTTTCAATCATTTGAGACGTCTCGACTGTGCTCGACGTGACACCAAGTTTTGAAAGGTGTCCAAAACCTGTTATAATATGTTGGGTAATGTATCGGTTTTCACGTCCGCCATTAAACCAAGCCCAACCACCAGAATTCATTTGATTGTTTTCTAATTTTTGGATAGCCGATTGCAATTCATTAGTCATTTTATTCAAATCGAATAACAAGGCCATGCGTTTTTTCTGTTCGGTGTCACTTTGTGCGTCACGTAACCAAGGTGTTTCTTGGATAAGGATTGATTTTAGTTCTTCGTTTTTTTCAAGATTTGAAATAAGCGCATCAGAATTTTTCCATTGATTGAATACCTCCTGAATTCTAGGATTCGAATTTGCGATATGACTTGCCAATACATTCGCATAATATCTGCTAAACGTTTGCTCGTTACATTCATAAGGATATTCCATTAAATACGGTAATGCCTGAACCACATACCACGCTGGGTTGGAAGTTATTTCAAGAGTTAACTTATGGTTTTTAAGCGTGGTTGAGGTATTTGTTTTAAGTTTATCTAAAGTAAATGTTCTGGTTTCATTACTACGAACCCACATTGGAAGTGTTTCGGTAACTAACATACGGTTACTTAAAACAGGCAAGGCATTTTGTTCACCATCGCTAAAATCTCCAGCTTTTGCTATAATTTTGTATTGAACGGCATCAACGTCGTCTGGGATAGTTAAGTCCCAAGAAACTTGGGTATTTCCTTTTGTCTCTACCGTGAAGGATTTATTGTTTTCTGAATTATTAAGTTTTACATTGATCTCATTTCCTGAAACAGCATCAGTTAAAAGCAAAATCGCTTGCCCTGACAATTGCTTGTCAGTCAAATTAGCAATTTTAGAGCTGATAGTTATTTGGTCACCTTGACGTAAAAATCGTGGTACATTGGGGATTACCATCAATTCTTTTTGCGTAACCGTTGTTAAGGTTTTGGTAGTACTCTCTAAGTTTTTGGTATGGGCTAATAATTGCAGCTTCCATTGTGTTAAGGCTTCAGGAGTGGTGAAACTGAAGCTAACATTGCCATCTTTATCGGTTTGTAATTGTGGAAAGAAAAAGGCTGTTTCTTGAAGATTTTTACGGATTTGAATGTTGTCGAAATTTAAATCTTCACTCTGTTCTTTATCTTCTGAATTTTTTTCTTTTTTCTCCCCATAACCAACCGTTACTACTTCATCTAAAGTGTTATTGCCACTTACTTTTATGAATGGAACATCTATATCTTCTTCTACCTCTTCAGCTTCTACAATTTGAACGCCAGAAACTATTCCGCTTAATGTTTTAGAAATACTTGCATTATCTCTAATTCTTATAGAATTATTATTCCCAAAATAAAATCCAAACCAATTGAATGTGTCATAGTTTTGCTGTTGATAGTTATAATAAACTCGTTTATTGTGCACTCTAAAATTTTGAATTCCAAAACTTTGATAAGCTCTACTTTGGTTGTATGAATAATAGGCTGGTGTATTAATAGGATTAAAACTCCAAGTATGGGATTTAAACTGATCTAATGAGGCATCGTACATACTTGCCAACAATTCAGCACTCACTTTATCGCCTTGAGGTCCTTTAATTGTAAAACTCCAGGTTTCATCGGTTCCGGGTTGTAATTTATCCCTAAAGGTGGTGGTTTCAATCTCTAAATCGGTTTTGGGGTAGGGGACAGAAATAATTTCAGTTCCTGACTGGAAACTATTGAATGCGGCAAAACTATAGTTTACCGCAAAGCCACCAACGTCTTTTGTTGTGATAGGAATAGAAATTGATTTTTTATTATTGTTAAGTTGAATGATTTGTGTTTTTACAATTTGATGGTCTTTTTCAACAGTTACTGTTACATTCAGATTTTCTGCTGCAGAAGCAAACGTTACAACTGCATTTTCTCCTGCTTTGTAATTAGATTTATCGGTCGTTACGCTGAATAATTGATTATCAGCTAACAATGTATCATAATCGCTATACAAAGTGGTTTTAATTTCATCTTTTACTAACTGACCGAATTTATCTTTGCTTTCTAGAGTGATGATGTATTGTCCGGATTGCCATTTTTTAATATTTCCTAAAACAAGTTCTTTTGATTTTTCTGTGTTAAATTGTTTTTCAAAAACCAAATTTCCTTTTTTCCAATTATTAGAATCGTGTTCATTAGTATAAGCATCATGCGGAAAGAGGTTTTTAAAAGCTTCTTCTGAAAATTCTTGATAATCGGGTGATGCCCAAGGACGTTGTCTTAAAACAGTTTTTGGAGCCTGTAGCTTGTATATTTTAACAACACCAGTTGCAGGAACAAATTCTCCATTAAGATTCTTAGTGTCTATTTTAATAGTTTGATCCTTTTTGTTTTTGTCGAGCTTATCTTCAAGACTCATATGAGCAATCAACGCATGATATCCTACCTTTACAAGGGTTGTAGCACTTCGGGTTTCACCATTCAAATCGGTCACATCAGCAGTGATTTCGTAATTGAAAATAGGTAAACTACTTTTATCGACACTTTGGTCTGGTTGTGCTTTAAAGGTAATTTCAAATTCACCTTTATCGTTGGTCGTGGTTTCTCCATGTGTGATTTCTTGGGGTTCGCTATTAAACCATGGGCGATACCAAAAATACCATTGTGGATATTCCACTTTTCGATGAACTCTATAAACCACTTTGGCGTCTGTAATAGAGCTGCCGGCATAGGCTAGGGCGGTTCCTTTTACAGTTACCGAATCATTAACTTTAAAGGTTTCTCTAATTGGATTAAATTTGGTTTCAAACTTAGGACGCTTGTATTCTTCTACAGAAAAATAGTGTTCTAAGTTAAAGTCTTCTTTATCACCATCAAATTCAATATGATATTCTCCATTTACCCCATTATTTGGCAAGATAAATTCGCCAGATACTGAGCCAAATTCATTGGTTTTAAACTCAAGTTCTGAAATTTCAACATCATTAACATCATATAAAGTGGCATAAACAGGCTCGTTTGGAACCACTTCAGATTTGCCAATGTTTGTTTTTATGGCAATGGCTTTAAAATAAACGGTTTGTCCTGGTCTGTAAATACTACGGTCTGTAAATAAAAACGCTTTGTAGTTAGTTTCTTCCTTTTCTCTTTTATAATATGGATTGACGTAATAGTCTCCAAAATACGCCGTATCATTTCCGTAGGTTACTTTGGTGCTTATATTTTTATATTGGTCTTTAGTTTTTTCAATGTTTATTTGTCCATAACTGTTTGTTGAAAACGTCTCTGTTTGTATACCTCTGCTATTGTTTTCGGTATAACTCAATTCAATAGACGCATTGCTTATAGGCTTACCATTGGTTCTGTCAATAACTTGGAAAGTTTTATGTTGGTTACTTTCATTTTCAACCAGTGCTAAATTGGTCACTTGGAGTGTGCTGAAAGCAACAATTTCTGGATCGTCTTTTGTTGAAGCGAAAACTAAATAGGAGCCATTATTAAGTTTGGGAATTGCAACTTCGGTAGCGTGATTTTGATAGTCATGTTCATTGCGTAGCTTACTTTCCCATTGCGAAAACACATCTAACTTTTTAATAAAGGCTAATTGCTCGTCTTTTCTGTAATTTTCGTTGAATTTCTTTAGCTCGCTTCTGGTTAATTTAAACATTGAAAACTCAAGAGTTTCTAAGTTTTTGTAACTCACTAATAGACGTGCATGTTGTTGAATTGGTAAATAGCTCTCCGTTGTAATTTTAAGTGATTGTTGTTCAATTTGTTGTTTTAAAACGGTGCATTTTTCAGCGCCTTTGCTTTTCGGAAATTTAGTTATAACCGAGTTGCAAATATCAATAGCAGCCTTAGCTTTCCAACGGTTTTCTTCATTTGTTTTAGGTTTATATTGAGCGCTTTGTTGAAAGTATACAGAGGCAATTTCAAAATCATATAAACCAGAAACCTCATGAGATTTCAGTTTTTCACTTTCCGTTTTAAGAACGTCGAGTAAAAGGGATTCTTTATTACTAAACGTACCATATTGATTTACTAATTTTAAGCGTTCAATATTAATATCTGCTAAAGCAAAAGGCTGCTTGTCTTTTAAATGAAAAGCAATTACATCTTGATAAATTTTTAAAGCCTTCAATTGGAGGGAGGTTGAATCTTTAGATTCTATTTCTAAATTAGAAAATGTAAAATCATCACATAAAAAATCAGGATTGTCAATCTCAAATTTATAGACAGGTTTGGTAATACTTGTTTCAGGAGTTTTATAAAAGTCTAAAGCTTCATGATTTAAAAAATCAAATAACGTTGGTCTGTATATTTTAGAATCTTTTTGAAGAACCAATAGGTCGTCATAGTTGCTTAAAGGCTCTAGTTGAAGCATCGAGGCATTCTTTAACGACTTCTGAAAGTGCGTATTAATTTCATTAAAAAGAGTTTGCAAATCCCACGTTCTAAAATCGGTAGCATCTACTTTTTCTTCTGTTTTGGTGCGATTATAAAATTGCCATCTGTTTTGGTTAAAATATTGCCAATACATATTAGCGAGCAAACTTTCTAAAATATTTTTAGTAGGAAATGTGCTTTCCGAAATAGCAGTTTTAAAATCGTTTATAATTTTCAACTGCGCATCTTCTTCTAAAACTAATGAAAATTTACTTTTATAAACTAGGCATTTAATTTGTTGGGAAGTGTTTTTATCCTTTTTAGCTTGTTTTGAAATGTTTTCTACAATTTTTAAGGCCGATTTTGGTAAACCATCCATTTCAAATTGTTCAACTTGACGCCATTGCAAATTATACGTATTATTTTGCGCTTGAGAAAAATGAGCAAAAAGTAAAATTACTAATACAGAATATAGATGTTTCATTTAGTTAGTGTATAAAATTTATTTCTAAATTACATTCAAAAGCCATTCCAAAAAACATTAAATGAGTAAACAATATTTTTGGATGAGTGAAGTTACTTATTTTAGCATTTAATTAGAAAGTTTATTTTTGCATAGTATATGGATCGTCATATGAAAATAGCGTGTTTATTTTTATTTATTCCTCTGGTAATAACCAGTCAAGTAAATCTTGACAGGGTTGAAGCACTCATTAACGACAAACAATTTATACAAGCAGAATCTTTAGCAAAAGACTATTTAGAAACTGATGCAAATAATTTAAAAGCAATTGAATTGTTAGGTGATATTTATGGGTTTCAAAAAAGATGGGATGACGCCATTAATGCTTATGGAAAGCTAGTAGAAAGTAATCCAAAAGTCGCAAATTACCAGTATAAATATGGCGGAGCCCTAGGTATGAAAGCATTATCGGTAAGTAAAGTAAGAGCCTTAGGAATTATTGGAGATGTAAAACAGGCCTTTTTAAAAGCCGCCGAGTTAGATCCGAATCACATAGATGCTCGTTGGGCCTTGGTGGAATTATACATGCAATTACCTGGTATATTTGGTGGTAGTAAAAGTGCGTCTTTAAAATACGCCAATGAGTTAGAACAACTTTCTAAAGTGGATGGCTATTTAGCCAAAGGCTATATTTATGAATATGATAATGAACCAGAATTAGCTGAAACCTATTATAAAAAAGCTATCAAAGAAGGCGGCTCTATAACCTGTTTTGATAAACTCACCAGTTTCTACGAAAGTAAAAATCAGCCAGAAAAAGCAATCCAGAATATCGAAGAGGCGCAAAAAACCCACCAGCGCAATGCCTTGCATTATCAAATAGGTAAAGTGGCGGCCGAATACAATATTGAGTTGCAAAAAGGAGAAGCCTGCTTACAAACATATCTAAAAAACTTTTCTTCAAGAGATGGTGTCCCTAGAGCGTGGGCGCATTATCGTTTGGCTCAGATTTATATGTATAAAAAAAATAAGTCCGAAGCCCTCAAGCATATCGATTTGGCATTGGCAGAGCTACCCGAAATAAAACCGTTCAAAAAAGAAAAGGAAAAAATTTTAAATCTTTAATGTTTGGGCGTTACCACAAGGGTCGGGCTTTCACTACTCGCTTTTTTTGTTTTTTTTAAACAAAAAAGAGCTCAAACATTTAGCCTGCGTTGAGCGCAGTCAAACCGTTCAATCCCTAACGCAGAAATCACGATTCCATATAAAAATTAGTAATTCAATCCGTATCTTTACGGTTCAAAATAAGTTTATGAATGTACATTTTATCGCCATTGGCGGAAGTGCTATGCACAATTTAGCCATTGCGTTGCATAACAAAGGATATAACGTCACAGGAAGTGATGATGAAATTTTTGAACCCTCAAAATCGCGATTAGCAGTCAAAGGTATTTTGCCAGAATCATTTGGTTGGTTTCCAGAAAAGATTACCAAAGGTTTAGATGCTGTCGTTTTAGGGATGCATGCCAAGGCAGACAATCCAGAGTTGCTTAAAGCTCAAGAATTAGACTTGAAAATTTATAGCTATCCAGAGTTTTTGTACGAACAATCTAAATATAAAACTCGCGTGGTTATTGGTGGAAGTCATGGTAAAACGACCATTACATCCATGATTTTACATGTTATGCATTATCATGATATTGATGTCGATTATATGGTTGGAGCCCAATTAGATGGTTTTGATGTCATGGTAAAATTAACAGAAGACAATGATTTTATAGTTTTGGAAGGCGATGAATATTTAAGTTCTCCCATAGACAGACGACCAAAATTTCACCTGTACAAACCCAATATTGCCTTGTTAAGTGGTATTGCCTGGGATCATATTAATGTATTCCCAACCTACGATAATTATGTCGAGCAGTTTCGCATTTTTGTAGATTCTATTGTAAATGGCGGAAGTATTACCTACAACGAAGAAGATTTAGAAGTGAAACGTGTCGTTGAAGCCTCAGAAAACACGATTAGAAAACTGCCATATCATACACCAGAATATACGGTTGAAAATGGACAAACACTTTTAGAAACTCCAGAAGGTCCATTGCCTATCGAAGTGTTTGGTGCTCATAATTTAAATAACCTAGCAGGAGCTAAGTGGATTTGCCAACATATGGGTGTTGATGAAGACGATTTTTACGAAGCTATTGCTAGTTTTAAAGGTGCTAGTAAGCGTTTAGAAAAAATAGCTGAAGGAAAAAATAGTGTAGCCTACAAAGATTTTGCTCATTCACCAAGTAAAGTAGAAGCTACTACTAAAGCGGTTAAAGCGCAATATCAAGACCGAACCGTTGTGGCCTGTTTAGAGTTGCATACTTATAGCAGTTTGAATGCTGAATTTTTAAAAGAATACAAAGGAACATTAGATGCAGCCGATGTGGCTGTTGTATTTTATTCACCACATGCGGTAGAAATTAAAAAGCTAGAAAAAGTAACCCATGAACAAATTGCTAACGCTTTTGAACGTGATGACTTAATTATTTACACCCACCCAGACGATTTTAAAAACTTCTTGTTTTCACAAGATTTTAAAAACAAAGCCTTATTATTGATGAGTTCTGGCGATTATGGCGGACTAAATTTTAATGAGCTTAAGGGGTTGATTGTATAATTTTTTTGTTCTCCTACCAGATTGTTATTCTATCCTTTTCAGGTAAAAACATATTGTCTCCAGGTTCCACACTGAAAGCTTTGTAAAAAGGCGAAGTATTCATTAATGGACCATTGACTCGCCAGATTGGTGGTGAATGCGGGTTGTTGTTAATCCACAGACGAAGGTACTCATCTTTCATTTTCACTCTCCATATTTTGGCAACTGACAGAAAGAAGCGTTGATCAGGAGTAAAACCACCAATTTTTGTGGAGTCTTGTCCTTCTTGGGTCATTTTAAAAGCATCGTATGCAACAGCAATTCCAGCATTATCAGCCGTATTTTCACCAACGGTCATGGCGCCTTTAACATGTAAACTATCTAATACAGTAAACGTACTGTATAAATCGATAACCTGCTGTATTCTTGATTTGAACTTTATGTAATCATCTGTTGTCCACCAATTTTTTACGTTACCATTTTTATCATATTGTGCACCCTGATCATCAAAAGTATGAGTTATTTCATGTCCTATAACCATACCAATTCCGCCATAATTAAGCGCATCATCTGCAAGGTTATCAAAATAAGGAGCTTGTAAAATACCAGCAGGAAAGACAATCTCATTAGCAGAAGGATTATTATAGGCGGTAACGGTTGAAGGTGTTGTAAACCATTCTGTCTTATCAACAGGTTTACCTAATTTTCTCAATTTACGCTGATATGCAGCAGCGGAAGCCGATACCACATTCTCAAAATAGGTAGTTCTTGTAACATGCACAGCGTTGTAATCTTTCCATGTATCGGGATACCCTATTTTTTTGGTGATGGCAAACAGTTTTTCCTTAGCTTTTTGTTTAGTGCTGTCGCTCATCCACTCTAACTTATCGATTCTAACTGCATATGCCTTTTGTACATTATTCACCAGTTCTAGCATCCGTTTCTTGGCATCTTCTGAAAAATATTTCTTTACATACAATTGTCCTAGGGCTTCGCCCAGATAATTGTCTACAGCATTGGCCATTTTTTCGCCACGTGACTTTTGTACTGACTGTCCTGAGAGTACTTTGGTAAACTCAAATGCAGCATCGACAAAAGTATTACTCAAGTCGGTTGCATAATTACTGATAGAATTTGCTTTCAGGTAAACTTTCCAATCTTGAATTGGTATAGACTTTAGAAGTTCGTTCAGTTTGTCATAATAAGCAGGTTGGCCGACATCGATAGAATCGGTTTGGGCACCTAAATGCTTTAGGAAATTAGTCCAACCAATGTTGGGATGGCTTTTTTCAAGATCAGTGACAGACATCTTATTGTAATTTGCTTTTACATCTCGAAGTTCAACCCTTGTTTTATGAGAAGCGGCGAGTTGCTTGTCAATATTGTAAACTAGATTAGCCTCTTTTTTTCCATCCTCGGCATTACTACCGGTTAGTTCAAATAAAGTAGCAAGATATTTTTTGTAGGCTTCTTGTATGACCACGGTTGATGAATCTGATTTGAAATAATAATCTCTATCGGGCAAGCCTATACCTGTTTGATATACATGGGCAATATTCATATTGCTATTTTGATCATCGGGAGATACTCCAAAAGCTACCATAGAAGTATTGTATACTTTAGTTTCATCAGCTACGAACATCAATAATGAGTGAATATCATTAATAGACTCAATTTTGTCTAGTATAGGCTTGATTGGATTATAACCGCGTTTGTTAATGGTAACGGTATCCATACCCGATGCGTAAAAATCACCTACTTTTTGTCCAATGCTTCCTGCTTTGTTATTACTTTTTGAAACGCTATCTAAAATACTTTGTAAGCGAATCCTTTGGGGATAGTTCATAAACATATAAGCCCCAACGCCTGCTTGGGTGTTTGGAATTTGTATAGAATCGTACCATTTGCCATTTACATATTTAAAAAAATTATCGCCAGGGCGTATTGAAGAATCTATTCCCTTTATGTTTGCAAACTTTTTTTCTGATGGATTGGTGCATGCTCCTGATGATAGAATAACAACGCAAAGAATTATAAAATTTTTCATTGGCCCGATTAATTTTTCGAAATACTAGTAATTAGCATATTTGTAAACGAAGTTATAATTTTTTTTCTAACAAAATAATTGTTTAAGAATGGATATTAAATTTATGCAAGCTTCTCCTTAAAAAAAGCAATCGTACGCTCCCAAGCTAAAGTGGCTGCTGCTTCATCATATCGCGGAGTGGTATTGTTATGAAACCCGTGATTAACATCAGGATAGATATAAGCAGTATGTTCAACATTGTTTTCTTTTAAAGCAATTTCATAATCTGGCCAACCCGCATTAACTCGTGTATCTAATCCAGCATATTGCAACAATAATGGTGCTTTTATTTGTGCTGTTTCTTCGGCAGATGGTTGTCCGCCATAAAAAGGCACGGCCGCTTTAAGGTCGGGAAGTTTTACAGCCATCATATTGGCAATCCAGCCACCAAAACAAAAACCAACAACACCTATATTGCCATCGCAATGTTCATGAGTTTTTAAATAGTTAAAAGCTGCGATAAAATCTTCAAGCATCTCGTAGCGGTCACGTTGGCGTTGTAAAGCCCTACCATCATCATCATTGCCCGGATACCCACCAAGTGGTGTTAAAGCATCTGGAGCTAAGGAAATAAAACCATCAACGGCTGTACGTCTTCCAACGTCTTCAATATAAGGATTTAAACCACGGTTTTCATGCACGACAATAATACCTGGAAATTTCGTTTTGCTATTATTAGGTTTTGATAAAAGTCCTTTGATTGTGCCTCCACCTTTTGGAGAATCGTAAGTAATATAATCAGAATCGATACGATTATCGTCTGGTTTTACTAAAAGGTTATCCACATAATTAGGATTAATAAAACTTAGCAAAGAAGACACGGTTAATCCGCCAATAGCGTAAAGGGATAATTTTTCAACAAACTGACGTCTGTCTATTTTGTTATGAGCATAATCGTCGTATAAATCAAAAACGTCTTGATTGATATCTTCTTTTTTTAGTGGTTTCATAAAATATATGTTACTTACTCTGAGACTATAAATGTTTTTAGCATATTCTTACTTGCCGGATTTGGTACTTCTGATATCAAGATGTAACGACCTGGCTCTAGATTTACAGTAAAATATCCTGTATCTCCGGCTATCATGTTATTAACACCTCCTAGAAAAGTAACTCCTTTTGGAGCAGGTTCAATGAGACCTTTTGGTTTAGACCAATCCATCCAATTATTAATTTCATCTAAATCAGCATTGTCGCTCAATTTAGCTAAATTGACATCATGACCTGTAAAGTTTTCATGTGCAATTTGATCTTTATAAAAAACTGAAAATGTATGAGGCCCTTTGCTAATGGAGTCATTAAAAACAATACCTTCTGTACTTGAAATAGTAATTGCAATATCAGCTTTAGGCTCTATGTTTCCAGAATTAGTTTCAGAAACGATAACCTCTGTTGCCATTCCCATTGAGGTATGCCAAACACCATTACTCATTTTTACATAACATTCTATAATATAATATCCAGGATTAAGTTTTACGGTTGTTTCAGTGACAAGACCAGGTGAAATTAAACCAGAGCCTCCATAATTTTTCATTTCCATAAACCAAGCTGGAAGTTTTCCAAATTGCGCAAAGCCCTCTTCTGCATTGCCTTCATTAATAAGCTTCATGCCTTTGTCAAATGGAGGTAAAACGCGAGCTTTTACGCTATCTAAAGTTATGCCTTCAGGATATTTATCTATCAGAAAAAAGTGAGTTTGTGTTGAGGCATTTTTGTATCTAAAAGTGTTCCAACCTGAAGGAATGGTATCAGCCATTTGAAAATCCATATTTTCAGTAAGAATATTAATAACCTGCTCGTTTTCAATTTTAGGTTCTTCAGGTTTTCTTTCTTTTTTATCAAATTTACAGGAATACAAAGTCGCCGTAAAACTTATAATTAAAAGTGGCAATAAGATGTTCTTGAAAGGGAAAAGATGTGGTTGAGTTTTCATAATTTAAAATATTGGTTGGTTGAAATTGCTTATGTAACTTAATAAATATAAGAATATTAGGTTAAAACTGCAATCTGAAGCTAACATTTGGGGTAATACCAAGTGACAGATTTTCAATTTTACTCACAACATCGTTGTCTTCTAAAGTATAGTAGGTGTTAATTACATTTTTTTTATTGGTAACGTTCCAAATGGAAGCGCCAATAGTTGCAAGCGTATTATTTGATATGTTAAAATCATACGTTGCAGAACAATCTGTACGCAAATAATCTTTTAAATGAGAACTGTTTGGCGATTCATAATTAATAGAGCCATCCACCATTTCGTTATTAACTATTGGATTAGTAGTAGGTTTTCCTGAATGCCAGTTGAGACCCAAAGCTAACTTAAGGTTGTTATACGTATAGGTTCCTGCCAAAGTAAGGGTATGACGAATGTCAACATTGTTAGGGAAGGAGTTGCCATTGTTTACGGTGCTAAATGTATAATCATTTTTACTGTAAGAATAGCCAATCCAGGTGCTAACCACATCATTAAATTGTTTGTTCACTAGCAGATCAACTCCTTTAATTTGGTAGCTTCCAATGTCTTTTACAAATTGATATTGGTTTTGAAATCCTTGACTTCGTGTCGTAACTCCTTCGACATATTTTATATAGGTTTCGGCACTAACGAGCAACTTATTTTTGTGATAGTGAATGCCTGCGGATAGTTGCTTGCTCTTAATAACAGGGATATCACTATTATTTGATAAAATCCATCGACGTTTTTCAATGCCTAAAAAGTCATTTTGTAAGTCTATAATTTGAGAGGTTGTCTGACTTTTTAATTCTCCTAAAATTTCAAATCTGAAATCGTTTAAAAATCGTTGACTAAAACTAAGACGTGGTTCTACCAAAATAAGATTAAATTTTTGGTAATAATTAACGCGTGTACCCAATTTTAAATTGGTTTTTGCACTATTAGATAGAAGAGAGGTTTCAGCATAAAGAGCATGACTTCGAATCACTTCTTTGATATAGCTTCTAAAAATAGGATTATTTACGTCTTCAAGATTGCTAACACCTATTTCAGAAAATTGATAACCACTATTAAATTTTAATTGATGATTGACTTCATAATTAACATCAAGTTTAGAAGAGTAATCAGTGACTTTGTTTTCTTGAATTAAGCGCTGATTGTTAAGGATGTCAAAATTAGTGGCGTCTAAATTGTAATTAGACATGTAAACTTGAGCTGAAGTTGATAAAGTGTTGCTCCAATCTTTGGTGTAAGTAATTCCTGTGGCAAGATTTTGTTGTGATAATTTACTGTTTAGAGCTTCGCTATTATCATTGACAGTAGACTGTTCATCATAATTTAAGTTGTTATTGACATTTAAAAAATGAACTCTAATGCGATCTTTTTTGGTGATATCGTATAAAAATTTTGCGGTGACATCATAAAAATAGAAGTCTTCATTTTTTGAGATAGAATAATTGTCATCTTTGGTATCAGTTAAATCAGAATCTTGAAAAACCCGTTTAAAATATTGGTCATAGGTTGGTGTAACAATTAAATCGGTTAATGAACGTCTTGTTGATAGTTGTAGTTCGGTCTTTTTTGACAAAGGAATTTTAGCATAGGCATCTGCATTAATTAAATTAAAACCCGCTCCGGCTTTAAATTTATTATCAATATTATCTGAAAGTTGCATATCGATAACACTTGATATACCGTCGCCATATTTTGCTCTTGTACCATTTTTAGAGATATTAACCTGTTTGGTTGTGTATGGATTGAAAGCAGAAATTAATCCGAAGAAATGACCAGATTGGTACATTTTTATACCATCCCAAAGAAATAAATTCTGATCGTGGGTGCCACCTCTTATATTAATATTTGAAACCGTTTCATCAATACTATAAACCCCCGGGAGCGCTTGTATAGTTTGTAGAATATCTGGTTCAATAAGTCCGGGAAGAATTCCAAAAGTTTCTGGTTTTATGGTTGTTGTTCCATCATTGAGTTTAGTAATACCTTTAGTAAGGTAATTGTTTATAATAATTTCATCAAGTTGTTGTGTTATAACAGATACTTTTGGGGTGTCAAAATCTTTAATAACCACAAATCGGTTATCTAAAATCTGAAAGTCTAAATCGGTTTCATTCTTTAAAATATTTAAAACATCTTCAATAGTTAATCCATCTGATGGTAAGATGGTTTTCTTGTCTTTAATAGTTTTATCTATATATGAAAAACGAATATTGTATCGCCTTTCTAGAGTTTTTAAAACAGCAATAAGAGATTGCTTTTCTTCTTGAATAGTTTGCGCTTTTAGTATCGTAACATTCAAAAAAAATAAAAAAATGAAAAGAGAAAGATAACCTTTACTACTCACGTTTAAGTATAACAGTATTATTGGTTTTACTAAATGTTAAATGTAAGGGAAGTGTAATTGATTTTAATGCAATATCTATATTATTATGAGCAAAACTACCAGTAAATAATTGGTTTATATCAATGTTTTCAAGTTTAAAGGTCACCTTGTATTGTCTTTCAAACTCAGACAATACCTCTTTATACGGCAAACTTTTAAACTGACTTTCATTATTTAACCACGAAGGCGTTGAACTAGCTTCTTTTTCTTTAGCAATTAGTTTCCCATCAATAATTAAAAAGCTGTCTCCAGCCTTTAATTTTGTAAGTTGAGAATTATAAGTAACGCCAACGATGCCTTCGTAGCAAATAACTTCAAAATAGTGGTTTCTTTGTTTTACATTAAATTGAGTGCCATATACGGTAACTGTTCCAGAGGTTGTTTTTACGTTAAACGAAGAACCTTTGGCTACCTTAAAAAACGCTTCGCCATTGAGTTCAACATCACGTTCATCTTTCCAAGATTTTTTATTATAGGACAAAACCGTTTTAGCATTTAAGGAAACGATAGACGCATCAGGTAATTCAATAGTTGTTTTTTGAGCTACATCTGTAGAAATAGTAGTATCTAAAGTAGTTGTGTAATAGTATAAACTAAAACAAACAGCAAGTATGGCTGCAACACGCACGGCGGGTTTAAACCAATGTGTTGTTGTATTCTCTCTAATAGTCTTTAAAGCACGATCTAGCTCTTCAGAAGCATTGTAATCATCTGCTTTAAAAGCTTTAACATTATTAGATAATTTTACCAAATCATCATAGTCTTCAAGGTTTTTAAACGCTTCAAGATCTTGATCATTCAGATCATTATCTAGCCATTTTGATATTAAAATTTCTCGTTTCATAATCTTTAATACAACTATATAACAGTTAACTTTATTTTTTTCCTACCTAGAATTAAAATTATTTTTATTACTTATAATTCTTTAATATCCTTCCGTAATTTTTCTAAAGCTCCGTAAATACGTTTTTCAACAGCCTTAGTCGATATGTTTAATAGTTCTGCTATTTCTTTAAAACGTTTTCCTTCAATTCTATTCATTAAAAAAGCAACCCGTTGCGCTTCTGTTAAATTAGAAAGTGCCTTTTGGAGTTTTTGCATATATTCATCTTCCTGCATTAAAAATTCAGGATTTTCATTGGTGTATGTTTTTGGCTTTGTTTGTTGGTGTTTTAAAACGACCTTTTGGTGGGCAATTTCATTAAGCATTAAATTATTCGCGGTGGTGAACAAAAAACTTTTAGCTTTATCAGGAGATATTTTTGAGCAATTTTGCCAAAGTTTAATAAAAGCTTCTTGTACTTTATCTTTAGGGTTAAGCAACTCGCCAAACTTATAATATAAAAAGTTATGTAAATCTTTAGAGTGTTTATTGAATATTGACGAAAAAATAGACTCTTCGCAAATAGTGTCATGTAGCTGTTTCCCCATTATTATTGGTGATAGTTTGCACTAAAGTAAAAAAAAACTAAACATAGGGTAGGAATTTTTATTATTAAGATGTTCTATAATCAAAATGCTATGTTTAACCCAAAATTACTAAATATGAAAACTAAACTTAAATTTCTTTTCTTATTACCTCTTTTTGCCCTTTCTTTTTTAATGTCTTGTCAACAAGAAGTTGTTGATGTAACGCCACCAGCAGAATCAGAAGCGTTGGTTGCCGATTCAGAATTAACAACATTAATCAGTTCTGCTGCCAAAATGGATGGGTCTAAAGACAATATAATTGACAAAGCCAGTTGCATGTCTGTTGAATTACCAGTAACAGTGATAGCTAATGGTGTTGAAATTACTATAGATTCTGAAGACGATTATCAAGTTATTAAAACCATTTTTGATGAATTTGAAGATGATAATGATAATCTTGATATTGTTTTTCCAATTACCATTATTTTAGCAGATCATTCTGAAATAGTTCTTGAAGATCGTCAGGCCTTAGAAAATCTAATTGCTCAATGCCAAGATAATAACCAGCCTGATGATGATATAGAATGTATCGATTTTCAATACCCTATTTCGTTTTCAGTTTATAACACCCAATTTCAGGTTATTGATAATATTACAATAGAAAACGATAGACAGTTATTTATGTTTATTCACCGAGTTAAGCAAGGTGAAGTATTTGCAAGTCTTGATTTTCCTGTAACAATGGTTTTATCAGATGGATCTACAATTTCTGTGTATAATAATTTAGAATTACAAAACACTATTGAAGAAGCTAAAAATGCTTGTGATGAAGATGATGATAATGATTACCATGATACAGACTTTACCTTAGAGCGCTTAGATGCTTTATTGGTAACCTGCCCATGGGTTGTGCGAGATTTTAATAGAAATGCCGTTGAATTAAGTGATAAATACCGTGAATATTTGATGATATTTAATGAAGATGGTGTTGTTAAAGTACGAGCTAGAAATGGTGAAGTGTATTCAGGAACTTGGACTACAAGACTCACAGATAAGGGCGCTATGATTAATCTTCAATTAGAAGGTGCAGAGGATTTTACATTAGAATGGTTAGTGTATGATATTGAATACGGAAGAATCAAACTTCTAGCAGAAGGTGGAAACAAAATTATTTTAGCAAAAAATTGCGATATCGTTTTTGATCAAACTAAAACTAGAATAGAAAACTATTTAAAAGAATGTTTCTGGCGTATTGAACGTTTAAGAATTGCTGGAACCGATAAGGAAAGCGATTATATAGGAACTCCATTAAAATTTGAAGATGATGGCGTTGTAAAATTAAGAGTGCAAGGAGAACTTGTAACAGGAACATGGGAAGTCCAAGACGCTAATCTTGGGTTTGTATTACAAATTCATTTAGATGGAAGGCCAGATTTAGAATTAGAATGGTTAGTAGCATTTTTAGAACCAGATTTAATAAAGCTCGAAAGTTTAACCAACTCTATGATTATAAGACGATATTGTCCTGATGGAGATAATGATATAAACTATATCAATGATGTCATTATTTCATCAGATTGGCAAGTAGCCCTATATCAAGATGGTGATGTTGATAAAACAAGCGACTATTTTATGTATACTATAAATTTCCTTGAAAGTGGTGCTGTTGCAGTAACCGATCCTAATAACGGTTTAATTGATGGATCGTGGTTAGCATACAGAAATGATGGCTTATTTTTAGGATTAAACTTTGGCATAGAAGTACCATTTCAAGTATTAAACCATCGTTGGAGAATTAAAGAAATTTCACAAACCAGAATAGAGCTTAAAGATTATAGTTTTACTGGTGAGGTAGAACGAATATTAGTTCTTGAAATAAAATAAATAAAAGGGAGACTTTCATATTCGGTTGGTTAGGTTAATTATTTATTTAAGTTTCCTTTATAAAGGCTGTCAAAACATATGTTTTGGCAGCTTTTTATTTTTATAGAATGATACTTCTATAATACACTTCAAATCCTTAAATTTGCGCATCTTAAAAATTGAAAAGGAACTATGTTTAATAATTTAAGCGAGAAGTTAGATAAAGCGTTACATGTTTTAAAAGGACATGGAAGTATTACAGAAGTAAATGTTGCAGAGACTCTAAAAGAGGTGAGGAGAGCCCTTTTAGATGCCGATGTTAACTTTAAAATAGCTAAAGAATTTACTGTAAAAGTTAAGGAAAAAGCACTCGGTCAAAATGTATTAACAACATTACAGCCTGGTCAATTAATGGTGAAAATCGTTAAAGACGAGTTAACCGAATTGATGGGAGGCGATGCTGAAGGTATCAATCTTTCTGGAACGCCAAGTGTTATTTTAATGTCGGGTTTACAGGGTTCTGGTAAAACAACGTTTTCTGGTAAACTCGCCAATTATCTTAAAAATAAAAAAACAAAAAAGCCTTTGTTAGTCGCCTGCGATGTGTATCGTCCTGCGGCAATAGACCAATTGCATGTTGTTGGAGATCAAATTAATGTTGAGGTTTTTAGTGATAAAGGAAATACAGATCCTGTCGCCATAGCAAAAGCTGGTATTGCCCATGCAAAAGCTAACGGGTTTAATGTGGTTATTATAGATACTGCTGGTCGTTTAGCTGTTGATGAGGTGATGATGACCGAGATATCAAACATTCATAAAGCTATTCAACCACAAGAAACATTGTTTGTAGTTGATTCAATGACAGGGCAAGATGCCGTCAATACAGCAAAGTCGTTTAACGATGTGTTGAATTTTGATGGTGTTATTCTTACTAAATTAGATGGTGATACCCGCGGTGGAGCTGCTATATCTATAAAATCTGTAGTTAATAAACCAATTAAGTTTATTGGTACAGGCGAGAAAATGGAAGCGATTGATGTGTTCTATCCGTCACGTATGGCAGACCGTATTCTTGGTATGGGTGATGTAGTGTCTTTAGTTGAACGGGCACAAGAGCAGTTTGATGAAGTCGAGGCGAGAAAACTTCAAAAGAAAATAGCCAAAAACCAGTTTGGGTTTGATGATTTCTTAAAGCAAATTCAGCAAATCAAGAAAATGGGGAACATGAAAGATTTGATGGGGATGATTCCTGGTGCTGGAAAAATGCTTAAAGATGTTGATATTGACGATGATGCCTTTAAAGGAATTGAAGCCATTATTCATTCTATGACTCCATTAGAAAGAACAAATCCTTCGGTTATTAATGCAAGTAGAAAAAAGCGTATTGGAAAAGGTTCAGGAACTTCTGTTCAGCAAGTTAATCAGTTGTTAAAGCAATTTAACCAAATGAGCAAAATGATGAAAATGATGCAAGGCGGCGGCGGAAAGAAAATGATGCAAATGATGCAGAATATGCGTTAATATAAGTTTGCAGTCGCAGTTTTCAGTTTTATATAATAAAAGTAATGGATTTCAAAAAACTACTAGCTTATCAAAAATCGTTTGATTTAGCGATGGCTATTTTTGAAATTTCAAAATCTTTTCCAAAAGAGGAGACATATTCTTTGACAGATCAAATAAGACGAAGCTCGCGTTCAGTTTGTGCAAACATATCTGAAGCTTATAGAAAGAGAAGATATCCTAAACATTTTGTTAGTAAACTTACTGATGCTGATGCTGAAAATTCAGAAACTAATACCTGGTTAGATTTTGCATTGTCCTGTAAATATATTTCAGATGAAGATTATTCTAAATTTTCTAAAGAAGGAAAAGAGATTGGTAAACTACTAAATTTTATGATTCATAATCCATCGAAGTTTGGAGTAAAAATAGAATAGATAATTATTTGCAGGAAAGGTGTTCAGGAGAGTGAAAAACTTCGACCATGACTGTGACTGAAAACTTAATGAATATGACAATTTTAGACGGTAAAAAAGTTAGTAACGACATAAAAGATGAAATTGCAGAGCATGTATCAGCAATGATTTCTAAAGGCGAAAAAGTACCTCACCTAGCCGCTATTTTAGTTGGGTCTGATGGCGCTAGTATGACCTACGTAAACGCAAAGGTAAAAGCATGCGAGCGTATTGGATTTAACTCCACGCTAATTGAATTACCTGAATATACTACCGAAAGCGAATTACTCGAAAAAATACAAGAACTCAATAGCAATACTGATATAGATGGCTTTATTGTACAGCTACCATTGCCAAAACAAATCGACGAGCAAAAAGTTTTAATGGCTGTAAACCCAGATAAGGATGTTGACGGATTTCATCCTGTAAACGTTGGGAAAATGGCTTTAGACTTACCAACATTTTTACCAGCTACACCGTTTGGAATATTAGAATTATTGGAGCGTTATCAAGTTGAAACTTCAGGAAAAAATGTAGTCGTTATGGGTAGAAGTCATATTGTTGGCCGCCCAATGAGTATCCTTATGAGTCAAAAACGTAAGGCTGGTGATGCTACCGTTACAGTAGTTCATAGTCGCTCTAAAAATTTAGAAGAGATTACACGAAATGCCGATATTATTGTTGCTGCCATTGGAATATCTGAATTTTTAACTGGTGGCATGGTTAAAGAGGACGTTGTAATTATTGATGTGGGAATTACACGAGTACCAGACGCCACAAAAAAGACTGGATATCGTCTTGCTGGAGATGTTCATTTTGAAAGTGTTAGTAAAAAGGCCAGTTATATAACGCCTGTGCCAGGAGGTGTAGGTCCAATGACAATTGCTATGTTGTTAAAAAACACATTGTTAGCAAGAGAGCGTCACTTAAAGTAACAGTTTATTTAGCAAACAACTGACTTAAATCTTTAAAAGCTTTAAATTCTAAAGCATTTCCTGCAGGGTCATAAAAAAACATGGTAGCTTGTTCTCCAACTTGTCCCTCAAATCGAATATAAGGTTCAATAACAAATTGAATGTTTTTCGATTTTAAATGGTCTGCAAACGTTTGAAAATCATTCCAAGGCAACACTACTCCAAAATGAGGTACAGGAACGTCTTTTCCGTCTACTGGATTGGTATGTAATTCTGATTCTTCTTTTTTGGGTTTATAATGAATCACCAATTGGTGCCCAAAGAAATTAAAATCTACCCAATGGTCGCTACTTCGTCCTTCTTCGCAGCCTAAAACGTCTCTATAAAATAGTCTGCAGTCTGCTAAATTATGAACAGGAATGGCTAAATGAAATGGAGAAATGGATGTCATTTTTTAGATGTTTTTTGAGATGTTGGACTATAACTTTTGGTTGAATCTTCAATTAAAACATTCAGTTCTTTAAGTTCTTCTGTTGTTAATTCTCGATACGTTCCAAGTGGCATATCGAGCTCGATATTCATAATTCGAATACGTTTAAGTGTCTCAACTTCATAATTTAAATACTCACACATACGTCGAATTTGCCGGTTTAAACCTTGTGTTAGAATAATTTTAAATTCGTAAGTATTTACTTTTTTAACCTTACATTTTTTTGTGGTTCGGTTTAAGTCCGCTAACGGAATGCCTTCAGACATCCGTTCAATGAAGGTTTGAGAGATAGGTTTATCAACTTTTACAAGATATTCTTTTTCGTGATTATTACTAGCGCGAAGAATTTTATTGACAATGTCACCATCATCAGTAAGAAGAATTAAGCCTTCACTGGGTTTGTCCAACCTTCCAATAGGGAAAATACGTTTTGGGTAGTTAATAAAATCAATAATATTATCTTTTTCAACAGAGGTATCGGTAGTGCAAACAATACCAACAGGTTTGTTAAACGCCAAATAAACAAACGATTCTTTAGTGTTTTCTATGGGTTTTCCATCTACAGAAACACGGTCGTTTGGAGTTATTTTGGTTCCCATTTCAGGCACTTCATCATTAATAGTAACACGGCCTGCTTCAATAAGTTTATCCGCTTCTCTACGAGAACAATAGCCTACTTCGCTTAAATATTTATTAATTCGTTTTAAAGGTTCTTCCATAGAACAAAGATAATAAGTTTAATCATCAATAAACTCCGAAATATGTAATGTTACGCTTTTATGATTAAGAGAATGTCCCAAACCTTTTGTGGTGATAAGTTGACTGTTTTTATAATTATTTTTAATGAGAAGCGCATCGTTGTAGGGAATAATCTTATCGTCTTCATCATGAATAATCAGGCCTTCTGCATCAATTTTTTTAATGTATGTTGCGGTTGAAAAGGATTCAGGTAATGCTCCAAAGCGTTCTAGAATAATCTTATTAATTTGCTTTATAACGCGTTGATTATAACTTAACATGTCGGTATAGCTTTTGAAAACACCTGTAAATTCTGAGGGCGCACCAAGAAGCACTAATTTTTTTAAATGTTGTAGTTGGTATTTGTGTTGAAAAAAAACAGCAGCCATACCACCAACAGAATGCCCAATAATAATATCTGGTTTAAAATGTTGGGCAGCTATATTGATGAATTCTGAATACAAAATAGCATTGAAATGCGCACTTCCGGAGTTACCATGCGCTGGCGCATCTAAACAAATAATAGTATAATTTTTCTTTTTTAGGTGCTTTGCAAGAGGTTTCCATCTGCCCGAATTACTTTCCCAACCATGGGCCAATAATATAGTTTGTTTGTTTCCAGGCCACTTGTATGTCATTATTTCAAAGTCCTCATAATAAAGCGTTTCCTTGACCGAAGTTTTCAGAAATTCAGTTTGTATTTTAGTTATTTGACCTTTTCTAGGTTTTGAAAATAAGGATAAGGCTTTATCGGCGGCATAGTTTTTTGAAATATAACTTAACCCATTAATTGATAGGCCTACAAGTTTTACAAAAATAGAAGCCATTAATCTTCTCTGTTAACTTTGTCTATCGAAAAAGCAGGTTTACAAATCGCTAAATATTCGCAAGGTTCTGTAAATGGATTGGAATATTGAACTCTGGTGTTTTTTTCAATTTTAATAGATTGTCCTGCTTCCAAGACGATGGTTTCATCTTCAATAATAAATTGTTTTTTTCCTTTTATGATGAACGTGAATTCTTCAAATTCTGGTATTTGAAAAGGTTCGCTCCAGCCTGCAGGTGCAATCATATGAGCAATGCTTATTTTAGAATTTCCATCTGAAGCTAAACCAAAATGCTCTTTAATGACTTTGCCATCTGTTGTTGGCACTACAAAAGGATTATTTTGAATAGTGTATTTTTTCATTTGTGTTTCTTATTATTTTTTTAGAGGTTTTCTTTTAATCATACCTCCTTTTAAATCTTTTACTGTGCCCATGACTATAAAGGCATTTCTATCAATCTTATCTATTTCAGTTTGTAGTTTTGCAAGTTCCAGACGTGTAACCACGGTGTAGATAATATCTTTATCATAACTTTCTTTATGTTTTCCAAATCCTCCTTTTCCAGCGTAAATAGTGCAAGCGCGTTGTAACTTTTCAATAAGCATAGTTCGGATTGCTTTATTCTCATTAGAAATAATAGTAACACCTACATATTCTTCAACACCATCTACTACAAAGTCTACCGTTTTTGCTGCCGCTAGATACGTAAGAATGGCGTAAAGGGCTGTCTCAACAGATAGAATATAGGCGCCAAAAGAAAATATAATAATATTGATAACTAATAAAACATCCCCAATCGTTAAAGATAATTTTCTGCTTAAAAAAATAGCTAGAACCTCGGTGCCATCAATTACACTACCACCTCTCATCGACATCCCAATTCCTAATCCTAAGAAGAAACCGCCAAATACAGCAATAAGTAATTTGTCTTCTGTAATAATTGGGTACTCAACAAAATGTACAACAATAGCCAAAAGTGTAATGGCTATGACGCTTTTAATGGCGAATTTAAAATTAATAGTTTTAGAAGCCAGAATCAAAAAAGGAAGGTTTACTAATATCAATAGTATGCTTAAATCAAGTGTTGTAATATTTCCTAAAAGTAGCGAGATACCTGTAGCACCACCATCAATAAACTTATTGGGTAATAAAAAGCCTTTTAAACCAAAACCTGCTGAAAAAACACCAATAATTATAAAAATATAGTCTTGGATAGCATGCGATAATTCTACCTGAAGATTTTTTACAATAGGTTTAATTTCTTTGTCACTTACACTTTTCGAACCCTTTTTTGCCCCGAGTTTTTTACGAGCAACATCAATTAATATTTTTGAAAAAATTGGATTCATTGTGTTTTCTGGTTACTTAGTTTTGCTCCAATTCAAGAAAAAATACTTGATTTTAGCATTGTCTGGAATATGAGTTGCTTCAATAGATAAACTCCTATCAAAGCGCATATTGGCAGGTAATTCTTCCTTATCAATGGTGAATGAAGCATTTATTTCATTCACGGAAACAACAATGGTATTTATTAAATTATCGATTCGTGATATTTTATAATTTTTAGAAATGTCTTTAAATGTGCTTTCTGCAGAAACGTTTTTTTCAGTTTTAAAGCGAGGATCAAAAACTCTAACGCTTTGAATATATGAGGTGGAATCAGACGGGTTACGTGGACTTATGCTTAATAATTTTTTGCCTCCTTTTTCAAAAACATCAATATCATTAATCAGTCCTGTAAATTGATTGCCATTATAATTTACGAGAGAGTCATTTGCATAAATAGCTTTAAGATCTTTTACCTGTGTTGAATCCGTAAGCAATCCAATATGTTGTTTACCTATTTGAAAAGGATCTTGTTCTTGTTTGCAACTTGAAACAATACATAAAATAAGACTAAAAAATAAAAATGATTTGTTCATGTGGGACTTAAAATTAATTGATTAATGAATTATTTTTTTAAAACTTTGGTTAAAATGCCAAAAACGCTTCTTATAAAAGTAGCACTTGTTAGGACTTTAACAACAGGATTCATTGCGGTACTTCGTCTTCTTGAACTTGTTGTTGTTCTTTGTTTTGATTCTGCTTTCTTAAGCGCTTCTTTTTCCTGTCTTGCTTTTTCTTTGGCTTCTTCAGCTTCAGCTTTTTCTATCTTTTCATTCAGCATTTCATAAGCACTTTCTCGGTCAATAGTTTCATTGTACTTTTTAACTAGTTTTGACTTTGAAAGTAAACTGCTTAATTCGGTATCTGTTAAAACATCCATTCTACTCATTGGAGCGCGCATCATGGTCGCGGCTAATGGAGTAGGGCGCCCTTTTTCATCAAGAGCAGAAACCAGCGCTTCACCAATTCCAAGCGATGTAAGTACTTCGGTAGTGTCGTAATACTCAGAGTCTGGATAGTTTTGTGCCGTCAATTTAATAGCTTTTCTATCGTTGGCTGTAAAGGCTCTTAGCGCATGTTGAATTTTTAAACCTAATTGTCCTAAAATAGCTTCAGGAACATCGGTTGGGTTTTGCGTTACAAAATAGAGGCCAACGCCTTTACTTCGTATTAATTTTACAATACTTTCAATTTGACTAAGTAATGCTTTAGAGGCTTCATTAAAAATTAAATGCGCTTCGTCTATAAAGATAATTAATTCTGGTCGGTCGCTATCACCTTGTTCAGGAAATGTAGAATAAATTTCTGCCAACAAACTCAACATAAACGTAGAAAATAACTTGGGTCTATCTTGAATATCAGTCAGCCTCATAATATTAATATAGCCACGACCTTCGTCATTAATTCTCAACAAATCATCAACCTCAAACGAAGTTTCTCCAAAAAATAAATCGGCACCTTGTTGTTCAAGTTCTATGATTTTTCTTAAAATAGCACCTGTAGAAGCGGTAGAAATCCTGCCATACGCGTCGTCAAATTCTTCTTTACCTTCTTGTGTTGCGTATTGTAAAATCTTTTTAAAATCTTTTAAATCTAGAATAGGCATTTTGTTGTTGTCGCAATACTGAAAAATAACAGCAACAACGCCAGCTTGCGTTTCAGATAAATCTAAAATTCTTGAAAGAAGTACGGGTCCAAATTCACTAACAGTTGCTCTTAAACGAACCCCATTTTGTTCTGATAACGTTAAAACCTCTACAGGAAACGATTTAGCTTCAAATGGTAAGCCAATCTTTTCCATTCGTTCATCAATTTTTGGATGACCAGGACTTGGTTGGGCCAAACCACTTAAATCACCTTTAATGTCCATAAGTAAAACAGGAATTCCTTTGTCACTTAAATTTTCTGCTAATACTTGTAATGATTTCGTTTTACCTGTACCCGTAGCACCGGCAATTAAACCGTGACGATTTAAAGTTTTTAAAGGGATTTTTACATGAGCTCCCGTAATGGTTTCACCGTCTAACATGGCTGCACCAACAGGAATAAAATCACCTTTGGTGGTATTGCCATCGTTTATATATTTTAAAAACGCTTCTTTATTACTCATTCTTGATAATTTTGCATAAAAATAACTATTCCTATTGAATTCATACAAACAACGTAAATAAAACTATCAACATTTAGTAAGCAAAATAGTATCTTTGCACACTTATGCAAAAAGAGATTCAAAATTTAGTTGATAAAGGCGAGATGCTGCCTTTAATGGAGGAGTTTTATACCATTCAAGGAGAGGGATTTCACAAAGGAACAGCTGCTTATTTTATTAGAGTTGGTGGCTGCGATGTGGGTTGCCATTGGTGTGATGTTAAAGAAAGCTGGAATGCCAATTTGCATCCGCCAACAAGTGCTGTTAAAATTGTTGAAAATGCTAAAAAATATAGTGATACGATCGTAATTACCGGAGGTGAACCATTAACTTGGGATATGACATTTTTAACCTCGAAGTTAAAAGCTGAAGGTTTACAAGTTCATATAGAAACATCTGGAGCTTATAAATTAACAGGAACCTGGGATTGGATTTGTTTGTCGCCTAAAAAATTAAAATTACCGACTCCTGAAGTTTATGAAAAAGCACATGAATTAAAGGTAATTATTTACAATAAAGATGATTTTCGCTTTGCGGAAGAACAAGCCGACAAGGTGAATAAAAATTGCATTTTGTACATGCAACCAGAATGGAGTAAACGCGATAAAGTGATTCCAGAGATTGTGGATTACGTGATGAGAAATCCTAAATGGAAAGTATCGCTTCAAACGCATAAATATTTAAATATTCCGTAATAGAAAAGCCTTGAAAATCAGGGCTTTTCTATATCATAATTTTTTTTACTTACTGATAGGTACGGCAACTCTGGTCGTTCCCCAACCCAAATACATAGCGTTGTCATCAAAAGTGATGGAAAATGCTTCAAGTGATTCCTTACTTGATGTAACTGGAGCCTTTACTCTAAGCACATCATTGGCTTCATTATAAGAATAAGCACCCCAAACATTAATATCTTTACTAAAAATAATCGTCCATTCTTTCTCTCCAGGAATTGTAAATAATGAATATTCCCCTGCTTTAAGCTCTTTTCCAGCAAACTTCATGTCTTTATAAAGCACGATATCGGCTGCTTCGTTAGCACCTGTTCTCCATACTTTACCGTTTGGCGCCAATGTTGACAAATCTCTTCCTTTAAGTTGTGGTCGGCTGTAAACCACTTTTATTGATTTATCGGACACTTTGCTGCTACTTGGATATGCACTTGCATCCATGGGGCTTTTGTCTAATCCTTTGAATTCTTGTGCTTTGGCATTTAAGGACAAAAGCATAAGAAATACAAAGACTAGTGTTGAATAACGAGTAAACTTTTTCATAAGATTTTTGTTTTTAAGTTTTAAATTTTTTAAAGTTAAGCTGAAAGACTCTTAAAGTTTTTATAAAAGTTTTAGATAAATGTTAAATTTTATAACTAGTTAAATGATAAAATAGAAAATGCTTCAGTTATACTGAAACATTTTTATAATTCTATTTGTTGAAATAATCTATTTTTTAATAATTCTCACATTCATTTCTTCTACTTTTTTGTCTGAAAGTAATGATGGCGCTCCAAATAATAAATCGTCACTCGTACCTGTTTTAGGGAATGCCATGACTTCACGTATCGATGCTTTTTTCTCTAAAATCATCATTAATCTATCAACACCCCAAGCGATTCCACCATGAGGTGGCGCTCCATAATGAAAGGCCTTATGCATGGTCCCAACGCTTTTAAGCATTTCTTCTTTGTTGTAGCCCATGTTTCTGTAGGTAGCTTCTAAAATTTCAGGTTTGTGCGCACGCACAGAACCGCCACCAATTTCGTAGCCATTCAAAATTAAATCGTATTGTTGCGCGATAATACTACCAATTTCGTCTTCTTTACCGTTCATGTGTTTTTCGATATCATAAACAGCAGGCATTGAAAAGGGGTTGTGAGTAAACGTCCATCTGCCTTCATCTGTTTTTTCAAACATTGGGAAATCTACCACCCAAGCTGGTCTTAATTCCTTAGGATTTATGAGTCGTAACATGCTTCCTAACTCTTGTCTAACAGCATCTAATGCTTTGTTAGCGGTAGCATAATCGGCAGCTGAGAAGAACACAATATCTCCAACTTGCGCATTGGTAGTTTTAATAATACCAGCAGCAATATCTTCTCCTAAAAATTTAATAATAGGCGATTGTAAATCAGTTTCGTTTACTATAATGTAAGCCAAACCACCTAAACCGTGTTGTTGAGCAATTCCGGTTAGTTTCTCAATTTGCCCTTTGGATAACCGTTTGTTTCCTTGTTCTTTTGCAGAAACTTTAATGCATTTTACGATACCACCTTCTTCAATAGGTTTACTAAACACTTGGAATGTGGTGTCTTTTACAATATCTGTAATGTCTTGAAGTTTTAAACCAAATCGTAAATCGGGTCTGTCGCAGCCATAGCTATCCATCGCCTCTTTATAGGTAATGACTTCAAACGGACGTAAAATCCATTTGTTACCATATATTTTTTCAACAATTTTATTGAACATGTTTGTGTTCAAATCCATTATTTGCTGCATGCTGGCATAAGCCATTTCTATATCTAATTGCGTAAATTCTGGTTGGCGATCACCTCGAGAATCTTCGTCTCTAAAGCAACGTGCAATCTGGAAATACTTTTCGTAACCACTTACCATCAATATTTGTTTAAATTGCTGAGGTGCTTGTGGTAAGGTGTAAAAAGCGCCTGCCTGTTTTCTTGAAGGTACAATAAATTCTCTTGCTCCTTCATCGGTTCCAGCACTTAAAATAGGGGTTTCAATTTCCAAGAAATTTTGTTTATCTAAAATATCACGAAGTAACTTAATAACTTTATGACGGTTTACAATAACACGACGCACATCATCATTTCTATGATCTAAATATTTATACTGAAAACGGGTGTTTTCGTTTGTTTTTGTAGCGCGTTTAATTTCAAAAGGTAAGGTTCTCGATAGGTTTAGAATATCTAATTCGTAAGCCTCTAATTCTATTTTTCCGGTGCGTAAAGCTGGATTATAATCGTCTTCTTTTCTTTGTACAATGGTTCCGCTAACCGTGATAACAGATTCTGGTTTTAATTTTACCAATTCATCTAAATTAGGGAACGATTCTCTACTTAAACGTACTTGGAATACTTCGGCACTCGAATCACGTAAATCAATAAATATTAATTCTCCGTGGTCTCTTACGCTCGCTACCCAACCTGCAAATGTTACTTTTTCTGAAATATTAACTTCTGAAATATCTGTAATTAAATGCGTTCTATATTCCTCTTTGATGATGATAGGAATTTGTGGTAACACTTCTTCCTTTTGTTTGGTCGTTGGTTGTTGGTTATTGGTTATTGGTTGCTGGTTATTCGACGTTTGTGAAGAACTTTGAACTTTCCCCTTTGTACTTTGCAACTGATTTAAAATACCTTCACGAATAACCTTTCCAGAAGCGCCTTTACCAATTATAGCTATCACTTTTCCAACTAAAACACCTGCTTTTCCTTGGTTGCCACCTTTAATATCGTTCGCAATCGCTTCATTTTCTGAAATTACTTTTGCTATCGCATCAAAAATAGTTTCTTCTGAAATTGTGTTTTCTTTAAAATAGCTATTATAATCGAAGGTTCTGTCTTTTAGATACGATGTAATCGCGTTTTGGACTAAAACCGATGTTATCTTTTCATCTTTAAAGAGTTGAAAAATTTCAATGAGGTGATCAATTCTATGAATATCAGCATATTCATCGGCACCAATATTATTCACCAATGTTTTAGCGACAAAAGATGGGTCTTTTAATACGTTGTTTATAGCGATAAACGTGCTAGAACGTAATGAATCGGCCGTAAAGAATTTAGCATCTTGAGGCAATACACCACCTTTTATTAAGATAGACTCAACAGCAAAAGGTAGTGAGCTAATATCGACATGAATAGAATCTACAACCTCTTTAATAGACACGAAAGGTAAATCTGGCTCCGATATAAAACGGTAATCGGCTTCAAACTCCTTTTTACGCATTGTTTTGGTTTGCTTTAAATCGGCATCCCAAAGTACGGTAGTTTGTTCTGGTCTAAACTCTTTATGTTCTATGTAGTAATTTAATTGTTTTTCTACTTCCTCTTTTAAAGCGTCTACCATAAACTTGAAAGAGTTCAAGTTTTTAATTTCGGTACGCGGATTTAAATTGTAGCTATGTTTTTTGCGTAAAGACACAGAAACATCCGATTTAAACTCGCCCTTTTCAAGATTCGCTTCACTTATTTTTAAATTCTGAACAATACGTTGAATATATTGTGCGTAAGTTGATGCGTCTTCAATATGGCGAATACATGGTTCGGTTACAATTTCAATAAGAGGAACACCAGCTTTATTAAAATCTATTAACGAAATGTTTTTTTCGTGCACTAATTTTGCAGCATCCTCTTCTATGTGAACCTGAGTTAAATTTACGGTAAACTGACTTCCATCATTTCTGAAACATGAGACTTGTCCGTCGGGAATAACCGGATTATGAAACTGCGTAATTTGTATGTTTTTCGGGTTGTCTGGGTATTCGTAGTGTTTTCTATCCCACGAAATTACTTCGTTTTCAAACGATGATTTTACAGCCTTTCCAAAATAAATAGCCTTAGTGATAGCTTCTTTATTTATCGCAGGCAACACACCCATTTGTCCTGTACATACTGAACAAATACTATGGTTTGGCGTATCTATTTCTTGGTTTGGACAAGAACAAAAGAGTTTCGTTTTTGTGTTTAGTCGAACGTGTGTTTCTAGTCCGATAACCAGTTCTAAATCGTTTGCTTTTAAAGCGGCGTCTAATTGTTCAAGTTCCATTATATCGTATCTTTTAAGAAGTTAGCAAACTTCAAAACGAGTTCGTCATTATTTTTAGCGGCGGTAATTTGTAAGCCCGTTTCTGTGCCTTGTGGTATGGTTAAGGTTGGTAATTGCCCTAAACTAAAACCAACGGTATAAGCATCACTTAAATACATCGCGTGCGGATCTTTTAAACTGTTACCAATTTTTGGAGGTGTGTTTGGTGTTACGGGCGATACAATAATATCGACTTCTTTAAAATCTTTTTCAAAATTGTCTGAAATCGCATCTCGAAGTGCTAGACCTTTTAAATAGATTTCATCTGAAAAACCTTGAGATAACACTTGGTTTCCACCAACAATCCGACGTTTTGTTTCTTCTGAAAAATTTTCTGAACGTGTGATGGCGTAGGATTCTTTTAGGTTTTTATTATCAATTCGGTTACCGTAGTTCGAGCCGTCTAAACGCGATAGGTTAGAGGCTGTTTCTGCCATGGCCAATGTATAATATGTAGAAACCAAAATATTAGACTTAAAGAAATCAAGTTCTTTAACTTCGATGTTTTTGGCTTTAATCTTTTCAATAGTCGCTAAAAAATCAGCTTTAATTTTAGAATCTATCGCTTCACTTTCAATAAAACTTTTAAAATATCCAACAGATTTAATATCAGTTGAATTTAAAATGCTTTCTTCTGAAATAGCTTCTGAAACATAAGATGTTTGGTCTTTGGCATCTTTTCCACTCATCACATTTAATACAATGAGAATATCTCCAACCGATTTTGCTATAGGCCCCACACAGTCTGTAGACGAGGCGTAAGCCATTAATCCGTAACGTGAAATACGTCCGTAGGTAGGTTTTAATCCGTAAACGTGATTATAGCCAGCAGGCTGTCTAACAGAACCTCCCGTATCTCCACCAATAGAAAATACGGTATAGTCTTTCGCAACATTAACCGCAGAACCACCACTGGAGCCACCACCAACTAAATCTGGATTTATAGCATTTTTTACAGCGCCAAAAATGGTGTTTTCGCTAGACGAGCCGTGACCAAAACTATCGCAGTTTTCTTTTACAATAGGAATTGCCCCAGCATCCAATAATTTTTGAATAGCTGTAGCCGTATATGCAGCTTTGTAGTTTTTTAATAAATTCGAGCTCGCAGTCGTAAATGTACCTTGAACCATATACACATCTTTAATACCAAAAGGAATGCCTTCTAACAACCCAATAGGTTCGTTGTTGGCAATCTTCGCATCAACCTTCGCAGCTAAATTCAGAGCTAAGTTATCGAGCAGGTTATTAACGGTATTATGTGTATTCTGTTTTAATAAATTTAATTTTTCCTGCACTAAGTTTGTACACGAAAATTCTTTATTCACCAGTTGCTGATGAATTTTATGTATTTGAGAATCCATAATCTACGCTTCAATTACTTTAGAGACTACCAAATAGCCATTTTTCTCTTTTGGAAAGTTTTCAACGATAATTTGTTTTTCAATAGCAGAACTTTCAATGACCACATCGTCTCTCAAATTATCTAATGACACGCAATTATTATGATTGTTATTTAAAGAATTATTATTTGTTGCATTCGCATTTTTAATCACATCAAATAATTTGTTCACAGCCTCGCTGGGTTCTGCTCCTTTAATACTCGACAATATGTCGACTGTCATAATTTTACTCATCACTTACATTTTTAAATTAAAAAAAGCCTCCCGATTTCGGAAGGCTTCATATATTTTTTAAACAATAACCTTCCTGTCCTAAAAATTAGGATTATTGAAATTATTATTGTTATTATTTGTCATTTTTCTATTTTGAGTGTCAAATATATGTAGAATTAAAGTATTACACACTATTTTTTTCAACATCCTATTCTATATTATCGAATTGATAAAAAATTAAAGTTTATTTGATAGTTTTTAATCTAATAGTCGAGTTTGCGTTATTTTTTTCACTGTCTTTTTTTTATAACATTATTTTATTTTGAAATACACCTTAATTAATTCAAAAATCAGAAATATTAAAAACCGTATATATCGGTTTTAAGGCAATATGCGTTTTTGCTTAATTTAGAGCTGAAAAAAAAATTCCGAAATTGATTTTAAGGCATTTTTTAGGCGATTTAAGACACTTTTGAGTAATTAACAAATGTTGATAATTTATTGTTATAATCGATAAAATGCTTTTAGAAAAAGTGATATTTGAGTATATTTGTAAGTATCCTAAAATGGTGCCAATCGCATCATTTTTTTATGGAATGAAATCAAAATAAAAGTATTTTAAATATGAGCGACGAAATTAAAAAACAAGATTATTCAGCAGACAATATTCAGGCTTTAGAAGGAATGGAACATGTACGTATGCGTCCATCTATGTATATTGGTGATGTTGGAGTAAGAGGGTTGCATCATTTAGTCTATGAGGTGGTTGATAACTCTATTGATGAGGCGCTGGCTGGACATTGTGATACAATTGGAGTAATTATAAATGAAGATAATTCTATCACTACTGAAGATAATGGTCGTGGTATTCCTGTTGATATGCATAAAAAAGAAGGCATATCAGCGTTAGAAGTTGTAATGACCAAAATTGGAGCAGGAGGAAAATTCGATAAAGATTCTTATAAGGTATCTGGTGGATTACACGGTGTTGGTGTAAGTTGTGTAAATGCGTTATCACAACATTTAAAAGCAACCGTTTATAGAGACGGAAAAATTTGGGAGCAGGAATATGAGCGTGGTAAAGCCATGTATCCAGTTAAAGCTGTTGGAGATACAGATAAAAGAGGAACGGTAGTTACATTTACTCCAGATCAGACTATTTTCACACAAACTGTTGAGTATAGTTATGATACGTTAGCTAGTAGAATGAGAGAATTATCTTTTCTAAACAAAGGAATCACCATTAAATTAACTGATAGACGTTATAAAAAGGAAAATGGAGAATTTGAAGGTGAAACATTTCATTCAGATGAAGGGTTGCCAGAATTTATTAGGTTTTTAGATGGTAATCGTGAACCTTTAATGAGAGAAGTTATTTCTTTTGAAGGAGAAAAAAATGGCGTACCTGTAGAAGTCGCTATGATTTATAATACATCGTATGCTGAAAATTTGCATTCGTATGTCAATAACATTAATACACACGAAGGAGGAACACACCTATCTGGTTTTAGACGTGGTTTAACCATGACGTTGAAAAAATATGCAGATAGTTCTGGCTTAACAGATAAGTTAAAGTTTGACATTGCAGGAGATGATTTTCGTGAAGGGTTAACGGCTATTATTTCGGTAAAAGTTCAAGAGCCTCAATTTGAAGGTCAAACTAAAACAAAGCTTGGAAACAGAGAAGTATCAGCATCAGTTAGTCAGGCTGTTTCAGAAATGTTATCAGATTATCTTGAAGAACATCCAGATGACGCCAAAATTATTGTTCAAAAAGTAATTCTAGCTGCCCAAGCAAGACATGCCGCTCAAAAAGCACGTGAGATGGTTCAGCGTAAAACTGTAATGAGTATTGGTGGTTTACCTGGTAAACTAAGTGATTGCTCAGAGCAAGACCCAACAAAATGTGAAGTCTTTCTTGTTGAGGGAGATTCTGCGGGTGGAACAGCAAAACAAGGAAGAGATAGAGCGTTTCAAGCTATTCTGCCATTAAGAGGTAAAATTCTTAATGTTGAAAAAGCAATGGTACACAAGGTTTTTGAGAATGAGGAGATTAAAAATATTTTTACAGCACTTGGTGTAACAATTGGAACTGAAGACGATAGTAAAGCATTAAACCTATCAAAATTACGTTATCATAAAGTGGTGATTATGTGTGATGCTGATATTGATGGTAGTCATATTGCGACACTTATTTTAACATTTTTCTTTAGATATATGAGAGAGCTTATTGAAGGTGGACACATCTATATTGCAACACCTCCATTATATTTAGTTAAAAAAGGAGCTAAAAAACAATATGCATGGTCAGAAAAAGAGCGTGATGAAGTTGTTGAAAGTATGGGAGGAACAGCTGGTATTCAACGTTACAAAGGTCTTGGGGAAATGAATGCAGAACAACTCTGGGATACAACTATGAATCCTGAGTTTAGAATTTTAAGACAAGTTCAGATAGATAACGGGTCTGAAGCCGATAGAATTTTCTCAATGCTTATGGGTGATGACGTTCCGCCACGTAGAGAATTTATAGAGAAAAATGCGGTTTATGCAAATATTGATGCGTAGATAGAAAATAAAGTTAGTACTAAACACCCTTGATTTTGTTTTAAAATCAAGGGTGTTTTTTTATGCTTCAAAAACAAATATCAGTTTAAATGCATTTTTTTATCGATAAAATGTGATATATTAAAATATTTTCATACATTTGTTATTCCAAATTTATCAAAAATGAAAAAGATAACCCTACTTTTGTTTATTTTCATAGTAACGCAGGTATCAAGAGCTCAAGATTTAGGAGACATTATACTCGCTGCAGATGATGCCAGCAAACTCACTGAAAATTATATACGACCAGTTATGAATGGCTTAATGTATAGTATGAATGGTGGATGGTACACAACTGCAAAAACACATAAGAAATTTGGTTTCGATTTAACCATTGAGGCGAATGGCTCATTTGTTCCTAAAGCAGATGAAGTATTTCAATTTATTCAAAGTGATTACACATATTCAACGCTTCCTAATGGAGAGACCTCATTGCCAACTGTTATAAGCAGTGATGAAACAGAAACTACCATTGATGTTCGTGTTCCATATAATGGAAACACCTATAAAGTTGCAAGTTTTAACATGCCAGGTGGTGTTGGTGGCGATTTACCAGGAAATATTGTTCCAGCCCCCATGGTGCAGTTAGGTTTTGGATTGCCTTTTCATACTGATATTAAAGTAAGATATGTGCCTACATTAAATTTTAATAATGATGTAGAAGCAAACTTAATAGGCGTTGGATTACAGCACGATTTAATGCACTATTTTGGACCGCTTGATAAATTACCTTTAAACGTTTCAGTTCTGGCAGCATTTACTACTATGGATGTGACTTATAACATTAATGACGATAATCCCAATGATGAAATTACAATTACCAATGGTAAAGGTGCTTTTAAAATGAATACATGGACGCTTCAAGCATTGGGTTCGTTAGATTTTCCAATAATAACATTATATGCAGGTGTTGGATATAACCATGGAAAATCTTCTTTGAAGATAAAGGGAGATTATGATATTACTTATGATGTTGAAGACAGTAATGGAAATACAGTAGGTACTGCCAACGAATCTGTTACAGACCCTGTAAACCTTAATTTTGATGCCAATGGAGTAAGAACCACGTTGGGTGCAAGATTAAACTTAGGTATTTTCAAAATTTTTGGAGACTATACATTGCAAAAATATAATACTGTTTCTGCAGGTATAGCGTTTAGTTTTAGATAAAAAAATATTGTAAAAGTGAAAACTTTTAAAAAGATATGTTTGTTTAGTTTTAGTTAAATTTTATTATTTGAATTAGTCGTGAAAAGTGCAAGATTTAATCTTGCACTTTTTTTATTAAGAGTTTTTAAATTTGTAATTTTACATGATTTTAATCATGTAAATAAACCTTTTTAAATTATAAAATTTGCATGATTTAAATTTTGGAACGAAAAAATATTAAAACAAATTATATAATAAAAATTATTAAAAATTAAGACATGAAAGTAACAGTAGTAGGTGCAGGAGCAGTTGGCGCAAGTTGTGCAGAATATATTGCAATTAAAGATTTCGCTTCAGAAGTAGTTTTATTGGACATTAAAGAAGGCTATGCAGAAGGTAAAGCTATGGATTTAATGCAAACAGCATCTTTAAACGGGTTCGATACAAAAATAACAGGAGTCACTAATGACTATAGTAAAACTGCAAACAGCGATGTTTGTGTTATTACCTCTGGAATTCCTCGTAAACCAGGAATGACTCGCGAAGAGTTAATAGGTATTAATGCAGGTATTGTAAAAACAGTATCGTCTAATTTAATAGAACATTCTCCAAATACCATTATGATTGTGGTGAGTAATCCAATGGATACTATGGCATACTTAGTTCACAAATCAACAAGTTTACCAAAACATAAAATTATAGGGATGGGTGGAGCATTAGATTCTGCTCGTTTTAAATACAGATTAGCTGAGGCTTTAGAAAGTCCAATAAGTGATGTAGATGGAATGGTTTTAGGTGGACATAGTGATACAGGAATGATTCCATTAACACGTTTAGCAACAAGAAATGGAGTGCCAGTTTCAGAATTTTTATCTGAAGATAGATTAGATGCTGTAAAAGAAGATACTAAAGTTGGAGGCGCAACACTTACAAAATTATTAGGAACCTCTGCATGGTATGCGCCGGGAGCTGCAGTGTCTGCTTTAGTTCAGGCTATTGCTTGCGATCAAAAGAAAATGTTCCCATGCTCAGTAATGTTAGAAGGTGAATATGGTTTAAATGATATTAGTCTTGGAGTACCAGTAATTTTAGGTAAAAATGGTATTGAAAAAATCGTGAATATCGAGCTTAACCAAGCTGAAAAAGACAATATGATTTCTAGCGCAGAAGCCGTTAAAAAAGTAAATGAGTTATTAGAGTTGTAAGATTCAATAATTTAAAATATATATTTAAATAAAGACTGTAGAAATACAGTCTTTATTTTTTATATTTGGCGCATGAAAAAAACATGGTACTTTGGTGCTTTTTTAATTCTCTTTACCTTATTAGGGTTTTATCAGAATCAAATTTCTGAACCTAATCAGGAAATTGTATTGAAATTTTCGGATGTTGATATAACGTCTGAAGAAGCTCAAAATGCTATTCTAATTGTTAAAAAGCAATTACAAGCCTTAGGTGTTGATGCTGTTCAAGTTCAAGAGCTAAAGGCAGGTCAACTTAAAATAACCTACTATAGTGATGAAGATGTTGAGAGCATAAAAAAAATGCTTTCAGAAGACAGTTCGATTCAAATTGGAGATGCATCCCATAGTGAGAATAATACTTCAAGCTTTCCTTCAAATAAAAGGATAAAAAATTACAAACTTGATGTCTTTGAAATTAATAAAACTCATAATACAACCTCAGGTTTAGATGGAAAGTGTGTTTTAAACTTTAAACAAGATTACGATAGATTTCATAATCCAAAAATATACCTCTACAGGAATGATTTAGGTACTAATGATACTCATATTAATGTATGTTTAGCATTTAAAGTACGTAAATATGTCTCTCTTGCGATTGATAATACTTCACGGAGTATTCCAGAAGTCAGGGCAGGACCCAATGAAAAAGGGATTGTATAGTTTAATTGAAGTTTTATCAGAAGTTTATTTCTTTAACTAAAAAACTATAGCCAATAACGATTCCTATTAAAATTCATTTTTTATCTTAAAAATCAAATTAATTTAACCACAAAACAAACTCTAAACGATTAAGATAACCTATACAGTTATTTAACAAGTTTGATATAAAAACAACAGAAAATGCAAAATAAAGGATTAGTAAAATTATTTGCAATTTTATTTGGTTTAGTGAGTATTTATCAACTCTCTTTTACATTTAAAGCAAATCAAATAGAAAGAAATGCCAATGAGATGGCCATCAATAAAATCTCAGATACAGTTCCAGATTACCGAGCACTAAGAAGCGCAGAAGAGTCTGATTATTTAGAGTCTATTGCTAACGATACCGTGTTTAATATTGGTATAGCAAAATTCACTTATAATGAAGTGAAGGAAAAAGCTATGAATCTTGGGCTAGACCTTAAAGGAGGAATAAATGTAATTCTTCAAGTATCAGTAAAAGATATTTTAAAAGGATTAGCCAATGAAAGTAAAAATCCAGTTTTTAATAAAGCGTTGGATGATGCTTCTCAAATGCAAAAAAACAGTCAAAACACTTATTTAGAAGACTTTTTCACAGCTTTTGATAAGATTAAAGGTGATACACGGTTAGCCTCTCCAGATATTTTTTACACCAAAGCGTTAGACGGTGAGATTGATGGAAGTATGACTGATGATGAGGTTAAACAAGTTATTCAAAAGAAAATAGACGAATCTATCGTTTCTGCTTTTGAAGTATTACGTAAACGTATTGATGAGTTTGGTGTAACCTCACCAAATATTCAACGTTTAGGAACATCAGGAAGAATTCTTGTTGAATTACCTGGGGTTAAAGATGTGGAGCGTGCTACAAAATTATTACAAAGTACAGCTCAATTAGAATTTTGGGATGCTTATAAAGGAGAACAATTCTTTTCGTTTTTAGCTCAAGCTAATGAAGTTTTAAAAAAGACAGTAAAGAAATCTACCGAAAATCAAGAAGTAAAATCTAATGATCAAGAAGATGCAACAGATTCAAAAATTGATGAACTTTTAGGAGATACAACTACTGATTCAACAGCTGTTGAAGTAAATCCTTTATTCGATTTAATTAAAGGTCAAGGTTACCAAGGAGGTCCAGTTATTGCGAAGTTTGATGTTAAAGACAAACAAAAAGTTCTTGATTATTTAAACTCTCCACAAGTAAGAGAATTACTTCCAGCAGAAGAACGTTATGTTAAATTCGCGTTTGGAAAACCAGAAAAAGATGGCGAGTTAGTTGATTTATATGCGTTAAAAGGCAATAGAGATGGTATTCCTGAATTAAGTGGATCTGTAGTTACCGATGCCAGAAATGCTTTTGGACCAAGTGGTAAACCAGAAGTGTCTATGCAAATGAACAGTAAAGGAGCCAAAATATGGGAGGAAATGACAGGGAGAGCTTTTAATCAAGGGACTCAAATAGCCATTGTTCTTGATAATGTTGTGTATTCGGCTCCCGGTGTAACTACTGGACCTATTGCTGGAGGTAGTTCATCAATTTCAGGAAATTTCACTTTAAATGAAGCTGTCGATTTAGCGAATGTATTGCGTGCTGGTAAATTGCCTGCTCGTGCAGATATTATATCTAGTGAAGTTGTTGGGCCATCATTAGGTCAAGAAGCCATTCACAGTGGTAAAGTATCATTTATGATTGCCTTAGCTTTAGTATTGATTTGGATGATTGTGTACTATGGTAAAGCGGGTGGTTTTGCTGATATAGCTATGATGTTAAACATCTTATTGATTTTTGGTATTTTGTCGGGATTAGGAGCTGTTCTAACATTACCTGGTATTGCTGGTATCGTGCTAACAATAGGTATGTCCGTTGATGCCAACGTAATTATCTACGAGCGTATTAGGGAAGAAATTGCCAAAGGTAAAGCTTTAAAAGAAGCTATTAAAGATGGTTTTAGTAATGCCTTGTCATCTATTTTAGATGCTAATATTACAACTGGTTTAACAGCCTTAATCTTATTTATTTTCGGAACAGGACCTATTAAAGGATTTGCTACTACCTTATTAATTGGTATTGGTACATCTTTATTTACTGCAATTTTTATTACAAGATTACTAATAGATTGGTATGTTGATAAAGGAGGTAAGTTAGAGTTTTCAACAGCTCTTACTAAAAACCTTTTCAGAAACCTTAATATTGAATTTTTAAAGAAACGTAAAGTTGCTTATATCGTTTCAGGAGCATTTTTAGTAATTAGTTTAGGATCTTTATTTACAGAAGGATTAGATCAAGGTGTTGATTTTGTTGGAGGTAGAACTTACCAAGTGCGTTTTGATCAGGATGTAAATGCTACAGAAATTACCTCGGTATTAAGAGATGTTTTTGGAAGTGCAGATGCCAAAACGTTTGGTGACGCTAATCAATTAAAAATCACAACGAAATATAAAGTTAATGAAACTAGCTCAGAAGTCGATGAAGAAATACGAGTAGATTTATATAAAGCATTACAACCTTATTTAGACGGATTGACTTATGATGAATTTATAAGTGATGCAGATACAAAAACTGTTGGTTTGATGAAGTCTTATAAAGTAAGTCCAACAATTGCAGATGATATTAAACAAGCTTCTTTCTGGGCTATTTTAGGATCATTAGTTGTTGTATTCTTATATATATTATTACGATTTAAAAAATGGCAGTTTTCATTGGGAGCTGTATTGGCGGTATTCCATGATGTATTTATTGTGTTAGGGGTATTCTCATTAACCTACAAGTTTTTACCTTTTAGTATGGAAATTGACCAAGCCTTTATCGCAGCGATATTAACGGTAATTGGATACTCATTGAACGATACGGTAATTGTTTTTGATAGGGTTCGTGAATACTTAGCTGAGCATACCAGCTGGGATTTTGAGAAAACAGTCAACATATCTCTAAGTAGTACTTTGGGTAGAACATTAAATACATCGTCTACAACTTTGGTTGTTTTGTTAGCAATCTTTATATTTGGTGGAGATTCTATTAGAGGATTTATGTTTGCTTTAATAGTAGGGATTGTAGTAGGAACGTATTCATCGTTATTTATTGCAACACCATTAATGTATGATACTTTAACTAGAGAAGATAAAAAAAGAAAGAAAAACTAACTCAAACTTTTTTCTTTTTGTTAGAAAGCCTATCAAATTTTGATAGGCTTTTTTTTATACTATTGCGAATAATAAATGTAGTTTGAAATCTGATTGTAAAAATAGTCACATTCATGTCAGGTCGAGCGCAGTCGAGACCTAGGCAATCTTTTATAATAGAATGACTGTTACTATATGTTGAAGAAATTAGTTTGTTAAAGAATAATAATGTGGTATTATTAGAATTAAATAAAGTGTTCTTACTTTTTAATTTCAGAAAACGAAATACTATCACCAACAGAAAGTGACCATGTATCTGCCTTTCCAGCATTAACTTCTAAGACATATTTTACTGGTGCATTGGAAGGTAAGGGTGTTTCATCAAGGGGTTTAGCATTTTTTTGAAAGCTAACTATTTTTTTGTCTTGGTTAATGTAAATGATGTCCAAGGGAATATGCGTATTTTTCATGTAGAAGTATCGTTCCTGAACATCATCAAATATAAACAACATACCTTGATTTGGTTTCATGGAATTTCTATACATCAACCCTGTTTGGGTTTCATACTCATTATCGGCAATTTCAATATCTAATCTTTTTTTTATAGAATCATTAGAAGAATTATAAAGATTAAGTTCTCCTTCCTTTTTAAAAGTTATATCAATCTGTTTTACAGTTTTGTTCTCTTTTTTACAAGATATTGTGTTTAATGAAACAATGCCTAGTGTAATCAAAGTGAGTAAACGTATGTTTTTAAATAGCATTTATTTAGTAGCCTTTTTTGGTTTGTAAATAAACATAAAATAAAGACCAATAATAATGAAAGGGATACTTAACCATTGCCCTGTGTTAAGTCCAAACCAGTTAATATATTCATCACCTTGTGGTTCTTTCACAAATTCCACAAAAAATCTGACAGTCCAAAGTAAAATTAAGAACAATCCAAAAAGGAAGCCAGTTCGGTCTTTTAAATTAGTTTTAGAATACACGAACCAAAGAATTAAAAATACAAAGATGTAACAAAACGATTCATATAATTGTGCTGGATGCCTGTAAGGAACGGCATCTAAAAGATTTTGAAATTGAGGATTATCGGTCACTGCATAATAAGCTTTTTGAACATCTTTAATACCGGTAAGCTTAACAATTTGGCTTTTATAATAAAAGTCTTGAATAAAGCGAACTCCAAAATTTGAGTCGGTTACTTTTCCAATAATTTCAGAATTAATAAAGTTACCTATTCTAATAAACACAGCGCCTGCGGCAACAGAAATAACAACACGATCTAAAATCCATAGCATAGATTTATAGGTGTATTTTCGTCTGTACAAATACATGCCTATTATAATACCAATTGCAGCACCATGACTAGCTAATCCTTGAAAACCAGTAAACTCAAATGTTGGATTGGTTCTAATGGGGAGAAAAATACTCCAAAAATCTTGTGTTATTAATTCAGATTGGTAAAATAGGACATGTCCTAAACGAGCCCCAATCATAGTTGCCAAAACGGTGTAAATAAATAACGGATCTAAATATTCTAAAGACACTTTTTCTTTAGTAAAAATACGTTTCATAATATACCAACCAATCATAAAAGCAACAATCCACATAACACTGTAAAAATGCAGCTTAAAATTTCCAACAATATCAATTCCAGTTAACGGATTCCAATCAAACTTTAAGAAATACATAGGTTTTTATTTTTCAATGTCAAAGATAATAGATTGCTATAACTTTTAGAATATATTTAGTTAATTAAGCGTTAATCATTTTACAATTTCTAAAATATCAACTACAAATATTAAATTAGATTTTGGAGGGATAGCACTATTGCCTGAATCGCCATAAGCTAGGTGGTAAGGAATAAAAAGCGTTGCTTTGTCACCAACATGTAATTGTTGTAAACCTTCTTTAAACCCCGTGATCATTCCTGCATCTGGACTCAAATTGGCTACTATAGGTTGATATTTGTTGGCTGCTTCACGTTTATCGTTAACAGCATCATTAGCTTTGGCTGTTTCTAATTTGCTAGTTTCAATTAACTCACCCTTTTCAGAGTATAAAGCATAATCGGTTAATACTTTAGAAGTTTCTGTTAGTTTTTCACCTGTTCCTTTTTTAGTAATGAGATACTGCAATCCCGAAGGTAGTGTAACCGCTTGTTCTTGTTGTTTTTTAAATTTATCTCTTATTGCTTTTAATTTTTTTTCTTTTATTTTTTCAAGACGTTCTAATTCTGCAAAATGATTAATAAAAACTTTAGGGGCATTAAATTCATTTGCTTTGATGCCTTTTCTGATAATACGAAGCTTTTTTATAACGACATCTTCTATAGGTCTGTCTGTATCTTTTTCAGTTTTCACATTAGAAATAGAGTCTAAAACGTCTAATCCTAATATTACCTGGCCAAAAACACTGTGGGTGTTATCTAAATTAGGTTTGGGTATTTCGGTAATATAAAACTGACTCCCGTTTGTGTTGGGACCCGAATTAGCCATTCCTAAAATACCTGGTCTGCTGTGTTTTAATTTAGGACTGAATTCGTCATCAAATCGATATCCTGGATTTCCAGAGCCTGTTCCTGTAGGGTCTCCTCCTTGAATCATAAAACTATCAATAACACGATAAAAAATGGTGCCATCATAAAACTTCTTGTTTCTATAAGTACTATCAACAAGTGTATTGGTTCCTTCAGCTAACGAGATAAAATTAGCAACTGTATAAGGCGCATTATTGTAGAATAATTTGGCAACCATAGTTCCTTTTGTTGTTGTAAACTCGGCATAAATACCATCTTTAAGATCTGGGTATTTATCTTTACAGGATATTAACAACATTAATAAGCCTAAAACTGAAATCTTTATGATATGCTTTAAGGAACTCATGTACTATTTTAATCTATTTTTCAGTTATAGAATTTACAGTTACTTTACACATCAAGGGCATGTTAGTTCCAATTTTTTTTTGGTCACCGTAGTAACCGTATGCTTTTTGTGATGGGAAAAGAAAGGTGACAGTCTCCCCGGGTTTCATAAGCTTTAAGCCTTCTCTTAATCCGGTAAATATTTCCTGCCTGTCCATGGCGTAATTTTGTGTTTTCAGGTCTTCTTCGGAATAAATTAAGTTCCCGTTAATGGTTTTTACATCATAATTAAAATTTACAACATCACCAAAGTTGGGAGTTTTTAATGAATCTATGTCAATTTTGTTATTATAATAGTACCAAAAACCACTTTGCGATGCGATGTAATCTATATTTTTATTTTTAAGTAGTTTTTCAATGCTAGCATGTTCTTTAGCATTTAATTTTTTGTTTCGTTCAACAGAAGCATCAATAAAAGAGCCAGTTTTTACAGAAACAGGTTTTCTTGCTTCTGGTGATTTACAGCTAACAAGAGCTAGAATTACAATTATAAAGGTGCATAGTTTATTCATAATTTAGGGCATTTGAATAGCTAGGTAATATACTAATAAATTTTTTTATTGTGTCATCTAATGATAATTCACTTCTTCCACCAGCTGCATTAATGTGTCCTCCACCATCAAAATGAGCTCTAGACATAGCATTGACAGAGAAATTTCCTTTGGAGCGCAATGAAATTTTTATAATACCTTCTTGTTTATCTTCAATAAAAATAGCAGCTAATACAACATTGTCTAATGAAAGTCCATAATTTACAACACCTTCGGTATCTCCTTTTTTAAAGTTGTATTTATTGAGTTCGTCTTGAGATAATGAAATGTAAGCAGTTCTATATTCGGGTATCACTTTTAAATTGTTTAGAGCACAACCTAAAAGTTGTAATCGTTGGTAACTATTGGTATCATATATATGATTATGAATATCGGCATTGTTAGCTCCTTTTTCAATAAGATCAGCAATAATTCTATGCGTTGTACTAGATGTTGAAGAAAACCTAAAAGACCCAGTATCCGTCATAATACCAACGTATAAGCACGTAGCAATAGTTTCATCTATCAAACTTAAATCTCCTAACATATCAATAAAATGATATACCATTTGGCAGGTAGAGCTCATGCTAACATCAGAAAATACATACTGTGCATAATCATGAGGTTCTTGATGATGATCGATTAAAATTTTAATGGCGTCATTTTTTTCTAAAATGGTTTCCATATGTCCCGTTCTGTGAAGCGCATTAAAATCAAGCGTAAAAATGATGTCTGCATTATCAATTAAATCATCACATTCTTTTGTTTGCGAGTCATATTTTAAAATACTGGTTTCACCTGGAATCCATTTTAAAAAATTAGGATAATCATTTGGTGTAATAACTTTCGCTTGATGCTTATATTTTAATAGGTAATGATATAATCCTAATGTTGAGCCTATAGCATCTCCATCTGGATTTTTATGTGGAACAATTATGATTTTCTTAGGAGTAGCCAATAATTGCTTAATATTTTTGATATCTTGTTTATTCATAGTAAGCGAAGATACAATTTTTTTAAAATTGGATTGACTTGTTTTTAATAAGAAATACGTTACTTTTGCACCGAAAATTACAAAATGAGTTTATGATTTTTTGAGAATTTATTTATCAAATAATTATAGATTGAATAATTTAAAAAGAAAAAATGGCAACAAACAGAACATTTACAATGCTAAAGCCAGATGCTGTTGAGAAAGGACACATTGGTGCAATATTAGATAAAATTTCGGCCTCAGGATTTAGAATTGTAGCGATGAAATTAACACAAATGACCAAGCATGATGCTGAAACGTTTTATGCAATTCATAAGGAGCGTCCTTTTTTTGGCGAGTTGGTTGAATATATGACCCGTGGCCCTATAGTAGCAGCAATTTTAGAAAAGGATAATGCAGTTGATGACTTTAGAACGTTAATAGGAGCAACAAATCCAGCAGATGCTGCTGAAGGAACTATTCGTAAATTATTTGCAAATTCAATAAGTGAAAATGCAGTTCACGGCAGTGATAGTGATGATAATGCAGCTATAGAAAGTGCTTTTCATTTCTCAGGAAGAGAGATGTTTTAAAATATAAATAATATTAAGTAAAAGAAAACCCTGCAAGATATCTTGCAGGGTTTTCTTTTTATAAAATTTTCACAAAAAAAGCCTATCAAAATTTGATAGGCTCTAACTTGTAAAATGTTAAAGTATATATTAGATTACTTTTACGTTTACTGCGTTCAGTCCTTTTTTACCTTCTTGTAAATCGAATTCTACTGCATCACCTTCACGAATTTCATCGATTAATCCAGAAATGTGTACAAAATGTTCTTTGTTGTTTCCATCTTCAGTGATAAATCCAAAACCTTTAGAATCATTGAAGAATTTTACTGTACCTTTACTCATTGTATTTAAATATTATAAAAATTAAGGAACAAAGATATAATAATTATTAATATAAATAAATTATTTGAGTTTTATTTTTATTTATAATTATCGTAAAATCAGTTTTTTAATTAAATCTTTTCCTAACTCCTCGTTTAGCATTGTCATTATTTTTTCTTTGCCATAACTTAATTCTTCTCGTAATACACTAGAACTTAATTGTACATATAACGTGTTTCGTTCTAATTTAACAGATGTTGTATAATTATTAACACCATTCCCCATAAGATTTGCCCAAGCATCAGCGACATTTACTTTGTCTAAGCCTGTTTCTAATTTATTAGTTTCAACAAACTCTTTTAAGGCGTCTGCAATGCTAATATGTTCGTTGTTTCGTTTAGCCATTAGTTTATATTTAGGGGTTTGTAAGGTTTGTATATATAAATATTTTTATTGGCGTTAATTATTTTTAATTGGTTGTCTGAAGCAGATAAAATAGTTTCTTTCCAACTTGAAAATTTTGTGTTGTAGTAAATATTTAAACTATCATGTTCTATTTTTATATTAAATTGTTCGGTGTCTTTAGAATCTGCAAAAGTGCCATCCAATAAAGGTTTTAATTTTTTTCTATAACCTTTTAAGCTATCTGTAAGTTTAAAATAATCAACTAGTGGATTGTATTTATAGTCATGAACGTCCCCTGAAGCTAATATAACCTTTTCAATTTCCCAGTAACCGTTTAGGTGGGGTATAAAGTTTTCTACAGGTTCTTTACAACTATACGTTATAAGTGATAAGAGTAAAATAAGTAAACGTTTCATTTTATTTTAAAGTTTAAAAATTTCATATTGTTGATGTACCTGTTTAATAGCTTTTTCTGTCCGATCTGCATGTGTATCACTTATAAATATTTGTCCAAAATGTTCATCATCAACTAATTTTATAATTTGAGAAACGCGCTGTTCATCTAATTTATCAAAAATATCATCTAATAATAGAATAGGGTTATCGCCACTTTGTTTCTTAATAAAATCAAATTGTGCCAACTTTAAAGCAATTAAAAACGATTTTTGCTGACCTTGACTACCAAATTTTTTAATTGGGTGTTCTTCTATATTAAAGTGTAAATCATCTTTATGAACTCCAACACTTGTGTATTGCAACGCTTTATCTTTGTTTATGCAGTTTTTTAAAAGAGTATTTAAATCGGTTTCAAATAAATCGCTTTGGTATACCAAGTCAACAATTTCATTACCATTGCTAATGGCTTGGTAGCGTAATTTAAAGATAGGAATAAACTCTTTAAGGAACGCTTCTCGTTTTTTAAAAATTTTAGAACCAAAGTCCGATAGCTGATTATTGTAAACATCTAAAGTGTCTGCATTAAAGGTATGATTTAAAGCAAAATATTTTAATAGTGCGTTTCGTTGAGAAACTATTTTGTTATAATTAATCAAATCAGCTAAATATGTTTTATCGCTTTGAGAAATTACACTATCAATAAATTTACGCCTTGTTTCGCTACCTTCAATAATTAAATCTCTATCGGCAGGAGATATAATTACTAGCGGTAAAAAACCAATATGTTCACTGAATTTTTCATAAGGTTTTCCGTTACGCTTAATTATTTTTTTTTGTCCGCGTTTTAAGCTTACAACAATTTTTTCATTGTTATCATGCTTAATATAGTCTCCATTTACAACAAAAAAATCTTCATCATGTTTAATATTCTGCGTTGCAACGGGGTTAAAATAACTTTTTCCAAATGATAAATGATAAATAGCATCTAGTACATTAGTTTTTCCAATACCATTATTTCCAACAATGCAATTTATTTTTTCATTAAACGAAAACGATTTGCTATCAAAATTTTTATAATTGAGTAATGAAAGGGATTTTAAAATCATATAAAGGTAACTTATAGTCTATTTAATGACATTGCGTTAAAAGACCGTGCAAATTATTCAAAAATAACAAATAAATAACCTTTAATTTATGAAGAAAAATTATATTTTTGCACCGCATTAATTTAAGACATATGGCCACTTATAATAAAAGAGGATACAAAGGAAAGAATAAAGGAGAGAAAGAGCATAATATTGAAACAGGTTCAACAACTGCTGAAGTTTTTAATACGCTAGATTCAACTGCATCAAAAACAGAAGCTTTTGTAGAAAAAAATCAAAAATACATTTTTGTAGTTATTGGTATCGTTGCTGCTGTTGTTTTGGGATATTTAGGATATAATGAGTTTATAGGCAAGCCTAAGCAAACTCAGGCAATGAACGATATGTTTCAAGCTCAAAAATATTTTGATGAAGCAACAACTGCTGTGAAAAAAGATTCTTTATACAATTTGGCTTTAAACGGAGGTGAAGGAAAATTTGGTATGTTAGATATCATTTCAGAATACGGTGGCACACCAGCTGCTAATCTAGCTAATTATTATGCAGGAACTGCTTATTTAAGATTGAAAGATTATAAAAATGCTATCGACTATTTAAGTAAGTTTTCAAGCGATGATGAAGTTTTGGCTCCATTAGCAAAAGGTAATATAGGCGATGCATTTGTACAATTAAATCAATTGGATGATGCCTTAGATTATTACGACCAAGCAGCTAATATGCGTGATAATGAATATACAACACCTATGTATTTATACAAAGCAGGTACTATAGCTTTAGATTTGGGTAAAGCAGATAAAGCTTTAGGGTATTTTGAAAAAATTAAAGAAAAATATCCAAATGCTTCAGAAACGGCTATGGTTGATGTGCTAATAGGAAAAGCAAAAGTGTTGGCAAATAAATATTAATATGGCTACGGCAAATCATAATTTATCATCCTATGATAAAACAACAATCCCAAACGCGAATAAATTTCGGTTTGGGATTGTTGTTTCAGAATGGAATCCATCTATAACTGAAGGATTGTATAAAGGCGCTTACGAAACGTTAATTGAAAACGGCGTATTGCCAAATAATATTATTCGTTGGAATGTTCCTGGTAGTTTTGAACTTATTTATGGTTGCAAAAAAATGCAAGAGCAAATGGTTAATGCTGTTATTGCTATTGGAAGTGTTATTCAAGGTGAAACTAAACACTTTGATTTTGTATGCGAAGCCGTATCACAAGGAATAAAAGACCTTAATGTTGTTGACGAAACACCCGTAATTTTCTGCCTGCTTACTGATAATACTATGCAACAAGCTATTGATCGTTCTGGTGGCAAACACGGCAATAAAGGAACGGAAGCTGCTATAGCTGCCATAAAAATGGCTGAGTTACGTAATAATAGTTAGTATATTTAGTAATTAAAGTGGTATTTTCAGTACAAGGCATGCATGTGTTTTGTTAACAATTTTTGGCAATTCCTTTCCCTGTTTCTATCTATTTTTAAGTATTTTTGAGCTCTAAGCATTAAAATTATTTTGTTTAATCAACGTAAGAATAAATCATTCAACTATAAACCTAGATTTTCAAACGAAAAAAAAACCGAAACAAATCTGGGCAATGATGCTTCCGAATTAAAAGAATTTAGTTCTAAATGGAAGCAAGATAGTCACTTGAATAAGCGAAAGTTAAAAGGGGGCATGTCAATACGGATGCTTATTATAGTTTTGGTATTATTATTGATTTGCATGTATATATTGGATTCTAAATTCATGTAACTTAAAACCTTAGAAAATTATGGGATTTTTAAAATTACGTAAAAACAAAAAATTTAGCTATACACCGCGTCATTTTGATGACAAGGGAGAAGGAAATCCGTTTGAGATTAAACATAAATTTGATGATTACAGAAAAACAGTAGGTGATAATAAAGGACTTAAAACTAAAATTAATAACGCTTTAGACGATCTTAAAAACAATCAGGACAACGCGGCTAACAAGCGAATCATAATTATAATTTGTATTCTTATTTTGGCGTTTCTATTTATTATTGATTTTGATTTGTCAATTTTCTTTCCAAAAAAATAAATGGCAGACATTATACAACTATTACCAGATCATGTAGCAAATCAAATTGCGGCTGGAGAGGTTGTACAACGACCTTCTTCGGTTGTTAAAGAATTGCTTGAAAATGCGATTGATGCAGATGCAACAGTGATAAAACTTATCATTAAAGACGCTGGAAAAACGCTTGTTCAAGTCATTGATAACGGCAAAGGAATGAGTGCTACCGATGCTCGCTTAAGTTTTGAACGTCACGCTACTTCTAAAATTAAAACGGCTGACGACTTGTTTGATTTACATACCAAAGGATTTCGTGGTGAAGCTTTGGCAAGTATTGCAGCCATCGCACATGTTGAGTTAAAAACTAAGCAAGCAGAAGAGGAAATAGGAAGTAGTATTGTTATTGAAGGTAGTAATATTGTTTCTCAAGAGGTTGTAGTAACGCCAAAAGGAACCTCTTTATCTGTTAAAAATTTATTCTATAATATTCCAGCAAGACGAAATTTTTTGAAGTCGAATACAGTAGAATTACGTCATGTTATTGATGAGTTTCATAGAGTAGCTTTAGCACACCCCAATATTTCATTCGCTCTTTACAATAACGGAAGCGAAACATTTAATTTGCCTGTTAGCAATTACAGACAACGAATTGTAAATATTTTTGGAAATAAAACCAATGAAAAGTTAGTTCCTGTTAATGAAGAAACTGAAGTTCTTGAAATTTCTGGTTTTGTAGGAAAGCCTGAATTTGCAAAGAAAACGCGAGGTGAGCAGTATTTTTTTGTTAATAATCGTTTTATTAAAAGTGCGTATTTAAATCATGCAGTTTCTTCTGCTTTTGATGGGCTACTTAAAAACGGAACTCATGCTAGTTATTTTTTATATTTAACAGTTAACCCTCAGACTATCGATATTAATATACATCCTACAAAAACAGAAATAAAGTTTGATGATGAGCATACATTATATGCCTTATTGCGTTCTGCAGTTAAACATAGTTTAGGACAATTCAATATTGCACCAGTATTAGATTTTGATCACGATCCTAATCTTGATACGCCTTACAATTACAATAGAAGTACAAATAATGAACCCAAGATTGAGGTAGATAGAAGCTTTAATCCGTTTCAAGAAGATAAAAGCTCAAATAGAAAACCAATCTCTTATAAAAAAGAGGTTACCGCTAGTTGGGACAGTTTGTATGTTGGTTTAGAATCAAAAGGAACAAAAACACAACACGATTTTAGTGAAGTACATTTTGAAAGTGAGAACAATACAGAGTCTTTATTTGAAGATAGTAAATTAGACACTAATGCAACGACATATCAACTTCATAACAAATATATAGTAAGTGCTATAAAGTCAGGAATGTTAGTTATTGATCAGCATCGTGCACACCAACGTGTTTTGTATGAAGATTTTTTAGAGAATTTAACAGTAAAAGGAGCTTCTAGCCAGCAATTATTATTTCCATTACAGCTTCATTTTTCAACACAGGAGCTAGAAATTCTGACTGAATTAAAAGAAGACCTAGAACATACAGGATTTATATTTTCAAACGTCACTAAAGAATTTGTTGAAATTACGGGAGTACCAGTAAGTATTCCAGAAAGTGAGGTCTCCATTATTTTAGAACAGTTAATAAGTGATGTGGAAAATGAAGTTCCCGATAGTAATTTTAGTATTACAGATTTGTTAGCAAAGTCTTTGGCTAAAAGTTTGGCTATAAAAACAGGGCAGCCCCTGAAAAAAAGCGAACAAGAACATTTGGTAAATAGTTTATTTGCCTGTAAAGAACCCAATACATCACCTACTAATAGAACAACATTTGTGACTATGAGTGTTGATGAATTGGATAAAAAATTTATTTAGAACATATGATGAGAATATCAGAAACCGTAAAGCATTTAATAATCATTAATGTGATTATGTTTATCGGAACAATGACTATTGGAAACGGCACTTTATTTTATGATTTATTTGCTATGCATTTTCCTAAAAACCCTGCGTTTGAGCCATGGCAAATTATTACGCATATGTTTATGCATGGGGGCGTAATGCATATTTTATTCAATATGTTTGCGTTATGGATGTTTGGGTCGCCTGTGGAGCATTATTTAGGATGGAAACGATTTTTATTTATCTACATTTCAGCAGGTTTAGGAGCCGTGGCATTGCAAGTTGGTTTTTATTATTTTCAATTTTTACCATCTTATGAAAGTTTGGTAGGAACAGGAATTAGTCCAAGCGAAATACTTCATATACTATCAAATAATGAGGTTACAAGAAACGTAACACAAGCTCAGTTGGCAGATTTAAAAAATATATTTCCTGTTTTTAATGCTAGTATGGTTGGTGCCTCTGGTTGTATTATGGGTATTTTGGTTGCATTTGGAATGATGAACCCTGAAGCTCGATTAATGATGATTTTTTTACCAATTCCTATAAAAGCAAAATATTTTATTCCAGGTATTATTATTTTAGATTTAATTTCGGGTGTAACAGGTCAGTCATTTTTTAGTCCAAGTAATACAGCGTATATGGCTCACGTTGGCGGTGCTTTAACAGGCTTCATTATTATGTGGTATTGGAAAAAAACTCAGTTTAATAAAAATCGTTGGAATTAATGTCTCTCTCTCAAGATGTAAAATATAAATTATCTCGACTCAATGTTTTAGAAAAAATAATTGTGGTGAACGTCGCGATTTTCCTTTTAGGACTATTGCTTCAATTAGTTCAAGGTACATTCCAGCAATCTAGTTTAAGTTGGTTAGAATTACCAAGTGATTTTTTTGCGTTTATTGTTGAACCTTGGACTATTATATCCTACGCCTTTGTTCATTATGATTTTTTGCATATTCTCTTTAATATGCTGTGGTTGTACGTTATTGGGCAACTATTTTTGAATTTATTCAGCCCGAAAATGGCTTTAAATATTTACTTTTTAGGAGCTATTTGTGGTGGGTTATTATTTGTTGCTTGCTATAGTTTGTTTCCTCAAGTGTTTAGTTATGGCACTCGTTTGGTTGGTGCTTCAGCAGCTGTTAGAGCGTTGCTAATTTTTTTATGTGCCTATTTACCCAATAAAGACATTCGCTTTTTTATGTTTAATTTAAAACTTTGGTATGTTGGTGTTGCCATCGTAGCTATAGATGTTTTAGGTCTTTTTGGTACAAATTCAGGTGGTAATTTAGCTCATATTGGTGGCGCTACATTGGGCTATTTTTATGCCATTCAGTTAAAAAAAGGAACTGATATTGGTAAGGGTTTTGAGCGTTTTATGGATTGGATAGTAAGCTTGTTTAAAGGATCTAAAAAAGGACCTTTAAAAACAGTTCATAAAAATAAATCGAAAGTAGGAGGCTATACTAAAAGTGATTTTGATCAGTTTAATCACCAAAAGAAAATTGATGTTATTCTAGATAAAATAAGCAAAAGTGGTTATGATAGCTTAACTGCTGAAGAAAAAGAATTTCTATTTAGGTCAGGTAAATAAACTATATGAAGAAGCTAAGTCTTATTGATAAAGTTGTGTTTGTTATTAACACAATTCTGGCGGCTGTTCTTTTAGTGTCTTTTATTTTGCCTTTTTTGCCTCCAAAAACTTTTTCATCCCTTTCTGTTCTGAGTTTAGGTGTGCCGTTTCTTATTATTGTTAATGTCTTGTTTTTTATATATTGGCTACTTAAAATAAAGAGACAGCTTATACTGTCACTTTTTGTATTAATTATTGGGTATATATTTTATGGCTCTTTATATAAGTTTTCTTCATCTGATGATACTGAGACAAGTCCAAATGAATTGAAAGTTATGAACTACAACGTGCGGTTGTTTAACTTGTATCATTGGATTGACGAAAAAGATATTGATCTTAAAATTGTAGATTTTGTAAAATCTCAAGCACCAGATATATTAAGTATTCAAGAGTATCATCCGCAATCTAATATAGATTTTTCTTTTTTTAAATATAGATATGAAAAACTCTCTGGTCTTAGAACGAAACACGGACAAGTAATTTTATCGCAATATCCTATTATTAATTCTGGTTCAGTTGAATTTCCTGATACGTCTAATAATGCCATCTTTTCTGATATTGTAAAAGGTAAAGACACGATAAGAGTTTATAATATACACCTTGAATCTTTGCGGATTGATACCGATGTAGAAAAACTTAAAGAAGAAGGATCTGAGCGTTTGTTCAAGCTTGCTGGCAATACATTTAAAATGCAGCAATTTCAAACGGAATTATTTTTATTACATCAGCGGCAATGTCATTACAAAATGATTATTTGCGGGGACTTTAATAATACGGCGTTTTCTTATGTGTATAGAAAAATTAAAGGGGACTTAAATGACACCTTTAAAGAAGCTGGAAATGGATTTGGAAGGACGTATGCTTTTAAATTTTTTCCTGTGAGAATCGATTTTATTTTTGCAGATGAAGCTTTTACAGTTAAGAAATTTAAAACCTTTGATGAACATTTTTCAGATCATTACCCCATTATGACCACACTTAGTTTAAAAGCGGTAGAGTAGAAGTTTACATAAATGAACAATCTACAATATCCGAAATAATGTGAATAACCAACCCTAAACCTATCAGACGGGTTTTCTTAGGAAATAATAATAACACATAGATACCAATAGCAATATAAGAATGTAGCGGATGAAAATTGATGCTACATCTGTTAGGATCAAAAATTGGGTTTGCTAGTAGATGATCAACGTCTATTAAAATACCAGCTAGCATAATAAAGAAAGCTTTAACCCATATTTTTCTATACGCTAATAATGCAACGATAAGAGGTAATAGTAGGTGACAACCATAATGAGCAATAGTTTGAATCATTCGATTGCTTTTAAGGTTTGAGATTCTAAATAACTCAATGCGTTTGGTCCTTCATTAAAAAGTAAGTCTAAAATACTTAAGTTGTTTATAAAACCATGTTTATTTGAAAATACTTGCGTGTATGGCTCAAATTGAGGGTCTTTAGTTTTAGCATTCACCAAAAATCTAAAATCTGTTTTATCTTCAATAATTTTTTGGTAACTCTTAGTCATTGAAATATTTATATCAAGTTGCAAACAATCACAAATCACTTCAAAACATTTCAAATTGAAGTCTAAAATATAATCGGTTTTTGAGGTGAATAATGGCTCCAATTCATCTTTATAAAATTCAAAAAAAGGTGATGTGTTATATGCTGATATTAATGATTTCCAATGTAAATCCTGCCAAGGTGTGGCTTGCGATATTTTCACATCACGGTATTTCTGACGTTTTTTTTGCGTGTGAATTACAGGAATATTAAGCAACAGTTTTCCATTGGCTGCATAAATATAGGTTCGGTTCCTATACGTTTGCTTTAAAAAGTTATCATCCATTTCAAACGTAACTCTTTCAGCATTTACTATAGCTACAAAATGAGCAATATTCGGAAAGTATGTTGGGTGTAATATAATGTTCATTTGTTGATGCGTTTATTTGATAATTTCTTAACGCATTCGATATAAATATTTTTTGAAAGTGATTTTGCTTCAATCCAAACATCTAACTTTTCAAAGCTATAAGTGTACATATCAAATTACCGAATAACAAATCAACTGTTTTTCTTGCGTTTTCTCCATTTGTTATAGCCCGTCCAACCAAACAAAACAACTAAAAATGGAATAAAATAAGAGACTGGTTGCCCACTGCCACCAACGGTTGTAAATAGTCTGTCCCATCTTATTTTATCAAAACCTTTTGCATTGCTATCCCAGCTCATCCAAATAAAAACGGGTTTACCTACAACATGATCAAATGGTACAAAACCCCAAACTCTAGCATCTTGTGAGTTGTGACGGTTATCACCCATCATCCAATAATAATCTTGTTTAAAAGTATAGGTAGTGGCGACTTTACCATTTATTAAAATTTGGTTGCCCTGAACTTTTAAGGTATTGCCTTCATAAGCTGTGATAACACGCTTGTAAAGCGGTAATACATTTAAATTAATGTCAATAGTTTTTCCGGCCTGCGGGATATAAAGCGGCCCAAAGAAATCATTATTCCAATTGTAATCAGGATTGTTAGGAAAAATACCAGCATCTCTTTTTCCTTTTTCATCCTTTAAGGGCGTAATGCTTTTTACATTTGGGTGATTTTTAAACAACGCTAAAGCTTCATCTGAAATAGCAGGAAAATAGCACACAGATCGATCTTGATTGTACTGTGGAAAATCGGTAATATCATATCGGTTTGCCAGTTGATAAGTATTAAAAGGACCATTATTGGTCTCAACCATATAAGAAAACTGTAGTTTTGCTCTCTTAGGTAATACATTTTGTTTTCCGTTGATAAAAACAAACCCATTTCTTACCTCAAGTGAGTCTCCAGGAAGTCCAACACAACGTTTTACATAATTAGTTTTTTTATCAATTGGCTTGTAATAAAATTTATCGGTATGCCTCATGTCTAACATGGTATCTACTGGCCAGTTGAAAACCACAATGTCATTATGTTTTATTTTTTGAAATCCAGGAATTCTCATATATGGCAGTTCATACTTTGCTAAATAGGATTTCTTTTTAAGAATAGGAATCGTGTCGTGAACCATTGGTGCCGCAATAGTTGTCATTGGAATTCTAGCTCCATAATTGACTTTGCTAACAAAAAGAAAATCTCCAACCAATAATGTTTTTTCTAATGAGGATGTTGGAATGGTAAAGGGTTGAATAAAATAAGTGTGAACGATTGTAGCGGCTACAATAGCAAATAAAATAGAACTTACCCAATCCCCTAAACCAGTGCGTGGTTGTAGGCTTCTGTCTTCAATATATTTGATGTCTGCAGCATAATTTAAATAGTAATTGTAAAAACCGAGAGTAACAACTTCTAAAATGGTGTCTGCATTTGAATTTTTGCCGAAACTTCTGGCAGTTTCAACCCAAACCACAGCAAACATAATAAGGTTAACAATAGGAAGAAATAATAAAATAGTCCACCACCAAGGTCTGTTAATTATTTTCATTAAAATAACCGCATTGTAAACAGGAACAAAGGCTTCCCATGCTTGTCTGCTAGCTTTTATATATAATTTCCAGGTTCCTAAACCATGAATTCCTTGAACAATCAAGAAAAATATAAACCATTGCATTAGTGTCATAATTATAATTTTTTATTGTTTGTTAGTGGTTAATTCTTTTTTAATGTTACTCTATTTAATAGTATTAACCAATATTTAACACATCGTTCATTGAAAAAACACCTGTTTTTCCAACAAGCCATTCTGCTGCAATCACAGCGCCAAGAGCAAAACCTTGTCTATTATGAGCTTTATGTTCAATAGTAATCGTGTCTACATCACTTTCATAAGAAATAGTATGTGTACCAGGAACATCTTCTATACGCTTTGCAGTAATTGGAATGGTATTCTCTTTGTTTTCGTCTAGTTTCCAACTGGTATAGCTTGAATGTTCAGTAATAATATCATTTGCTAAGGTAATGGCAGTTCCACTTGGAGCATCTAATTTCTGTGTGTGATGAATTTCTTCTAAACTTACTTGGTATTGTTTAAGGTTACTCATCATTTTGGCTAGAGTTTTATTTAATTCAAAAAAGATATTAACTCCTAAACTAAAGTTTGACGCATATATAAAACCACCCTGTTTTTCATTGCAAAGAGCAACTGCGTTGTCATAATCTTGTAGCCAGCCAGTTGTTCCTGAAACTACTGGAACATTATTATTGATGCAATTTGAAATATTTTTGAAAGCTACAGCAGGAATACTAAAATCTATTGCTATATCTACCTTGGTAATATCGTAGTTGTTATCGTCTTTATCAACGGTAAGAACAATGTTGTGCCCACGTTTTATGGCTATTTTCTCTATAGTTTTACCCATTTTTCCATAACCCAATAATGCAATATTCATGTGTTGTTTTTATTAATTTTTAAAGCTTGGTTGTAATTAAAACTTAAAGTTTAAAGTTAATCCAAGGTTACTTTTTCTATCAATTTCATTATACTTAAAATGAGGCGATAATGTTAAATTTTCATCTACATTATATTGAAGTAAATGTGCATCTACATTAGCGTCAATAATATTAAGCGCATAAATACCAATAGTGACCAAAAGAGCCACTTCTTTGTTTTTCCTATAAAATTTTTGTGCACGCTGCAATCCATCTAGCGTTACTCTGCCATTAAACTCGTCATCACTAAAGCCAGCAAGTCTTCTTTTGTAAGCATCTCTATATCTGTCGTAATCTTTTTTGTTGGTAACATAAAAGTAAATTCCCGTACCTAAAGCACCATAAACTAAGGGGATTTTCCAATATTTTTTATTGTAAGCCTGACCAAGACCAGGCAGAACAGCAGAATAAAATGCTGCCTTTGCTGGAGATAAGGGGTCAATGGGATCTCTAACTTCAATAGTATCAGCAGCTTTTAAGGGGTTTTGTATGTTATTTTTTGTGTCGTCATTTTGAGACATCATAGAAAAACAAAACAAAAAGAGAACTGCATTTACTATTAAGAATTTACTTGGCACGTTCTACTAATTTTTTTAGACGGTTAAAATCTTCTTCTGAATGAAAAGGAATTGTTATTTTTCCTTTTCCGTTTTTAGAAACTTTAACGTCGATTTTATGCCCAAAGTATTCAGAAAATTCTTTTACACCAGTTTTTATGTATTCTGGAGTTTCAGTAGTAGATTCTTTTTTTGCAGGAACCTTTGATTCGTTTTCTGCGCTATTGTAGTTTCTTACAAGCTCTTCCGTGTCTCTTACAGATAACTTGTTTGAAAGTATTTTTTCGTAAATATCAAGTTGAGCCGATTGGTCTTCAATAGTTATAATGGCGCGCCCGTGTCCCATTGAAATAAACCCGTCACGCATACCTGTTTGAATAATTGGATCTAGTTTTAATAACCTTAAATAGTTTGCAATGGTAGAACGTTTTTTACCAACACGTTCACTCATTTGTTCTTGAGTAAGGTTGATTTCATCAATTAAACGCTGATAGGATAACGCAATTTCTATAGGATCTAAATCTTGACGTTGAATATTTTCAACCAAGGCCATTTCTAATGATTCTTGGTCGTTAGCTATTCGAATATACGCAGGAATAACTTCTAAGCCTATAAGTTTAGAGGCTCTATAACGGCGTTCACCTGAAACTAATTGGTAGCTGTTAAATCCTAACTTTCTAACGGTTATAGGTTGTATAACACCTAATTCTCTAATAGATGATGCTAATTCACGCAGTGTTTCTTCGTTAAAATTAGTTCTGGGTTGAAAAGGATTTACTTCAATAGAATCAATATCCAATTCAACAATATTACCAATAACTTTATCGGCATTTTTATCTTGCACCGATTGAATATCGTTACTAGGATCTTTTAAAAGTGCTGATAAGCCTCTACCTAAAGCCTGTTTCTTTGTTGCTTTAGCCATAATTTAAACGTTTTTATTGATAATTTCTTTTGCCAAACTTAAGTAATTTGCCGCACCTTTACTACTGGCGTCATATTTAATTATGTTTTCACCGTAGCTAGGCGCTTCACTTAAGCGAACATTACGCTGTATGATAGTTTGAAAAACCATATTGTTAAAGTGGTGTTGTACTTCTTCGACAACTTGGTTTGATAATCGTAATCTTGCATCATACATAGTAAGTAATAAGCCTTCAATATCTAGCTCGGGGTTATGAATTTTTTGAACACTTTTTATGGTGTTTAAAAGTTTTCCAAGACCTTCTAAAGCAAAGTACTCACATTGAATTGGGATAATAACCGCATCAGCAGCTGTTAATGCATTAAGAGTTAATAATCCAAGAGAAGGCGCACAATCTATTAAAATAAAATCATAGTCGTTTTTAATATCTTGTAAGGCTTTTTTTAACATGTATTCGCGTTTGTCTTTATCAACTAGCTCTATTTCAATAGCAACTAAGTCAATATGAGACGGAATAATATCTAAATTTGGAGTATCAGTTTTTATAATAGCTTCTCTTGCTGTATGAGAATGCTCTAAAAGTTGGTAGGTTCCTAATTCAACAGTTTCAACATTAATTCCTAATCCAGATGTTGCATTTGCTTGAGGGTCAGCATCTATAAGTAACACTTTTTTTTCAAGAACTCCTAATGAAGCAGCTAAATTTATAGACGTTGTTGTTTTTCCTACACCGCCTTTTTGATTAGCAATTGCAATGATTTTACCCATTAATGATTTGGTTTTATGAACGGTAAAAATACAATTATTTATGACTAATAAAAACCCTATTTGTTAACACTTGTCTAAATTTTTTGTTACAAATAATAGTTTTAGAAAGGTTAAATAAAAAAATTAAAGAATTTATATTTTACAGTAGTCACATAAAATCCATCTTTGTAGTAAATAAAATAGATACCTTAATTGAATTTTTGAGTTTTTAAAAATTAGTGTTACTTAGTAGTAGATTCTGGTTTGGAAAAATCAACATCAAAAAGTTTAGCATAATATAAGTCAAAAGCTACATAACAAGCTAAAGCTTTGTCATTAATTACTGCATTGTAATTTGAAGCTATAGGAGCACTGAATAATTTGGCACTCATGCTATTAGTTGTTAACAGTGCATTTAAAGTGGTTTTTAAATCGGCGCTTTTTACGTTTTTAGAAATACAATCCATTAATTTACCGTGATAATTTAAATGAGTGGCTGTATTGTTTGTTTCCCATAAGTCTGTATCATTTTTAATAGCTTCAAATACTTTTAGTGAGTGCTCAGAAACAATTTTTTTATAATCTACTCTATTATAACTAGCTAGCCTCAAAAATCTTGAATAGCTAATACGTAAATTTGTTTTGTTGTCTTTTCCAAAAAAATTGAGAATATCTTTTTCAAAACTTAAAAGAGCCTCATTGTATAGTTTTGAATCTAAATTATTACACGGCAATGCTATTGGTTTGTCTGCAAATTTATAATCTGTAAAGGTTTCTTTTTTACAACTTATTAAAGTACATACAAATAAAAATGTAGCGATGTAAATTTTTGTTTTCATGTGTTTATATTTATTGTTTTTAATTGAAAAACTTCGTCCACCTTTAACCTTCTTTTTTTAAGCGTTCTTGTTCTAATTTTTCTGTTAATCGTTTTTCTATAATCGGTTCTATAAGTGTTTTTCTTTGGTTTGTTTTTACAAAAGGGTATAATTCTAATTCATGTTTCATACGGTCATTAGGGTTTGTATGTTTATTGCTTCCTAATATAATCTCTTTACCAGAATCAAACAATTCTTGTTCTTTTGCAGCACTTTCTTTTATTTTTCGTTGAATAGTTCCTTCTTTAAGTTGCTTAAGAAAACCGCCATTAGCCTCAATGTTTTTGAATAACTCCAATGATTTTTCAGCTAATTGATTTGTTAAGGTTTCAATATAGTAGGAGCCGTCTGAAGGATTATTAATTTTGTTGAAATAGCTTTCGTATTTTAAAATTAATAATTGATTACGCGCTATGCGCTCACTAAATGCGTTGGTTTTATGATAAATAGCATCATAAGGCAAATTGCATACTATATTGGCGCCTCCTAATATAGCACTCATGCATTCTGTAGTAGTTCGCAACATATTGGTGTTGTAATCATACAACGTTTTATTACGTTTAGATGGCGTTGCAAAAATTTGACAATCAGAATTAATTTGATATTCAGAACTTATCGTTTTCCAAAGTAGTCTCAGAGCTCTTAGTTTGGCTATCTCAAAAAAATAATTAGACCCTATCGCTACATTAAAGATTATCTGTAAAGATTCTCTTGTTTTGCTATCATTATTATTTAGGTGGTTGAGATATTCATTAACGTGAGCTGCAGCATAAGCTAATTGTTGAACTATTGTTGAGCCGGCGTTTTGATATAATGAGACGTCAATGCTTATCGTGTTTGTTTGTTTTAAAATAGCATCTAGCTTCTCGTGATCTTCTTGTAAGGAGCTAAACCAATTGCCGTTTCTGGCAAGATTTCCAATAATATCGGTTTGGATATAGCTGTTTTCTTTGTTTAAAATAGTTGAAAACGAATTGATGTATGTTTCTGAAAGAAATTGCAATTCAAAAAACAGTGGAGTAGAAGCAGGGTTTAAATCATGTATTAAATCCTTGATAGAAACCGTGTCTGAAGGGATGATGAATTTGATACTTTCGGCCCCTCTTTCAATAGCTTTTAGAGCCTTTTTATTTGATTTTTTAACATCGGCAACAAATATGGTTTGACATATATGCCATTTAGAGGTTTCTGTCTGTATAGTTTTATTTAACTTCTTAAATTCATCGGGATGATAGAAAGGTTTTACATCAATATCTTCGTTAGTTTTCCAAATAAGGGTGTTATTATAATCAGCTCCTCTAAGATCAAACTGTATTTGTTGTTTCCATTGTTTCGAAGATATTGAATCAAATTCATCAAATAAAAAATCACTCATTATTAGCTGTTTTTAAACTGTCTTCGTATTCAATAATAAATATTTCTTCGTTCTCACGTTTCATATAATATTCTTCACGAGCAAATTTCTCTAAGCCTTCTTTGGTACTTAACTTTTTAATTGTTTTATTATCTTTTTCAATTTCTTTTTGGTAGTAGTCTTTTTCAGCATTTAAATCATCAATATCAGAGTTTAATTCATGATGAATAAGCCATGAATTAGCATCAAAAAATAACATCCAAACGGTAAATACTACTAGTACGAGTACAAACACATTTTTGAATGGTTTTAAAATTTTAAATTTTTTATTGAATATTGACATTTAAAGTTTTTGTGTTATGATAGATCTAACAATATCAATGGCTACCGTATTATGTTTATTGTTTGGTATAATAATATCGGCATATTCCTTCATAGGTTCAATAAACTGGTCATGCATTGGTTTTAGCGTTGTTTGATAGCGCATTAATACTTCATCAATATCTCTACCTCGTTCGGTAATATCACGTTTTAACCTTCTAATTAAGCGTTCGTCGGTATCAGCATGCACAAATATTTTTATATCAAACATATCTCTCAATTCTGGGTTTGTTAGGATTAAGATACCTTCAACAATCATGACTTTCCTTGGGTGTGTTAATATAGTATCACCCGTTCTATTATGTTTAACGAAAGAATATACAGGTTGGTGCACAGCATGCCCATTTTTTAATTCTTTTAGGTGTTGCTCTAATAAATCAAAATCTATAGATCTTGGATGATCAAAATTTATTTTTATACGCTCATCATAACTTAAATGTGTAGTATCTTTATAATAAGAATCTTGAGAAATAACACCAACTTCACCTTCCGGAAGTTTTTTTATAATTTTGTTTACCACGGTTGTTTTACCGCATCCTGTTCCGCCAGCAATTCCTATAATTAGCATTAAAATTAGTTTTATGTGTTTTACAAATTTAATATTATTTATTTGGAATAATTTTAAGGATAATGATAATTTATATTGTATTTGATAATGAAATTTTAAAAATGAAAAAATGACTTTTTTTTTAATTTGTTAGAAAAGAAAATTATATATTTGCCACCCGTTACATGATAACCAATTCGGGGTGTAGCGTAGCCCGGTTATCGCGCCGCGTTTGGGACGCGGAGGTCGCAGGTTCGAATCCTGCCACCCCGACAAAATAGTATATCAATCTATATCAAAAACCTGTTAATCGTATGATTTACAGGTTTTTGCATTTTTAATGGTTTCATAAGAAATCAAAAAATACTGTTAAAAAAGTCAACAAATCGGATAACAAATTAATTTTTTAAAAAGTGTTGACCGAATTGTTAAAATTGAGCAATTAGTTGTTGGAATAAATGTATCTTTAAAGTGATTTGACTTTCGTCTGGTAGAAAACGTATTAACAAAAAGACGAAATCATGAAAACAACAGCAACTTTCAGCATTCTGTTCTGGGCAGACCTTTCCAGAGCAAAAGACAACCAAGCCTCTATTTACGCAAGAATCACTGTCAATGGCAAGCGTGCTACCATCAGTTTAAAGCGAAAAGTACCCATATCCGATTGGGACGCCCATAAGGGAAGGTCTCGAGGCACTAACCAAACCACAAGAACTCTTAACAACTATTTAGAGGAAGTAAACAGGAGCCTTTTTAAATGCTACCAAGATCTGAAATTGGAGTATAAGCTCATCACCTCCCAAGCTGTGAAGGCAAGATATCTAGTAGAAGATGAGCAAAACGATTCAGTCAATGATATCATTAAATACCACAATGATGATATGCAGGACAAGTTAAAGTTGAGTACCCAAAAGAACTATTATACCACGAAGAGATATCTATCGAAATTTCTTTAAAACGGTTGAACCTGTATTTGGAACATTGACGCAATATATGGGGCTACGAAAAATCAATACCCTTGGGCTCAAACAAGTCAACAAGGTTATACACATGCCAGCAATAGCCTATAATCTCAAGAAATAGTTAAAATTCATCCGTAAAACCGTTGAAAGTGATGCCAGAAATCTCATTTGTTTTCTGCTTTAAAAGCCATGATTAGACATGCAATAAAACCATTAGTATCCTTCAAATTTTGAATTATCAAAGCATTATTAAAAACCAAAAGCCCCTTATAAAGGAGCTTTTGATATTGTTTTTATGTTTTTTATGGGGTTGTGCAACGACTACCTGTGTTGGCGGCTTTTTTCTTTCACGATTTTAATGATGGTTTGATTAAATCTTTCAGCCTCTTCATCCGGCACTTCATGTCCTGATTTTTCAAACCAAATGAATTTCTTTTCAGGAGCTGTCATTTTGTTTAAATGGTTTTCTGCCACTACACTGGGTAAATTCCAGTCATGACGACCACCAATAAAATAAACAGGTATCTTTAATTCTGTGATATATGAAATATCCGTTGTGAAAGCAACACCGTTCATTCGGGCCGAGGTGTAGTTAAATGCTTCAAACCAGTTATAGTCTTTGTAATCTTCATACATCGTTTCCGCTTTCTCAATTTCTTTCGCAATACCTGCATCGTAAACTGTTCCTCCATATTTTAAAACAAGTTCGTACTTGCTCATAAAGCAATCCAAAATTGTAGCGCAAACAGTGCTGTCCTTTTTTTCAATTAAACCCAACTGTCGTAATGCTGTTGTATCATTCTTTTGTTGGGCTTGCTCTTTCAACCATTGCATAGAAACATCCCAGCTTTCTGACAGACTAATAACCTGTGAAACACCTATGTAGGCGTAATAATCATCAGGGTATTTCTCGGCCAGTTTCAAACCAATAACACTACCATAAGAAAATCCTACAAGAAATATTTTTTCTTTATTGAATTTCTTCTTTAAATATTGCGTTAACTCATGTGCATCATTGACCAAACTTTCAGGACTTAAGTTTTTCGGATTGGGATTATGCAGATAAGATTGACCGCAACCTGCTTGATCCCAAGAAACTAAAATCATTTCTTTAGTCAAATCAGCATTAAAATATCTCAAATGCGGTGTCTGTGGCCAACCTGGACCACCATGCAAGAACAGCAGTACAGGCAATTGGTCAGAGCTTCCCGTCATTTCAACGTATTGTTTTTCCCCACCTAATTCTACAAATGTTTTTTCCTGAACAGGTTTTGTACTTTCAGATAGCTTTTCTTGTACATTTTTTTTGTTTTGGTTTTGACAACCCATCAAAAGAACTAACGATACTAATAATATAAGGTGTTTGATTGTTTTAATAATTAAATCTCTTTTTATTATACTTTCTTTAAGGTCAAATATCTCGTCCTGAAATATGGTTACAGGTTAAAGATTGATTTACGCTGTTAATTTATATACCATATTAGGTATTTTGAAATCTAAAGATAAGTGTAATCTTATTTCGTTGTATAAATTAATTACATTTTTTGTAGCTTTTTTCGCGTGAGCTATATTTCTTTCTATGTGTAAGCATTTGATGATTTCTAAGGACATTAAATAAAGTGTCTATACCGACTTTATGATTTGCTTTAGTAAACTCATCATCTAATGATTTTATAAGTCTACGCGGACCTTCTCTAGGCAGGGACTTTCGTCTTTTCTTAACTATTTCAATAATATGTTGCTCTTGTTTTGACCACTTATCAGCTCTGTTTTTATACTTATAGTAAGCATTATGTTTATGACCAAAACAATTGGTTATGTTAGTTAAAGAAGCAAATCCCTTAGTTTTTCTTTGGTTTTAATTAAGGTTTGGCCGATTTAAATTTTTTTAAATCAATTCGTACAATTCATCCCTGAAAGACAACAATTGAGTAAATAAAATTAAACTAAGTGAATTTTATCACTGAATTTTGAATCGAAAAATAAAACTCAAGTAATAATTAAATGAAGAAAGTAAATAATTCATCCCTAAAATTAGCTCAAACCAAATCTCATCCATTTTGGCGATGGTTTTGGCTCACTTTTCTTGTTGGTTCTCTTGCTTACGCGTGGTATTCGTTTTATGTTCCGTCTAATGATATTGCATGGGCTAATCACATTACCTCTACTGAAATGCTTACCAACAATTCCAACAAGAATACGCTTCTTTTTTTCACAGGAAAGTGGTGTGTGCCTTGCAGAATTATGAAGCGTGAGGTTTTTGCAGACAATGAGGTCATGAAGGTGGTCAATTCTAAAGTTATACCAGTAATGATTGACATTGATAACCAACACTCCAAAGGGCTTGTAAAACAGTATAAGATTGGTACAACACCAACAATAGTTATTGTTGATTCTCAAGGAAACGTAATTGATTACGCAGTGGGGAAAATTGGGAAAAGAAAATTTCTTGAAATGGTTAATAATTTGAATACCAATAAATAATAAGTAATTTAACAACCTTGGTCTTGAAAAATTTGAAATTATGAAAAACAAAAAACAGCATAAAATTATGCAAAGTCTCCTTAATTCACAATTCCTACCCGTTATTGGGTTGGCCACCATAATGGCTATAGGGCCTTGCTCCTTTGCACAGCGCACCTCTAACACGGATTCAATTTCACAAAAACCATCCCAATGGAATCAGAAAGAGCATGAAGTAGCTATGGGAAATAAAATTCACGAGCTTCCAGAGGGATCGCCTATAGCTGCATTTAGTGCTGGTGGAACAAAAGAAAACATATTGGAAGATTTTATAAGAGAACAGAAAGTAGCCGGACTCCTTATTTTACAAGATGGAAAGATAAGGCTGGAACGCTATGCGCTTGAACATAACGACACTAACCTATGGTCTTCACTATCTGTTGCAAAATCTGTAACGAGCACGCTTGTGGGTGTGGCAATAAAAGATGGCTATATCAAAAGTGTGGATGATTATGTAACAGATTACTTGCCCGAATTAAAAGGAAGCGCCTTTGACCGTGTTAAAATCCGCCATCTCCTTACCATGACCAGTGGTGTAAAATGGAATGAGAACTATACAGATCCAGATTCTGACATCGCTGGATTTGATAGAGATACGACCGTAGATGGTATGAAAGCCATTGTGAGCTATATGCGGCGTTTGCCAGCCGAAGCAGAGCCCGGCAAGAAGTTTAATTATAGCACGGGTGAAACGCATCTTTTAGGTGCTCTTATTAGCTCAGCTACCCAGCAAAGTTTGTCGCACTACTTGTCCTCCAAAATATGGATGCCTTATGGCATGGAACAAACGGCTACCTGGAGATTGGATCGCACTGGTCAGGAAATGGCAGGTTGTTGCCTTCAAATGCGGCTCCGTGATTTTGGAAGGTTTGGACAATTCGTGCTTGAAGACGGATACATTAACGGAAAATCTATTGTGCCTGATGACTGGTTCAAGACAGCAACCCAAATACAAGTACCACTATGGCCTGGTGGAGGCTATGGATATGGTTGGTGGATCTTTAATAGCTATAGTTTTGAAGCATTGGGAATCTATGGACAGAAGATTTATATCGATCCTTCAAGGAAACTTGTGATTGCAATCAATAGTGCATGGCCAGAAGCCGATAGCAACAAGCGCCATTTTGCTGCAGCTAATTTTATAAAATCTATTACTGATGAGATTGATAAAGAGTAAAAGGTAAAACCTTGCAAAATACCACAAAGACACTGATGCGCTGGTTATTCAATTTACTCATACAACTGACCCTAAATTATACAACTGGAATTTAGTGGATATTAAATATGGTCGTTTATTGAAAATATTAAGAAAAAACTAGCTACAACATTTTGTATAAGCAATGGCAGGGAAAGTTGAAAGTATCAAGGTTTGTAACCCACTCAAACTTTACGAGGTTTGACATAGAAGTGTCACTCTCCTAAATGCTTTATGGACAGCCACTACTCAAACAATTTGCTATTGTAGCATATTTTAACAAACTGCAACATTCAAAAAATCATGTCGTCTTTAACACTATAATATCTAGTTTTAAACACAAAATAAATGAAATCAAAATTTTTACTATTAGTCATAGTAACAACTTTATTAAATAGTTGTAAAAACAATTATAATACAAAAACAAGTGATTTAATAAAAAACCATGAAAATCATTTAATCAAGGAGGCTTTGATAGATTCTTTGATGAGAACATGCTATAACCGTGGTGTTTTTAATGGCAATATCCTAGTTGCTAAAAATAATAACATAATATATCAAAATGAATTTGGATATTCTGATGCTTCAAAATCAAAAGCACTAAATCAAAATATGATATTTAATATTGGGTCCATAGGAAAGGAATTCAATGCCGTTGCTTTAATGATTTTAAAAGAGAAAGGGTTACTAGCTCTAGATGATACCATTTCAAAATTTGATTTGGAGTTGCCAGAATGGTCCAATAAAGTTACTATTAGGCATTTATTAAAGTATACTAGTGGATTGCCAAAAGTAAATTGGAGTTATGTTAAAAATGATGAAGATATATATTCAGATCTAAAACATATTGAGGATTTGAATTTCGAACCGGGATCAAATTATCTTTATAGCAATAATAATATATTTCTTCAAAGAAGAATCGTTGAAAAAGTATCTGGAATGCGTTTTAATGATTTTATACAAAAACATATTCTTATCCCAAGTAAAATGTTAAACACTGTTTTAGATGCAACTCCAAAAAACCCTCGATTAGTAGCCGCATTTAACAATGACATGGTTAATGATAGACCTATGGATATTGAATTCTCGGGCTGGGTATATCCTACTGTAAATGATATGTATCATTGGATAAGCAGTTTGCATTCAGGAAAGATAATTTCGAATGAATCGTTAATGCTGTTATTTGATTCTTTCTCTAAAAACAGCGAGTCTGGTTTAGGAAAAGGTATCTTTAAAAATAAAGAATTACTGCTTCATGAGCATCATGGGTCCTCTTTTAATTATGAATCTTTTATACATTATAATGCAAATGAAGATTTATCAATCATTTTAATGACAAATAATAAAAACCATAAACTACGTGATATTGCTGAGTCAATTGAAAATATCTCAAACGGAAGTTCTTTTTCAATTCCTCAAAAATCCATTTATCTTACCATAAGACAAAAATGTTATGACAATATAAATGAAGGTATTGCACTTTATAAAAGTTTAAAAAAGAACGACCTCAATACATATAATTTTTCGGATGAGAATCAATTAAATCAACTTGGTTATAAGTTAATTGAGAAAAATCAAATCGAGGATGCCATCAAAATCTTTAAATTAAATATTTCAGAATTCCCAAACTTAGCCAATGCATACGATAGTATGGGCGAAGCTTATTATCTTAATGGAAGCCATGACCTGGCATTAGTCAACTATAAAAAATCGCTAGAATTGAATCCAAAGAATTTGAATGCAATGGAAATGATCAAAAAAATTCAAAAAAATACACTGGTTACAACACTGCAAAAAACTAATGCTTAATCAAAGGTTAATGCGTATTGCTAGCTTCTTATTTTCCTGCGGATAAGGAAAAGGGAACTGGCGAAGCAAAATCCCTTGGACACAAAAGTGCACTATTTTTATACAATCACGTTAGTCATTAGTAAAAAACATATTCTAAAATGAAAAACTTATTTGCATCATCAATAATTCAGAACAAAGAAGAAAAAGAAAAATATCGTTGGCAAGTCGCAATAACTGTGCTTGTTCTTTTCATATTTGGTTCTTTAATAAACATCCCTTTTAGCAGAGAAGTCAAAAGATTGAATATTGAAGCGGGTCAGACAGATATCAATCTGAGTGCGTCAATTTTTGATGACTTAACTACAATTGCCATTAGTAGTCTAATATTGGGAATTATATTAGTTTTTATTGGTTTATGGGTTTCCTCAAGAGCTAATTTGGGAGCACCACTTCTTGCCAGATTTTTTTCTAAGAAGTTGACTAATAAATTAATAAGTTGGAAGGCCATCTTATCAAGTATTCTTTTAGCAACAATAGTAGCTTTATTCTTGTTAGGATTATTTGAATTACAAAAAGAATTTTATCCAGTTTTAAATAAACTTTCACGTCCATCCAAATCGTTTTATGCTCTTGTGTCATTCTCTGCCGGAATTAGCGAAGAAATTATGTTTCGGTTAGGCTTAATGTCGTTAATAATCACAATCATTCAACTTTTGAAAAAGATGGAAAATCCCTCGAATAAAATAGTCTGGACAGGCATATTAATTTCTGCCCTATTTTTTGGACTTATTCACCTTCCTTTATCGAAAAATTTTGTAGAGTTAACGCCTTTCACAATCGGTGTAACAATGATCGGAAATCTAATTACTGGTGCAACATTTGGGTGGATATTTTGGAAACGAGGATTGTTAGTTGCTATTATTGCCCATACTACTTTTGATTTAGTTTTTCACGTCATCGGGACACCGTACACATAAAAAATAACAAGGGCTAACAACTTATATAAAAAATAGTAGTTTCTGTGATAAACGAAAGTATAAACATAAATAAGGATCAATTATAAACTGAAAAATCCGCATGTAAAATTAGCTACTTCTCATATGTGTGCCGAGAGTAACGAACGGCTGAAAATCGTTACGCAACTGTTTATAAGATGGTGGAGCCGATCCACCGGT
>NZ_JAAKGI010000008.1 GCF_011762485.1 Yeosuana marina
ATACTGATAATCATATAATTATAAATATTTTGTTTCTATTTGATATACTAAAAAGTCGGGATGACAGGATTACCTTTTATTTTATAATACACTGTTTTACAGTATTTTAAGCGATTTTATTTTGGTAGATTCACCTAATTGTACACTAAAGTCAAAAAGAACTATTTAAAAACAAATTTTATTTGTTTTTATTAACTTAAATATACAAATTAAAACAAAGACTAAAAAATATATATTAAATATATTTTAATATTGTGAATTGCTTTCAGTTCTTTAAGAATTGCTTAATTATTCGCTGACAAGAACCAATTCTTATTTCATACAATTCTATAATTAAAAACTTATATTCTTTATTCAAGATAAGATGTAAAGAAACCTATAATAACTGAACAAAATAATTGTCAGTCAGGTTTTAATTTATTAACACTATATTATAAAATATTAAAAAAAACATCATTTTATCGTATTTATTTATATTTAATCGATTAAATATTATATTTGTAAGAATTTAATCACTTATATTATTACAATGAAAGCAAAATTACCTACTCTATTCAAATTACTATTTGCTATATTTTTTCTTTTATTTATAAAAAAAATTGAAGCCCAAACAAACCCCAACGAGACTGTAAACGACAACTCATCAGGAAGTACAGTCTCTAGCAATTTAAATAACAATCTAACGACATAACACAGGTTTCTTGTGGCTGTACATAATACAGTAAAATCTCTCGATCTTCATTAACTTGGAAAACACGAATGGAGCCTTTTAAAACAATTGGCAATACTTTTAAATATTGGCCTTCTCTTATTAACAACTCGCCTTTTGCGAATGATTGAATTTCTCCAACGTTTTGGATTTCCTGCTTTAGTTCAGGTTCTCTGGCAGGAGTGAATTTAGAGAAATCGATAGCAGAATCTTTACCCATAGTTAAATAAAGTAATACTTAACAAAGTTAGTAAATTCAATTAACTAGGCTTAATTTTAAACCTTTAACAAGAAATGAATTAGAGCTATTTATTTTGATATTTCAACTTGATTTATTTGAATTACCGGAGTTATGTTTGTGTAGTTTTTGATGTCCTCCTGAAGTTTTTCTGCATTAGGCCCAAAAACCTCCATGAAACCCTCCAAAGTTTCAAAATAGTAGTGGCACATGGCCACAAAAGATGATTTTATTTCGGGGTTTTGCATATCCACGCCTCGTTCTACGGTAACTTTAATAAATTTTTCTGACCTGGAGAGCAACTCAATAGACATAGGCATATGTTTATTAAGATAATAATCAAAATCAAACTCGTAATTGTCTTTTACCGGATAGATACTTGAAATGTTTACCATATTCATATTTCTTTTATAGATTTAAAACTTAATTCTTATTCATTTTCATGTTAGAGGCTTGCTTCCGTACCATTTCATTAATCTGGATATCGATACTTTCTTTCCAATGAATTTTTGGTTTGTAATTTAAAACCTGTTCTGCTCTTATATTTGTTGCATTGGTTTCCTCCAATAATAAAACAATGGCTGGAACAATTAATGGGTCTCCCGGAATAATTTTATGGATGAGCTGCATCAATCTGGCAAAGCCATATGCAAATTTAAAAGATACACTAAAGAAAGGGAGCGGATAACTGTATTCTTTATGTAAATAGCTAAACACCTCTCTAACTGTTGGTATTTCTTTGCCAACAATATCAACAACATAAAATTTTTCTTGTAACTGAGCTGTAACCGTTTGCTTAAAAGCCAGTCCAATGTCCCTCCCATCAATTAATGGCAATGTTGTTTTACCTTTATTGATCCATGGAACTAGATACGTTTTCAATCGGGGCAACAAGATGGGCAATAAGCCAAGTGCATAATTCTTCCCTGTAAAATAGCCCACTCTTAGAATAATTACATCCATGCCTTGCCGGCTCACTTTCTTTAAATGATTTTCAATTTTTATAATGCTGTCATAATGAGGCCAGATTTTATTTAGTTTTCTACTGGAATGGACCAAATTTTGTTCAATAGGGTTTGAGGTAATGGCAGATAGAAAAATAAAACGCTTAACACCATTTTTTAATGCACTATTGATAACGTTAATGGTTGGTGCATAAAAATATTTTTTGGAATCTTCATCACTTCCATTCATTTCTGCCCATGCTGCAGTATGGCAAATAATATCTGCTCTTTCTGTTAGTATCTCAATATATTCTTTATCGGACAAGTCTCCAATAAGGGTTTCTCCCTGATACCAATCGGGAAGTTTTGACTTGGTTCGACAAGCAGCAATCACATTGCTCCTTTCCAAACCATTTCTATTGAACTCTTCCAAAATATGGCTACCCACAAATCCTGCAGCTCCTGTTACAACTATATTATCCATTGTTTTTATTTAAAATTTCACTTATAGGCAAATGGTCTGAAAAATCCTTACCGTAATGAGCTTTCACAATGACATAATCTTCAGAAATCAGAAAATCGGCTGGGATGGTGTTTCTTTTAAAAAATGACCTCGTGTTGAAAAATTCACTTTTTACAGCTTGCATGACTTTTTTCATATTAACTATTGTTCTTAATTTTCCTATAAAACCACCTTCAACACCGTAAAGCTTGTATATCCGTAGATCTGGATCGGGAATTATAGGAAACGGTGGATTTTGTTTTCCAGCATACTTAAAAATGTCTTCCTTGGTTGAATTAAAAAAAGTAATCACCTCAATATTATGACCCTTGAAAATATCATGGTTATTGATAAGACTCTGTAATCTTAAATTACAAAAAGGACAGGACGCATCCCTAAAAAAAGTCAATACTACTTTCTTTCCCTTAAAATCTGCTAACTGAATTTTATTGCCCAAAAAATCTTTGACCTCAAAATTTTTTGGTTTAGTGTTTTCTGTAATTCTTCCCATTTAGCATCCATTTTTCTTAAGGCAAAACTAACGGGATTGGAGTTGAAAAAAATTGATGTATGTTAGGAAATTAACTTGGAGCGTATTCTGCTCAAACTTTCAGGATGAATGCCCAAATATTTGGCAACTTTATTCACAGGTATTTTTTCAATGATTTCAGGTCGTTCATTTAAAAGTTGCAAATAGACCTCTTCCGCTGATTTGGTTAAAAAGTCATTTTCACGTTTCACCTTTGTAATAAAAAACTGTTCTGTAACATACCTGCCAAATTGATTGGCCACCATCGAGGTTTTATAAGCTTCTTCCAAATCCCATTTATAAAAAAACTCGACCTCACAATCTGTCAACGCCATGGTTTGGATTTCTGAAGGTGTAGCCAATAAAAAAGACGTATAAGAACAAATGAAATAATTAGGAAAGATAAAGTCTATGATTTTTATTTCCCCATCTCGTTCTATGGAACTCTCCAAAATTCCATCCAATAAAAAATAGGCGCTATGTTCTATTTGTCCGTAACGGGTTATTATATCATGCTTTTTGAACTTTTTTCTATAGGTAGGAAATGGACAAGTATCAATTTTGTCACTAGGCTGCTTAATTATATTTTTATTGATGAATTGCTTAATATCCATTTAAAACACTAATATTTTTTACCATAAAGGTAAAAAATCATTCAAAATAGAGATGCTTATCTTGTCTAACAAGCATCTCCATTCAAAGTTTAAATACCACGTTTACTGTTTTTTGACAGGGCATGATGATATACCAAAAATCCTATAGATAGGACAAAAATTGATTATGCTCGTCAGTGCAAAAACCCCTGCTATTACCAGTAACACAACGCCCAAAGTTCCAGACACAACATCCATAAAATAAAGTAGTGCAAACGTTATGGCAATAAGTAGTCTAATGATTCTGTCGGCATTTCCCATGTTTTTTTTCATAATTGATAATTTTAAAGTTTAACAAGAGAACCCAAAGAATGTACTCTTTCAACTTTTAAAGATGATAGAGATAACTTTCTGAAAATTCTATTGGTCAAAATTAACAACTAATAAAACCCTGTACAGTGACTATGGTCACCACTAAAGGACTTCAATGCTGTTTTTATGCTGGATTACCTTACCGTCAGTAACGAGCTTTTTTATTACTCTTGTAATGACTTCCCTTGCGGAACCTAGTTCATTAGCAATTTGCCTATGGGAAATTTTTAAAGGGTTTTTATCTGTTATTCTTACTTTTTCAACCAGATAATTATATAATCTGACATCCATTTTTTCAAATAACACATGTTGGATGGTATCAATAAGGTCAAAATACCTCAAATTATACTGGCTGTAAAACAGGTTGTTTATATCTGGATATTCTTTGACCCATTCATTTATTTTGTTAATGGGAAGCAAAAGAGCTACCGTATCTTCCTCTGTTACAGCAAACACCTTACTTGGTTCATTTTTAATACCAGACGAAAAGGACATTATGCAACTCTCATTGGGCTGGATATAATACAATAACAACTCTTTGTCTTCATAACGCGAACACACTTTTATAAGTCCCTGTAAAACTATGGGGACAACTTTAACATATTGCCCTTCTCGTAATATCTCTGTGCCTTTTGGAATTTGCTTCTCAGTAGCATTGCTTATTATTTCCGAAATTAACCCTTGGGACAGTTTTAGATCCATTTTTAATGTTCCGGAAAATGTTATCATATTTTTTACTTTTTGTTTTATAGCTAATATAAAATATTGCTATTCTACTTTCTTTTGTGGTTTGTTAAACTTAATAAAACTTAAAGTTCCGATTAAATACGTAATAACTATAAAGGCTATTGCTGAAAATAATATTTTATGAGGAGATTTAATAAAGAAAAGTGAAACCTCAACAGGATAAAAATATTCCAGAACTAACCTAGATATCCACAAAACAGTAAGTAAAGCACTTACCATGAATGAATCCTTTATAGATTTCAGTTTTGAAAAATATATCGAAATTAATCCCAAGGTTAATAAAAACCCACAGATGGCATAGGTGGCTAAATAATAGAAATGGTCTCTAACATTTGCCTCCATTGAATTGAAAATTTGAGGGCTGTAGCCAAAAGTTGGCATGAAAATATGGGCGACTCCTATAATCATTGTAAAGATTCCCCCTATCAATAATGCCCTGCTTAAAAATTTGTTTTGTGCTCTGAACTCCATAATTTATTCTTTTATTTTTTTGTAAAATTAGAGTTCAACAATTCTATAGAAGTTAACCTAGGTTAGTTTTTTTTCTTATTCTACTAAGGCTTTCTGGGTGAATTCCTAAATATTGGGCAATTCGTTTAACAGGGATGTGCTTAACTATTTCGGGTTTGGTATTAAGGATTTCTATATAAATCTCCTCAGAGGTTTTGGTCAGAAATGTTTTTTCTTTTTCCAATTTATCCAGAAAGAACTTTTCTTTTAAATACCTCCCCAATTTATTTAGGGTCAAAGAAGTTTCAAATCCTTTTTTTAAATCTTCTTTCTCAATATACTCTACTTTGCAGTTTGTAGAGGCCAGAACTTTAATATCAGAAGGCGTATCTAAAAGATAAGAGTTGTAAGCAGAGAAAAAATTACCTGGCAAAATAATGTCAATGACCTTATCATCACCATCATCATCAATAATGCACAAAACGGTGCCTTCTATTAAATAATACCCCTTTTTTTCTATCTGTCCAAAATCGGTAATGACTTCTCCTTTATTAAAACTTCCAGAAAAAATTTGTATTTGTAATGGATTATTCTTTAAATCAATTTGATTGTCGATGTGCTCTTGAATGAACTTTTCTATATACTTCATTTCACTTCTCTTTATCGCTTTTGAAAATAAATGCTAAAGATATTTATTTATTGGCAATCTATTTTGTGGGTTTAAAAAACTATAAGGGTATCTCCACTTTAAAAACAAAATAATACTTTTTTTGATCTTTTCAATATTTTTCAACCCAGTTCCTTGCTTTAGACAAAGAATTATCAATTCCTGTGCTATCCCATTAAGAACCCCAATTGTTTACACACCTTACTTGGAATGAATTCTATGAATTTGTATTCAGCTAAATCATTTATTTTAAAAGGATCTTGATTAATGATATTTTGCAATTTGATTTCATCTTGAATATTTGTCAATATGATCCCTCCTGTTCTGGGAATTTTTCTTCCAGAAACCAAAAAGTTTCCCTGTTGATACTGTTCACTCAAATACTCAATATGGTCATTCAAATATTTATCTACTGTTTCTAAAGGAACTTTGTAAGTTAAACTGATTATATACATTTCTTATTCTTTTAAGTTTTTAATCTCTTATACTCCGTTATTATGAAAATAATCAAAAACAGCAAATTTAAGAATAGTTATCCCAAACAAGATTATATTCAATTATAGCACATAATTGATTGTTTTGGTTGAAAAAATTATGTTTTGTAATCATTTCACATCCTTCAATGTCAATCTCAAAAATTTGAATATCAACTGTAAATACGTTTGTAAAAAACAGATCTTTTCTCTTGTCCAGAAACTTCTTTTTAACAGTAAAATCATGATTTGATCCACCTTGAAACATCCTTTCTTTATTTTCCTTAAAGTATCGTTTAATAGTCTTTTCAGAATATTTAAAGAATGATTCGTTTTCCATGACCATGTAATCATTAATATCCTCCTGACCATTTACTTTATATGAAATACTATACATGTCAATCATTTAAAAAATACCAGATGAACTTAAAATGAATGCCATTCTAAAGACACCTGGCATTTGGTTGCATTTCTCTTTTTCATATTCTACTTTCTTTTCCTTCCGGTTTGAAATGCTCTTGAAATATTGAAGCCAAAATGAATTCCTCCCTTAAAAAAATCATCTGTTGTTTCCGTAATGAAATCCCTCTCAACCATAGTTATGGAATTGGATAGGATAAGTTGAAATACGTGGCCTCCTGTTTCAATATCGATACCGATAGACAAAGAATTTTTTGTGTCTAAAGATTTTAATGGATTTACTGTATAAAAATACTCTGTGTTTAATGTGACTCGATTACTTAATTTAATTCGATTACCAAAACCAACTGCGAAAATATCATGAGGATCAGCACCAATTCTTGTAGAATTGCTATGGATATAAGTTGGTGAAACTTGTAACGAAATTAAATTATTAATTTTACTGGCCATTAACAATTGTGATGTATAGGCCAACCGTTTACTGAAACTCGGTTTATTTTCCGGATCATAGTCCTTTAGGCTTTTATATATCGTACTACCAAAAATGGAAACACTTATTGGAAAAGATTTTTCTCCTTTACTTTGCCTAATCAACTTGTATTTAAAAAACCCATCATACGTTTTGTTAAAAGAGCTTCTTCCCAATCCTAGCATTAAGTTATCTGTCATGCTGTATTCAAAAGCAAACCGGATATTGGATTGGTCCAGACCAAACAATTCGTCGACCCCTTGGTTTATTCTACCAAACCTATGGGAAATCAAAAATTCCAATGTGCCTTTTTTTCTATTTTCTATTGAATGGCCATTCAAAATCCTGGTCCCCTTAAATGTGGATGAAATATATTCCTTTTTCTTAGGTGTTTCTTTATCCAATACATCCAATAGGTTTTGTGAAAAGGACGTAAAGGACAATAATATTATGATTAACGTTGTAAAATTTTTCATGATTTAATTATATTCTTTATGATTAAGTGAAAATGATATTTCAATTGTTTTTGCGATATTATTTCTGACAACTGATGGAATTTTAATATCATAATCTGCTACCAAAACATTGAAGACCCCGGTTATGGAAACAATGTTGCCTTCTGCTTCAATATCTGCCTCAACTTCAATTTTATTACTAATACCATGTATTGTTAAGTCTCCTTCTATTAAGACAATACCAGTATTCCCTAAATCTTTTATGTTTAAAATTTTGCCAATAAACGTAGCTTTAGGAAACTTATCGGATTCGACATAGTTTTCATTAAAGTGCTCTTGCATCAATGACTTTTCGAACATGAAAGATTTCATCAACACCGATACAGCTATATCTCCACTTTCTACATCCATAATACTCAATACTTGATTGTTCAACGCTTTTATGTCTTCAACTGGAGAATGAGAAAAGAATGATATTGTACCTTGTTTGGTAATATATCTGTCTTGGGAGAAAGAAGTATTTACCATTAAAATGAATGTGAAAATTGCATATATATATTTCATCTTTTTTAAATTTTAACAAGGACACACCTTACCAAAATAACATCCATCAAGTATCCTGTACATATACCTTTTGCTATAATATCTTGGCCTTCCTTTAGATTTATTAATTTTTTGTTTTCGTCTGGAGAAAGATGGCAAATAACCGTTCCTAGAGGAGATTTATCATTAAGTAAGGTTATGATAATATCATTGTTTTCGGAGGCTTCTAGTTTTGATATGCGTCCGCTTACCTGAACTATCTGATCTAAATACTTTTTATTTGCCGAATTTTCATTTACCTGAAAATCCTCCAGTAACCCTTGTGAATTTGTTATTATATCCGGTTTTGTATCAGCTACATTTATATGTGGCTTATTATATTCTTTAACTGCCAAGAATATCCCCAACATAATAATTGCTAAAACCGATACAATTACTGTTTTTTTTCTACTCATCGTTTTTAGTACTAATTGTTTAATGACCCATTTTCTACCCAACACTTAATCAGGTTAATCTCTTCATTGCTCAAGACACCTCCAATGGGCATTGTTCTATTGATTACTTGTTCTTTTACTATTTCCGAATTGACACTTACCCCTTGATAAGTTCTCAAATCCGGAAATTGACTACCATTATGACAGCTAACACAGTTATTGTCTATTATTGGTTTAATCATGTTAGCAAATGATATATCAGGATCACACTCCTGCATTGGTGTTGCGTATTGCTCTTCTACATAACTTTCACAAGAGGAAAAAGCAACGCATGATATTAGTAATATCAAAGTCCTTATGTATTTTTTATTTTTCATTTTTTAAGATTAATATAACAGGAGGAGATTATACTATTAATATCCTCCTGTTAACAATTAACAACCAAATAAACCATGCCTACTTATGGAAAAATAGAAGGTGTGGTAAAGACATAATCCCTACCTTTTACTGGGGTATGGCACTCAATACAACTTTGAGAGAATTTTGAATCTTTGCCGAAAGGGGTCAATTCCTGATCAACCCATCGAGCCCAACCCCAGCCTTTGGTTTCTTTATATTTTTCTGAGTCTTTAAACATAAACTCTGCATGGATAAAAGTAGAAGGCACTATTGCCGCTTCCCAATTTTCATCGGAACGTTGATTCCAGACCACTTTTCCTAAAATGGTACCATCAGGCCATGGATTGGTTCTGTTTTCATTAATCGCCTTTATGGCAATATCATTACCCAAGATCACTCTTAAAGAATTATGGTCCTTTCTAAATGAACTACTCACAACGCTCCAGTTTCTGTAATCTTCAGGAAACTCAATACCATTGGGTGCATTTTTAACCGTTTTTTTCTTATTGCGATTGTTAATCCAAGTGGTATAGTCCTTTTCAAATTCTTCTTTATCCTTTCCAGATTCCTTTATCCCCATATCTTTATCCAACCCTTTTATGTATGCCTCAATAGCTACCAATTGGCTCTCGCTTATCTTCGCTTGAGGGTGAACCAGTAAATAATTTTCAGGGGGCATAATATTCTTTTTGATTTTGGTCAGAATATTATAGAGAATGGTCTTTCTTTCTTTTTCCGAATACTTGTCCCATTCAGAAAAATTTACTTTTTTTCTTCCTTTTTCTACGTCTTTTCTTACCATTTCTGCAACAAAAGGAAGCTTGTTATAAAATGATAGTTCGGTTTCATTTGAGTGACAATCGTAACAAGAGTTCTTGATAGTTGTCTTTACTTCTGCAGGCGCTCCTGTAAAATCACCAGTTACCGGTGGGTTTGTGACAACATCTCTAAATTGATATCCAATTATTATAATTAAGACTACTAGTATAATTCCTTTAAATACGTTCTTTGTACTCATATTTTTATATTATCTGGTTAATAGTGAATATTTCACCCAAATGAAACCGTTCTAAAATTTATAAATCTAATTTGGCGCTACAGCAGTATTTACATTAGCAATTGGCCATACTCCAGGTGATGGGAAGCTTACACCTTTATTGTCACCTCGTTCGGTATCCTGACCAAAGTAATACAGTGGCCATCCTTTATAGGTTAATTGGGTTCTACCATACACATCGATTGTTCCAAAATCATCACTGTTTAAGATAGTTGGTATCTTATCCAAGGTAATTTCTGCTATTGGCCATACACCGTTGTTTGAAAAATCTGGAGCGGTAAACGTATTGACACCGTTACTGTCATGGGAAAACGTATATAAAGTTCTACCATCAATGTCAACGATATAACCTGTTTCACCCTCACCAACCGTATAGTCGCTCATATAGTTATTACCATCATGACCAACCAACTGGGAATACACATACATTAAAGAATAATCTGGTTTTGCCACAAACCATTCATTTGCTACGCCCTCACCCGTAGTATCTCCTGCATTGACATCTGCTGCGTAATAGTATAAAGGCCATCCCTTATAAGTTGTTTGAAGTTCGCCATCTGTTCTGGTAATGGTTGCAAAGTCATTAATATCCAATCCTGTACCTACTACCAGGTTTTCCGAATAAAATATTGGCCAAATGTTTACACAACCATCCAAACATTCAGAGGTATCCATTGTATCATCAGAAAAGAAATAAAGTGTTTTACCCTCAGCATCTGTTAAAATACTACCTAAAGTAGAATCATTCACTAATTTAACTGTTGGTGCATCTGGAGCTACAGTAGTGTTTACATTTGCAATTGGCCATACTCCAGGAGCAGGGAAACTAATACCTTTATTGTCACCTCGTTGAGAATCCTGTCCAAAATAATATAGTGGCCATCCTTTATAGGTTAATTGGGTTCTACCATATACATCGATTGTACCAAAATCATCACTGTTTAAGATACTCGGTATCTTATCCAAGGTAATTTCTGCTATTGGCCATACACCGTTGTTTGAAAAATCTGGAGCGGTAAAACTATTGACACCGTTACTGTCATGGGAAAACGTATATAGTGTTCTACCATCAATATCAACAATATAACTTGTCTCCTCATCACCAACAGTATAACTACTTGTATAATTATTACCGTCATGGCCTTGTAATTGGGCTTTCGCATACATTAAGGAATAATCTGGTTTCGCCACAAACCAAACATTATTAACATTCTCTCCATTTGTGTCTCCAGCAACATTATCACTCGCATAATAATATAATGGCCACCCCTTATAGGTTGTTTGAAGTTCGCCATCTGTTCTGGTAATGGTTCCAAAGTCATTAATGTCCAATCCATTATCTACCTCAAGGTTTTCCACATAAAATATTGGCCAGATGTTTACACATCCATCCACACATTTTGAGATACCGTCGGTGTCTTTTGAAAAGAAATAAAGTGATCGACCCTCAGAATCGGTTAAAATACTACCCAATGTAGAATTATTGGTCAACTTGACCGAGGCCACATTAGGTTCAGGTTCAACGTAAGAACCTCCATCGTCTTTACTACAACTTTGTAGTAAGGTTACAAATGCCATTAATAAATAGGCTGCTTTTTTGATTGTTTTTTCCATTTGTAAAAAAAATTTATTTATTATTTAATTTCTGGGGCAAATCAAATCATTGCTAACAGCTCCAGTACTATAAATGTTTGTCAGAGGGAAAAAAATAGGGTTAAAAGGGAAAAAAAAGCGTTGAAAAAAAAGGCAAATATTTATCTCTTTTTAATTGAATCTTAGTAGGCGAATAACTAATTTTGTATTCGTTTCATGCCAATGAAAAAATCGCTCCCATGAAAAAGGATAGACTTTATTTCCTCACCTTCCTCTCTTTGCTTTTTGTAGTCTACATTATAGGGTATTTCAGTATGAACTACCTTGTTGATATTAGTACAGAGCAGTTCCTTGAGACCCAAATTGAATCCAGTAAAAGAGAAGCCAAAGAATTCTCCAATATGATTTCATCACAAATAACAAGAGGTATCCCTGAAGAAGAAGTCATAAAGAATATTCAAAAAAGTATAGAAAATACGGATAATGAAACCGGTTTTATCTGTATGTTTGATTGGTCTGGAAAAGAAGTCTGTCACCCAAACATAGAACGGATTGGAAAATATGCAACGCCCGAAGAATCCTTTATATCCACCACAAATGACAATGCAACATCTAAAGATTTTTATTACTATCTGAAAAACAAAAAAGAAGGCGGGGGCATAAGAACTTTTAATGAAAAAGAAAGATCCTCAGAAATTATCTATGTATATCCTGTAAAGAATACTGATTGGATTATTGCCGCCCATGCAAACACAAATAAAATTAAAGAACAAATTAATACCTTAAAAAGGAATTTCATTATAGTTTATTCCATTACGGGGGCGTTAATTGTTTTTCTATCCCTATTAATGGTAAGATTAGTTGGCAGTAGTTACGAGAGGAAATTGGAACTTAAGAATGAGAAGCTTTCTAAAGAGGTTTTAAACCTATCAAAATTAAATCATGATTTGGTTAGTTATAAAAATAAGGTAAATGCCACGGGAGGTCAAAATAAAGCATCGGATAAGAATAAAAACAAACAGAGGATTTTAACGTATTCAAAAAATGAGCTTGTTCCTCTTTTAGTGGAACAAATAGCTTATATCTATACTGAAAATACCGTTACATATATCATTAGTATTGATGGCAAAAAATCCCATAGTAACAATAGTCTGGATGAAATTTATACAAGTCTGGATGACACATTCTTTTTCAGGGCAAATAGACAATATATTCTTTCCATTAATGCCATCCATAAAATTTTACGATACGGAAATAACCAATTGAAAATTGAGGTTTTACCTAAAACAGAAATGGATATTCTTATAAGCAAGAATAAAGCATCTGAATTTAAGGGCTGGTTAAATACATAGTTTTTGTATACTCACAATACATTATATAGATTTGGGGAATTACTAACGGTTACCTTTTAAAAAGACAAGTACTTCTCTATTTTTAAGTATAAGTTCAAATACTTTCATATAACTGTTGGATTGGTTTTCTGATTTTCACACTGTGCTGTGACACATCATTTAAATCTCTAAAACCTATCGTTGCTATAACCGACACATTGAGCCCTTTTTCATTTAAGCACAACAATTGATTAAACCCTTCTGGCTCACTTTGCCCGCCCTATCCACCATGAAGGGTTTCAACTTTAAACCAGAAAAATTATTATTCTTTTAATTCAAGTTTTATCAAATCATGAAAAAAGAAATTCCTTTCATCGTTCATTGAAACAAATAGCCCGTTTGGAAACTTATCTCCTAAAGGCTGTGTGGTAGCATCGCAGCCATCGGTTTCAAGGGTTCCTAAATTAATTTCTTTTACAAAGGCATCAGTTTCTAAACTAAAAACTTCAAAAATATGTGCTTGCTGATTAGACACTACTAAATACCCTTTGTCTTGGTACTTTACAATAGCAATCCCTTCTATATCATCTTCAAAATGTTCACCTCCAAAAAGAGCCAGTTCTTTATTGCCTTTTTCTGGGCTTGCATGGTATTTTCTAACACCAATGCCTTCGTCAGAATAATAAACAAGACCTGCTTCATCATCAACAGCAATGGCTTCAATTTCTTTGTTTCCACTAAACTTACCAAACTTTCTAACAAAATTGGCATGTACACCCAATGAATCCGATACAAGCTCATATTGATATAAATAGTTTTCTGTAGGCCCTTTTTTTCTACTAACGATGGCTGATATACTTCCTTTTTCAAGATTTTTGTAAAGTGAAATTCCCATGGGGCGTTTCATTTCCACATCCGTTTCATCTTCAAAAACCTTAAACCCTCCGTGGTCCAATGGTTTCATATCTGGAACAGAAAACAAACGTATTTGATGTTTTTCTCTTTCTGTAAATGCTATGATATCTGTTTTTGTAGAATCGGTTAATTTAAAACCATATTCTATGTCAACATTATTAGGATAACTAATATTGGTTATACACTTATCTTTAATAATTTTTCCATCTAAATCGAACGCATACACGCCTCCGTTTACTTCGTCTTTATCGGTACCAAATACAATACTTTTGGCAGGATCCGTTGGGTTTACCCAAATAGCAGGATCGTCGGTATCATGCGGTACTTTTTCGGTAACTACACTGGCTACTATTTCTGGTAATTTTGCCACACAACCTAACAGTACAACGGTTGCGCCAAAAATAATATTGAGTTTTAACTTGTTCATTCTTTAACCTTATTTTCTTTTAAACAAATCGTATTTAATACCAAATGTAATACGTCTTCCGTAATATTCCATTTGCATGGTTCTGGCTTTAACACCTTGATAATAACGCAATGGTTGGTCTGTAATATTATTTAAATCGAAATAAACACTAATACCTTTGTTAAAAGCATATGATGCATTAAAATCCAATAAAAATTGCTCTCCGTAATATCTGTCTTCAAAAGCACTTCCTCCTATTTCATCAATGTATGAATCTGAATAATTAGCGGATAAACGTAAACTTAATTTTTTGTCTGTATAAGCTAACGATCCATTAAACATATTTGGTGCAGTTCCTGGTAAATCCAAATCGGTTCTTTCATCACCATCAGAGTTCCTAATACCTTTCGCACTAGATGTTAAGTAAGTATAGTTTGCCATGATGCTAAAGTTTTTAGCAAAACCAGGCAAGAAATCTAACTGGCGTTGGAAACCAATTTCTGCTCCAAAAATATTAGCGTTATCTCCATTTTGTGGTTGATAAACTTTAAAACCTGTGGTAGCATTACCATACGTATCATCAGTTGTTCTTGTTTGATATGTATAAATAAAATCTTTAATGTTTTTTTGGAACACCCCTGCTGAAATTATCCCAACACTTTTAAAATAATGCTCTCCCATCAAATCAAAGTTCATTGAAGTAGTTGCATTCAATTCTGGATTACCAACAACTATTTCACTATCAGCTAACAAAACATCTAAACTTGGTACAATATCAGCATAATTTGGTCTTGCCAAAGTATTTGTCCAAGCAAAACGCAATACGGTTTTATTACTTAAATTATATTTTAAATGAACACCTGGTAACACATTTGTATAACTTTTCTCTTTAGTAATGGTTCCTATAATATTTTCTTCGTCTTCAATTTGATTTCCTGTAGCTTCTGTTTTTGTGCTCTCTATTCGTAAACCAACCAAAACATCCAACTTATCAGATAATTTTTGATCTGCCATTACATAACCAGCATACACATGTTCTTTCACCTTATAATTTTGTCTTGCATACTCACTAGGCACATCTGTTTCTTCAAATGAAGATGCATCTTTAAAATTTAAGCTTCCTAAATATTCAGGAGTTACAAACATACCTGCCGCGTACTTACTTCCCGCTAAAAAGTCTTTATCTGTAGCGTTTATAAGTGGTAATGTTGAAAAGTCATCAAAAGTAGTATTTAAAGGCTCGTACTCAAAAAAGTCATTATTTCTCTTTTTTTCTTTTGTTTTAAAACGACCACCAAATTTTATAAACCCATCATTTGTATTAAAAAAGTTTACTGGCAATTTAAAGTTTACAAACGCATTATAATCCTTTTCGTCTGTGTAACCATTTTGTTCTGTAAGCTCTTTTAAACTAAACTCACTTAAATTAACATCACCTGCGTTAACTGGTGTAAGTAACGGAAATTTTGTATCTGATAAATCTTCATTAAGATCAACATTTTTTGCACTATAAGAAATATAACGCTCGTTTAAACGTTCTTCGGACGCTTTTGCGTAAGATGTTAACCAATCCATCTCTAAATTCCCAAACAAATGATTACCTCCTAAACTGTAATTTTGCATACGTTGGTCTTCAAGACGTCTGTTTTTATTTCTATTATTGTCTATACCACCTTTTGTTTGTCTATTAACCTCACCTATATAACCTGTTATGTTATCTGCATCATCAAATACAGGTTCAATTTTTTTGTAACGCAATCTGAAACGATTTTCTCTATCGTCTCTCCAGTTATACATGGTTTTTAAATAGATAGCGTTATTGGCATTAAAAACATAATCAAAATTAGCAGAAAAACTGCGACGAATACGCTGTACTAAATAGGTTCTGATGTCTGATTCCTCAATAAACGGATTTACCTCTATTTTATCTCCTACATTGTTTTTTGCTTCGTTTACCCAAGCAGCCTCTACGTTGTCTGACCCAAAATCCGTATCATTAATCGAGCTAGAAACCAACCAGCCAAATTTGCCATTTTTGCTTTTATCACCTATTAAAAAAGATCCATTAATAATTCTCTTATCGGTTATTAGGTTTACCCCAGAACCAACTGAAGCAGCAACTCTAAATCCATTTGGAGACGTTCTAGTTACCAAGTTTACAGAACCTCCTAAGGCATCGGCATCCATATCTGGTGTTACAGCTTTATTAACTTCAATAAGTTGAATCATGTCTGCTGGAATTAAATCCATTTGAACATTTCTGTTATCGCCTTCGGCTGAAGGGATACGGCTTCCGTTTAAAGTTACCGAGTTCAATTGAGGTGCTAAACCTCGAACTATTATATTACGAGCTTCACCTTGATCTACCTGCATGGTAATGCCAGGAATACGTTTTACGGCATCACCAATATTGGCATCTGGAAATTTACCAATTTGATCGGTAGAAACAACATTAGTTATATTCTGCTTATTTTTTTGTGCATTCAACGCTTTTGCTTGTCCGCTATTATATCCATTAATCACAACATCATCTAATTCTAATAATTTAGGAGTAAGCGTTATGGTAATAGTAGAAGTCTTATCTGCTTCAACAATAACATCGGCTTTAGTATCTTCGTATCCTAAAAACTTAACCGTAAGGGTTTGGTTTCCTGCTGGAACGTTTAGTAATAAAAAATTTCCTTCTTCATCTGAAATAGTTCCTTTATTAATAGATTCAATTAACACATTACTAAAAGGAACTTTTAATCCATCGCTATCAATAACAACTCCTTGTACGTTGCCATCTTGTGAGAATCCTAAAAAGGACACTAGTGAAATACATAGTAATAATACGTAATTTTTTCTCATGATTTTTGTTAGTTAATTATACTAACGAAGTAACAAAATTGATGAGAAAAGTGTTTTACCAGTTTTTTAATTTAGCGTTAACAATCACTCCTACAAAAGTTTAATTTACATTTGTTTAACATTAACTAAATATTTTTATAAAACAAAAAAAACCTCCTGTTTTCAGAAAGGGTTTATTCTTTCAGATACTCTTATTTACTAAGCTTCGAAATGCTCTATAGAAACATAAGATTTATTATCCTTTTTCTTCGTGAATTGTACACTAAAGTTAAAAAGAGCTATTTAAAAACAAAATTTATTTGTTTTTGCATATATTATAATCGTGAAATCAAATTGTACATAATCTGAAATCAAATTGTACATTAATTTCATCAAATGTACATAAATAAACAGAACTAAAACACTCTTTAAACAGTATTAAAACAGTGTTAAATCATAGTTAGGGTTGGTTAGGTCGTAGTTGGCTGTTAATACTTCAATCTTCTTCTTTTGAGGCTTACCTGTGTTATTAGCCACACTAACTGATTGCTCCAGCTTCATAGTATGCCAACCGCATTGCTTAGTATATTCAGTTAAAATGTCGCTTGGATAACTACTCATTAAAAACTTTCCTTTGATGCCTGAGAGCGTTTTTAAAAGCATTTCAAAGTCTTCCCTTGTATAGCCGTCATAATGACCACAATCACTATTAAAATAAGGTGGATCACAATAGAAAAAAGAATCTTCAGTATCTCTAGAGCTTATAATACGCAAGGCATCTGTACACTCAATCTGAACATTTTGAATACGAATAGCATAATCAATGGTAAACGCATCTCTTTTATTAGTTATCTTTTGACTAGTTGTGCCTTTTGCTTTATCATAACCCCAAGAACCGTCCAACATTGAGCTGAAACTTTGAGCTGCTTGCGCCCATACAGCCCAAGCACGCTGTATGCGACTAAACATGTGAGGGTTTTGGTAAATTACTAAAGCATCATTGAATAACGACCGTGAATGCAAGCTAATACGTATCATCTTTTCAAGCTCAACAAATTCGTTTTGTACAACTTCATAAAAGTTGATTAGCTCTCTGTTGGTGTCATTAATAACTTCTACTTCACTGGGTTGTTTTGCCCAAAAGATAGCACCACCACCTACAAATACTTCAGCATAAAGCTTGTGTTTTGGTATTAATGGCAATATGGTGGTTACAAGGTTTTGTTTGCCTCCATAATAGCTAGTTGGCGTTTTTAAATTCATATTTAATTGTATATTTGTTATCTCTTATCACTTAAAATAATACTATAGCCCGAACGCTGAAAGACTTATGTCCTCCAGTCCCGTTCGGGCTATGTTGTTAAAAAGTGGTAAGAGATTTTTTAATATACTGGAGGGCTTTTTACAGCACTCCTACATACGTAATGTAAGCCATGGTATAATATGGCGGTCTGTTTTCATGGGCTAAACCTCCCCCTTTATTATTCGTTGTTAGTGTATGGCTATGATTTCCATCTGTGCTAGTTCTGTAAATAGCGCCATTGCCGCCTCCTGAATCTGCATCATAATTTATATTACTTTGCCTAATAGCTCCATGATCTTCTAATCTATCATCACCAGGATATAGATGGTAGTGAGAACCTCCATTATTTGTATTTCCTATATGATTATGTGCTGGCATTTGCGCTTCATTAATAGCCACTTCTTTTAAACCTCCTTGTTTTCCAATTGTATCATAGTCTCCATCATTAGGATCTAAACCTACTATGAACATTCCAGATAAGTCAGGGATTCCATAAGTTGCATTATTAGCCTCATTGCATAATACCCAACCAGCATCTAAATCAGCTTCAAGACCCCAGTATGGTATTGCTGATTTTTTTGGAACTAAACGCCTTTGTATTTCCAATAATGGATTTAAACGCTCTAAATCTGCCCACTGAAAGGTTGCAACTCCATCGTTACCAAATCTAGCAAAGCGTGTAAAATAAGCGTTCTTATCATCGCCTTGACCATCGGCTGGATTGATGTCTTCTAAATAGGTTACAGCATCAACGGTTTCATCAATGGTTATTTCGGCAGCTAATGCACCACCTTGAAACGGCAACAACTCACCATCCAAAACAATAAAGCCATCGGCTATAACGCCATTATCGTCTTCACATCCTTTAAGAATGTAGTTATTGCCTCCAAAAGCCGTAAGCTCATGAACGGTATTTATCATATCACGTATAAAACGCCATGTTCTATTATCGGCAGGAAAGCCACTGCCTTGTACTTCAAATTTATTCATCGGTATAACGTATTTCGTATGTTTTGTCTGGGCTTCTGTAAAAATCGCACAATGCCCTTAAGCGAATCATTTCGGAATCTGTTAAATTCAATCCAAATGGTAACAATACAATAAAATCTACATCTAAAAGCTTGAGTTCATCAGGTTCGTAGAAGTAAACTGCCTTATCTTCTTCAGGTTCATAAAAATGTACTGGAGCGGTTTCTTCAGGCTCAAAAAAGTAAACAGGACTTTTATAAATGCCGTCCACAATTCTTATACGCCTTAAACCAATATCAAAAGTATCATTAAACACATTTACCATGCTGTAAACTTGTGGTGTATGCTCTATTTTATAAATGGCATCAGTACGTAATCCCATAAACTTACTATGTAAGCTCTGTAATGGCTTTATTTGGCAAAGCAACCAATGTACCAACCGTGTTTTACGCAAAGCAATGGGCAATAAATGCACGATGTATTCATTAAATTTTATGTTGAATACTTTATCCATTACAATACTTCAGGTTTTGGAATGAAATTAATGTTTAGATTGTAGTCTGTAACCACCATATAACCGCTGTTTGCCACATAACTATCACTAATGGCTATAAAGGCAGATGGTGTTAAATAATTAGCCTCACAAAGCCTTATGTAAGCTTCACGGTTGCTACAGCCATCAACATCCTGTAATAAGTCTTCCAACTTAGCAATATTGAATTCACCGTTAAATTTCAAATTCTTTAAATAGTCTCTTACTACATCTTGAACTGGTGTGTTTGAGGTTCCATCTATACGAGAACCATTTTCATCCAATACCAAAGGATTGTAAAAGAAATCTATATTTAACTTTAAATCATCAGCTTCATCGGTATAGATGATTATTTTAGTTCCAGCAGCTTTAACTCCATGTTCGGGGTCTGAATAATATACTTCTAAAGCTGCTTTAACTTCATTGGGTACTGGTGCTAAATCGCCATTTTCATCTTCAGTGGCAACTTTAATATACAAGTGTTTTCTATTATTGAGTTCTAATTCAATTACAGCTGCACGTTTAATGACTTTCATGGCTTCAATTTCTTCTTCGGTATAGCCATCATCGGTATATTCGTCATTAATTATTTGCTGGCCATAGCGAAACTCTAAAGCTCTATTTCTGTACCAAAGCAATGAGTATTTTTTTTGCTCCTTTATTTTGGTGTTTATTTCTTGAGTGAACAAATCAAAAAACACGTAGAGTGTCCAAATTACCGTTGCCACAATACCTGCCCATATACCAAATATGGATACTTTACTGGTACTATTCAAGGTATCTAAACTAATGTAGTTGGCTTTTTCTGTGAGGATTTGAGCCTTTATTTCTTGTTGTGTTGGGATTGCCATAATATTATATTTAAGCTAGTCTTTTTTGTAAAGCACCTGTAGAACTATTTATATAACCTTGACCTACATCTAAACCACCAGATGCTGCTGCTGTATCATCTGCATACTCTGGAATAGAACTTAAATCAATAGAGTCTATGTTTAATGTAGATAGTTTTGTTCGTCTGTCTGCTAAAGCTCCGCCTGTGTCTGAAAGGTCTATGTATTTTATGCTCTCAAAGTCCTGTTCTTGTACTGTAACATATAAATACATATCCTCAGTAATAACTCTAGTAGATTGGTGTACTAATATGTCATTTACATAGTAATACATTACACCAGACAAATACCTAAACTCAAAAATTGCATCCTCAAAAGCTGGGATTCTATCAACAATAGGTGTGCCAGATGGCACAATACCTAGTGACTTACTTTTTAGTCCTTGGTCGCTTGTGTCTAAGTAAACCATATTATTCCAACTTGCACCAGCCTGTTGAAATTGAAACTCTGTTTGATACCATGAGCTATCACTAGCTGAACCCAATTTAAGTAAATTAGTTCTAGTGTCTGCTGACTGTATGCCTAGGACACTTCTTTTATACCTAAATAAAACTTTAAAATCTTTAGTATAATCTAGTGCTTTGTTCCATTTTACTGTCTGTAAAGTTCCAAAATTAGTTAAAGATACGGCTCCGACTTCACTAACATCTGGATGTCCTCCTGTTAAGAATGTCCAATCATCATTTGTAGGTTCATAAACCGTACCATTAATAACCTGCAAAACGCCTACAAATGTTGAAGAAACCCCATTATTTAAAGTAACATCGTAAAGTCCGTCAGTCGCACTGGTTGTTAAATTAACACATATCTCATTATCATTTATAAAAGTGCAGTAATTGATAACGTTATCGCCTCCACTTATTTGAATGGCATTAGGAATCTCACCATTACACATTGCGGGTATAAAATAAGCCCCTTTAAGTATAAAGTTTCCTGTGGTACTTGGTAAGTAGGTATCGGGGATAAGCTCTTCTAAAAAAGGAGCTTGAAGGGATATTTGTGAGATTTCGGATTCTTGTATATATCTGCTAGAACCGTCTTCACCGTTATTGGTAATCTGTTTGGTTTGTGTTATTGAAGTTGATAAAGCAGAACTTTCAGTACCAGTCAACAATCTATAATCGTTTTCGTCACCAATAACACTGCCCAAATATTCAAAATAAGCACTACCAGAATCAACATTTGGATGTGCGCTGGCATCTGTAACAAATTGTATAAACGCATCGGTTTGATTGCCTTGGTCTGCGTATAAAGCTGCCATGTCTGCATATTCGTTTTCAACAACTTTAAACAGAGGCTTGTTTTGCAAATCATTATAATCGTTGGTTTTGGCTACCAATGCCAAATCATCATAAACAGCAAAGGTATCTAATAGTGTTTGTAAATCTTCAATCTCACTTATTTGATGAAACTCAGGATGCACATAGTTTACCAAACCATCCAGTTTGGTTTTTAAAGCGGTGGTAAAATCGTTTGTACTTAAGCCTTTTCCAGCTGCTTTATCCACTTTATTATCTAAAGTGGTTTGCAGATCTTGAATATAACTTATAGGTTGACTGTTGGGTAATGCAGGTACGCTTATGATGTGATCCACCTCATTACCATCACTATCTACAATGGTAAATTTATAACCGCCAGATTGAGCCGTTATAGATTTTAATAACCAACCCGAATCTTTATGCCAAAAGCTACTTAATAGATTAAGCCATTTGTTTTGTATTATTGGGTCGGTGCATGTAAGGTATGCTATTAAAATATTTAGTGCTTGTTTCATTTCTTTTAAAATTATTTAAAGAGTTTACATAAGTCGCATGGATCTGTATTCTCAATGCTTACTAAATCTATTGATGATAAAGCAGTTGAAGGCTTTATTTGCTTTTTGCTGTAATAGGTTTGAACCTCTGGGTTTGATGCTTCTAAAACGGGTATGTTTATGATAGTACCAGGAACAATAATATCGGTAACACTCAAGTTGTTTTCAACAGCCAACACAAAAGCTTCAGCAATGCTTCCATATTGCTGAATAGCGATGTCCAATAGACTTTGTTTGTATTTAACTCGAACTTCCAATTATTCAGGGTTTTTAAAATTAGTTCCAAATTTTCTAGTGATATAACCTAAAATACCAGTTGCCTCTTGATAGCCCAAACCTTCTAAGTTTTCAAGCAAGCTTTTAAATAGTTGATAAATTACTCCTGATAGAAATGACCAATACAATAGAATGAAAGGATCTATTTCATAATCCATAACTTTAGGGAAATGCAATCCCATTTTAAAGCTTTGAAGAATAAACAATATGGTAAGATATACGCCTACTTTTAAGAACATACGACCCATTTTACGTGATTGTATAATTTGTTTGTTTTTCTTTGATACAGCAATTCCTGTATTAAATTCTAGAATGTTAAGCAAAACAAATGCGCCTAGAACCAACAGAGGTATGCCAAAGTAATTTTGAAAAAAAGATTCAACAATGCCAATAATTAAAGACCATGTAATGACTTTAGTACCTATCATATAACCAAAAGTGCTAATTTTAAAATCGTTTAAGTTTTCAAAGCCAAAGCCGTTGAATAAAAAATTTAATGTTTTCATTGTGTGTTTCGTTTCAATTGTATATAATCTTTAAGGGCTTCATAATCTTTCCCGTCTCGTTGCAAATGAAGCTTTACCCGTGTTTGAAGCTCATCATCATCTACATTACTTTTTATTAACTGAATTAAGTTTGCACCCAGTAAAGGATCTTCTTTTAATTCGCCTTGGTTCATTCTTAAAATCAAACCAACATCTTGAGTGAGGCTTTCTCCTATTTTGAAATCGCCATTCTCAATAATTAAATCGTCGTTATCATCTAATAAAATATCCTGTTCCATTATGGCGTTGCTTTAATAATGCCAGTTCCAGCTACCGCACCTCCAGTTGCCGATGTTCCCGTAACCGTGGTTTCTCTACCAACTGTAAATTGAGCTATAGCCTCAGCAAGTTCATCAGCAAAATGTTGACGAGCTGCTGGTATATCCACAGTAGGATCATCACTATTAAACTCCATAGCTGCTTTTATTTTTGCTGCTAATTGCGCTTGACTTATTGGCATACTTATTATTCTATTAAAACGGTATTTAAACGCTGTTTAATGGCTGTGGTTGCAGCTACATTTATCGTGTTACCGTATATTACTTTTATCTTGTTTACTTCGTCTATGTAATCGTTAAGTATCTCTTTAAGGCTCTCATTTCCTACCTTTACGGAAAAGCCCTGGTCTTTTATTTTTAGTTCGGCTTCTTCAGTTGTCCAAACGGCTTCTTCAAACGCTTCACAGTCTATCAAGAAGGTTGAGGCTTCTTGGTTTAGAATAACACCTATTAAGCATTTTGCACCTACTTTGGGTTTTCTGTAAAAGGAACTTAAGCCTAAAAGCACATCATAAAACTCTAAATCGTCAACCAATCCTTTTACGGTCATGGTCTTGTTTTCCCAATCTACTTCAGTAACCATTGCCCAATGGGTTTGCACTTTGGTTTTAGAGTTCATTGTTTTGGACAATAATTGTCCAAATTCCTGTATTTCGCTTCCTTTACTTTTCATAACAATGCGCCTCCTAATGTTATTTCCTGCCTGTAACCAGATTTACCAAAGGTTTTTTTAACCGCTTCTATATAATAAATTCCTGATCGCTCTGGGTATAAACCACTCTCTAACTTTAATTTCAATCCGTGGGTTACTGAAGGCGTTCCAAAGCCTGTAAAACTGCCATCGAACCCTCCACGCTTTTTGGTTTCATAATCTTTCTCAAGCAACTTTTGCACTTCAGCTTTTACGGCAATATTGTAATAGGTTAGTTGGTAGGTGTCGCCTCCATCATCGCCAATCTCTACTTCAATCTTTTTTCCATCCTTCAGAACTGAAATGCCTTTTACCTTTAAAATGATGTCTTCAGCATTTCTATAGTTTAAATCGTTACTAACGGCATTGCGCTCTAAATGGAAGTTTAGGGTTTCTTCATTACTATCATCGCTGTAATATTTGCCACAAACCAACTGCTTACCTTTCATGTAGCTGAATAGGTTGTATGGGTCATTTTGGAGTTTATCCAAAACCGCTGCTACATTAGTGTTTGCAAACCGTACACCACCCAGTTCCACACCTTCTAAAGCATCAACCGAATAGTTTGGTGCAATGGTTTCCAAAAGCTTTTTAAGGCTGACAGATTTAAAGCTCACGTTTACTGGCAACTGTTTAAGCTTCCACATTTCGTCTTGACAAGTGATTTGGATGGGAATGCTTGCTGATACTTGAGAAATGTAACCTTCAAACTCTTTTATGTATTCACCATTGTAACCTAGAGTTATAATGACTGGAGCTCCACGTCTGAATACTTCACGAACTTTATTTTTATCAAAGAACTTTACGTTTCTAGGCAACGTTATGATTGCCTTATCAGTTAATAGCTTGAAACTGCTTTCAATCTCTACTGAAGAAACTTTTTTTATTATCATGTCTTTCCGGCCATTGTATTCAGGAAAGGAAATATGAGCGTTCATTGCCAGTGTCATAAAACCAATTCTAAAGGTTCATCACTACTAGCTGTAATTTCAAAAGGAATCACATTTTGTTTTCCTTGAGGTTGTTTAAAATCAAAGTCTTCAATGGTTAATCTATAAATGCTTTTATCTTTAAACAGTGCGCCAATAACTTCAATGCTATCTGCAATTTCTTCCCATTTTAATAATTGTTTATGCTGTTCGTAAGCCGATAGATTTGGTGTATCTAAACACAAACCACGGATGCGAATTTGCCAATCATCAAAACCATAGATCTCTTTTACAGTGCCGTTGCTTCCTAACACATTGGTTTTGGTTATGTTTTTGGCACGTCTAAAATCTGCTACACTGGCATGAGGCAATTCAAAATCGTTTAATCGTTTCTGATCTAAAACTCCTGAAGGTTTATAATACTGGTATGAACCACCTTTAAACTTCATTGGAAACATCACAGGCGTTCCCATCCAACTCATTTTCTTAACGTCCTCAATGGGTTTTGTTGGAATGGATTGATAGTTTGCATCGGCACTAGGTTGTACAGAGAAAGAATCACTCGCATACCTTACAGGAATGAATCCGAAAGCAAGGTTAAAAAGTTGTGATATGTCGGGTTTAAAATTGCTCATTATAAACTTATAAGGGAGTCTCTTAATCTATCGTTAATCTTGCCTGTTACAGCATCGGCTATTTTGTCAATGTCATTGCGCCAGTTACCATCAATGTTGAAATAGTTTTTTATGTCTAAATTCATAGTAACGGTTTTACCAGCTTCTTTACCAGCACCTTTTAAGCCGTTTGTGTTACCACCTGAAGTATCTAAATTACCAGTAGCATTACCTGCAAAATTGGTTAGATTTTTAGTGTCAACTTCTGGAGTTGTGTTAGGTAATACAGAACCTAAACTTAACCCTGTTGTTTCTTTTTTCTTTTTCTTTTTGGCATCAACTTCAGCAACACCTTCATGATAGGCAGTAGCAGCTTTATTGCCAACACCTTTCATATCGTTGACAAATTTCTTTTGTGCATCACCACCAATGCCTGTTAAATCGCTAACCGCTTTTTTACCAGTTTCCCAAGCTGCTTTCCAATCGCCTTTAAAGAATAGCATCAATGTTTTTCCTATTCCTGTAATACCTGAAAGCATTTCTTTTATTCGGTTTATAACCAAGTCCTTTATTGCCACGGCAAAGCCTTTAATAGCTTCCCATGTAGCATAAATAGCACCTCTAAACCAACCAAACTTATTCCAAGCGTACATAACTATAGCTACCAGTGCTGCAATAGCTGCTATTACAATACCTATAGGATTGGCATCCATAGCTGCATTCCATAACCATTGTGCTGCGGTTACTATTTTAGTCCAAACTGCTTGTAGTTTTTGTGATAGTATGAGTTTCTTCAGGTTTAGATTAAACAACCTTACTTGAATAGATGCGTAATTGAACATGATGATACCTACACCTAAAGCTGCTGAAACCAACGCTCCAACGGTTACAAATTTTGTTAGTGTTGGATTGGCTTTCATAAAATGACCAACCATTTTAAACACGGATTGACCAACTTGTAAAAGCTTCATTAATGTTGGTTGGGCTGCAACCATCATTTCATCCATGGCATTGTTAAAGCTATTTTTAGCTAACTGCATTTGTGCCTTGGTGGTTTGTGCCATTGTGCCAAAAGCCGTTTGAACATCTCCAGTTGCAGATGTAACTTCAGCTGTATTTTTACTCCAGCTCGCTCCCAGTTCACCACCAAGTCCTAAAACAAGTTTAATGGCTTCTTGACTTCCAAAAAGTTTACCTACAAGCTCTTCTTGATTAACGCCTGTTTGTTTACTGAAGGCTTCAATACGAGGCATCAACTCGTTAATGTAGTTTTGTAAACCACCTGCACGAGTGATTGATTTCGCATCAAAAGCAATGCCTAGTTTTTTTGCGGCATCAGTAGCTTCAGCACTAGGCTTGAGCATGGCATTTAAGGTTGCATTTAACTGCGTGGCCACTTCAGAGGTAGAACCCATCGGACCTGATGCGGTTGCAAATGTTCCAAGAAGTTCATTTTCTGTAACGTTCAATTTAGCTGCTACAGCTGTAACCCTTGGTAAGGATTCTGCCAAAGCTTCTAAACTTGGAATTTGTCCAAGCTTAACGGTACGTTGGAATTTATCTTGAATGCTCAAAGCTTCATCCCATTGTTTACCGTAGTTTTTTATAATGGTGGATGTAGCACCTACAACTGTGCCTACTTGAGCTTGACCAGCAATTGCAGCTTTAGAACTGTCTTGTAAAAATTGAACCCAATTGTTTTCAGGAACTCCAGCAGATATGGTTTCATAAAGCCCTTTGGCTATTTCTTCACGAGCTGTTGGTACTACTTCAGCAATGCCTTTTATTTGTGATTGCAGTTTTTCATAATCTGCCCCACTTTTATTTGCCATGGTATTGGCAACTGCCATGGAGTCCTCAAACTGTATGAAGCCTTTAGCTCCAGCACTAAGAGTTGCTAATAAAGATACGCCAAGACCAAGCTTTGCAATAGTATTTGAAAATGATTTGCTTTGGGTCTTAAGGCGGTCAATCTTGCTGTCTACCATACCAATAGCACGCTCTGTAACTTCACTGGATTTGGCAATTTTACGCATGGGCGCAGTTACCTTATCCATAAGTTCAAGAATCCATTGTGTAGTTGTAGAGCTTCCTGCCATTATTATCCTTTAAATAGCTGACTTAAGATGTCAGCCAATGCTTTTTTACTTGCAGTTTCAATTATTTTAGATAGGTTCTTAAAATCAATCGCTTTTACGTAGGCATATTCTTGATAGAGTTTTGCCCATTCATCGTCAGATAAGGACTCTGGTTCTATGTGATAGTGACTCCGTAAAAGCGCATTGACTTTACTTATAAATTGGTGATCGTCGGCTGTGTCATCGACCTCAAGTTTGTAGAGGTCTAACGCTTTTTTACCTTACTTTTTGCTTTAGAGGTAAGTTCTACGATCTGCGATAACACTTCAGCGTAAACATCGCCATCGTTTTCCAAAGCTTCCATGTCACCACCAAGCACACAGTTAGCTATAAAGATTTGATTCACTTTTGCTACATTGCCTTTTGAAGCTGGCTCACCAATGGCTTCCATAACGGTTCTGTTTGGTTTTCTTAAAACAAACTTCACGTTTTTACCTGAAGCGGTTTCAACTTCTAAATCTACAATGCGGTCTTTACCATATTTAGCTTCCCACTCCAGATTCATATCTGGAGTGATGTCGCTATACTTTTGAAAATCTTTGATCATCTATCTTAAATTACGTTCCACTCAATGTGTGAAACAATTAAATCGAATTTTGTTGAAATTGTGCCATCGTTGTTTTTTACCTCTACACCATTGTTCATGAACTCACAGTTACGAATACGGTCTTTTTGAATAGATCCGTCTTTCTTTTCATATTGAACATTGATATCAAAAGGTAAAATATCCTGAATGTATTGACCAGGAAGTAATGCACCTTGCAAACCGTCTACTTCTTCTTTGTAAAGCGTAATAGAAGCTTTGGCTTCATAGTTTCCTTCACCACGTCCTACGGGCATTTTACCACCACCGTAAGCGTTCTCTTTTTTGGTTTCATCGGTATAGCTTAACTCAGTAATACCTTCAACATCTCTGGATAACAAGTTTACAACTATGTTATTCCAACCAGTCATCTGACCGAATCTGTTAATTATTGTTGCGTCTGTTGTCATAGTTATAATTTATCTGTTAATCCTAGGTCTACATCAAATTCAAACACGATACCATCAACAACTAGTTGTCCTTTCACTTTTAAAGGTGAATCTTCAGCCAATACCTGTGATGGATTAATGTAAAAATCGAAGCCACTAATTTCATTATCAGTAATCATGGTTTCTAAGGCTTTGTTAAGTCTAGAGTTCCAGTCTGATATGGTTGATGATTTTATAAAACCAGTAGTTGGGTTCTTTTTAACGATACCACGTACTTTTGGTATTAATGTGGTACGTATCAATCTTGAGGCTTTATTCCAAACCCGATTGTTTTCTATGTATGCAAAATCATCTGCTTTTTCCACACAGGTTGGTGCATTATTGAAAAACACACCCCCATAGCCGTTAAAACTTCCTGCATAAATATATCCTGAATCGGTTAATGATTTTTGATCAGCATCAGACAGTGTTTCAAACGGATTGCCATCAGATAATTGAGAGGCTTCCCAAATGCTGGTGCCATCAATGGTTAAAGGAAAGTCTTCACGTCCTTTAAACGCATCAGGTTTATTTAGAATATCAACCGATCCTAAATTTTCATTCACTTGACGAACTGCCAGCATGCCCAAAACCGAACCAATAGATGCATATTTAGTATATGCTGCATCCATAGATGCAATGGCAGGATCTTGCGCTATGCTTACCGAAACATTTGGTGCATTTTTAGCACGCAGGTCTGGGTAATTTGCAATAGGTGTAATAGCAGCTGCCTCTCCTTTACCTTCTAAAATAACGGCATCTATATATCTAAATTCAGCTTTTAAAGCATCTACAAAAGCCTGTACAGGCTCAACTTCATCATCAATAGCAATTACTTCAGTAACGGTATTCATAACACCAATGACTTTAGCATCAGGCACAGAACGAACGGCTGTTTTAAAAGCATCCAACGCCACTAAAGCCGATGGTGCTAAATCTTCAGCACAAGGGATTAGATGCAATACGCCATCTGGACAATACGTAAAGAATTCAAATATTTCATTGTACACCAGTACACTTTCATTGGCATCAAACGCAGCGTTGACACCTAAAGCTTCAGCATCCGATGCCTGTAAAAGCTTTTTAGCTTCGTAAACCGTAAGGGTAGTTCCAGTAAGAGGCATACAAGCTGCCAATATGAAGATGTTATCTTCACTGGCATTTCTGCGTCCTAAACCACCTTTTCGTTTATTTATGTTAACTCCTTTAAAACTCATTATTCAGCTGGTTTTAATTCTGCAATTCTAGCATCATAAGCAGCAATTACAGTGCTTCTGTTTTTGCCTTTTGCTTCAATATCTTTAGCCGATTCAACCAAATCAATGGTTTCAATGGTTTTAGCTTCAGTAATTAAAGCTTCAGCATTTTTTGGTTTATTAGTATCATTGCTTTCAGAAGTGTCTTCATTAGCAATTTCTATCACTTTGCCTTTAGCACCTGCGTGTAAGTTGGCTCTGTTTTCATCTAAAAAGAATTGACCATCTGTAGTGGCAAATACTTTGTCGGCTTTTGGATAGTCTTTAAAAACGTCCTGAGCCTTTTTTTCTAATTCAGCTTTGCTGTATGTTTTTTTCATAATTAAAAGGGTTTTGATTTTATTAATGTGAATACGAATCCTATCAACGAAGCAATGCCAATAAAGGCTAGGGCTTTCATGTACCAGGGCGATTCTTTTACTTGTACCGTATTGGTAGTATCTTGAGACTGAGTAATCTTTAAAAGTGTCTCAATAATTTTATCTTGACTTTCAATAATAGCTTCGTACTCTTCAGTAAAGCACTGTACTTCTACAGTACCGTTTACTTGTCTAACTGAAGCTTTGGTTCTGCCACTCTCAGAGGTTTTGATTATTGGCTTTTCAGTAAGGTCTTTAATTGGTACTAAAAGCTTTAAACTATCTGCCTTAATTCTAATCGTGTCCTTTTTGGGCTTGTAGGTTATGGTTGTTATAGAATCTCGTTTAACATCCTTAACCGTTTTGGAACTTACAAGCTTACTGCCACCGCAACTGCTTAACAGTAATAAAATGACTATGTATTTTACCAATGGCTTCATACGTTCATTTCAAAATGTGGTGAGTCAATAAAGCCATCTTTAATGTCATTTTTGTTCCAGTCGCCTCCCCATCTGTTTAATGGGTGCAATGTTTTCCAATAATCACCTAATGGTTTTATAGTTGCCCAATCATAGGTTAGATTACCATTTACAAATACATTAAAGTCAACAGCCAATCGTCTTAAATGATTGCTGTTCATTGTTTTTGATTTTCCTGTTTGAACGTAAAGAAGTTGTTGTTCATTGGTTCTGTAAGCTTCACCAAAAGTTAACTCTAAACCATGCTGATAAGCAAAAACAATAAGTTTAGCTATGTTTCTAGTAAATATGCGTTGCTGTTCACTTAACTTCATGAGTATTGTTTTAATCCCCCAAAAGGGAGCAGGCTACTTGCAGTAAGTCAGCCTGCCATATTGAATTGACTAATTTTATGCTTTACCAGAGATAATGGCAGCACTACCTTCTATACCGTATGCCACGATAATGTGCCATACTCTGAAGCCTACTGTATTTTCTCTGTTTTCTGGATCTTCGGATGCAGCTCTAGCAAAACGCTTAACAGTTCCTACAGCTTTAGCTGTGCTTCCTTTATGGAAAACCACAGACGATTTACGTCCAACGGTTACAGAACCATAAGCTAATTTTGTTAAAAGTGTATCATCATACTCAGGAGTTGTAGAATCTTCATAGATTTTAAAACCATAGTATTTTCCACTTACAACACCATCAATTTGGTTGTGATATTGGGTATAGAATTTTCTATCTTCTTCTAATAAATCTGAAACGTGATCGTCACATAGTATTAAGATTCTACCTTTTTTATTAATACCAGCCTTATTCATTTTAGACTGTAAGGTTCTTAAATCTTTAGTTTGAAGTTTTAAACGACCTGTACCATCATCTTCACCAGTAGATTCTAAAACAAATTGATTTTCGGCTTCGTCATTTGCTTGAGGTGCCAATCCCCATAGACCGTACTCCATAGTTTCATCTTCTAAAGTTTCACGATGTTGACTTTGAACATCACTTACTTTTTCATAAGGTAAAGCGTATAGTTCATCTTCAGTAACAATGGTATTTTCAGTGTCAAACTTGTTTAATGCAACAACTACATGGCTATCGTCTCTATTATTCTTAACAATAGGATAGTTGGTATTATTGATTAACACCGCTGGAGCTGCACCACGTTTAGGAATTTTAATGGTATCGTTATTTACCCAACTTTGTTTAGAGCGAATCTCACTAGCCCATGTATGTTCATGGCGCAATTGTTTGATCATCTCTTTTTCTGCTAACTGGTTTTTAATAGGTAATGCTACCGTTGTAACTGCCATAGTAACACCACTAGTTGTTGAGCCTGTAAATGCGTGGCTAACCATGGTTACTAATACAATAGCAATAATTGCTAATGCGAATTTTGATATATTTTTCATGTGTTTAAAAGGGTTTAAATTGCTGTTTAAATTATTGTTTACCAAAGTATGCTGCCTCTAATGCTTCAGCTTCTTTAGGTTTTTCGGCTTTAAGTTTTTCGTAAGCTTCTGGGTCTTTTTCCAAATAGTCTTCTAAAGTCCATTTTGCTCTTGAGGCATCGTTAGATCCATCAGCAGATGTTAAGTTGGCACTTAACTTTTCTCTACTTACCATGGCATTTAATGCTTTTTCTGTACCATTAAAATCAGCTTTAGCCAATCCTAACCAAGTTTCTTTTTGGTCTGCTGTTAATTTTTTTGCAACAATGGCATCATCTACTAACTTTTCAGCTTTTGCATTAGCTTCAGTTTCGTTTTTTTGTTTGTCCGCATCTGCTTGAGAGCGTTGTTTAAGCGCATCTACTTTAAGCGCACTTTTTGCAGCCTCGATTTGTTCGTCGGTTGCATCGGCTGATAGCCCTAAAAAGGCAATCAATTCTTCTCTGTTCATAATTATCTGAGTTTTGGATTTATGTTGTGTTTTTGTATTGGCAGTTACTTTTGGAATAATGGGAGCTCCACAGGCTTCCAATATTGAAATGTCTTCAGAGGTTAATACAGCTTCAGCTTCATCATCTATAAAATCAATAAAGCCATCTGCTTTAGCTTCGGTAGCACTCATCCAGTAATCACCAGCTTTCCACAATTCTTCAATTTCGGCTGTGGTTTTTCCTGTTTTCTTACTGTATTTTGCTAAGTAATCTTGAGTTACGTTTTTAAGAAGCTTTAAATCACTTTGAATTTGGTCTTCATTTCCACCTGTATAAATAGATGGTTTATGAATCATGATTTGGCTATTCAATGAAGCGGTGGTAGGATAGCATGCTATAAAATAAGTAGCAGCACTGGCAGCCAATGAACCAACAGTTATGGTAACAGTTTTAAAGCGTTTTAACTGATTGTTGATTTCAGCAGCTTCAAATACAGAACCACCTTGACTGTTAATATATACCTCGCATTCACTATGCGTTTTTACAAGCTCATCAACTTTACTCTGAAATTCTTTTGAATTATTAGCGTTCCAATCGGCTATACGTCCAATAATTCTAACATACGCTTTGCCTTCTTTAGACTCAGCGGTTAGGATTAGTTCCCTACCATTTTGATTGCCTTGAGCAAATACTCGTTTTTTCAAATTCATAAGGCAAAAGTGTACACAAATGCGAGGTCAAAAAAATCGACATTCCGAATCGGTAACTACAGCATACCGAATTAGTAACCATGGCTTACCGATTCGGAATCGCAAATTCATAAAGCAATGCTACTATTGGATATTTGCCTTGTAATATTGAGTACTCATGGCAAAAGACAAGGAAAGAAGCATAGCACGAATTTGGTACACCGAACAAAATAAAACCGCCAAAGAAATAGCCGAAAAACTAAACCTAACGGAGAAAACAGTTGGTGATTGGGTTAAAAAATATGGTTGGAAAGAAGAACGCAATGCCCGTGAAAATGCAGTAGATAAACGCATCGATAATATTAAGAGTGTTATTGATGATATTACTGAAGACAGATCATCTGCACGAACTCGATTAAACGAACTTAAAAAGGAGTTAAAAGAAGCGGTTGCCAATAAAGATACTGACGAAGCTACGTTAACCAGAACCATGATTTCTGATATTAAAAAAGAAATTGTTGGTTATGATGATGCCATAAGCAAGTGGAACAAAACACTTGAAAATTTTGATAAAGAGAATAAAGTATCCTTATCAAACTACCTGCATGTTATGGACGAGATTTTTAAAGATTTACAAGGCTATGACCAAGCTATATACATGGCAACACTCGATTTTCAAGAACAGCACATTAATAAAGTAAGCATACAAATAGGATGATCATAAAAAGACTCGTAGGCCTGTTAAAACACAGAGCTCCAAAAGAACAGTATTTCTTAGAACTAGGTTCATATTTCATTAGAAAAGGCACAGGCTATAAAGTTGGTGATGCTTTTGAATATCAAGGGAAAAAAGCCAGTAAAACGCTGTTTATTTCGAACCTATATTACAATTTCAAATTAAACAAAATCACTTATAAACTAGACAAAAACCCGATTCTAAACCGAAGTGAAAAGAAGCGATAAAATAGCATTAGACCGCTATAAAAAGCGGTTAGAGTTTGCACGTAGTGCTGGCGAAGTCAATCCTTTTGAAACCAAAGCGGAACAAAAGGCTAGAATTGAACGAGCTAAGACTGACGTTAAATTCATGGTGCAGTATTATTTCCCTCATTATGCAACAAGTGAATGTGCAGATTTTCAGATTAATTGGGCTAATAAAGTAAAAAGCAATAAAGAATTTATAGGCTTTGCAAAATGGGGACGTGGTCAAGCTAAGTCTGTTTGGAATAATGTTCTAATTCCTTTTTGGCTGTGGATGAATGAAGGCAAAAAATATTTTGTTTTAATAGGTCAAAATGAAAAACGTGCGCAACAACTTTTAGAAGATATAAGAGCTGAATTTGAAGGTAATCCAAGAATTATACATGATTTTGGAGAACAAAGACAAATTGGTTCTTGGGAAGACGGATTTTTTATTACAAAAGGAGGGTTTATTGGACAGGCTTTAGGCTTAGGTCAAAGTTGTAGAGGATTGAGAGTTAAGGAAAAACGCCCTGATCATGTTAATTGTGATGATTTAGAAACAAAAAAAACTATCAAAAATGAAACCATACAAACAGAACATGTTGAATGGTTTGAAGGTGAATTATTGCCTGCAATGGATGGTGAATTTGAAAGAGCAACAATTTCCAACAACTGGTTTGCAGATAAAATGTTTATTAAAAAATTGGCAGAACGTCATGAAGACTGGTATGTTGATGAAGTAGTTGCATATGATTCTGTTACATATGAACCAACATGGTATCAAAAATATGACAATGAATATTTCCGTAAAAAGGAAAAGAAAATGGGAAGAGCCGCTGCTCTTGCAGAATATTGTCATGAAGTTTCTAAAAGAGGAACAATATTTCTACCTGAAGATGTACAATACAGATTAATACCAAAATTAAATAGCTATAAAACTATTGTTGGTCATTGGGATGTAGCTTATTCTGGTAAACCCAAATCTGACTATAATGCAGTTCGTATATGGGGGCTTAAAGATAAAGATTTCCAATATATAAATGGTTTTGTAAAGCAGTGTAAAATGCGCGCTGCACTTGACTTTATGTGCTACATAAATAAAAACCTTCCAGAGACAGTTATTATCCATTGGCAATATGAATCTCAATTTTGGAACGATGAAGTTGAAAGGACTATTGAAGAAGCTGAAGAAGCTGCTGGTACAAACTTATTACTGTATCAAATAGATACTCCAAAAACTAAAAAGTATGATCGTATTGAGTCTCTACAATCATATTGGCAGAATGGCAGGATATGGTGGAATGAACAATTAAAAGGCAATACAAGTCAACTAATAGGATTGGATCAATACTATGGTTTTGGACCAGGATATAAAACTAAAGATGATGCGCCTGATGCTGACCATCAAGCTATAACTAGATTAAGCAAATATATCCCGAAAGGATCTGGAAAAGGAAAATTAAAATCTGGACGAATGAAGGGCAAAAACGAACGCATATGATTTACATAACTGAAGACGATTTAAAAACCGAAAGCTTTGAACGGTTTATTACCGAAAGTACCAGCGACTTTCCAACGGTAAAAGATAAAGCCGAATTAAAAAGCATTGGTATTGCTAAAACCATGCTCAAAGGACGTTACGATGTCGATACTATTTTTGATGAAACCACACCTATTAAAGATGAGTTTTTGGTTGAAATAATAACCAAGCTCACGACCTGCAAGATATTTGGGCGTAATGCAGCTAGAAAACTTCCAACCGATATTAAAGAAGATTTTGATTGGGCTATGAAGCAGCTCGAGAAAATCAATGCAGGGCGATTGGTATTAGAACTGCCATTAAATTCGCCAACATATGGAGCTCCAAGCGGTGATACACTTTGGGGCAATAACAAAAACGAAAACTTTTATATCTAATGAAATTACCTCAATTTATATACAATCCACTAGCAAAGTACGTGTTTAAAAACAGCGACGAACGTTTATTAAGAGTGGTAGCTGCCACTAAATCTGGTAGCAGTAATAGAATTTCCGATAAAACGGTTAAAGAAGCCATTACCATGCAGGCGCAAACTTTAGACCAGTGGAAAATGGCATTGTTACTTGCTAGTGATCCTGATGAGCCTAGTCGTGCCGAACTGGATAAACTGTACAAAAACTTAAAGCTAGATAATCATTTAGTCTCACAGTTTGAAAACCGAACCGAACCGGTACAAGGTGCAGATTTTAAGTTTACCGATGCAAATGGCAATGAAAATGAAGATGCTAAAACCTTATTTGAGGCACAATGGTATATCGATTTTGTGGGTATGTGCATGTCTTCTAAATGGGAAGGTACAAAGGTTATTGAACTCTATGAGGTAGATCCTGAAACCATGCTTTTAAAAGATGTGATTGAAATACCTATGAGCAACATTATACCAAGCAAAGGTCTTATTGTAAAAGAAGCTGGAAGTACTGAAGGTTGGAACTACAAAGAAGGTATGTTTGCCGATCAATATATTCAAGTTGGTAAGGATAACTTTTTAGGCATGTTGGCGCAATTAGCACCGATTGTTTTGGCTAAAAAATTGGGTGTAGGTAGTTGGCTGGATTATATTGAGAAATATGGTGTGCCTTCTATTTTTGCCATTACAGATCGTGAAGACCAGGAACGTTTAGACCAACTCTACGAAGCCTTGTTAAACTTCAAGTCTAACAACTTTATGGTTGGGCGTGGACAGGAAACTTTTGAGATTGGAAAAGATACAGGAAGTGGCAACTATGAAGTGTTTGATAACCTTATTGAGCGTGCCAATAGTGAAATGAGTAAACGCATTGTAGGTGCCACTGGTACAAGCGATCCTAAAGCTTATGTTGGAGCTGCCAATGTACATGCTGCCATTTTAGCTACCAAGCATAAACTGGATAAGTTTTTTGTCAAGGTCATTATTAATAACGAGCTTATTCCTAGATTGGTTAAGCTATCTCCAGCATATTCCATGCTTGCTAATTTAAAGTTTGAATGGGATGATTCCGAAAGCTTAACACTTAAAGAGCTGTTAGAAGCTGTAAAAGATTTAAGCACGTTTTATGAGTTTGATGTTGATGAGCTTGTCAATAAAACTGGATTACCAATTACAGCAGTAAAACAAAGTGTTGCAGCTGTCAATTCTACTCAAGAAACCAATCCAACTACTAAAAAAAAAAGTCTAAAGTAAACGCTTTTAAACAAATTGAGGCGTATTATAATGCGCCTCGATGCAGTCATGCACTTCCAGAACCCGTTGCCATTAATTTACAACCATGGAACACCGTTATTGAGCGTATTGCAAAAGAGCTTCATACTGGTAAATTAAAGCCATCGGATTTAGACCAGGAACTGGTTCAAAAAACCTACGACACTTTAAACAATGGTGTTGCTGATGGTTATGGTGCTAAGTACTACCAGTACAATAAGCAAAATACACCAACGGTTCAAAGGCTTCAGCAAAACATTTACCAGTTTTCCGCTGCTAAAACCTATCAGCAATTAGCGGAATACAACAGTTATTTAGTTGATGAAAATGGCAAAGAACGTTCATTTAACGACTTTAAACAGTTGGTTCTTGAAAAGCATCCTAAGTACAATCAAAACTATTTACAGGCTGAATACCAAACTGCTAAAGCTTCAGGGCAAATGGCAGCTAAATGGGAAGGGTTTCAGCGCAATAAAGAACGTTATCCGTACTTAAAGTACATGACCGTTGGTGATGACCATGTACGTGATGAACATCAAGCTCTTCATGGTTTCATTGCTCATATCGATGATCCTATTTGGGATAGTATTTATCCACCAAACGATTGGCGTTGCCGTTGCTATGTGGTACAGACAAATCAAGATCCTTCAAAAGAGGCACCAGATATAAGCTTTATGAAACCTGAATTTAGTGTGAACGTTGGTAAAACGGGTAAGGTGTTTAATAATCAAGCGCATCCATATTTTATAATTCCTAAAAAGGATGAAGACCGTATGAAGTTGGCTTTTGAAAGTATGAAGCTTCGTTTAGGGTATGGTAAAGCTCGCTATACATCACCTTCAGGAAACAAGGTTTTTGTACATCCATTTGCTGATGTAAAAGACCTTTATGAAAACTATTTCAATGCTGTTCAAATTGCCAATACACTTAAACGCAATGTAAAATTAAGACCGCATTTAGATGGTTTGGTCATGAAAAACATTAAAAATCCTGAGTACTTAATCAATAACAAGCTTGCTGAGCGTAAAGCTCCATTAATGCTCAATTTTAGGAACATTTTTAACAAAGCCGTAAAACAAGGTAGTGAAGTTGTGGTTGTGGATCTGATAGACAATCCACATTCGTTTGATGAAGTAAAAACGCAAATTAAAAAACATTTAAGCAAGCCTACAAATTATAAAAGCATCAAAGAAGTGATATTGATTTCAAAAGACCGTAAAACGATTGAATCCATTAAACGAAGTGCCATAAAATAACAAAAGCAACCCGAAAGTTGCTTTGGTGTAAGGGGTATTCTTGAAGTTACTCGCGAACTTACTTACACTGCAAATGTACAAAAAATATGAGTAGAATTAACAAATCACCTGATTTTCTTGCTATGAGCCAACAACTTATAAAGGATCTGCAAAGCGATGCCGAAAAACAGGGTATGGATTTTATTCATAATAATTTTTATCAAGAAGGCTTTACTGATGCTGCTTTTGAAGCTTGGTTGCCTAAAAAAGAAAGTGACACTTACAATATTTTGCGTGTAACCAATTACTTATTCAATAGTGTGCATGTGGCATCCAGTACTCAAGACAAAGTGGTTTTTGAAGCAGATGCACCTTATGCTGCCATACATAACGAAGGTGGTATTTTAAACATTCCTATTACAGAACGTTCCCGAAAGTTTTTTTGGGTAATGTTTAAAGCCACTGGTAACGAAAAATGGAAGTGGATGGCTCTTACAAAAAAAGACCGCTTCACCATAAAAATTGATAAACGGCAATATATGGGAGATTCTGAGACGTTCACAAGAGATTGGGATGCTCATGTGATTAACGAAATTATAACACGATTTAAACAACTTTAAAATACTATTAAAATGCAAAACTGGAAAGACTTATACAAAGAACACGCAACGGCCATTAGCGATACTATACCTGCCATTCGTTGGATTGATTTATGGCATAATCAGGTTAATTTTTTAACTGAAGAACATCCATTTCCAACGCCTGCCATATTTTTAAGCTACAGAACCTTGCGTACTGAAGATGTTGGCAATAAAGTACAAAAAGTAAACCTACAGGTTGATGCTTACCTATATTATGAAACCTTTGCCGATACCTATAAAGATGCATTTAACCAAGACAGTGCTTTGGAATTTATTGATTTAATGGACAACATAAATGCGTTGTTTCATGGTGCAGAAGGCGAAAACTTTAGTAGTATGAGGCGTTTGGGTTTTGCGCCTGTAGATACTGGTAACGCTGGCAATTTATACCGAATGAGTTATGAATGTACGCTTATGGATTATTCAGCATTAAAGGAGTTTGCCGATCATGAAATTAATGACATAACCATTGAGCATGATAAAACGCCTTATGCGTTGGATTAAACTCTTTGAAAAATAATGTCTTCTATGGTTTTAACCTCCCTGAAGAATACACTGGCAAGTTTACGTCGTATCCATTCATCATTATATTTTTGAACGCCATACTCCGTAACATTGGTAAGGCGTTCATGCTCTTTACGAACGGTATCATAAAATTGGTTGGTTGTATGTTTGGCAGCCATACTACAAAGTAAATACAAACTGTCCAATTTTGCAAAAGGAGTTATTAAAGGTCTTTCAACTGTGGATCAGATTCAAAATGAAGCTTGCTGTCCAGCATCATGTTTTTCTGTTCTTCAGTAAAGTCATCAATTGACATATAACCATTAGCTTGAGTAAATAATGTTTTAGCTTTGGTTAAAATAGGTTTAGCCAGTTCAGGATCTACTTGATACACTTGATATGCAGCTGCATAATAATCATCACATAACAAGTATAAAGCTGATGCCTTTGCTTTGTTGCATTTTTCTTGAGGTGTAACGGCACATAAAGCTTCAACTTTTTTAAAGCCTTCACGAAGCTCATCAGCCGATGATCTTGGTTGAATGTACTGGGAGTATATTTCGGTTAATGATTGTGATTGAACTGAAGCTGCAATTAAGAAAGCAGTTAATAGTAGTAGTTTTTTCATGAGTATTTGTTTAATTTTTACAATCCAATAAAGCTAAAATCATAGGGTTCTTTACCGTTTATGTTAGACCATTCTCCAGCAGGAGCATAATCAACTTTACACATATAGGTATCTCCTTTAAACGTTTTATAAGTTTTCAATGGAGCTTTAAAAACATTAATAGCCAACACTTTTGGTTTTTCTTTATTTGCTACGTATAAAGCAATGCATTTAAGCTCTAATTTTAAAGCTTCATTTGATAGATTAGCACCTTCAGGAACGTTAACCGTTACAACCGTTCTTTTACCTTCAGCAATGCTCATATCTTCAATATTAAATATAAAGCTTACGGTTTCTGTACATTCTGGTTGTCCATAAATTTGCGTTTGTTTTTTTGGGCTTTTTCCACAACCGAGTATTGATATACAAATAATAAAAGTTAGTTTTTTCATCATTATAAACATAAATGTAAGTAAATATATAAAACCCTCGAATTCGAGGGAATTAATTCTGCAACAATTCGTTTAACTGCATACCTGTACGTTGTTTCCATTCTTTTAAAAGAGCTACATATCTATTATGGGCTTCTTTTACGGCTTGAGGTAGGTAATGATCTTTTAATCCATTTGCTTCGTCTTCAAACACCTCCGTTTCTCCATCTGCAATATCAACATAATCAAGTTTGTTATCAACGTCCATATAGCCATCAAAATGGTTATATATAGATTCTAAACCAATTACCGTGCCTTGAATAGCATTAAGTATGTTTTGGCTGGATTGTATTTGTTTTTCTTTTTGTTCAGGTGTCATGGTTTACCCTATTTTAATTATTCCAATTTCTAAATCATAGCTTCTTAAGATTTCAATTCCTTCATAAGGAAATGGTTTTCCATTTGTTGGGTCTATTGGCATAAGCCTTCCTATTTCATTTTCTAAATCTAAATAAGTTTTTGGGTTCATTATAATCATTGATGGTTGACAACCTCTGTTGTTTCGTTTCCATATGTATAATTGTTCTCTTAGTTTATTGTACATGATCTAGTATTTCTTACCATGTTTATGCTCTCTTAAAGAATTATAACGCATTTTAGCAATGATATGAGATTCTAAATCAATGCCTTTTGATACTGCCAAGTCCATGACCCTAATTACAATATCTGCCAATTCATCCTCAAAATTATGACTTACATTGTTTGAAAAAAGGGCTTTAAAATTTTTATCAGATTGTACTTCAGTTAATGCTCTAACATTAAATTCTGAATTGGTATAATCATTGTCTCTATCAGCCTCCAAAGCTTCGCTTACTTCACTGTGTATCAATGCCAGTTTTTCTGGTACGCTTGTAGGCTTTTCATAAAAACCCTTGCTTATGGCGTTTTGGTGGATTTCTATTGCTAATTTGTTGATCATAATTATTAGTGTTTTAGGTTATAATTTAAATTATTAGTGTTTCAGGTTATAATTTATATGCTATTCTTGTGTACCAAGCCACAATCAGCACAAAATAAGCGTCCTTTTTGTTCTACTACATGGTTTTCAACCTCGCAGTTAAAACAATAAAGCGTTGGTAACTGGCTATATCTTTTTTTATTAAAATACCTCCTAATCACATAACCTCTTAAAATACTTATTATGGTAAAATAAACGGTAATAATTAGGTTTGTACCGGCACTTGTTTTTAAGCCAACCAAGGGCAGTATTAAAAACGTGCTGGCATAACTTATAACAAAACCAATGGCAGTATTGGTTAGGCTTTCTATTAATGATTGTTTTTTTGTTTGCATGGTTAATCTTTATAGCCAATGGCTGTTAAACTTGAAGGCGTACACAATAACTTTTCTCCAGTTTCTTTAAATTGATTGTCTATTATTTTTACTTGTAATTTTTCGGCTTTTAAATCGTTATTTTCCTTATAAAAAATATACCCTTTCTTGCCTGTTTTGGTTTTTACTATAATTGCTTTTTCCATATTTTTAAGTTTTATGTAAATTCAAAATATTCGTTGTCTTTTATAATAGTTGCCGTAAACGGAAACTTATCTTTTGGCACTTGAGCTATTTGTTTCTGTAACACTTTAGAACCCGTGAAAATGATGTGCTTTGTTTGGTTCTTTTCTATTTGAAGCGTTAAGCGTTTTGTACCTTCTTTTACTGTGGAAGCTTCAATTTTAAAATCGTGAATAGTTATAGGCACGTTTATAATGCGGTCTATCTTTATTTTATCTCCAGTAAAAGAGTTTATTTCGGGTTTTATATTAAAATCTTTAAATGCGTTCATTGGGTAGTAATGTCTTTATTAAATGTTTGGCGTTGCAATGCGATGTCCAGCCTTTATATGAAGCAATGGAAGCTTCGTTTTGGTTTTCCTTTAGCATTTTTGCAAAGTTTTTTTTGATTTGTTTTCGTAATAAAATATGTGTGTGGTAGAACTTGTAACCTAAAAAGTCGATGCCACGAGCTTCAACAGGAAATACTTGGTAGTTCTGTTTTACCTGAAGCTTTAAATTAGTGTTTAAATAGTGTTTAATGTCGCTTAAAAGCTCATGTAAATACGGTTTGTTTGGTGCAAGAATTACCATATCATCGGCATATCTGAAGTAATATTTAACGGCTTTGGTTTCCTTGATCCAATGGTCAAAATATGACAAGTAAAAGTTTGCAAGATATTGGCTTAAATAGTTGCCAATTGGCAAGCCATCGGCACTATCAATAATTTCATCAAGCAGCCAAAGTAAATCGGCATCTTTAAACTTTTTCCGAAGCAATTGTTTTAAACATTCGTGATTTACATTAGGGTAAAACTTAGTGATATCAAGCTTTAAGCAATAGGTTGTACCAGGAATATCTTTTAGCGATTTTTTAACAGCTTTTGCAGCTGCATGGATGCCTTTACCTTTAATGCAACTATACGTGTCAGCTGTAAAATTGGACACAAAAATAGGCTCAAGAACATTCATAATAGCGTGATGCGTGACCCTATCTGGAAAGTATGGTAATCTATAAACTTTACGTTCTTTGGGTTCAAAAACCGTGAAAATATCATACTCCGAAGTTTTGTAGCCTTTATTGGCTAAAAGTTCATTTAGCATTAAAAAATTGCCTTCAGGATTCAAATCAAACAATTTAACACCGTATGTGTTTAGTTTGCCTTTTCGGGCTTTTTGATCTGCCAGTCTGAGGTTTTCAATACTTATTATCTTTTGGTATAAATTACTTTGTCGTTTCATGCCTTTGCTTTAAAAAAGTCGCTTTCCATTTCTGTACCAACGCCTTTGGTTTAAATTGTTATCTTTTGCTATGTAAGCAAGGTCTGCAATGTTATATTTTAGCATAGGTGAGAGCTGACATTCGAATTCGAGTTCCAGTTATCGTAGTCGTTGTACGAGAACCTGACACCTGAAGCAGAACTACAACCACACATTGCACCACCTTAATTAATTAAGCTGTGAAATACGCTTTGTAAAGTTCTATAAACTGATTGCCTGCATATCGTGCCAAACTGCTTGAGATAAAGCAAAGGCGAGAGCCGACAGTCGAAATCGAGCGCCAGAGAACGAAGTCGAGGTACGAGAACCCGACACCCGAAGCAGAATCCATATCAAACCAAGGGTAGTATTTATCCCATTCGCCATTAGTCCAATCTGGTGTCCATGGCTCACCACCGTTTTCTATGGTGTTTAAGGCTTCAGCTATCAGTACGAGTTTAGCATGGGATATCATGGCGTTTTGATGCTTTTCTGGAAACATTGAAAAATCGGGAATAGCATTATTAGGATCTACACTTAATACTTCACATGCGTCTTCAAATGTTTTGATGTCTTCTTTTGTTAAATTTTCTGTGTTCATTTTATTATTGTTTTATAGTTAAAAATTCTTTGTAAATATCCTCGAATTGTTTGCCTGCATATTCTGCCAATTCTCTTGATTTAAAGCAAAGGCGAGAGCCGACACACGAAATCGAGTACCAGTGATCGTAGCCGTCGTACGAGAACCCGACACCCGAAGCAGAACCCATTTCAAACCAAGGATAGTATTTATATTCATTACTGTCTGTCCAGTCTGGAGTCCAACCCTCGTTTAAGGCTTGAGCTATAAGTTTTAGTTTACGATAGGCTACTTCATCGGGTGCTAATTCATCACATTGTTGCGCAAAATCCCTAGCAATAATGTTATGGTAGTTGAGTACATTGGGAAACGTTTGAATACGTTCCTTGATGTCTTTTGGTATCGGTTCAAAAGATACCTCTCCTGTTTTTTCGTCGAATTGCTTTATTTTAAAGCCTTCAGGAATGTTGATTTTTAGTGTGTTCATATATTGATTTTAAATTATTAATGTATGCTTCCGTGATTGTCTTCCCAATATCGTTTGCCTAAGTATCTATATGGGTTGGCTTTGTCTACTCCTTTTCTTGCTAAATAATTGTTATATGTTTTGATATAAACAATAGCATCAATCTTGTCTTTTTCTGATAGCTTTTTCCAAAGTCTTTCAGTATCAATTTTCTTTAATTTATGGTTGTATAGTTCCCAAAAGGTTTCAAAGCTTAAATCTGGAGCTCCAATTTCTATTTTGAAGTTTTTAATACATTTCCAGCCTTTAATCTGTTTTTCTAAGTACGGGAATTCCCCTTTAAGAAACAGCCAGTTAATTTGTTTCTGGTCTAATTCGCCTTCAATCAGTTTAAACTCAGCTAAAAGTCCATTTAAACGATATTTAAACTGCCATACAATAGCAGTGTTAGATCCTGTTACAGTATAGGTGGTAAAAAGTTCTTCCATTATGCTAGTTTTTCGTGAATTTGCATTTTTATGGTTCGACATGCATTTATACGGTAATCGTGATCTGATATAACTTTATCTAGTTCATTATATAAAGCTGCTGCATCGGGATACTTTAGGCTTAATTTGAAGGGTTTTCCGCTAAAGTCATCAGCTTTATCTATTTGCTTTTTTAGCAGTTTTTTCATAACATCGGCAAACAGATGGAAATACACTTTTTCTATAATCTCTGTAAACCACATATCGGGTCTTTCATGTTTTAGGCTTGTAATGATCGCATCAAGCTGTTGTTTTTTTATATTGATATCTATTTTCATCTACAATCGTGTTCTACTTTTAATACTTTACTACAATCATCACAAACGGTATGAACGGTTTCACAATTAACCGAACTACTCACCGTTACAAGGCTTTTGTTTAAATGTGGGCATTCCAATACGGCATAATTATCATACCAATCCATATCAGGATCTTCATCATCAAAACTTATCAATGAAAAGACCAAAACAATAATGGCCATAATGCCTATTACAATTAAAAGCAGTGTCATATTTCATTAGGTATTTGTACGTTCATGGCAGCTTCATAACCACGCTCAAAAGCTTGTTTCTCATGCCATAGTAAAAATTGTTTGAGTTCATAAGCCAAATTCATGGCATCCTTTCCATCTTGAATTGGTTTAGCAGCAATATCAACTAAAACTGATAGAGCTAATTCTACATTGTAAGTATCCGCCGCCATTAGTAAATGGATATTTCAAGTCCAACAAATCCACTGGTTCTAAATACAGGTATTTCTAAATCGTTTCGTTGTGTTATTTGAACCATACTACATATTTTAAAGGCATTGCTTATTTTATAATTAACAACACCAGAGAAAGACCAGGAATGATATGTAAAATTTTCTCTATCTATCCAGCCCCAACCAGCAAAGGCTCCAGCTTCAGTATTTTTTATAACTAACTTGTTAAAAGTGTAACCTAGGTTAGCTGAATAGCGTATATAATTACCTCCTTTTAATTGAGCATATTCAAACTCAGGAAAAACGGTCATGTAACCCCATTTCTGCTGATTTCCTTGCATGTTTAAACGAGTAATAATATTTGGGGTTAAAGCTTTGTTGCCTTTATTGTCTCCAGCTACCAAAAGTTTAGCATCTTGGAAAACAGATATGGTTGTTTTTTCTTGGGCATGTGCTAAACACATAGCACCAAGAACTATGATGATAATGACAATGATGTTTCTAATAGTTTTCATAATTTTGATTTTCAGTTTTTAATTAAACATTGTTTTTGTTTACCCTCAATGTTGGCGCATTGAGGTTTTTTTTATATCCTTTTTTTGCATTTGCTGAAGCGCAAAAATGGTTTTGCTTACTTCATGGGGTTGCATATCTATTAAAGGTTTTTTTACTGGAGCTTTTGTTTGTAACCAACCACCAAAAGCATTCATATCGGCATAGTAACGTTGCTGTTCTGGATGGTAAAACTGCCAACCGTTTTGCATTAATAGACTCAACACATTTCTGTGTGAAGCTTTGTTTGCATCAAATCGTGTCCATTTATTGGGTACTGGAGTGCCTCCTAATTGCTGAATGATTTGATTGGCCTGATAAAACGTTAAATCGTTAGTGCTGCACTTTAAAGAATCGCCTGTTTGGTGCATTACCAATTCGGCTTTCAATTCTTTATCGCCATGGGTTAAAATGGCAATGATTTTCTTTTGTTGGGCATCGGCTTGTATCATACGTCTAAGGTTTTTAGTTTTTTTGTTAGTTTTTCAGTTTCTTCAGCTAACGTTCTTAATTTTTCACAGATATCGATTGCTTCATTTAATTCAGGTAATCTATTTGAATTATATCCTAACCTCTCTATCGTTTTATTCCTTTTTTTTAGCAAATCTATTAGCTTATTTGATGCTTGATTATAGGTCATATAACGCTTTTTATATGTTTTTGAAATGCCTTTTGTTCGGCTATCGTTAATTCTTCAGTAGCTATCCAGTTACCGTTACCATCTAAATAAACTCGTTTGTCGTTTACAAACATTTCATGATCTACGCATTGAACAATATGTACCATGTTAAAGACCTGAAAAATTCAATAAAATGTTACTCCATTTACCAGTGGATTCATCTTTCATTTTAAACTCATAACCAAAGCCCTTTAAATGATTACTAAAGCTTTCCTTTATAAGGCGTAAACCTTCTTTCCAACGTGGATCATCATACTTGTCTTCATGTTTGTATAAATCCATAACACGACTGTATTCTAAATCGCCATTGGCATTTCGTTCCAAGAAGCTCAGTAAAATTTCATAAAGTTTTAGATCTCTTTTTTTAATGGTATCACCTAAAAATTCCTTAATAAGTTCTATGGCTTTAACAGAGCGTTCATCCCAAACAGGTTCTGTATCTCTCCTTCGTGTTACACGCATGGTATCATCTGTATTTGTTACAGAAAAACCACCTTTACTATTACTTCTAATTTTACCGTATGCGCTCAATTTTATGGCTTGTTTGTCCATTTCAATGTGGCAGTAATCCTTAAACTCACTTAGTTCTTTAAAGAGCGTTTTAGCCGTGGTTATAATATTGAAAACCTTTTCATCTCTATCCTTTTCATAGGCTTCCTTTTCTTTGGCTAATTTTTTTTGTTCAGAGGCTTTTCGTTGTTTTAACAACGCTTCCAATTCGGCTGTTGATAGTTTTGAGGGATCTAATGTTTGTGTGTCTGTACTCATGTTTTTGTTTGAATTAATTGTTAATATTTCGGGTTCTATAACTTCTATGTTTTTGATGTCCTTACACATAATCTTCAGGTTTAAATGGTTTCCAGAGTTCTTTTGCTTCATCATACACTTCCAATTCTCTAGCACTGTTATATTTCAGCTCTGGGCGTTTCCATTTATGATTTACGATATATTGAGAAATACCTAAAATATAGCCTTGAGTGTCGTTTACCGTGGCTGGATCTGTACTGTATCCATGGTTTAATATTATTTCTCTGTGTAACCAATACCTATCGGCTATATCTAAAACTTGCACCATGCTGTCATAACATAAAATGGCTCTTAGGTGTTCTGAGTAATTGCCTCTGGTCATGCTTTAATGGTTTTTGCGTTTGGGGTTTCGTCTAATTCGGCTAGTTTGGTTATGTAATACTTGATGGCACTTTCTATTCTTATTTTTTCGCTCTTTGTTAAAAATGGATTTGATAATTCTTTATTAAAGTTTGAAACCTTGGTTTCCAATTCTGTTTTAGTGTACGTTCTCATTCTTTTTTTGTGGCTTTAATTCATTCTTAATCATGTATAGTATGACTGAAGGATAATATCCTTCGATGGTTTTTGGATAGGCTGACAACAATTCTAAATACGTGTTAGGATCATTAACATTAGCTTGTATATAAGCCTTAAAATCGTTTTTAAAAGCCGTCTCTACCACACCAAGCCATTGTTGGCAATACCAATCGTAAAGTGGTTTTGAAGTAACTAATGATTGTAAAGGCAAACATTGATCTGTGCATTGCTTTAAACACCATTCAAAAAAATAACTAAACCTATAATCGTCATAAGTTTTGTAGTCTGTTTTTAATATGTCCTGTATTGCTTTCATACTATAATTTTAAATCGTTCCAATATTTCTGAGCACCTTCTTCCCAAATGGTATAGGGTTTGGTTATTTTTCCTCTTGAACCTCTACTTCTTGAAAAAGCTTTAAAGCCTTCTACATTTATTTTCTGATCGGCATCATACTCAATGGCATGGGCTAATGTTCCTATGGCATATTTACCTTTAACATGACTGTTAATTATGAATACAATGTTTGGGTTTTCGGCTTGCATATCTTTATACTCTTTTAAAGTCATAAAAGCATATTGTATAGAATCTATCACCACAAACCGAATGCCTCTTGAACGCTTTAAACGTTCCCGCATATCGTCCATAGGTTCTCTATGTAGTAGCTTTATTTTGTTACGTTCGTCTTTAGTTAAATTTTGCTCTTTAAAAGCTTCTTTCATGCTTAACCGTGCGCCTTCTTCAAGTGAGTTGTAAATAATGTTTCCAAACTTGGTAAGCTCTTTTATCAACTGTAGCATGAAAGTAGTTTTACCTTCACCACTTTTACCCTTTATAAACCATGTGCCACTGGCCTCTGGTCTTCCAAGTAAATCTCTAAATCGTCCCGTAAGAGGTATTTCAATGAACTTTTTTTTAAGTAACTCATCAATAGAAACTGCTTTTTTAAGTCGTCTCAATGGATTTTGGTTTTAGGCAGTTTGTTTTAAGTTTTGTTTTAGTTTATACTTATCAATATCTCTACGTACACGCCTTAAATCATCCTCGCAGTTTTCATATATGAATAGAATCTCATCATTATCCTGTACGCCGTTTGCTTTACAAATCAATGCAACATCGTTATAAGTGATATGGTCTAGCTTGATGAATTTTTTACCTATGCGACTGTAAAATTCTGCATAACCTATTTTATCACGCTGCACACCTTTTAAAATGCGTTTTTCTAAGGCTTTTACACCACTTACTACAAATCCACACTTACCGTTTAAATCGTTGTACAAATCCATGAATAAATCAAGTTGTGGGTCTTTAAGCTTGTCGAACTGATCTAGGGTTAGGCTTGGTGCATCAATTGATCTAAGATGATTTATAAACCGTTCTAGTAATTCTTCAGTTTTACCATAGCTTTCTTGACCACTAGCTACAAGCAGGTTTTTTAAATAGCTTTTTTTTGTCCAGCTGTTTTTACATTGCACATAAATATTTTGTCCAATATGTGCTTTCCAAAAATGCTTGTAAGTTTCACTTTTACTTTTACCAGGAGTATCTGAAATGCCAATGCTAATACCTAAATCTTGACTGCTTTTTAATAAGCTACTTAGTATTTTAAAATTGGTAGTTTCAACCGTGTTCCAATTCGTGTCTATAAATAATTTAGCCTCTATAATGCGCCACATTTCATTGCTAATTAGCTTCCAGTTATTATTGATAACTTGACTTACCAATGCTGTGGATACTTCCAGCAATTTTGCCATGTGGTTTTGGCTCGTTTTTTGTGCAAGCCTTGAAAGCTCGTTGGCAATAAGTGTTTTTTGTTGGGTATTCATAATGAATAAATTTTAGTTTTACATTCTATCGATATAAACTTCAGACTCTACCTCATTGCGCAATTGTTTTGGTAGTTTACCTCCGAATTTTATTTTAAGTTCTTGGTCTTTTATCAGTTGTTCTGGAGTAATGCCAGTTTCTCGTTGTATGCGTTGAATTGTTGATTTTGCAGATGCTTCTTCTTTTTTGCGTACCTCGTAATCTTTAGTGAATTGCGATTTATCGCCCTCAGTCATAAGCACTGGTATTTGTTGTTGTTTACGCACTGGTTGGGCATCGGCAACAAATTGTTTATCGCCATCAGGAAGCTTTAAGTACAGGCTCACATAATTGTCCAGTTGGTCAGGATCATACTTCACAAAGAATTTTTTGTTCACCCAGCGTTCTCTAAATCTTAAATCGATGTCGCCATTTACGTTATAAACCTCAAAGTGATATTTCTCATTAGCTATCTGTACTTTAATACCATCGGCTTTGTAAGTAATAGGTTCAGGAGTATAGCACCAGAACAGATCTATCATGTCTAGATAGTTTATAGGCTCGTGCATTAATGGTTCTTGAGCATAAACTTCATTACGTGGTATTCTTAAAGTTGGATGCGTTGCTTCGTTCCATTCCTGTACACACAATTCCCATGCTTTAACCAATTCTTCTTTCTTTGGAAGTTTAGAAAGGTTGCTTAACAAGAAGTCCATGTTAGGCTTATTGTTGTTGGTACGCACCTTTACCGATTGCTTATCACTAAACCACCACGAGTTGATGACTTGCTGTTGTAAGCGGTTAAAAATACCTTCCACTGGTGAGCTATGCTCATAAGCAGCATGTTTGTAATGTAAACCACCTTTTTTGGCAACCATTTTACCGTACAGTTCTTGCATACGGTTACTAGTATGTCCAGATTGTCCATCATAAGTAAATAAGTAAGGGCGTGATTGCGATTCTTGAAATGCCATTTTAACAGCTGTAAAATGGTCTACATGGCTTTCGGTTTCGCTAAAGCTCCAGCCTATAATTTTTTCACTATATACATCTATTACAGGATCTATCTTTAGTTTAGCAGCTGCACCAAGATCATTATCGTAATAATGCATCCAGTCAATTTTAGAACCATCAATTGCCCAATACGCATTAGGAAACCATTGCTCTTTATCACGTACCAGTTTGTGTCCGTATTTGTTTCTGTAAGCTTCAATACCATCACGACTAATCATCCATAGTTTTTCCTGTTCTGGTTCGTAAAGCCATTTGTAAATAGCACTTTCACTAAGTTCACACCAGCTTTTTTTAGCAGCTTCACGTAAGTATAAACTATGTAGTACAGGCACAACCACTTTGTTAGGCATACTGTATTGCGCAATAATCCAGTTAGCGATGTCTCCTTTTATTTTTTGAGCTGCTTTATTACCAGCGTTTTTATGTACCAGAAACTCATAACCTTCATCAATATAGCCTTGACACTTTCTGTCGAAAGCTCTAACATTGGTTGGTAAATTATGAGGGTATTTTTTAGTAGTGGTGTTTGGGTAGCATTCTGTTTTTAAGTCTTTAATAATGCTGCAAAGCTTCTTTTTTAAACCACCTTTATTGTTCTTTTTACGTTGGTCTTTTATTTTGGCTTCGTAGTTTTGTACAATCTTATTGTATAGATTAAGTATCTCAGCTTCACAGATGTATTGGGCTTGCTTTTTGTCGCTGATGCCTAATCCTGTATCATATCTAAACGATTTAAAGAAATCAATAGCAGCTTCATCGGATTCTAGTTGATTGGTAAACGTTTCTCTATCATCTGTTAAATAGGGGTTGCCATAACTTCTAATGATCAGTTGTCTTAAATCTTCAGGAACTGATTGAAATTCAATTAAGCCTGTTCTGCCGTTACCCTTAGTTCTGACTCTATTTATTTTACCACGCTGTACCCATTTTTGAAAGTTATCATAACTAAGTATCGATAGGTCTTTATAAAAAACCTCTTGGTCAACGCATACTGTATTTAGGTAATTTTCAAACATTAAAAACGATTTAATTAAGTTTTGACAAAGTGTTTACTGGTGTATTGTACTCAAGATTTTTTGAGTTAATGAATGTTTTGTGCCATATGAGTTTAGCTTCGTGTTCAGCTACAAAGCGTTCAATAGTAGGTTTACTGCTTGATTTAGGAATAGCCATAAGATTATATGTTTTTGTTACTGGAATAAGCTGCGTACATGTTTACAATTTCTCTTGCAGCTTCTATAATGCGTTTAGATTTTTCATTGGCAGGTTCCTCTTGTAGTTTTAAAACCTTTCCAATCCACATGCTTGTACAATTAAATTTCTTAGCTAAAGCACTGGCATTTACCATTCTTATTTCATCTTCTGTAAATGGAATGAATTTTTTTTGATACATTTGGTTTAAATATTTAAACAAATATATACTAAAAAGGTATATATCCAAAATTAATTATACATTTTTTGAATAATTTTTTATGAATGCATTTGAAAAAATTAAAAAAGCTAGAGAGATGTTAGGCTTGAGTCAGTCTGATTTTGCTGAATCCGTAGGCGTTACTCAAAAAGATGTCTCTTTATTAGAATCTGGAAATAAAAAATTTATACCAAATAAGTATATTGATTTTCTAATTGATAAAGGATTTGATTTGAATACTATTTTTGATGATACTTTAAAATTAAATTACAAGAATGAAATAGACTTAAAAACCTTGAATGAAACTACAAAAGTATATCAATTAAGAACAGATAGAAATCACGACATTCAAAATATACCTTTGTTTAATTTAGAAGCTACTGCTGGTTTAGTTGAGTTATTTCAAAATCAAGGAGACCAAACGCCTATCGATACAATTCGAATTCCTAATCTTCCAAAGTGTGATGGAGCTGTTTTTGTAACTGGGGATAGTATGTATCCACTTTTAAAAAGCGGTGATATTATAGCTTACAAACAAATTCATGATATAAGTAATGAAATATTTTGGGGAGAAATGTATCTAGTTTCAGTAGAAGTTTCAGGTGAAGAATACATTAGTGTTAAGTACATTCAGAAATCCGAAAAAGGTGATCAGTATATTAAGTTGGTATCGCAAAATCAACATCATCAACCAAAGGATGTACTACTTAAAAAAGTAAGAGCATTAGCACTTGTAAAAGCCAGCATTCGTATCAATGCCATGCGATAAAAACAAATTGTACAGAGTTTTAAAACCTTAAAACGTACCTTTTTATTATTAAATATCTAATAATTAATAACTTACATATTTAGCTAACTGTATTTTTCATGTAATAACCCCCATGCTTAACGCTTATTTTAAGCATTTATCTATACTTTTATGTAATTATACGGCATCTTAGCACATGTTTTTTTATGTGTTTTGTCCATCCTACTGTCCATCCTACTGTCCATTTAGTTAATTTTAAGCATATTTTAAATATTATGAGACTTTATATTTAAAGATCTAATGTAGATGTTTAAATATTATTTAAACGTTATTAAAACGGCTTAAAATAGTACTGTTTAAGCCATTTTACAATATAAATGGTATATTTGTTTGTGTAATGGTAGTTGTGCTTTTAAGCAATGATACCTCAATGATGGAATAATGATACTAATGTACAATTTGAATTTTTTAGCAAATTGCACCATAAACGCTCGAAAGCCTTGTAAAATAAGACTTTTTTCGACCTTTTTATATTTAGTTACTATGTATTATTTGTTTTAATGCCCCTAATATACTGCAAAAAACAAATAAATTAAACCACAGAAAACGGAATTTTTTGAGCCACTTAAAAACTCATTTCAGCCTAAGATATAAAAGCATTTGCAAAAATTTTTGCTATGCTCACTTTTATCCGTTATAAGTGGCTCACATTTTTCGCCCTATCCATTCTGACATTAATTTTAAATATAATATAAAATATTTTGCATAAAGTCGATTATAATGGAAAATATTTTACATTAAGCGCCAGTTAAAAAATTATATTGAAAAAACTTTAAATTTTTACTGGAAAATATTTTGCAAAATTATAGTTATAATGGAAAATATTTTGCAATTTAGCGTTCTAAACCGTTTATAATGGAAAAAAAGGCATCTTCCTTGCATTTACAGGAGATTATTTATGGATCACCGGACGCTGTAACATCACGTAGACTATCACAATGGGAAGACAAGGGCTACATACGAAAAATAGCATCCAGGCTATATACGTCAAACTTTGAAGATAATCCCGCAGATATCATAAGACGTAATATTTTCCCAATTCTGGGGAATTTATATCCGAGAGCAGTGTTGAGCCATCGTTCTGCTTTAGAGTTTGCACCTACCGCTAATGGCAACCTATTTATTACCTACAAGTATACCAAAAAAGTAAAGCTTCCGGGAATTACCATTCGCTTTATGGAAGGTCCCAAAGCCATCGAGGGGGACATGTCCTTCTCAGGAGAATTAATGGTTTCCCAAAGGGAACGTGCATTTCTGGAAAATCTTCAGGTATCCAGACAGACCGGAGCCGATTCAAAAACGTTGGCCTTTCCACAAATAGAGGAAAAGCTTGAAAAAATCATACGTGTAAACGGTGAACAGGAATTGAACCTAGTACGTGACCGGGCAAGGGAAATTTCCAAAACATTAGGTATGGAAAAAGAATTCCAAAAACTCAATAGAATCGTAAGTTCCCTATTGGCCACAAGATCATCAAAGGAACTGAAATCACCAGTGGCCACAGCGCGGGCAACTGGCAATCCTTATGACCCTGTCCGTATTCAATTGTTTGAAATACTTTTTAGGGAATTAAAGCAACAAGAATTTAAATATAGGGAAGATAAAAATACCACCACCAATGCCTATCGCAACTTTGCCTTTTTTGAAAGCTATTTTTCCAACTATATAGAAGGTACGGTCTTTGAGATAGACGAGGCAAAACAGGTCATTGCCACACAACAGCCGTTACCATCCAGAAATGAGGATTCTCACGATGTTTTGGGAACCTACCAATTGGTTTCCAATAGGCAGGAAATGAAAATCACACCCTATTCAGGGGAAAATCTTTTAGACATTCTACAATACCGGCATGCCATACTATTGGATGCCCGCAAGGATAAAAACCCAGGGAAATTTAAAGTAAAAAACAATCAGGCAGGAGATACTTCATTCGTGGACATGGAGCTTGTTCGAGGCACTCTATTAAAGAGCTTTGACTTTTATCAGGCCCTTACCCATCCCTTTTCTAAAGCCGCCTATATCATGTTTGTAGTCAGTGAAGTCCATCCTTTTTTAGACGGTAATGGAAGAATCGCGCGGATTATGATGAACGCCGAGCTATCGTCGGCTGGGCAAACAAAAATTATTATTCCAACAGTTTACCGTGATGATTATTTAGGCGGATTGCGCAGGTTGACTAGAAACAATGATCCTGGTGTCTATATCAGGATGCTCGAACGCGCCCATGCGTTCAGTGATACCATCGTTGGCACTGATATGGATGCTATGGAAATTATCCTAAGAAAAAGTGATGCATTCAAAGAAAGTAACGAAGGGGTTTTAAAAATAATTGGTTAATAATCAAATTGCATAAACGTGATTCAAACCAAAAAACATTAAAATTTTCAGAAAAAAGTAAATATCTTAAGACCATAGACCTTTATTTGTTGTAGTCTTTTTGGAACATAAAAGTCAAAAATGACACTATCAAAAATTATTATGCTAGTTAAAAACGTTTTGTTCCCCAAACTGCAAATAACGGTTAAAGTGAACCATTAAAAACAGATTTTTTTGAGCCGCTTAAAAACTCATTTAAGCCTAAGATATAAAAGGATTTGCAATAATTATTGCTATGCTCACTTTCATACGCCGCAAATGGCTCACTTTGCCCGCCCTATCCAGGTTATGAGCCTAAGTCGTTATTTTTATTTTGAATATGGAGCTTGGCTTTTAAAGCTTCCATATCATCACTAACCTTTCTCTCTACCACTCTTGCATAGATTTGGGTTGTTGATATTTTTGTATGGCTTAGTAATTTAGACACCGTTTCGATTGGTACTCCATTACTCAAGGTGACTGTCGTTGCAAATGTGTGGCGAGCCATATGAAATGTTAAGTTCTTTTTAATGCCACATGCATCTGCCACTTCCTTTAAATATAGATTTAGTTTTTCATTTGTAATAACAGGGAATAACGTCTCAGTTATTTGGGTCATTGGATGCCCTTTGTATTTTTCAATTAATTCTTCTGCCTTATCTAATAATGGAACTTTAATTGGTATTTTTGTTTTTTGCCTTTTTGAAACTACCCAATTATTGCCATCGATTCCTTTAAGAATATTCGAATCATTCAATGTTATGATGTCTGCATAACTAATACCTGTATAGCAACTGAAAACAAATAGATCTCTAACTCTTTCCAGACGTTCTATTGGGAAATAATAGGTTTCTAAATTAGAGAGTTCATTCTCTGAAAGAAATTCACGCTCTTTCTTTTCCCATGTTGGTTTCCATCTCATGAATGGGTCTTTATCCACCCACTCCATATGAAAAGCTAGTGTTACCATTTTACGTAAACGCTGCAAATGTTTCATAACTGTATTATGGTTCATTGCCTTTGGATGGCCTTTTGGCCAATATTTATGTAGAAAAGTCTCAAAATCACAAATAAATTTGTAATTCAGCTGTTTTAGGAATACGTCCGTTGTCTTTAATGATGTCGTAAGAAACCTTTTTATGTAATTTTCTGTAATCCCAAAATTGATGACAGTGCCTGGTGCCAAAGTGCCTTCTATTTTGTGTGTATGATAGTTTATCAACTCTTGGAGTGTTTTACTTGTTTCTAGTTCTCCTACATAACTGGCTTTGATGAGTTGCGCCGTAATTAATTCTCCCTTGAATTTCAAATCTTGATAGCATTGAAATAATTGAGTGTGCGTTTGGTCTAAATATAGGTTTATTTGTCTTGCTTCACTGGAAGTTCCTTTTGCCCTTTTCTTTTTAGCATCCCAAAGGGAAATATCAATTTTTCGTTTAAGGCTTAAGTTCACTCGTTTACCATTAACAGTAATTCTAGCATAAAGTAATGCCTGGTCATCATTCTTATTTTTTTGATTAATAAAAAATAGAATAGAAAATGTGTTTGTACTTCTCATAGTTGTCGTCTTTAAATTATTAAACATTTTTCGAGACGAAAGTCAAATCAACTATACCAATTCAATTGATCAGAGTTATCAAAGTGTGTGCTCTAGCACACACTTTGCTCTTTGGGTGTCGAATAGCTACCATTTAAATTCAAAACCAATCAATTTAAATGAACCCCTAAAAACCTGAAAACCACACGATTCATAAGAATTGTGTGGTTTTAGTTGCTATTTTACTAGCTTTTAGTGACCTCGACTGGATTCAAACCAGTAACCTCTTGAGCCGTAATCAAGTGCGCTATTCAGTTGCGCCACGAGGCCTTTTTTGTGAGTGCAAATATACTATTTTTATTAAATTAGAGCCAAACAATTTATTTCAAATTTATAAAATCACTATTTTTGAACATGACAAATAAATTACTACAACAAAAATTCAATCAAATCCTCGATGAGGACCTCTTAAAAGAAATCTTTGAGTCAGGTATTTACAAGGAATTTAAAAAAGATGATATCATCATAGACATTAATCAGCCTTTAAATTATATTCCATTATTATTGACTGGAACTATTAAAATTTTAAGAGAAGACAATCATGGAAATGAATTGTTACTTTATTTCTTAGAATCTGGAGATACTTGTGCTATGTCCCTTACTTGCTGCCTAAAAACATCAAAAAGTAATATTAGAGCTGTCGCTGAAAGTGATTCAAGTTTAGTATTGATTCCCACAAGTAAAATTCACTATTGGTTTCAAACTAATGACAGTTGGAGAAATTTTATTTTAGAAGCTTATCAAATTCGTTTTAATGAAATGCTAGAAACTATAGACACATTGGCATTTATGAAAATGGATGAACGTGTTTATAAATATTTAATTGACAAAGTAAAACTCTCTGCATCTACCGATTTAGGAATAAAGCACAATGATATTGCTGAAGATTTAAACACCTCTAGAGTTGTTATTTCAAGAATTTTGAAACAACTAGAGAATGAGAAAAAAATAAAATTAAGCAGAAATAAGATTGAAGTTTTAGATTTTTAAAACTTCAATCACCACTTTAACCACACAACATAATTTTATCTATGGAATTCATTTTAAATCCATGGCCTTGGTATATATCAGGGCCCTTAATTACATTAGTGATGGCTTTATTGCTATATTTTGGTAAAACTTTTGGTATGTCATCAAACCTTCAAACCATGTGTTCTATTGCTGGAGCAGGAAAATTTATTGAATTCTTTAAATTTAACTGGAAAGATAGCTCTTGGAATTTAGTTGTTGTTTTGGGAGCTGTGATTGGTGGTTTTCTTGCAAAATTTGTATTATCAAACAATACCCCAACAAAACTCAATCCAGAAACCATAGAAGAACTGCAACAATTAGGTTTTCATAATGTTGGGAAAAGACTTGTACCTAACGAAATATTTAGTTTTGATGCTATGACCAGTTCACACGGTCTTGTTATTTTAATAATTGGAGGTTTACTTGTTGGTTTTGGAACTCGTTATGCTGGCGGTTGTACATCTGGACATGCTATTTTAGGTCTTAGCAGTTTACAAAAACCCTCGCTTATTGCAGTAATTGGCTTTTTTATTGGTGGATTAATCATGGTTAACCTAATATTACCATACATTCTATAAATTATGAGGTTTTTAAAGTTTTTATTAGTTGGAATGTTTTTTGGAATTGTACTCGTTAAATCAGAGGTTATTTCATGGTATCGTATTTATGAAATGTTTCGTTTTCAATCGTTTCACATGTACGGAATCATAGGAACCGCAGTCTTATCAGGAATCTTGTTTTTACAAATTTCAAAAAAACAACATATTAAAAGTGTGTTGGGATCAGAAATTTTCGTTCCAAAAAAAGAAAGTGGATTTTTAAGATATATAATAGGTGGAGCTATTTTTGGATTGGGCTGGGGCCTTATTGGTGCTTGTCCAGGCCCAATGTATGTTCTAGTAGGAACTGGTATTTTTAGCATGCTTATTGTTATTTTATTTGCTATCATTGGCACTCTTATCTATGGTGCTATTAAAAATAAACTTCCTCATTAATATGGATTACACCTTGATTTTTGGATATATTGGAGCTCTTATTATTGGTTTAGTTTTAGGACTTCTAGGTGGTGGTGGCTCTATTTTAACAGTCCCGTTATTAGTCTATGGTTTAGGTTATAATCCTGTGATTGCAACAGCGTATTCATTATTTGTGGTTGGTTCGTCTTCATTAGTCGGCACAATCCAAAAATTCAAAAGTGGGTTAGCCGATTTAAAAATTGGATTATCGTTTTCATTTCCTTCATTTTTAGCCGTTTATCTTTCTAGAAGATATTTAGTTCCAGGATTACCAGATGTGTTTTTTAATATTGGGAATTATACACTAACAAAAGATGTGGTAATTATGACATTTTTTTCTATTGTCATGCTTTTTGCATCATTTTCGATGATTAGAAATAAAAAGGAAGAGCCAGATACATCTACTAATCAACCATATTATAAAACATTTATACAAGGTTTGGCAATAGGTACTATTACAGGCATTATAGGTGCCGGTGGCGGATTTTTATATGTGCCTGCGTTAGTTCTTTGGGCAAATTTACCAATGAAAAAAGCTGTTGGAACTTCTTTAATTATTGTAACTTTAAACTCTTTGATTGGTTTTACAGGTGATATGCAAACTATAGAGATTGATTGGATTTTTTTACTGTCATTTTCTTTCTTTACAATTATTGGTATCCTCCTAGGTGTATTCCTTTCAAAATATATAAGTGGTAAAAAACTAAAAAAAGGATTTGGATGGTTTACCTTATTTATGGCATTTTATATTATATATAAAGAATTTAAGAACTGAATGTAATGATTATCACATAAAAACTTAAAATGTTTAATATTTTTACATTTAAAAAAATTAAAACATGAAAATTGAACAAATATACACAGGTTGCCTAGCTCAAGGAGCTTATTACATTGAATCTAAAGGTGAAGTTGCTATTATAGATCCTTTAAGAGAAACACAACAGTATGTTGAAAAAGCTAATCATGAAAACGCAAAAATTAAATATATTTTTGAAACCCATTTTCATGCAGATTTTGTATCTGGTCATATTGATTTAGCGAAAAAAACGGGAGCAACAATTGTATTTGGACCTGGTGCTGAAACTAGTTATGAAACCTACATAGCAAAAGATAATGAGGTTTTTAAATTAGGAGATATTACTATAAAAGTACTTCATACACCGGGCCATACTTTAGAATCTTCAACATTTCTTCTCATTGATGAAAACGGAAAAGATCATGCTATTTTTTCTGGAGACACCTTATTTTTAGGAGATGTAGGAAGACCTGACCTTGCTATAAAATCTGATTTGACAAAAGAAGATTTAGCAGCGATGTTATATGACTCGTTACGAAATAAAATTATGCCATTAGCTGATGATGTTATTGTTTACCCTGCACATGGAGCGGGTTCTGCTTGTGGTAAGAATCTTAGTAAAGAAACCGTTGGTGTTCTTGGAGAGCAAAAGAAAACGAATTATGCACTTAGAGCTAACATGACCAAAGATGAATTTGTAAAAGAAGTTCTTGATGGCATTCCACCGCCTCCTCAATATTTTGCTAAAAATGCCATGATGAATAAATCTGGGTACGATTCGTTTGAAACTGTATTAAAAAGAGGAAATACACCTTTAGATGTTGATGAATTTGAGGCCATTGCAAACCAAGAAGGAGCCTTAGTATTAGATGTTAGACATGAAGATGACTTTGTAAAAGAACATATTCCGAATTCTGTTTTTATTGGGATTGATGGCGCATTTGCGCCTTGGGTTGGAGCTTTAATTACAGATTTAAAGCAACCTATTCTTTTAGTGACTCCTAAAGGAAGAGAGGAAGAAACCGTAACGCGATTGTCTCGTGTTGGATACGATAATACTTTAGGATATTTAAAAGGAGGTTTTGACAGTTGGAAAAAGGCTGGTAAGGATATTGATGTTTTAGACTCCATTTCTCCAGACGATTTTGTACACAAAACAAACACAAACGACTTAAATATTCTAGATGTTAGAAAATCTGGAGAACATCAATCTATGTATCTGAACCTTAAAGGCGTTAAAAATTTTCCTTTAGATTTTATTAATGATAATTTACATGTTATTGATAAAACTAAAACTTATTACATACATTGTGCTGGTGGATACCGGTCAGTTATCGCTGCATCGATTTTAAAAGCGCGCGGATTCTATAATTTAGTGAATATTGAAGGTGGATTTGATGAGCTTAAGAAAACAGGAGTACAAATGTCAGATTTTGTCTGTCCTTCAACTTTATAATAAATAAATTTTTTATATCATGAAAAAAAACATGGGAAGTGCAGACAAAGGTATCAGAATAGTTATTGCGTTAGTAATTGCTGCTTTATACTACTTTAATGTAATTGAAGGAACTTTGGCTTATGTATTAATGGCCTTTGCTTTAATTTTCTTATTGACAAGTTTTATAAGCTTTTGTCCGCTTTATTTACCATTCGGAATTAATACTTGTAAAAAGAAATAGTCTTTATTTTAAACAATTTCGGCGCTTAAACCTGCTTCAAGTAGCGAGGTACAACGAGGCTTTAAATCCTTGTAAGGACCTGTTTTTACTGTACATTTACCATTGTAGTGCACAATTAAAGAACATTGCTCTGCTTGTTCTGGCGTATGGTCACAAACATGCATGAGCGTTTCTATAACGTGGTCAAATGTGTTAACATCGTCATTATGTAAAACGATTTCTTTTTGAGAGACCAATTTTTCATCAACAAGAAGCTTTTCTGATATTTTTTCTTTAGTACTCATAACAAAGATTTTTACTAATTTAAAAATTTTAACGAAACCCACAGGTTTCTTTCTAATTTTTCTTCAAATTTTAACAGATGCTTTTCACATTCTTCTTGTATCATAGGAATGTCATCATTATAAAAACCACTCAAAAACAACGTGCCACTTTTATTTAAACAAGACGCATAGGTTTTCAAATCTTGTAACAAGATATTACGATTAATGTTTGCAATAATTATGTCGTATTTCTTTCCTGTCAAAACACTGGCATCTCCTTCTATTACTGTGATATGCTTACAATTATTACGCTCTACATTTTCAAGACTATTTAAGTAACACCAATTATCATAATCTACCGCATCAATTGGTTTGGCACCTTTTAGTTCTGCAAGAATCGCTAAAACACCAGTTCCACAACCCATATCTAAAACAGATTTATTTGTGAAATCATTTTTTAAAATATGCTGAATCATCATATGTGTGGTTTCATGATGTCCTGTACCAAAACTCATTTTTGGCTCTATAATGATATCATATTGCGTATCAAACTTTGTATGAAATGGTGCTCGTACCGCACAAATATCATCAACCACAATAGGATTGAAGTTTTTTTCCCATTCAGCATTCCAGTTGGTCTGTTCAATGTCTTCAAAGGTATAGGTAATTTCAAACTCATCAGACTCTAAAATCTGGATATCATTTAAAATATCATCATTCCACTCGTCTTTTTGTATATATGCGGTTACACCTCTTTCAGTTTCTACAAAACTTTCAAAACCTGCATAACCCAATTCTGCTATTAAAATTTCAACACCTGGTTGAAGTGGAGAAACTATAAATTCGTATCCTAAATAAATATTGTTTGACATGGCGGATGTAAAATGATCTTAGTAAATAAGCCTGCGTTAGCGATTGGAATGAAAATCCTTTTTGAGAGGCACGAACAAAAAGATTGTAATAAAAAGCGCGACCCCGATTTTTTTTCGGGGTAACGCCCAAACTATTTTTTAAAACTTAAAATGCGTTTACTATGGCAAAAAAGTCGTCTGCATTAAGTGCAGCTCCACCTATTAAACCACCATCTACATCTGGTTTAGAGAAAATTTCTTTGGCATTATTTGGTTTACAACTTCCGCCGTATAAAATAGACACGCTATTAGCCACATCGCTCCCATATTTATCTGCTAATGTTTTTCTTATAAACGCATGCATATCTTGAGCTTGCTCCGGACTTGCAGTTTCGCCAGTACCAATGGCCCAAACTGGCTCATAGGCTAATACAATGTTTTTAAAAGCTGAAGCTTCTAAATGAAATAAAGCTTTTTTTATCTGACTTTCTACAACAGATTCATGATTCCCAGATTTTCTATCGGCTAAGACTTCACCAAAACAGAAAATAATTCGCATATCGTTTGCTAATGCTGCATCTACCTTTTTTGCAAGTGACTCATCGGTTTCATTAAAATATTCACGACGCTCACTATGTCCTAAAATAACGGTTTTAACGCCAACACTTTTTAACATACTTGCACTAATTTCACCAGTATAGGCTCCATTTTCCGCAAAATGCATATTTTGTGCAATCACCTCTATATCTGTACCTGTTAATGCTTCAAATGCTTTATATAAATTAGTAAAGGTTGGTGCGACCATAACCTCTGCTTTCGATGTTTTTTTTGCGTTTTTTAAATCTGTTATTAATGATTCTGTTTGAGATAAATCATTATTCATTTTCCAGTTTCCTGCTACTATTTGTTGTCTCATTTTATTCTAACCTTCTTAACTTAGAAGGATTTTTTTTTAATTGTTATGTTTATAAAATATTTTTAATTTTTGCGTCGTCTGCTTCCACAGCCTTAAATAGTTTAATCTGTCCTTCTTTATCTACTACCATGTATCTTGGAATCCAATCTAAACCTACAAAAGTTCCAAAAGGTCCTTTCCAACCTGATTCCATAAAATAATGATTACCTTCTACCTCATATTTTTCAATGCCCTTTTTCCAAGCATCTTGTGTTTTATCTAAGGATAGAAAAATATAAGTTACCTCAGGATGTTCCTTTTGCAGTTCTTTTACTTTTGGCATCCCTCCAACACAATCTTTGCACCAAGATGCCCAGATATCAATAACCAACGTTGAGCCTTTATGAGCTTCTAAAATATCATTAAATGTGATTTCATCTCCTTGCAATGTTACAAATGTATCGTTTAATGCTTCTTTTGAAAATGTTGTTGGGTCTTGAGCATTACAGCTAAAAAAAACCAAGCAAACTAATAGGATGTAGTTAATTTTGTTCATATTCATAATTTTATCAAGTATCTTTTCAAGTTAATAATTTACTCTAATTTAATTTTTTCGTGTCCCCAAACAAAAACAGTAGGTTTATAATTTCAAATCATCAATATCATTCCAATGTACCTTTTGCATAACGGTACCTTTATGTACAACCAAAATTCCTGGGTTTGAACGCACAACTGCTTTAAGTGCTTTTTCATCACATAAATAAAAATCAAAATTAAGATGATATCGCTCCTTTAATCGCTGCTTTGCTTCGTCGCCTGAAGCCGATAATCCAATAACGGTATATCCCATTTTCAAGGCCTTATCTGAAAATGCTTTTAATTTTCTAGCGCCTTCTAATTCCATTTTATCCAAATTGTATGATACAATCATTATTAATTTATCTTTTTCTAAAAACTGTTGGGTATAATCTCCATCATTAGTTTCAATAGAAAAATCAACAATTGGTGGTTGATAGCCTTCATCAATCACTTTAGTGTCTACCGAAACGAATTCTCCATCTACAGATGGGTATGAGCCATCAGTTGTTACAATTTTATCTTTACCATCAACTTTAAATTTCCAAGTATATTCTACCACAGGTTTTGGTGCATCTTCAGGAATAGTCATTCCTTCTTCAATATTTGCTCCTATGTGATACGGCCTAAAATCTATCGTTGGCAAATGCATTAGTACATGATAACCAAACCAAAAGCTAAGTATAAAACTCAATAAAGCCAAAAATGTCACTGTTAATTTGTTGAAAACAGGTTTGAGATGTTTAACCCCAAAGAATAAAATAAGAATAAAAAACAACAGCACAATATCTTTTGTAAAGCTTTGCCACGGTGTAAATTTTATAGCATCGCCAAAACAACCGCAGTCTTTTACTTTATCAAAATACGCCGAATAAAATGTTAAGAATGAGAAAAATACAATCATTAACAATAAGCTCCAAACTGTAAATTTCGGCTTATATCCAATCAATAAGAAAACACCTAAAACAACTTCATAAACAACGACCAAAACAGCAATCATTAAAGCATAGTGCTCTAAAAAAGCCATATTGAGCACCTCTTCACTAAAGTATTCTTGCAATTTATAAGAAAATCCTAGAGGGTCGTTAAGTTTTATTAATCCTGAGATAATAAATAATATACCAACAAAGAGTCTTGATATATTTACTAAATATTTCATTTTTTAAATTTTATTTTTCTTCGTTTAAATGTATCAAAGCAAAAACGGCATAATTAATCATGTCTTGATAATTGGCATCAATACCCTCACTTACTAAAGTTTTACCTTGATTGTCTTCAATTTGCTTAACTCTTAATAATTTTTGTAAAATTAAATCGGTTAAAGAACTCACTCTCATATCTCTCCAAGCTTCACCATAATCATGGTTTTTGTCTTCCATAAGTTGCTTGGTTATAGATACTTTTTCATCATATAACTCTGTTGCCTCAATTGTTGATAAATCTGGTTGCTCTACAATGCCTTTATCCAATTGAATTAAAGCCATAATACAATAATTTATAATACCTATAAACTCGCTAACTTCACCTTCATCTACTTTTCTAACACCATTTTTCTGTAAACTTCGTATACGCTGTGCTTTTATAAAAATTTGATCTGTTAAGGATGGTAAACGCAATATTCTCCATGCACTTCCATAATCCTTCATCTTTTTAATAAATAAACTTTTGCAGATGTTTATAACAGCATCATATTGTTTTGAAGTGTCTTGCATTGATTACTTTGAATTTTCTGTAAATTTCGCTTAAATAGTTTAAAGTTCAAAGTTAAAGGCTCAAAGATTTAGAGCGTATAATTTCACATTAAAATTTGAAACTATTTTTAGATAATTAGGTTAACTTTGAACTCTAATACATTGAAAACCGTTTGTTTCTAGATGACTATTAATTGCAAAGGAAAACTGATTGATCTATCCTCTCCCAAAGTGATGGGAATTTTAAATGTAACGCCAGATTCATTTTATGATGGCGGTAAACACAACCAAGAAAAAGACATTTTAAAACACGTTGAAAAGATGTTGCTTGAAGGTGCTACTTTTATTGATGTTGGTGCTTACAGCTCTAAACCCAATGCTGATTTTGTAAGTGAAGATGAAGAATTAAAACGAATTATTCCCGTAGTTACATCGATTATAAAAGCATTTCCAAATGTGCTACTTTCTATTGACACCTTTAGAAGTAATGTTGCTAATCAATCCATAGAAATTGGAGCTGCTTTGATTAATGATATTTCTGCTGGAAAACTAGATGAAAACATGTTGCAAACTATAGCTAATTTGCACGTTCCTTATAGTATGATGCATATGAAAGGAACACCACAAACCATGCAACAGCATACCAATTATCAAAATCTCACCAAAGAACTATTATTTTATTTTTCTGAACGAATTGCTGCTGCAAGACACTTAGGAATTGTTGATTTAATAGTGGATCCTGGTTTTGGTTTTGCAAAAACGAAGGAACAAAATTTTGAATTATTAAACCAATTAGAACTTTTTGATATATTAGAATTACCGCTGCTTGTTGGTGTTTCAAGAAAATCTATGATTTATAAAACCCTTGAAAATTCTTCAAAAGAAGCACTTAACGGAACAACCGTTTTAAACACTATTGCATTACAAAAAGGCGCTTCAATTTTACGTGTGCACGACGTAAAAGAAGCCATAGAATGCATCAAATTAGTTGAATCTTTAACAAGTTAATTTTATAAATGAAACCTATTTTTTATTGCTTATTACTTACTATCATAGTTTCTTGTGGAAACGAAAAAATTGTTCAACTTCCGGAAATACAACATTCAGATATTTCGAAAATAGATGATGTTTCTGCTGCGTATTTATTTTACGATGAAACCATGCCAGATAGTGTTGAACTCAATAGAAAAAATTTAATTAGCACAACCAATTGGTTAGTAAATGTTGATAAACGCTTAACATTAGGACAGGCTATTCCTAAAATTATGTACATACAAGCAAAAAAACGAGATGCCCAAATGCATAAAAACGAAAACGCCAAAAATTATTTTACCTGTAATAATATTAGTATAAAAAACTTGGGTTTTATTGAGTTTACCAATGTTTATTATCATGAAAATGGTTTTAATACTTACTTAGAAAAAAATAAAGCTAATCAGGTTATTTCCATAAAAGTTAACTCTCCAGATTCAATTATTATGTCTTTTATGTTTGATGGAACTACTTTAAGTCATTCATCAAACTACACAAAACTATTAGAACATTTAAAAACCAATCTCATCAATGAAGGTAATGCCATAATAATTTTAGAACTAAACCAAAAGCTCTCGTTTCAAGACTATATCACTTTAAAGTCGTTACTGTCAAAAATCAATTTAAAAAATGTTTCGATAGCTAATGATGAATTTGTTTTTAATTAGCTATATTTTATTAAATTTACCAAAACCCATGTGCCTTGGATATTTTTAAAGACCTTTTAAAATTTACCGTTATTGATGTTATAGATGTTATCTTGGTAGCACTTCTACTCTACTACATATACAAGTTGGTAAAAGGCACGGTTGCCATTAATATTTTTATAGGTATCATTATTATTTATTTAGGTTGGAGATTGACCGACTTTCTTAATATGGAATTGCTATCTAGTATTTTTGGCGGTTTTATAAAAGTGGGTATTATAGCACTTATTGTTGTTTTTCAACCAGAAATTAGAAAGTTCCTATTGATGGTCGGTTCGACAAATTTTAGTAGACGACGAAATTTTTTAAAACATTTTAATTTTTTAAAAACAGAAACAGGCGACGAAACCAATGTAGAAACTGTTGTTTCTGCTTGCAATAAATTAGCTGCGAGTAAAACAGGTGTGTTAATTGTTTTTGAACGTAATAATAGTTTAGATTTCCTTACAGCAACTGGAGACGAAATGAACATTCAGGTTACCCAGCCAATTATTGAAAGTATATTTTTTAAAAACAGTCCGCTACATGATGGCGCTATTATCATCAAAAATAATATTGTAAAAGCCACGCGAGTTATACTTCCTGTTAATAATGAGAAAATCATTCCGCAACGTTTTGGCTTACGCCATAGAGCAGCTATTGGTGTTACTGAAAAAACAGACGCTTTAGCACTTGTTGTAAGCGAAGAAACTGGTCACATTTCTTATTTTGTTGATGGAGAATTTGTTGTTTTTAAAGATACAGATGAGCTTATAGAACGCATTAAAAAGGATTTGGTTTAAGCAACTTCCTCTTTTAAAAACTGGACTTCATACAGATTTTTGTAGTATCCATTTTCCTTTTTAAGCAATTCATCATGCGTCCCCTGCTCTACAATATTACCTGAATCCATCACAATTATTTTATCAGCTTTTTTAATAGTTGCTAGTCTGTGTGCAATAATAATTGATGTTCTTCCTTTCGTGATTTTATCCGTTGCTGTTTGAATGAGTTGCTCTGAATACGAGTCTACCGATGAAGTTGCTTCATCTAAAACTAAAATACTTGGATTGGTTACATAGGCTCTTAAAAAGGATATTAACTGACGCTGTCCGGAAGACAACATAACACCTCGTTCTTTAACGTTATAATAATAACCTCCTGGTAAACTAGAAATAAACTCGTGAATACCAATATCTTTAGCTGCTTGAACAACATGTTCTTCTGTAACCGCAGGATTGTCAAGAGTAATATTACTTAAAATAGTATCGGCAAATAAAAAGACATCTTGTAACACAACGGCTATTTGTGACCGCAATGATGCAAGCGTTACATCCTTAATATTAACTCCATCAATTTCAATTGAACCCTCTTTAATTTCATAAAACCTATTCAACAAATTGATGATCGTTGATTTACCTGCACCTGTTGCTCCAACAATTGCAATAGTTTCGCCTGCTTTAACATCAAATGAAATACCATTTAAAACAACTTCGTCTTCAACATAACTAAAAATTACATTTTTAAAACTGATGGCTCCCATAAATGATTCGGCTACCAACGTGCCTTTATCATCAATTTGTGAAGTTGTCTCTAAAACTTTAAATACCCTATTGGCAGCAACCATACCCATTTGTAAGGTATTGAAATTATCAGCTATTTGTCGTAATGGCCTAAACAACATAGGAATAAACATAATAAATGCTGTTAAATCTCCTTCGGTTGTGGTTCCTGTGAGAACTACATTTAATCCGCCATACCAAGCTATCAGCCCAATAGTTATTGATGTAGAAAGCTCTGCAATTGGAAAAAATATAGAGTTATACCAAACCGTTTTTAACCAGCCTTTTTTATGCCGTTCATTAATTTCTTTAAACTTACGATATTCGGTATCTTCTCTTGTAAACAATTGAAGGATTTTCATACCAGTTAATCGCTCTTGCACAAATGAATTTAAGTTGGAAACCTCTGTCCGTACCTCTTCAAATGCTTTTTTCATATACTTTTGAAAAATTCTTGTAGCTATTAATACTACTGGAAGCATTATAAAAACGATTAAGCTCAATTTCCAATTCATAAAAAGCATAAATACAGAAACCACAATCATGGTAAGTAAATCTCTGAAAATAGTAAATAGTCCTTGTCCAAAAATATCTGCTATTCGTTCCATATCGGTCACAGCCCTTGTAATCAAAACACCAACCGAAGAATTATCATAATACTTCATTTTAAAACGAAGCAAGTGATTAAATAATTTAACACGAACATCTTTTACAACATTTTGTCCTAGCCAACCCGCGTAAAAAATAAATGATAACTGACCAACAACTTCCATGAGCAACATAACACCCATTATAATAACATAGGGTAAGAATCCTTCTATATCCTTATTTGCTAAATTATTATCCATTGCCAATTGCAATATTTTTGGTCTCACAGCTCCAAAAAGAGCAATTAAAATAGTGGCTACAAGAACACCTATAAAAACTAATTTATAAGGCTTTATATAAACTAATAACCGCTTAAATAAGTTTATATCAAAAACTTGTTCTTTATTTTTTTTCATCTATATTTTTATATCTTTCGGATATTCTATTGCCACTAAATACAAGGCATGAGCCGGAACAGAATAACCTGCTTCACTTCTACTTTTAGACAATATTATGTCATTTAAATCGGATACGTCTATTTTTCCTACCCCAATATTAACCATAGTCCCAACAATAGCCCTAACCATGTTTCGCAAAAATCTATCTGCTTTTATTATAAAATGTAGTTCATCATTTTTAATAAACCACTCCGCTTTACTAATGGTGCAATGATACGTTTTTACATCTGTATTACTCTTTGAAAAGCATTGAAAATCTTTATATGTAAATAATATTTTTGATGCTTCGTTCATTTTTGTAATATTCAGCTTTTTTGTAAAATAATAGGCGTTATCAAAATTAAATGCATTTTTTTTTAGTGCAATTCTATAAAGGTACGTCCTACTTAACGCATCAAACCGTGCATGAGTTTCTGGTTTAACCTTGAAAATAGTATGTATTGCTATATCTTTTGGCAAAAAAGAATTTAGTTTAAATACCATATTTTCTTCTAAAAACTCAATATCTGTATCAAAATGAGCAAACATTTGTGATGCATGAACGCCCGCATCTGTTCGGCCTGCTCCAACAATAGCAATTGGTTCTTTTAAAATTGTGCTAAGTGCCTTTTCTATAACTTCTTGTACAGAAATATCGTTGGGCTGATTTTGCCACCCATGATATGCTTGTCCGTTATAAGAAAGTTCGATAAAATACCTCAATCTATTTTGATACTTTTGTTTAAACAACAAAGATAAATAGATTTACGACTTTAGATTTACCATTAACATTTTAAAATGACAAAAATTTTATTGCTTTCTGACACCCATAGTTACATAGATGATGATATTTTAAAATATGTAAAAGAAGCTGATGAAGTATGGCACGCGGGAGATATTGGAGATATTGCAGTAACAGATGCTATTAGAAAATTAAAACCGCTTAAAGCGGTCTATGGAAACATTGACAATACCATAATTCGGTCTGAGTTTCCAGAACATAATCGGTTTATGTGTGAAGATGTTGATGTTTGGATAACTCACATTGGTGGATATCCCCAAGCATATGATGTTAGAGTTAGAGAAACCATTAAAGCAAATCCTCCAAAACTATTTATTTCTGGGCATTCCCATATATTGAAAGTTATGACAGACAAAAAACTAAATCTTCTTCATATGAATCCTGGTGCCGCAGGAAAACATGGGTTTCACAAAGCAAGAACCATGCTTCGTTTTACTATTGATGGTGCAAAAATTGACAACCTAGAAGTCATAGAATTTAATAAACGCTATTAAAAAACCCAAAGCTTTCACTTTGGGTTTTAACGCACTAATACTACTAAGATGTTAGGTTTATCGCAATCGATCTACAGATTTTACGAGATCTTCGTCCTTTTTAATGGCTTTATTGGCTAAAACCAATAACACGATAGAAATGATAGGAAGAAACATCCCAATACCTTTCTCAGAAACAATAGTTTCTCCAGATAAATTAAGAGATAGATACACAAAAAATCCTAGTAAAAAAAAGTTTAATATGATGTTAAGTCGCCCCAAAACAAACTGAAGCTTCCTGTTTTTAAACATAAAAATTGAAATAATAGACAATACTGCTGATCCTAAAAACAAGCCTAGAGAAATAGAATCATCCATGGCATAAACAACGAAACCATCTTTTGTTTTCCATAAATTGAATACAAAAATGAGCCCAGAAGAAATCCCTGCAACTAGAATTAAATATAAGGTTTGTATGCGTTGTATCATCTACTTTAGTAAATCAGGATGCAAAAATAATGGTTTCTTTTATAAATTTCGCTTAAAAAATTAAAATAAAGTTGTATTATTGCAATGTTAATTCTCAACAACCACTAAGTTAGGTTGTTAATTCTTCAGATTAAAAATCTATTTTTTTTCAGAACCAAACAAACTTATATTCAAATTTATATATTCAAGTAAATACCAAATGTTTGAAATTTCACAATTAAACGCAAAAAAACTCTCTGAATTACAGGAGATTGCACAAAAATTGAACGTTCCAAAGTATCGTTCAATGAAAAAATCAGATTTAGTTTATCAAATACTAGATCATCAAGCAGCAAACCCAAAAGCTGTAGCCGAAGTTATAAAACCTTCAGAAACACCTGCAGAAAATAAACCTGCTGCACCAAGACCAAAAAAGACAAGAGCGCGCATTCAAAAACCGTCTGATAAAGCCCCTATTAAAAAAGAGGAATCGACAAAAGAAGATGTAAAGACGCCTGAAGCGAAAAATAAGCCCGTTGATAAACCTGTTGAAAAGAAAAAACCGGAAGAAAAACCTGTTTCAAATTCAACTAATACACCAAATAAGCCGAATAAACCAAGGGACACTAATAAAAACCAACCTAAAAGAGAACATAATCCTCAACAAAAAAATCAAAACAAGAATCAGAATAATGGCAATAAAGATAACAGAAATCGTTATCGCGAACCAGATTTTGAGTTTGATGCTATCATAGAAAGCGAAGGTGTTTTAGACGTTATGCAAGATGGCTACGGTTTTTTAAGATCATCAGATTATAACTATTTATCATCTCCAGATGATATTTATGTTTCTCAATCCCAAATTAGATTATTTGGATTAAAGAAAGGAGATACTGTTCTAGGTCACGTTAGACCGCCAAAAGAAGGAGAAAAATATTTTCCTCTAATCAAAGTCATTAAAATTAATGGTCAAAATCCTGATGTTGTAAGAGACAGAGTTTCTTTTGAGCATTTAACACCATTATTTCCTCAAGAGAAATTCAATATTGCTGAAAAACAAAGTACGATATCTACTCGTATTATGGACTTATTTTCTCCCATAGGAAAAGGACAACGTGGTATGATTGTATCGCAACCTAAAACAGGTAAAACTATGCTTTTAAAGGATGTGGCTAATGCTATAGCCGCGAATCATCCTGAAGTTTATTTAATGATTTTATTAATTGATGAACGTCCTGAAGAGGTGACCGACATGCAGCGTAATGTTCGAGGTGAAGTTATCTCGTCTACCTTTGACAAAGAAGCTCATGAACATGTTAAAATTGCAGATATTGTGCTAGAAAAGGCAAAACGCTTGGTAGAATGTGGTCATGATGTTGTTATTCTATTAGATTCTATTACACGTTTAGCAAGAGCTTACAATACGGTTCAACCTGCATCTGGTAAAATATTGAGTGGTGGTGTTGATGCCAATGCGCTTCATAAACCAAAACGCTTCTTTGGTGCTGCCAGAAATATTGAAAATGGAGGTTCTTTAACTATTATAGCTACAGCCTTAACCGAAACAGGTTCTAAAATGGATGAAGTTATCTTTGAAGAATTTAAAGGAACAGGGAACATGGAACTACAATTGGATAGAAAAATATCTAACCGTAGAATTTTCCCTGCGATTGACCTTACGTCTTCAAGTACGCGTCGAGATGATATATTATTGGATGCCAATACCATTCAAAGAATGTGGGTAATGCGTAAATATTTAGCGGACATGAATCCTGTTGAAGCGATGGAATTTATTAATGACCGTTTTAAACAAACCAGAAATAATGAAGAGTTTTTAGTATCTATGAATGGATAATTAAAAGTTTAATTATATATAAAAAAATGCTTTGAGAATTCTCAAAGCATTTTTTTATGTCCTAACTTTTGTAATTAGATGAAATTAAAAAAGCCTTTCAAACGAAAGGCTCTTATATTATATATAACCAGAATACTATTCCTTATAAAGAAGCTACATGCTTCGCTAAACCAGATTTAAGGTTAGCCGCTTTATTTGCATGAATAATATTTTTCTTTGCTAATCTATCAATCATTGAAGCTACAGAAGGAAACATAGTTTCTGCTTCTTTCTTATCTGTTAACTCACGCAATTTTTTAATTGCATTACGAGTTGTTTTATGTTTATATCTGTTTACAACACGTTTAGCTTCGCTGCTTCTAATTCTTTTTAACGCTGACTTGTGATTTGCCATTAGTTCTTTTTTATTATTTAATTGTAGCCCGTAGGGGAATCGAACCCCTCTTACCAGGATGAAAACCTGGCGTCCTAGCCGATAGACGAACGGGCCATTTGGTTATAGCACAATAATAAATATCATTTCTATTTTACTAACTATGCTTTTCAAATAACTCTCAATGTCTCCATTGCGGATGCAAAAATACAACTATTTTTAAATGTCGCAATAGTTAGATAATATTTTTTTGAAAAAAAATAATTAATATGCTTTTGCAAACAATACTCTGCGTTTTGAAGGCATTCCCGTAAGCACACAAACCCCTTCTTCTTCCCTGTTATCCAATGGAATACACCTAATAGTTGCTTTCGTAAGTTCTTTTATCTTTCCTTCTGTCTCATTAGTGCCATCCCAATGCGCAGAAATAAATCCTCCTTTTGTTTCTAAAACTTCTTTAAATTCTTCAAATGTATCTACTTCTGTGATATGGGAATCTCTATAACTTAAGGCTTTATCAAATAAGCTTTTTTGAATTTCTTCAAGTAACGCCTCTACTGTATCTGTCAATTCACTTAACTTAACAATTTGTTTTGTTAATGTATCTCGCCTTGCTATTTCAACCGTTCCGTTTTCTAAATCTTTAGGACCAATGGCTATTCTCAACGGAACGCCTTGTAATTCATGTTGCGCGAATTTTGCACCGGGACGCTGTGTATCTCTATCATCGTACTTAACAGATATGTGTTTACTTCTTAAATCCTTTAATATTGTATTAGCTACTTCTGTAACAGCATTCAAATCCTCTTCACTTCTATAAATAGGCACAATAACAACCTGATTTGGTGCTAAACTTGGAGGCAATACCAATCCGTTATCATCACTATGAGTCATAATTAAAGCTCCCATTAAACGTGTAGAAACTCCCCAAGACGTTGCCCAAACATAATCCTGCTTGCCTTCTTTATTTGCAAATTTCACATCAAATGCCTTTGCAAAATTTTGACCTAAAAAGTGAGATGTTCCTGCCTGTAGCGCTTTGCCATCTTGCATTAACGCCTCGATACAATATGTTTCTTCGGCACCTGCAAAACGCTCACTTTCTGTTTTAACGCCTTGTATTACAGGAATAGCCATAAAGTTTTCTGCAAAAGTTGCATACACATTATTCATTTTTGTTGCTTCTTCTAAAGCTTCTTTTTTAGTTTCATGTGCCGTATGTCCTTCTTGCCATAAAAACTCTGCTGTACGCAAAAACAAACGTGTACGCATTTCCCAACGCACTACATTAGCCCATTGATTAATTAACAATGGTAAATCGCGGTATGATTGAATCCAATTTCTATACGTATTCCAAATAATAGCTTCACTTGTTGGCCGAACAATGAGCTCTTCTTCTAATTTCGCCTCTGGATCAACTCTTAATTTTCCCGGTTTATCTGGATCATTTTGAAGTCTGTAATGTGTTACAATCGCACATTCTTTTGCGAATCCTTCTGCATTTTTTTCTTCAGCTTCAAAAAGACTTTTTGGAACAAATAATGGGAAATAGGCATTTAAATGTCCAGTTTCTTTGAACATCCTATCCAATTCTGCTTGCATTTTCTCCCAAATCGCATAGCCATATGGTTTAATAACCATACATCCCCTAACGGCCGAATTCTCTGCCAAATCAGCCTTGACCACAAGTTCATTATACCATTTTGAATAATCTTCAGTCCTAGTTGTAAGTTTTTTGCTCATATCTGTGTTTTGGCATAAATATTGTGATTATGTTAAATATAAAAATAGTTCAGCAAAACTAACTATTTTTGTTATGTCCAACAATAAAATTATACAGATATGCTATTTACTAACTACTTAAAAAGAAAAATACCATTTTTAGCCATTTTAGGATTGCTATTTGGTTTATCATCATGTGGTTCTTATCAATACGTTGGTGTCGATAATGATGGTATTTATGGATCCTCATACCCCAACAATGATAATCAAGAAACTGTTGTTGTGGCTCAAAATAACCAAAACACCAATAATGGTTATTATAAAAATTATTTTAGAGATAAATCTCTAGAATATGATAACATGACTAATGGCGAAGTGTTTACAGATATAGACTCTTACGAAGGAGCTATTGTAGAAAATGATACTATTGACAACAATTATCAAGGATATGCAGGTTGGGGACAAAGCAATAGTTCTGTAACCATTAATTATATTGATAATGGCTTTAACAACTGGGGCTGGAATAACGGTTTTGGTATAGGATGGAATACTTGGGGTTGGAACCGATGGAATAACTGGGGTTTTTATGATGATTTTTGGTACAGACCTTACTTTTATGGAGGATACTATAACAGTTGGGCTTTCTACAATCCATACAGATATGGTTATTATGGGTACGGACATCCTTACTATTATGGTGGCTACAATGGCTATTACGGAAATCATGTATATAGCAGAAGAGGTCTATCTTACAGCGCAAGCAGACGTGGTAGCTTATCATCAAATTATAATACAAATCTATCCAACAGAACTGGATATTCAAGAAACTCTGCCTATAGCACTTCCAGAAGAAGTAGTGTAAACGCAAATTCTAATACTGTAAATAGATACAGTAATTCTAGAAGAAGTAGTGTAAATACAAATTCAAATACAGTAAATAGATACAGTAGCTCGAGCCCAAGAGTTTATACAAATACGCAACGTAGAACAACAGCCTCAACACCGGCTTCTAACTCTACAAGCAGATCGTCTTCTGTTAGAAGAAGTTATACCCCTGCCAACAGCAACTACAACAGAAGTTCATCATCTAACTCTACGCCCTCACGTAATTACAGTACACGAAGTAGCAGCAGTAGCTCACCGAGTTACTCAAGATCATCATCTTCTTCTGTGAGAAGTAGTAGTGGTTCAACATCTTCAGGTAGAAGACGCGGATAAAAATAAGACGTAAACAAAAAAAATAAAGTACTTAATATGAAAAAGTTAATCTTATTATTCATAGGCATCTTATCTATGCCTTTAATGTATGCTCAAAACATAACCGATGCACTTAGATATTCACAAGATGAAATTCAAGGAACAGCTCGTTTTAGAGCGCTAAGCGGTGCCTTTGGAGCGCTTGGAGGCGATATGAGTGCCGTAAGCTTAAACCCAGCTGGCTCAGCCGTTTTTAGTAGTAGTCATGCCTCTTTTACACTTTCAAATTTAGACTCTAAAAATGATACACAATATTTCAGTGGTTTTAATAGTACCTCTAATTCAAATTTTGATATTAATCAAGGAGGCGCCACGTTAGTATTTGTGAATCATGATACGAATTCACCATGGAGAAAATTTGCTTTAAGTGCTGCCTACGATAAAACTAGAAATTTTGATAATAACTGGTTTGCTGCTGGGACAAATACGAATAACAATTCTATTGATTTATATTTTTATGACTACGCTAATGGGTTACGATTAGATCAAATTTCATCTTTTGATGGTGAAACATACTCTCAGGCCTATTCTGACATTGGCAACTCATATGGTTTTGCAAATCAACAAGCATTTTTAGGATATGAATCTTACATATTAGAGCCACAAAGTAACGATGATGCTAATACTGTATATACATCTAATTTAGGAGATGGAACTTTTGATCAGCAATACACTTATGCTTCAACGGGCTATAACGGTAAAATTACTTTCAATGCTGCATTTCAATATGAAGATAATTTATATTTAGGAGTAAACTTAAATTCTCATCTTATCAATTTCGACCGTTTTACTCAATTATATGAAACTAATTCTAATTCAGCTTCTTTGATAAACGAGATAAATTTTGAAAACACGTTATCAACCACTGGATCTGGATTTTCCTTCCAATTAGGGGGTATTATGAAAATAAGTCCAGAATTTAGAATAGGACTTGTTTACGATTCTCCTACTTGGTACACTATTTCAGAAGAAACCACACAATATATCTCTACAACCTCCGGAACTGATAACCCCGTTATAATTGATCCACAAATTATAAATATTTATCCAGACTATAAACTACAAACTCCTGGTAAGCTTACAGGAAGCTTAGCGTATGTATTTGGAGAACAAGGCCTAATTAGTTTTGATTACTCTAGAAAAGATTATAGTGCTACAAAGTTTAAACCTACTTCAGACCCTGTTTTTATTGAGCAAAATAATGCTATAAGTTCAAATTTAACAGAAGCTTCTACTTATAGAATTGGTGGAGAATATAAATACAAACAATTTAGTTTTAGAGGTGGTTACCGCTTTGAAGAAAGTCCTTATAAAGATGGCGTAACTGTTGGCGATTTAAATGGATATTCTCTTGGACTTGGTTATAATTTTGGAAATACAAGATTGGATATTACTTATGATGAGGCACAACGCGACTCTCAATATCAATTATTTAATAAAGGACTTATTGATAAAGCTAATATCAATAACAAAAACTCTAACGTAACTATAACGTTAAGTTTTAATATTTAAAACACTGACTTTTCAGAATAAAAAGCTTAAATCTTAAATGGTTTAAGCTTTTTTATTTTCAATGTAATTTAATGCTAAAAAAACAGACAAATACATTAAAATTAATGTTTGCTAATACAAAACATAAGAAAACTGTTTTGCTTATCTTTGCAGACTAAAAACTTGATTTCTGTAGCAGATGAAAATTGAAAACAACATAGATGAATTTGAAGCTTTAGGAAATGACCATATTGGAACATCTTCAAATACACCAATGAGAAGTGATGCTTTTAAACTTTCGAATGATGAAAAAATGGACATCATAAAAGATGATGTGCGTCATATCATGGAAACATTAGGTCTAGATTTAACCGACGACAGTTTAAATGGCACACCCAACAGAGTAGCTAAAATGTTTGTAAAAGAAATTTTTAGCGGTTTAGACCCTAGTAGAAAACCAAAGTCTTCAACTTTTGAAAATAAATATAAATATGGTGAAATGCTTGTTGAAAAAAACATCACTTTATATTCAACATGCGAACATCATTTACTCCCCATTGTTGGAAAAGCTCATGTAGCTTACATTTCTAATGGAACTGTTGTTGGCCTTTCAAAAATGAATCGTATTGTCGATTATTATGCAAAACGCCCTCAAGTTCAAGAGCGCTTAACACTTCAAATAGTCAAAGAACTTCAAGAAGTATTAAACACAAAAGATGTTGCCTGTATTATTGATGCCAAACACCTTTGCGTTAATTCAAGAGGCATAAGAGATATTGAAAGTAGTACGGTTACTGCTGAATTTGGCGGGAAATTTAAAGATAAGTCAACCCGACGAGAATTTCTTGATTATATTAAATTAGAAACAAAATATTAGTACAAAACACCTACTAAAACAATGCAACTTTACAAGCATCAACAAATAAAAATTTACAATACCCTCACGGGGCAAAAAGAAACCTTTAAACCTATTAACGATGGCTATGTAGGCATGTATGTGTGTGGACCAACAGTCTATAGTAATGTGCACTTAGGAAATGTTAGAACCTTCATGTCTTTTGATGTAATTTTTAGATATTTAAAACATCTAGGATTTAAAGTTCGTTATGTTAGAAATATCACTGATGCCGGCCATTTAGAAAATGATGCTGATGTAGGTGAAGATCGTATTGCAAAAAAAGCGCGTTTAGAAGAAATTGAACCTATGGAAGTGGTTCAACGCTATACAGTTGATTTTCATAACATACTTGATACATTCAACTTTTTACCACCAAGTATAGAGCCTACAGCTACAGGACACATTATTGAGCAAATTGAATTGATTAAAACCATCCTCGATAACGGATTTGCTTATGAGATTAATGGCTCTGTGTATTTTGATGTTCATAAATTTAATGAAACTCATGATTACGGTATTTTAAGTAAGCGTAAACTTGAAGATTTAATTCATAATACTCGTGAATTAGATGGACAATCAGATAAAAAGAATCCACAAGATTTTGCCCTTTGGAAAAAAGCCGAACCGCAGCATATTATGCGTTGGCCATCCCCTTGGAGCGATGGTTTTCCTGGATGGCATTTAGAATGTACTGCCATGAGCACCAAGTATTTAGGTGAACATTTTGATATTCACGGAGGCGGTATGGATTTGAAATTTCCGCATCACGAATGTGAAATTGCCCAAAACGAAGCAGCTAAAGGACAGACACCTGTTAATTACTGGATGCATGCTAATATGCTGATTATGAATGGTAAAAAGATGGCAAAGTCTACAGGAAATTTTATTTTGCCTGGTGAAATTTTTACTGGAAACAATCCAAATATCACTAAAGCTTTCTCTCCTGGTGTGGCTCGTTTTTTTATGTTACAAGCGCACTACAGAAGTATTTTAGACTTTACAAATGATGGTCTATTAGCTAGTGAAAAAGGATTTTTCAGATTAATGGATGCCATTAATCTATTAGATAGTTTAAAAGCTTCAGCAACCTCATCCATAGATATAAACAAATGGAAACAAAGCTGTTATGATGCTATGAATGATGACTTTAACACACCTGTTTTAATTGCTAATTTATTTGAAGGTGTTAAATATATCAACCAAATAAAAGATGGTTCTGTTAGTGTTACCGACACTGATTTATCACTATTAAAAGATACCTTTCAAGCTTTTGTATTTGATATTTTAGGCTTAGAAAATAGCAGTAAAACTGATTCTGGGACCGACAAATTATCAGGAACTGTTGACGTACTTATCAAACTAAGACAAGAAGCCAGAGCAAACAAAGATTTTGCATTATCTGATAAAATACGTGATGAACTGGCTGCTGTTGGTATAGAACTTAAAGATGGTAAAGAAGGCACAACGTTTTCTTTAAATTAAATTTTGTCTGTTCGAGCAGTCGAAAACTACTTTATGATTACAGATTCTTAATAGGTTTCGACAGAGTTGCACCTGGCAATCATAACAAATCGTTATTTTTTAATGAAAAAGATACTTATTGCACCGTTTTTGTTTTTAATAAAAATTTATCAAATTTTTATTTCTCCATTAACACCTGCGAGTTGCAGATATAGCCCAACATGTTCGCATTACGCTAAAGAAGCTTTAGAAAAGCACGGTTTTTTAAAAGGCGGTTGGTTAGCGTTAAAACGAATTTTTAGTTGCCATCCTTGGGGAGGTAGTGGTTATGATCCTGTACCTGACAAAGACGACAACTAATTATTTTTCAATGAATTAGCTGTACTATTAACTAAAAATACGCACATGTATTTTCTTAATCTTCTGGTATATTTTTTAAAATCTCTAAAACAAACTTCCAATATTTTTGAACAGAAGAAATCTGAGCTCGTTCATCAGGAGAATGTGCTCCTTTTATAGTTGGTCCAAAACTAATCATGTCCATATTTGGGTAATTCTGCCCTAAAATACCGCATTCTAATCCTGCATGGCAAGCCGCTACATGCGGTTTTTCTCCATTCATCTTCTCATACAAACTAGACATTACTTTTAAAATAGGCGAATCCATATTAGGCGCCCAACCTGGGTAATCACCAGACAACTCTACTTCACAACCTGTCAATTCAAAAGTTGCCCGTAAGGTATTCGCTAAATCTATTTTAGAACTTTCTACAGAAGAGCGTGTTAAACAACCTATATGAATAGTTCCTTCCTTCACCAAAACTCTAGCAATATTATTAGATGTTTCCACTAAATCAGGGATATCAGCACTCATTCTGTAGACACCATTGTGAGCTGCATATAAGGCTCTTGTAAGTCCTTCTTGAACACCTAAATCCATTATCATTTTAGGAGCTTCGCATTTTGAAACCATTATTGCTAAATCAGGTTCCATCGTTTTTAACTCAGTCTTTAAGATGTTTGCTTGTACTTTCATTTCTGATAAAAAAGTAGCTTCATGAATGGCATCAATAACCACTAAAGCGTTACTTTCTCTAGGAATAGCATTACGTAAACTTCCGCCATCAATTTCTGAAATACGTAATCCAAATTTTTCAAATCCATCAAACAACAAACGATTCATGAGTTTATTGGCATTGCCTAACCCTTCATGAATTTGCATTCCTGAATGACCACCTTGCAATCCTTTAACTGAAATAGAAAATCCTATTTTAAACTCAGGTGTTTCTTCTTGATTATAAGTTCTTGTTGCTGTTATATCAACACCTCCTGCACAACCAACACCTATTTCATCATCCTCTTCGGTATCTAAATTCAGTAAAATACCGCCAGATAACAAGCCTCCTTTTAATCCCATAGCACCTGTCATTCCTGTTTCTTCATCAATTGTAAACAAAGCTTCAAGAGCCGGATGCGCAATATCTGTACTTTCTAGAATAGCCATAATAGTAGCAACTCCCAAACCATTATCAGCACCAAGTGTGGTTCCTTTTGCTTTTACCCAATCGCCATCAACAACCATATCAATTCCTTGAGTGTCAAAATCAAAATCGGTATCATTATTTTTTTGATGAACCATATCAAGATGTGATTGCAGCACCGCGGTTGTTTTTGACTCCATCCCTTTGGTTGCAGGTTTTTTAATTATCACGTTACCTACTTCATCAACCATGGTTTCAAGTCCAAGATTCTCGCCAAAATTTTTCATAAAAGCAATGACGCGTTCTTCTTTTTTTGATCCTCGTGGTACAGCATTTAAATCTGCAAATTTATTCCAAAGTTGTTTTGGTTCTAATTGTCTTATCTCTGAATTCATCATGTTTATTTTAGTTTTACAAAGGTAACATAACTAATCAGTATTAATAAACATTTTCATATTTTTGGAACATGCTAAAACATAAAAAAACTATAATAGCGCTTCTTATCATTCCTCAATATTTTTTGGTAAAATGGCTATCACATTACCCAAACTTTATTGAAACGTATTACAGTAATGGTCTGTATCCGTACATTTCAAAAATGTTTCGATTTATGTTGGGCTGGATACCGTTTTCGTTTGGTGATTTAGTCTATGGCTTTGCCATTATCTACATTATTAGGTGGGTTTTTAAAAATTTTAAGCGATTAAGAACAGATACAAAAAATTGGTTTATAGATGTATTTTCAGCAGCATCGATACTCTATTTTGCATTTCATTTGTTTTGGGGCTTAAATTATTACCGTTTACCTCTTCATAAAAGTCTTGGTCTTAATTCTGAATACACAACAGAACAACTTGTTGAAGTAACCAAAAAATTGATTTCTAAATCAAATGAAATTCAATTTGACATTATAAAAAATGATACCCTACCAATCGATATTCCATATAACAAAAGCGATATTTTAAATATGGTTCCTTTGGGCTACAACTCTTTAAAAAAGGAATATCCTCATTTAGAATATTATCCAAAAAGCATCAAAAAATCATTATTCAGTTTACCATTAACGTATATGGGTTTTAGTGGTTATTTAAATCCGTTAACCAATGAATCACAGGTAGACGGCTTAATTCCAAGTTACTTATTCCCAACAACGGCATCACATGAGGTTGCCCATCAGTTAGGATATGCAGCAGAAAATGAAGCTAATTTTATTGGATGTTTGGCAGCCATAAACCATGATGATATCTATTTTAAATACTCCGGATATACCTTTGCCCTTCGATTTTGTTTAAATGAAATTTACAGACGTGATGAATCTCTATTTGATTCTATTACTAAAACCGTCAATAGAGGGATTTTGAAAAATTACCAAGACATGCGTGAATTTTGGGACGCTTATCAAAATCCTGCCGAACCGCTATTTAAAAAAACGTATAGCTCGTATTTAAAAGCCAACAAACAAGATAAAGGCATGGAAAGCTATAGTTATGTAGTCGCCTTATTTGTTAACTATTTTGAAACAAAAACGTTATAACAATTTGATTAAAATTAAATTACATTTGTATTTGTTATGAACAAACACATAGTAAGCATACAAAACTCATTAATTAAGGAACTGGTTCAATTAATAGACAAGTCCAGAGAGCGAAAAAAAACAGGGTTATTTTTAATTGAAGGGGAACGCGAAATTTCGCTAGCTATAAAAGGACATTATGAGTTTGAAACGATTTTGTTTTATCCCGAATTAATATCTGAAATACGCATAAACGAATTAATCGATCAACACATTGAACGCATTGAAATTTCAAAAGAAGTCTACGAAAAACTAGCTTATAGAGATACAACTGAAGGCATTCTAGCCATTGCAAAAAATAAAACGAATTCGATTTCTGATTTAAAATTCAATACAAAAAACCCATTAATTTTAGTCGCCGAAGCTCCTGAAAAACCAGGAAACATTGGAGCGCTTTTAAGAACTGCTGATGCTGCAAACATTGATGCTGTTATTATTGCGAATCCAAAAACCGATTTATACAATCCAAATATCATACGCTCTAGCGTGGGATGCGTATTCACCAATCAGATTGCCACAGCAAGCACATCAGATATTATTGAATTTTTAAAAACTCAAAACATAAACATCTATTGCGCCGCTTTGCAGGCATCCGTAAATTATCACTCCCAAGATTTCACTAAACCTACAGCCATTATTGTTGGAACAGAAGCTACTGGTTTAAGTGATGAATGGATTAATAATTCAACTCAAAATATTATTATTCCTATGCAAGGAGAAATAGATTCTATGAATGTGTCGGTTGCAGCAGGAATTCTTATTTTTGAGGCGAAAAGACAACGAGGTTTTTTATAATCTTGTCATTCTAGGAGAGGAACTACCGAAGTAATCTCTAAAATTGAAACTAAAATAAAAACAGATTGCTATGTCGCTATAAAAAAGCGACTCGCAATGACAGTAAAATTAACATGACAGCAAACACCCTTTTTTATATCATCATCGCCATTATCGTCATCAATTTTATAGTTGATAAAATTTTAGATGCTTTAAATGCGAAACATTTTAACGATACAATTCCTAAAGAATTAAAAGATGTGTATGATGAAACAGAGTATAAAAAATCACAACAATACAAAGCAACTAAATATATATTCGGACTCACAACCTCAACATTTTCGTTACTATTAACTTCAGGGTTTTTATTTTTCGATGGTTTTGAATTTGTAGATAACATTGCAAGAAGTTATACTGAAAATCCAATTCTTTTAGCTCTTATATTTTTTGGAATCATTATGATTGGTAGCGACATTATTACCACGCCTTTTTCATATTACAGCACTTTTGTGATTGAAGAAAAATTCGGATTTAATAAAACAACGGTTAAAACATTCATTCTCGACAAACTAAAAGGTTGGCTCATGATGGCTGTTGTTGGTGGCGGCATTCTTGCTCTTATTATTTGGTTTTATCAGTCTACAGGCGACTATTTTTGGCTGTATGCTTGGGGATTAGTTGCTGTGTTTACCTTGTTTATGAATATGTTTTACTCGAAACTTATCGTGCCGCTATTTAACAAACAAACACCTTTAGAAGAAGGAAGTTTACGCGATAAAATTTCAGAATACGCTAAAACAGTTGGATTTAAACTTGATAAAATTTTTGTAATTGATGGCTCGAAACGAAGCACAAAAGCGAATGCTTATTTTTCTGGATTTGGAAGTGAAAAACGCGTGACACTTTATGATACGTTGATTAATGATTTAGAAGACGAGGAAATTGTTGCTGTTTTGGCGCATGAAGTTGGTCATTATAAAAAGAAGCATATCATTTTCAATTTAATAAGTTCTATTTTACTCACGGGTTTAACGCTTTATATTTTATCGTTATTTATTTCAAATCCATTATTATCAAATGCTTTAGGAGTTGAAATTCCTAGTTTTCATATTGGACTGATAGCCTTTGGATTGCTTTACTCACCTATTTCTGAAATTACAGGTTTAATTATGAATCTGTTTTCAAGAGCATTTGAATATCAGGCTGATGATTATGCTAAGAATACATATAAAGCAGAACCCTTAATTACCTCGCTTAAAAAACTATCAAAAAATAGTTTGAGTAATTTAACGCCGCATCCCGCTTATGTGTTTATGCATTATTCACATCCTACTTTATTAGAACGGATAGTTAATTTGAGGAAGTAAGCTTCTAATAATTCGTCATTACGAAAAATGAGGAACGAATAACGAAGTAATCTCATGTATTAATACTAAAATTAAACAGATTGTCGTAGTCGTTCCTTCTTTACTATGACGTGTTTAAAAAATTTAATCTGTAATAACAGAATTTGTAACACTAATGGGTGTATCTGCGTGCGCAGAAATACTAGGGTATGATGGATACCAAGAGCCTCCAATATTATTTTGAATGGTAGAATCATTTATAACGATATTACCAGAATGGTCGTTAGAAACAAAAAATATAGCAGCACCGTAAGCATTGACTTCATTGGACTCTATAAGTGAACCCATAACTTGAAGTGTCATCGTATTTCCGTCGTTATAAATAGCTCCTCCACTACCGCCTCCAAGCGTTCCTGACTGACTGGGGTTCCCTCCATTTCCAATAGCCGTATTGTATGAAAAAAGGCTGTTTATTATAGTCCATGAAACCCCAATACTACTTATTGCACCCCCATTTGACCCTGAATTACCAAACCCTTCTTTACCACCAAACGTACAATTGACAATGTATACGGGCTGGTTATTATATTGACTAAAAACACGAAGTGCACCTCCTCCAACATCTGGACCTGTTGGTACGCAAACGTTATTAAAAAATCTACAGTTTACGGCTTTAAAGCGGCCACCGCGAACCCAAATAGCACCTCCGCCTTCGTATTCTGTTTCATTATTTGAATTTCCATTTGCAAAAGTAATATTCTGAACAGTAAGCCTTGGGTTATCTTGATTTTGACAATGACTTGTTGTCCATACCTGGTTTTGGTCACAAGTATTCATATATAAAATTCTGGTTTGATTTTTACCACTTAAGGTTACCAATCCGCCTCCATCGATAACAACATCTGGATTGGCATTGTTAAATACTTTGGCTGGTTCATTTAGTGTTATTATAATGGGTTCTTTTCCACAATCAAATACAATTTTTCCGCCTTTTGACACAGCATCAATAACGAGCTGACCAGTACAACTTTCTGGAGTGCCGTTTCCAATAACGGTATCTGGATTTGACACATCTTCTAAACTTGCTTCGGAGGGAATAGGATAATTGCCATTTAGGTTTCCTGCTGGAATACCATCAAAAGGATTCTCAAGTGGATTTTGGACTATAGCTGTATCTGTTCCATCTTCATTACTACATGAGTTTAAGAGGATAATAATTAATAAAAACACAGAAAGCTTTAGAAAAAGTAAATTTGGTTTCATATTCATAAGTAGGTTACATATAAAGGCAAAACGAATTTATACTTTTATTATTGTTTTACAAGTAGTTAGAGCATTTTTTCATAGAAAATAATGCCTGTAATCGACAAAGTGACCTTCGTAAATAGACGCGTTAACCGATTATTCATTGATTCCTATTTTAAATTCTATCATTCATGAATGCTTCGCATTTGCAGCGACATCCTTTTTTGAGGCACAATAAAAAGATATAGCGGAAAGCGTGTTAAAACGCCCAAAAATTAATATTCTAGTTTTTTTTCTCCGTTAATAAAAACCGCTTCTATTTTATGATTTCCGAATGAATAAGGAATACACCCATGTGAATTAATTGGCTTGGTGAGTATTAAATTTGCTCGTTTATCTTTGGTAATTGAGCCAACTTTATCTTGCAATCCCATAGCGTAAGCACCGTTTATTGTGGCTGCATTAATGGCTTCTTCTGGGGTAAGATTCATTTTTATACAGGCCGTAGACACGACAAAATTCATATTTCCCGAAGGAGACGAACCTGGGTTATAATCGGTTGCTAATGCGAATGGTAAACCGGCATCGATGAGTTGTCTTGCCGGCGTAAAGGGAATCCCCAAAAAGAAGGAACAACCTGGCAAACCAACAGGCATGGTTTTGGTGTTTTGAAGTGATTCCATATCGTATTTACTCATCTCTTCAAGATGATCGACGGACAACGCATGATGTTTCACACCTGCCTGAACACCACCAATAGAGGTGAATTGATTGACATGTATTTTGGGTTGCAAACCGTATGTTTTTCCTGCTTCTAGAATACGTTCGGTATCTTTAACTGAAAAATAACCTTCTTCACAAAACACATCGATATAGTCTGCTAAATGCTCTTTTGCTACTAGAGGTAACATGTCATTTATCAGTAAGTCTAAGTAACCATCTTTATTATTTTTATACTCATTAGGAACCGCATGTGCTCCTAAAAATGTTGCCTTAATTGGAATCGAGTAATTTTCTTTTAAGCGCTTAATAACACGAAGCATTTTTAATTCGGATTCTACCGTTAATCCGTAGCCCGATTTAATTTCTATCGCACCTGTTCCAAGAGCTATAACTTCTTCTAAACGTATTTTACTTTGTTGATATAAATCGTCTTCGGACGTTTCTTGAAGCAGTTTTGCTGAATTTAAAATCCCACCTCCTTTATTTGCAATTTCTTGATATGTTAGTCCGTTTATTTTATCGACAAACTCGTTTTCTCTGTTTCCCGCATATACCATGTGTGTATGCGAATCGCACCATGTTGGTAAAACCATCTTTCCAGCGGCATCAATGACTTCTATAAAATCATTGTTCGGACAATCTTCCATCTTTCCGAAATCAGCAATCAGTCCATCTTCAACAACCAAGAACGCATTTTTAATGGTTGGCAGGATATTCATATCCTTTCCGGATACAAAAGCAATAGGCTCAGTTCTTACTTGAATTAACTCTTTTATATTTTTAAATAGTGTTGCCATTAAAATAAGTTGTTTAAAATATCGTCTTCAACAAGATTAGGTAAAGTTACTTTTAAATTTGGAGATCGTTCCATTTCACGTTTTATAGCGAATAAGGCCTCATTGTTTCTTGCCCAACTTCGGCGTGCAATACCATTATTTACATCAAAAAACAACATACTTTTTAATCGTTCTTCGGCTTCCTTTGTTCCATCTAATAACATGCCGAAACCACCATTGATGACTTCTCCCCAGCCAACACCGCCACCATTATGAATAGACACCCAAGTAGCGCCTCTAAAGCTATCGCCTATCACATTATGAATTGCCATATCAGCCGTAAATTTGCTACCATCGTAAATGTTAGATGTTTCACGATATGGTGAATCCGTTCCACTCACATCATGATGATCGCGCCCTAAAACTACGGGGCCAATTTTACCTTCTGCCACGGCAGTATTAAATGCTTCGGCTATTTTAGCACGTCCTTCGGCATCGGCATACAAAATGCGTGCTTGTGAGCCCACCACCATTTTGTTCTTTTTCGCATCCTTTATCCACGTAATATTATCCTGCATTTGCAACTTGATTTCTTCTGGTGAATTTTCCATAATTTCTTGTAAAACAGTCCCTGCAATAGCATCAGTTGCATCTAAATCTTCAGGTTTTCCCGAGGTACAAACCCAACGGAAAGGACCAAAACCATAATCGAAACACATGGGTCCTAATATATCTTGTACATAAGACGGATATTTAAAATCAATCTTGTTTTCAGCCATCACATCGGCTCCTGCTCGCGATGCTTCTAATAAAAACGCATTACCATAGTCGAAAAAATAGGTTCCTTTGGCGGTATGCTTATTAATGGCTGCGGCATGTCGTCGTAAAGATTCCTGAACTTTTTCTTTGAAAAGATCTGGTTCTTCACGAATTAAACGGTTCGATTCTTCATACGAAATTCCAATAGGATAATAGCCTCCAGTCCAAGGAATATGTAGCGATGTTTGATCGGAACCGACATGAATAAAAATATCCTCTTCGTCAAAACGCTCCCAAATTTCCACGATGTTTCCAATATAAGCTATAGACACCACTTCATTTTTCTCTTTCGCTTTTTTAACTCGAATAATCAAGTCCGCCATATTGTCAATCAACACATCAACCCAACCTTGTTCGAATCGTTTTGTTGCTGCTTTATCATTAACTTCAGCACAAACCGTTATGCATCCAGCAATATTTCCGGCTTTAGGTTGCGCACCACTCATCCCTCCTAACCCTGCGGTTAAAAATATTTTACCCTTAGAACTTTCTCCTTTTCTCAAAATATTTCGAAACGCATTCATCACGGTTATGGTGGTTCCGTGAACGATGCCTTGCGGACCAATATACATGAAGGAACCGGCCGTCATTTGTCCATATTGAGTAACTCCAAGGGCATTAAATTTTTCCCAGTCATCTGGTTTTGAATAATTAGGAACCATCATACCATTCGTAACAACAACTCTTGGCGCATTTTTAGATGATGGAAATAAACCCATAGGGTGACCAGAATACATATGCAAGGTTTGTTCCTCCGTCATATTCGCCAAATACTGCATGGTTAAAAGGTATTGTGCCCAATTTTGAAACACCGCACCGTTGCCACCATAGGTTATAAGTTCTTCGGGATGTTGTGCTACGGCAGGATTTAAGTTATTTTGAATCATGAGCATGATAGCAGCAGCTTGCGAACATTTTGCCGGATACTCTTGAATTGGTCTTGCATATATGTCATAGTCAGGCTTGAATCGGTACATATAAATTCTTCCAAAAGCTTTTAATTCTTCTGAAAATTCTTGAGACAGTTCTTCATGCCAATCCTTAGGAAAATATCGCAACGCATTTCTAATAGCCAACTGTTTTTCTTCTTTTGATAAGATATCTTTTCGCTTTGGAGCTCTATTTACTCCAGCTTCTAAAATATGTTTAGTTGGCAATTTTGATGGGATTCCTTGTAATATTTGTTCTTTAAAAGTCATAATGAGATTCAATTATTTTACTATGAAAGCTTGATTTTTAACCATTTCTATTAACGCATAAATATCATCTTTAAGAATGCGATCTTCTTCTAATTTAGCAACCTTACTTCTAATCATTTTAAAGTTAGATTCTATAATTTGAGAAAATGTATTTGGTCGTCTAAACTCCATTGCTTGTGCTGCATACATGAGTTCGATGGCTAATATTTTTTCAATATTTCCTAAGATTTGGTTGAATTTACGCCCCGAAATACTTCCCATAGACACATGGTCTTCTTGTCCTAATGACGTAGGAATACTGTCTGCTGAAGGCGGGAAACAAAGTGATTTATTTTCGGTTACCAGAGCTGCTGTGGTATACTGTGGAATCATAAATCCAGAATTTAAACCACCGCTCGCTGTTAATAATCGCGGTAAACCAAATTTTCCTTCAATGAGTAAATAACAACGTCTGTCAGCTATATTTCCTAATTCTGATGCTGCAATCGAACAATAATCTAATGCCATCGCAAGTGGTTGCCCATGAAAGTTTCCGCCAGAAATAGCTTCTGTTTCACTTAGTACGATGGGATTATCTGTCACTGAATTCATTTCAATCTCTGCCAATTCACTTAAATGATAATAGGCATTTCTTGAAGCACCATGCACTTGCGGAATACAACGCATAGAATACGGGTCTTGAACGCGCGCACAATTTTCATGAGACTTAATATTTTTAGAATTTTTGAACAACATACGCATACGCTCGGCCACTTCTATATTGCCTTTAAACGGACGAATACTATGCAATAATTCTTTAAATGGCGACTCACTACCTTGGTATCCTTCTAAACTCATGGCACCAGCCACATCGGCTAAATCTAGCAAATAGGCCATTTTTTGTAAGCCTGTTATCGCATGTGCTAATATAAATTGTGTCCCATTTATTAATGCTAAACCCTCTTTAGCTAGCAATTCTATCGGTTTAAGATTGTATTTTTCTAAGACGTCCTTTGCAGGAACCAAATCATTACCTACCCAAAATTCACCTTCACCAATTAGTGGTAAAAACAAATGAGATAAAGGCGCTAAATCTCCCGAAGCTCCCACAGAACCTTGCTCTGGGACAACAGGTAATAAATCATTTTCTATAAAATAAATGATGCGTTCAATAACGTCTAATCGAATGCCTGAAAACCCACGACTTAAGGCGTGTACCTTGCAAATCATCATAATTTTTGAAAGCTCTCTATCAATAGGCTTACCAACACCAACCGCATGCGTAATTAATAAATTTCTTTGGAGTGTGCTGGTTTGTTCTGGTGAAATTTTCACATCACATAACGGTCCAAATCCTGTATTAATGCCATATATAGCCTTACTTGAGGCAGCCATAACGTCTACCTTTTTTCTGCAATCCTGTATTTTTGATATAGCATAATCAGATAAAGAGGCCTTTAATGAACCATTAGCTATAGCCATAACTTTATCTACCGTAAGTTTATCAATTCCGTATATAAACATCTATTGAATATAATTTAAAGATTAAATCTATTTATTACAAAATTATCGATATTTTTGATGCTTAATAAGACTATTATTTAAAACTATTAATAACTATGAGTTATCAAATAGAATTGAGACATATCAGATATTTTTTAGCAGTCTCTGAGCTTTTGCACTTTAGAAAAGCTGCCGAAAAACTTTTTATATCACAACCCGGACTGAGTAGACAAATTAAAGAAATGGAAGATCATTTAGGTATTAAGTTGTTTGACAGACATAATCGGCAAGTCAAGTTGACGCCTACCGGATTGTATTTAAAAGAGGAGCTATCAAAAAACTTAAAAAGCTTAGACGCTATATTACATCATGCCAAATTACTTGAAGATGGGAAAGATGGCAAGCTTAACTTTGGGTATGTGGGTTCAGCTATGCAAAAAATTATTCCAGAATTACTATTAAAATTCACAGAAGATCATCCTAATATTTTGTTTAGCTTAAAAGAAATGGATAACAACAAACAAATTGAAGGGTTGCTTTCTCAAGATATCGATATTGGGTTTGTAAGATTAGACAGAATTCCGAGAGGTTTAGAAAGTCATCCTATTTTAAAAGAGCCATTTTGTTTGGTCTTACCTAAAAATCATGTCATTGATGCTTCTAACTTTAAAAGTTTATCACAATTTAAAGAGGAACACTTTATCTTATTTGATCCAGAATATAGTGCTTCCTATTATGAAAAAGTTATGGAAATTTTTGATGATAGCGGTTTTAGCCCAATTGTTTCGCACAATACCATTCACGCTGGTTCTATATATAAATTAGTGGAAAACAATTTTGGAATTTCTATTGTTCCAAAGTCTTTAATAAACGAAACTAATTCAAAAACAAAATTCATTGAACTACACAAAATAAAACAAAGAACCATACTATCGGCCATTTGGAATAAAGACAACAGAAATCCTATTCTAAATAATATTTTGTCACTAATTCATAAGGAAATGATAATATAAGTTCTAATGAAAAATAAAAGACTATATTTGCCGCTTGAAATCCGATAACGGATTTAAATTCCTCAGAGTGAGGATGTGTTGCTAGAAGTTTAGGTTTAAGTATGTCGATTCCCTTCTTATGTAACACCACATAATATAATCGAATACTTATACAAAGAATGAACACATTCCAAGATTTAGGTCTAAATGAAGACTTATTGAAAGCCATTACCGATTTAGGCTTTACTAAACCAAGTGAAGTACAAGACAAAGCCATTCCTATTTTATTAAACAATGAAACCGATTTGGTCGCTTTAGCCCAAACAGGAACAGGGAAAACAGCTGCTTTTGGTTTTCCTATGCTTCAAAAAATTGATATTGATAGCAGAACCACGCAAGGTTTAATTTTATCTCCAACCAGAGAACTTTGTTTGCAGATTACCAACGAAATGAAATTGTATGGTAAATACTGTAAAGGACTTAATGTCGTGGCTGTTTACGGTGGATCTAGTATTACAGACCAAGCAAGAGATATTAAAAAAGGAGCTCAAATTATTGTGGCAACGCCAGGTCGTATAAAAGATATGATTAGCAGACGTTTAGTTGATATTTCTAAAATTGAATATGCGGTTTTAGATGAAGCTGATGAGATGCTAAACATGGGTTTTTATGAAGATATTACTGATATTTTATCAAATACACCCGAAGACAAATGTACGTGGTTATTTAGTGCAACGATGCCAAAAGAGGTATCGGTTATTGCTAAAAAATTCATGGAAAATCCACACGAAATTACTGTTGGAAATAAAAACGAAAGTACCAGTCAGGTTTCTCACGAATATTATTTAGTAAACGCAAGAGACCGATACAACGCTCTAAAACGTTTAGCAGATGCTAATCCTGATATATTTTCAGTCGTATTTTGTAGAACAAAACGCGATACCCAAAAAGTAGCCGAACAACTTATTGAAGATGGTTATAATGCTGGCGCGTTACACGGAGATTTAAGTCAGAACCAACGTGATTTGGTGATGGGTTCTTTCAGAAAAAAACAAATTCAAATGCTGGTAGCCACGGATGTTGCTGCACGTGGAATTGATGTTGACGATATTACACATGTAATTAACTATCAATTGCCAGACGAACCTGAAATTTACACCCACCGCTCTGGAAGAACAGGGAGAGCAGGTAAAACGGGAATCTCAATGGTTATTGTGTCTAAAAGTGAGGTACGTAAAATAAAAAGTATTGAGCGCATCATTAAAAAAGAATTCGTTAAAAAAGAGATTCCGGATGGTATGGAAATTTGCGAAGTTCAATTAATGTCGCTGGCTAACAAAATTAATGATACAGAGATTAATCACGAAATTGATAAATATCTTACCAACATTAACGAACTGTTTGAAGACACTACCAAAGACGAACTTATTAAAAAATTCTTTTCGGTAGAATTCACACGTTTTTTCAATTATTATCAAAAATCCAAAAACCTAAATATTTCTGAAAGCTCTAGTGATCGCGACGATTCTGGACGTGATTATAGAGGTGGAAAATCTGATTCTACTCGTTACTTTATAAATGTTGGTAGTAAAGATGGTTTCGATTGGATGAAATTAAAAGACTTTTTAAAAGAGCAGTTAGAACTTGGTAGAGACGATGTTTTTAAAGTTGAAACCAAAGAAAGTTTCTCATTTTTTAATACTGAAAACGAATTAAAAGAAAAAGTTTTAGCCTATTTTACCGATTTTAAACATGAAGGTCGCTTTGTAAATGTTGAAGTATCTGAAAACCGTGGTGGTGGAAGACGAAACGACAGAAAAGGCGGTGAAAGACGATCATCTAAACCAAGAGGCGACAGAAGAAGTACCGGAGCAAATTCAGAAAACCGAAGTAGCAGAAGACGCTCTGAAGGCGACTCGAAACCGAGACGTTCAGGTAGTTCAGATTCTAAATCGTCCAAACCAAGCTTCGACAGACCAAGACGTTCAAGACGATAGATAATATTTAAACCTCTTTGCTTATATCAAAGAGGTTTGTTAATTTTAAGTCAAAAATATTGCATAGACCTGAAATTTGGTAGTTTGTTTACTATTTTTACGTTTAATAAAAAGTCTCAATGAAAAAGTATTTGCTTCTCCTTACCTTTATATTCACAACAATGTTTTCTGTTGCACAAGAAAAAACAACCGTAAAAGGAGTTGTTATAAACAGTTCAGATGATAAGCCGCTTGAAAATGTTAATATAGTTAACCTAAACCAAGTTGTAGGAACTTCGACAAATGACAAAGGGGAGTTTGAAATTTATGCAAAACCGGATGATACATTACATTTTTCTTATCTAGGATTTAAATCTATTGAAGTAAGAGTCACTAACGACTGGCTGAAATTTGGTAGTTCAAAAATTGAATTAACAGAATCAGCGTTGGCTCTTGAGACAGTTGTTGTAAATCAATTAAAACTTACAGGCTATTTAGAAGTTGATATTAAGCAAGTTCCTATCAATAATAATAATTATCGCTATAGCATATCTGGTCTACCAAGTACAGGTTACGAAGCTAGTTCTCCTGGTGCTATAACCAAAATAATAGGATCCATTTTTAATCCAGCCGATTTTTTAAATAGAATGTTCGGAAAAAAATCAAATGAACTAAGGAAACTCAAAAAAATGAAGCAGGATGATGAAATTCGGAATCTTCTTGCCTCTAGATTTGATAGGGAAATGCTCATGGCTTTATTACAGGTAGATCGTATTGATTTAGACGAAATTGTTAGTCAATGTAATTACTCAAAAGGGTTTATTCAAACAGCTAATGATTTACAAATACTTGATGCTATTAACGAATGCTATGAAGAGTATAAGTTGCTAAGCAGAGGAAGAACTAATAAACTATAATAAATTAGATTAGCCCTTCTCTAAAAGTTTTTTCAAATTAGCTAATCCTTCTTCAAAATCCTTTCCAATGGTTTGATCCAAATTATAAAAAAGCATCAAAATATTCGTTGGGAATTTATTTTCTCCTGAAAAACTCCAAGTAACTTTTGTTTGCATTTTACCCAAATCTTCTACTTTAGTAACGGCATTTGATATAGACTTCCATGGCCTATAAAATCGTAATTCGGTTTCAATTATTTTATTTTCAACAATATTTATAATTTCTTGTTCTCCTAAACCAACGTCACTGTTCCCTTGCCATTTTGCTATAAAACCAACGGTTCCATCATCTCCTATAAACTCTTGTTTCATATTAACATCTTTCTTTCTCCATGGCGACCAATGGTCTTCATTTTTCAAATATTTTAAATAACTAAAAACACCGGTGTATGGTCTGTCGATAATAATACTTCTGGTAAGCTCATAACGTTTAGGAGCCCATAATGAAAGTGCTATAATAATTCCTATAACAATAAGAATACCTATCAAAATAAGTAGCATTAAAATATGATTAGTTGGTTAATTGTGTTAAAAATAGAAAAAAAAATCAATCCGCATTAATTAAAGAGTTTTTAGCCTAAATAAAAGACATAACTTCATGGTGTTTTTTATACGACAGCAAAAAATAGTACTTTTAATTTATGAAACACATGGTAATACTTACAGGAGCTGGCATGAGTGCTGAAAGTGGACTTAAAACTTTTAGAGATGCTGATGGATTATGGGAAGGGCATGATGTTATGGAAGTTGCTACGCCAGAAGGTTTCGCCGCCAACCCAGAACTTGTCTTGGAATTTTATAATCAACGCCGAAGACAATTATTAGAAGCTACACCTAATTCTGGTCATATCGACTTAGCCCAACTTGAAACCGATTTTAAAGTGACAATCATCACACAAAATGTTGATGATTTACATGAACGGGCTGGAAGCACCGAAGTTGTTCATCTGCATGGAGAATTATTAAAAGCTAGAAATATAGTTGATGAATTTTCAATTATTGATTGGAAAACAGATATTAAATTGGGAGACACTTGCTCTAACGGACATCAATTACGACCACATATAGTTTGGTTTGGAGAAGCTGTTCCCATGATTGACCAAGCTATTAACATATGTATGACAGCTGATATTTTGGTTATAATTGGAACCTCAATGCAAGTTTATCCCGCAGCTAGTTTGATGCAATATACGCCTCAAGGGATTCCTATTTATTTCATAGACCCAAAACCCGCTTTAAAGACTCAAAATAATTTAACTGTTATTGCTGAGCCAGCAACTGTTGGAATAAAGCAGCTTAAAGAACTCCTAAAAACCCGATAATGCATTTTTAAATATGGAGCATGGTCTATAAGTAATAAATCACTCCTAACGTTTGGTTCTTTTTTAAAGATACTATTTCCTGTGGAGTCAAAAAAGGTGGTTTTATTATTAAAAATTCAATAAAACGACACTCAATTTTCATTATTTGTTATAATACCATATAAAGCAATTAAATAGCTTAAATAACATTGTTATATCTTCTCAATCATTTAATTTAATAGCATAGAAAGCCTGATTTCTTTTTAAAAACAAAAAAATATGTGGTTACGCGTTGGTTGTGAATTAACATTCGATATTGAAGTACCAACTCCTTTTATCTTAATGTTGCGTCCTCGCAGTGGTGCTCAACAATGGGTAGAGCGCGATGAATATAAAATTAGTCCCAATGTCCCTATTTTTGAGTATGCAGATGATTATGGAAACCTTTCCCAACGACTTGTAGCACCGCCAGGACGTTTTTCAATACATACTACAGCCGATGTAAAAATTGACGACTATGTTACCGTAAATCCAGGTGCTCCATTTATAGAAATACAACATTTACCAAACACCCTTTTAAGTTACTTATTACCCAGTAGATATTGTGAATCAGACCGTTTTAATGATATGGCAAACAATATTACCGCCAATCAGCTACCAGGTTATGACCAAGTAGCTGCTATTGAAAATTGGCTTCGAAATACGATTAGTTTTATTCCAGGAAGTAGTGATTTCCCCATTTCTGCTATAGAAGTTAACAACAAACAAATGGGTGTTTGTAGAGATTTAGCTCATTTGGGAATTGCATTATGCAGAAGCTTAAGTATTCCCGCACGCATGGTTGTTGGGTATTTATATAATTTAAACCCAATGGATATGCATGCTTGGTTCGAGGCTTATGTTGGCGGAAGTTGGTATACTTTTGATGCTACCCAAACCGACCCAAAAGGAGGTTATGTTGCTATTGGCTATGGGCATGATGCCGCTGATGTGGCAGTTTTTAACCAATTTGGCCCTGCGGTTCATCCTATCAATCAAATAGTAAGCGTAGAACGGATTGAGGGTTGAGTTTTTTGAAATTATAGAAGATTTATTTTGAGCTTAGAAAAGTTTTAACAAATGATTAAATTCAATAAAATATACAATTCTTGTTTGCCATTTACTTTTCAGTTATGTGTTTTTCAATTTCAGCAATAGCCTCTTTCACAGTATTTTTATCAAAATTAAAAAGAATAAAAATTCTTTCCACTCCGTCGTAATTCATTCTTATTCGCTCTTTGATTTTGAATATCCCACTTTTTGGACCAGGTAAAAATATGCTTAGAATAAAAACAGCTATTGTCCCAAAGATATCTATGCTTTTTTCTTTGAATTCAATATCATATAATTTTGAATATGAAAAAACTCCACTTTCTTGTTTATACTGATGATTAATAATTTTAAATTCAGTTTTATTAAGTACTATTTTGAGAAGCGGTGACTTTTTTATTATGAATTCCTTTTTCATTAAAATTACAAGGTTACTTGAATGGAAGTTTAAAATTATAGATTATTTTCTTCATATTGAATAATGATCTAACGAAGTTAAATAATTTACAAACTAAAAAACAACTAGACACTACTTCTTTAAATCTATCTGTTTTAAATTTTCGATTCGGTTTCGCACCAAGAAATCATCAATCGTTTCAAAATGTTCGATAACACGTTGGTCTTTAAATTCAAAGACTTTTTGTGAGAGCCCCTGAAGAAAATCACGGTCATGCGATACTAAAATTAAGGTTCCGTCAAAAGATAGTAACGCTTCTTTCAATACATCTTTTGACTTTAAATCTAAGTGATTGGTAGGTTCATCCAGAATTAACAAATTAACAGGTTCTAGGAGCAGTTTTACCATGGCTAAACGCGTTTTTTCTCCACCAGACAACACACTTACTTTTTTATCAATATCATCGCCTTTAAACATAAAACGACCCAAAATATTCTTGATTTGCGTGCGAATATCACCTTCTGTAACCTCATCAACAGTTTGAAAAATGGTCAGACTTTCATCTAATAACGATGCCTGATTTTGAGCAAAATAACCCACCTTTACATTGTGCCCCAAATGACAGGTGCCTTCAAAATCAATCTCTCCCATAATTGCTTTAATCATAGTTGATTTTCCTTCGCCATTTCTACCAACAAACGATACCTTCTCACCTCGTGAAATAGACATATTTGCATGTTTAAAAACCACATGCTCGTCGTATGATTTTGATAAATCTTTCACCGTTACTGGATAATCTCCTGAACGTTGTGCTGGCGGAAATCGTAATTTTAAAGCTGACGTATCAACCTCATCTATCTCAATAATTTCAAGCTTTTCAAGCATACGTTCTCTAGAATTAACCTGATTCGTTTTAGAATATGTTCCTTTAAACCGCTCAATAAACGCCATATTATCTGCAATAAATTTTTGCTGCTCGTTATAAGCTTTCACTTGATGTGCTCGACGTTCTTCGCGTAACTGTAAATAGTGTGAATAGTTAGCTTTATAATCGTAAATACGCCCCATAGTTACCTCAATGGTTCTATTGGTAATGTTATCAATAAACGCTTTATCATGAGAAATAACAACAATAGCTTTGGCTTTGTTTATTAAAAAATCTTCGAGCCAAATAACCGATTCTATATCAATATGGTTCGTAGGCTCATCTAATAAAATTAAATCTCGTTTTTGCAGTAATATTTTAGCCAATTCAATTCGCATACGGTAGCCTCCACTAAATTCGCTTGTTAATCTAGTAAAATCGTCTCGTTTGAATCCTAAACCTCGCAATGCTTTTTCTACTTCGGCATCGTAATTAATATCTTCAAGTGCATAATATTTTTCACCTAAATCGGATACTTTTTCAATAACAGACATATATGAATCCGATTCATAATCTGTTCTGGTTTCTAGCTCTTTATTCAGGCGCTCCATCTCGTCACGCATCTCAAAAATATGAATAAAGGCTTTTGAAGCTTCTTCAAAAACGGTACAGTTATCTTCAGTCAATAAATGTTGTGGCAAGTAGGCTATAACAGCATCTTTTGGATATCGAACTTGTCCGCGAGTTGCTTTTTGCTCACCTGCAATAATCTTCATCATGGTAGATTTTCCAGCACCATTTTTCCCCATGAGTGCTATTTTATCATTCTCATTGATAGTGAAAGACACATCACTAAATAAGGTTTGACCACTAAATTCTACGGCTAAAGCATCAACTGAAATCATTGTATTTTTTTTAAGCCGCAAATCTATAAAAAAGCACGATGTAAAAAGAAATAATCTATTTATAAAAACAGTTCACATTCAATACATTAAAAAGAGTATCTTCGCGCCTTGTAAAAAAACAACCCTATGAAGCGTATCAACGAATACAAGAAACTCTTTAATGTTGAAAAAGAGATTAACTTGAAAGACCTAAAAACTACCTACAGAAATTTAGTAAAAGAATGGCATCCTGATAAATTTCAACACGGTGACGCTTTAGCTATTGAAGCCGAACTTAAAAGTAGACAAATTATTGATGGCTATCATTTTCTTGTAAGCATTGCACCAGAAACCATAGCGGCAAATTTAGACGAGTTCAACGAAACTATTAATAGCCCAATTATCGATTGGCATCATAAAGGCATGCTTCTGGAAGTAACCTTTTTGGATGGCAATACTTACGAGGTTTTTGGTGTGAATAAAGCATTGTACATTAAACTTTGTCAGTCTGATAAAATAAATCGCTTTGCAAAACGAAATATTTTCAATTCGTATACCTATAGAAAAATTAAAAAAAGTGAAGTTGCAGCGTAACTAGTCGTTTTTAATTCGTTGTAAATCTAGGTCGTGAAAATCAAAACTGAAATCTATATTTGGAGAGATTCCTTTCATTTTAATGCTTTGCGCTAAACCATTTTCATCTAATGAAAACATGGCAAAAGCATCACAATTCATGTCTTGGTATTCCCATTTAATAGCAAAGGTGTTGGCGTTATAAAAATACATTGGTCCGTTAAGTTTTGGTGAACGATGTGATTTTATCCATAATTGATTTCCGTTTTTAAAAACTTCCATAGTTCCAAACCAACTATCCTTGTATAAACCAATATATTTTGTTTCATCAACTTTTATGTTTTTGCTAGCCTTAACCGTTTCCCATGCTTTTTTGCTTACCTCATCCCCTTTTTCTCCTCTTGATTTTAACACTTTAGCCCATTTATCAGTCCATTGAAAATCATCCAATCCTAAATAACTGTCTTCAATTGTTGATGTAACTGCAGAAAATAATCCGGCACCACCAGGCTCTGTATTCGTCAAGACAGCGACTCCCAGATTCAAGTCTGGAATTAAAAGCGTTTTACTTAACATACCAGGTAATCCACCAGTATGCGATACTTCCATATTACCTAGTTTATCTGTTAAAAACCAACCTAAGCCATATCCTGCAAAATGTGAGTTATATCGAGGATTTCTACTAGCTTCTTGGGTCGTGTGTATTTTCCACATTTCACGCTGACTTTTCTCTGTAAACAACTGTTTTTCCAAATTTTCTCCGTATTTACCTTTATTTAATTGGAGAAGCATCCATTGACTAATGTCATCTACATTGGAGCAAATACCTCCTGCCGCACCATTAATTTGATGTTCAAAATCTGGCAATACTTTGAGGACTCCAGAATCACCATTATGTGGAGAGGCTAAATTGTTTTTATTTTCAATTTCATCAGATGACGCATATGAATTATCCATTTTTAATGGTTCAAAAATTCTTGTTTTTGTGAATTCTTCCCAAGTCATCCCGCTCGCTCTTTTTATTAATTCTCCAGCAACTATGTACAGTAAATTATCATAATCCCATTTTGTTCTAAACGCAGACACTGGTTTAAAATGTTGAAAACTCGCCAATAAATCATCTATGGTAAAATCTGAACCATCAGGAAAAAACATTAAATCTCCCATTCCAAGACCTAAACCACTTCGATGGGTTAATAAATCTTGAATGTTAAAATTCTGTTTTACATAAGCATTATACATGGTAAATTCAGGAATATGATCAACAACTCTATCGGTCCATTTTAGTTTGCCTTCTTCTACTAACATGGCCAAAGCTGCTGTTGTAAAAGCTTTGCTGTTTGATGCAATAGCAAAATTGGTATGCTCATTTACAGGTTCATTTGTTAGTTTCGACTTTACTCCAAATCCTTTTTCATAAATTACCTTTCCATCTTTTACAATGGCTACTGCAGAACCTGCCACATTAAAGGTTTCCATAGCATTATTTACTAAAGAATCAATTTGTGTGTTTGAAAGTTGAGCAAATAAGGTGGCATTATAAATTACTAGAAAAAGGGTGGTAATAACAACTCGCTTTAATTTCATATGAATAATTCAATTAGGTTTTTATAAAAGTAAGATATTTATCTTTTAAGAGTAGATTATCATGATTTTATTTAAGTAAGAAAAATACGCAACCTTTTCTTTTTTCTGTCATCTATTAAGAAATAACTAACCCATGAAAAACAAACTTTTTTCCCAATTATTACTTATTTCTTTATTAATAGTTAACGTTAGTTGTGATACTGATGATGCTTCAAACTCCCAAAACATCAAAGCATACAACACCAGTTTAGAAACTTGGAAACATTTAAAACTAATTAGTGGAGCGTCATACGTATATGAAATTAGTACAACTTCTTTTTCTGGGTATAAAAGTACAACTCAAATAACAGTTCAAAATGATAAAGTGGTTTCTAGAACTTATGAATCCTATTCAATTTATGATGAGAACAATACCTACCTAGGTTATGAAAATAGATTAATCACAAGTTCATACACTGAAAGCTCAGAGACTCTTGGAACTAACACTGACGGTGCTTCTCCACTTACTATTGATGAATTATATGATACTTGTTTAAGTGACTATTTATCAGTAGATCCAGACACAAATACTATCACTTTTAACGTGAATGATTTTAATATTATCAGCGACTGTTACTATATACCTGATGGATGTCAAGACGATTGTACATTTGGAATTACGATTACAAACTTTAAATGGTTAGACTAGTAACTAATTATTTTTATTTTTCTCTTCAATCCATTTACTCATAAATTTAGTACTTTGCGTCGTATGATGTTGAAGCATTTGACCTGTGAAGTTATCTAACCTATGAACTTTTAAATTATTTTGAATAGCATTTATTTTATAAATAAAATCTGAAACAAAAAGTTGTTTATCAAAACGAGCATTCATTACTAAAAATCCATTTTTTTGTTTTCCATTCCAGAAAATTTTATCGGTATATAGTTCTACAGCTTTATTGGCAAATTCCTGAACCTCATCCGCTATAAATCCATTAGGCTCAAAACCACCGAACATACCTTCAGTAGCAATTGATGTCATAACACAAGGTGTGCCATTAGTCATAGCATCAATAAGTTTACCTTTTAGTCCGGCTCCAAAACGCAACGGCGCTAAACATACTTTAGCGTTCTGCATTACAAAATTTACATCATCTGTAAATCCTTTAATTAAAAAACCTTCTTTTTCATTATGGAGTTGATTGACCTTTTCTGAAGCATAAGCACCATAGATATGTATTTCTGCTTTTGGAAGTTTTTCTCTAATTAATGGCCATATCTTACTTTTTAAAAATAAAACAGCATCATAGTTTGGTGGATGCAAAAAATTACCAATAGAAATAAAATGTTCTCGTTCTTTAATCTTAGGTAGTTTTCTTTTAGCTTCAGATGAAAGTGGCTCTATTAAAAAAGGCAAATAGTATAATAAATGATTACCTACTTTAAACTGATTTTTTAATATCTCAATTTCTTCTTCTGAAATAATAAGACTTACATCACATCTATAAATACTGGCTATTTCGCGTTTTGAAACCTCATTAAACAAATAGGACTTATTAAAAACAGATTCATCTTTAAGTGCCTGTTCTCTTCCTTTTCTTAAGCAATGTAAATCTTCGGTATCCAAAATTCGTAATGCATCTGGGCATTGTTCTGCAACACGCCAACCAAATTGTTCTTCAACCATAAAACGGTCAAAAACAACAATTTCTGGATTTAACTCTTTTATAAATTCATCAAAACTTGAATTATTTAATTTAATACTAACTTGCTGTATATCAAGACTACTTAAATCAAACGCGTTATCTTTTTTAGCACAAGTGCTTGCAAATGTTATGTTATAATCATTGGAATGAAATGCTTCTATTAATTGCATCATCCGGCTTCCAGCGGCAGAACTTTTAGGTTCAGGCCAAACAAAACCAATAATTAATAGACGTTTAGTCATTAAATTTCTAGAAGCATGAAAATGTTATACAGAATTGAACTATTGTGGTTTTGGTTCTAAACCGTATTTTACTCTAACTTGTTTTGCCCAATCGACGACTTCTTTTATTTGTGCGTCTGATAATTTTGCATCAGTATGTATCCAAGTATATGAGTCCATTGGCATCCATTTGTTTTCAACCATTTTAATAAATTCCTCCATCTTATGATCTTTTCGCTTTGTAGAATTCCCTACCCAATTTGAAAAATTAAGATGCTTTTTTCCGTCTTTAATATGGTCTGCCAACCAGTAATTTACAGGCGTAATATGGTTATACCATGGATATCGAGTAAAATCACTGTGACAATCATAACAACTTACTTTTAAAATGGCTTTCACATTTTCTGGCGGATCGGTTTCATCTAAAAAAGGTTGTACCGAGGCTAAATCACCTTGGTTTTTTGCGGGCCCGAAAAACTGAGCAATTACAAATAAGACTAATAAGACTAAAAGGATTTTTTTTATTGTTTTCATTTTGGGTATTTTTAAAAAAATAAAATTAAGGAATTATTTAATGACTTTGGAAAAATTATATAAAGAGTTAAACTATGTATCTGCCTTACGCGAAAACAGACAAAAATATGCCAATATTGTTTTAAACGATTTGAGTTTACTACCGATCTTAATAAATATTTTGTTTATGGAAGATGACAAAGTTTCTTTTAAAGCCGCTTGGATTTTTGAATATGTTTGTGCTGAAAACATTGATGTTATTGTTCCTTATCTAGATGAATTTACAAGTAATTTGAATAAAATCCGTTTGGATTCTGCAGTTAGACCCGTCGCCAAAGTATGTGAATTTTTAGCAAAAGCAAACTATTCCAAAGAACCCAACCAAGTAAAAAACAATCTTTTACCAAAACATAAAGAGCGTATTGTAGAATCCTGTTTTGATTGGATGATACGTGATGAAAAAGTGGCCGTAAAAGCATATGCCATGAACACCTTATATCTTTTAGGAAAAGATTATAAATGGGTGCACCCTGAACTTGCTCAAATATTAGAACAAGATTATCCTCACCAAAGTGCAGCGTTTAAAGCAAGAGCAAGACATATTTTAAAAAAAATTAAAACTAAAAAAGAGTGATTTTATAGCTTCATTACATCTTCTAATTCTTCTTTAGAAATAATTAGTAGTTTGTTTTTAACGATTCTAGATGTTAATATTTTCCAATTATTGTCCTGTTTAAATATGTCTTTAAGAATAGGATGTGCCTTTTCAAATTCTTTATTATTCAACAAATTAATAGCATACCAGTATTTCATTTCTAAATTATCTGGAAACATTTTTTGCGCACTTAGGTATAATTCCTCTGCTTTTTTAGTATCACCTGCTTCCATAGCTAAGTCTCCATTATTCATAAAATCATAGGCTTTTTGAACTTTTACCAATCGTTCCAATTCGGCTACCGGATGAGGATTATCTTCTACTCTTAAATTCATAACAGTATCTTCCCAAGAATTTCCAGTAGCTTCACCTTTAACAATTAAAATAACTGCTGATTGACTTCCTCGAATATCACCTTTTTCGTCTTGGGCTGCTTTAAGTGCTGCTATAATTCGGTCGCTAAAATCACCTTTGGTAGTTTCAAAAGCATTTGCCATAGCATCCCAAACCGTATTATTAAGCATCATATTTGCTTGCACAGAGAAGTTCTTTCCTTGTCTATGACCTGCCGCTTCAATACAAGAACTACCCGTATGTGTAGCAACGTCTCCTTTAGCATTTAAAAAAGCAACTTGTCTAAACATTTCACCTTCATCATTAGCCAATAATGCATCTAACGCTTGTTGTGGTGATAATCCTTGTTCCATTAAGGCTAACCCTTTTGGTCCATAACTTGGATTCACAAAAGATTGAGTCGCCACTACTCCTACTCCTGCTTTGGCATAGGCTACTACGCTTCCTACACTAAACCAATGCGATTGCACGGCTACCCCAATATTGCCCGTAACTGAGTCTCTGGCAACAATGGAGAACGTATGTGCTAATGGCTCAGAAGATTTATAGACTTGAGAAAATGATAATTGAAAAAAGAATACAATTAAAATGAATTGAAAATATTTCATGACTATATATTTTATGACTAATATAGCTAATTAGAATAAGAAATTAATGAACAAAAAATCATAAATAGTAATTCGGTATTCGCTTTGTAAATAACTATCTTTGCCAATTCTTTAAAAAACTAATAGTAAATGTCATTATCAGAACTTAATGCCATCTCACCAATCGATGGGAGATACAGAAGTAAAGTAAACGAGTTAGCACCTTATTTCTCTGAAGAAGCACTAATAAAGTATCGCGTTTTAGTTGAAATTGAATATTTTATTGCCCTTTGTGAAATTCCACTGCCTCAACTTACAGGCGTTTCAAAAGATGTTTTCGAAGAGTTAAGAGGTATTTATCAGAACTTCTCTACCGAAGATGCTTTAATTATTAAAAAAATTGAAAGTATAACTAATCATGATGTTAAAGCTGTTGAATACTTTATTAAAGAAAAATTTGATGCATTAGGTTTATCTGAATTTAAAGAGTTTATTCATTTTGGATTAACGTCTCAAGATATTAATAATACGGCCATTCCATTGAGTATTAAAGAAGCCGTTGAAAATGTTTACATCCCAGAATACCATGTGATTTTTAAGAAATTAAAAGAATTATCTAAAGATTGGGCAAACGTTTCTATGCTTGCAAGAACTCATGGTCAGCCAGCATCTCCAACGCGCTTAGGAAAAGAAATTGAGGTTTTTGTGGTTCGTCTTGAACAACAATTTGCAACCTTAAAAAACATCCCTAATGCTGCAAAATTTGGTGGTGCTACTGGTAATTATAATGCGCATCATGTAGCCTATCCAAACATTGATTGGAAAGCATTTGGTTCTAAGTTTTTGAAAGAAACATTAGGATTACATCATTCATATCCTACAACTCAAATAGAGCATTACGACCATATGGCGGCTTTATTTGACAATTTAAAACGTATCAACACCATACTAATAGATTTAAATCGTGACATCTGGACGTATGTGTCTATGGACTACTTTAAACAAAGTATAAAAGCAGGAGAAGTAGGAAGTTCTGCGATGCCACATAAAGTAAACCCTATTGATTTTGAAAATAGCGAAGGAAATTTAGGAATCGCTAATGCCCTTTTTGAGCATTTGTCTGCAAAACTTCCTATTAGCAGATTACAGCGAGATTTAACGGATAGCACCGTGTTGAGAAATGTAGGCGTTCCTTTTGGACATACTTTAATTGGATTTAAATCCACCTTTAAAGGATTAAATAAATTATTGTTGAATGAAGCTAAGTTTGAAGCTGACTTAGAGCAAAACTGGGCTGTCGTTGCTGAGGCGATTCAAACTATTTTAAGACGAGAAGGATATCCAAACCCTTATGAAGCCTTAAAAGGGTTAACCAGAACCAACGAAAAAATAAATCACGCCTCTATTTCTAATTTTATTAGCACTTTAGATGTGAGTAATACAATAAAAGAAGAATTAAATCGTATAACACCTAGTAATTATACTGGAATTTAATTTATGTTGACTGATAAACAATCTTTAATACTTTGTGGTTTATTAGGCGTTGGTATTTTTGTATCAGGGATTCTAGATATATTGGATAATTTTATTACTAAAACAGTTCTTACTATTATTTTTTTAATAATTATCACCAATTTAATTGTTACAAAATCTTTGAAAAAAGAAAAAAAGGAACAAGAACAAGGACAAGATTAATTTAATTAAAAAAGGCTTGCAAAAATTGCGAGCCTTTTTTTATACTTAATACTTATTCCGATACTCTATTTTTTAAAGAAATCCATAATACCGCCAAGTTGAGACTCATCAATATCCGAATTTTTCATAGCATTTGCTAAGGTCATCATTTTCTCTGGGCTCATATCATCACCTAACACTCTAACGATTCCAAAACCCATATCCTTTGAGCTTGCAAAAACTATAAATTCATCAGCTTTATCATCATCTCCAAGATACTTTACAACAACTTTCGCGTTTTTATCATTAAATTCAATCAAGTCGTTATATTTCTTATTCTTAAGGATAGCTTTTACTTTAGCTAATTCTGCATTGAATGTTTCTACATTATTTTCATCTAGCTTATATCCTAAAAAGTTTAATCGTTTTACAGAATGATATGCTTCCTTTTGTGTTTCTGTTAACTTTGTTTCATCTAAATTAACAATAGATACAGGCAGATCAACAGCTGTAAAATTTCCTGATTCTTGATTATCTACAAAATAACGTTGTAACGTAACACCGTCATTACAGCCTACTAAAAGCAAAGCTGTAATGATGGTGAATAGTAAAGTTTTAACTGGTTGTTTCATGATTGATTAGTGTTTTTTATTAATGTTTTTTCTCTAGGTGTTCTCCACCAGGAATATTCATTTTTTCAGTAAGCTTAGAAATTTCATTCAAGTCGATATCTCCTGTTAAAGATACTACAACGGTTTCAATTTTTCTTTGCTCACCATTAATAGTGACACCATTTTCTCCCATTTTTTTGTCAATACCATTAACAAAGATTAAAAGTTCTTTAACATGATCTGCATCTTTTCCTTCTTTGACATAAAATTTCACTTCAGATCCATCATCTTTCACTTCCATTAATTCTTCTAAAGAACTTGAACGAGATTTTACCCATTTAGAGATATCTGCTGCAATTGTTTTGTTATCTGTCATGATGGTTTTAAAGCTTGTTATACTTTTAACCATATCCATATAGGCTTTAGCCTCTGGTTCTTCTACATTCATACCCATTTTTGCTATCATTTGAAACATTTTAGGCTTAATGGATACATAAGTTACATCTGAATTATCATTATACTTCTCAAAAACATCTTGAGCCGATGATATTGCTGGCATTAACATAATTGCCATTACGAATACTACTAATCTATTTTTCATTTTACTTGTTTTTATATTGTTTAACGTTTTCATTATTAATTGGTCTATTATTTAAAAATTAAATTTTTTGTGTTTTCAATTTCGTTAAGGTAACCAAGGGTAGCGGTTCCTTTGTTCAATTCATCTAAGTAACCTACTGTAGAAGCTCCTTTATTAAATTGAGTTGAGATCATGGCCAACGATTTAACAACTTCGTTATAAGCCTTTTGTGGGTCTTCATAAGTTCCTAACTCATTTTGAGTAGTTGATTTAAAATAAAACCCTATCATAAGAACTGCTACTGCTGCGACCGATAACCATTTATAGTTAAATTTATTTTTAGTTTTTAATGGAACGTCTTTAGTAAATTGTTCTTGCTGATTTCCCAAAAAATACGCAAACATAGGTTTATATATTTCTAAATGTGGTGCTACAGTGTCGCTAGTAAAATAGTTTTTCAACACTTGCTCTTCTTTTAGAGTTGTTTCTCCGTTTTCGTACTTTTCAAGTAACTTTTCTATATTATTTAATACCATAACTGTGCGTATTAGTTAATTTTTCTCTTATTGTTTTTCTTGCTCTAGACAAGGCTACTCTTACTGCAGTATTGTTCATGTCCAGCATATCGCATATCTCATCTAATTCATACTGTTCTATATCTCTCAATTGAATGACCATTTTTTGTTGTTCTGGCAAATCTGCAATGATTCTGCCTACCCAATCCAAACTATCTTTTGCCTCTAATTCCTTTTGTAAGGATACTTTATGGTCTTGATAGTTGCTATGCACTATTTTTAAATTTTGTGCTTGTTTAGATTTTAATTTGTCTAAACAAAAATTCTTTGTCATCGTCATTGAAAAAGCCTCTATATTTTTATAAGCTTCAAACTTTGACTTATTATTCCAAAGCTTTATAAGAACTTCTTGTGTCGCATCTTCCGCTTCTTCCGTCGAAACCAACAGCCGTTTGGCTAAACGAAACACTTTATCTTTAAAGGGCATGACAATATTTAAAAACTCTGTCTGCGTCATTTTAATTTTACTTTGGTTGTGGTTAGTTTAAAATGCTTTATTAGGGCGTTTGATATTACGACGAATCATAATCTATTTTGTTACAAAATATTTTTATAATAAAATAATGTCAGTATTTTTACCGTTACACAAATTAATTATACTGTTATGAAATTAGAAAAATTGCCCTTAAAACTACTCTTTGGATTGTTATTTATTTCTGTAATCTTCAATTGCAGTAAAAAAGATGATATTGTAGTTGCCCCTCCTCAACCTGTAGTTGAAGAACCTCAACCTGTAACATTAAATAATGAAATTAATGATTTTGTCTGGAAAGGCTTGAATGAAATTTACTTATGGCAAGGAGATGTACCTAATTTGGCCGATGATAAATTTGCTTCTCAAGATGACTACTACACTTTTTTAAATAGCTATAGTACCCCAGAAAACTTGTTTGATGGGTTATTATACCAAAAAGATGTTGTAGATAAATTTAGTTTTTTAGTAGATGACTATGTAGCCTTAGAAAACTCCTTTCAAGGAAACTCAAATTCTAATGGATTAGATTTTAGATTAGTTAGATTGTCAGGTTCAGATGATGTTTTTGGTTATGTGAGGTATGTAGCAAACGATTCTGATGCTGCTAGCAAAGACATAAGCCGTGGAGACTTTTTCATGACGGTTGATGGGCAACAATTAACCATAAATAATTATTCTGATTTGTTATTTGGATCTAACAACACTTATACGTTAGGAATGGCAGATATTACAAATAATACCATTGCTTCTAATGGAAAAACAGTAGAACTTACTAAAACTAATTTTACAGAAAACCCTATATTAATAAATAAAGTTATAGATGCAGATGGCATCAAAGTGGGCTACCTTATGTACAATCAATTTATTTCAAATTTTGATACGGCTTTAAATGATGCTATAACCGAATTAAAATCTCAAGGTGTCACAGAATTGGTTTTAGATTTAAGATACAACCCTGGCGGTTCTGTAAACACGGCTATAATTTTATCAAGCATGATAACAGGCCAATTTACTGGAGACGTATTTTCTACCGAAAAATGGAATAGCAAATATCAACAATATTTTGAAGCTAATAATCCTGAATATCTTATAAATCGTTTTACTGATAAACTTTCAGATAATTCACCAATCTCAACTCTTAATTTAAACAAAGTATATATTTTAACTACGTCTGGATCTGCTTCAGCAAGTGAATTAGTTATTAATTGTCTGAAACCATACATTGATGTCGTACAAATTGGCACAACAACAACTGGTAAATATACAGCGTCTGTAACCATTTATGATTCTCCAAACTTTGGCAGAGATAATGCCAACCCAAATCACACATACGCTATGCAACCATTGGTTTTAAAATCGGCAAATGCAAGTGGAGTTACAGATTATTACAATGGACTTGATCCTGACTACCCTATAACATATCAAACCTCATCTGGCAGTAGCTATGAAGGTGAAAATATGACTGATTTAGGAACTTTAGGAGACATAAACGAACCATTTTTGGCTAAAGCTCTTTCGCTAATCACTGGTGTAACTACTAAATCTAGCAATTCTAAATATAACAAAAACATCTTAGGGTTTGATATTGATAACGTTGCAGATTCAAAAGATTTTGCACCTTTAGGAAAAAACATGTTCATTAAATTAAAACCTAATGAATAATTTAACAAGATTCATTTGATTATTTCAATCGAAATGGATATCATCAAAAAACTATATGAAAATCTTAAAGGCACTAATCGTTGTTTTTATTGTAAGTAGTTTGTTAACAAGTTGTTTTAAAGACAATGACGATACCGCTACTGTTACTCGAGATATCAATGATTTTGTTTGGAAAGGCATGAACTCCTGGTACAATTGGCAAACCGAGGTTCCTGATTTATCTGATACAAAAGATGATAACTCCACCGAATATGCTTCGTATTTAAATCAGTTCAGCAATCCAGAAGATCTCTTTAATAGCTTAAGATATCAGTACGGCGTTACTGATAGATTTTCTTGGTTTATAGACGATTACATTGTTCAGGAACAACAGTTTCAAGGTATTTCAAATTCTTTTGGACTAAAATTTCAAGCAGTTCAAATAAATAATAATGGAGATATAATTTTATATATAAAATATGTTTCCGACAATTCTCCTGCTAGTAACTCCAATATTTTAAGAGGAGATATTATTAATGCTATTAACGGAACCGTCTTAAACACATCAAACTATAATAGCATTGTAAATGATTTATATAAAGAAACAGTAACCTTATCTTTTGTTACAGAAAATAACGGCGTATTAACACCAACTGAAGACAAAACCATTACGGCTACCATTGTTTATGAAAACCCTGTATATCTTGCTAAAGTATTTAATAATATTGATGGAAAAAAAGTGGGATATTTAGTTTATAACGGGTTTAGATCTTCATACAACGATGAATTAAATGCTGCCTTTGCGACTTTTAAAAATAAAAATATTGATGAACTCATACTTGATTTAAGATTAAACGGAGGAGGGTCTGTGGCTACGTCTTCGTATTTAGCAAGTATGATAGATGCAGATGCTGGTGAAGGAATATTTGCGAATTTAGAATTCAATTCAAAACACACAGGCGAAAACGGCTCTTATAATTTCACTAACACTCTAAATGTTTATAATGCTGATAATGTAAAAACTGGAGAAGAAACCATAAACAGATTAACTACAATTAACAGATTATTTGTATTGGTATCTGAAAATACAGCATCAGCAAGTGAAATGGTTATAAATGGTCTTAAACCGTATATTCCTGTTAAACTTATAGGAACCACAACGTATGGTAAGAATGTTGGATCTATCACGTTGTATGATTCACCAGGTTCAGATTATACAGATAGAGCATCGGCTAATCCTAATCATTCAAATGCCATGCAACCTATTGTATTTCAAATATTCAATAAAAACGGAGACAGTGATTATACGCAAGGTTTTACACCGGACATCGAAGTAAAAGAATACGAATATTGGAATAATATACTCCCTTTTGGCGATGAAAACGAAGCCGTTTTAAAAGCGGCTCTTGACGATATAAGAGGCTATACAACAAAAACAGGAACTATAAAAAAAGCGAGTAGCAACATAAAGAGTTTAGATCTTAAGCCTTTTAATAAATTTGAAAAAGAGATGTATCTTGAAAATGACTTTTCTTTAAATTAAAGTATAAAAAACTTAAACACATCAGCATAAAAAGCCTTTCTAAGTATTTAGAAAGGCTTTTTATATTGTAAACATTAATAAATTATAATGTAATATTTAATCCTACATTAACATTTCTTCCTTTGGTTGTATAACCTATTATTTCTGTATAATCTTCATTAAAAAGATTAGTTACACCAGCAAATAATTTCAACTTATTGTTAATCAATTTATGACTAAAATAAAGATCTATTAATGAAAATGACGGTAATTTAACATCTTGGTAGGTTGAGAAATCGGTATCCGTTCTACTACTTGTAAACTGATAGCTGAATGATGCATACATATTTTTAGAAAAATTATACCCTAAACTAGCATTCGCTTTATGTTTTGGTAAACGCAAACGCGTACCGTCTTTTAATTCTGTAAATGTATAATTTGCTGTAAAAACAAGATCATCTATTAAAGTTGCTTTTGCTTCTGTTTCAAACCCATGAACGTTTGCTTTAGTAGCTGCATTTTCATAACCATTGGCTGCATAAACAATCGTTTTATTTTCTTTTCTATTAAAATAAAGAGCATTAACTCTAAATCCTTTTTTATTTGAAAATTCTAATCCGCCTTCTACCGTTGTATTTTCTTCTGGATCTAAATTGGCATTGGCACCAAAAAAACCAAATAATTGTGACAAATTAGGTGCAATAAACGACGTCGCATAAGACCCTAAAACTTTAATATTTCCAGCACTAATAGGAATATTATAAGATGGATTTATACTGTAAACTAAATGAGATCCATATTCGCTATGATTATTTAAACGAGCTCCTGCATTTAAGTTCAACCCAAAGTCTGACACATAAACCGCATTTATATACGGATCGATATTATTGTAACTTTCTTCTACAGCAAATAAACTTTTATATTTATTATAGTTAACACCAGCAATTGTGTAAAAAGTTTTATTAAAGACATATTTATTAAAAGCATCAACAACAAAATTTTCAGCTTCGTAATTCGCGCTAAAATCTGAAACAATCGCTCTATCAATTTTAGTATAAGCTGCATTTACTTGAAAGCTACCATTAGTGTAAGTAAATTTTGGAGATACCCCCACTCTGGTCTGCTCGCTAAAAAAGGTGTCGTCGGTATCGGTTAACACATAAGCGGGTGCTGGACTGCCATCAATATCAGATTTCAACTTATCATAGCTAAAAAATGTGGCTATTTCAAAAGCCTTGCTTACTTCATAGCCCAATTTTAAATTGGTATTAAATCTTGAGAAAGGATCTTTTTCTGCATGATCAGATTTTGCCGCCGATAAACCATCAACATAATTATTTCCAAAACTTGCCAAATATGTTAACTTATTTGTTGTTCCGTTTACAGAAACATTATTGGTAAAACTTGATCCGTAATAATTTAAATTGTCTTGTGATTGATTGGTGCCAACTACCGTTAAAAAACTTCCTGAAACCGTATCTTTGGAGGCTTTTTTAGTGGTAATGCTAATAACCGCTGTGGCTGCAGCGTTTCCATACAATGTACTGGCTGCCCCTTTAATAATTTCAATAGATTCAACAGTATTTAAATCTACAAGTCTTAAATCAAATTCATTGGATACTGATGATGGATCGTTTACAGGAATACCATCAATTAACACTAAAACTTGCCTGGAGTTTCCGCCCCGAACATAATACGATAAATTTTGTCCTTGCACACTCCTACTTCCGTTAATTTCAATGCCGCTTTTAGAATTAATTAATTCGGTGATACTTCTTCCTTGATTGTTTTCAATCTCATTATTTGAGATTTTAATAACCGTTTTTCCTGAGTTTTCGCGTTTTAGTTTAAACCGTGAATCTGTAATAACAACTTCATCAAGTTGCTGGACTTTTGTTGAATCGATTTGCTGTTGTGCAAACCCAGCCATCGATACCCCTAAACATAGGATACCAAAAGCATGTACTTTTTTGTTCATTTTAATGAATAATTACTCGAGAATCGCATGACAATCATACGCAAACTTTTATCCCGAAAGTTTAACTTATTTTTTTGAAATTGGCAGGTCTCCTGACTTGCGTCTTCATGTTGGTCTTCCCAAAGATTTCTCTCCAGTGACATTGAAGTTGAACATGAAGCTTTATAGCTTACAGTTGCGGGAACAGTTCTGGATTTTAACCAGATTCCCTTTTAATTTATTCACGTGAAATGAACAAAACCTAATTTCGATGCAAAAGTAAATATTATGTTTTATATGACTTCGTAAATTTTATTTTTTCTTTGTCATTTTATAAACTAAATAAATAAAGCCGACTAAAAAATGAAGTATTATAACGCCAGCAACTATATATATTGTTAAATTTGAATTTTCTCTCATGAGTTTAAATTTATCCAAAAGTATTAAGTAATTAATTAAAATACAGTTACAATTGTTACAGAGTAAATCATTAAAATTATCTTATCAAATAACTCTTTTTCTGGTGTTTATAACATTTTTTAATTGTAAAAACGACTCCTCAAAAAAAGCTATTACTGATTTACATAAAAATGAGATATCCTTAAAATATGCTCAAGGATTTAGTATTTCAGACCAAGGCACTTATAAACTATTAGAAATTAAAAATCCGTGGCCTAAATCTGAAAAAATATATAAATATGCGTTAGTTCCTAAAGGCAACAAAGTCAATTTAAATAAGAACGATTTTGAAGCTATACTAACCATCCCTATAAAAAAAATAGTCGTTACTTCAACCACGCATATTCCCTCACTAGAATTATTAGATGTTGAACAAACCTTAGTTGGATTTCCTGGTATTAATTATATATCGTCTGAAAAAACCAGAAATCGTATTGATAATGGCAAGGTTCGAGAACTTGGAAAAAATGAAGGTATCAATACAGAAGTACTTTTAGAGCTGTTTCCTGATGTTGTAATTGGCTTCGGAATTGATGGCAACAACAAAACGTTTGAAACCATAAAAAAATCTAATATCCCTGTAATTTATGATGGCGATTGGGTTGAAAGTTCTCCACTTGCAAAAGCAGAATGGATCAAACTTTTTGGATTATTATATGATAACGAAAAACAAGCTGATTCCATTTTTAATACAATTGAAAACAATTATTTAGATGCCAAGAAACTGGCTTCTAAAGTAAATAACCAACCCACAATTTTAAGTGGCGCTATGTATAATGATGTGTGGTATTTGCCCAGAGGAACTAGCACAGAAGCACAACTTCTTAAAGACGCTAACACAAACTATTTATTTAAAGACACGAAAGGAACCGGAAGTTTATCACTTAACTTTGAAACGGTTTTCGCGAAGGCGAAAGATGCCGATATTTGGTTGAGTCCATCCAATTATGAAAGTTTGGAGGCTCTTGAAAACAGTAATGAACATTATACGATGTTTAAAGCATTTCAAAATAAAAATATATATTCGTTTACCAATACAAAAGGTAAAACAGGAGGCGTTTTGTATTACGAGTTAGGTATGACACGTCCCGATTTAGTCCTAAAAGATTTAATTAAAATTTGTCATCCGGAATTATTAGAAAATTATCAACCCTATTTTTTTAAAAAGTTGAACTAAATTGATTGACGCTAAAACATATTCGAAGTCATTTATCATTATCATACTCGTTTTAGTAGGGTGTTTTGTTCTAAATATTAGTTTAGGCTCTGTTCATATTCCATTACAAGATGTTTTTAAAAGCATCATTGGTAGTTCTACAGAACAAGATACGTGGTTGTATATTATCCAAAATTACAGACTTCCAAAAGCATTTACCGCTATTTTAGTCGGCTCTGGTTTGGGTATTTCCGGACTTTTAATGCAAACCCTTTTTAGAAATCCATTGGCTGGTCCGTTTGTTTTGGGTATAAGCTCTGGTGCCAGTTTAGGCGTGGCATTGATTATTTTAGGCTCGAGTGTTTTTGGCGGACTTTTAACAACGCTTTTAGTCTCTAAATGGAGTATCGTTATTGCCGCGAGTTTTGGTAGTTTTCTGGTTTTAATTTCCGTCATGGTTGTATCTTTAAAAATACGTGATACCATGGCCATTTTAATTATCGGACTTATGTTTTCAAGTATTACGGCCGCCATTGTAAGTGTACTTTCTTATTTTGGTTCCGCGCAACAGTTACAACAATATGTGTTTTGGGGTTTTGGTAGTTTGGGTAACTTATCCTGGAATGAATTGGGTATATTCTTCATCATTTATTGCTTCGGAATTGTACTGAGTATCTTTTCAATAAAATCGTTAAACTCACTTCTACTTGGTGAAAACTATGCTAAAAGCCTAGGTTTAAACATTAAAAGAAGTAGATTGTTAATTATTATAGCGACTAGTTTATTAGCAGGAACAATCACTGCTTTTGCTGGACCAATAGCATTTATTGGATTGGCTATTCCACACATGACACGTCAATTATTTAATACCTCTAATCATAAAGTATTGCTACCGGCCGTATTTTTATTTGGAGCCATCATCATGCTTATTTGCGATAGTATTGCACAAATACCTAATAGTGACTACACCTTGCCAATTAATGCCATAACCTCTTTAATTGGGGCGCCTGTTGTTATTTGGTTATTGGTTAGAAAACGTAAAATGATATTCTAGATGCTATTTCAAAATGGAAAATAAAAATAATATCATATTAAATACCGAAAACTTATCCATTGGATATGCTTCAAAAAAAGAGCGAACTATTATTGGTAGCAACATCAATATTAATTTGAATCGTGGAGAACTTATTGGGTTGATTGGGGCGAATGGCATTGGTAAATCCACACTTTTACGAACACTTACCAATGTTCAAAAACCATTGGAAGGGACTGTTAAAATAAATGATAAAAGTTTACATAAATATGATGCTATCGACTTAGCCAAAGTACTAAGTCTCGTCCTAACAGAAGCAGTATCCTCAAAAAACTTATCTGTTTTTGAATTGGTTGCTTTAGGAAGACAACCCTACACCAATTGGGTTGGATCGTTATCTGAATATGATATGAATAAGGTTGATGAAGCCCTGAAACTTATTAATATTACGCATTTAAAACACAAAAACTGTTTTGAGTTAAGTGATGGTCAATTGCAAAAAGCTATGATAGCACGTGCGTTGGCACAAGATACTGATATGATTATCCTAGACGAGCCTACCACGCACCTTGACATGTATCATAAAGCATACATTTTAAAACTGCTACAAAAACTGACTCAAGAAACAGGAAAAACGATTTTATTTTCGTCGCATGAAATAGATTTGGCTATTCAATTATGCGACACTGTAGTTGTTATGACCAATGATGGTGTGGTTTCAGATCAGCCATGTAATCTCATCGCAGATGGTGTATTCAACAGTTTATTTCCAAAAGATTTAATTATTTTTGATAAAAAAACAGGCAGTTTTAAGGTTAAGAAATAAATAAACTTCAAAAAACTTGTTTGCAGGATTAAAGCTTTATTCTTCAAACGAAAAAAATTATCTTTGATAAAATTCTATCTATTTATATGTCCGATTTAATCATTCAAATTATTGCTGCTTTAATTTTCGCAGCTTTAGGGTTCTTTTTAGGAACTTATTTCAATAAACTTAAAAACAAAAGCGAACAAAGCACCTTACAAGAGCGTCAAAACCAGATGACTTCAACTATTGAGGAACTCAAACTTAATTTAAATAAAATTGAATTAGACAGAGAAGAGATAAGACGTGAAAAAGAATTATTAAGTTCTGAAATAGCCAGAAAGAATGCCGATTTTGAACATCTGGAACAACTCAATTTAAAACGAGACAAAGAACTCGAAGAACGCCAAGAGCAATTGCGCAAAGATTTTGAGATTTTAGCTACCAAAATTTTAGATGAAAAGTCTGAGAAATTCACGCTTCAGAATAAAGAAAACATCACAAATATTTTAAATCCGTTACAAGAAAAAATTAAAATTTTTGAAGAAAAAGTAGACCTTACTCAAAAGGAAAGTATTAGCATGCATTCGGCTTTAAAAGAGCAATTATTAGGCTTAAAAGACTTAAATCAGCAAATGTCTAAAGAAGCCACAAACCTTACAAGGGCATTGAAAGGCGATAGCAAAATGCAAGGTAATTGGGGCGAATTGGTGCTAGAACGTGTTTTAGAAAAATCTGGTTTAGAAAAAGATAGAGAGTATTTTGTTCAGCAAAGTTTTACATTGGCAAGTGGCGCACGCGTGTTGCCCGATGTAGTTTTACATCTGCCAGACGACAAAAAAATGATTATTGACAGTAAAGTATCATTAACCGATTACGAGCGCTTTGTTAATGCTGAAGATGATGACAAACCGATGCATTTAAAAGCACATGTTAACTCCATTAAGAAGCATGTCGATCAACTTTCAGAAAAAAATTACCAAGATTTATACGATATAGAATCACCCGATTTTGTGTTGATGTTTATCCCTATCGAACCTGCCTTTGCTGTAGTTGTTAATGAAGATAATAGCATTTACAATAAAGCTTTTGAAAAAAATATTGTAATTGTAACACCTTCTACCCTTTTAGCAACACTTAGAACGATTGATTCTATGTGGAACAACGAAAAACAACAACAAAATGCTATCGAAATAGCCAGACAAGCTGGCGCTTTATATGATAAATTTGAAGGTTTGGTGAGTGATTTAACCGGCGTTGGAAAAAAGATTGACGCCGCCAAAAGTGATTATTCAGCGGCTATGAATAAACTTGTTGAAGGTAAAGGCAATCTTATAACAAGTGTTGAAAAACTTAAAAAAATGGGAGCAAAAGCTAAAAAAGCATTACCAGAAGCTATTATAAAACGTGCTGAAGAAGACCAACTATAAATCATTACTATGTTTAAAACCATTGAAGAATCTCAAATAACTTTAACGCAATTAATGTTACCATCTCACTCAAATTTTAGTGGAAAAATACATGGTGGATTTATTTTAGGGCTTATGGACCAAATTGCGTTTGCTTGCGCCTCTAAACACTCAAGAAATTATTGTGTAACGGCATCTGTTAACAAAGTAGATTTTTTAAACCCAATTGAAGTTGGAGAATTAGTTACGCTTAAAGCTTCTGTAAATTATACTGGACGAACCTCTATGGTTATTGGTGTGAGAGTAGAATCTGAAAATATTCAAACTGGAGAAAAAAAACATTGTAACTCATCGTACTTTACCATGGTAGCTAAGGACGAAAAAGGAAACAATGTTGCTGTTCCTGGTATTATTTTAAAAACAAAGGACAGTGTTAGACGTTTCTCAAGAAGTATAGAACGACAAGAACAGGCCAGACATAGAAGCACCAAGTTTAAATCTTCTGATTTTCAAATAGACGATTATCTTGATATTATTAAAACTCAAAATGCCAAGTTAGAAATCTAATTCATAAAAAAAGCCGCTAATCGCGGCTTTTTATTATTTATTTAAATACATTTTTCTTCTGGAGTATAATTCGTAAAACTCGTCGTCTTTCAAACTATCAATAAATAAAATGCTTTCTCCTGTACTTTTCATTTCTGGCCCTAATTTCTTATTCACATTAGGGAATTTATTAAAAGAGAACACCGGTTGTTTAATAGCGTAACCATTTAACTTCGGATTAAAATTAAAATCCTTAACCTTCTTTTCTCCTAACATCACTTTAGTTGCATAATTTACATAAGGCTCTCCATAAGCTTTGGCTATAAAAGGCACCGTTCTTGAAGCTCTTGGATTGGCTTCTATGATATAAACAACGTCGTCTTTAATAGCAAACTGTATGTTAATTAACCCTACAGTGTTTAATGCTAAAGCAATTTTTTTGGTATGATCTTTAATTTGCTGCATCACCAAATCCCCAAGATTAAAAGGTGGTAACATAGCATTACTATCACCTGAATGGATTCCACAAGGCTCTATGTGCTCCATGATGCCTATAATATAAACATCTTTTCCGTCACAAATAGCGTCGGCTTCTGCTTCAATAGCACCTTCTAAATAATGGTCTAAAAGTAATTGGTTACCAGGCATTACTCGTAACAAACTAACTACATGCTCTTCTAGCTCCTTTTTATTAATGACAATCTTCATGCCTTGACCACCAAGCACATAGGATGGTCTTACTAAAATTGGAAAATCTAATACGTCTGCAATAGCAGCGGCTTCATCGGCTGTTGTTGCAATATCGAACTGAGGATACGGAATATTATTTTCCTTTAAAAGATTAGAAAACAAGCCTCTGTCTTCTGCCAAGTCTAGAGCTTCAAAACTAGTTCCAATTATTTTAACGCCATATTTAGTTAATTTTTCAGCCAGTTTTAAAGCAGTTTGTCCTCCTAATTGAACAATAACGCCTTCTGGTTTTTCATGTTTAATGATGTCGTAAATATGTTCCCAAAAAACAGGTTCAAAATACAACTTATCAGCTGTATCAAAATCAGTTGAAACCGTTTCAGGATTACAGTTAATCATAATGGTTTCATAACCGCATTCTGCAGCCGCCAAAACACCATGAACACAACAATAATCAAATTCAATCCCTTGTCCTATTCTATTAGGTCCAGAACCTAGAACAATAATTTTTTTCTTATCGGTAACTATGCTTTCATTATGAGAAAAACGTTTACCATCGGCTGTTTCCATATCACTCTCAAACGTAGAATAGTAATATGGTGTTTGGGCTTTAAATTCTGCAGCACACGTATCAACCAGTTTATAGACTCTATTAACACCAAACTCTTCACGTTTATTATACACCTGACTTTCTAAACAGCCTAACATATGAGCTATTTGTCGGTCTCCATATCCTTTTTGCTTAGCCTCAAGCAATAAATCCTTTTGAATAGTATCTATCTTATAGGTTGAAATTTCCTTTTGAAGTAAGTATAATTCTTCATACTGCTTTAAAAACCACATGTCTATTTTTGTGATTTCAAAAATCCTACTCAACGGAATTCCCATTGCAATGGCATCATAAATAATAAACACACGATCCCACGAGGCATAGGTAAGTTTCTCTATGATTTGCTCGTAATTCTTATTTTCTTTTCCGTCTGCACCAAGACCATTTCGTTTAATTTCTAAAGACTGTGTTGCCTTATGAAGTGCTTCTTGAAATGAACGTCCAATTCCCATGACCTCTCCAACAGACTTCATTTGTAAACCTAAAGTTCTATCTGAACCTTCAAATTTATCGAAATTCCAACGTGGTATTTTTACAATCACATAATCTAATGTCGGTTCAAACAAGGCTGAAGTCGATTTTGTGATTTGATTTTCTAACTCATCTAAATGATAACCAATCGCCAATTTAGCTGCTATTTTAGCAATTGGATACCCTGTGGCTTTACTCGCTAACGCTGAAGAACGCGATACGCGTGGATTGATTTCAATGGCAATAATATCTTCATTTTCATCGGGACTTACGGCAAACTGAACATTACAACCTCCTGCAAAATCACCTATACTTCGCATCATATGAATGGCCATATCACGCATTCTTTGATAAGTTCTATCGCTTAACGTCATTGCCGGAGCTACAGTAATAGAATCTCCCGTATGAATTCCCATTGGATCCATGTTTTCAATAGAACAGATAATGACGACATTATCGTTATCATCTCTAAGTAATTCTAATTCAAACTCTTTCCAGCCAATTAAAGCTTTATCAATCATGACTTCATGAATTGGAGAAATCTCTAATCCACGAGTTAATAATTCGTCAAATTCTTCTTCTTTATGAACAAAAGATGCTCCTGCTCCACCAAGGGTATAGGAGGCTCTGATAACTAAAGGGAATCCAAACTCTTGCGCTATTTCTTTACCTTTTAAATAGGACGAAGCCGTTGCTTGAGGTGCCATAGGAATGCCTATTTTAAGCATTAACTCTCTAAACTGCTCTCTGTCTTCGGTAATGTTTATCGCATCAATATCTACACCTATAATTTCAACACCAAAATCTTTCCAAATACCTTTTTCATCTGCTTCTATACATAAATTTAAAGCTGTTTGACCACCCATAGTTGGTAATACGGCATCTATTTGTGGGTGTTCTTTTAAAATTTTAATTAAAGACTTAGTTGTTAAAGGAAGTAAATATATATGATCAGCCATTGAAGGGTCTGTCATAATTGTTGCTGGGTTGGAGTTTATCAAAATAGTTTCTATCCCATCTTCTCTTAACGACCTCAATGCCTGTGAACCAGAGTAATCAAACTCACAAGCTTGCCCAATAACAATAGGTCCCGAACCAATAATTAATATAGATTTTAGTTTTGGATTTTTTGGCATTTTCTTTTAGTTATATGTTGGATTTTAATGTTTTACAAAAATAGTAATCACTAGATATAAAAAAAGGCGTTACCGTTAAGTAACACCTTTAAATTATCAACAATTGTTAATCATTATTTTTTATGTCTAGCTTCAGTAGATACAGACAGTTTTTTTCTTCCTTTTGCTCTTCTACGAGCTAACACTTTTCTACCATTAGCAGAAGCCATTCTTTCTCTGAAACCATGTTTGTTTCTTCTCTTTCTTTTTGATGGCTGAAACGTTCTTTTACTCATTATCTAGTATCTTTAAATCTGAAAACTCTATTTATTTTTTTGTTTTTTGGCTTATGCAAAACCGAGCGCAAATATACAAAGAGTTTTTACTTTGACAAATGTTATTTTAAAAATATTTTGCAATACTTGAATTTTTATTCTTTTCCTATAATTATCTAAGTTATATGACTCATAAGCTCATTCTTATCTGATAAATTCACTTATTAATTTTAACTTAAATACTTCTTTTGTCAAATTTATAATTTATATATTTAGTTTTATGCTGCCTATCAACTTTACAATTTTATGGCTCATTTCATAAAAATTTAGTTTCTTTGCAATCTAGAAAGAAATAGGACATTACTAGATTATTAATGTGTCTTTAAACCCTTTATTTAAAATTAAAAATGTACAATAAAATTATAAAACTTATCATAGCGGCAGGTATTTTAGCCTATGCAGTATATCAATTTACTGAAGGATTTATAGGTAATGGCATCATGCTTATTCTATTGTCATCAGTCTTTGTGTTTTTATACTTTAAAAATGAATTTATTCTGTTAGCTTTCTTAAGACTTCGTAAACAAGATTTTGAAGGGGCAAAAAAATGGCTTAACAAAATTAAGAATCCAGAATCTGCTTTAGTGACCAAACAACAAGGATATTATAATTATCTGCACGGTATTATGGTTTCACAATCTAATATGAATGAAGCCGAAAAGTATTTTAAAAAAGCAATAGCCTTAGGCTTATCAATGGATCATGATTTAGCTATGGCCAAATTAAATTTATCTGGTATAGCGTTCTCTAAACGAAGAAAGCAAGAGGCTCAAAAATTATTGTCTGAAGCTCAAAAACTAGATAAACAAGGCATGCTTACGGATCAAATAAAGATGATGAAAGAGAATATGAAGCGTTCTCAAATGCCAAATCAACACTATGGTACTGGCGGTTCTTTAAGAGCTCAAAAACGCAGAGGTTAATTAACTCATTAAGCTAATTTGGTTCTTTATATTGGGATTGATTTTTATTAGTTCCTCTATAAAAGATATTTTATCTTTTGGAGAAATAACCACTGAACTAAATTGTCCATACTTTATTTCAATTCTATCAAAAGAAGCCGCTGGAGACGATATTAATGTGCTGCTTTTTGATATGGATAGTATCTTTTTGATTTCTAAATCCTTTTTATAAATAAACCCACTGCGTATTTTTAATATATCATCTACTATCATATATTTTGTGCTAAAGAATAGATGTATTATAAAAATGGCTGTTAAGACCAATATTACAATGGACATTAAAATCGATTTAATAGATTCAGTGCTAAAGATTTCCAATATACTAATTGCGAAAAGCAACAAAAGAATTCCTGACAATAACCCGTATGATATTTTAGATTTATAAACCTTCATTGTACCGAGGTTGTATAACAAAAAATTTCAACTACTTCACGTCATAATATCCTTTTTTAGGAATATCAATTAAATATTTTTTTCTTGATTTATTGTTAAGATACCTATCTCTTAACCATGGATTATGAACCTTTAAAATTTTATAGTTTATACCAAAGTCTTTTGCGAATTTTGTAAAATCAGAAACTGCTGTATCCACTTCAACTTTAAAGGTGGGAATGTTTGAATATAAATCTTTATCTCTAAAATTAAAACCATACGTATCTGGGTGTGTTAATATTTCTTTTAACGCAACTATTCTAAATACATATCGTCCGGTTTCTTCTCCTAGTAATAAATCGTAATAATTTGTTACATCCTGTTCTTCTAAACGTTTGGCTATACCTGTATCGCCAGCGTTGTAAGCCGCCGCAGCTAAAGTCCATGAACCTAGTACTTCTTTTGATTTCAAAAAATATTCACAAGCTACTTCTGTTGATTTTTCTAGATTATAACGTTCATCTACATTATCATTAACTTCTAAGCCTTTTTCGCGAGCAGTAGATGGCATAATTTGCCATACACCGCGTGCGCCAGCTGGTGAAACCGCATTAGTTAATCCACTTTCAATAACTGCTAAGTATTTAAAATCGTCTGGAACCCCATATTTTTTCAAAATAGGTTCTATAATTGGGAAATATTTTTTAGCCCGCTTAAACATTAATAAGCCGTTAGACTGCCAATATGTATTCACTAATAATTCCCTATCCATTCGTTCATAAATATCTGGGTCATTAAGCGGAACAGATTCACCTGCAAAGTTTAAATTATGTGGAATTTGTAAAGCGTATACATTATAATCGTTAATTAATTTTTTTTCAAAATTCTCATCGGTTGGAGCATCTTGGAGGGCATAAATAAACAAGGCTGTTAAACTTAATAATCCTACAAATGCCAATACTTTCTCTACTATCTTCATTTTTAAAAAGTTTTTTTAAAATTAATAAATTTTTCAATCTGATAAAATAATCTTTGGCAAATGTTCATTGAACCACTTATTTTTGTTTAGAATCATAATATGGGTTCCTCCTTTAATAATTATGCAGTTTTTTATCTTCTTAATTGGAAATACAGAATCAGAGTCTCCATGAATATGAATAATACCTTCCATACTTTCTTCTTGATCCCAACAAACCATTTGTTCAATAGCCCAACTTAAATACTTACTATCATTAACAGACAAGTATTTTTTATATAACTCTAGCCGCTTTCTTATATTGTTGCCAATAGCATATTTAGTTAATACATCTATTTTACTTACTAGTTGCGTAGGAATTAACTTGTAGGCTTTGGTTGTTTTTGCCAGAACCATATGCTGTGGCAATTCCTGATTTGTTTTAACACTTGAAACTATAATTAATTTTCTGATTTTAATATGCTTACTAATTTCTTGCACTAAAACACCTCCAAATGAGACACCTAAAAGCACACAATTAGGATGCTTTATATTATGAGAAACTCGCAATGCATAATCGCTAAGCAACTCATTATCAAATGGTAAAAGCCATTCTAAATAATGAATTTCAAATTGATTAGTAGGTAATTTAATATGCTCAAAAATACGCGGACTTGCGGCCATTCCAGGCATTAAATAAACATGTATTATCTCTTGATTCATAAGGTTTTAACCTTGAATTATCGCTATACTAAGGATTTTTTTTCGTAAATTTGTACTACAAAGCTATAGAAATAGCTCTTACTATTTACATTTCTTTTCAATTAAAACACTTTATCATGATTGATGCTGCAGAACTAATAGACAATGATTTTTTACGTCAGTTTGAAATTAAAATTGATGACCACCTTGCCAAAATTGAATATTCATTACAAGATCGAAAGATTTTCTTAACTAAACTTATCATCCCAGATGGGATTGGTGATGAAAATTTTAGTAATGAATTTTTAATAGCTGTGTTTGAACAGATTGAAGAACGTAATTTAAGTGTGGTTCCTACCAGCCCTGAAATAGCTAAATTTGTAAGAAAGAATAGGAAATACAAACGAATGCTCCCCGTTGGTGTGAGAATTTAATTTTTATAATAAGCAAACAAAAACCCCAAAACATGTGTTTTGGGGTTTTTGTTTTAATAATGTAATAGTTAATTAGTATGTTGAAGTATTATTAGATACTTTATTAAAAGGTAAATTGTCTTCAAGACTCAAAACAAGTTGTTTTTCTGAATTTATTATATAAGAAACTAATGAGATATCGCCTTGTAAAAGCGTTACCGTATTATCAATTGTCTGCCAATTAAAACTATTGGCGCTCGATATAATCTTATCTTCCTCTACTTCTGTATAAATTCTTATGCCTGTATTATCTGCCTTAAAGACTAATTGATATCCAGTATTATCATTATAATCAACTCTCTGCCAAACACCAACAATATCATTATTTTGACCAATCTCTTCGGTAGAGCAAGAAGCCAAAAAAAATATCAGAATTATAGTTGTAAATATGTTTAAGTGTTTTTTCATATATAAAACTAATTTAGATTTACTAGAATCTAAATATTTTGTAAGCCAAACTTATGGTAGTACAATAACGACGTCAAAAAAAATCGTTTAAACTCAAGAAAAGTAATCCGAAGGGCTTATCTTACTATATATTCAGTACAGATTCCTTTAAAAAATCAAACCTTACTAATCCATCATCATCAATATTAGTAAGCTGAATATTGTGCAAGGTGTTTACAAGATCTGGATTCCAAGGCGTTTTAACTTTGACATAATTTTCAGTAAACCCATGGATGTAGCCTTCTTTATTTTCGCTTTCAAACAAAACGGTTCTGCTAGTTCCAAGTTGGCTTTCATAAAAGGCACGACGTTTTTTAACTGATAAGCCTCGTAACATTTTACTGCGTTTACTTCTCACCTTCATAGGCACCACACCATCCATTTCCACTGCTTCTGTGTTGTCTCTTTCAGAATACGTAAAAACGTGCAGATAAGAAATATCTAACTCATTTAAAAAATGATACGTTTCTAAAAAATGCTCATCTGTTTCTCCTGGAAAACCTACAATCACGTCAACTCCTATACAGGCATGGGGCATCACTTCTTTTATTTTTGAAACACGATTTACATAAAGCTCACGATTATATCGACGTTTCATTGTTTTGAGAATCTCATTACTACCACTTTGCAACGGTATATGAAAATGAGGTACAAATGCTCTGGACTTCGAAACTAAATCGATTGTTTCATTTTTTAGAAGATTGGGTTCTATGGAAGAAATTCTTAAGCGCTCAATACCTTCAACTTTATCTAATTCAGTAACCAAATCTAAAAACGTATGTTCATGTCTCTTATTACCAAATTCACCTTTACCATAATCGCCAATATTAACGCCTGTTAAAACAATTTCTTTAATGTTTTGTTCAGCTATTTCTTTGGCATTTTTTAAAACATTGTCTAGCGCATCACTTCTTGAAATTCCTCTTGCTAATGGAATAGTACAATACGTGCACTTATAATCACAACCGTCTTGAACCTTTAAAAAGGCACGTGTTCTGTCTCCTATAGAATAAGAACCTACATAAAAATCTGCTTCTTCTATTTCGCAGGAATGAACTTCACCAAAATCATTTTTTGAAAGGTCGTTTAGGTAATCTGTAATCTTAAATTTTTCAGTAGCTCCCAGTACCAAATCAACTCCATAAACATCGGCTAATTGTTCTGGTTTTAATTGGGCATAACATCCTATGGCTGCTACAAAAGCTTCTGGGTTTGCCTTTTGTGCTTGCTTTACAATAGTTTTAAAACGTTTATCGGCATTTTCGGTGACCGAACAGGTATTAATTACATAAATATCTGCTTTTTCAGAAAAGTCGACACGATCAAACCCTTCCTCCGTAAAACCTCTTGCAATAGTGGAGGTTTCAGAAAAATTAAGTTTACAACCTAACGTATAAAATGCGACTTTTTTTCTAGTGTTCATTCTTGTGTTTTTACCAAGGCGGCAAATTTACAACTTAAAAACGAGATGATAAAACCAATAGGTTTTACATTAAAAAAACTGATACTTATTACATTTTTTTTAAATAAGATAAACTCAATTAAGAGATGTCATTTAACTCTCAATATCTTTTCCGATGTCTTGAATTTCATCTTTTACCAAAACAACCGATTTTTTCCATTTCTTTTCAAGCAATGTATAAAACCCCCAATCTGCCAACAATCCCGCAGGTAAAGCTAAAAGACTAATTCCCCATGTATTATCTAAATTGAAGCCCCAGTCAAAAACAACACTTAACACTCCTATAATAAAAACGACTATAAAACCCGCAACATAATAAAGAACAACACTCAAAATAGCATAGAGCCATTTGTTTTGGTTATAATTATCAGAAAGGTCATAAAACTTTTTTCCAATAAAATAAATTAATAAAATACCGAGCATAATTTTTAGTTTTTTATAAAATAATAAATATCGTCTTCGCCTTTACCCTCAGATCGTTTTGATGAAAAGTATCCTGATGTGTTTTCCTCATTAATAATAAAACTTATGTCATCTTTATTACTATTGATAGGCTCAGGCATTTTAACAGCTTTTTCAAAAACGCCTTTTGAATTTGTAATACATTTATAAATATCATAACCCCCAAATCCATTAGGTCTGTTTGAAGAAAAATACAAGGTATTATCATGGCTTATAAAAGGAAATATTTCGCCACTATATGAATTTACTTTAGAGCCTAAATTTTTAGGTTTGCTAAAGGTATTATTTCCTAAAATATCAACTTTAAATATATCCGAAGGTCCTTTTGTTGTTTCTTTACCTCCTCTTATATTGGCCGTAAAATACATAGTTTTTCCATCTTGACTAATCATTGGATGTGCATAGGAATAACGTGGTTCACAAAACGGCAATACTTGAAAATTGGTCCAGCCTACCCCATCTTTATACTCAGCAACTTCAATATGGAAATTTGTTTCCTTGAAATCACCTTTAGGCTTATTCTTTCTATTGATATAATTGGTAGTTACATACAACTGTTTTTTATCTGCAGAATAAATAGCACTTGTAATATGAAAAATATCTTCTTTTTTATCTATCTGTAACTCTTGAACGTTAGTAATATTCCCACTAGAATCCTTTATTCCTGTATATGGTATTAAAATTCCATTATCTAAAAAGGTTTTAGTTTTTCCATTTTTATTTAACAAATAAGAAGTAAATAAAACGTCGTTATTTTGATTGACCGATAGACCAAAATGTGGTTTATCATTATTGATATCTATATTCTGAATAGTATATTGTTCCGTTTGAGACACCATAAACAGACTCAAAAAACAACACAAAACACATACTATTTCTTTCATCTATTTATACTTTTGTTTATTCTCTTCTATACTTGCTAGTTTCTTCAAATACATGTTGAAGAATGGCAGCATCCTCTTCTGAAAAATCCATCTCACGCCTTGACATTACCTCTTTAGCTACTTCAAATGCTTTTTTAGGTAAATACGTTGTGTATCCTCCATGTCCGCCCCAAGTAAAACTTGGTATGAAATTCCTAGGAAAACCACTACCAAAAATATTAGCATTTACACCAACAACAGTTCCAGTGTTAAGCATGGTATTGATCGCACATTTACTATGGTCTCCCATGATGAGTCCACAAAATTGTAAGCCTGTTTTTTTAAAACTTTCGGTGCCATAATCCCATAAACGAACCTCGGAGTAATCGTTTTTAAGGTTTGAATTATTTGAATCTGCTCCAATATTACACCATTCACCTAAAACAGCATTTCCTAAAAATCCGTCATGTCCCTTATTAGAATACGCAAACAACACTGCATTATTAATTTCACCTCCAACTTTACTGTAAGGACCAACAGTTGTAGGTCCGTAAATTTTAGCTCCCATTTTTATAATGCCTCCTTCACATAACGCTAACGGACCACGAATAAGAGTTCCTTCCATAATTAACGCATCTTTACCAATATAAATAGGTCCTTTTGATGCATTGAGCGTTGCAAACTCTAACGTTGCTCCTTCTTCAATAAAAATATTTTCTGGGGCAATGACATTATTGCTTGATGGAATTGGTTTAGAACTTCTATCCTTAGTGATTAAATTAAAATCATCTTGAATTGCATCACCGTTTTTTGAAAAAATATCCCAAGTATGCTCAATTCGTAAAATATCCTCATTAAATTCTAAAGCTTCATAGGTTTTAAAATCTATATCATCTTGCGTATCAGTGGTAAAAAAAGCAATAATATCTTCATCTTTAAAAATAGCTTGGTTTTTTTCGAGATTTTTAATCATTTCAACCAATTCCAAATTAGGAAGATACGATGCATTAATCATGATATTTTCTTCCATTTCAACCATAGGATATTTATCAGATAAATAATCCTCCGTTACCGTTGTGGTAGTAGAATCTAAAAAAGTTTCCCATTTCTCTCTTATGGTTAAAATACCAACTCTAATATCTGCAACAGGTCTTGTAAAGGTAAGTGGTAACAAGTTGTTACGAAAAGGACCATCAAATAGAATATAGTTCATGAGGCTTATAAGTTAGACGTTAAAGTTAAAAAGTTTTATTCTATTGACTTCAAACCATTCGTTATTCTGTATCAAAAGTAGGTTAATTGTACAAAATAAAAAAGCCTTTCAAATGTTGAAAGGCTTTTAAAACTATGATTATTACTAAATTTACTTTTTAAACTTAGCATATTTATTTTTAAACTTATCGATACGACCAGCAGTATCTACTAGTTTAGATTTACCAGTGTAATATGGATGAGATGTTCTTGAAATCTCCATTTTAATTAGTGGATATTCAACACCATCAACTTCAATCGTTTCATTTGTGTTGGCAGTAGATTTAGTTAAAAACACATCATCGTTAGACATATCTTTAAATGCTACTACTCTATAATTTTCTGGATGTATACCTTTTCTCATCGCTAAATACTTTTATTCGTTTCAATTTTGGAAGTGCAAATTTAAGTTTTTTTTATAAATGAACAACACTTTTTTGTAATTTTTATTTTACCTCTTTATGTAACGTTTTGTTATCTTTGTTTACTAACTAATTAACTAATATTTTAAACCAATAACATCATGGAATCAGAAAAAATTTCAGCTGGTAAATTTTCCAGAAATTATGGACTTATTTTAGGGCTTATTTTAATTGTTTTAACAGTTTTAATGTATGTAACAGGCATGCAGTTAGAAGGTACTCAATGGCCTATGTATATCTATTACGCCATATTCCCCTTAACTATTTTTTATGCCATTAATCAATATAAAAAAACGCAAGGCAATTTGTTATCGCTAAGTGATGCCATTAAAATAGGGTTAGCCACGGCTGTTATTAGTGCATTAGTATTTACTGTTTACAATTTACTATTTAATTATGTAATCGATCCAGAATTTACACAACAAGTTATGAAAGCTGAAATGGATAGACAATTGGAAAGTGGCGCTTTAACAGAAGAAATGATTGAGAAATCTGCCTCTGTTCGAGAAGTATTAACGAATCCATTTGTTGGATCAGCTATATTTATCGCCTTTAGTGCTATTTTTGGTTTAATCTACTCACTAATTGGTGGATTAATAATGAAACGCGAACAACAATAAAAGCTTATTTTTTTTCAGTATTTTTGAAACTTCAATTATTGAGAAAAACTAAATGAACATATCTGTAGTCATACCACTACTTAACGAACAAGAATCATTAACAGAATTACATGATTGGATTGCTAAAGTTATGCAATCCAATCATTTTTCTTATGAGATTATTTTTATTGATGATGGCAGTACGGATAAATCATGGGAGGTCATCACAACATTATCCTCCAAAGACAACCAAATAAAAGGGATTCGCTTTCTTAAAAATTTCGGAAAATCACAAGCTCTTCATGCTGGCTTTGAAAAAGCGCAAGGAGATGTTGTTATTACTATGGATGCGGATTTACAAGACAATCCAGAGGAAATTCCAGAACTTTACAATATGATTATAAATGACGGACTTGATTTGGTTTCTGGCTGGAAAAAGAAACGGTATGATTCTATATTGTCAAAAAACTTACCTTCTAAATTATTTAACTGGGCTGCTAGAAAAACATCTGGTGTTAAACTACACGACTTTAATTGTGGGCTTAAAGCCTATCGATTAGAGGTTGTTAAAAACATAGATGTTAATGGTGAAATGCATCGTTATATTCCTGTGTTGTCAAAAAATGCAGGTTTTAATAAAATAAGTGAAAAAGTGGTTAAACACCAAGCCAGAAAATATGGCGAGACCAAATTTGGCATGGACCGTTTTATAAATGGATTTTTAGACCTCATAACTATTTGGTTTTTATCACGCTTTGGCAAACGTCCAATGCATTTATTTGGCACTTGGGGAGTTATTATGTTTGCTATAGGTTTTGGATTTGCTTTATATTTAGGTATTGATAAACTTTTTTTGCATCCAAACGGACGCTTAATAACACAACGGCCTCAATTTTATATTGCTTTATCTACCATGATTATAGGCACACAGTTTTTCGTTGCTGGATTTTTAGGAGAAATTATTTTACGATCTAAATCAGACAGAAAACGATACTCAGTAAAAACAGAATTAAATTTTAATTAATCTTTCAAAATGGTTACATTTAATTTCAATTAAGCAAGTAGCTTATTAAAATTATTTCTTCCATTTGTTTATTTTTATAGACAATTTATATAAAATATATTATGACACATATTGAACCGGAACTTTTAGAACGTGTTAATGCTTGGTTAACTCCTGCTTTTGACAAAGAAACTCAAGACCAAATAAAAGAAACCATTGCTTTAAATCCTGAAGGTTTAAAGGAAAGTTTTTATAAAGACTTAGAATTTGGAACTGGAGGAATGCGGGGTGTTATGGGAATTGGTACCAATAGAATAAATAAATATACGTTGGGTAGAAGTACTCAGGGTTTAAGTGAGTATATGCTTGAGTATTTCCCTGATGAAACACCAAAGGTGGCTATCGCATACGATTGTAGGCACAACAGTAAAACATTAGCCAAAGTTGTTGCCGATGTATTTTCAGCAAACGGAATTGAAGTCTTTTTGTTTGAAGATTTGCGTCCTACACCAGAGCTTTCATTTGCCTTAAAATATTTAAACTGCCATTGTGGTATTGTATTAACAGCATCACACAACCCGCCAGAATATAATGGATATAAAGTTTATTGGCAAGATGGTGGTCAGTTAGTTCCGCCTCAAGACACAGAAATTGTAAATAAAATAAATGAAACGCCTTATTCAAATATAAAATTTGACGCAAACGACTCCTTAATTCATTATATAGGAAAAGATGTTGATGATGTTTTTATTAATGCCTCCGTTGAAAAAGGAAGCTTTAACACTAATCAATCAGCAAAAGATAACTTAACTATTGTATTCACTTCCTTACACGGAACTTCAATTACTTTAGTTCCTGAAACACTGAAAAGAGCTGGTTACAAAAACGTTCATATTGTTAAAGAACAAGAAGTACCTAATGGTGATTTTCCAACGGTTGCTTCTCCAAACCCAGAGGAACCTGCAGCTTTAAAAATGGCTTTAGAATTAGCAGACAAAGTAAATGCTGATATTGTTATTGGTACCGATCCTGATTGTGATAGATTGGGGGTTGCTGTTCGTAATTCTGAAAACAAATTGCAATTGCTTAATGGTAATCAAACCATGCTTATGATGACTGACTTTTTACTTAAGCAATGGCAACATGAAGGTAAAATAACTGGAAATGAATTTATAGCCTCTACTATTGTTTCTACACCAATGATGTCTGTTCTTGGTGATGCCTATAACGTTGAAAGTAAAATTGTTTTAACCGGGTTTAAATGGATTGCCAAACTAATACACGATTTTAAAAATCTAGATTTTATTGGTGGTGGCGAAGAAAGTTTCGGCTTTATGGTAGGTGATTTTGTTAGAGATAAAGATGCCGTTACCTCAACCTTATTGGCTTGCGAAGTGGCTGCTCAAGCTAAAGCTAAAGGCAGTTCGTTTTTTGAGGAACTTATAAAACTTTATGTAACTCATGGATTTTATAAAGAACGCTTAATATCACTTACTAAAAAGGGTATTGAAGGTGCTGAAGAAATAAAACAAATGATGGTTGATGCAAGAGAAAATCCTCTAACTGTAGTTAATGGTTCTAAAGTTGTTAAAGTTGAAGACTACCAACTATCAATAACTAAAAACATGATTACGGGCAAAGAAGAAACTATTGACATTCCAAAATCAAACGTACTTATTTATTATACTGAAGATGGAAGTAAAGTAGCTTTAAGACCAAGCGGAACAGAGCCTAAGATAAAATTCTATATCAGTGTCAATACTAAATTAGACAATGTGTCAGCGTTCAAAACAACGGAACAAAAATTGGAACAAAAAATTGATGCTATTGTTCAAGATATGAAACTGGCATAAAAATAAATTCTAATTTAAATATGCTCTAAACGAATTACCTATAGTCGTTTTCGTTTAGAGCATATTAATAAAAATAGCTATAGTAAATGAATCAATTTATAAATGTTTTAAAATATGCGAAGCCTTATAAAAAATTTGCTTTAGGACACATTATTTCAAATGTGTTTTTTGCTTTATTTAGTACGCTTTCAATGATAGCATTAAAACCTATGCTAGACGTTATTTTTAAACAGAAAGAACAAACTCAACTTGTAAAACCCGTTTATAAAGGTTTGTCAAAATTAGGTGATTATGCTGAAAATTACTTGTCATTCCAAATGCATGAATTTACAGGTGGAGACAAATCCAAAGCTCTTATTTTTGTTGTAGGGTTAATTATTATTGCTTTTTTATTAAAAAACTTGTTTGGTTACTTAGCCAATTATTTCATGGTTTTTCTACGAAACGGTGTTGTCCGGGATTTAAGAAATGCTGTTTATAAAAAAACTGTAGAATTACCTCTTTCCTATTTTTCTGAGCAAAAGAAAGGTGATATTATGGCTCGTGTTACAAATGATGTTTCAACACTTCAATACTCAATGCTACCCGTTTTAGAGCTTATTATTAGGGAGCCTTTAACTATTATATTTACTATAATAGCTATGCTCTACTTAAGTCCTAGTCTTACCTTATTTGTTTTTATTTTTATTCCCATTACTGGTTTAATTATTTCTAGAATCGGCAAAAGCCTAAAAAGAAAATCAGATCGTGTTCAAACTGAACAAGGAACTATTTTAACAATTCTAGAAGAAACCTTAACAGGTTTAAGAATAATAAAAGGTTTTAATGCAGAAGAAAAATTCAATGATAAATTTGAGGAATCTTCAACTCGTTTTTATGGTTATTCAAATAAATTAATGAATCGACAAAATTTGGCGTCTCCAGCTAGTGAAGTTACAGGTATTTTAGCAATAGCTGTTTTATTATGGTATGGAGGTCAATTAGTTTTAAAAGAAGGAACCTCTGGTGGTTTAGATGGAAGTTCTTTTTTAGTATATATGGGCTTAGCTTATTATATATTAACTCCTGCTAAAGCAATTTCAAGAGGGCTCTATAATATCAAACAAGGAAATGCAGCAGCAGAGAGAATACAAGAAATTATAGATACGCCAAACCCTTTAAAAGATAAAGACAATGCTATTGTTAAAACTGGATTTGATTCTAACATAGAATTTAAAAATATTTCATTTAAATATGAAAAAGAGTTTGTTTTAAAAGATTTTTCTTTAACCATTCCTAAAGGAAAAACCGTTGCCCTTGTTGGACAATCAGGAAGTGGAAAATCTACCATTGCAAATCTAATAACTCGATTTTATGACATTAATAAGGGTCAGATTTTAATTGATGGAACCGACATTAGAGACTTCACTACAAAATCTTTACGAAGTCAGTTAGGTATTGTTACACAAGATGCTATTTTGTTTAATGACAGCATCAAAAACAACCTTAAATTGGGTGATGAACACGCTACTGATGAAGATGTTATAGATGCTTTAAAAGTGGCAAATGCATGGGAGTTTGTTAAAGACTTACCAGAAGGTATAGAAACCAATATAGGGGATTCTGGAAACAAACTTTCCGGTGGTCAAAAACAGCGATTAAGTATTGCGAGAGCAGTTCTTAAAGGCCCTCCTATTATGATATTAGACGAAGCTACTTCTGCCCTTGATACAGAAAGCGAGCGTCTTGTTCAAGTTGCTTTAGAAAATATGATGAAGAATAGAACCTCCATTGTTATCGCTCACAGACTTTCTACTATTCAAAATGCCGATGAAATTATTGTACTTCAAAAAGGATCAATAGCTGAAAAAGGTACTCACAATGAGCTTATTGCCAAAAATGGTATGTATAAAAAACTGGTGGACATGCAGAATTTAGGATGACTTTCCATTCACTAGAACATATAAAAATAAAAAAGGATAGAGATTTGGGCTTCTATCCTTTTTTTTGTTCATCGTAAGATTTGGGGCAAACAAAGAACATAAGTAGGTTTTAATACTGTAAAAGTATATTAAAAAAATCTATCCCACAAGAAAAAATGTATTTAATCGTTTTTATTTTACCTTTCGTCGATTATTTTAAATCTATTTAATTGTTTATCAAATAATTATGTTTTTGTGTTTTTCATCAAAATTAAAAATAATATCAATTGGGTATTAAACTTTTAGTATCTTGAATAGTCTAATAATTAAATGGCGCTTGTGACTCCTGAATATCAATTAGTAGAACAACTTAAATCTAATAAAAATATTGATCTTGCCTTTAAAGAATTAGTCTCTCTTTATAAGGAGCGATTATACTGGCATATACGCAATATTGTTAAGACGCATGACGATGCAGATGACGTATTGCAAAATACCTTTATAAAGGTTTATAAAAACATTAATTCATTTAAAGGAGAAAGCAAGTTGTTTTCATGGATGTACAGAATAGCAACTAACGAAGCTATTTCATTTTTAAATAAAAAAGCAAAGCATTTACAAGTTTCAAATGAAGATTTGCAACAAAGGGCTATAGAAAAATTAACAACTGATGTCTATTTTGAAGGAGATGCAATTCAATTAAAATTACAACAAGCCATTGCTAAATTGCCTCAAAAGCAACAATTGGTATTTAATATGAAATATTTTGAGAATTTAAAATTTAAGGATCTGTCAGATATTTTAGAGACAAGTGAAGGTGCTCTAAAAGCATCTTACCATATTGCAGTAAAAAAAATTGAACAGTATTTAACTAACAATTAAACTTTTACACAAAAAACTAGTCCTATATATACAATGAAAACAAATAGTTTAAATAATATGAATAAAACAGGTTTTAAAGTCCCTAAAGATTACTTTGAGAACTTTGAAGACATGCTTTTAAGTGAATTAAAACTCAAAGAGACTTCAAAAAATACTGGTTTTAAAGTTCCTGAAGACTATTTTAAGTCATTAGATTCCTATATAACTGAAGCTGTTAAAAAAGACAACAAACCTAAAGTAATTAAATTATTCACATGGAAAAAAGCTGCTTACGCAACTGCTATTGCTGCAAGTTTAATACTTATGTTTAATGTGTTTTATACACAAAAAAACACTTTAACTTTAGATAATATTGAAACCGTCAGCATTGAAAACTATCTTTTAAATGAAGATTTTCAAACAACCGATATGGCATCACTGTTAACTAATGAAGATTTAGATGATTTTGATTCTATTGAATTAAATTTCCAAGAAGAATCATTAGAAGATTATGTTTTTGAAAATTCAGAAATTGAAGATATAATTTCAAACTAAATAAGTAACTCAATACTAGAACTATGAAAAAAATATTAACTATAATCTTTGTTTTAGGTTTTTATCTAGTTTCCTTTTCACAAGATAATAGAGATAAAATAAAAACCTTAAAAATTGCATTTATAACTGAAAAACTAAATTTAACAGAAAAGGAAGCACAAGCTTTTTGGCCCGTTTACAATAGTTTTGAAGAAGAATACATGAGGCTTAGACGTCAATCATATGAAAAAAGAAAAAATATTGATTTTCAAAATATAACTGATAAAGATGCTGAAGCTTTGCTGAATGAAATTCGTGTTATTGAAAAGAAAAAGTATACTTTAAAAGAGAATTACGTGAATGACTTACTAAAAGTAATTTCTCCCAAAAAAATAATTCTACTCAATAAAGTTGAAGATGATTTTAAACACAAAATATTTGAAGAGTTTAAAAATAGGCGAGGCATGAGGAATGCTAAAGATTAAAAAAAACAGGAGCCAATGGCTCCTGTTTTTTTTACTTGAATTGTATTTTTGAAACTCTTCCTTTACCGGCTGCATAAGCAACGCTATCATTTAAAAACCTAATAGTATAAAATCCTTCATCACTTAAATGTTTCCAAGTAATGCCCGAATCATTAGAAAAGTCTATTCCTTTAAACCCTACTACAACTAACTCCTTCCCTTCTCTATTTGGTATGTACTGCACACAACTTCTATAACCAGGTTCTTGACTTTTTGCTACTATTTGCCATGTTTTGCCTCCATCTGTAGTTTTAATTTTATTAGCTACATTATCATCAGGGTTGGTATAATCGCCACCAATCGCAAAACCATTCAAGTCATCATAAAAATCAATTGAATAAATTCCTTCAGTGTTTTTCTCATGAACTATAGGTGTTTTAATAACTTTCCATGAGATTCCTTTATTTTCAGAATAGTAAATAGTGCCACTTGTTGTTGCAATCCAGGTTTTATCGCCTATCGTTTTAATGTTTGTATTACTTGCCGCAAAAGCTCCTTCACCATCTTCAGCTTCAGGTAAATCGTTACATGACATTTTCTTCCATGTTTTACCTCCATCTCTGGTAATAATAATTAATAAACATCCACCTACACTATCACCAACGGCAATACCTTCTTGATTATTCCAAAACGTCATAGCATCATAAAAAACACCTACACCATCTTCTCTATAAACTAATTGCATTCGTCCTGTATCGCCTGTTTTAAATAATAGGGCTGGACTTTCAATACTTAACATAAAAAAATCTGTTGCCGTATGAGCAACTGCTCTAAAGTGTAAATTCAAACTGTCAAACTTTTGTTTTGAAATCATCCAGCTATCTTTCATTGGATTATAAAGTCCAAAAGCACCATTATTAGCCGCAAAAGCTAAACTTTCATCATCTAAGATATCTATTGCTCGAATGCTTAAGAAGGAATCTGTATAAAGCGGTTTTATTTCTACTGATGTAAAATTTCTAGGCGTTATTGTAACCGCTTGTTTACAACCGAAACAAGAAACTAAAAGCAAAAGAAATAAGCGAGTCTTCATAAGATTTAAATTTGTATAAAAATAGAAAAGCTTCATGACATAAACATGAAGCTTTAGTTGTTAATTAACAGCACAGAATTTATCTGTTAATTTCTTATTACTTTAAATCAACAAGGATTCATTAAATTTTTAATTTGAGCATCTGTAATTATAGGATTAGCCCCTTCACAACTTGCAACAAGAGCTCCAACAGCACAAGCAAAATTTACAGCTTCTTGTGGTGAAGCGTTTTTTAAAAGCCTATCTGTTAAACTTGCCAAAAACGAATCGCCTGCACCAACAGTGTCTTTAACAACAACTTGGTAACCACTATTGTTATAAAATTTATCATTATGAAACAGAACTGCTCCATGGCTTCCTTTAGTAACACAAATTGATTTTGTATTTGTTTTTTCAGAAATAAAACGAATATTCTGCTCTAATGATTGAGATTTTGAATCTAAATAGTTTGCAATTTCAAGAATTTCTTCATCGTTAAACTTTATAAAATCAGCTTGATTCATTAAATGGATAAGAACTTCTTGAGTATAATAGGGTTCTCTTAAATTTACATCAAAAATTTTATATTTTGCTAATGGTAATAAATTGTAAAGTGTTTCTCTTGACTTATCGTCTCTAGCTACTAAGCTTCCAAAAACAAAAGCATCAGACGATTTTACTATTAATTTTGCAACATCGGTTAATTCAATTTTATCCCACGCACTTGGGTATTTTATATCGTATGAAGCAGATCCTTTTTCATTAAGCATCACTTTTACTTTACCTGTTTTATAGGTGTAATCCAATTGAATACCATCTGTATTTACCTGATTTTTATAAAAAAAATCAATGATTTTATTTCCTTTTTTATCATCTCCTATACGGCTGATCATTGACACTTCATTATCAAAAGACTTTAACCTTGTTGCTACATTTAAAGGCGCTCCACCAATTTTTTTATGAGTAGGAAACACATCCCATAACACTTCTCCAAAACAAGTTATCTTTGTCATTTTATAGGGTTTAAAACTTTACTAGTAATATTTGTAGAATATTTTTTAATTTGAATTAGTTAACTAATTTACAAAAATATCAGATTCATTTAAGTTACAAAACCTTTGAATTAATGAATTAAATGTAACTTTGCACACTTATTTATACAAGATGCGATTACACAGAAATTTATGCTTTTCGGTTATTGATGGATTAACCTTAATTTTTAATGAAGGAAACTATGCCGATAAAGTTATTCAACAACTTTTAAAACGTGACAAACGATGGGGCGCTCGAGACAGAGCTTTTGTTGCCGAAACCACTTATGATATTGTTCGTTGGAAACGCTTGTATGCTGAAATTGCTGAAGTTAAAGAGCCTTTCGATAGAGATAATCTTTGGCGCATGTTTGCTGTTTGGGCAACCTTAAAAGGAATAAAATTACCCGATTGGTCGTATTTTGAAAAAACACCTACACGAAAAATAAAAGGTCGTTTTGATGAATTATCTAAAATTAGAAAACTCAAAGAATCGATTCCCGATTGGATGGATGAGCTGGGTGAAAAAGAACTGGGCAAAGATGTTTGGACCAAAGAAATAGCTGCTTTAAACGAGCAAGCCGATGTTATTTTAAGAGTAAACACCTTAAAAACAACTAAAGAAAAACTTCAAGCTGAACTTTTTGATTTAGATATTGAAACTGATTTTTTACCTGATTACCCGAATGCGTTAAAATTAAAAGAACGTGCGAATGTGTTTCAAACTGAAGCATTTAAAAATGGTTTTTTTGAAGTACAAGATGCCTCATCACAATTAGTTGCCGAATTTTTAGATGTAAAACCAGGTATGCGTGTCGTTGATGCTTGTGCCGGAGCCGGTGGAAAAACACTTCACATAGCATCATTAATGGAAAATAAAGGGCAAATAATTGCTATGGATATTTATGGCAATAAACTAAATGAATTAAAACGCCGTGCGAAAAGAAACGGAGCTCATAACATTGAAACAAGGGCTATTGAATCGACTAAAGTTATTAAGAAACTTTATGATAAAGCAGACCGGGTGCTGATTGATGCGCCTTGTTCTGGCTTAGGTGTTTTAAGAAGAAACCCCGATGCTAAATGGAAACTTCAACCCGATTTTATTGATAAAATAAAAATCACTCAACAAGAGATTTTACAACAATATTCTAGAATGGTCAAAGCTGGAGGTCAATTAGTGTATGCAACCTGTTCTGTGTTGCCTTCTGAAAACCAAAAGCAAGTAAATACATTTTTAAAATCGGAAGCTGGAGCAAATTTCTCTTTAGTAAAAGACAACAAAGTGCTCTCTCACAAATCTGGTTTTGATGGGTTTTATATGGCGCTTTTAGAACGAACACAATAGTTTTAAAAACTTATACATACCAAGGCCATCTATTTCGATGGTCTTTTTTATTTTTATAGTATGAATGCACGGTTTCAAAACTATATTTCCGGTTTATTAAACAAAACTATTACGAGCCTAAACCCTGTTTCGGGAGGTGATATTTCGCAAGCTTATAAACTTAAAACACCTCATCATATCTTTTTATTAAAAGTAAATACTTCTGAAAGTGCTTTTAACATGTTTCAAGCCGAAGCCAATGCGTTGAAGCGTATTGAAAACACAAAAACGATTAAAACGCCTCAGATAATTTGTTACGACCGTTTTGACAACCATTCATTCTTGATTTTAGAATATATTGTAAGTAAATCGCCCTCAAACATCGATTTTAAAACCTTTGGCGCAAAATTAGCTGAATTACACCAAGTTACTAAAAATTGTTTTGGCTTAGACGAAGATAACTTTATCGGTAGTTTAAAACAAAGGAACAAAACCTATCAATCTTGGTTGGAGTTTTACAAAAATGAACGCTTGCTACCTCAACTGGAATTGGCAAAACAATCAGGTCATTTGTCGGACGCTGAATGTCCTTCAGAATCTAAAATTCAAGAAAACCTAAATAATTTATTTGAGAATATAAAACCATCGCTTTTACATGGCGACTTATGGAGTGGCAATTATCTGATATCAACAAAAGGCGATCCTTACCTTATCGATCCCGCTCTGTATTTTGGTCATCATGAAGTTGATATTGCTATGACTAAACTATTTGGAGGTTTCGGGAATGCTTTTTATAAAAGTTACCATAGCATTTTACCCGAAGACAGATATACACCTACGCGAATTGAGGTGTATCAGTTATATTATTTGTTAGTGCATTTAAATTTATTTGGGCGGTCTTATCATAGCGCTGTTTCAACAATTCTTAAAAAACACTTCTCTTAATATTGTTGAAAATACTGTTAATAACAGCTAATGGTTTAACTAAAAAAGAAAAGCATAATGCACAAAAAAGTGTATTTTTGCATTTTGAAAACACAACCATAAAACATCTAAAATGATTCATTTCTTTGGAAACGCAAACAGTAAGATTTTTGCTGTTCAAACAACAAAAGAATTATCAACCGAAACCATATCCAAATTAGTTTGGTTATTTGGTAACCAACCCAAAATAGAGCAAGCATCAATCGATGCTTTTTTTGTTGGTCCGCGCGCTGCCATGATAACTCCTTGGAGCACCAATGCTGTCGAAATTACTCAAAATATGGGTGTTTCAGACATTATTCGTATTGAAGAGTTTCATGCCATTTCTGAAGATTTTAAGGATTTCGACCCTATGATTTCAGAGAAATTTAGTGGTTTAAATCAGAAATCGTTTATCATAAATATTCAGCCTGAACCTATTCTTAATATTGAAGATATTGCAACTTATAACCAACAAGAAGGGTTATCATTGAGTGATGAAGAAGTTGCTTATTTAGAAGGTGTTTCAAAAAAAATAGGCCGTCCTCTAACTGATTCTGAAGTGTTTGGATTTTCGCAAGTAAACTCAGAACACTGTCGTCATAAAATTTTCAATGGCATGTTTGTAATTGATGGCGTTGAAAAACCAACCTCGTTATTCAAATTAATTAAAGAAACTTCGAAACAACATCCGAATTCCATTATTTCAGCATATAAAGATAATGTGGCGTTTATAGATGGACCTGTTGTAGAGCAATTTGCTCCTAAAACTGCCGATAAACCAGATTACTACCAAACAAAAGATTTTGAATCGGTTATTTCACTTAAAGCGGAAACACATAATTTCCCAACAACGGTAGAACCTTTTAACGGTGCAGCTACGGGTTCGGGTGGAGAAATTAGAGACAGATTAGCCGGAGGAAAAGGATCTTTACCACTTGCGGGAACCGCAGTTTATATGACATCTTATTCTCGTTTAGAAAAAGAAAGGCCTTGGGAAAAAGCATTTCCAGAACGAAAATGGTTGTATCAAACGCCCATGGATATTTTAATAAAAGCATCCAACGGCGCTTCAGACTTTGGAAATAAATTTGGACAACCGCTTATTTGCGGATCGGTTTTAACGTTTGAACACGATGAACATAATGATGTCACCCTGAGCTCAGTCGAAGGGTCTCAGCGTAAACTTGGTTTCGATAAAGTGATTATGCAAGCTGGTGGTATTGGTTATGGTAAAAAAGACCAAGCTTTAAAAGACAAACCACAAACGGGAGATAAAATTGTTATTCTTGGTGGCGAAAATTATCGTATTGGTATGGGTGGCGCTGCGGTTTCTTCTGCAGATACTGGAGCCTTTGCTTCGGGCATCGAGTTAAACGCGGTGCAACGTTCTAACCCAGAAATGCAAAAACGTGCTGCCAATGCCGTTCGTGGTATGGTTGAAAGTGACGAAAATTTTATTGTGTCGATACACGATCATGGGGCAGGCGGACATTTAAATTGTTTATCTGAATTGGTTGAAGATACTGGCGGAAATATCGATTTAGACGCACTTCCTGTAGGAGATCCAACGCTTTCTGATAAAGAAATTATAGGCAACGAATCTCAGGAACGTATGGGATTAGTGATTGCCGAAAAACATATTGATACTTTACAACGTATCGCAGAACGCGAACGGTCACCAATGTATACCGTTGGTGATGTTACGGGTGATAACCGTTTTACGTTTGAATCTAAAACCAGTGGCCATAAACCTATGGACATGGCCATGGAAGATATGTTTGGTAGTTCTCCAAAAACCATCATGTCTGACATAACAGTCAATCGAAATTACAGTGATTTAGAATACAATACCAATAAGTTTCATGACTATTTAGAGCAAGTTTTACAACTTGAAGCAGTTGCCTGTAAAGATTGGTTAACAAACAAGGTTGACCGTTGTGTTGGCGGAAAAGTTGCTAAACAACAATGTGTTGGTCCGTTACAAATTCCTTTAAATAATGTTGGGGTTATGGCCCTAGATTATAAAGGAAAAGAAGGTATTGCAACCTCTATTGGGCACTCGCCTATTTCAGGATTAATTGATCCGGTTGCTGGTAGTCGAAACTCGATTACTGAGGCATTGACCAATATTATGTGGGCGCCTTTAAAAGATGATTTAAAATCGGTTTCATTATCTGCCAACTGGATGTGGCCTTGTAAAAATGAGGGTGAAGATGCACGTTTGTATGAAGCCGTTCAAGCTGTTTCAGAATTTGCTATCGATCTATGTATCAACGTTCCAACTGGAAAAGATTCGCTTTCTATGAAGCAAAAATATCCCGATGGCGATGTGATTTCTCCAGGAACTGTAATTATTTCAGCAGCAGGACATTGCAATGATATTTCTAAAGTAGTCGAGCCTGTATTTAAGAAAACTGGCGGAGCTATTTACTACATCAATATATCTCAAGATGATTTTAAATTAGGTGGTAGTTCGTTTGCGCAAATCTTAAATAAAATTGGTAACGAAACACCAAATGTACGAGATGCTGCATACGTTAAGAACGTTTTTAATACCATTCAAGGATTAATACGAAATGAACAAATAATTGCGGGTCACGATGTGGCTTCAGGTGGATTAATTACAACCTTGCTTGAAATGTGTTTTGCTGACACGAATCTAGGAGCCAAATTAGATCTTTCTGCATTGGCTGAAAAAGATTCATTCAAAATATTATTTGCTGAAAATGCCGGTATTGTAATTCAGGCGAAAGATGATTCCATTGAAAAAACACTTTCCGAAGCAAATATTGAGTTTTTCAACATAGGAAAGGTTACCGAAAGTGATGTATTAAGTATCATAAATGGTACAGAAGTATTCACCATGACGGTTTCAAGATTGCGCGATGTTTGGTATAAAACGTCGTATTTATTAGACCAAAAACAAACAGCAAATGGTTTGGCTAGAGAGCGATACAATAACTATAAAAATCAACCGCTACAATATAAATTTCCAAAACATTTTACAGGAAAATTAGAAGACGCCATCGAGAACGCAGTGAAGCAATCTGTTCCGAATGAAAAACGACCTAAAGCAGCCATTTTACGTGAAAAAGGAAGTAACTCCGAGAGAGAAATGGCAAACGCTATGTATTTAGCAGGTTTTGATGTGAAAGACGTGCATATGACCGATTTAATTTCGGGTCGTGAAACCTTAGAAGATATTCAGTTTTTAGGTGCGGTTGGTGGTTTTAGTAATTCAGACGTTTTAGGATCTGCAAAAGGTTGGGCTGGTGCTATTAAATATAATGAAAAAGCAAATAAGGCGATTCAAAATTTCTTCAAAAGAGAAGACACTTTATCGGTTGGAATTTGTAATGGATGCCAATTATGGATGGAACTAGATTTAATTAATCCGGAACACGACATTCATGGTAAAATGGTTCATAACGATTCACATAAACATGAAAGCGCCTTCACATCTGTAAAAATTCAAGAAAATAATTCAGTGATGCTTTCTACACTTGCGGGTTCAACCCTTGGCGTTTGGATTTCTCATGGTGAAGGAAAGTTTAGTTTACCATATTCAGAAGACAAATATCATATTGTTGCAAAATATAGCTATGCTAAATATCCGCATAACCCAAATGGATCGGACTTTAACACGGCTATGATATGCGATAAAACAGGTAGACATTTAGTAACTATGCCTCACATTGAACGTTCAACGTTTCAATGGAATTGGGCGCATTATCCAGAAGGTAGAAAAGACGAAGTATCGCCTTGGTTAGAAGCTTTTGTGAATGCTAAAAAATGGTTAGCTAAAAAACAATAGCCAAACATATTTATTTTTTCTTTTTAAAAAGCCGAATTAATGGGACGTATTTGCAATGAAAATTCCTGAAAAATATAAACATATTATTGAATTAGGTAAGGCATTGCATATATACGGTGTACCTTCGTATAAAATACAATCTTATTTAACAAAAGTGGCGAAAACACAAGGTATTTATGGTGTTTTTATGGATTTGCCAACATGGATAAATTATGTGTTTTATGAAGATGAACAAACCTACAATTATATAGAATGCATTCCTCCTGGAGTTTTAAATTTAGGAGGACTATCTAGTGTTGATGAAGTTACAAATAAGGTAATTTCAAAAGAAATTGACAGCTCTGAAGTTATTCCTGAATTAGAAAAAATTAATGCAGAAACAAAAAAAACAAATCATTTTATTTTAACCATTTCGTATGCCATTGCATCTGGAGCGTTTAGTTTAATGATTGGCACCAATTGGATTTCTTTTGTTTTTGCTTTAGTATTGGGTGCTCTTGCGTATCCGTTTGTTTATTTGTCTGGTAAGTCTAATTATTTAGAAACCATTTTAGAATCCTTAATTTCATTTATAATTACCGTTTTCGCAAGTTTATTACATCTAATATTTCCCGAGTTTAATGTCGGGATTACCATCTTATCGGCTATTATCGTATTTATTCCCGGATTGGCAATAACCACTGCTTTAGAAGAAATTACATCAAAAAATTTAGTGTCTGGAGGCGCCAAACTATTTGATGCAATCATCTCATTATTCAAACAATTTTTTGGTGTATTACTTGGTTTGGCTTTAATGGCTTCAATCATTGATTTTAAGCTATTAGTTCATATATCTGATTTACCTAGATGGATTATGTTTTGTGGTATCCCATTGTTTTCAGTAAGTCTTTTAGCCATTTTTCAAGTTCGTAAAAAAGATATGCTTTTTGGTGTAATAACAGGAGTTTCTGTATTCTTTCTAACCGTATTATTTTCAGGATATGGCGTATTATTTAGCACCTTTATTGGAACTATTGCTGCTGTTGCTATTAGTAATTTATTTAATAGAATTACTAAAACTCCAAAAACAGTGTATTTAACACAAGGACTTGTCATGCTTGTTCCAGGTAGTAAATCGTTTATGGGACTTAGTAACTCTTTTTTAAATTCATCTATTATCATTGCTGATAATCTTTACGAACAAGTTGCCTTTACACTCATGGGAATTATAGGTGGTTTATTATTTTCAGGAGTGTTTAGAAAACGTTAATATGCCATATCACATATGTAATTGGTTTAAATATGAATTAAAGTACCATTAACTTTACTTATCGTGACCAAATAAGTACCCGTAAGGTAAACCTACAAAAAGAGCTCCTCCTACAATATTACCTAATGTAGCAGGAATAAGGTTGTTTATTATAAAGGTTGCCCATGTAATATCGGCACCTTCAAAAATTGCTAATGGAACGAAAAACATATTGGCAATACTATGTTCAAACCCCATGGTCACAAAAGCCATTACAGGCCACCAGATGGCAAATATTTTACCTGTTGTGTTCTTGGCTGCCATGCCCTGCCAAACTGCTAAACAAACCAACCAATTGGCGCCTATCCCTTTTATAAAGGTAACTAAAAACGTATGACTAGTTTTTCCTTCAGCAACGCTAAAAACGGCTTCCTTAAAAGGAGAGGCACTTACAATGTGTGTTAAATGTGTAATCACATAGGCGACAAAAACAGCCCCAATAAAATTCCCTACGTAGACCAGCCCCCAATTTTTAAGCATTTTACTAACGCCTAATTTTTTGTTTATTATACTAGGAATAAAATACGCATTATTACCAGTAAAAAGCTCCGCGCCTACTACAGCCACGAGAATTAAACCAATTGGGAAGGTTGCTCCATACAGAAACTTAACAATCCCAGGGTTGCTGGCTGCAATACCTGGTGAACCACCGCCAACAATATGTGCCAATAAACCTCCAAAAGCAATATAGGCACCTGCCAAAACAGCTAGAATTAATGTTTTACTTACTTTGTATTCACTTTTATTTTGAGATAGTTTGTTTACTATCTTTATTACTTCGTTAGGCGTATTCATGCGTATGCGTTTGTGTTGCGTTTACAACATCTTTCTAATTAATTTTAACTTCTTTAAAATAGTTTTTTAAAATTTCGGCAGCTGCCTTAATTTCTTCGGGTGTGTTTTCACGAGCATCTTTTAACTGATATTCCCAACCTAAAGCTTCCCATTTATGAATTCCTAATTTATGGTATGGCTGAATTTCGATTTTTTCAATGGTTTTATAATCTTTGAAATAGTCTCCCATGGCATGCAACAACTCTGGGTTGTTAGTAATTTCGGGAATTAAAACATAACGAAGCCACATGGCTTTCCCTGAAGCTTCGCGGTGTTTTGCAAATGTAAACGTGGTTTCTTTGTTGCGCATTCCTGTTAAGGCTTCATAGCCATCTTCAGTCATGTGCTTAATATCTAGCATTACCAAATCGGCATAATCGTCAAGCAATTCAACCGTAAAATGATTTAAAATTCGCCCGTTTGTGTCAACATTCGTGTGAATACCTTCCTCTTTTAAACGTTTAAAAAACGGAACTAATTCTTTAGACTGTAACAAAGGCTCGCCTCCAGAAACAGTTACACCTCCTCGTCGTCCAAAATACGGTTTCATTTTTAGTGCCATTTGCACGAGCTCTTCAATGTTATATTCGGTACCTCCCGAGGTTTCTATGGTATCTGGGTTATGACAATACAAGCATTTCAATTTACACCCTTGTAAAAAAACTACCATCCTAATTCCTGGTCCGTCATGCGTTCCAAAGGATTCAATTGAATGTACTCTTAATATGTGTTCTTCGGTTTTAATAGCTATATTTTTTTTAAAGTTAAAGGTGCTAAAAAATTAAACTATATAACTTTCTAACACCCTCAATGTGTATAAAATCTAATTACATAGACTCGTGAAACGATCTTGTAATAACTTCCATTTGTTGTTCTTTTGTTAAACGTACAAAGTTAACCGCATAACCAGACACACGAATGGTTAATTGTGGATATTCTTCTGGGTGTTCCATAGCATCTAACAAGGTTTCTTTGTTAAGCACATTCACATTTAAATGTTGTGCATTTCTTGAGAAATAACCGTCTAACGTTGTTGCAAGATTCTCGATTCTATCTTCTTCTGAAGCACCTAAAGATTTAGGAACAATTGAAAATGTATTTGAAATTCCATCTAAAGAATCTTGATACTTAATTTTAGACACTGAATTTAAAGATGCAATGGCACCATTTTTATCTCGTCCGTGCATTGGGTTTGCTCCTGGTGCAAATGGCACTCCATAAGCTCTACCATCTGGTGTTGCTCCAGTTTTCTTACCATAAGACACGTTTGATGTAATTGTTAAAACAGACATTGTTGGTTCTGCATTTTTATAAACAGGTAGTTGTTTTAATTCATTATTGAAATCGGCAACGGCTTGAGCGGCAAGTGTATCAACGCGGTCGTCGTCATTACCATAGCAAGGAAACTCTCCTTCAATTTTAAAATCAACTGTCAACCCTTCCTCATTTCGTATTGGTTTTACTTTAGCATATTTAATAGCTGATAAAGAATCTGCAACAATCGACAAACCTGCAATACCGTAAGCAATATTTATGCTTGGATTGGTATCTATTAAAGCCATTTGGGCTTTTTCGTAATAATATTTATCATGCATGTAGTGAATAATATTCATTGAATCGTTATACACACGAGCAACTTCTTTCATGGCTATTTTAAAGTTAGCCATTACTTTATCGAAATCTAAATACTCATCGGTATATTCTGGAATTCCTGAAACAACTTCGGTTCCTGTAAATTCACATCGACCAGCGTTTAAAGCTAATAATAATGTTTTTGCCAGATTGGTACGAGCTCCAAAGAATTGAATAGATTTTCCTAATTCTTGGTAAGACACACAACAAGCTATTCCATAATCATCAGATCCGCGATTTGTGCGCATTAGATTATCATTTTCAAACTGAATTGAAGACGTATCGATGGCTACTTTAGCACAATAATCTTTAAAGTTTTGTGGTAAGGCATCAGACCAAAGAATGGTAATATTTGGTTCTGGTGATGCCCCTAAATTGTAAAGTGTATTTAAGAAACGGAATGATGTTTTTGTTACTTTACTTCTTCCATCTGAAAACATGCCACCAATAGCTTCTGTTACCCACGTTGGATCTCCTGCAAAAATTTCGTCATATGCACTCATTCGTAAATGACGAACCATACGTAATTTCATTACAAATTGATCGATATATTCTTGAGCTTCTACTTCTGTAATTAAGCCTTCTTGTAAATCGTTTTCAATATAAATATCTAAGAACGTAGATACATTACCTAAAGACATAGCAGCACCATCTTGAGATTTTACAGCGGCAAGATAAGCCATATACGTCCATTGCACAGCTTCTTGAGCATTTTCGGCTGGACGACTTAAATCTAATCCGTATGTTTTACCTAAGTCAATCATTTCTTTTAAAGCCTTAATTTGCTCTGCCACTTCTTCGCGTAAACGAATAACAGCATCACTCATAGGGCCAGTAATATTAGCTTGATCGGCTTTTTTAGATTGTATTAAGAAATCGATTCCATATAGAGCAATACGACGATAATCACCAATAATTCTTCCTCTTGCATAATTATCTGGTAATCCTGTTAAGAATCCTAAAGAACGAAACTTTTTAATTTCTGCAGTATACGCATCAAAAACGCCATCGTTATGCGTTTTTACATATTTAGAAAACAAATTGGTTAAATTTACATTTGGCTCTAAACCTTGTTCAGACAATGCCTTTTGAACCACTTTAAAGCCTCCAAAAGGTTTCATAGTTCTTTTTAACAACACATCTGTTTGAAGACCAACAATTACCTCATTTTCCTTATCGATGTAACCAGCATCAAACGCACTAATGGTAGAAATTGTTTCGGTATCTACAGAACGCACACCATTATTTTGTCTTTCTTCTTTGGTTGCTTGTTTACAGATGTCCCATAATTTTTGAGTTCTTTGACTTGGTCCAACTAAAAAATCATGAGTTCCGTGGTAAGGTGTAACATTGTTAATTACAAAATCTCTAACGTTGACTTGTTTTGTCCAAACTCCGCTTTTAAATTGCTTTACTTCCATGTTATATTATATTAATCTTTTTGTAAAATCTATCTTATTATCAATGCTCAAAATTAATTATATCAATTCCTATTAAAACTGATAATTATCATGAAAACCCCTATTAACACTACGAAAATCAACGAAAACGTTTGAAATATAGGGCTCCCATTAATAAAAAAATTTATTATTTTTTGACTATTTAATGAAGAGGTAAAATACCATATCTTATAAGATAATATGCTATATGTTTTATTCTAAAATGAAGAAAAGTGAATAAAATCAATAAAAGAAAAACACAAAATTTGAGTTTTGGGGCTAAATTCGATTATTAAATATTAAGTAGAAATAGATTGTCGTGCTTAATCTATTTACTATTTAAGTAAAAAAAAAACCGAAGCAAGATATACATCTTACTCCGGTCCTTTCAAACTTAAAACAAATAATTACATGGATTTTTTAATTGCTGCTTGCGCTGACGCAATACGAGCAATTGGCACTCTAAAAGGTGAACAACTTACGTAGTTCATTCCTGAATTATAGCAGAATTCTACAGAACTAGGTTCTCCACCGTGTTCACCACAAATACCAACTTTTAAATTTGGTTTTGAGCTTCTACCTTTTTCAGTTCCCATTTTCACTAATTGACCTACACCTTCTTGATCAAGCACTTCGAATGGATCTACTTTTAAAATTCCTTTTTCTATATATATTGGTAAGAACTTACCAGCATCGTCTCTTGAATAACCAAAGGTCATTTGAGTTAAATCGTTCGTTCCGAAAGAGAAGAACTCGGCTTTATTAGCAATTAAATCTGCTGTTAGTGCTGCTCTAGGAATTTCAATCATGGTTCCAACCAAATAATCAATGGTATCATTTCTTTCTTCAAATACTTTACTAGCAGTTGCTCTAATAACAGCTTCTTGACTTTCAAACTCAGCAACAGTGCCAATTAGTGGTATCATAATTTCTGGTTTGGCTTCAATACCTCTTTCTTTTAGATTTAAAGCAGCTTCAATAATAGCTCTTGCTTGCATTTCGGTGATTTCTGGATAGGTAATTCCTAATCGACATCCTCTATGCCCTAACATTGGGTTAAACTCCTCTAATTCAGCCACCTTAGATTTAACATATTCTAATGAAACATGCATATCTTCAGCTAATTTTCTTTGCGTTTCTAACTGATGAGGCACAAACTCATGTAAAGGTGGATCTAATAATCGTACCGTTACTGGAAGACCAGCCATAGCTTCAAAAATACCTTCAAAATCGGATCGTTGCATTGGCAACAATTCTTTTAAGGCTTCTTTTCTACCTTTAATAGTATCGGCTAAAATCATTTCACGCATGGCTTTAATACGATCAACTTCAAAGAACATATGTTCTGTTCTAGTTAATCCAATACCTTGTGCTCCAAATTTAACAGCTACAAGTGCATCTTTAGGAGTATCTGCATTCGTTCTAACTTGCATCGTTGCATATTTATCAGATAACTCCATTATTTCGGCAAATTCGCCACTTAATTCTGGCTCACTAGTCGCTACTTTTCCTTCAATAATATTTCCTGTAGAACCGTTTAACGAAATCCAGTCTCCTTCATGATATTCGTGACCATCAACCGTTAATGTTCTTCTTTTATAATCAATTTTTAAAGCTCCTGCTCCAGAAACACAACATTTACCCATACCTCGAGCAACTACGGCTGCATGCGATGTCATACCTCCACGTGCAGTTAAGATTCCTTTTGCAATATTCATTCCCTCTAAATCTTCTGGAGACGTTTCAATTCTTACTAAAATACTGTGCTTGTATTTATTAGCTTCGTCTGCGAAGAATACTATTTTACCTGTAGCGGCACCCGGAGACGCTGGTAATCCTTGTGCAATAACATGTGCTTTTTTCAAAGCTTTTTTATCAAAAACAGGGTGTAATAATTCGTCTAACTTATTAGGCTCAATTCTCAATAAAGTTTCTTTTTCATCGATTAAGCCTTCTTTAAGCATTTCCATGGCTATTTTCACCATAGCAGATCCTGTACGTTTACCGTTACGGGTTTGAAGAATCCAAAGTTTTCCATCTTGCATGGTAAACTCCATATCTTGCATATCTCGGTAATGTAATTCTAGTTTTTCTTGATACTCATTTAGTTCGTTGTAAATAGTAGGCATCAATTCTTCTAAAGAAGGATAATTTTTAGCACGATCTTCTTCTTCTACTTTCGCTAATGCGGCCCATCTCTCAGATCCTAATTTGGTAATTTGTTGTGGTGTTCTTACTCCAGCTACCACATCTTCACCTTGTGCATTTATTAAATATTCTCCATTAAAAACGTTTTCTCCTGTACCAGCATCACGAGTAAAACAAACACCTGTACCAGAATTATCTCCCATGTTACCATAAACCATAGCTTGAACATTTACAGCAGTTCCCCAATCTTCTGGATAGCCATTCATTTTTCTATAATAAATAGCTCTGTCTCCATTCCAACTGTTAAAAACGGCTATAACAGCACCCCATAATTGATCCCATGGGTTAGTTGGAAAATCATGACCTGTACGTTTTTTTACAGCTTCTTTAAAATCGTAAACAAGATCTTTTAAATCCTGAATGCTAAACTCTGTATCTAATTCAATTTCGCGCTTATGCTTTAAGGCTTCCATAATTTCTTCAAAAGGATCGATATCTTCTTTTGATTCTGGTTTCATACCTAAAACAACATCACCGTACATTTGAATAAAACGTCTATATGAATCCCATGCAAAACGTTCGTTTCCAGATTTTTCAGCTAATCCAATAACAACTTCATCATTCAAACCTAAGTTTAATACAGTATCCATCATTCCTGGCATCGATACTCGAGCTCCAGAACGCACCGAAACTAATAATGGGTTTTCTTTGTTTCCAAATTGAGATCCCATAATGGTTTCAATATTTAAAATAGAATCTTCTACTTCTTTCTTAATCATTGAAACAACAGCTTCTTGACCAAGTTGATTGTATTCTGTACAAACTTCTGTAGTTATGGTAAAACCAGGTGGAACCGGTATTCCAATTAAACTCATTTCTGCTAAATTTGCCCCTTTACCTCCTAAGAGATTTTTCATTTTACTATTACCATCGGCAGATTTATTACCGAACTTGTAAACTCTAGTTTTCACCGATTCTAAGGTTTCCATATAATTCTTATTTTAATTTTTATATTTTGATGGCAACAAAATTAGAAAGTACAAATCATCTATTTAATGACATTAATCATAAAAAAAAACTTTTTATTCACCGATATCATAATAAACTTAAGTGATTTATAACAAAACCTTAGTATTTACATATAAAGCTTTTTTATACCTTGCACTTGGAAATCCTATTTTATTTGCTATTTTGCGAGACACTAAACTACTATAAACATCATGAGTGAGATTACCAGAATTTTTGATATTCCTCAATATCAGCTTAAAAAATTCAATTTAGATAAGTCATTAACAACTAAATATAATGGCGAATGGATATCAACTTCATCTCAAGACTATATTAATGAAGCTAATGCAATAAGCAGAGGTTTACTTCGATTAGGCGTTAAACCAAATGATAAAATTGCTGTTATTTCAAGCACGAACAGAACAGAATGGAGCATCTTAGATATTGGTGTTTTACAAATTGGTGCACAAAACACTCCTATTTATCCAACTATTTCTAAAGAAGATTACGAATATATTTTAAATCATTCTGAATCTATTTATTGTTTTGTTTCTGATGCAGAAGTATTAAAAAAAATAAATTCTATAAAGTCTAAAACAAAACTTAAAGATATTTACACATTTGATGATATTCCTGGAGAAAAAAATTGGAAAGATGTTTTAGAATTAGGTAAGGATACGAGTAATCAACCTGAAGTTGATGCCCGAAAAAAAACTGTTAAACCTCATGATTTAGCTACCATAATTTATACCTCTGGAACCACCGGAAAACCAAAAGGGGTTATGTTATCTCATAATAATTTAATATCGAATGTATTAGATAGCGAAAAACGTGTGCCTTTTGAATATGGTAAATCAAAAGCATTAAGCTTTCTACCTATTTGTCATGTTTTTGAGCGTATGATTTTGTACCTGTATCAATATTGTGGTGTTGAAATATATTTTGCTGAATCTATTGACAAAATGAGTGATAATTTAAAAGAAGTGAAGCCTAATGTAATGACTGCTGTACCCAGACTTTATGAAAAAGTTTACGATAAAATTGTTGAGAAAGGTGCAGACTTAAGTGGTATAAAAAGAGCTTTATTTTTCTGGGCGATAGATTTAGGTTTAAAATATGAACCTTATGGAAAAAATGGCATATGGTATGGACTTCAATTAAAACTGGCTAGAAAATTAATTTTCAGTAAATGGAAAGAAGGTCTTGGCGGTAATTTAGATTTAATGGTCTCTGGAAGCGCTGCGTTACAACCTAGATTAACGCGTACGTTTGCTGCCGCCAAAATGCCAATTATGGAAGGTTATGGATTAACAGAAACATCTCCTGTAATAGCTGTTAATGATATGAGACATCGCGGATTTAGAATAGGAACTGTTGGTAAAATAATTGATAATGTTGAGGTTAAAATAGCTGAAGACGGAGAAATTTTAGTAAAAGGCCCTAATGTGATGCTTGGCTATTACAAAGACCCAGAAAAAACTGCAGAAGTTATGACAGGGGACTACTTCCACACAGGAGATATTGGTGAAATAAGCCCTGACGGATTTTTAAAAATTACAGATAGAAAAAAAGAAATGTTTAAGACTTCTGGCGGTAAATATGTAGCACCTGCTCTTATTGAAAATGAATTAAAACAATCGCATTTTATCGAACAAGTCATGGTAATTGGTGAAGGCGAAAAAATGCCAGCAGCATTAATACAACCTGATTTTGAATTTTTAAAACATTGGATAGAAAGAAAACGAAAGAATATAAAACTTGATAATGAATCAATGATATCTTCTCAAATTATTAAAGATCGTATTCAAAAAGAAATAGATAAAACGAATAAGAAGTTTGGTAATTGGGAACAGGTAAAAAAGTTTGAATTAACAGCAGATTTTTGGTCGATAGATTCTGGTCATTTAACACCTACTATGAAAATGAAACGAAAAGTTATTAAGGAAAAATATAAAGACTTAATAGAAAAAATATATAGGTCTTAAACCTAACTATTAACATACCAAATAAAAGCGTCTCTTAATGAGACGTTTTCTTTTTGTGTTAAAAAGTGCTAAAAAATAAATTTATTATGCATGCATAATAAATTTTTGTATATTTGATTTTGAAATTGCCAACCATGAAAGACAAAACAATTGATTACGTACTGAGAACCACATGGTTAGCAGTGTCAAAAATGTATAACGAAGAGGCCCTAAAATTTGACAGTACAATGGCTACTGGGCTTACTTTGTTAAGCATTGATCAAGAAAAAGGAACACCATCAACAGCATTAGGCCCCAAAATGGGAATGGAAGCCACTAGTTTGTCAAGAATATTGAAAACAATGGAACAACGGGGTTTAATTGAGCGAAAAGCAAATCCCAATGATGGAAGAAGCGTTCTTATTTATTTAACAGATTTTGGTCGCGAAAAAAGAGCCTATTCGAAAGAAAAAGTTCTTGGTTTTAATGAGGCTATTAGAAATAATATTTCCGAAGAAAAACTGAATCATTTCTATGAAGTAGCTGAATTAATCAATGAAATGATTACAAATAAAAAAATTTACAAACAAACAAAATAAGCTAGTTATTAACCATGAGTAAACGTAGAATTAAAAAAATTGCGGTTATTGGTTCTGGAATTATGGGAAGTGGTATTGCATGTCATTTTGCCAATATTGGTGTAGATGTGTTACTACTAGACATAGTTCCCAGAGAACTCAATGACGCTGAAAAAGCTAAAAAATTAACCTTGGATGACAAGGTTGTTAGAAACCGAATTGTAAATGATTCGTTAGCTGCATCTTTAAAATCAAAACCATCTCCTATTTATCATCAAAGTTTTAAAAGTAGAATTACGACTGGTAATTTAGAAGATGACATTGCTAAGGTGAAAGATGTCGATTGGATTATGGAAGTGGTTGTGGAACGTCTTGACATTAAAAAACAAGTGTTTGAAAAACTTGAAAAACATAGAACTCAAGGAACATTAATCACATCGAATACCTCTGGAATCCCTATTCATTTTATGAGTGAAGGACGCAGTGAAGATTTTCAAAAGCATTTCTGCGGAACGCATTTTTTCAATCCAGCTCGTTATTTAAAACTGTTTGAAATAATTCCTGGTCCAAAAACAGATGCTTCAGTATTAGAATTTCTAAACGGATATGGCGAACAATTCCTAGGAAAAACATCAGTGATTGCCAAAGACACACCTGCTTTTATAGGGAATAGAATTGGTATCTTCGGAATTCAAAGTTTATTCCATCAAGTAAAAGAATTAGGTTTAACGGTTGAAGAAGTTGATAAATTAACAGGACCGGTTATTGGTCGTCCAAAATCGGCAACCTTCAGAACCGTAGATGTTGTTGGTCTTGATACCTTAGTACATGTGGCAAATGGTATTTATGATAATTGCCCTGATGACGAAGCTCACGAATTATTCAAGTTACCCGACTTCATCAATACCATGATGGAAAACAAATGGTTAGGAAGTAAAACAGGACAAGGTTTTTACAAAAAAGAAGGTAAAGATATTAAAGCTTTAGATTTAAACACCTTAGAATATAGAGATAAAAAATCGGCAAAGTTTGCGACACTAGAACTTACTAAAACAGTTGATAAAGTTATAGACCGTTTTAAAATTTTAGTTGGTGGAAAAGATAAAGCTGGTGATTTCTACAGAAAGAATTTTACGGCTATGTTCGAATATGTTTCGAACAGAATTCCAGAAATTTCGGATGAGTTATATAAAATAGATGATGCTATGAAAGCCGGATTTGGCTGGGAACACGGACCTTTCCAAATTTGGGATGCTATTGGCGTTGAAAAAGGGATTGAACTCATGAAAGCTGAAGACAAAAAACCAGCTGCTTGGGTAAATGACATGATTGCATCAGGAAACACTTCATTCTACACTGTTAAAGAAGGTGCTACTTATTTTTATGATATTCCGAAGAAATCACAAGAAAAAGTTCCGGGACAAGATGCGTTTATCATTTTAGATAATATTAGAAAATCGAATGAAGTCTTTAAAAATTCGGGTGTTGTTATTGAAGATTTAGGTGATGGTATTTTAAACTGCGAATTCCAATCGAAAATGAATACCATTGGGGGTGATGTTCTTGCAGGATTAAACAAAGCTATCGACTTAGCTGAAAAAGATTTTGCCGGCTTAGTTATTGGTAATCAAGCCGCTAATTTTTCGGTGGGTGCTAATATTGGTATGATTTTTATGATGGCCGCTGAGCAAGAATATGACGAGCTCAACATGGCTATTAAATACTTCCAAGATACCATGATGCGTATGCGTTATTCATCAATTCCAACCATATCAGCGCCTCACGGAATGGCTCTTGGTGGTGGCTGCGAATTATCAATGCATGCCGACAAAGTAGTGGCTGCTGCTGAAACCTATATTGGTTTAGTTGAATTTGGAGTTGGCGTCATTCCAGGTGGTGGTGGCTCTAAAGAAATGGCGTTGAGAGCGTCTGATACTTTTAAGAAAAATGACGTTGAATTAAATGTGCTTCAGGAATACTTCTTGACTATTGGTATGGCTAAAGTAGCAACATCTGCCTATGAAGCCTTTGATTATGGTATTCTTCAAAAAGGAAAAGATGTCGTTGTGGTTAATAAAGACAGGCAAATAGCCACAGCAAAGGCCTATGCAAAATTAATGGCCGAACAAGGGTATACACAACCTGTAAAACGTACCGATGTAAAAGTACTTGGTAAACAAGCCTTAGGTATGTTTTTAGTAGGAACAGACTCTATGGAAGCTAGTAAATACATCAGCGAACATGACCAAAAAATTGCAAATAAGTTGGCCTATGTTATGGCTGGTGGAGATTTATCGGAACCAACTTTAGTTAATGAGCAATACTTATTAGATCTAGAGCGTGAAGCTTTTTTAAGTTTATGTACAGAGCGTAAAACTTTAGAACGTATTCAACATATGTTAAAGACAGGAAAACCTTTACGTAATTAAAATTACTAAGCTATTTGCCTTTAGCCTTTAGCTAATGGTTCATTTTAATAAACAATCAGAGAAGCTAGAAGCAAAAAGCTAATAACCAAAAGCATAAAATTTATGAAACAAGCATATATAGTAAAAGCATATAGAACAGCCGTTGGCAAAGCTCCGAAAGGACTTTTTAGATTTAAACGCGCTGATGAATTGGGTGCTGAAACCATCCAATACATGATGAAAGAATTACCAAATTTGGATGTCACGCGTATTGATGATGTCATCGTTGGGAACGCCATGCCAGAAGGTGCTCAAGGGCTTAATATGGCACGTTTTATTTCTTTAATAGGATTAAACAGTGTTGATGTTCCTGGCGTTACGGTTAACCGTTTTTGTTCTTCTGGTGTTGAAACCATCGCTATTGCAACAGCTAAAATTCAAGCTGGTATGGCCGATTGCATTATTGCAGGTGGTGTAGAAAGTATGAGTTCTGTTCCTATGACAGGTTTTAAACCAGAATTAAATTACAACACTGTAAAATCTGGTCATGAAGATTATTATTGGGGTATGGGAAATACGGCCGAAGCAGTTGCTAACCAATTTAAAGTATCACGCGAAGACCAAGATGAGTTTGCATATAATTCACATATGAAAGCTTTAAAAGCACAAGCTGAAAATCGTTTTCAAGATCAAATTGTACCTATTGATGTAGAACAAACATACATTGATGAACATGGTAAAAAAGCGACCAAAAAATATACAGTTACTAAAGACGAAGGGCCGCGTGCCGGAACCAGTATAGACGCTTTGTCTAAATTACGTCCAGTTTTTGCCGCTAATGGAAGTGTAACTGCCGGAAACTCATCGCAAATGAGTGATGGTGCTGCCTTTGTAATGGTTATGAGTGAAGATATGGTTAAAGAATTAAATCTGGAGCCTATTGCTCGATTAGTAAATTATGCAGCAGCTGGTGTAGAGCCCAGAATTATGGGAATTGGTCCAGTTAAGGCAATTCCAAAAGCTCTTAAACTAGCTGGATTAAAACAATCTAATTTATCACTAATAGAATTAAATGAAGCTTTCGCGTCACAATCACTTGCGGTAATTAGAGAATTAGGATTGAATGCTGATATTGTGAATGTAAACGGAGGCGCCATAGCTTTGGGGCATCCACTTGGATGTACTGGAGCAAAATTATCAGTGCAATTATTTGATGAAATGCGTAAACAAAACATGAAAAACAAATATGGCGCTGTCACTATGTGTGTTGGAACCGGACAAGGTGCTTGTGGCATATTTGAGTTTTTAAATTAAAAAATAGACAAACTATGGAAACTAAAGAAAAAGAATTATTAAGAGGTGGTCAATTTCTTGTAAAAGAAACCAATTGTGACAATGTATTCACACCTGAAGATTTTTCGGAAGAACAAAAAATGATGAAGGATGCCGTGATGGAATTTAACGACCGAGAAATTATTCCAAATAAACCTCGTTTTGAAGCTAAAGATTATGCGCTCACTGAAGAATGCATGAAAAAGGCTGGAGAATTAGGTTTCTTAGGCGTTGCCGTTCCTGAAGCTTATGGTGGATTGGACATGGGATTTGTTTCTACCATGTTAGTTTGTGATTATATTTCAAGTGGAACCGGTTCTTTTAGTACCGCTTTCGGGGCTCATACAGGTATAGGAACTTTACCTATCACGCTCTACGGAACTGAAGAACAAAAACAAAAATATGTTCCAAAATTAGCTACTGGCGAATGGTTTGGCTCATATTGTTTAACAGAGCCTGGTGCAGGTAGTGATGCCAATTCAGGAAAAACAACCGCTACCCTATCCGAAGATGGAAAATCTTATAAAATTAACGGACAAAAAATGTGGATTTCAAACGCAGGGTTTTGTCGCTTAATGATTGTTTTCGCACGTATAGAAGATGATAAAAATATTACTGGTTTTATTATTGAATACGATAAAGAAAACCCAAATGGTATCACCTTAGGTGAAGAGGAACATAAATTAGGTATTCGTTCCTCATCAACCCGTCAAGTGTTCTTTACAGACACAGTTGTTCCTATAGAAAATATGCTTTCTGAAAGAGGCAACGGATTTAAAATTGCCATGAATGCCCTTAATGTTGGTCGTATTAAATTAGCAGCTGCTTGTTTGGATTCTCAAAGACGTATCACAACTACAGCCGTTCAATATGCTACAGAGAGAAAACAATTTAAAACTGCGATTGCTGACTTTGGGGCTATAAAAGTTAAACTAGCTCAAATGGCAACTAGTGCTTATGCTGGTGAATCTGCTTGTTACAGAGCTGCAAAAAATATTGAAGATAGAATAGCGCTTAGAATAGCAGCAGGAAACACACATCAGGAAGCTGAACTTAAAGGTGTTGAGGAGTATGCCATTGAATGTTCTATTCTAAAAGTAGCTGTTTCAGAAGATGTTCAAAACTGTGCGGACGAAGGCATCCAGATTTTTGGAGGTATGGGGTTCTCTGAAGACACTCCAATGGAAGCCGCTTGGAGAGATGCTCGTATTGCTAGAATTTATGAAGGAACTAATGAGATTAATCGTATGCTATGTGTAGGTATGTTGGTTAAAAAAGCTATGAAAGGCCATGTAGATTTATTAGGTCCTGCAACAAAAGTTCAAGAAGAACTTATGGGTATTCCTTCATTTGAAACTCCAGATTATTCGGAGTTGTTTTCTGAAGAAAAGGACATGATAGCTAAACTTAAAAAGGTGTTTTTAATGGTAGCTGGTGCCGCCGTTCAAAAATTTGGACCAGATTTAGAAGATCATCAACAACTATTGTTAGCCGCTTCAGATATTCTTATTGAAATTTATATGGCTGAATCTACTATTTTAAGAACTGAAAAAAATGTAAAACGTTTTGGTGAGGAAGCTCAGAAAGTGCAAATAGCTATGTCTAAATTATATTTGTATAATGCTGTTTCAATTGTTGAAAAAAATGGAAAAGAAAGTATCATCTCATTTGCTGAAGGAGATGAACAACGTATGCTTCTTATGGGGCTTAAACGCTTTGTAAAATATGTAAACTATCCAGATATTGTAGATTTACGTAAAGAAATTGCTGAAAAAGTAAAAACAGAAAATAAATATTGCTTTTAATAACTAGTGACTAATTCAAATGTAAAAACGCTTCAAATTGATATTCGAGGCGTTTTTTTATTATTTTAGTAAAAAAATAATATGCAAAAATCATTGTCTGTTTTTTTATTCTTTTTCTTTCAAATTATAGTCTCACAAACCCATTTAGAACTATACAAGATAATAGATAGTATATCTCCACAAAGAATTGAAAATAGCGTACAAACCTTAGTTGATTTTGGAACTAGGAATACGTTTAGTGATACCATTTCAAACACCCATGGCATAGGTGCTGCTAGACGCTGGATAAAGTCAGAATTTGAATCAATTTCCAAAGACTGCGACAATTGTTTAGATATTTTTTATCAAAAAGATTTTGTTACTAAAGAAGGTAATTCTCGTGTTCCTCATGACGCCTGGGTAGTTAATGTGGTGGCTATTCAAAAAGGCACAAAATATCCAAACCGATATATAATTATGAGTGGTGATATTGATTCTCGTGCCAGTGACACTATGGATTTTACAACAGATGCGCCAGGAGCCAATGATAATGCTTCGGGAATGGCTGGAACAATAGAAGCTGCAAGGGTGTTAAGCAAATATTCCTTTGAAAACAGCATCATATATACAGGACTTTCTGGAGAAGAACAAGGTCTTTTTGGAGGTGCTGGTCTAGCTAAATATGCTAAAGAACATAATTGGGATATCATTGGCATTTTTAATAATGACATGATTGGAAATATTGCAGGTGTTGACGGTGTTATTGATAACAGAACTTTTAGAATTTTTTCCGAACCTGTTCCTCCAACCGAAACAGAACGTGAACGCCAAATGCGTCGTTTTTATGGTGGTGAAGTTGATGGAATATCACGCCAATTAGCACGTTACGTTTTTAAAACTACCAAAGCCTATATGCCCGAAATGAATCCTATGATGATATATAGATTGGATCGTTTTGGTCGTGGCGGTCATCATCGCCCATTTAACGATTTAGGCTTTGCAGGTATAAGAATTATGGAAGCTCATGAAAACTATAATCGTCAACATCAGAATATTCGAGAAGAAAATGGTATTAAATATGGTGATGTTATTGATTATGTGAACTTTGATTATGCAAAAAAACTAACAGCCGTTAATGCTATTAACCTAGCAAGTATCGCTTGGGCCCCTCCAGCTCCTCAAAATGTTGCTATTGGTGGAATTGTAGAACCTTCAGTAAAACTTAAATGGGATAAAGTTGATGGTGCCGTAGGCTATAAAATTTATTGGAGAGACACAACATCACCAACTTGGGACAATAGTCGTTATGTTGGAGATGTTTCAGAATTCACACTCACTGGTATTGTTATTGATAATTATTTCTTTGGTATAGCTTCGGTTGGAAAAAATAGATTTGAAAGCCCTGTTGTATTTCCCAATAAAATTATAAGAAACTAAAATTTATTATATGCTTAAAAAAATTATAACAGTCGTCAGCTTTGTATTAATCGGAAACACAACTCTTTTTGCTCAAGGTTTATTAACTGATAGAAATAATTTCACCCATCAAGATACATTGCGAGGAAGCATAACACCCCAACGCGCCTGGTGGGATTTAACTTATTATCATTTAAATATTAAAGTTGAACCAGATAAAAAATTTATTTCGGGAAGCAATACCATTCAATATAAAGTAATTGATTCTCAAAAAGATTTACAAATTGATCTACAGCCACCTTTAAAAATAACTAAAGTGATTCAAGATGGTGAAGAACTTCAGGTTATAGATGACGGAAATGCACATTTTATTAAACTTAAGAGTAATCAAAGTATTGGAAGTATTCAAACACTTGAAGTTTTTTATGAAGGTAACCCAAAAGAAGCTGTGAGAGCTCCGTGGGATGGTGGTTTCTCATGGAAAAAAGATGATAACGGAAAAGATTTTGTAGCAACGTCTTGTCAAGGTTTAGGAGCCAGTGTATGGTGGCCTTGTAAAGACCATATGTATGATGAAGTAGATAGTATGTTAATTAGCGTAAACACGCCTAAAGGTTTAATGGATGTCTCTAATGGGAGATTACGAAGTGTAGAACAATATGGCGATACAAAAACTTTCAGTTGGTTTGTAGATAATCCTATAAATAATTATGGTGTTAATGTTAATATTGCCGATTATGCTCATTTCTCAGAAGTTTATGATGGAGAAAATGGTACCTTAGATATGGATTATTACGTATTAAAAGATAATCTGGAAAAAGCTAAAGAACATTTTAAAGACGCTCCAAAAATGATGAAAGCTTTTGAATATTGGTTTGGGCCTTATCCGTTTTACAAAGACGGTTATAAGCTAGTCGAAGTGCCTTATTTGGGCATGGAACACCAAAGCTCTGTTACGTATGGAAATAAATATATGAAAGGCTATTTAGGACGTGATTTATCAGGAACAGGTTGGGGCTTAAAATCTGATTTTATTATTGTTCATGAATCTGGTCACGAATGGTTTGCTAATAATATTACGTATAAAGATATTGCCGATATGTGGATCCATGAAAGCTTTACCGCTTATTCTGAAAACTTATTTATAGACTATTATTATGGTAAAGAAGCCTCGGCAGATTATGTAATAGGCACGAGAAAAAATATTCAAAATGATCGGCCTATTATTGGACAATACAATGTTAATAACGAAGGTTCTGGTGACATGTATTACAAAGGAGCCAATATGTTGCATACCTTAAGACAGCTTATTGAAGACGATGAAAAATGGAGAGAAATATTACGTGGTTTAAACAAAACGTTTTATCATCAAACCGTTACCACCGAGCAAATAGAAAACTATTTAAGTGAACAAAGTGGCATTGACTTAACTGCATTTTTCAATGAATATTTAAGAACCACCAAAGTCCCCACCCTAGAATATAAAATTGAAAACAAACAACTAAAATATCATTGGACTCATATTGTAGACAACTTTGATATGCCTGTACAAGTAACTATTAATGACAAAGAGCAATGGTTATACCCAACGTCTGAATGGAAAACAATATCTTTAGATTCTAACAAGACCGTACTAAAAGTTGATAGAGATTTTTATGTTGATTCAGGTAAAATATAAATAACATAAGAACCCTCTAAAATATATTTCAAAACTAATATCGAATACAAAAACGGATTATATAACAATTATGTTTCATCATTGATTGGTCATCGTAAATTTGGTTTTATTTTTTTTGCTAGTAGTTTAAATTATATAAACATTATTAGTTTTTCATTAATTTATGTTATCTATTTAACTTTTTAAAAGTAAAATAAACTAGATGTACAATACCAACCAACTAAGCATATCCCAATGAGAAAAACACTTTTCTTTAGTGCATTGTGCATTATTTTAACCTCTTTTGCTGTTTTTAACAGAAATAATTTCACTGACTTAGTTCAAGAAAAACTTCAAAATTACAGTTCTCAAGAATGGCCTGAAAAAGTTTATGTTCAAACTGATAAACCCTATTATTCAGTTGGTGAAAGCATTTGGTTTACAGCCTATTTAGTAAACGGAATAACTCATGCTAAAAGCTCTAAAAGCTCTGTGCTTTATGTAGAACTCATTAATGATAAAGACAGTATTCTTGACAAGAAAAAATTATATACGACTGATATCAGCGCAGCTGGCGATTTTAAAATTGGAAAAGATTGGAAAGAAGGTAATTACTTGTTAAGGGCCTACACCAATTATATGAGAAATTGTGATTCGGATTACTTTTTTCAAAAGGAAATAACCATTTGGGGTTTAGATGAAAAAGAGAAGTCAATTAGTTTAGAAAATGCAGACTCATCACAAGAAGCTACTATTTCAGAGAAACCAGATTTAAACTTTTATCCAGAAGGTGGCTATTTAGTAGAAAATGTCACAAGTAAAGTTGCCATTAAAATTAAAAATGATATTTATAATAAAATAAACCTTTCTGGTAACATTACAGATAGCAACAATACTGTTGTGTCTCAATTTTCTACGATAGATTTTGGTCTGGGACTTTTTATTTTAACTCCTGAACCAAATAAAACATATTATGCAAACATAGAGATTAATGGTTCTGAATATAGATACCCATTACCTGAAGCTTTGCCATTGGGATATACCTTAAATGTAATCAATAAGGGAGAGCAATTATTAGTAGATATTAAATCAACAACGGCAAAAGGGCTTGCAGGCACTTATCTTGTGGCGCACCAACGTGGTGATATGCTATTTAATAAATTAGAAACAGAAAACAAAAATAATTATTCTCTTATATTAAAAACCGATAAATTAAGAGATGGAGTAACTCATTTAACATTATTTAACTCAGAAGGTAATCCGGTTTGTGAACGTTTAGTTTTTATTGATAATCCCAAAAACAAAGCAACTATTGCGATTAAAAAGGATAAAGAAGTTTTAGGCTCCAGAGAAAAATTTTCATTAAACTTAAATGTGAAAGACAATGAAGGAAATAATCTTCCAAGCCATTTATCAATGAGCGTAAGGGACATGAATACATTTCCTTACAACAATCGCTCTGAAAACATTAAAACATGGTTGTTGCTCAATTCAGATTTAAGAGGAGAAGTTAAAGATCCTGGCTACTTTTTTAATAAAGATGCCGATTTTAAAAGTAAATATCTTTTAGATTTGGTTATGATGACAAATGGCTGGAGCCGTTTTACTTGGCAAGGTCTATTGTATGATAAAAAACATTTAGACAAATATCAAGTTGAAAAAGGCATCACACTTTCTGGAACCACCAAATTTTTAAAATCGCCTTACACAGCTACACCTGCATACTCTAAATTAACATTTTTTGGAGATCAAATTATTGAAGAACCTGTTCAAAAATCAAATTCTCAAGGAAAATTTAGTTTTGGTCCTTATATATTTTATGATTCTATACAAACCTTAGTTCAATCGAGATTAACAAATTTTAAATCGAAAGATGAACAAGATAGAAATGTATTGATTTTAATGGATCAAGATAAACCAAGTCCTAAAGTCAGTAGAAGTACTATTTTAAAAAGTAATATAACTACCGAAAAACAAATTGCAAATTTTTTAAAAATGTCAAAATATATTAGTGATATTAATTTAGAATTTGACCAGCAAAGACAAAAACTAGAAGAAATCACCATTATTGCAAGAAAAAAAACTCAAGAAAGTGAAAGAAAAAAGGAAATGGATGATAGAGTACGCTTTGGGTATCCCAGTAATAGATTGGATGTTGAATCGGATATTACTTTAAGTGCACAAAGTGTTTTTGATTTATTGAGGCGTTTCACTGGAGTTACTGTTTTTGGGAATACTGTTTCTATTAGAGGTGGTGGAGAACCTAGAATACTTTTAGATGATTTTCCAATTGATATTGATTTTTTAAAAACTTTATATGCCAACGAAGTATCCTTTATAGATGTTTATAAAGGTGCAGACGCAGCCATGTATTCAAACGCTGGTAATGGAGTTATTGTTATTTATTCAAGAATTGGAAATAGCAGGTTTTCAAGAAATGTGAAGAGAAAACCAGGTATTATTAACTTTGCTGCTGAAGGATTTTATACTGCTAAGGAATTTTATTCCCCAGATCCTGTCAATGGCTTTGAAGCGGCTATTCATGGCGACGTTAGAACAACACTTTATTGGGAACCTATAATAAGAATATCTGAAAAACAACAAACTAAAGAAATTTCATTTTTTACTTGTGACATGAAAAGTGATTATATTATCGAGATTGAAGGCATCTCAGATTCAGGAATTCCATTACATCAAATTAGTACGTTTTCAGTACAATAAAATATTGTATTTTTATTTTTACAATTTCATATGACCAAACTAAACCAACTTTAAAACTATTGGAAACCCCCGAGTTATATTTCAAAACTGATGATGAATGGCGTAATTGGTTACATGATAATCATGGTTCTGAAAAAGGCATCTATTTAATATTTTATAAAGTAGAACATGAAAATGACAGTATGCGTTGGGAGGACGCTGTTAAAGTGGCTTTGTGCTATGGATGGATAGATTCTACCGTAAAAAGTTTAGGAAATGGAAAACGTAGACAATACTTCACACCTCGAAATGAAAAAAGCGTTTGGAGTGCTTTAAATAAAAAATATATTAAAGAATTAATCTATTTAGATTTAATGCATAGGTCTGGTTTAGATAAAATTGAAATAGCCAAACAAAACGGAAGTTGGGCAGCACTAGATGACGTAGAAAATGGCATTATTCCAAAAGATTTACAAATTGAATTTGATAAAAATCAAAAGGCCTATAACAATTACCAAAGTTTTGCTCCTTCATACAGAAAAAGCTATTTATATTGGTTAAACCAAGCTAAACGCGAAACTACAAGACAAAAGCGAATTGCAGAAATTATTCAATTATGCACAAATAACATAAAATCTAGAAGTAGCTAGTAAACCTAAAAAATAGATATCTCCTAATTTGTGTAAATATTAGATTCCATCGTTTGCTGATTAATTGAATTCTTAAATACTTGAAGCATGCGCTTGGCTATACCTGTCCAACCAAAATTACGACGCGCAAATCGAGCTCCTTCAACCGATAATTCGTTACGCAATCTTGGATATAATAATGGCATGGCCATCATAGCTCCAAACTCTGTAGGACGATGAGGATCTGCAAATAAGGCTTGATTTCCAAAATCAATTAAATCATATAAACCACCGTGGACCGTTACAATACTAGGTGTTCCGCAAGCCATGGCTTCAATGGCAACCATACCAAAAGGCTCATACCGTGATGGCATCGTAAAAATATTAGCGGCTCGATAAACATTCGCTAAATCTTCATCCGCGACATAGTTTTTCCATTTTATTTTATCTGCCACACCTATCTCGCCTGCCAAAGTTTTTAGTTTTTTTATGCCTTCATTATCTTGATCTGATTTATCTCCTCCAATAGCCGCGACCAAACGTGCTTCTGGACAAAGTTCAAATACAGTAGGTAATGCCTTCAACAAAAGATCATAACCTTTATTATGTGCCATTCTACCTAAAGCAAGTATATCTGTCGGATGAATATCATATTTTGAGCGTATCTTATCATTTTCTTTAGACGGAACTGGATAAAAACGATTTTCATCAATTCCTGGTGGAATCATACCACAATTACGAGGTAATACATCATATTGCTTAGTAAGTAAATCTACTTGTGGTAATGTTGTTGCAATCACATAGTTGCACATTTGATACACAAAATATTCTTTACGGATACGCTCTTTAAAACGATACGTTTTTTCCATTTCTTTTTCATCCATGTCACTTCCCATAGAATGTCTTTTCCACCATCCTAATGAATGTGGAGTATGTACATGAGAAATACCCAATTCTTCCGCTATTTTTTGTCCTGCCCAGCCAGCATCCCAATAATGAGTATAAACAATATCATATTTTTTTCGCTCCTTGGCTATAGCTGCAAGACAATTAGTAACGAACTTTTTTAAATGGTCGTGCATATCCTCTTTTCTGATAAACTTTTTACCACCAAAAGGAATCCGCCAAACACTATAGTTTTCATCGACATGATCGTATTCTGGTTGATCTTCAAACTGTCTAGTAACTAAATCTACTCGTTTACCCAATCTGCTAAAACGCTCTGCTAGTTCTAAAACATAAACTACTTGTCCTCCTGTGTCTGGTTTTCCTAATTCGGCATTGGCTCCAACATATCCATGTAAAGAGATCATTAAAATCGATTTCATAATATTTATATTTTAGTTATTAATTATTTTTAAATCATGGCAAGCAGAAATATACTGTGCTGCCGACCATGCTTGATAGGCTTTTCCCATAGCTTTACCGGTGGTTCCATGCGCCCATTCTGTAAATTCCCATTCTTCTGTTAAACCTTCTTTATTTATTAAGGCTAGCTTATATAACTCTGAAACAGCCACATCTTTTAGTCCTAATTTATTGACAAATTTCACCCAAAAACCACCTACAAAAGGCCATATACCCCCGTTATGATAATGATTAGGTAAATTCAACAAGTTCACCGTGTAATATGGTTTCCAATCGGGGTCTCCTGGAGTTACAACAGGATACACATTTGTGACTGGATATGGATCATTAACACCAACACCCAACATGAATTTGAATGTTTGGTGCGCTTTTTCAGCATCGATGGTACCATGCAAAAATGCCAACACATTTCCAAAAACATCGCAGCGCCAACTAAAATCAAAAGGTGTTGTTTGCTGAATTAAATAAGATGTATCTCCCAGTGTAAATTGACGTTCTGCAAAGGATACTGATTGAAATAGTTTTTGTTGTGTAGATGGCCAAAAATTTTGCAAAATTTCCTTTTTAATAACTTGAGACCATCTAATATTTTCTCCTGCTTCTTCATAATCACCTAAAAGCTCTAACATTCTGCCAAAACAAACATTAGCTCTGTACCATAAAATCTCATCATAAAGTATATTATAACTTCCTCCAAATAAATCGGTCCAGTCACCAGCTTCAGGAATTTCTAATAAGGCATCATTATTACTATCGTGAGCACCTAACCAACGCATAGTTTCTTTTATCGACGAAATATATTGTCGAAGAAAATCAATATCATTAGTTACTTTAACATATTCATAAAAAGCTATTACTACCCAAATACCACTATCAATGGAACAAATACCACCAACACCCGAATAGTCTGCTGTATTATCTTTTATTCTTACGTTAGAAGGAATTTGTCCGTTACGAGAAATATGTTCAAATAATGTAATTAATGTTTGCCGTTGGCATTGATGAATTTCTTCATCGTGGATTAGAGATAAAGATCCTATTAATGTTATGGCGCCATCTCTAGCCCAAACACTATGATAGTTTTCGTCAGTACCATTAGTTACGTTATCTTTTATTGAACACGCTGAAAAACCTAATGGTGTAATATTTTTTTTAAGTGCTATAATGGCCTTATCATAACCTTCACGAATTAGTTTTAATTTTTCATCATCATCTTCTTCGGCTATTATATTTAATTCTTGCTGAATAATATAATCGTCTGTGTGACTATCTTCTTTGGTTATTTTAGCATCTTCAGGTAATATTTCAAAAAAAATGAGTCCTTCAATAATACCATCTCCATTTTCAAGTTCTGAATGATAAACCTCTCTATGCTTAGTAAACTTGTAAAGTTCTTCATGTGCGTTGGCAACTACAATACCTTTAACACCTTTAACATTAAACATAGCAGAATCATTACCACTATCGCCAGCAACTAAAACATTGTACGATTTTAAATCTAGCTTTTTTAACAACCATATTAAGGCATTTCCTTTATTGGCCCATTTTGGAAGAATGTCTAAAAACTTATTTCCAGAATACACCACATTGATATACATTTTTGATTCAGCAAACACCTGCTCAACATTATTTATGAGCTCTTCACTAGCATCATGAAAATAGTAACTTCTTTTATATGAATGTTGAAACCTTGCTGGTTGTTCGCTAATAGGATGATCTAAACTTTGAATAATTTCTTCAACGGCGGCTATATCCCAACCTTCGTCTAGCACCTCATTAAACTCTTTTACAACACATTTTTTATTATAGTCATAAATAAGCGTACCAACTCCAGCTATAATATAATCGGGTTCTGGTAACACCCCTCGTTTTATTAAGTTAAGAACATCGTCAATTAATCTACCAGTATTATACGTTAATAAAACATCTGTTTGAGGCTTATACTTATTCCAGACTTTACCAAAGTTACTTTTTAAGGTATTAAAATCAATTAGGGTATTATCAATATCAAAAGATAAGAGTTTGATAGAGCTCTTTTTTGTAAGATTTTCTTTCGCCATCTTGAAAGTTTAATTTTCTTTTTTTTGTTTATTTTGAATAAAAAAACATGATAAAAACATGCTTTTTGGTTAATATACATAAAAAAAGGCGGAAAAAGAATCAAAAATAGAGATGTATGAACACGAAAATTCCTTTTTATAGGAATAGAAAAAATAGGTGGTTTAAAATAAATATTTTTAAATTAAACCACCTTATATCGTGAATATGGAAATTCAAAAAAAAGGACTAAATACCACTTATAAAACTTCCGTAAGGATCTTTAAATTGCGTTCCTTCTGAAAAACGAAACTTACTTAGTTGCTTAAACTCGACTAATGCCCAAAGCACAAATTCTTTAACAAAATAACTATCTTCTTTTGCTAATTTAGGCTGGTATTGACCTAATAAATCATCTAAAGGCGTAATAGCATCCAGCAAACTTTTATATTCTTTTTCTCTTAGATCGTCTAATAACTCAAACCCTTCTTTTTGATTAAAAAACCAAGATATTACGTCATCATAAGGCGATTCTTCGTCTTGAGCTTTTAACTTTTCAATCTTTGGAAAAAATTCAGTGAATAAACTTTTTACTGCTTCGCCTATTAAGTTGTAAGCCACAACAGCTGCACCTTCTTGTTCTCCTTCATAAACCAATTCAACCTTACCTATAATAGATGGAATGACACCAACAAAATCACTCAACCGAACCATCGTCTTATAGTCTCCAGCTTTTAAAGCTCTACGTTCAGCAGTGCTTAACAAATTTTCTAGGGCTGTAATACTCAAACGCGCACTCACACCACTTTTTGCATCAATAAAATCACTTTCACGAGCTTCAAAAACAATTTGTTCTAGTAAATCTCTAGCCAAATCTGGAACAATTATCATCTCCTTTTGGCTTTCAACCACTCTTGCTTCTTGCTCTGTAATTAATCGAGCTGTCTCAATATCTATTGGATAGTGCGTTAAAATTTGTGAACCAATTCTATCTTTTAGAGGTGTAACGATACTTCCTCTGTTAGTGTAATCTTCTGGATTAGCTGTAAATAAAAACTGAATATCTAAAGGTAATCTAACTTTGAAACCACGTATTTGAATATCGCCTTCTTGTAAAATATTAAACAACGCTACCTGAATTCTGGCTTGTAAATCTGGTAATTCGTTAATTACAAAAATACAACGGTTTGCTCTTGGAATCATACCATAGTGAATCACACGATCATCTGCATAACTCAATTTTAAATTGGCTGCTTTTATTGGATCGACATCTCCAATAATATCGGCGACCGTTACATCGGGTGTGGCTAATTTTTCGGCAAAACGTTCACTTCGGTGCAACCAAGCAATAGGAGTGTTATCTCCCTTTTCTTTAATTACTTCAATTGCAAAACGAGAAATAGGTTGCAACGGATCATCATTAACTTCTGAACCTTCAACATACGGAATATAATCATCTAACAAGTTCAACATCAACCGTGCTAAACGTGTTTTTGCTTGACCCCGCAATCCTAACAAGTTAATATTATGACGCGATAAGATGGCGCGTTCTAGCTCTGGAATAACAGTATTTTCATAACCGTGTACACCTTCAAAAGTAGTTTCGTTATTCTTTATTTTTTGAATTAAATTATCTCTTAATTCATCTTTTATGGATTTACTTTTATATCCTGCTTTTTTTAATTCGCCTAAAGTTTTTATCGTTTCTATTTTCATAATTTTCTTTTACAAAAGAGATTACAGAAAAAAGAAAATAGACCTCGTCAACTTGTCTTTGACTCTATTCTAATCTCTTTGTTCTTGTTTCTCATTTATTATCCTCTAATTCGTTTTTTTCTATTGGTTTCGTAATCTTCAAAAATCATTTCGCCCAACCCTTTTAAGCCTGTGTAAAATGCTTTTCCTTGATTAGCATAGGTAAATTCTCTAACAAATTGCATTAAATACGGGTCTTGAGCAATCATAAACGTGGTAATGGGAATATGTAATCGCCTTGCTTGCTGAGCCATAGCGTAGCATTTATTAACAATATGCCTGTCCAACCCATTACTGTTTTTATAATATTGTCCGTCAGGTAAACGCAAACAGCTTGGTTTACCATCGGTAATCATAAATATTTGTTTGTTGGTATTACGTTTTCTTCGCAGTAAATCCATAGCTAATTGCAATCCCGCCACGGTATTTGTATGATACGGCCCTACTTTTAAATAAGGCAAATCTTTAATTTCTATCTGCCATGAGTCATTTCCAAAAACAATAATATCTAAGGTATCTTTTGGATAGCGGGTTGTAATAAGTTCGGCAAGAGCCATGGCTACTTTTTTGGCGGGTGTAATTCTGTCTTCTCCATACAAAATCATACTGTGACTAATATCAATCATCAATACAGTACTCATTTGCGATTTATGAAGTGTTTCTTCCACTACTAAATCATCTTCTGAAATACTAAAATCTCCAATACCGTGATTAATCTGGGCATTCTTCAAACTTTCGGTCATCGACACTTTATCTAAAGCATCACCAAACTGGTAATTTCTAAAATCGCCCGTATGCTCGTCACCTATTCCTGGGCTTTTACTTTTATGATTACCTTGTCCGCTACGTTTTATATTCCCAAAAATTTGATCGAGGGCCTGTTGGCGAATAGCTTTTTCGGTTTTTGCTGTAATTGCCATTCCCCCTGAACCATCGGGTGTAATTTCTTCGCGTATATACCCTTTCTTTTTAAGATCTTCAATAAAATCATCTATGGTATACTCGGGTGTCGTTAACTTGTATTCTTTATCTAATTCTCTTAACCAATCAATAGCTTCATCAAAATCACCTGAAGTATGGGTAATTAATTCCTTGAAAATATCAAAAAGTTTATCGAATGGAGAAAGATTAGGAGCTTGATAGGTTTTAAAAACAAAGCCTTTTTTTTTGAAACTGTTTTTTGTCATAGCCGTATAAAATTAATACAATTTTATACAAAAAACGTTCTTGTAGTTATTAGATTTATTTATAGCAGCAAAAGGAAATCAAATAACAAGTTATTCTACACGACTTAAGCCATCTAAGTCAATTATTTTTATTTGTTTTCCAATAGTAGTAATCAAGTCTTCTTTTTTAAACTGCGATAGGACTCTTATGGTAGATTCTGTTGCTGTTCCTATAATATTTGCAAAATCTTCTCTTGACAACAAAACACTCAAAGTCCCGTCTGGTTTTGTTCCAAAATTATCATTAATATAAATCAACGTTTCGGCGAGACGTTGTCGCACCGATTTTTGAGCCATGTTTACAATAATATCATCGGCTTCTTTTAAATCCATTGCCATTTCTTTTAATACATCAAATGTAAAAGCTGTGTTTTTTTGAAGATCAGCCAAGATTTCGGTTTTTGGAATAAAACATACTTCCATATCATTTAAAGCGATGGCGCTAAGATTGACACTTTCATCACTAACTAAAGAGCGCTGACCAATTAATTCGCCCTTTACAACCAATTTTATAATTTGATCTTTTCCGTTTGAACTTAGCTTGGTAAGTTTACAAATACCTTCTCGAATACAATAAATTCCTTTAAGTGTATCACCTTCTTCAAATATAATGTCTCCTTTTTTTATAATTCGAGATGTTTTACAAGATGAAATCCTTATTAATTCTTCTTCACTTAAGGTTTTTAAAGAATTAAACTGTTTTATAATACATTGTTCACACTTGCCCATAATGAAAGATAAATTGTTGCTAAATTATACAAAACCTAACAATTATCATATTTTATGAATATGATAATTATCATATTTCTTTTTTATTATATTTGAAATATTTGCATTTAGGTACAAAAAAGAGTAAATAAATTTATGAAACATCATACATGTTTCCACTGTGGTTTAGACACCAAAGATACGGAGGTTATTATATTTGATAACAAACCTTTTTGCTGTAATGGTTGTAAAACTGTTTATGAAATTTTTTCAGCAAACGATTTAACTTGTTATTATGACTTACAACAAGCTCCTGGTGCTACACCAAAAGAAATTGAAGGAAAATATAATTTTCTCGATAATAGTAAGATTATTGATCAACTCTTAGAGTTCAATGACGGAAAAACTCAAATAGTTACCTTATATATACCTCATATTCATTGTAGTTCTTGTATTTGGATTTTAGAAAACTTAAATAAAATTCATCCTGCTATAAGTTCGTCTATTGTTAATTTTGGTAAAAAAAATATCAGAATCACTTTTAATTCTGAGGCTATTTCGCTTAAAGATTTAGTGATTCTTCTAAATAGTATAGGTTATGAACCTTTTATAAGTTTAGACGACTATAGCACAGGTAAAAAACATATTGATCGCTCATTAATTTACAAACTGGGTATTGCAGGATTTGCTTTTGGCAACATTATGTTTCTATCCTTTCCTGAGTATTTTGAAGTGAATGAGTTTTGGTTAGATCAATACAAACCACTGTTTAGGTGGATTATGTTTGCTTTTTCACTTCCTGTTGTTTTTTACTGCTCTCAAGAATATTTTATTTCTGCATATAAGGGTCTTCGTTCTAAAATCCTAAATGTAGATGTTCCTATCGCCTTAGGAATTTTGGTATTATTCATTAGAAGTACCATTGAAATAATTTTTAACTATGGCTCAGGTTTTTTTGATAGCCTTTCAGGTTTGGTATTCTTCTTATTACTAGGGAAGTTTTTTCAGCAAAAAACATACACATTCTTATCTTTTGAACGTGATTATAAATCTTATTTTCCTATTGGTATTACAAAAATAACCTCTGAAGAAAAAGAAGAATCTATACAAGTTTATGACATAAAAAAAGGAGACAGACTTCTTATTAGAAATGAAGAACTAATACCTGTTGATTGTATTTTGATTAAGGGACGTGCACATATAGATTACAGTTTTGTTACTGGCGAATCAAAAGTGGTTAAGAAGACCTCTGGCGACAAATTATTTGCAGGTGGAAAACAACTAGAAGGAAGCATAGAAGTTGACGTGCTAAAAACCGTAGAACAAAGTTATTTAACACAACTTTGGAGTAATGATGTATTTAAAACAGACAAAGAACAATCCTTCACTTCAATAACAAACAATATAAGTCAATACTTTACTATAGCAGTTCTTTCTATCGCCTTAATTACAACAACCTATTGGTTACTAGTAGACTCCAGCAAAGCTTTAAATGTATTTACAGCCGTATTAATTATTGCTTGTCCGTGTGCTTTTGCGTTATCTGCTCCTTTTACCTATGGAAATATTTTACGAATCTTAGGTAATAAAAAATTCTATTTAAAAAATGCCAGTGTTATTGAACAATTAGCTAAAATAAACACCATCATCTTTGATAAAACAGGAACGATTACAGCCAACAAAGATACTTCTATAAACTATGAAGGTATTGAGCTTTCTCCTGAAGAAGAGTCCTTATTAAAAAGCACCTTACGCGGTTCAAACCACCCGTTAAGTCGGTCTCTATACAACCTTTTAAAAGAACATGATATTTTACCATTAGACACGTATCAGGAATATTTAGGAGAAGGTATCACGGGACAATACAAAAAAAACCAAATAAAAATAGGCTCTGCCCCATTTGTAGGGTATGCTGCAGATACATCAACATTAAACACCACAGTTCATGTAAGTAGCAACGATACATACAAAGGTAAATTCACGTTTTATAATGCTTATAGAAAAGGCTTGTCGCAGTTATTTAATAAGCTAAAAAAACAGTATGATTTAGCCATTCTTTCTGGAGACAATGCAGGTGAAAAAGAAAATTTAACGAAATTACTTCCAGCCAAAACAAAATTGTTATTCAACCAAAAACCTGAAGATAAGCTGGAATACATTAAATACCATCAAAGCGAAGGTGCTAACGTTTTAATGATTGGAGATGGTTTAAATGATGCTGGTGCTTTAGCACAAAGTAATGTTGGAATAGCTATATCAGAAAATGTTAATGTATTTTCGCCTGCATGTGATGCGATTTTGGATGCATCAAAATTTAATCAATTATACGAGTATATAAAAATATCTAAAACGGCTTTAAAAATTATTAAATGGAGTTTTGTTTTATCATTTATATATAATGTATTTGGGCTTTACTTTGCTGTAACCGGACAATTAGCTCCTGTTGTTGCAGCTATATTAATGCCTTTAAGTTCAATTAGTATTGTAAGTTTTACAACGCTTGCTACAAACATAGCTGGAAGAAAATTAAAATAATTATAATATGATATTTATCATATTATAGAAAAACACATAAAAGTATTTTTATCGCTTATTTAAAACACGTATGAACGTCATCTATTTAATGCTCACAATTAGTATTATTGTTGCTCTTGTATTTTTTATTGCATTTATTATAGCAGTAAAAAACGGACAATATGATGATAGTTATACACCTTCAGTTCGGATGCTTTTTGAAGATGAACTAGTTAAAGAAAAATCAACTAAATCAATTAAAACTAAAAAAGATTAATTATTAAACTTATGGAAGTACAACAATTTCATTACGATAATAAAATCGTTAAAAATTTCATCTATGCTACCATGGTATGGGGCGTTGTTGGTATGCTAGTAGGCTTACTGTTGGCATATTTATTTTTATTCCCAACTTTAACCGACGGTATTTCATGGTTAAGTTTTGGTCGTTTAAGACCATTACATACCAATGCAGTTATTTTTGCATTTGTTGGTAATGCCATTTTTGCTGGTGTTTACTATTCATCTCAACGTTTACTTAAAGCACGTATGTTTAGCGACGTGTTAAGTAAAATTAACTTTTGGGGGTGGCAACTTATTATTGTAGGCGCTGCTTTAACCTTACCTTTTGGATTTACAAGCTCAAAAGAATATGCCGAATTGGAATGGCCTTTTGATATTGCCATTGCCGTTATTTGGGTAGTTTTTGGTTGGAATCTTATTGGAACCATCTTAAAAAGACGTCAACGCCACTTATATGTTGCTATTTGGTTTTACATAGCAACTTTTGTTACTGTTGCTGTTCTTCATATTTTTAATAGTTTAGAATTACCAGTTAGTTTAACTGGTATGAAAAGCTACTCGGTTTACGCTGGTGTTCAAGATGCCCTAGTACAATGGTGGTATGGACATAATGCCGTAGCCTTCTTTTTAACAACTCCATTTTTAGGCTTAATGTATTATTTTGTTCCTAAAGCTGCTAACAGACCTATCTATTCTTACAGACTGTCTATTGTACACTTTTGGTCATTAATATTTATATACATATGGGCAGGCCCACACCACTTATTATATACAGCTCTTCCTGAATGGGCACAAAGTTTAGGGACTACATTTTCAATTATGCTGTTAATGCCATCTTGGGGTGGTATGATAAACGGATTATTAACACTTCGTGGAGCCTGGGACAAAGTAAGAACTGACCCTGTTTTAAAGTTCTTAGTTGTAGCTATTACAGGATACGGTATGGCAACATTTGAAGGGCCTACCTTATCGTTAAAAAATGTAAATGCCATTGCGCATTTTACAGACTGGATTATTGCCCACGTTCACGTTGGTGCTTTAGCTTGGAACGGCTTTTTAACCTTTGGAATGATTTATTGGTTAGTACCAAGACTATTTAAAACAAAATTGTTCTCTATAGGCATGGCCAACCTTCATTTTTGGATAGGTACTCTTGGTATTGTTATGTATACATTACCCATGTACGTAGCTGGATTTACACAAGCAAGTATGTGGAAACAATTCAATCCTGACGGCACGTTAGTTTATGGTAACTTCTTAGAAACAGTTACCGAAATTATGCCAATGTATTGGATGCGAGCTATTGGTGGTACCTTATATATAACTGGTATGCTTATTTTGGTTTACAATATTGTTGCCACAATAAGATCGGGAAGTAAAGTTACAGATGAATTAGCTGAAGCTCCAGCCTTAGAGCGCGTTTCTAAAAAACGTCTTGCTGGTGAAGGATGGCATTCTTGGTTAGAACGTAAACCTGTTAGATTAACCATATTTGCTACTATAACTATTCTAATTGGAGGTATGGTACAAATTATACCTACCATTCTAATCAAATCAAATATTCCAACTATAGCGAGTGTAAAACCATATACACCGTTAGAACTTGAAGGACGCGACATTTATATTCGTGAAGGCTGCGTAGGCTGTCACTCTCAAATGATTAGACCTTTTAGAAGTGAAGTAGAGCGTTATGGTGAATACTCAAAAGCCGGGGAATATGTATATGATCACCCGTTCCTTTGGGGTAGTAAACGTACAGGTCCAGATTTACATCGTATAGGAGGAAAATACTCTGACAACTGGCATTTAAACCATATGTATGATCCTAGAAGCACTTCTAGTGGATCTATCATGCCTAGCTATCCTTGGTTACTTAAAAATAAACTTGATAAATCTACAACAGAAGCTAAAATGCAAACTATGGTGACTCTTGGCGTTCCTTATACTGAAGAGGAAATAGCCAATGCACAACAGCAAATGACAGAACAAGGAACTCAAATTGAACAAAATTTGTATACCGATCCTGACTTTGCTGAAAGTTATGAAGCCGACAAGAAAAATGCTGCTGAAAGCGGTAGTGAATTTGTTGAAATGAAAGATCGTGAAATAGTTGCTGTGATAGCCTATTTACAGCGATTAGGAACAGATATAAAAGTAAAAGATTCGCAAGAATAATTAATTCATTAAAAAAATATAAACATGTTGAAATTTGTTAAAAACTACATGGAAACTATTTCAGGAATTGAAATTTATCCTATCATATCTTTACTTATTTTTTTCGCATTTTTTGTTATTCTCTTCTGGTGGGTGTTTTCTGCTAAAAAAGAATATATCAATACTGTGAGTAACCTTCCATTAGACAACAACAACCAAAACGATTATTTGTTATGAGAAATCTTATTCCATCTTACATTAGAGTCCCTATAGTATTCTTTATAATTCTTGGCCTGGTAGAATATTTTGTTGATTCAGGCGATCAGCCAGCATTCATCAAATATCCAGTCATACTATTGTTTCTTCTATTGGTATTATTAATTCTAGTAGCTATAGAGGCTATTATTGGTGCCCTAGAAAATGTTATGTTTCAAAGTTTAACCGAAGAAGCAAAAGAACGTTTTTTAGCATCAAAAACCAAAGTTCCTCAATTTACTTGGATTAAAAATACTTATAAAAAATTAGCAGGCACAAAACCTATAGAGACAGAAAGCGAACTTATTTTAGACCATAACTACGATGGTATCAAAGAATTAGACAATTCGCTACCACCTTGGTGGATATATTCATTTTATGCATCAATAGTATTTGCAGCAGTTTATCTGGTAAATGTTCATATCCTTGGCAACAATAGCCAATTTGATGAGTATGCAGAAGAATATAAGCAAGCTGAAATAAGTATTGCAGAATACAAAAAAAATGCTAAAGATTTAGTTGATATAAATACCGTAACTCAACTAACGGATGCCGCAGATTTGAGTGCTGGCAAAGCTATTTTTATGCAAAACTGTGTTGCTTGCCACATGGCTGATGGAGGTGGTGGTATTGGACCTAACTTAACAGACAAACATTGGATTTTAGGAGGTGGCATTAAAAATGTGTTTCATACAATTACAGAAGGTGGTAGAGATGGCAAAGGGATGATTGCCTGGAAACAAAACTTTAAACCATCTGAAATTGCACAAGTGGCAAGTTATGTGCTATCTCTGCAAGGCACTACTCCTGCTAACCCTAAAGAGCCGCAAGGTGATATTATTTGGCCTGATGAAACTGAAGAAACTCCTGCTGTTGATGAAACTAAAACAACAGAGGTTGACTCTTTATCAACTATGGCCGCAACTAAATAAATTTAAAGTAAAAATACAAGAACCAAGAGTTTAAGAATTTAATACATAAATTTTCTTTTTGTCTTGGTTCTTTTGTCTAAACAAGTCTACAAAAAATGGAAACCCCAAAAAACGAAAAATTCAGAGATTCTATTGGCACCATTACTGAAGAAGGAAAACGCGCGTGGGTATTTCCTAAAAAACCCTCAGGTAAATTCTATAACTATAGAAAAATAGTTAGCTATGTGTTGTTGGCTTTTCTAATAGCAGCTCCATTTGTTAAAATTAATGGGAACCAATTTTTGATGTTCAATATTTTAGAACGTCGATTTAATATTTTTGGCTTTCCCTTTTGGCCGCAAGACTTTTATTTATTTGTACTCTCAATGATTACAGGGGTTCTTTTTATAACCTTATTTACCGTTGTTTTTGGTCGTATTTTTTGTGGATGGATTTGTCCTCAAACTATTTTTATGGAAATGGTTTTTAGACGAATTGAATATTGGATTGACGGAGACAGAAATAAACAAATTAAGTTAAAAAAACAGCCCTGGAATGCTGAAAAAATAAGAAAGCGTCTTTTAAAGTGGTTCATTTTTTTAGTTATTTCATTCTTTATTGCCAATGTTTTTTTAGCTTATTTAATTGGTGGAGATACTGTTCTTGAATATATATCAGAAGGTCCCTCTAACCATTTAAGCACACTATTTTCTTTATTAATTTTTACAGCTGTTTTCTATTTTGTATTTGCATGGTTTAGAGAACAAGTTTGTATTATAGCATGTCCTTACGGAAGATTACAAGGTGTATTATTAGACAATAAATCAATTGTTGTTGCCTACGATCACAAACGAGGTGAAGCGGAAAATGGAAGAAAAAAATGGCGTAACGGGGAAGATAGACAAGCTTTAGGATATGGAGATTGCATTGATTGTACCCAATGTGTTCATGTATGCCCAACAGGTATTGATATAAGAAATGGAACTCAATTAGAATGTGTAAACTGTACTGCCTGTATTGATGAGTGCGATTCTATTATGGAGAAAGTAGGTCTTGAAAAAGGACTTATTAGATATGCTAGTGAAGCAGAAATAGAGAACAAAGAACCTTTTAAACTTACTGCGAGAATGAAAGGGTATATAGCCGTTTTAGTTATTCTTGTTGGCGTGTTAACAGGTATGTTGTTTTTAAGAAATGATGTTGAAGCCACTGTTTTAAGATTACCAGGCCAGTTATTTGAACACAAAGCAAATAATATGATAAGTAATGTATTTACTTATAAATTGGTAAATAAAACAACTAAGGAAATTGACGACGTAGTGTTTAAACTACGCAAATATAAAGGCACTATCAAATTAGTTTCAACAAAAGATAATTTTATTGTTCCTGCGCAAGGAATTGCAGAAGGGACTTTATTTATTGAAATTAATAAATCAGAACTTAATGGAGATAAAAATAAATTAATGATTGAAGTTTACAGTCACGATAAATTGATTGAAACAACAACCGTCAACTTTTTAGGTCCTAGAAGTTATAATTAAAAAAATAGTTATTATGAAATTTAATTGGGGAACAGGAATTGTTTTAGCTTTCATCGGATTTATTTCCTTTATCATGTATTTTGTTATTTCTATGAATTTTAACAAAAAATATAATCATGATTTAGTTACAGAAGATTATTATAAAGTTGAGCTAGGATATCAAAAAGATATTGACAAACAAAATAACGCGAAAACTCTCAAAGAAAATATCTCTTACACTAAAACTAGTGAAGGGTTACGCATTGTTTTCCCAAAAAATTTCGATATCAAAAATATTACAGGAAAAGTGTTCCTATATAGACCATCTAACAAACAATTAGATTTTGAAACTCCAATTTCATTGTCTGAAAATTATTTGCTCGTACCTGACAAACGTTTATTAGATGGTCGATGGAACCTTACTGTAGATTGGCAATATAATGGAACACCTTATATCTATAAAGCTTCCATAAATTATTAATTATGTTAATTTCTGCACTTGTTTTGGGTTTATTAGGCAGTTTCCATTGTGTTGGAATGTGCGGCCCTATAGCATTTGTGCTTCCTGTAGATAGATCTAAAACCTATAAAAAAGTTTTTCAAATAGGTATGTACCATTTTGGAAGATTATTATCTTATAGTATTATTGGATTAATTTTTGGTCTTATTGGTAAAGGTTTAAATCTATTTGGATTTCAGCAACAACTCTCAATTTTTATAGGTGTTGTTATGATTGTGGTAGTTCTTATTCCTTACAATAAATTCAATAATTATAACTTATCAAAACCCCTTTTTAAACTTGTTTCAAAAGTTAAATCTGGATTAGGAGTCGCTTTAAAGAAAAAAACACTTGACACGTTTTTAACTATTGGTTTTTTAAATGGTTTTTTGCCATGTGGTTTAGTATATATGGCGGTTTTTGGTGCTATAGCTGGTGGTGATGCTTTAGAAGGAAGTCTTTACATGATCTTTTTTGGTTTAGGAACCATTCCTTTAATGACAACTGCAATTTACTTTGGTCATTTTTTAAAAGGTGCAATGCGTCAAAAAATACAAAAAGCAATTCCTGTCTTTGTAATATTAATTGGTACACTTTTTATTCTTAGAGGTTTAGGTTTAGGTATACCTTATATATCTCCATCTCCTATTGTTGAAATTACTGGGAGCTCAATGAACTGTCATTAAACTACTTCGATTCATATAAAAAATCGCTATAAGTTTTTAGTACAAAAAAAAGGAACAACTTCTTAAAAAGCCATTCCTTTTCTCATAGTTAGTCACTCTAATTTTAAAGTTAGTCAACTTTAAATGTCATTACAGGCAACGTAGCATGATTCACAATATCTTCACCTACACTACCTTCAAGAAAAAGAGCGATTCCTTTTCTTCCATGCGTAGGAATCGCAATAATATCAGCTTTCACTTTTTTTGAAAAACTTATAATGCCATTTTCAATTGTATAATCACATACAAAATGCACATCATTTCTTCGTTTTAAATTGCCATCTGCTTTCATTAAAAATTTGTCGACAGATTCTTCAATTTCTGGAGTACTTTTAAATCTATCATTAGGAAGATTAACGTAAACTAAGTTGATTTGTGAATGGTCGAACATTTTAATAACATTAGAGTAAGAGGCTATAGTATCGTCATTAAAGTCGCAAGCAAACACAACATTTTTAAAATCAGTAGTACTAAGTTCATTTTTTACAACTAGCACCGGAATATTAGAATACCTTACAACTCGCTCTGTATTAGATCCTAAAACAAACTCCTTAACACCATTTGCACCATGAGACCCCATAACAATAAGATCTGCATTATGTTTAGCTGCAACATCATTTACCTCACTAAACACTTTAAAATGTTTTATAATAGGAGTAATTTTTATATTTTCTAAATACTCTTTGTTTAGAAATGTACTTAGCTGTTGCTCAGCCAATTTATAAAAAAACATGGTTCTTTCTCTCTGATCACCACCTGTTGATGTCAACATGATTTCAGACATTTCTAACATGTTTAAAACAATAATTTCTGCATTGTTTTTTCGAGCTAAAGAGGCTGCGGCTTTTAAAGCATATTCTGAATGCTTTGAAAAGTCAATTGGAACAATAATTTTTTTCATTTTTCCATTTTTTTGATTCAACTAATCATCTTCTATTCTTTTGAATAGAATGGTTACAATCATTTTAAGTTATTAAATTCATTTGCTTTCAGAAAAGGATTATACCGTCATTGAAAACAATTGCACATCTGGGGTTTTTCTTTGCAATAACAGGTCAAAAGCCATACATATATTTCTAACAAAAGGCTGCCCTTTAGGTAAAATTTTAATTGATTTTGATTCTACTAAAAGAAGCTCATCATTTTCCATTTCCTTAAGTTTGATTAAAACTTCAGGGATTTCTGCAAAATGGGTTTCATCAGAATCCCAAGAGGTTTCAAAACTACACATCAAATTAAGAATATGTTTTCTAACTATTAAATCCTCTTTGTTCAAAATATGCCCTCTATAAACAGGAATAATATCTTTCTCTAATAACTCGTAATAATCCTCAAGCACCTTAACATTTTGACCAAATCCGTACCAGCTATCTCCTATTGAAGACACACCCAGACCAATCATAGTTTGTGTTTTTGATGCCGTATAGCCCATAAAATTTCTATGTAAACTTTTATTCTGCATAGATTTATATAACGAGTCTGTTGGTAATGCAAAGTGATCCATTCCTATTTCGTGATATCCAACATCCATAAGCAATTGTTTTCCTAGCTCATATTGTTGTCGCTTTAATTCGGCTTTAGGCAAATCGGAATCTTTAAAACCACGTTGGCCATTACCTTTTATCCAAGGCACATGAGCATAGCTATAAAACGCTAATCTATCTGGACATAACTCTTTAGTTTTTAAAATGGTTTGCTCTACATGTTCCATGGTTTGAAACGGCAAGCCAAAAATAATATCATGCCCTATGGATGTATACCCAATTTCTCGAGCCAGCTCTGTTACACGTTTTACGTTTTCAAAAGGTTGAATTCTATGAATAGCTTTTTGAACCGTTATATTATAATCTTGAACGCCGTAACTTACACGTCTAAACCCAACGTCATATAAAGCTTGTAAATGGTCTCGTGTTGTATTATTAGGATGTCCTTCAAAACTAAACTCATGACCTTCAGCAAGAACAGCATCTTTTAAAATACCGTTTATTAATCGTTTTAAGTTTTCGGGTTTAAAAAAAGTAGGCGTTCCCCCACCAAGGTGCATTTCTTTTATAATTGGTTTTTCATCAAACAGCTCCAAATACATCTTCCACTCCTTTAAAACCGCATCTATGTATGGTGATTCAACATCGTGTTGCTTGGTAATGCGTTTATTACATCCGCAAAACGTACATAAACTTTCGCAAAATGGCATATGGATATATAAACTAATGCCCTCGGAGGAATTAGTTTCGTTAAATGATGTAATGACTGAAGATTTCCATCGTTCCAATGAAAACGTTTCATTATTCCAATAAGGTACCGTTGGATAACTAGTATATCTAGGCCCTGCAATATTATACTTATTTATTAGTGACTTGTTCATACCTACAAACTTAATTCAAAATTATATGAATTGGTAATCTTAAAACATGATATTAGTCATAATGATATTTGGGAAAACATTAAAAATGATTAACTTTAACAAAAAATAAAATGTTAGAAATGAAAAAAATAAGTCTTCTAGCTGTTGCCCTTATATTAAGTATAACAGCTTGTAAAAACCAAAAAAAAGAGGAAAACACAGAACAAATGACTGAAGAACCTGCAATGGCTAAAAAAGCTTTAGATTCAGACATTCAAGTCATAAAAATAGCTCTTGAGCCCAAAAGCGACAGTAACGTTTCTGGCACAATCACTTTCACGCAAGAAAATGATTCTGTAACCATGGTAGCTAATATGGAAGGCCTAACAGAAGGTACACACGCTATTCATATTCATGAGAAATCTGATTGTTCGTCTCCTGATGGAACATCTGCTGGTGGTCATTGGAATCCAACAAATCAACCACATGGTAAATGGGGGTCTCCAGAAGGCTATCATAAAGGAGATATTGGAAACTTTACTGCCGGTGCAGATGGCAAAGGTTCCATTACCTTTTCAACAGATGAGTGGTGTATAGGTTGTGGAGATGACACTAAAGATATTCTTGGTAAAGGCATAATTGTCCATGAAGGCGCTGATGATTTTACTTCACAGCCATCGGGTGCTGCTGGTACCAGAGTAAGTTGTGCAGGCATTATCAAAAATTAAAATATTAAAGATGAAAAAAATAAGTCTTCTTGCTGTTGCACTTATATTGAGTATAACAGCTTGTAAAAATGAAAAAAAAGAAACTAAAATCGATGCTGCATCTGAAACCGTTGCGTCTCAAAAATTTATAGTAAAACCTGAAGCTACATCTGTAAAATGGATTGCTTACAAAACCACAGAAAAAAAACCTGTTGGTGGCGAATTTGCAACTCTTAATTTTGAAGAAAAAGGAGGAGCAACACCTCAAGAAGCTTTAAATAATTTAAACTTTTCAATTCCTGTAAGTAGTTTATTCACTAAAGATGAAACTCGTGATGCCAAATTAAAAACCTTTTTCTTTGGAGCCATGTTAAATACCGAATTTATAAAAGGCACCATTAAATATATGGACAATAAGTATATTGCTTCAATTACTATGAACGGAGTTACTAATGATCTCCCCTTAGATGTTAAAATCACAGATGAAAGACGTGTTTCCATGACCGCTACTATGGACCTTAAAGACTGGGATGCCTTAGGTGCTTTACAATCTTTAAACAAAGTGTGTTATGATTTGCATAAAGGACCAGATGGCATAAGCAAAACATGGGAAGATGTAGCTATTGAAGTCGATACTTACCTTCGTGATAAATAATCGGGGTAAACTATAGAATTAATACAATAATTTAAGCTACTTCATTAAGTAGCTTTTTTATTATTATTTTATTACTTTTAGATACCATAAAACAGTTGCATGCAGTTACCTATACTTGTAGAAAAATTTCAACAGAAAGATACAATAGCTTTTGAAGCTCTTTACAATATGTATGGCAAAAGTATCCACGGTGTTATTTACAATATCGTTAGAGATTATGCTGTTGCAGATGACATTTTACAAGATGTTTTTGTTAAAGTTTGGAATAATTCTAGTAATTACTCAACTGAAAAAGGTCGCTTTTTTACTTGGCTTTTAACTATTGCCAGAAAAGCTGCTTTAGATAAAATACATTCAAAAACAATTAATCCCTCTGAACATAATCTTAATAAGCAGTGCTTTGCTGATATTATAGAAACTAATGAGTTTTTAAATACTGAAAATGATGGCTTAGATATTAAAGTATTTGTATCAAAACTTGCCAACAGTTGTATTGATGTTATTGAGCTTATCTATTTTAAGGGCTATAACCAAAAAGAAACTTCTGAAAGTTTAGATATGCCCATTAGCACCATAAAAACTAGAAACAGAAATTGCATGATGCAGTTAAGACTCATGCTTAATATTTAAAATGGATATTAAAGAATACATAGACTCTGGGATTTTGGAACTTTACGTTGCAGGCAGTCTTTCTGACAAAGAAAATCAGGAAGTTCATGAACTTATGTTAAAGCATTCTGATATAGAGCGTGAAGTTTTAAAAATTGAAACCACGCTTCTTCAACTAGCAGCAGCTTCTTCACCAAGTGAGTCTAAACATGTATTTAAAACTGTAAAAGAGCATATTATGTTAGATAACGAGAACTCTAAGACTAATTCTTATGTTAACAAAAAGTCCAAAATCAATTGGTTTAATTATTCTGGTTGGATAGCATCAATTTTGTTTGCTGTTGGATTATTATGGTTAGGTTATGAAAACAGACAGTTAACTAGTGAAAAGAATCAACTTTCAAATGAAATCAATCAACTAAAGACAAAAATCAGCACAAATGAAAGTGATAAAAAATTTTTAGAACTTGAAATTGAAAAAGTAAATACCAATTTAAAAGAATCTAAAGAACTCATATCGATTTTAAGAGACCGACATATTATTGCGGTTCCTCTTGCTGGGCAAGCCATATCACTAAATGCGTATGCTAAAATATACTGGGATAAAAGCACTAAAACCATTTATTTAGATGCCCAAGGATTACCAGAACCTCCAGAAGGAAAAGTATATCAATTATGGTCATTAACTTTAGAGCCTTTAACATCTAAAAGTTTAGGTACACTCAATGATTTTGATTCGGTAACCAACAAAATATTTACTCTTAAAAATGCTAATGCTTCTCAAGCTTTTGGTATTACTCTTGAACCAGAAGGTGGCAGTATAACGCCTACATTAGATCAATTATACACCCTTGGAATCGTTTAAAATTTATAAGTTAAACTACCTTTTAAAGAAAACGGAATCCCGGGAGTAAAATGAATCTCTTCAACGGGTTGCGCTTCATTTTTAAGTCTTGTTTCTGTCGCAAACTGTGTCTCGTTCCATTCTGTATTAAATATATTTTCAATAACAATCCCCAGTGTTATATCTTTTAAATTATAATTAGCATTAAAATCAGTTACAAAATAGCCATTGGCTACAATACTATTGTCTTCGTTTGCTGGTCTATCGTCAATAAATCGATATTTAATACCTCCAGAAAAACCAGCTAGTTCATTAACATACAATCCTCCAGTTACAGTAAAATTTGGGGCTAACGGAATATAATTTTGACCCTTAGGTTCTTCCTTACTTCTACCATGTGTTAATGTAAAATCGGAATTAAAAAACAGCCAGTCATAGAATTGATAACGTATTCCAAAATCTAATCCATAACGCTCTGTTTTACCGCTAGGCTCAACAATACCAGCATCACCAACATATACAAACTCTTGCTCCAAAAATAAATACCAAATAGCTGAATTGAGAATTACACTTGGAAATGGTTTCCAAATGGTTCCTAAATCCATGCCATAAGCACGAGGTAACACATCGTTTCCTAATTGCCTGACTACAACCCTAGCATCGTTAGAATGAAACCCAATACCCGATTTTAAATACATTTGCAAATTAGTGGAAGCATCATAATAAAAATTTAACTTAGGACTTATAACCGTTTTTGTTTCAGATTGAGTTTTATAGGTAGGCTGTAACTTATCATTATATAAAAAATTAAAATAGTCTAAACGTAACGCTGGAACCACACGCCATTTATCAAATTCAAATTCTGCATTTGTAAAAACACTCATGTTTGTTTGGTTTAAATCACCAAGTTCTAAATTCTGCAATGTTGTCTTTCTGTTTAAGGTTTTTGACAATTCAATATCAGTCACTATATCGTGCCTTAAACTTAAACCAGAGGTTAATACTACAGGTGTTTGTCCTAGAAACGTATTGTTTTTTAGAACTGTATTAATACCAAATATCTGACGATTTTCTTTCTGCCTAATTTGATCACCATTTATAGGATCTTCTAAAAAAAAGGTGAAATTAGAATACAGTTCAAAGGCATAATGAGTATAAAAGGCATTAGCTTTTAGCATAGAATTATCAGAAATATGCTTATCAAATGCCACATTGAAATTGCTTCTTTCTGTCTGACCTCCCTCGGTATCATCAATGGCACCAAAACGAGAAATAGAACCATTATCAACCTCTCGCTGCGGAATTTGCCCTGAAGCATCCCATCGACTAGTAAATTTTGAAATTGTCACTGAAAGTTTATCATTGTTAGGCAAAAAACTTACATATTTACCAAACAAATTTAATCGGTTGAAATTTTGAGCAGATTCAAATGGACCATCTGTGGCTAAATACTCCGTAGCGATATACGCATTTTTATTTTGCGTGTTCTCCAATAAATTAAATAATCCAAGAGTTCTTATGGCATTAAATTGTCCAACAGAAATCGTTACAGAACTTTCTGCTAAATAATCTCTTGTAAAAAAATCTACGTAACCAGCAGTGGTAAAATCTCCATGATTAGCATAATAAGGACCTTTGCCAAAGTCTAATTTACTAATCGTTTCAGGAATTAAAAAATGTAAATCACTATAACCTTGACCATGAGCGTGAGATACCATATTAACAGGCATACCATCAACTGAGATTGAAATGTCGGTTCCATGATCTATATCAAAACCTCTTAAAAACAATTGCTCTGCTTTTCCGCCACCGGCATGTTGACCAATAATAAGACCAGGAACTTTTCGCAACACTTCTTGTGATGAATTTACAGGATTTGTTTTTATATCCATTCGGGAAATAGTACTCACAGGATTTAAAGTTTCTGATATTACCATCTCTTTTAATTCAAACACCTTTTCCTCTAAAACAATTCGAGTTGCTGTTTTAAAATTTGAGGCATTTAAAACCATTGTAAATGTCTTATATCCAAGCAAACCAACTCGCACAGAGTCTCCAACAGCACTATAATCCAAGGTAAACACACCATTTCCTGAAGAATGTGTATGGCTTAATGACCGTAAGTTATAAATGTAAGCTTCTTCCAGTGGCTGATTATTTTCATTAACAATAACACCTTTAAATTGTTGGGAATAGGCATTATTTAGCATTAAAAGTAAAGATAATAATATGACTCTTTTAAAGATTTTCACGGTAACTTTTACTACCTATTTTTAGTTAGTATTCATCTCAATTGAGTAGTCTATAAAGTTAATAATTTCAATCATTTTTTTTACCTTTTATACGGTATTTAATTGATTATTTTGCTATATTTTTTCGTTCCATTTTCTATAACAATTTTCAAGATTTCAAAACAACAAATCAGGATGTGTTTATGTTTTGTTCACCAAAAAAATATCGTTTTTTGATTTTAAAAAGTATCTTTACGGTTTTAAAAATGCTATCATGAACCCATCAGCAAATGGCTGGATAAAAAAACTTATTACAGAACTTTCTGAAAAAGAAAGTTTCCTTCAATTATCTTTAAATACGTTTTACAAAGCATTAAAGGTAAGTGGATTTATTTATGGAAGTAATGTTTCAATTGTAAACAATTGCATCGAAGACAACGAGTATACAGACGAAGAGTTGTGCAAAATAAATCTGTTTTTAGGATTTTATTTTATCCACTATCAATCTAAAAGTAAAATCAATATCATAGATAGTATTATTGCATTTTACGATGCTATTGACTCATACAAAGCATCTTTTTTTGATGGCATTCTAGGAGAAAAAAAATCAGCTTCTCTAGTAGAAAACATGATTAATAAACGGGTTCATATTGACGATAATATTCTTACAAAAAACTTTAATTATTTCATTACTAACGCCCTACTATTTGTTGATATTTTAGCATATCAAGAATTTTTAAAATCAAATACCATTTCAGAACATTATCTGGAAGAACTTGAAGCTTCTATAGAAACCATTGTGTTGATTGCTTTCGATATAAAAAAAGACAAATCTAAATATGACGAGAGTTTAATTAAGCTATTCGAGTCTTCGCTTCGCTATCAAAATAAAAGTACACTGACCTATGAAGAGGTCATTAAAAGTATTGAAACTGAATTAGCCAAATACTATATTATCGATATTGCCTGTATGGCCTTTTGGACTGATAGAATTATTGATACTGAAGAACAAAAAACATTAAATACTTTGGGAACTGATTTAAAACTTAACCCTATAATAGTGGAACAATCTATTAATGATATTGATATATTTTATAAGCTAAATAAGGATAAAGTAGCTCTTTTAAGTTCGAGAAATATGATTCAGAGTTTTTATGATAACTCTAGTAAAATGGTAATTAAGCTTATTAAACGAAACAGTAAACGTTTATTAAATGAACTTAAAGAAAGTAAAGAACTTATGGTTCTGTTGACTAAATCAACTACAAGGAATTTAACCGAAGAAGAGCAAAAAAAAGTTCAAGATCAGTTGTTAGATATTATGAAATCCATTCCCAGTCTAGCCATTTTTATATTACCAGGTGGAGCTATCTTATTACCTTTGTTTGTAAAATTTATACCTAAACTACTACCTTCTGCTTTTGATGAAAACAGAATTGAAGATTAATGATTATTTACAAATTCCATATTTCTTTCTGATACATTAAAATCATGGACAAGTCTTTAAAAAACAAACAATATTTTAAATTTTGTTCTTATGGTTTTTTAAAAAATCTACGGTTTTTTGATGCTTTTTTGTTGTTGTTTTTTCTTGAAAGTGGCATCACATACACACAAATTGGTGTTTTATATGCTTTAAGAGAAATAATAATTAATATTTCTGAAATTCCTTCAGGCATTATTGCAGATACCTATGGTAGAAAAAAATCTCTTATTGTCTCATTTTCATTATATATATTATCATTTCTTATTTTTTATTTTTTTAACACCTTTTACTTATTCATTTTAGCTATAATCTTTTATGGTATAGGTGATGCCTTTAGAACAGGCACTCATAAAGGGATGATTATGGATTATCTAGCACTTAATAAATGGTCTCATCATAAAGCAAATTATTATGGACATACACGTTCTTGGTCTCAAAAAGGATCTGCCATATCAGCTTTAATTGCTGGTTGTTTAGTATTATATTCTGGCTCTTATCGTACTATTTTTTTGTATTCTGTAATTCCATATTTAATTAATTTCATTAATATTTATTCATATCCTAATGTTTTAGATTATTCTTTAAACACTCAAAAAGAGCGAAAAAAGAAGACCCTGATATTTGTGTTTAAATCGTTTATAAAATCGTTAAAACAACCTAAGGTTTTACAAATTATTAATTCATCTGCATTGCATTCAGCCTATTTAAAAGCCATCAAAGATTATATTCAACCAGTTATTTTACAAATCACTCTTATAATTCCATTTTTATTATCAATGGAAACAAAAAGAAAAAGTGGTATTGTTGTAGGTGTTGTTTACTTTTTTATCTATCTATTAACTTCTTACGCTTCGAAAAAATCTTTTAAAATTTCTGAATTGATAAAAGGTAATGTTCCTAGGTTAACCCTTATTTTAGGACTTACTTCGGGTTTAGTTTGTGGTATACTATATCATTTTGAATTATGGGTTTTAGCACTGATTTTTTTTACTTGTATTTACATTTTTGAAAATATTAGAAAACCTTTATTAACCGGAGAAATTGCGGACCATGTTGCACCAGAAATTCTTACGTCGGTTATTTCGGCTCAATCTTTCTTTGGCACTATTACGACGTCCATTATCGCCCTATCTATTGGTGTTTTATCTGATTATCAAGGACTTGGTGTCGCGTTTATTATTGTTTCTTCAATACTTCTATTATTTACTATCGTTTTGAATCTTCAAAAATTTAAAAACTCTAGTAAAATTTCAAAGTTATAAGCATTAGATAACTATTACTTATCTTATGTTTTTTATCTGAAATGATGGGACTTTTTAAAATTTCATCTAATCACTTTAAATTAATTTTAAAAAAAAGCTTGTAAATCAATTAATTGTATGTGAATTCCTTTAGATTTACGAAAACTAAGCAAATCAATAAGTATCACATTTATGAAATCATATACAATTCAAGAAATAAATGCTTTGTTAAATGGAGTCCTAGTTGGTGATTCATCACAGCGCATAGACGGCCCAGAACAACTAGAAAAGGCAAAAATAAATCATATTAGCTTTATTGGAAGCAATAAATATGTAAAGCTATGGGCAAACTCTAAAGCTAGTATTGCAATTGTAAACGATAATTTAACCATTGAACCTGGAGAAAATCGCGCTTTAATAAGAGTTAAAAATGCCGATTTAGCCATGGCCAAAATTTTAGAACTCTTCAACCCAAGTACTCCAGAATTTGATGTCAATATTCATCCCACAGCAGTTATTCACCCAACGGCTAAAATTGGAGGTGATTGTCAAATTGGTGCTAATTGCTATATAGGCAAAAATGTGGTTTTAGGAAAAGGAACTGTTTTGTATCCTAATGTATGTGTGTTTGACGAAACTATTATTGGCAACCATACAACCGTTTGGTCAGGAACGGTTATTAGAGAACGCTGTATTATTGGCGACCATTGTATTTTTCACACCAATGTAAGTATTGGAGCCGATGGTTTTGGTTATCGCCCAAGCGATGATGGTAGAGGCTTAGTTAAAATTCCGCAAATTGGCAATGTAGTTATTGGCCATTATGTAGAGATTGGTGCTAACTCTTGTGTTGATAGAGCCAAATTTAGTTCTACCATCATTGGAGACGGATGTAAAATTGATAATCTAGTACAAATTGCCCACAACAGTATAATGGGCCGTTTTTGTATTATGGCTGGACATAGTGGTTTAGCGGGCTCTGTTACTTTAGGTGATGGCGTTATGATTGGTGGCAGCGCCTCTATAAAAGACCATACCACGATACACTCTGGTGCTACAGTTGGTGCAGGTTCTGGTGTGATGGCAGATGTAGAAGCTGGAAAAACCGTCTTAGGTTACCCAGCACAAGATGCTAGAGATATGCTAAAACAGTGGGTTGCTATGCGACGCCTTATGAAAAAATAATCATGTCGCTCGTTTACTTAAAAAAACGTTTTAAAAGCACATAAAAACCGTATTTGCTAGCAACATCAATTACCAAACTCAACCAATTTTTTTGTTTTAAGTTGTTTGTGAATTTGTTTTTTGACAATTTCATTTGTTCCAAAGCGATGTTCCGTTCTAAACTTAAGCGTTTTAAATCTTGCTCTATATGTTCAAAAGATTTGTATTCTTTCATAGGCTACGAATTAAAAAATTTAGTCGATAGACTTTTAACCACTTTATTATTAATATGATGTCTATTCAAATAAATAACACCTGTTATTAATAGAAACCCAATCGCTGTTATAGCGTATCCTAAAGCTACATTTCCTATACTTTCGCCTATAAACATAGCCATAGCAAATGCTAAAAAAAATAAAGCTATAAAAAGCAAACCGCCAATAACTAAAACTTTTGTTATCAAACTAATGGAGGCACTTAATTGCTGAAACACTTTTAACGTGTAATACTCTTGAGATTTTTTAATATAAGTTTCCCCTGCATCTGTTATTTTTTCAGATGTTTCACTTACAGATTCAAAAATGTTCATTCTTAAGATTTTTGGTATTTCTTGTTTTTAGCCTTCAATTCACTCAGTTTCTTTTCTAATGTGGTGATAACATCTTCTGTTTTATGACTTACGTTTGAAACTATAGATTCTATTTGTTCATCTAGCGTTGCTTTATTGCTAGACACAGTATCAGCTACCTTATCTCTTAAGTGTTCTGTGCTTTCAGCTACTTTATCTTTAGCTGCTAAAGCTTCATCTGCGATACGCTGTCTTGTTTTAGAGCCCTTGTCTGGCGCAAACAAAATTCCTAATGTTGCTCCTATTGCTGTTCCTGCTAATATGCCTAATAATGTACTACTTTCTTTTCCCATAATGTTTTTAAATTTTTAAAAGTTAATATTTAATGTGAATCAAGTTTCAAATAAAATAGCTGCACTTCGTAACATCGTGTTCAATACAGAAACATGCGGCAAAAATAAAAACTATTTTGTATGAAAATGATTTACTTTAATATACCTTATAATTAGTAATAATCCAAACAGTTTAAACATATTTTAACATATAAACAAAAAAGCCCGAGCAATGCTCAAGCTTTTTACTAAATATGTATTTAAGCTTACTTAATTTCCACTAGCTCAAGTTCAAAAGTAAGATCTTGACCTGCCAATGGATGATTACCATCAACAATAATATGATCATCATTAACTTCTGCAATCCTGAATTGGTATTCTTTACCATCTTCACTTCTTGAGGTTAATCCCATTCCTATTTCTGGTTTAATTTCCTCTGGTAATTGGCTATTATCTACTTTATGAAATAATTCTTCTTGAATATCACCATAGGCCTCTTCTTTAGGAATGCTTACTATTTTCTTGTCGTTTACTTTCATATCAACGATTGCTTTTTCAAAACCAGGGATTAGCATACCTTGTCCCAATGTAGCTTCAAGAGGCTCTCTACCTTCTGAGCTATCAAAAACTTGTCCGTTGCTTAATTTTCCTGTGTAATGAACTTTTACCGTATCATTTTCTTTTACTTGACTCATAAATTTTATTTTCTTGTTAAAAAATCGATGCAAAGCTATCATTTATATATTAAACCCCAATGGATTAAGGTAAAAAGTCCTTGTTTTTAATATAATCTTAACTCAAACTGAAAGATTAGTAGATCTTGTAAGATTTTTTTACTAAATTAGGTTAGATTTTAATACAAACGTTTACTATACTTAACTAAACCTATTATTCATTTTATTAGGTACTAGTCATTGTAGAAAAAAATTATTATGAAAAAAAAGATAATTTTAATGATTTTGAGTTTTGTGATATTTTTCATCATTTATTTAATCATTTGGGAGACCATGAAACTTTCATTTAAATCTATGAATGACCCGATTAGAGCTATTATTTCTGGTGGATTAACCGCTATTTTTTCACCACGAGTTGCAAATTACAAATCAAAATTGGGTGATAAATTGCAACTAGATTGGCCAGTTTTAAAAAAGTCAGTTAAACTTTAAAAATAAATTTACACCTTATTTCTATTATGAAAACAATTGCACTTATTACTGTTGGTTTGATTTGGATTTCAAGTTTGATTATTTTATAATTTCATTGACGGATATATATCCAGAAAATAATTTTAAGGAACATCGCCTTATTATTGGTATTGCATTTATAACGATAACTGGACTCTTAAAACCAATTTATAAATCTGTTACTAAGAAAGACAGCAATGTCGGAGGAAATTAAAACTAACAGCATTCAACTTGATTACAAGCTAGGAAATATTTGTTTTGTCCATTATCTTAAATACTAAAAAGATATAATTGTTTTCTCTAATTTTATAATACTTTGGCCTTAAGAATCCTTACCTTTACAATAAGAGATTCCTTGTAATCATTAACTCCCTTTTTTTACTGAGTCCGTTTCTCTCTATTCAATATAAACTTTTAAAAGACACATTATGAATATTCAACTTAATACCGATACAAATATTTCAGGAAATGAAAGACTTGAAAACTATATAAATACTACTATAATTAAAGAATTAGATAGATTCAGCGATCATATAACTCGTATCGAAGTGCATCTTTCAGATGAGAACGGGTCTAAAAATGGTCAGCACGATAAACGTTGTTTGCTTGAGGCACGATTGGAAAACAGACCACCCATTGCCGTTACCAGTAATGAGAACACCATGGAAAAAGCGGTAAGTAATTCAATCAAAAAATTAAAGAGATCAATGGATACCATTTATGGGCGTTTAATGAATCGTTAAGTGTGCGAATATTATGATTTAAAACTATTACTATTTTAAACTCGTAATACTAGCAAACCTTAAAACAGTCAATAAATCAAAAATTATATCCTAACTCCTTTTAAATTTTAAAACCTACATCATGAATTTATAAGGTTATTATAATTGACTTCGATGCACTTCCACCGTTATAGTTAATCCCCAGATTAGAAATAACTTATTAATCTTAATAACATACTATGAATATTAATGAGAAAACTAAGGAAGAGCTTAAGCAAGAGTTGGTAGAATTATTTCAGGAAAATAACTCTTTAAAAGTTTTAAAAGAAAAACGAGAGGCAGAGTTTCTCATTGCAAATAAAGAACTGCTTATTCAAAGCGAGTTGAAGGAAAAACGCGCAGAAGAATTAGCTGTTGCTAATAAAGAACTTGCGTTTCAGAGCAAATTGAAGGAGAAGCGAGCTGAAGAATTAATTATTGCAAATAAGGAACTGGTTATCCAAAGTGAGTTAAAGGAAAAACGGGCAGAAGAACTGGTTATTGCTAACAAAGAGCTTGCTTATCAAAATAAAGAAAAAGAAAAACGTGCTGAAGAGTTGGTTATTGCCAATAAAGAACTTGTATATCAAAACAGAATAAAAGAAAAACGGGCTGCAGAGCTGGTTATTGCCAATAAAGAACTTGTCTTTCAAAACCAAGAAAAAGTAAAACGCGCTGCAGAATTATATCTTGCTCAAGAAATAGCAGAAGAATTCGAAAATAAATTCAAACAAATTGCTGAACATATAGATGACGTTTTCTGGTTAAGAACAACTAGTGAAATGATTTATGTGAGTCCTTCTTTTGAAAAAATTTGGGGTGTTCGTGTTGATGAACTATATAAAAACCCCGAAATATTAACTGATAAAATACATCCAGAAGACAAACCTAATGTACAAGAAATAATTCAATCAAAAGAATTTAAAGATAAAGGCTTATTCGACTATCAGTATAGAATAATACAGCCAAACAATCAAGTACGCTGGATAAATACTAAAACATTTCCAATAATAGACGATTCTGGAAAAATTGTTAAACGTGTTGGCATTGCACGGGACATTACTGAAAGATTTCAAAATTTGCAAGAGTTAGTTGATGCCATGAAAAAAGCAGAACAAAGCGACCGCTTAAAATCGGCATTTCTAGCTAATATGAGTCACGAAATTCGTACTCCTATGAATGGAATTCTTGGTTTTGCTGGACTCTTGAAAGAACCTAACTTATCAGGCGAAAAACAACAAGAGTACATCCAAATTATTGAGAAAAGTGGTGTGCGTATGCTTAATATCATCAATGACATCATTAGTATTTCAAAAATAGAATCGGGTCAGATGAATCTTAATATTAGTGAATCAAATATTAACGATCAAATCGAATATGTTTACACCTTTTTTAAACCAGAGATTGAAGAGAAGGGAATGCGGTTTTTAATTAAAAATTCGCTGCCTTTAGGCAAAGCTATCATTAAAACTGACCGAGAAAAATTATTTGCCATTTTCACCAATCTTGTTAAAAATGCTATTAAATACACCGAAAGAGGGTCCATAGAATTAGGCTGCAATAAAAAGGATGAATACCTTGAATTTTACGTTAAAGATTCGGGTATTGGTATAGATAAAGACAGACAGAAAGCAATTTTTGAACGTTTTATTCAGGCTGATATTTCCGATAAACACGCCTATCAGGGAGCAGGTTTAGGGTTATCTATTTCTAAAGCTTATATAGAAATGCTTGGTGGAAAATTATGGGTGGAAAGCGAAAAGGGCTTTGGCTCGACGTTTTACTTTACTATTCCTTATACTAGCGAACTAAAGAAACAAGCCATATCTGCTATTGAGACTTACAACGATCAAACAGATAATCAAATTAAAAATCTAAAAATATTAATTGTTGAAGATGATGAAACTTCAGATTTACTCATAAGCATTATGCTTACAAAAATGAGTAGAAAAATCCTCAATGCAAGAAACGGTATTGAAGCCATTGAACTTTGCAGAAATAATCCTGATATAGATCTAATATTAATGGATATTAAAATGCCTACAATGGACGGATATGAAACTACCCAACAAATACGCCTATTTAATGAAGATGTCATTATTATTGCCCAGACAGCTTTTGGACTTACTGGTGACAGAGAAAATGCCATAGCAGCGGGATGCAATGCCTATATTTCAAAACCAATCGTAAAAGAAGAATTAATGTTGTTATTACAACAATATTTCATTAAATAAACATGATTAATAGCTATAAAAAATTATTCTAACCACGCTTTAAAATCCTTAACGCGCTCTCTAGCAACGATAACCTCATCGTCATTATAGGAGTTTAATTTTATTTGCAGACGTGAATTGGTATAGCTTACCATATCTTTTATAGCATTAATGTTTACAAAAAATTTACGATTTATACGGAAAAACGTTTGAGGTTCTAACTCATTCTCCAATAGCTCTAATGTCGTGTCTAGCAAATAGCTTCTACCTTCGGTAGTGTAAACATAAGTCCCTTTGTTTTCACTATAAAAACATTCAATATCTTCAATATTAATGAGCTTTAAATGTTGCCCAACTTTTACTGAAAATCGTTTTTTATACTCACGATCAATGGGATTTACCAACAATTTTTTAATATCGTTAAAATCTATCGTTACCGCTTGTTGCTTTGGAACTCGATCTTGATATTTCTTTACCGCTTTCTCTAATTCATCCGCATCAATTGGTTTTAACAAATAATCTATACTGTTAAGTTTAAAGGCCTGCAGTGCATACTCATCATAAGCTGTCGTGAAAATTACAGCACTTTGAATGTCTATAGTTTCAAAAATTTCAAATGATAAGCCGTCACTTAACTGAATATCTAAAAATATTAAATCTGGATGTTCGTTGTTTTTAAACCATGTAATGCTCTCTTCTACAGAATGCAGCATAACCTCTGCTTGAACTTGTATGCTTGCCAACATGCGCTGTAATCGGCGCGCAGACGGCTTTTCATCTTCTATAATAAGTACGTTCATTCCCATCGTTTTTTATCTTTATCCATATACTCTTTAATTTTGCGTTGCTCCCAGTTTTTCCCAAAAAAGAAATCAGGTCCAAAAACACCTAGAAAATGAAAAAATAATCCGATTCCCCAAAAGATAGCCGTAGAGAATGTTCCAAAACTCCAAAAGTTGTCAGTATTCCTTCCTATTATAAAAATCAAGAATAAATTGACTACAACATAAGATGCTAAATGCCAATAGAAACCAACAATTTGTTTTACCTTTTTTTGTGCTCTTAAATACGAGTCTTCACGATGAAAATCGTTTTTAAATGTATTGTTTTGTTCTTTATCTGTTCTAAAATGTGTCATAATATTTAATTTTTACTATTACTCCCAGCGCTGTTCTTCTTCCTCACGCATAAATTGTTCTATCTTGCGTTGTTGCCAGTTTCCTCCAAAAATACCATTGTTTACAAATACATGATAGGCATGAAAGCACAAGCCTATTCCCCAACCTAATATGGCGAACCAAAACCATTGAAATCCCCAATAGGTTTTATAATTAATGAAAATTAAAAACGGAATGAATAAGCAATAAACTATCAGGTGGTAATAAAACCCCTTTAACTCTTCTACATGTTTTCGGGCTTTGTTATACTTTTCGTTACTATCGTTGTCTGATTGTGTTTTCATTTGTGTGTTATTTTTATTTCCATCGGGTGTCAATATCGTCTTGATTTTTCATAAATTGTTTTATTTTGCGCTCTTCCCAATCACGTCCAAAAACACCTTCACTTACATACACTTTAAAGGCATTGACAAGGATACCGATTCCCCAACCTATCATTGGAAACCAAAACCATTGAAATCCCCAATAGGTCTTATAGTTAATGAAAATTAAAAAGGGAATTACTAAAAAATAAGAAATGATACTGTAATAAAATTCTTTAAGTTCATCTATATGTTTTCGTGCTCTTAAATAGCTATTATCTATTTTTGAAGTTGGTGTTTCATTCATAATTGATATTTGTTTTGTAAGCATAGGTATTGCCACGGCAAAACTGTTTGCTTGTTGATTGATGTTTACTTTTTTGTTTGATAAAAGATTGTATCGTTGTTTAATATTCTCTAAACCAACACCGCTACTCTTTTTTACAATTTGTTTTGGCTGAAGGTTGTTTTCTACCACTAAATTACCATCATATTCATAAATTTTGATACGCAAGGGTTTACTAGTTGTTACCATATTATGCTTCACAGCATTCTCCAAGAGGAGCTGTAAAGAAAGCGGAACCACTTTGCTTTCTGGGTTTGAAGCTTTCTCTGGCATATCAAAAACAATACTATCTTCAAACCTCATTTTAAGCAAAGACATGTAGGTTTTGGCAAATTCTAACTCCTCATCAACCGTTACAAGTTCTTTATTTTTTTGTTCCAATACATAACGATATACCTTTGATAGGGAAGTAGTGAACTTTTGCGCATTTTCTGGATTTTCTTCAATTAAACTAGTTAAAACATTTAAACTATTAAATAAAAAATGCGGATCTAATTGATTTTTTAAGGCATCAAACTTAGCGCTGGCTGTACCTGCTATGACTTTCTGTTCTTTAATTTTATTTTGCTGATATCTATTGTAGAAATAAACAAAGTGAAAAATGATTACTATGGTTAGTGTGATCCATAATCCAAATCGATAATATTCAAATTTTTCGTGAGTTACAAATTCAACTATTGATTTTCCATTAAGTAATGTTTCTACAAACCCCCTCAAAAAGAAAAGGGCAATAAGAGTAATTAAAGTAGAGCCGGCAATTCCAATAATAATTCTTTTTATTCTATCTTTTTCACTCCATTTACGACTTTCCAAATATTGAAAATAATACATGTTTGAATATCCAATAGCAAAAGAATATAACTGATATAAGACAAAATCAATTAAAAATTCATTCAGGTTTTTAAAATCGAAGCCTCCTGATAATAGGTTACCTACTATAAAGACAGCACATCCAATTATAAAAGTTATGATTATATTTTTAGCTAATTTTGTCATGATTTATTTAATACCCTAATAATTACTATTTACAAGATTCTAACAACATTTTTGTTCTTTCTTCACCCCAATTTGGAGAAAATGGTGTTTCTGGTTTAAAGTTAGCAAAAAGTTCTAAAGCTCTTTCCAAATCTTTACAAAATGGCGTTGTGTCCTGTCCGAAATATTTAGCGCCTCCTATACCCCACTCTGCTTTACAGTACACAACTCTGGGATTTTCTGGAGCTATTTGTTCGGCTTGCTCATAAATTGCTGCTACTTTAGGAGATAAAGTCATTCCATAGGTTGCTCCGTCATGAGCTACCCAAGCGGTATATAATAACGCTTGTAACACTAAAATTTCTGGATTGTTTTTTGAGATAGCCGTAGCATCATTAATTAAATCCTGTGCTTTTTTAAGTTGCGCTGATAATTTTTCTTCATCCTGAAGCCCAAAACTATTTACAATATTAACCTGAGCAGCATAATACGCAGGTAACCAATTATCTGGTTCTGCATTGGCGATACGCTCAAACATGTTTGATGCTTCAACAGGTTTGTTCTGCCCCCAAAGTTCAAAGGCTTTTTGCATGCCTTTTTCATAATTTGTTTGAGCACTTACTAAGCTCGTTACAAATACAACTAAAATAATACTTAATTTTTGCATAATGATTGTTTTTAGATTATGAAACAAATATCTACTAAGAATGCAGCATTTTAAAAAGAGAGTAACCGAACCGTCGTATTTTCTGGATGAGATGTTATTGTTAACTGCTGTTCATAAAAAAACCACTTTAAAATCAAATCTGACCTTAAAGTGGTTTTAATAAAATATGTTTATTGTTTTTATAATTTATTGTTTTATACTCCTATTTAGCTGGTCTTATATTCGAACACTATAGGCACGCTGTATCCTACTTTTACTGGTTTGCCTCGTTGTTTACCTGGAGTCATTTTTGGAAGTAAACTAATGATGCGTTCTGCTTCTTTTTTTAAAATTTTACTCGTTCCTCTTGATCTAATATTGGTAACATATCCATTTGAATCAATTGTAAAAATCACATATACTTTTCCTTGTATTCCAAAATCTAAAGCAACTTCTGGGTATATAAAATTCTTTGCGATGTGGGCTTCTATACTTTCTTGAAAACAATCTCTTCTGTGATCTTTTGAAACATTTTCACAACCTGAAAAAACAGGAACGTCTTCAATGATTGAAATTGGTATTTCAACATATTCTTCAACGTTTTCAATATACACAGCATCTGAAATTGTATGGCCTTGAGTTGTTTCGGCACTTGCAATGCCTATCTCTTCCCCTTTTTTACCAAAACTATTTAAACTATGTATTTGAGTTGGATAATAGGTAAATATCCCATTTTCTGGTTCTGAATTAGCAATATGCTCAAACATGTTGGGGTTTTCTATTGGGCTGTTATTTCCCAAAAATTCAAAGGCCTTTTGCATGGCTTGTTCGTGATTTGTTTTTGCATTCAGTAAGCTGGTTACGAACGCCACTAAAATAATAACTGATTTTTTCATAATGATTGATTTTAAATTATGCACAAATATGCCACGGGATATGCATATTTAAAAAAGAGACTAACTGAATTGTTATATTTAGAGGACGGGATGTATTTGAAAAACAGAGAATAAAAAACCACTTTAAAATCAAATTCTGATTTTAAAGTGGTTTCAATAAAAACGTGTTTTTGTCATGGACACGTAAACCCTTTTTTAAGACATGTTTATTCTTTTATAACTTTACACCCAATATTTAGCTTGCCATAAATTTAAATACTATAGGAACGCTATACGGTACTCTTACAGGTTTGCCACGTTGTTTGCCAGGTGTCATCTGTGGTAATAATTTAATAATACGCTCTGCTTCTTTTTCTAAAATTTTGTCTGGTCCTCTTGATCTAATACCGGTTACATTTCCTTTTGAATCAATTACAAACATTACAAACACTTTTCCTTGAATACCAAGATCTAAAGCAGCTTCTGGATAATTAAAATTATTTCTTACATGAGCATCCATCTTTTCTTGAAAGCAATTTCTTCTTTGGCTTTTAGCTACATTTTCACAACCTGGAAAAACAGGAATATCTTCAATAACTGAAAATGGCACTTCAACGTCTTCTTCAACTTCTTCGACAGCAACATCTTCCACTGAAACAATTGGAGCCGCAATCTTATCACTTTGGTCTGTTTCTGTGCTTTGTATAACTGTCTCTTTAACATCTTCAGTATTTTCAACTATTTGAATAGACTCTTGAATAGCTGCAGGTGGTGGAGGTGGTGGAGGTGTATTAATTTTTACTATAGGAATATCGTCCTCTAAATCAGCCTCCATATTTACAACATCAATACTAACCTCTGATTTATCATAGGTTTTATACTCTAGTAATTGCCAAGAAATAAACAGCATTATATTAAGTCCGAGCGCAAAATAAAGACTGCTATTTCGTCCAATTTCAACTTGTGGGTTCTTTTTTGTTTCCATGACTAAAACTATTTAATTACTCCCTTAAAGTTAGTCAAAACTGCTGCTAAAAAATATGATTTTTATCATGTAAAGGGGCTGTTTTTAAGAATATAACAACTTAATAACATTAAAAACTATTAAAATTATGATATCCTTAAAAATTATTTAAAACACCACTAGCAAATATTTAAATAAGACGCATTAAAAAAAACCGCCGATTTTCATCGGCGGTTTTTTTAATAGTGTTTTTAAACTATTATTCTTTTATAAGAGTTTCTGTTCCCTGAAGTTCTCCATCAACATAAACTTTTAGATAGTAATATCCTCTTCTCAAATACCATAATGGCAATACTAGTTTATCTTTTTGACAAAAGAAACCTTCTTGAGATTTATATACTAATCTACCATAATGATTATAGACTAAAATTTTAATCTTAGAGTTAACATTAGTATTCTCTAACTTCACAGCAACAAAGGCCTTAAACGGATTAGGATAAATTCTATAAGTGATATCATCATTATTGTCATTAACAGTATCACATGACCCTAAAACATCCCCATGGTTTAAATGTGCTTGTACTGCTCTTTCTGAAACACAAATACTTCGTCCATTATGACACATTTCTACTTTTGGATGTCTTTCGTTATTTCCGCATTGCACATCAACCACATTAACAACTATTTCTGCATCTAAAGCACATCCATTAGCATCCGTTACTGTCACGGAATATGTTGTAGTTTCTTCAGGACACACTGTAATAGCATTTGTAGTTTCATCTGTACTCCATAAATAACTATAAGGTGCAACACCTCCTAAAACATCTGAAATAGCTATCGTTGCACAAGATTCTGGTGCATAACCATAATACACAGTTGTATCATCTGTTTTAGTTATTTCTAATGGTGTCGGTTCTTCTACTACAACCTCACCTGTCACTTCTTTTCCTAAGGCATCAGTTACTATTACAGAATACGTTCCTCCAACTAACCCTACTGCTGTTGCGCTTGTTTGTCCATCGCTCCATAAATAATTGTAAGGAGCAATTCCACCTGAAACACTAACAGTAGCAGAACCATTTTGTTCTCCTGCACAGGTAACATTAGTCGCAGTAATATCATGTAACTTTAATTCATTGATTAAAAAACGCGCTGAGACTGGAAAATGATCTGAGGTCGTTGAAGTATAGTTAGAATTATAAAATTCATAACCAACACTAACAGAGCCTTCAATATAAATTGGAGTCACCTCATTAGAAACCATGATATGGTCTATCATATTTTCTCTAAACACATAAGAACGATAATCTTCTGCACTTAAAGCACTAGTTACAATATTATAGTTAGCAAAATCATTAACATATTTTTCGTAGGTACTAATTGTTGTTGACACATTATCGGCAACTGTTTCATCTACATCATCATTGTAATCACCTAAAATTATAAGATTCGCATCTGGGTATTGAACATCTAAGGTGTCTTTAAGAACCTCAACATCATATTTTCGCATGTCATAACGCTCTTGAGACTCCGTTCCGCTATTGGCTCTAGCATGCAACGAGACTATATTAAATTGCTTTGTTTCGCCATTTAAAGTAACATTAGCAGTCATCATAAATGGTAACCGACCACTTGCATAAAAACGTGTTTTATCAGCAACTGGATAATCTGTTAAAGCAGAATCATCGCCACCATTGTAATATGGGTGAATACTTTTTAAAAGCACTTTTGTACCTTCCACCGAAACCGTATTAGCATTGTATATAAATCCAACTTTTTGTTGAGTTCCGGTTTCATCGTTTGGATATGATACAGCATCAGAAAGCACATAAGCATATCCAGGCATTTCACTTACTAATTGAGCAAACAAAGCATCATCTGACACTTCTTCAACTGCATATACATCGGCATCTAATTTTTGAAGAACAGCTATAACACTTTCTTTTTGAATGTCATCTGATAATGGGTTTCCAGCAGTTGGCGAATTTGTTTCATCTCCAAACCACTCTATATTCCATGCCACAACATCAAATGTTTTATCTTTTGTAACTGGAATTGAACTTCCTAAAGGCACATAATCTCCAGCGCAAGGCATATCAGATTTCATTCGAGGTAACAATTGGTAGGTTTCATAAAAACGCCCGACAACCCCAACAATACCATCACAAGATTCTGGTTGCCCCAAACCTACTAAATCATCAACATCATTATCTATTCGTAATTCACCTTGTCCGCTAGCATCTGATAATACATAGTTTGAGTTTCCAAAAAGAATATCTCCTGGTTTTGGAAACGCAGGATTTAAAATGTTTACTAATTCTGAAGGATGATTACCCATTTCTGCCAATGTAATGGTGATTGCAGTTATTGGTTTTTTCGGTAATCCATTATTCTCAACATTAGTAACCGCACTAATTTGAATTTGATCATTAAAAGCACTACGTGTTCCAGTAACTGTAATGGAATCACCTATTTTAAAATTACCTTCACCATGAACTGCTTCATCAAAAATTGCAATAGCTGCGGTTTTATCTTGAAGATAGGCAGAACCTGCAAACTGATCTGAAACCGTTAATACACCGCTTACGGTTACTAGTTCTCCATCAGCCGTATTACGAGCGTCTAAAATTGAAATCACTGCTGGAGGAGGAATAACTGCTCCGTTTTCTGTTCCAGGTGACGGAATTGCTTGCGTATAAGTTGTTGTATTTCTTGCTCCACCACTTCCGTTAGGAATACGCTGCATGGATTGATTATCTTTATCTCCCATGCCAGCTTCATTAACTTGAGGCTCTCCCGTGTTTAACAAGGCCAACAATTCTGTATCATCACTGTCATCAGTATCATAAACCAAAGCATCAAGCAACAACTCATCAACTAAAATAGGCGTGTTATTAGGAAAACTAGTTGCATCTCCTTTATACAGCGCAACAGCATCTGGTCCATTTTGAATTCCATTAGTAGTGAAAGACACTAAATCTACGTTAGTAACACCTGCACTACCAATTACAAAATAACCATTCGCATTAGTAGAATAACCGTCTAAGTCTATTGCATTATAACTTAAATCATTACTTCCGTTATACAACACAACCACTAAGCCATCTAATGATGTATTTCCAGAACCTCCGTCATACAATTCAATAAATTCTAAAGCATCTGTACCAGGATTATCTGAATCTACTTCGTTAATAATTATTTGGGCTGGTTCCGACATTTTATATGTAGCTGTAGGAAATGGATTTACTGCCGTAGCATTGGTTGTTTCATTATCCAAAGCATTAATACCACTAAACGACCAATTATCTAAAATAAATGTACTTCCATCTGGTCCTGTGTTTTCATTTCTATACACCCATCCATCTAAATAATCCCAAGCTTGACCTGAACCATCTGTATTGATGTCTCCAAAAACATCAACAACAACTCCATCTTTAAACAACTCAATAGCATCATCTCCGTTTATAGCTGCTGCGCCAGAAGTATAATTAGGAGCAAACCCAAAGAAACTTGTAAAACCAGGAACTTCGGTCGCTATATAAATAAAGTCGCCTTTACTTGCTGATTCAGCAGGGAATGTAAACTCTTCCCCGTCTGTTCCACCTCCGTTATTAGCAGAACCAAATCCGTAAACACTTAAATCTGCAATATCTTGAGTAACGTATAACTCTATGGCTTTAGGAATACCACCCGTTAGCGGTCCATCTGCAATTCCTGTAATTATTAAAGCACTTCCAGAAACTGTTGTCTCCTTAGTTGTTGTAAAGCTAATTGTAGCTGTTGTTGCAGACGTATTTCCTGCAGCATCTAATGCAACAACGGTTAACATATAGTTGGTTTCTCCTGTTAATCCTTCAACAGTAAATGATGTATTAGTCGTGGATCCTAAAAGCGTTGCTCCATCAAAAATTTGATATTCTGTAACAGCAACGTTATCTGTGGCGGCATCCCAAGACAAATCTGTGGTTGTAGCTGCTATATTTTGTGCTGCTAAATTAGTGGGAACAGATGGTGCTTCTGTATCTGTAGTGCCTCCTAAAATATTTTCGGTTCCAGGGGTAGGCACTAACATAGCATACCCACTTGTATTTCTTGCACCTCCTTGACCATTAGGAATACGTTGCATAGAATTTGTTGTACCATTGCCTCCTTCATTTTCATCTACCTGAGGTTCTAACGCATTTAATAATGCTAAAAGCCCAGCATCATCAGCGTCACTGGTGCCATAAACCAAAGCATCAACTAACGTATCATCTACTAAAACTACTGTATTATTAGGAAAACTATCTGCATCACCTTTATATAGCGCAACAGCATCTGCCCCATTTTGGATTCCATTTGTTGTGAATATTGCTAAATCTACATTTGGAACATTGGCACTACCGATTACAAAATATCCATTCTCATCAGTTGTATAACCATTTAAGTCAATTGTTTTATAACTTAAATCATTATTATCTCCATTAAACAACACAACTACAAAGCCGTCCAAAGATGAGTTTCCAACACCTCCATCATACAATTCAATAAACTCTGCCGCATCTGTACTAGGTTGATCTGCATCCACTTCATTAATTACAATAGAAGGGGTTCCTGTTGTTATAGCTGTTCCTTCTAATTTTACATCATCAAATCCAGCATAATCACTACCTCCGTTTTGTTTTACATATAATTGAAGTCCAACACGACTGACCGTATTTGGAATAGCTTGAGAAATCTGTTCCCAATCTACAGTGCTGTAAGGACTCCCAACCGTAATTGTTGTTACTCCTTGAGATACATCATCATAAAAAAGCTCGTAAGTTACAACATCTCCATTAGCAACGTCAAACCCTACAATATTAACTCCAAAAGACAATACAACATCTTGATAACCTGTAATATCTATAGCATCAAAAGATAGTGTTCCGCCATCAGCAGTTCCACAATTTCCTTCTAAATCTTGAACTCCAAAAAAGCTATTTCCTGTTTTAGGAGCTGCTATAGATCCTACACTAGAAACCACTTGCCAAACATCACCACCATTATTACAAGGAACTGGTGATTGCGTGTAAGCCCATGTATCATTTGCAGATCCTTCATAACCTTGAAACGCAATAAAATCTCCTGTAGGAGGTGTAACAACATCTTCTAAAGTTGTAATTGAAACTGTATTACTTGCAGCCGATACATTACTAGCCGCATCGATAGCTTTAACAGTAAATGCATAAGCTGTACTTGAAGTTAAACCTGCAACGGTATATGTTGTAGTTGTTGAAGTCCCTATTTGTGTCTCCTCATTAAAAATTTGATAAGCAATCACGCCCACGTTATCAGTAGAAGTATTCCACGATAAATCTGTTGTTGTAGCCGTTATATTTGACGCTACTAAATTTGAAGGAATACTTGGCGCTTCAATATCTGTGGATGTATTTTCAAAACGATTTTCTGCTTGCGGCCCACCCCAGATAGACGTTGCAAAAGCTGGATTATCTATAAAAGGGTTTCTATTCCCTTGAATCCCTTCTAAGATTACATTTCTATTAATTTCAACTTGAGATACAGGATCTTCAGCATTCCACTCTAAAAAAATATCACGCATCTCTGGGCTGTAAGTAGAACTACCTAACCCTACATTTGATGGCAAACAACGATCTCCATATCGTATATACATATACATCATCATACGAGCGACATCACCTTTCCATTCATCACCCGGATAAAATCCAGTATTTACGACTTTTGCATTACCAGACCCATCTGTATAAAGACGATTGCTTCTAATTGCATTCAATTGAACATCTGAAGCTCTTAAATGATGTGCATCAGACCCAGGTCCTGTTTCGCCCAGATTTGGATCTCCTAAAGATTTTGCATAAGTGTGCTCTCTATTCCAATCTCCAACATTACCTCCATTCAGATCTTTTGAACGCGTTCTGTCATTGGTAATATCGGAATCAGAATCATCAGACCCATAAATCAACAATACATTGTTTGGATTAGTAGGATCTAAATCTGTCTGCTTTAATGCATCCCAAACACCTGGTGTGTAAGTTAAAATTGTTGTTTGAGTATCTGTTACTAACGTAGCGAGGTTTGCTTTTAAACTTGCTCCTGTAACAGTAATGTCTGTTCCGTTGTAATAACTCGGAACTTGCGCATAACTAAACGTTAATGATAGCAATGCTAGAACCCTTACAAAAAAGCTCTTTTTTAAGTAATTTTTTTTCATATAGTTAAATGATTTTAGTCCTAACAAACATACAAATAAGGACTTAAAATCTGGATTTTATTTATTAACTAAGAGTTAACAAACTATCAAATTTAAGAAAGGAAAACACCCAATAACTATATTAATATTATTACAAATTATCCAATTGGTTACTTTTTTTATCGTCACTAATAGTCCAAAAGAAGCCTACAAAAAAGAATTGATCTGCAGCAGGTTGCAAAGCACGTCTTGAGAAACTACCATCAATACTCGGTGTATCGGCATATTGATATCCATTAATATTTTTAAACCCTAACACATTATTTACTGATGCATATAGTATTTTTTGAGGACTTATTAAGTAGGCCCAATTAAGACTTAAATTATTATACGCTTTAGTTTTTTGATTCATAAAACCCTGTTCGTTTGGATTTGTATATGGTCTACCAGAGGCAAACGAATAACTAAATCCTACTTGACTTCTCCAATCTGAAATCCAATATTTTCCTACTATTGAAAGGTTATGAGTATTAGCAAAATTAGGTTGTGCTTTACTTGGATAATTTAAATAATCACGTTTCGTATCCAAAAAAGAATAACTTACCCAATAATCAATATTTTTTAGCGTCTTACTATCTCTCCAAAACAAATCAATTCCCCTAGCAAATCCGTAACCATTACTATTATAATTACTGTCAAATTGAGCAAATTCTGTATCGTATTTCACCAAATGACTATAATCTTTATAATAAGCCTCTGCTCTAAATATCTTGCGATCTGCGTTATACTGATAGTTTACAATATAATGCGATGTATTTTGCGCCTTTAAATCTTGATTAAACTTTAAAATAGCACTTGAAGGGTTTTGATAAAAGTTTCCATAGGCTAATGATAATTGACTTTTATCTGATGTTTTATAGGCTAACGAAAGTCTTGGTGCTACAGATAGCTCTTTAAAAATTTGACTATAATCTGCACGCAATCCCGTTTTAAACGCCAACTTTTTTGATAAGAAAATATCGGCCTCTACAAAAGTAGCAGCTATATTATTATCATACCCATATTGTTCCTTTGTACTGTTAGTTTCTAAATAACCTTCTTTAAAATTTGAAGCTAAATATTCTGTTCCAAAGTACAGCTTGAATCGATTACTGAATCGCTTTTTTAATTTAAACTTGGCATGCATAGCAGTTTCTTTATCATCAATAGCCATATTATCAATGTTTAAATCATTATTTCCACGCGTAAAGCTTAATCCACCAAAGACATCCCAAGTATCACTTAATGCGCCTTGATAAGACCCATTAAAATATAGATTATTGTTTTTTAATTTAAAATGAACCCCGTCTAGATTATTAATATCTTCTTGTGACAGTTCAAAATTAGTATCGTCAAAAGCTGTGTATACTTTTAGTAAACCTGAATCAAACTTTTTTCTGTAAACAGCCTCTCCAGAAAATGTTTCAAAAGGTTTTATCCATGTATTTCTATTGGGGAAAATTTCATTATAAGGTGATAAATTAATGTATGAACCATTAACACTCAACGAACTTGTTTTCCATTTTTTAGTATTACCAAGCGTTGCACCAAGACTCATAACACCTATATCTGTTTTATTCTGATCTGGTTCATCAATAGTATTTAGCAATAAGACACTAGATAATGCCTGACCGTATTCTGCTGAATAACCTCCAGTTGAAAACGTAATGCCATCAAATAAAAATGGTGAATACCGACCTCTTGTTGGGGTATTATTAGTCGTTGGGGTGTAAGGTGTAAACACGCGAATACCATCAATAAAAATTTGAGTTTCATCAGCCTCCCCACCTCTCACAAATAAGCGACCATCCTCTGCAACTGTTGTTGTTCCCGGCAACGTTTGTAATGCTCCAACAAAATCACCTAACGCACTGGCAGTAGTTACAACATCTAAAGGTTTTAGTACATTAATTTTACTATTGTCACCAGCTTGAAAGGTTCCTGCCGACAACACCACCGCATCCAAAGTATTTACATCTTCTTGAAGCCTTATTGTTACATTTGACATATAAGACACATCTCCAACCATTGAATACGTTTCAAAAGAAATGTATGAAACCATTAAATTTTGAGTTCCTGTTTCATCTGTTTTAAATGAAAATTTACCGTTCTCATCGGTTGTACTACCATCATACGTTCCTTCTAAAAACACATTTGCCCCAACTAACGGAACATCTTTATTGCTTAAAACAATGCCACTAATAACTTGTTGGGCTTGTAATTGAAGACTAACAAAAATGATAAGAATAATGCTTACTTTTTTCATGATTTTAATGTTTGTTCGTTTTTTGTACTGAAAAATTCAGGTTAAATTGATGAGACAAAATTGGTAAAGAAACGAGAGGACATAAATTATAAATAACCCAACTGTAAAATAACTAGGATGAATTGATGATTTACTAAAAAAGTGAAGAGCATTAAAGGTTAATCAAACGGTTATTAGTCAAAAAAGTATTCAAAATATTCATTAAAAAACAGTGAAAAAAATCTTTTAAAGTATAAATTACCACCTCATATTGTATTAACTATTTTTTTTATATATTCGTTTTATTCAAACCATGAAAAGTCAACTTTAAACAAAAAAACTAACAATAGATTATCTCTATAACAACTACTTAACCATCATTCAATCAGATTATTTACACAATTATATAAACAAAAACTTTAATAGTTTTCAAAACAATAAAATCCTACTGATATAAAAAGTGATTTATAAAAAAGCTCACCCAAAAGATGTTTTTTAAATTAATTTCCTGAAGCTTTTGTAACGTTTTAAACCATTAAGCTACTTACATATAACTAACGAATCAAATTTGAATAAAGAACTAGAACATAGTTTTGTTGAATTGCTAGAAAAGCATCAAAATATAGTCCATAAAGTCTGTAGATTATATACTGATAATTACGATGCACACAATGATTTGTTTCAAGAAATTACCATACAATTATGGAAAGCATATCCTAAATTTCGTGGTGATTCAAAATTTAGTACATGGATGTATCGCGTTGGATTAAATACTGCTATTACTTTATATAGAAAATCAAAACGACGCGTCAATACGCAAGATTTTGATGGAGTTGAATTTAGAATTAAAGCCGAGGATTATGATGATACCGAGGAGCAACAATTAAAAACATTATACAAAGCTGTACACGAATTAAATGATATTGAAAAGGCTCTTGTGTTTTTATATTTAGAAGATAAAGACTATAGAGAAATTAGTGAAACAATGGGAATAAGTGAAGTGAATGCCCGTGTGAAGATGAATAGAATAAAAAACAAACTTAAAACCATATTAAATCCGTAAACCTATGGATGAGTTAGAATTATTAAAAAAAGACTGGAAAAAACAGGATGCTGGATATAAGCAACTAACTTCCAATGAGATATACCCAATACTTCAAAAAAAGTCGTCTTCTATAGTTAAGACATTATTCTATATAAGCATTGCTGAACTAGTATTTTGGACCTTAATTAATTGCATCCCATTTTTCACATCGGGCAGTTACAGAGAACGTCTTGATGAGATTTATTCTGACACTTTAGTCATTACTGGTCTTACTATAATTAGCTATGGCGTTATATTATTATTTATTTATTTGCTCTTTAAATCGTACAAAGCAATCTGCGTGATAGATAATGCAAAGAAGTTAATGGAGAGTATTTTAAAAACACGTAAAATCATTAAATACTATGTTATTTATAATTTAGTTATGGCCTTTATATCTATGGTTATAGCCATGTATCTTGCTATTCTTCATAACTCCGAACTATCACACGCCATTGAAAAATTGAACAATAAACAACTCTTTATTTTCTTTGGAATTATAATTCTATTCACTGGAGTATTTGTACTTTTAATTTGGCTTTTTTATAGGCTTATTTATGGGCTTTTACTAAAACGTTTAAACCGAAACTATAAAGAATTAAAAAAACTAGAAGTTTAAACTAAACTCATTCACCTCAATAACATCGCCAGAATTCATAGAATTAAGCTGAATTGCCCCTACTCTAACTCGAACCAATCTTAAGGTTGAAAACCCAACAGCAGACGTCATTTTTCGTACTTGACGAAACTTGCCTTCATTAAGGGTAATAGATACCCAAGACGTTGGTCCATGCCTATCATCTCGTATTTTTTTGGAGCGCTCTGGCAATTCCGGAATGGTTTCCAATTTAAAAACTTTACAGGGTTTGGTTATATACTTTTTTCCTTCAAAACCAATTTCAACACCTGCTTGTAACTTAGCAATAGCTTCTTCCGAAATATCGCCATCAACCAACGCGTAATATTCTTTATTAACCTTTTGGCTGTTTACAAAATCACTAGTTTTCCCATCGGTGGTAATAAGTAACAAGCCTTCCGATTTTTCATCTAGCCTACCAATAGCCATGGCATTTTCTGGAAAGTCATATAAGTCTCCTAAAAATCGTTTCTTTTGTTGTTGCTTTGAATTGCTATAAAACTGGCTTAAATAACCGTAAGGTTTGTAAATGATAAAATGTCTATGCATTGATTTAAACACTTTCTTTTAAAATACTAAAAACAAGGTCTTTGGTTGCCTTTTGCCCATTAATCTTGTCTCTAACCTCATCAAAAGACATCCTAAAATCACAGCCTGATTTATAATCACTACAACCATACGCTGTTTTTCCTTTTACTATGGATCCCTTTTTACATTTAGGACATAACAAGTCTTTTTCTTTCGCTTTCGCGGAAGTTTGTTTAGGCTCTAATTTAAGGTTGAAATTCTCATCAAAACGAATCAACCCTTCAACCTCTCCAGAATCTGTTTTAAAGCCTTTTAAATTAACTGTTGAACCCTTTTGAAGCAGCCTTAGATACTGTTTTTCTGATATTTTTTTACCCTGAAAACTAAATGGCATTAAAAAGTGGCATCCTGATTTATAATGACTACACCCATAAGCCGATTTTCCTTTTATAATCGTTCCTTTATGACATTTAGGACACAATTCTGCAGACATACCAGCCTTCTGCTTTTTTGTTGCTTTTGCTTCACGTTCTTTAACCGTTATAGCATACGAAATATTTGCCCGATTAGTCTCGCTTCTTACTTCATAAACCAACGCATCAACCATACGTTTCATATTTTTTATAAAGGCTGCCGCACTAAACTCTCCTTTTTCAATATCCTTTAGTTGTTTTTCCCAAGAACCCGTTAATTCGGCCGATTTCAACAGTTCATTTTGTATGGTATCAATTAATTGAATACCCGTAACCGTAGGCAACACTTGTTTTTTATTACGTTTAATATATTTTCGCTTAAAAAGAGTTTCAATAATATTGGCTCTGGTTGACGGGCGTCCAATACCATTTTCTTTCATTAAGTCTCTTAATTCATCATCATCCACCTGTTTACCAGCTGTCTCCATAGCACGTAACAACGATGCCTCAGTAAATTGATTAGGTGGCTTCGTTTCTTTTTCTAAAAAAGACGGTTCATGTGGTCCTTTTTCGCCTTTAACAAACGTTGGCAACACACCCGATTCTTTTTCTTTTGAATCGGGAGTTTCAAAAACAATACGCCATCCTTTTTTTAAAATTTCCTTTCCAGTTGTTTTAAAAGGAACCTGAGCAGCTTTTCCTAAAACCGTGGTATTTGACACCGAACAATCATCATAAAAAACCGCAATAAAGCGTTTTACAATAATATCGTACACTTGTTGCTGATTGTATTGTAACCTGATTTGCATCCCTGTTGGGATAATAGCATGGTGATCGGTTACTTTTTTATCGTTAAATACTCGAGATGATTTTTTTATTTTCTTGCCTAAAAGTGGCTGTGTTAAACTTGCATAATCAGTTAACTTTTGTAAAATACCTTGTACTTTAGGATATACATCGTTTGGTAAAAACGTGGTATCTACTCTAGGATAGGTTACTACTTTTTGTTCGTATAATGTCTGAACAATTTTAAGTGTATCATCCGCCGAAAATCCAAATTTGGTATTACAATACACTTGCAGTCCTGTTAAATCAAACAGTTTGGGGGCATATTCGTTGCCTTTCTTTTTTTCAATAGAAACAATCTCAAAATCACTTTCTTTAACCTTATTGGCTAAGGTTTCTCCATCTTCCTTCTTTAAAAATCGTCCATCTTCATAACTAAAAAGCGTATCTCTATAAAGAGTTTGTAGTTCCCAATATGGTTGTGGTTTGAAATTTTCAATCTCTTTAAAACGATTAACCACCATAGCCAAAGTGGGTGTTTGCACCCTTCCTACCGATAATACTTGCTTGTAACCTCCATGTTTAACCGTGTATAATCTCGTCGCATTCATACCCAACAGCCAATCGCCAATCGCTCTGGAAAAACCAGCATAATACAGATTATCATAATTTTTTGAAGGTTTTAAGTTTTCAAAACCTTCTTTAATAGCTTCAGTAGTTAATGACGAAATCCACAAGCGTTTTACTTCTCCTTTATAGTTGGCTTGATGCATCACCCAACGTTGAATAAGTTCCCCTTCTTGACCGGCATCTCCGCAGTTTATAACAACCTCAGCTTTATCAAAAAGACTTTTTACTATCTTGAATTGCTTTTGAATACCAGAATTAGCCACCACTTTGGTTTGAAACTTTTCGGGAAGCATGGGCAGATTGTTTAAGTCCCAGCTTTTCCAATAGGGTTTATAATCATGCGGCTCCATGAGTGTACACAGATGCCCAAACGTATAGGTTACTGCATATCCGTTACCCTCAAAATAACCATCATGTTTGGTGTTTGCACCTAAAACAGACGCTATCTCTCGCGCTACACTTGGCTTTTCTGCAATACAGACTTTCACTTATTCTTATTTAAATGTGAAGTGCAAATTAAGGATTTTGGTATGTTTTTTAAAAGGGAATTGTCAGTAGTTATTAACTGATTAAAATTGACAACAACGGGTGTTTTAAAATTTAGTTATTACTCCTTAGATTTAAGAACACCTTGCATTTCAATTAACTTCCCATCAATATCGCCTGGAATTGGTAACCCCAATATATCACACATTAATGGATAAATATGAATATTTTTTACTGAAGGCATCACATACCCGTTTTTAAAGGCAGGACCATTCGCATAAAAAATACCATGCATATCTTTAAAACTGGTATCATACCCATGCACTCCAAATACAGCATTGGGGTTTTTAGAATTCATGGTTTCTATACTAGTTTGCTTAGTGAAATAATATCCTAAATCTGGCAGCACTTGAATAGCTCCCCAGTTTTTATTTTTAGGTACATATTCAAACCCTGGCGTATTTTCAGTTTTATAGACTTTAAAATTGGTCTCTTTCTTTTTCAAATAGTTATAAATAGAGTCAATTTTCGTTTTATCTTTAGGGTATATATTTACAATCGCACCATTGCTAATTGTTAAAAACAAGTCATCATTTTTTATGCTCTCAATCGGAATATAATTTTTCACAGGAATAGCAGTCATACCATGATCTGATACAATTATAATATTAACAGGAAGTCCTGTTTCTTTAACTCCTTTAAACAAATTACCTAAGGTCTCATCTAAATCAAAAAGAGCCTTTTTTATTTTTTCATTGTTATTAGGGCTAAATCGATGCCCTATATCATCCATATCAGAAAAATATAAAGTAATTAAATGTGGCCTTTCCTTTGCTGGTAGTTTTAACCACTGCAAAGCTTGAGCAACGCGAACTTCATTTTTTACACTGCCATCATATCTTTTGTAATAGGTCGGTCTAATACCTTGAACATCAGCTTCAGAACCAACAAAAAAATAGCTTGCTGTTACCATATCTGCTTTATCTGCTTGTACCCAGATTGGTGTGCCTCCATAAAAACTTCCATCTTCAACCATATCACGATTTCCAATTTTGTAGATCACATTCTTTTCATAACTGTAAAAAGAATTCCCTAAAATACCATGATGCTCGGGATACATACCTGTTGCTATAGTGTAATGATTAGGAAATGTTTTAGACGGAAATGAAGGAATTAAAGATTCTGCTTTCACCCCGTTTTTTATAAAACTAGTTAAATGAGGTGGTTTAAATCGCTCTACATAATCCCAACGAAAACCATCAAGAGAAACCAATATGAGGTACGGTTTTGCTTCTGAAGCTTTTGAATTGACAGTAAGTGATGATGTATCATTTAAATTAGCTCTTGTTTTACAGGATGATATAATTGCTGCACTTATAAATAAAAAAAGTACATATATAATTTTTCTCATTGTCATTTAAATCTTCTTTATGAACAGTTAGTTGTATATTTTGATTCTATAAAGTTAATTTTTTTGACAAGATGGTAGATTAAAAAACTATTAACATTTACTCTTATAAACTATTTAAATGAAAGTCTTTACAGTTACCACTTACGAAGTTTATTTAATTCCTCTAAAGCAGCTAATTCTTCTTCTGAAACCACTTTTAGAAACGATGGATGTTGCTCGATAGCGTATTCAATTTTAGTCACAATATCTTCAGTGGTGTCATTTTCGTAATCTATCTCTAACGGGGCTTTAATTTCCATAGATTGTAGAATATTTTTCTTTTTCACCCGTAGGCCCTTTTTATCAAATGACCGTCTAAATCCATCAATAACGATTGGAATCACTACTGGCTTGTAACGTTTAATTATATGTGCTGTTCCTTTTCTAATAGGTTTAAAAGGGGTTGTTGTTCCTTGAGGAAAAGTAATTACCCAACCATCCTCTAAAGCTTTACCTATATTTGAGATATCACTCATTTTTACTTGCCTATTGACTTCCTTCCCCTCTGCTCTCCAGGTTCGCTCAATGCTAACCGAGCCCACATAAGCCAAAATTTTTGGCAACAATCCAGCTCTCATGGTCTCTTTGGCTGCTACATAATAAATATTAAGCTTAGGATTCCAAAGGTAACCTACGTTTTTTATGGAATCTACTCGACCACTCAAACTCGCATTAAACACGTGAAACATTGCCACTACATCAGCAAAATAAGTTTGGTGATTTGATATGAAAAGTACGTTTGTATCTGGTAAGTCTTTAAAAATATCTGACCCTTCGATTTGCAGTTCATTAAATCCTCTAAAACGTCTATGGGTCATGATTCCAAGAATTCTAATCAACCATTTTTTTACAATAAGAATATGCCCAAATGGATTTCGTTTAAACAACGCCATATATCAGTCTTCAATTAGTTAGTTGTTTACAAATGTAATAAAACTATAAATTACATCAATTGTTTTAATAGGTCTTTAACCTCACTCAAAATCATAGCTGTTGCCCCCCAAACGATATGTCCGTTTAAAAAATAGGCAGGCACCTCAACATCAACACTATACGAGGTTGCTACTTTTTCTAAAACTGTTACGTCTTCACTAAAAAAATGTTTTAATGGTATTTCAATAATATCCTCAACTTCGCTTTCTTCTTTTTTAAAAGAAGGTTTTTTGTCTAAAACTCCAAGAAAAGGTTGTACATAAAAGTTGCTAGGTGGTATGTAAACCTCTGTTAAAGGTGTTACAACTTTTATATCAGAAATAGGCACACCAACTTCTTCAAAAGTTTCTCTTAAAGCAGCATCTTCAAGGGATGTATCAGTAGCTTCAAGCTTTCCACCAGGAAACGACACTTGTGCGGAATGTACACCTTTGTAGGTTTTTCTAAGTATTAATACAAAATTGGTTTCCTGGTTTTTATCTGGATAAAAAAGGGCTAAAACTCCTGCTTTTTTAGCATATTTAACAGCGTCCTTATGCTTTTCTAACAATTCTTTTCTAAAAGGCGGCGCCATTTTAAACTGAGATGTTTCGGCTGGGAGCGGTATATTTTTTATTTTTGAAATCGATAGTAAAAATTCATCAAAATTCATTTATGAGACTTATTTGGCTAATATGTATTTGTATTTTATTTCTGAATTGTGAAGATAAACATTCTAAGAAGAAAAAAAAGGTAGAAATAAATCAAACAACTACAGAACAAAAACAGGTTATTAAAGACACTATAGAAGAGACTAAAAAGACCTATCCAGTTTTAGATGGTCTTCAAAACGCTATGGAATTCTTTTTAGAATATGACAAGCATAACAAAGAAAACAAAGTACGTTTGACTACTGATTTTGGAACTATTGATATTTTGTTGTTTAATGAAACCAAATTTCACCGAGCCAATTTTATCTATTTAACAAAACGAGGCTATTTTAATGGAACACAATTTTACAGAGTTATTGACAACTATATTATACAAGGAGGAAATAGTGATGATGTAAAAACAGCTAAAAAACGTGATAAAATAGGTAAGTACTTATTGCCGACAGACACCAACAGAGGATACACACATGAACGCGGCGTTATTTCGATGCCTAGTAGTGATATTGAAAATCCTTATAAATTAGCTTCTCCTTATGAATTCTTTATTGTACAGCAACATGGTGGCTCTCATTTTTTAGATGGTGATTACACGGTTTTTGGCAAAGTAATCAGGGGGATGGATGTGGTTGACAAAATAGCTGCTGTTAAAACTGATGATGGTGATTGGCCCATACATAATGTTTACATTAGAAAAGCTGAAATTATCAATTAATCTCTATAGATATTTGGTAATCTGATTTTAAATTTAACAGCAAGGAGTCTTATTACAATTACAACAATTCCTGAAATTACAAATACAATATTACTGTCTATAGGTAATTTAATTAAAAGGAAATAAACTACACCGCCTGCAATACAAGCTGTGGCATAAATTTCTTTTCTGAATATAACAGGAATTTCGTTACATAAAATATCTCTTATAACTCCTCCAAAACTGGCCGTCATAGTTCCTAAAGCAATACAAATTATAGGATGTAATCCCGCACTAAGTCCTTTTTCTATGCCGACTAATGTGTATAAACCAATACCAATAGTGTCAAATAGAAATAAGGACGTTCTTAAATAGTTTATTTTACTTCTAAAGATAATTGCAAAAATAGCCGAAGCCATAACAACATAGCTATAGGTCATATCTTTCATCCAGGTAACGGGCGCCTCGCCAATAAGTAAATCTCTTAGAGTTCCTCCTCCTACTGCTGTAACAAATGCAATGATTAAAACTCCAAATAAATCCATCCGTTTATTAAAAGCAACTAACACCCCCGAAATAGCAAAAGCAATGGTTCCTAAAATATCTATAGTATAAAACATATGTTTTTAAGTTGTGATTGTAGTCACATATCTTGAGTATAATAATTATAATCCTTTAAAATCGCATCAATAAACTCTATATCTGTTTTTTGTTTTACTTCTTTTATATCAACGACTTCGACAAGCTTTTTTCTTAATTTTATTAGCGTCTGATAATCTCTTGACGCTCTTGCCACAGTAAAGGTATCTTTTATTATTCGTGCATCATTATCAGACAATTTAATAACATTGGGATACGTTGGCCTGTAGTCTTCCTTTAAATCCTCTAAAATAGTGTGATTAATGGTCACCTTATCTTTTAATGCAATAACAGCAGTTCCTGCAGCCATATCACCCAAACGTTGTGTTTTTTTATTAAACATCATCACAAAAAAACCTAAACCAAAAACATAAATATCAACAATTCTAAAAAACCAACGCACCGCATAATCAGAAATAGACGCTTGGTATCCGTCAATTTTAACGACTTGTATTTTAAGTGCACGCTTACCAAGAGTTTGTCCTTGTAAAAAAGATTCTAAAGCAAATGTATAAAACATAACAGGCAAACTAAGAATAGTATTAATACCTATTTGTGACCATTGATCCATGTTTTTAAAAGCATCAAAAACATTTGCAACCACAACCAAATACCCTATTTTAATAGCTAAATCAATTATAAAAGCTAGCAAGCGCTCTCCTGCTCCAGCAGCCTTAAATTTAATTTTTACATTTTGGGTCGTGTTAATTTGTAACTCTGACATTTTATATTTTAATTTAACAAATATATGAGAGAAGTTTCATTCATAAAGCAAAATAAGGAAAAATGGCTAAGTTTTGAAAAAGCCATCTTTAATAATGACTTTAAAGATCCTGATGAACTTGCCACACAATATATACATTTAATAAACGATTTAGCCTACGCACAAACCTATTATCCTAAAAGTAGGGTTATTGACTATTTAAATCAGTTAGCGGCAAAAGCGTTTCAAAAAATTTATAAAACAAAACGGGAAGACACCAATAGAATTGTCGCTTTTTGGAAAACCGAAGTCCCATTAATTTGCTACCAATACCGTAAATTTATTTACGTCGCCTTTATTATTTTTTTCGCATTTACGTTTATCGGAGCTATTTCAGCTGCCAATGATGGTGAGTTTGTTCGCTCTATTTTAGGTGATAGTTATGTAGACCAAACGCTTGCAAACATTGAAGCTGGAGATCCCGTTGCTATTTATAAAAGCGGAAGTAATTGGGGTAGTTTTATAGGCATCACTATTAATAATTTAAAAGTAGGCGTTATGTCCTTTGTTTTGGGTGTTTTTGGTGGTGTGGGCACCATTTATATCCTATTTAAAAACTGTATTATGTTGGGATCTTTTCAGTATTTTTTTTATGAAAAAAATGTGTTTTGGGAAAGTGTTCGTGGTATTTGGATTCACGGCTCCATGGAAATTTTTGCCATTGTTATTGAAGCTGCTGCAGGATTTCTTCTTGGTGCAAGCATTTTATTTCCGGGCACACATTCTAGGTACACCTCATTTAAACTGGGTGCAAAAACTGGTATTAAAATTTTAATCAGTACATTTCCATTTACATTTTTTGCTGGTTTTTTAGAAGGATTTATAACACGTTATTCTAATAGCATGCCCAATTGGTTATCTGTTAGTATTATAATTATCACACTAAGTTTTATTAGTTTTTATTACATAATTTATCCGTTTAAAGTCCATAAAGAAATAATTCAAAGCCCTATTTAACCTACATATCTAATTGATACCAAATAAAATTCATATTATTTTTCTGCTGTTCTTAGGCTTCACTAGTATTCAAAATAGTTATGGGAATATTCAACAAACCCCAAAACACATCAGAACATTTGATCAAAATTTCAAAGAACAGTATTCAGATAAGAAATATAATTATGAAGGAAAAGAGATTGTATCAACTGCGAATTCAGGTTCTGGAAAATATGAAGATTATAAAAAAAATGAGAACCCTCATTTAAAAGAATCGAATGATCGAGAACATTTTACTATCAATCTAGGACCGTTCAGCTGGTTGTTTTATCTAGTTATTATCATTGCTGTTTTATATTTAGTTTACATTCTATTAAACGAAGGAGGAACGGGCCTATTTTCTTCTAAACAAAGCAAAAAGCTTGATAACCATGAGGAAATCACTGCCGATAATATTCAAAATGTGGATATCAATGCGCTCATACTTGATGCCGAAAGCAACAATGATTACCGGTTAGCCATTAGATACTATTATTTGCTTGTTTTAAAAACATTAAGTATAAAAAACCACATTAAATTTGAAGAAGACAAAACCAATGCTGAATATTTAAATGAGATTAACTCGAAACCTTTCTGCACTACATTTTCATACGTGTCTTATTTATACAATTACATTTGGTATGGCAAGTTTCCGCTGAATATAGAACAATATACAAAAGCTAAAGGTGATTTTGTAACGTTATTAAATCAAGTAGAATAATGAAGAAAGTTCTCCCTATACTTATTCTTCTTGCTGCCTTAATTGTTACCGCTGCCATAGCCATTGGTGTAAAACGAACCAAAACCGTTGATTGGAGAGAATCATTCAACGAAAAAAGCACCAAACCATACGGCGTAAGTGTATTTTATAACGAGCTACCAAAACTTTTTAAAAACGATACAGTAAGAACTGTTTATTATACGCCTGCAAGTTATTTAAAAGCTAATTCTGAAAATGGAGATGGCGATCATGTAGCTAAAGGCAGTTTTATAATTATTGGAAATTCAGACTATTTAGATGACGAATCTATTGATGAATTATTGCACTTTGTTGATACAGGAAACACCCTTTTTATATCAGATTATTATTTCAGTCAAAAAATTCATGATACTTTAAGTATCGATATTGATTATGCTTTAAACAAAAAAGACAGCATCTCTTATATGTCTTTTGAAAACAAAAACCTAAAAAGCACAATAATCGATAAAAATGTAGGCGTCAATTATTTTTCTAGTTTCGATTCTATTAATTGCCACATTTTAGGATATGTTAAAACAGACGAAAAACATGTTAACTTTATTGATGTATCTTTTGGGAAAGGTCATATATATTTGCATTTAGAACCTAAAGCTTTTACCAACTACAATATTTTAAAAGACGACCGCTATAAATATGTAGAAGGTGTTTTGTCCTTTCTACCAGAAAATGATGTCTATTTTGATTCGTATACCAAAATTCAATCAGGCTATGGAGATGCCGAAAAAAAATCTAATTTAAGTTGGTTTTTAGAACAACTATCTTTTAAATGGGCGTGGTATACCTCTTTGATTTTCACTCTTCTATTTGTGATTTTTAATGCAAAACGCAGACAACGAATTATTAAAATAATCAAACCTCTGCCAAATACAACCATTGCTTTTGTAAAAACAATATCGAATCTATATTTTGACACGCAAGACCACAAAAACCTAATCGAAAAAAAAATAACGTACTTTTTAGAAAAAATTAGAACCGATTATAATTTAGACACCTCTGTTTTAAATGATGAGTTTATTTTAAAATTAGCTTCAAAAACTGGGAAGAAAAAACAAGACGTAAAAACACTCATCAATTATATCAAATTATTAAAATCTAAAAAAGAGTTTTTTGAAGACAACCTCATCATACTCAACAAACATATAGAAGCTTTTTATTCAAAATAATTATGGAAGAAGAACATAAAGACCCAGAAAATCACAGTGATTTTTTACCAAACCCTGAAACAACATCACAAAATGAAACTGTTTCAGAAGAAAACACTACCAATTTAGAATTTCAAAATCGTTTAGATGTATCTGAATTACAACATAGCGTTATCAAAATTAAGCAAGAAATAGGAAAAGTTATTGTTGGACAAACAGATATGGTAGACATGCTTATTGCTTCACTTTTAGCTAAAGGTCATTCATTAATTGAAGGCGTTCCAGGCGTTGCTAAAACAATCACCGCCAAACTAATCGCCAAATCTTTGAGTGTTGATTTTAGTAGAATTCAATTTACGCCCGATTTAATGCCAAGTGATATTTTGGGAACCTCTATTTTCAATCTTAAAGACTCAGAGTTTGAATTCAAAAAAGGACCTATTTTCTCCAATATGATTCTAATTGATGAGATTAACCGTGCGCCTGCAAAAACACAAGCAGCCTTATTTGAAGTTATGGAAGAACAACAAATAACCATTGATGGCAATAAATTTAAATTAGAGGCGCCGTTCATGGTTTTAGCTACGCAAAACCCCATAGAACAAGAAGGCACTTATAGATTACCAGAGGCACAATTAGACCGGTTTTTATTTAAAATAGATGTCGATTATCCAAATTTAGATGAAGAAATTGAAATTTTAACAAAAGAACATCTCCTGAAGGATGCCATTAAAACGGACGCTATTTCACCGTTTTTAACCGCTGCACAAATTTCAAACTACCAAAGTTTAGTCTCACAGATTTTGGTTGAAGAACATTTACTAAAATACATAGCAGAACTTATTGTAGCCACCAGAAATAATCAGTTTTTATATTTAGGCGCCTCACCAAGAGCTTCTATTGCTATTTTAAAAGCCAGTAAAGCCTTTGCAGCTATGTCTGGTAGAGATTTTGTAACACCCGAAGATATTAAAAGAGCTGCTATTCCAGTGCTTCATCATCGCGTTATAGTCACTCCAGAACGCGAAATGGAAGGCATAACCAGTAAACAAGTTATTACACAAATTATTGAAACTGTTGAGATACCAAGATAATGTTTAATTAAAATTTAGAACCATGTTTAAAACTCCTTTTTCCTTTAACGGAAGAATTAGAAGAACCGAATACGGATTAAGCTATTTAATTTATATTGTTATTTATATCGGATTATCTGGTCTAGTCGCAGAACTAAACGAAAATTTATCTGTCCTATTTTTAATTATTTTGATACCATTGTTATGGTTTATGTTGGCTCAAGGAGCCAAACGCTGTCATGACAGAGGTAATAGTGGCTGGTATCAACTTATTCCTTTTTATGGTCTTTGGATGCTTTTTGCGGATAGCGATTATGGACCAAATGAATATGGAAATAATCCAAAAGGAAAAGGAAACCACGACAACATTGACGAAATAGGCGTCCCTGTTGAAAATGAATAATTTAAAATAAAATTTCTTTATCCAGAAACTATTGAGATAGCTATGAAACTTATAAAACCATTATACATACAACCCCGTTTTTTCTATGTTGGCATTGGCATCGTGGTTTTGTTTAGTTTAAGTTATTTTATCCCTATTTTGTTCAATATTGCTCAACTTTCAATCTTAGCCTTAATAGTTCTTTTTATTTTAGACTTTTTAATTGTTTTCATCGGAAAAAATAATATTGAAGCCGCTAGACTATTGCCTGATAAGTTTTCAAATGGTGACAACAATTCAGTTGAATTATACATAAATAATAACTATCCCATTTCCATCTCTTTAGAAATTATTGACGAAATTCCGGAGCAATTTCAGATGAGAGATTTTAAACTAAAAGCTGCTGTTCCACCTAAAACATCTAAATCTTTAACGTATTATTTAAAACCTACTGAGCGTGGCGAATACCACTTTGGTCACCTCAACATATATGCTGCTTCGGTAATAAATTTAGTAGCAAAACGATATACCTTCAACCAAGGTGGCATGGTGCCAACCTACCCAAGTTTTAAACAATTAAAAAAGTTTGAATTATTAAATATCAATCAAAACTCATTAGATTATGGTATAAAAAAAGTAAGACGACTTGGTCATACTATGGAATTTGAACAAATAAAAGAGTATGTGCTAGGAGACGATTTACGCACCATAAACTGGAAAGCTACCGCTAAGAAAAATCAACTAATGGTTAATCAGTTTCAAGATGAAAAATCACAACCTGTCTATTCAATTATTGATAAAGGACGTGTCATGAAAATGCCTTTTAATGGTTTAAGTCTTTTAGATTATTCTATAAATGCATCCTTAGTTATTAGTAGTATTGCTTTAAAAAAGCACGATAAAGCCGGGGTACTTTCTTTCTCTAAAAAAGTTGATAATATGATAGTAGCCCAAAGGCGAAACTCTCAAATGCAACTTATACTAGAAGCACTTTATAACATGAAGACTGATTTTTTTGAAAGTGATTTTAGCAGATTATACGGAAGTATTAAACGCCAGCTTAATCACAGAAGTCTTATTTTATTATACACCAATTTTGAAACTTTAGGTGGTTTAGAAAGACAATTACCGTATTTGAAGGCTATTGCTAAAAGTCATTTACTGGTTGTTATTTTCTTTAAAAATACAGAATTGAATAGTTTAATTAATGATAAAGCAAAAACTATTCAACAAGTATATGATAAGGTGATTGCTGAAAAATTTGCTTTTGAAAAACGTCTTATTGTGAATGAGCTAAAAAAATATGGTATCTATTCAATACTTACCACCCCTGAAAATTTAACAATTGACACCATTAATAAATATTTAGAAATAAAATCTAGAGGCCTATTATAATAAAAAAAGAGCGTTAAAAACGCTCTTTTCTCTAACTAACTAAACTATTAATCAATCTGTTTTAAATTAAACAGTTTCGCTTAACCAAGCTTTCATCATCCAAATGGTTTTTTCTTGCTCTGTAATAAAGTCACTCATCATAGAGTTTGTTCCTTCATCATTAGCTTCATCAGATTTATCTAAAATTTTTCTTTCAATTTTAAGTAGTTCACTTAAAGAATCTACTATCAGCCGAACCGCTAAATCGTCTTGAGAAACGTTTTTACCGACTGGGACTTTTGAATGTGCTGTGTAATCCTCAAATGTATGTAATGGGGTTTCACCTAAAGTCAAAATACGTTCAGCTATAGCATCTACTTTCAAATTTGCATCTGTATATAATTCTTCAAATTTTACATGTAAATCAAAAAATCTTTTACCTTTTATATTCCAGTGAATACCACGTAAATTTTGATAATAAGTTTGAAAATTAGCTAATAACATATTTAAATCGTTAGCTAAATCTTTTGTTTTTTCTTGGTCTAATCCTAGACTATTAAGTTTCATTTTGTATTGTTTTTTAAATTCACTACAAATTTAATCTATTATTAACACACATTCACATAGATTTTATTGATGCTTTTTATATCTTTATAGTACAAATCAATACAAATGACTATTACGCAATTATACTATGTTTTAGCAGTAGCTGAACAACAAAATTTTACAAAAGCAGCTGAAAAGTGTTTTGTTACACAACCAACACTTAGCATGCAAATTCAGAAATTAGAAGATGAATTAGATGTTCAAATTTTTGACCGAACTAAAAAACCAATTGAGCTGACTGATGTTGGCAGAAAAATTGTAACTCAAGCCAGAAATATTGTTAATGAATCTTACAGGATTCAAGATATTGTAGATCAACAAAAAGGGTTTATTGGTGGTGAATTTAAACTAGGTATTATCCCTACCATTATGCCCACCTTGTTGCCTATGTTTTTAAAAACATTCATTAAGAGACATCCAAAAGTTAAGCTTAAAATAGAAGAATTAACTACCGAAGAAATTATTTCAAGAATTATTGATGGCCATTTAGATGCCGCTATTGTAGCCACTCCTTTAGAGCAAGAACTCATTAAAGAACGTGTCTTGTATTATGAGCCATTTGTAAGTTATATTCCTAAGAGTCATAGACTTCACCAAAGTAAAAAAATTGATGTTTCTGAATTAGATCTCGATGATATGCTGCTCTTAGAAGATGGTCACTGTTTTAGAGATGGTGTTATTAATCTTTGTAAAACATTCAAATCTCATACTGAAGATAAATTTCAAATAGAAAGTGGTAGTATAGAAACATTAATTAAATTATCAAATGAAGGTCTAGGAATGACCCTTTTACCATATTTACACACCCTAGATGTTAAGGAGTCAGAGAAAGGTAATTTACATTATTTTAATGAGCCAACCCCCGCAAGAGAAGTAAGTATTATATACCATAAAAGTGAATTAAAAATGCAAATAATAGAAGCGTTACAAAGTATTATAGCTGGTATTATTAGAGGCGCTATTGCTTTTCAAAATGTTGAAATAATTAGCCCGTTACCTAAATAAAAAAGAGCGACTAACGTCGCTCTTTTATTAAGGTTTTAAATAAACTAAACATTGGTTTAATTCGGGGTTCTGCCGTACAAGAGAATGAATAAATATTTTAAGTTCTTCAATCTCATAAGGTAATAATCTTTCGATTGCCTTTTGTACTTCTCTGCAGAACAACGCTGCATCAAAACTAACTTTTTTAAGAACAGTTTTGGTGTACTCTAACATTGCTCTTGCCATAATATATATTGAGGTTTTGGTTATAAAAAATTATAAAGTAAAAATTTTCAATAGGCAAGTCTTTAAAATTTTTGCTTTATAAATTTAATAAAAAAATTAATAGGTTAATGATTTTTTAAAATAAATTAACAATTAAAATCTGTTATCACCATCCAGTAAATCCCCTATTCCTCCTAAAATACTGCCCTCACCTTTATTTTTTCCGCCGCCTTTTGGAGCAGACGCCAAAACACGACCTGCTAATCTGCTAAATGGTAATGATTGAATATACACAGTTCCCGGACCTTGTAATTTTGCAAAAAAGAGTCCTTCACCTCCAAAGATGGTATTTTTTATACCGCCAATAAACTCAATATCGTAATCTATATGTTGTGTAAAGCCTACGATACAACCCGTATCAACTCGAAGCGTCTCGCCTGCTTGCAACACCTTTTTTGCCATGGTTCCTCCCGCATGCACAAACACCAAACCATCTCCTTCAAGCTTTTGCATAATAAAGCCTTCACCTCCAAAAAGACCACGACCTAAACGCTTACTAAATTCTATCCCAATGCTTACACCTTTAGCAGCGCACAAAAAGGCATCTTTCTGACATACAAATTTGCCTCCAAACTCTGTTAAATCAATAGGAATAATTTTCCCTGGATAAGGAGATGCAAAAGAAACTTTCCGTTTTCCAACCAGATTATTATAAAAGGCAGTCATAAATAAACTTTCTCCCGTAAGAATACGTTTTCCCGCTCCTAAAATAGACCCTAAAAACCCTTCGTTTTTAGTAGAGCCATCTCCAAAAATGGTTTCCATTTTAATGCCGTCGTCCATCATCATAAAACTTCCTGCTTCAGCAACAACGCCCTCCTGCGGATCTAGTTCTATTTCTACATATTGCATTTCTTCGCCATATAGCTTATAGTCAATTTCGTGTGCATTCATATTTTAAAGTTTTTGTTAATTCTATTATATGTTGAACTTGAGATGATTTTGTTACACTAAAAAGAAACCTTTTAACTTTTATTTTTCACTTTAATACTCCATTCAAAATTAAAAGTTGAAACCACAATACCTTCCTCGTTAACACCTATAGATTGCATCCAGATAGTTTGTCCCTCTCCTGTTGCTATCGTGTTTTTAATGGCATCATCTATAAGATGCCCATCCTTACACGTAAAGGTTATTTTACCAGTTGCTTTTTTGGTAAACGTCGCATTATTGGTAGTCACTAACATAGATATACGCTGACCCGAATCTTGTATTTTCCCAATCATCAAGGCGCCTGTAGAAAACTCTGCCGCCATTCCTTGTACTGCCCAAAACATGGATTTAAAAGGATTTTGATTGATCCATTTATACTTTACAGTTACAATACTCTGTTCATCATCAATATATTTAGTTCTAACACCACACAAAAAAGCTGAGGGCAATTTAAAAATAGTGTACACATTTAGTTTTCTAGGTGTTATATTCATTATTTGTTATTTATTTTTCCACTAAAATATTGAAAATAGTTCATACTTCAATTTGTTAAAATTTTGTTAAATTTCAGTACTATGTGTTGCATAATACCTTCCTTTAGATATATATTTGTATAAGATATTATTATATACTTTTAAAATCATGTTAGATAGTCATCAAAAAAACATCGCAACTTTTATTCATTTATCAACCTTTAGTAGGTTTATAATTCCGTTAGGAAACTTTATAGGACCAATCATCCTTTGGGTAAGTAATAAAGAAAAATCTGAATTTGTAGATGCTCACGGCAAGCAGGCTATTAACTTTCAAATAAGTATTTTACTGTATGCCATCATTTTAGGAACCATTAGTATTCCATTTTTTGTTTTCAATATTTTTAATGGAATGGATTTTATTGATTTTAACGGCTTTGAATCCTTCCATATTAATATAGGAAAACCGTCTCCTCTACTTTACATTGGTGGAGCACTAGGTGGACTTGCCGTCCTTGGTTTTATTTTAGAGCTAGTTTTTATAATAAAAGCAAGTTTAAAAGCTAGAGATGGCGAATTATATGAATATCCGTTAACAATAAATTTCATCAAATAATCAATCATAAATCAATCAAAAAATGAACAGTTTCACAATATTTAAACGCTTTAGAACATGAAGATAGAAAACACAAAAGCACAAATGCGTAAAGGTGTATTGGAATACTGCATACTCTCGGTCTTAAAAGATGAAGACGCGTACGTAGCAGAGATTTTAGATACCCTAAAAGACGCCAAGTTGCTTGTTGTAGAAGGTACTATTTACCCTTTACTTACAAGACTTAAAAATGCTGGACTTCTTAATTACAGATGGGAAGAATCAACATCAGGACCACCAAGAAAATATTACGGTTTAACAGAAACCGGAAAGCTTTTTCTAAACGAATTAAATACCACTTGGAGCGAATTACAAAACGCCGTTAACCTAGTAACCAGAAAAAAATCAACAAAAAAATGAATAAAACAGTCAACATAAATTTAGCAGGTATATTTTTTCATATTGATGAAGATGCATACCAAAAACTTCAACGCTATCTTGAGGCTATAAAACGTTCATTTACAGACTCTCAAGGTCGTTCAGAAATTATTTCAGACATTGAAGCTCGTATTGCAGAACTTTTTAGCGAGCGTGTAAAACACGACAAACAAGTTATTGGCAACAAAGAAGTAGACGAGGTGATTTCTATCATGGGACAACCAGAAGATTATTTGGTTGATGATGAAATTTTTGAAGATGAACCTCAACCAGCACCTAAAAGAAAAACATCACCTTCAAAAAAACTATTTAGAGATACCGACAACTCATACATTGGTGGTGTTGCATCTGGTTTAGGACACTATTTAGGCATCGATTCTGTTTGGATTCGCTTAATATGGTTATTGTTAGTTATTGGATCTGGAGGAACCTTTATATTAATATATGTGCTGTTTTGGATACTGGTTCCTGAAGCCAGAACTACAGCTGAAAAGTTAACCATGACAGGAGAACCTGTTAATATTAGCAACATCGAAAAAAAAATCAAAGACGGGTTTGATACTGTTTCTGATACTGTTAGTGATGTAGCAAAAAACGTTACAGACTCTTTTTCTGGTGCTGCTAAAAATGTTTCAAACGCTGCAAAAAATGTAGATTTTAAGAAACAAAGCAGTAATATCAAATCTAGTTCTAAAACATTTTTTGATACCATAGGAGACCTTATCATGCTTCTCTTTACTGTGTTTGCAAAATTTATTGGTGTTATTTTAATGATTACTGGAGCAATTGCTTTAATTGCATTAATTGTAGGCTTGTTTTCTTTGGGAGTTACCAATATTGTTCATATTCCAGGTTTAGACTTAGTTGATATTGCAAACGTAGGAAACACACCTATTTGGCTAGTGTCCTTATTAACCTTTTTCTTAGTTGGAATTCCGTTCTTTTTCTTATTCTATTTAGGATTAAAAATTTTAGTTAACAACTTAAAATCTATAGGTAACATTGCAAAATTTACACTGTTAGGTGTTTGGATACTATCTATCATTGGATTGGTTATTGTAGGCATCAGACAAGCAAGTGAACACGCTTTTAATGAACATGTTGTTGAAAAACAAGAGTTTTATATGGCACCTGCCGATACATTGAAAATAAAAATGGTTAATAATGATTCCTACGGAAGTTCATATAGAAATAATAGTTCTTTTAAGTTTGCTAGAAATGAAAATGGAGAACGTGTTATTTTCTCTTCAGATATTAAAATTATTGTAAAATCCACAACAGATTCTTTAGCAACCATAAGTATAGAAAAATCGGCTGATGGTAGTGATTACAGTTCGGCTATTGAGCGAGCAAAAAACATCCGTTACAACTATGCATTTAAAACAAATGAAATTCTTTTAGATAATTATTTAACAACAGAAGCTAAAAATAAATTTAGTGATCAGGAAGTAGCTGTGATTTTGTATTTACCAGAAGGAATTATTGCCAACTTTAACCATAATACACGATCGTTTTTAAATTACAGAACCTATAATGGTAACATTGTATCATCAAGCGATTCAGATCATTTCTTAAAAATTATTGAAGATGATGTTGAATGTTTAGACTGTCCAGAAATAGATGTTTCCATTGAAGGCGAAAAAGATGGAATTAAAATAAATAACGACGGTATTGAAGTTAAAGTTGATAGTAGTAGTTTAAAAATTAACAACAAAGGCCTAAAAGCCACAAGTCCTGAAGTAAAAGTAAACATTGACAATAACGGTATAAACATAAAATCAGATACTAAATAAACAATTCATCCTTAAAAAACCACACTTCAGATATTTAAGTTACTAATCAACAACATTTTATAAGATATTTGAACTATAACTAATCATCAATCAAAAAACGAACAATTATGACCACACTATCAAAAATCATTGTAACCACCTTATTAAGTTTTTTACTTTTCTCTTGCAATTTCGATATGAATTTTGGCATCGGAGTTACAGGAAATGGCAATGTACGCATACAAGACCGAGCGTTGAATGAATCCTTTAATGCTATCGAGGCTAGTCACGGACTTGACGTATTTTTGACACAAGGTAATGATGAAAATATTGTTGTTGAAGCCGATGAAAACTTGCTAGAACTTATTAAAACTGAAGTGAAAAATAATGTTCTGTACATTTATGCTGAAAAAAATATAGGACATGCTACTTCTAAAAAAATCATGGTGAATTTTAAAGAGATTTCTAAAATATCCTCATCTAGTGGAAGTGATGTTGTTGCTACAAACACAATTACTGGTGATTATTTAGAATTAAACACGTCTAGCGGAAGCGATATGACACTAACAGTTAATACTACAAATCTTAACTGTAGTACTAGCAGCGGAAGCGATTTACACCTTTCTGGAAAAACAGATAAATTAACAGCAGATGCCTCTAGTGGAAGTGATATTAAAGCTGCTGATTTAATGACTCAATCAAGTCGTGTTTCAGCGAATAGCGGTGCAGATATTACTGTAAACACCTCCAAAGAATTAACAGCAGATGCCAATAGTGGCGGAGATATTACGTATTACGGAAACCCTAAAACAGTAAATAAAAATGGTGGTCCTTCGGGAAGTATCAATAAACGTTAATCAACCTTTTTAAACCAATCAAAGAAGCCTAAAGTAAACTACTTTAGGCTTTTGTTTTAGTAAAATGACACATGATTTTTCATACATCCTTAAGATTATTGGAAAAACTAGTCTCATTTTATAGTTTATTTTTCCTTTTCACGATTTTCCAATCGGTATCGATCTTCCTCTTTGCTTTCACGCAGCATATCTTCTTCATTATCCATTTCAGGTGATTCGTTTAACGATTTCCAATCAAATTGTTCATCAAACGGATCTAACGCTTTTTGCGGATTGAAAATTCTTGGATCAACTTCTATTGCATTATATGGTTTGTAATCCGGAGTGCTTGTAAAAAAGTCTGATAAATCTGTGGCGCTCGCATCATATTGATTTAAATATGGTAAATCCAAAACATTCCAAAACGTCTTAAAGAGACTTCCAAAACTATAATGTACATGGCTTACATAATCTCGTTTTACCCAAGGAGAAATAAGCATTAGCACACTTCGGTGAGCATCAACATGATCAACGCCATTTTGCGCATCATCTTCAGTAACAACGATAAGCATATCTTTCCAATACGGTGTTCTTGATAAATATTCGACAATTCTACCAACAGCCAGATCGTTATCTGCCATGTAGCTTTCTTTAAACGGATAACCAGCTTCGGGTCTGTCTCCTGCACCGTGATCATTTGGAATAATTACTGTTATCATTTCTGGCATAGAATCTTTGCCTTTTACCCATTTTTCATCAAATTCTTTTTTAAACTGATCGATTCTAAATTGATCTGGTATAGATGTGTTATAGGTTGGATACATTTTAGAAGTGCGTGTAAACAAAGGTTGAGGCATAGGGTAATTTACAAACTGTTTAATGCCGGTATACTTAAAGTCTGCCTCATATAATGCGGGTTCAAACATGATGCTAAAACCAAAATTGTAGAAATCTACATGGTTACGCTCCAAATGATCCCACATAGAACCTGCTTCATTATAATCTTCTGGATAAACAGCACCTGCAGCACCATTCATAGCAAAAATACCAGGTGCTTTAGATTTTGGTTTAAAATTTCTGTTACCACCATAACTCGCTGCCGTAGCTGTTTCGCACCATTCGTTAGGATAGGTGTTTACCAACCAACGGTGCCCATCGGCAGACACATCAGAATCCACATAAAAATTATCGGCTAAACCAAACTGTCTTGCCAACGCTAAATGATTGGGCATTACTGTAGCATCGGTAACAGAATCTGTTTTATTTCTATTTGTAAAAGATGCATGCTCTCCATATCTGGCTAAAGATTCATCTCCATTTCCTTTTTTTATTTGTCCGAAAATCTCATCATAGGTTCTGTTTTCTTTTGAAATAAACACGATATGTTTTATCGGACTTACTTTTTCTCCTGGATATAATGGAATGGGATTATCTTTTCTCTTTTTATAAATAGTATCGGTTGATTTTGTGAACTTAAAATTGTTTGAAATAACTTGATCCGTCGTACTTTTTAGTTGGTCATCTGAAGGAATATCAGCCACTTGAACCGTTCCTTTCATTAACGAACCAATATAGCTTCCTTCTGGCCCTATTTTAAATGACTTTCCTCCGTTTGGACCACTTCCAAATCCTTTGGCATTGGCTATAACGAGTTTTTTACCATCATTCGTTACTTCAATTTTTGATGGAAACCAGCCTGTTGGGATATGACCTAACACCTTTTGGTCTTCAACATTAATAACGCCAACGGCATTAATTCCAGATTCGGCAACATACAATCGTTTTTGGTCTGGACTGATGGCTAGTCCAAACGGAATAACACCTCTAAATTGTTTTACTCGGGCATCTGGTTTTAATGAAATAGTGTTTACAATAGTGTCTTTTTTTATTGAAATTACCGAGATATTATCGTTAGTGGCGTTGCTAACAAATACATAATCATTAGTTGCCACAATGGAGTTAGGACTAGACCCTCCAACGGCGGGAATGCCTTCAATCATAGCACCTACTAAATGCCCTGTCTTAATTTTTGCAACTACTTTTGGGTTCGCTTTATCTTCTAAACTGATAGCAAATACAGAAAAGGCATCAATAGCATTAACATCTCCTAACCCTTTAATATTTATCGTGTCATTTTTAATACCTTCAACCATTTCTTTGGAACCATAAGCAGATGCAGGATAACTAATAGGAGTAATTTTAGCATCTTCTTTATCGCTGTCTTTTATATATGAATATTGAAACATCCCAACATTAGCTACATACACTTTTTTCTCATCGGGTGATAAACAAATTCCGAATGGATACCGTCCCACAGGAACAGATTGAGTTAGTGTTTTGCTCTCAGTATCAGCAATAATCATTCTAAACCCAATTTGATCGACCGCATAAACGGTTTTTCCGTCTTTAGATAGTTTTAAATCACCTATATATCCATCGGAATAATCATGATTTTCAGATTTAGAGGAGCAATCAATAAATCCTTTAGATTTTCCATTTGTCAAATCAAATAAATAAATTTTATTTTCCTGTCCTCCAGCCACATACACCGTTTGATTATCTGGAGAAATAGCTAATCCCATAAAAACAGAAGCCAAAATCCCTTTATCAGTGGATGGAGATGGCGGAATTTGTTGAAGTTCTGGGTGATTTGATAAAATATTTCTAATGATTGTAATTGATATTGGGTTGGTACCAGAATTTGATGTAACTGCTATATTACTGTCTGGGCTTAGTGTTAATCCGTAAGGATGTGGAGCTGTAATAATACTTTTTCCTGAGGGTGTAATAAATCGCCCATTAGGGATAACTGTTTTACCCTCTGGATTGATTTTTGTTATCTCATTACCAGCAGGTGCTGAAATAAGCCAAACACCATCATCTACCTTTTTTTCTGAATTACAACCAAACATTAAAAGCAAAGCCAACAATTGGATTATTTTTTTCATTGATATATGCCTTATTATTTGTTTAAAAGATTACTTCTATAAACTTAGACACATATTAAATAAAAGACAAACTTTCTTATATAATATTTAAGACTTTATCAAATTCATTTAAAGTACTAAAACAAATACGATATGAAATAGAACAAAAAGAGATTGAATAAAAGAGTGGTTAATTCAAATTACCATAGTAGAAAAAAAGCCTTGTAAATATATTTACAAGGCTCTTTTTATTCATTTTTAGTCGGGGTGGCAGGAAGCCTCCTTCCCTACACTATGCGCTATATATCAATCATTTACAATCTTAAAAAACAATCTGTTAGCCGATTTGTTGACGGGGTTATAAATGACCTCAAAATAAATTACTTTACCTACTGGTTCTATAAAGATAAATATTATTTAAAACCAAAGCAAAATAAATGGTAATGAAATTTATGAAAGCTCACTTGAACTTGAATTTCATAATTGTTCAAGCCGCTTATTTGGGAGGATTCAATTCAGTTAATAAGACTTATACTTAATCTAAATGTTATTTATTCATTTTATGTTAGATATGAATTGTGATCTAGCTTTCCCATCAATTTTTAAACCTCTACTAGAACAGTATTTTTTCAATTTATCTAAATCGACTATAAAGTCATTTACAATCAAGCCATTAGAAGTCAAACTGTGCTTAGTCCTTAAATATGATTTGTGCCAATCTTCCCATGAGTTAAGACCAACGTCCATGTGTCGAGTAGACAAGGGGAGTTTCACCCCGAGCCTCTCACAGAACCGTACGTGATAGTCTCCCATCATACGGCTC
>NZ_JAAKGI010000047.1 GCF_011762485.1 Yeosuana marina
ACCGTATAAAATAACCTTAATCCTCTCTTTTGTTCTTTCTAATTTATTTATCTAATTTAACAAAAGACAAACTTAAGCAGTATATAAAAAATTGCTAGTTTTAGCTAAACCAAAGTTAGTTGCTTGTTTGCTTGCTTATGATTTTCCTTCGGAAAATCCTGGCCTTGATAGTTAAGTGGAAGATTTTTTCATACAATATGCTTAAACCACTCGTAGCCGAAACTAGATTTATACCTTCAAGAATAAATAAAGTTTATTAAAAGTATTTAAGCTTCAACTAAACTTAAATACAATTTTACTTTATGGTTAGAAAATAGGTCAATAAATTGTAGAACCTGACCAAAAAAAAATTTAAATATTAAATAATTTGAGAACATTATAATCAACTAAACATAAGAACAATGTTTTATTTAGTCTTCTTTTTTAAGTTTTATGATTTTTTGTTGTAAAAGAAAGATGGCTAAAAATTAAAATATTATACTTCTTACAAAGCCCTCAAAGCGGTGTTTGAAGAGGTACTACGAAGTAAAACGACGTTCTACGACGTTTCACTACTTTATACGTCATATTCAGGCTTCTTTTTGGCAATCTTATTTTAAAAATAATTCATACAATAATTATTATAATTAATATTTATTGTATGAAAATATTAAAACAATAAAAAAGGAAGCTTATCCAGCTCCCTTTCTCTTTAGTACTAATTTATAATGTATCGGTGATTTTATAAGCCCATCTCTTTGAAGTCTGAAATCATTATTTTACTTAATCGCAAGATTGCAGTAACTCCTGCAACAAGAATTAAAGCGCCCATAGTTGTATAAACTATGCTACTGATAGGTACTTCTGTATAATCATTTTGTTTAGCTTTCATTTTCTTCTGGTTTTATGATAATGGTTTTTTGTTGGTTCCTTCCAACTATTGTTGCGGAGATAACTATGGCTAACATAATAACCCCTCCAACAATCATATATTTTAACATTGGGTTGTTAACTAGTTGTTCTTTGTTGTAGTTTTTTTCTATAAAACTTGGCAACTCATCTATCGGTGTTGGTGAATTCATCTTTTATATATTTTAATCATTTTAATATTATTCGAGACATAAATGTGATAGTAGTAATTATACAAATAATAGTACTTTTTTCCGTCTCTCTCGTCTGTTCCTGTAACGTAGGCTAAATCCAAACCATCTGCTTTTAAGGCATCTAAAATACAGGTCGCACAATTTCCTTCTCTATTTTTATAATGCTTTCCTAAAGCCTTGTCATTACTCCATAATATCTTCTCAGCCTTTCTTCGATTCCGATACTTTGTCTTTCTGGTATTATGGTTATAGCCAAAATCAGCATGTTGCTTATTTAAATATACTTGGTCTCTTCTTCTCGGTTGAAAAGTATAACCACATCCACACTTGCACTCTACAGGTGGAATTGGTCTGGGTAGTGGCAGATTTTCTCTTAAATCTATCACCTTTATTTTTTCATTAGTATCTGGTTTCATTATGCTTAAATTTTATTTCAATGCCTTAATTATTATATTTATGTAACTATGTGGCATATTATTTATAAATATAGTACATTATTTTTTATTTCAAAATTTTATAGTACATTAGTTGCTCTTAAATGAATCACATGAATGAATCAGAAATTATAGAATTAGGCGACTTTGTTTATAATGTGCGTGATATTAGCCCTGCTCAACTTGGTGTAACTTCTAGACAAATTAATTATTGGCTCGATAAGGCTGTGGTGCCTTTTGTTCAAAAACAACAGTCTAAAGAGGATTCTCCAAAAGAGATGGATACAATAATTAATGAAAATGATGTAACGAAAACGAAATGGATTCGATTGAACCTATCTCAGGCAGTATGGGTATGTATTGTTAAAGAATTACTATCCTTTGGTGTATCTATTAAGAAATTAGCTGAACTCGCCAAATTAGTCTGGCAGAAACCTAGGGAAGATAAATATGCCGATGACGTTTTTAAATACCATATCAGAGATAATAAACACCACTTATCCAAAGAGACAATTAATTCATTAAAAAATGCTTTAAAGGATGAGATTTTAATGGAGCATTATTACAGAACTATCATAAATCCTTTTACGGATATGATTAAGTCTGCTTTTAAAAGAGAAACACTTCCCCACTCTATGTTGTACGTCTCTGAAACTAATGATTACACGTTTATTGTTGGTGGTACAGAATTGATATTAGATTTAAGCAGCGTTTATCTTCAACACCCAATGATTTGTTTACCTCTTGCTCCTATTATTTCTAAAGTCCTTGCTGTAGATTTTGGTAACGAAAAAAAGGACTTGACTTATCTTACTAATATTGAAAAACAGATTAGAGACATCGTAGTCTTTAAAAGACCCAAAGTGATTGAAATAGCTTTTCAAGAGAATCATATCAAACCTATTACTTTAACTGAGCAGCATAAAAGCCGAGAAGCTCTGGCCAGATACATCCTAGAAAACAAAATAGCTAAAGGTTCTAAGCTTTTAATTGATATACGGTCTCAGGATAATTATAAATTAACTTTAATTAAATAAACATGATATATTTTGTAGCACGCATTCGGTCCCTGAAAATACAGCCCGGTATAATCCTATACCGCTATGGACCAAGAATCAGAGTTTTGGAATACTGCAAAGGAAATTTTAAATCATCAAAATAAGACCCCTTATTCAGACCAAGAAATTAAAGAGATAGTCAATTTTTTAGAAAACATATCAGGGGTGATATGTCATAACCTAATCCATAAAAACTAGTAAGCCAAGAAAAATGTTGTTTTATATGTGAGGGTCTCTACAGACGAGCAAGCTGATAAGGGATACTCTCTTCGTGACCAGGAGGCCAAATTACTTCACTACTGTAAAGAACACAACTATAAGGTTATTGACACCTATAGAGAGGATTACTCCGCCAAGACTTTTAAAAGACCTGAATTTAAAAAACTCCTAACTTATTGTAAAAACAATAAAAAACAAGTTGATGAGCTTCTACTTGTAAAATGGGATAGGTTTTCAAGAAACACCGCTGAATCTTATCAAATGATTGGTGTATTCAATAGCTTGGGTATTAAAATTAATGCTATTACTCAACCTCTGGATATGACCATTCCTGAACAGTTGCTTATGATGGCTGTTTACTTAGCGATTCCTGAGGTTGAAAACCAGCGGCGGTCTCAAAATGTGATTGCAGGAATGAGACGTGCTTTTAAAGAGGGCAGATATGTGGGAGCACCTCCCAAAGGATATGTCATGGGTAGAGATAGTACAAAAAAACCAATTCTTAAACCCTCGAAAGTAGCTCCTTTAATACAGGAAGCTTTTGAACTTATTGCTAAAGGTATTTATACGCAAAAGGAAGTCCTTACTAAGCTAAACATAAAAGGTTTAAAAAGTTCTAAATCCATGTTTTCTATTCTTCTTAGAAATCCTATTTATTATGGTGGTGTCTATATTAAAGCTTACAAGGATGAGCCTGAAATTATTGTGGATGGTATTCATGAGCCTATTATTTCTAAAAAGCTTTTTGACCAGGTTCAGGTTGTACTTGATGCCAAAAAGAAAAAACATCATGTTACTCATAGTAGAATAAATGCCAAATTTCCATTAAAAGGCTTCTTGCTTTGTCCTGAGTGTAACAGACCTCTTACTGCCAGTGTATGTAAAGGCCGGTCTGAACATTATTCCTATTACCACTGCATTAGTCCTTGCAAGGGAAGATATCGCCTGGAGGACGCTCAAACTGCCTTTATATCTTTTTTAAAGAGTATCAGTCTTAATAAGCCTGTTCTTGAACTTTTGCAAATCATTATTAAGGAACAACTTAAAAAGCAGCTCTTTACTTCTAAACTGGGTCCTAAGCATTACGAGAAAGTCAAACTGATACGTGATAAGCTTATCAAACTCCAGGATTTATTCATTGATGGACAAATAGATAAAACAGAGTACTCACAGGCTAAAAAAAGATATCAGGATATATTGGATGAGCTTGAGAATTTAGAACAGAATCAAAATAAACAGAAAGAGATTTTTGAAACTTACAAAAAAGGACTGTCAAAATTGCAAAACTTTGACAAACAATATGTTGATAGTGATATACATAGCAAAAGACTCCTTACCGGTTTGATATTCCCAAATAAATTCGGTTTTCAAAATAAAAAAGTTCAAACCGCTGATATCAATCCGCTTCTTTTAAAAATATCCAGTATTAATAAGGGTTTCGAGACAAATAAAAAACGGGACAATCTTAATATTAAGAATTTGTCCCGTTTAGTGACCGCGAAGGGATTATAACCCCATCCGAAACCAGTAATCTTTATAGGTGTTTGAAGGTGTTATTAATTTGAGGTAGTCATATAACTACCATATTAATTATATTGGTTTGTTGACCAATGACTTTCAATCTGAAATAAAGATATAAAATTATCTTATTTAAAAAAATATAAATTATGGTGCAAAACTATAACTTCATTTTCTTATTATCAGAACTTCTAGCTCCTATACTTTCACATTCCACTTTATATTTTGAAGTCGTTGTTTTACTTCTAATAATGTTTTTAACACATCAATGTCCTTAGGTAATTGACCATACACCAAATCCTTAAACTCATTATTGTATGTTCCTTTCAACTCATTCCATACATCCTCGGTATTGGTAAACAATAAGGCTTCTTTTGGATGATTCTCTAACCATTTATTTCCAGATTTAAAACTGAATACATCATCATTGCCCACTGTTAATAGCATACTATCAAATTCAAGTGAATTAAAAAAGGCTTTTATAGTGTCTTGCTTTAATAATTGGTGAATATCATATGTATGGCGTATTTTGTTTCTTAGGTCATAAATAACATCATCACCATAAGAAAACCGAACAAGACTCATAATCTTTTCGCAAATAGTTCTTTTAACATCCAATACTTGTACTTCAAACGGCTGCATATTGTAAGTTTCAGCTAAATCTAATTGATTATTCATTTGCATCATCTCAAAAATATAAGAGCTAATATGTTGTTTGTGATATGGTTCAAAACGACCTAACCAAGTACCCTCTACGACAATCACATTTCTTATTTGACCAAACTCACCTTGAAATAGTTTCGGATAGTTATAGGCAATTTTTCTAATCATACCCAATTTATTGGTAATGCCTTCCACTTCAACTTCTTCAATTTTTGTAGCAACAGCTTTAGTTATCATCTTAAGTTTGTTTTTTAATTGATTTCCAGATTCACCTTCATTATTCAAAACCACCAAATCTATGTCTTCAGAAAAACGTTCTATAAAACCAAAACATTTAGATAATGCCGTTCCTCCTTTAAAAACAGTTTGCTTTCCAATTGGGCTGCTAAATATGGTATGCAATGCCAACGTCACCCAATAATCCTTTTCTATATGAATTTCAGCAATGTTTAATTGTTGTGCCGTAATTCTAACAGCGTCTTCAAAAATTTTTATGTCTTCATGGAGATTCATACTAAATTCCAGTTTTTTCCTGTTGGAAGTTGCTTACTAATAACCGTTTTGTATTCTGAAAATGGATTTAAACTCTCTTTAAGTACTTGTAATAATTCATTCTCCGCCATATTTTCAAGTAATGCGCCTAATAAAGCTCTAGTCCTAGGAGGATAAACTAAGGCATATTTTATAGTTTCTGCCAATTTTTTATTTGGCATCTCTTTCAGCATATTACTCAATATAACAACTGCTGATTTTGGATCTAAATCTGAAATTATATTAATGTCCTTAAGCGCATCTAGAAATCCCAATTGCCGATAATTATCATTTGTTACCTCAACATAACTTTTAACAGGTGTAGCCTTTATATTTCCAGTTTGTATATATATTCGTTTTCCTCTGCTAGCTATTTTAATTTTTGAAGCTACTTGCCTTGTTAATCCCATTTGGTTATACAAAGATGCTCCTGTAATGTAAGCAATACGAGTATCGCCTTCAAACAGATACGGCTTTAACAGTTCTGTTTCACTTGGTTTAAGCTCACCAAATACAGTACGTTCTGGCTTATAGAACTTACCATTAGCCACTTTTTTAATAATCCCCTTTTTTTGTAAACGTTCTAACGCTTTTGCTGCCGTTACATACTGGTTTGTAGTTATATTTAAATCTTTATAACCAAAGGTTTTACCTAACGGAAACTGTTTTATCTGACTTGCTATTTTAGTTGCTATGTTCATAGACCTGCAAAGGTACAAATAAATAATAAATGTCAAGTTTTTTGCTCAAAAAACTTGACATTTCAAAAAATTTTATTTTAACTTGTTTTTTCACGCCAGTACCCCTAACTTTGAGTTACACTTCTCAAAGTTAGGGGTACTGGCGAAACTTGTAAAAAATGCCTCTTATAATTCATTAATATCTTTTTCAATCAATTTATATTGGTCTTTAATTTCTTCACCCATATAAAAGCTTAAAAGGTCCTTTTTTGTTAATGTTCCTGTTTCCAAAAACTGTCGTAAATAGCGTTGGTTAAAATCCATTAAAAGAATAGACTTTTCTATCTGTTTTAATATCTCTCGGTTATTATCAATATTCTTTTCTACTAAAACTTTAATCGCTTTAATTTCTTCGATATCTTTAATTATTCTGCTTACCAAAACACCCAATACATCTTTATCAATGTCCATAGTTTTAGCATTCAGCACGATGTCTCTTGCCAACATATAGGCAATTACCAAATTAGAATAATCACCTTTTTGTGAATCAACAATAGCAATAAAACCGATTTCAGGAATATAGCCCACATTTTCGCAAAACTTTAAAATAGAGTTATCAACTAACGATATATCAAAAACAATTAAGCTAACCTTTGAATTCCTGTTAGCATTGGCTTCTATTAATTGACTCCATGCAGTGTCTGTCCTTCTAATGAATAAATCTTTAGTATCAATTGTTCCTAGTTTTACACTTTTATCAAACTTACACTCTATGGCTATTTTTAAGTCTTGTGTACCATTAATTTCACAAATAATATCACCTGTTTTATTTCTTGGCAAATCACCAGTAGCATTTCCTGTAAGTAAAGCTTTGTCTTTCATTCTTTTGCTTTGGAAATACTCGTTTAAAAATTCCGCCACTTCGTCTTCGGCAAGATTGCCTTTTATCGCTGATTTGTAGAAAAGCTCTTTCTTCATTTCAAAAATCATCTTCAAACTCTCTAATTCAGTGCCTAATTCATTAGATGTTTTAGATAAAAATGCAGAAATACGATCTTCCATTAGAGCAAGAACTCCTATATAAATAGCACGCAAAAGTTTTTCATCTCTTTCAGCAACTGGAAGATTATCAAAATAATTGAAAACTATTTGGTTTTCAATTTCAAATTCTTTTATTTCTACTCGTTTAAGTTGTTGGTTTAAGTTTAACATTTTTTAAACTTTTGAATATCTATAGTACCCTTTAATATTTTTTGCCAAATTCATGCAACCATAGACCTATAATGAAAGGAGAATTTTTAATCGGTGACAATGACGAACTTTTGTTCAATATATCTTGTTTATTGAAAACATGTGCATTGGCACTAGAAGGAGAAGCTACCTTTTCATCATCTGCACTTTCCAACGCAAATCCTAAATCCAATGTTATAGTGGCATTGGAATTCATTATCAATTTACTGCCCAGGGAACAAATGGTTTCCTTAGATGAAATTACTAAAATCATTTCGGAAGTAGGACATAAAAAAGTTTAGCCTTAAGCAATCTATAATGAATCCAATTGAAGAAAAATTAATAAACAGTCTAAAACATCATGCAAATGACCATATTCCTACTTTACAACCACACCCCATATATAAAAACAGCCCCAAGCAATTGAAAGCGAACATATACACCAAGTTCTCTCAATGGCCAAAAGACTAATGCCAAAAGGAGAGGAAGCTCTTAAGGATCACATCAACCTTTTTTATAAAATAGAATAACTTTTTAAATCTACTTGTCCATTGTAAGCTCTCTATTTATCGGAATGTATTCTAAATATCAACTTTTGCTTTAATAATGAACTGTAACATAGCCCTAGAATAGTTTTCCACTATTTTTGTATATACCTTTCAATTATGTTTGCATACACAAACACAATGGTTTTACCATAAGCTCTTCGTACTCTTTTACCTTTTATCCACTTTGCTCCAAAGAAAGATTCGTCAACTTCTATTTCTCCTTTAAATGAACTCAAGAGTAGACTTAAACCAAAAACACGTTCTCTAAATAACTAAATAACTTTAAAAGCCAATTAATGGAGTTATTATATTAATTTATTCATTTTTCAATGCCTTTACAGGGTTCATGTTTGCTGCTTTAAAACTTTGCCAACTTACAGTTATTAAAGTAATAGTCATTATTAAAACCCCTGCTAAAATAAATATCCACCAATCTAAATGAGTTTTAAAAGCAAAATTCTCTAGCCATTTATAAGTAACATAATACGCAATTGGAGTTGCAATTAAAAAGGCCATTAGCACCCATTGTACAAACCCTTTATTTAGCATGATCATAACTTCAAAAATGCTGGCTCCATTAACTTTACGAATGCCTATTTCTTTGGTTTTATTTAAACAAATTAAAAATATCTGAGCAAGTATGCCCATACAAGTAAGAATAACTGCAATTAAAGAAAAGAGTGCTATTGAGTTACCCAATTTTTGTTCTTTCAAATACATGCTCTGAAAAATATCATCGTAAAATTGGAAGCTGAACGGTTCATCGGGGAGAAGTTTTTTCCATCTTTTCTCAATTTCACTCAATTGTTGACCAACATTTCCTGAACTTAAATTTAATGTTAAGGCATCAAACCTGTGATTAGGATCATAAATTAATGCTACAGGATCTATGCTTGAATGTAACGATTTAACATTAAAATTATTTACTATTCCTATTACATCATATCCATCTTCGCCTCCTCCATTAGTATACTTTTTGTTTTCTATATCTGTCCATCCAAATTGTTCTATTGCTTTTTTATTTAAAAGACAAGCCTTATTCTTGTCACTTTTAAAAAAACCCCTACCCTTTGATAATTTCATGCCCATAGTATTTAAATAATCATCAGAAACATAAATACAATTAATCATAAATTCATTTTCTTTTTCTCCACTTCCCATAAATAATTTGATTCCTCCAGGAGTACCATCACTTAAAGTACTTCCTTTTACAAATGAAAGTTGAGCCATCTCGTTTTTAATTAATGAAGGATTTGGATGTAAATATGGAATATCAATTTTTATTAAATGTTCTTCATCAAAACCTAGATCGTAGTGTTTCACATACTCCAATTGCTTAAAAATTACAATCACTACAGAAATTAAAGCCACTGAAACTGTTAGTTGAAATATTGACATAGCCCTGACTCCCAATTGCTTACCTTTAATAGTCCGTCCCTTGTTCAAAAACGTAACGATATTGAATTTTGACAAGATATATATAGGTAATAGACTACTGATAATTATAATTGCAAGAATTGTTATTACAAATAAGGGAATCAATTGAAGAAGATTCAATTCAGAAATTGTTATTTCTCGACCAAATACCGATGAAGTGTATGGCAAAAACAGGGTAACTAACAAGATGGATATGAGTGCCGAAAGCAATATACCAATAGTTGTTTCAAGAAATGAATCTAAAATCAATTGCCATTGTGTTGCCCCATTAATCTTATTAATTCCAATTTCCTTCATTTTAGCATACTGCATAGAAATTGTATAATTAAGAAAATTGATACTAGATAACAATATGATTAAGATACCAATAGAAAGAAAAATGATCAAGACTTTAGAGCTGCCTTTTTCGTGCATATCAGAAGTCAACTGAAGCTTAGAAAGATAAATGCTAGGTAGTGGCTGGAGAGCTAAACTATCCACATTTGTGTTAAATTGCCTTATGGATTTATTGAGTTTCTTTGTAAATTGTTTGATATTTGTAGTACTTTTTAATAAAAGAAAATGAGATGTAGGATATATGCAGATTCCATTATTACAGGCTTGTGACATTTGAAACTCTTCATTTTTACTATTTAAAAACAACTGTCCTTTAAAACTTGAGTTAGAAGGTAAATCTTTAATGACCGCAGATATTACTCCTGATAAAAATTCGTTTTTTAAGATATGCCCTAAAGGATTTTTATCCCCGTATAATTTTTTAGCAATATCTTCTGTAATTACTACTGAATTCAATTCACTAAAAGGCTTGTCAGACAAGCTAGCAATGATCTTTACTGAAAAAATATCAAAAAAATTATTATTAGTTATAATTATGTGATCAACTTGAGTGAATTTTTTTGTTTCATTATCTTTTATAAAAATTTTAAATCCTGACGAATACTCCATTGGACAAGTATTTATTATTTCAGGATATTTTTCTGAAAGAGGGATATTTAAATTATAATCTAAGTTGGAATCACTTTTTTTTGCATCATATAATCTAAAAATATTCTCGTAATTCTTAAAACCTGTATCAATGTTATGTTCAGCGTTATAAAATATTCCTATGAACATAAAGGCAGTAAATCCGATAGAAAACCCACCAATTATTAATATAGAATACATTTTGTTTTTTAAAAGATTTCTAAATGCTAATTTTAATTTAAAGCGTAACATATCTTATTGTTTTGTATTTTTTTAAAAATTAGTCCTATTGTCATCAAAGTAATATAGCTACTCATTACGCAATGACTCAACAGGATTTCTATTGGCGGTACGTATATAATTTAAGCCAGCTATAAACATCACAAATACTATAATTAAAATACTACAGGTTACAAAAATTGACCAATGAAGCGGAATTTTAACAGCAAAATTCTGCATCCATTCATTGGCAGTAAACCATGCTCCAATTAACCCCAAAAGCACAGCAGGAATAGCAATATACTCCAACTCTAAGATAAAAATTCGAAGGATATCTAATAGGGTTGCACCATTGATTCTTCTAATAGCCAACTCTTTTCGACGTCTAGACGCTTCGTTGGTTGTATATCCTATCAAACCAATAACTGTCATTAATAAAATAATGATATTGCCAATTAGCATAGCATTACGAAATCCTTTTTCATTTTGATAACTAACTAACTGTTGATCTTCCAGACTCATGATTACGGCATCGTTATGAGGAAGCGCTAAATTAAAAATGTTCGCAATCTTTTGCATAACACCTGCTTGTGCTCCATCATACACTTTTATTAGAATATTAAATGACATTGATGGGTTTTCAATTTTTCGTTGTTCAAATTTTTCCTCCGGAAGATAGAAAAACACAGACGGGCGTGAATCGGGATCAGAAATAGAATTGATAATAAAATCAGGAAAAACACCACTAATAGTGGTGCTTCCATGTTCAGTTATAGTAATTTGTTTTCCAACAACTCCATCGGCCCAACCATTATTTATCTTCAATAATTCAGCACCTTTTTTGCTAATTAGAACATCATTTGGGGCTGTCGTTTTATGAGAAAAATTTTGACCATTTAATGTTCTTATATCAAGAATAGCAAGATAATTTTCATCAACACTATAAAAATCAGCCACATTAAACAATTCCTTTTTCCCGTCGGGCGAAAGCACATTATTACCCGGAGCACCGCTAATGGGTACATCAAACCCCATACCCACCATTTCTACCTCATGCATGTCCCTTAATTCATTTAACACCATAGACACTTTATTTCCATCCATACCTGTAGTCGATCCGTAATAAACTCCTTCGGTTCGATAGCCATGATTTGCATTCCTCATACTGTTATATTGCATGGTCACAATAACCAAAACCGTAAGAATAAACGATGCTCCAGCAAACTGAAAAGACAACAATGAGAGTTTCCATTTGTTTTTTTTTTGTCTATAATTCCTGAATGCTGTTGACACAGGAATACGAGAAAAGAACCTTCCTGGGAAATAACTGGTTATATTCACCAACACTACAATTATAGATACTAATGGCCAGATAACATACGGATTTAGTAGAGAGGACAATTGATGCCCCAACTCCGCTTCAGCTATTGGTTTTACTGCCAAAATCAAAAAGAACGCTCCAACAAGTGATATTAGAAAAAGCAGAAATGTTTCTGAAAAGATCAATATCTGTAAATCTTTAGCTTGAGCACCACATGTTTTGTGTATAGCCGATGATTTAGCTCGGTTTATCAGTGAGCTAAGTGTGAGCAAAATATAATTCATAAGTGAAACAAACAAAACAGCAATAGCAATTGTACTTAGAATGATAATCATATCCTTAACCTCCTCAACATGCATGTCTGTGATAGGCTTAAACGAATATGCTAACACCATTCCTTGTTGTTCCTCTTCCAATCTTTTTATATCCTGATTTTTCTCTTGCATCCTCCTAACGGCAGGTGCCAAACTCTCAGGTTTAACTCCCTGTTCAAGTTTTACACAGGCATAATACCGGTCATTACCCAACCAATTGGTAGTACCGTCCCATGAAAAGAATTGATCTGTAGATACCATAGAAATAAGAATATCATAGTCATAATTCGTGTTCTCAGGTAAGGTCTCAAAAACTCCTGCTATAGTAAGCTTTTTATCGGGGTATCTTTTTAGCTCAATTATTTGTCCTACCACATTGCCTCCCATTTTATTTGCAATTTCCTTGGAAACCATGCAACTCATTGGGCTGGTTAGTATGTCTTTAGAGTTTCCACTAATCATAGGTCGAGGAAGAACATCAAAGAGATATTCATCAGCAAAGGAAAAATCAGCCTCATAACTTTTTAGTTCATCATCATAAAAAACATGTGTACCAATCGAATTTAAACGTGTCGCCGCCTCAACACCAGGGACTTCAGCTTTTAAACCTGGCGCAATGGCTCCACTAACACTAGGATAGCTCTCTAATTTATCTGATGATGTGTCAGCTTTAAAATTTTCATGAACGACGTAAATACGATTAGCATCTGGATAAAAACTATCAAAACTATAATAGTAAAACACTTCAGACAGTAAGAGAATCCCAAATGCCAATCCTGCTGTTAATGAGATAATTCTGGCTGTGGTTTGTTCTCCTTTCCTGAATAATCTTCGTAATGCTAATTTTAAAAAGTTCATTTTTAATATTATTTTATGTTTATGCCACGTACAATCTTAATACTAATACTTACTATTCATCATGTAAGGAATCCACAGGATTTAATCTTGCTGCTTTTATACCTTGAAAACTGATTGTTACAAATGCTATAATTAAAGTGAGCACACCAGCTAAGATAAATACCCACCAACTCATTTGTGTTTTATACGCAAAACTTTCAAGCCACCTATGCATTGCATACCATGAAATAGGCACTGCTATAACAAAAGCTACCCCTATCCATTTTAGAAAATTCTTATTCAACAACGAAAAAACTTGTAAAACAGTAGCTCCATTAACTTTATGTATACTAATTTCTTTTTTGCGTTGCTGCATATAAAAAGTTGACATAGCCAATATGCCCATAAATGAAATTATAAAAGATAGCACCGTAAAATACGAGATAATTTTTCCTGTTCTTTCTTCTTTGATATACCATTGGTTGATGGCATCATCAACAAAGGTCACTTCAAAAGGTGTATTGTCAACTAAAGCCGAATACGCCATTTTTATTTTGTTTATAGTTTCATACGGTTTACTATTGTTTATTTTAACAAACACATTAGATGCATAAGAACCATCTTGTTGTTGATGAATCATTATTGGTCCTATATTTTTTCTAAGATCATTGAAATTGAAATCGTTTACCACTCCCAAAATAGTATAGATTTCATCATGTACTTTTAACGACGTGGGCAAGGAATTAAATCCTAGTACTTTCAATGCTTTCTCGTTTACATAAATACCATCTTTAGTATAAGCCATTTTGGTTGGTCTCATTTTGATGTCAAATACTGAAAAAAAACTAGAATCTACACTAAACTCCTGAAAACTCATTGGTTTTCCATTATAATCAAAGGATTTATTACTGCCCCCATCAATAGGGCTTCCCCATGATAACGTAACACCTTCAACACCCGTGATTTGCTCCAACGTATTTTTGATTGTACCCTTTTTATCAGGACCCATCAAATAAGGTAAATGAATGATATTTTCTTTATTAAACCCTACATTATAATTCCTTAAAAAGCGTGTCTGTTTTATTATTAAAAAACTACAAACCAGTAGTGCAATGGTTATGGTATATTGAAAGGTGATAAAAATATTGTTATAAACTGTTTTGTTCTTTTTTCTGAAAGAACCTTTAACCACATCAATAGGCTTAAAACTGGTAATTCTTAAAGCTGGAAAAACACCTGACACACTGCCAACTACAATAAAAAAAGTTATAAATACCGTAGCATTTAAAAATGAAACTTTACTGTTTAAATTTAGTTCTGTATCTAATAGTGAATTGAACACGGGTTCAGCTAGTTTAACTAAAAACAACGCTAAAACCATTGACAAGGAACAGAGAACTACCGATTCTTTGATTAACTGAAAAAACAAGCTTCTTTTTGAACTTCCTACTAGTTTTTTTATGGCTATTTCTTTTGCTCTAAAAGTAGCTTGGGCTATGGTTAAATTTACATAATTACCAACTGCCAATAGCAAAATAAGGAACACAATTAGAGTTAAAATGACAATCAAGTTTTTGTTGTTGCTTTTTACCCCATTCCCTTGCTTTGTGCTAAAATAAACATCTTTTAATGGTGTAAACACCACACCTTCAGCATAGCCTTCTTTGTATAACCAAAAATCCTTCTTGAATTTTTTTAAAATTTGAGAAGCTTTAGATTGGAGGTTTCCATTGGGGGTTTCTAAAAAATACATATTCATAGAGCAAAATCCATAGTCGGTAAGGAAACCTTTATATCCTGTAATATTAGACATGGCTTTAATATTTATTATCGCATCGGGCAGTTTAAAGGTGGTGTTCTCAGGAAAATCATCCATTATTCCTGAAACCACAAACTCGGTATTATTATTTATTGTTATTTTTTTTCCAATTGCAGAAACTTCTCCAAATAATTTACGTGCGTACGATTGAGATAAAACAATACTGTTTTTTAAGGTTAACGCTTCAGAAGCATTGCCATTTAATAAAGTGTATGAAAAAATAGTAAAAAACGAATCATCTACAGCTAAAAAATTAGCATTGAATTTTTCGCCCAACGGCAATACAATTATTCCATCTTGCTCATAAACTCGGGTATAATCTTCTATTTCAGGATAGGTGTTTTTTAAATCGACTGCAATAGGTCCAGAAAAATCAGTACCATCATTGCTTTCCAAACGATAAATCCTGTCTTTATTCACTTGAAAATCATCAACTGATAATTCATTTTTTATATATACCCCTAATAAAATGATAAAAGCAAGTGAAATGGCAAAACCAATAATAGTAACTGATGTATATAATTTGTTTTTTAACAGATGCCTAAAATATGTTTTAAAGAATATCATTTTGATTTTTTTTATTTATATTCCAAATTATTGACGGTTTTATTAACTAATATAATGATGTTCTAAATCTATTTAGAACCATTCACTTAATTCAAATATTTCTATACATTCTATTACTCGAAATTTAAGAACTGGAAATAATTTCTTTTGTTCCTCTGCTAATTTTTTGGCTTTTTCTTTATATAAAAATTTGTAATAATATTCATTTGTTTTTTTGTTTTTTGTATGATATACTATTTCTGGAATATTATTATCTTCTTGTGATTGCACATAATAATAAGTAAAGCAATGTTTCATGAATTTTTAAATAATGCTTATTCGTCTCGTAAATTTTTAACAGGTTTTGTTATTGCTGCTTTTATAGTGCGCGTTGAAATGGTAAATAGAGAAATAAATACGGCTAACAATCCCGAAACAATAAAATACCAAGCACTCAAATCTATTCGATAGGCATAATTCTGTAACCACGATTTCATTAACCACCATGCTATAGGAGATGCTATTAAAAACGCAACCAGTACTAATATCAAAAAATCCTTGGTCAGTAAATAAGTGACCGAGAATACACTGGCACCAAGTACTTTTCGTATGCCAATTTCTTTTTTTCGTTGAGAAACAATCAACATAGACATGGCAAAAAGTCCTATACAACTTATAACTATTGCAATTATAGATCCGCTCATGGTTAAGGCCGACATTGATTTCTCACGTCGGAAAGTGCGATCTATATTTTCATCTAAAAAGGATCCTAGAAATTCCGCATTAGGCTCTATTTTCTTCCAAGTCTCTGCCACAACATCAAAGGTCTTAGCCATATTATGTGGTGATACTTTTACGTAAGCATATGTAAGATCTATATCTTTACTCATAAAAAAAGTAAGCGGTTTAATAGCTCTATCCAACTCTTGAAAATGATAATCTTTAACCACACCAAAAACGGGGTAATAAACACCATTACGAATTTCTAATTGGGCTAGTAAAGGATCTTTCTCTCCCAATTCTCTAGCCATGGCTTGGTTGATAACAACCCCTAAACTATCGGCTGAACTTTTGAAGTTTCTTCCCTGTACTATGTTAAGTCCTAAGGTTTGAATATATTCATAATCTACCACAAGAAAATTTGTGTTTACAGTACGCCCTTTGTATTCAAAACCTACTACACTGGAGGATAGGCTACCATCTTTTCCTCGTCCTAAATTATTGTCTGCCCCAGAAACGCTTACCACATCTGGATTTCCACGAAGTTCTTGCTTTAAAAGCTTTACAACTGCATAGCTGTTCTTTTTTCCGTTTAAAGGAATAGAAATTATCTGTTCTTTATCATATCCAAGATTTTTATTGCGCATAAATTCTACTTGACTATTAATAACAAGACTTGTTGTAATTAAAAGAATAGCAATCGCAAATTGAATAACTATAAGAACATCCCTAACTCTATTTTTTCCTGTAGTTTCTAACTTCCCTTTTAAAGATTGAATGGCACCCAAACGGGTTAAAAGTATGGCTGGATAGCCACCTGCAAGAACAGTAATGCATAACATAACTCCTAAAAGTCCAATACTGATTAAAGGAGTCTTAAAAACATCAAAGGAGACACTCGTTCTGAATATTGTTTTAAAATCATCCAATAATAAGACACTTAAAATAATACCCACGACTAATGACAATAAAAAAACCAATAAACTTTCAAACCAAAATTGAAAAAAGATTTGCTTTTTATTTGCTCCCAATGTTTTACGCATCCCAATCTCTTTTAAACGCTGGACACTTTTAGCAATACTCATATTAATAAAATTCACGCAAGCAATGAATAAAATAAGCATTGCAATTCCTAGAATTACATAGGGCATCGTTCTGTTAACATCGGCAAAACCCCTTATGAAACTTGTGAAATGCACATCTTTTAATGGTAATAATCTCAAGTCAATAAATTCTCCATTTTCATTGGCAACTGCTCCATCGCGTTTTAAGCTCTCAATAGTTCCTTGATAATGTAGCTTTACAAATGCTTGTGTGCTTTTACTGAATTTAATCGCTGAAATATCATTTTGCAGTTGTACATATACTTGATGGTATTGAGAATCCCAAGTATTTAATGTTTCTGCATACTCTCGATTATTTTCAAAACGAATCGCTATATCAAACTCTATAGAACTATTAACAGGAATATTCTCTATAACCGCAGTCACTGTAAAAGGCTTTTCTTTGCCATCCTGCAGGATTGTGAATGTTTCACCCACAACATTTGTCTCTCCAAATAATTTGTTGGCAGCATCTTTGGTAATAACTACAGATGAAAGATCCAGCAAAACGTTATTTGTATTTCCGTTCTTTGCAAGAAATGTAAACATGGAAAAAAAATCAGGATCTACCCAAATGGCATTCAAACTAATTTCCTTTTCTCCATTAATAACCAAAACACCGTCTTGCAATACACGAGTTATTTTATCAATACCAGGCACTTCAGCTTTTAACGCTGGAGCAAAAGGCGTAGGTTGCGTCGTTCCCGCTTGCTGACCCTTTACTGTTTGCTGTTCTTTATAAACTTCGTAAATACGACTGTTGTTTTTATGAAAATTATCATAGGAGAACTCGAAGAGTACTTCCATTGACAATAGAATAACAACTCCAAAAGCCATAGATAGTCCCACTACGTTTATTATAGAGAATGTTTTGTCTTTTATAAGATTCCTCCAAGCGATTGTTAAATAGTTTTTAAACATAATTTATTCTGTTTTTAAACTTTTCGTTGGATTTGCAGTTGCAGCTTTAATTGCCTGAAAGCTTACTGTCAAAATAGATATTAATATTGCTAAAATAGCTACTGAAATAAAAATCCACCAACTAATTCGAACGTGGTATGTGAAATCTTCCAACCATCCGTTCATAGCAAACCAACCAATGGGCAATGCAATAATTATGGCAATTATTACAAGCCTTAGAAAGTCAATCGATAGGATATACGCTATTTGACCAACATTGGCTCTAAGAACTTTTCGCACACCAACTTCCTTAATCCTTTTTTCGGCATTGAAAGCTGCCAATCCAAAAAGACCCAGACAGGCAATGAAAATGGATAATATAGTAAAGGTTATAAATATCCGACCGAGACGATGTTCAGAATTATACACATTATTAAAAGAATCATCCATAAAATAATAGCTGAATGTTTGTCCGTTCACTATTTTATTCCAAACAGATTCTATCTGTGTAATGGTTTTAGGGAAATTTCCTGATTTTAATTTTACTACGAGATTGTTACTAGTTCTCCTACTTAATCGTAATCCCACAGGGACAATAATATTTCGAAGTGATGAAATATGAAAATCTTTGACTACGCCAATAATTGAATAAGTAATACTATCACTATCATCCTTTATCCTTTTGCCAATTATCGTTTTTGGTGTTAAGCCATATTTTGAAACCGTGGTTTCATTGACAATTATTGCGGTGGAATCCGTACTAAATTTAGAATCAAAATTTCTCCCCTTAACTAATTTTATTTTCAAAGTTGCTAGATAATCATAGTCAACATCCCATTTTTGAATCTGGACACTATGATCCCCTGGAGCATCGCCTTCCAAAGTAAAAGATTGGTCACTTCTATTGGTCGGAGTTGGCAAAAAACTAGTAATAGTTGCATTTTCTACCGTACTTAGTTTCTTTATTTCCTCCTTTAACGATTGTACTTTATTTCCTGCAGCATAAGCATCCTCTATTATTAACACTTGATCCTTTTTATAGCCAAGGTCCTTATTTTCTATGTATTGTAGTTGTTGATAGACTACCAAAGTACTTATCATCAAAAATACTGAAATAGCAAATTGAAATATAACCAGTCCATTTCGCACCTTGCTACCATCTATACCACTTTGTCCGTTTCCTTTTAATACTTTGGCTGGAAGAAATCTAGTCATAAAAAAGGCAGGATAACTTCCAGAAATCAATCCTAAAAACAAGACAGCTGCAACTGACATAATCCAAAAGAACGGATTAGAAAAAGGTATTCCTAATTTCTTACCAGATAATTCATTAAAATAAGGTAAGGCCGCTATTGCAATTACTAGCGCCAATGCCGAAGAAATGAGAACCATGACATTCGACTCTATTAAGAACTGTTTTATTAGATCTCGTTTGTTTGACCCTAAAGTTTTACGGATCCCAACTTCTTTGGCTCTTTTTAAAGATTGTGCCGTACTCAAGTTTATAAAATTGACACTTGCCAATAGTATTAAAAAAAGTCCTATAAATGAAAATATGTAAATAGTCTCAATATCATTATTAGCACTTAATTCAGCAGTTCTATCAGAATATAAGTGAATATCTTTTAACGGTTTAAGACTATATCTAAATTCATTACCATTGTTTTTAAAACTTTCTAAAGTTATGTTTGGTAAAAAGGTTTTTTGAAAATAGGGAAAGGCGTGATTCTTGTAAACATCTTGTAGTTTTGTTTCAAATTGGCCGATATCTGTTTTTGGCGATAGCTTTACAAAAGTGCTGTAATTATTACTACCCCAATTATTACTTTTAGCGTCTTCAAAACTAGACATCGACATCACCATAAAATAATTCCTTAAAAATGAATTTTTGGGAAAATTTTCGATAACTCCAGTAACAGTAAACACTTCATTATTATCTATGATTAGACGTTTACCTAAAGCTGGTTTATTGCCAAAATAAGTAGTTGCTGCCGATTTGGTAATAACCAGAGTATTAGGTTCATTAAGTGCTGTGTTAACATCACCTTCTAACATATTGATACCGAATAAACTAAAAAAACTAGGGTCGGCAAACATATTGCTCTGTGATTTAATATTTTTTTCAGAACCTTCTTTATGAACCAACATACTTCCCCACCCTCTGAGGCGGGTAATCGCCTCCACTTGCGGATAATCATTTATTACTACCGCAGCCATAGGTGGCGGCACTGTTGCTAATGCATTTTTATTTGCTCCATAGCTGATATCAACATTGATGCGATAAATATCATTTACATCCGTAAACATAGTATCATAACTTAACTCATCATAAATATAGAGGGTTATCAAGAGCGCACCAGCCATGCCCACAGCAAGACCAAATGTATTTAAAAAAGTAAAAAATGGTTGTTTTTTAAAATTTCTAATAGCTATTTTCAGGTAGTTTCTAAACATAATATCTTATTTTAAACCTTTCCTTAACTTCTCCAATCCGATTGCTAGCGTGCGAGTTAAATAAATAGAAGATTAGTTTATGTTTTATTATTGCTTTTTCCCTTTGGGGAGATTAATAAGGGGGCTTATATATTTGCCCCAATCGCTCTGTTCTGACTTTCTGTAACAACTTGTCCATCAAATAGATTAACAACTCTGTGTGCATAATGCGAATCTCTATCTGAGTGTGTTACCATAACAATTGTTGTGCCTTCTTGGTTCAGTTCGGTTAAGAGATTCATCACCTCCATACCATTTTTAGAATCTAAATTACCTGTGGGTTCATCAGCCAATATTAATTTAGGGTTGGAAACAACTGCTCTGGCAATGGCTACACGCTGTTGTTGTCCACCCGAAAGTTGATGTGGAAAATGTTTTTCACGATGCGCAATTTTCATGCGTTCCAGTACTTTTTTTACTTTTTCTTTACGTTCAGCCTTTTTCATTTTTAAATAGATTAAAGGCAATTCTACATTTTCAAAAACCGTTAATTCATCTATTAGGTTAAAACTTTGAAACACAAATCCTAAGTTTCCTTTTCTAAGTTGTGTACGTTGACTTTCCTTTAAACCGCTAACTTCGTGTTTTGAAAATTGATAACTCCCCTCTGTTGGATTATCTAACATCCCTATAATGTTTAATAGTGTAGATTTTCCACATCCGGAAGGTCCCATGACAGCTACAAATTCGCTTTCTTTTACTTTTAAATTCACTTTTTGTAGTGCTAATGTTTCAACTTCTTCTGTTTTGAAACTTTTTTTTAGGTCTTTAATTACTATCATTTTTATCTTTTTAATTTTTACTTTAATACAATTCGTTCCGCATCTCCAAAATTATCATAGTTGGAGGTAATGACTTTTTCTCCTGGTTTTAAACCGTCCAGTACTTCGTAATATCTTGAATTCTGTTTTCCAATACTAATGGGTCTTTTTAACGCCTCATCTCCCTGAATTACAAATATCCATTGGCCACCAGTACTTTGAAAGAAACTTCCTTTTGGCAATAATAACGCTTGATTAGATTCTCCAAGCTGTAATTTAATATTATAACTTTGTCCCGTTCTAATGGTTTCTGGTTTATCTTTGGTAAAGACCAAATCGACCTTAAATTTACCATCGCGAACCTCTGGGTACACTTTTCTTAACCGCAGTGGATAGTTGTTTCCATTGCGTTCCAATACAGCCGTTAAATTACGTTTTACTCGGTCTATATAATGCTCGTCAATAGTCGCTTCAATTTTATAATCTGTTAAGACATTAATTTGCCCGATACGTTGCCCTTGTGCTATATTTTGTCCAATTTCAGCATCCAAAAAACCTAATTGCCCATCAGCAGGTGCTTTAACGTTTAAATGATCCAAGCGTTTGTACACCATTGATAAGGTTGTCTTCATACGTTCTAAATCGGTATCTAATCCAGCTAAAGAGGTCTTCCGTAATTCATCATCCTGTTCGGTTTGTAGTTTTATAATTTTGAATTGTTTTTGGGACAGCTCATAATCTTCTTTTGATTTTAAATAATTTTCTTTTGAAATAAGCTCTTCATTATACAATTCTTGGTTTTGCTCAAAATTCCTTTTTTTGCGTTGTAAATCATATTCTGCTGTAGCTAGTGATTTTTTACCTTCAACCTGTCTAGAATCGAACGTTAACTTAGTAGAGCGTAAATCGTTTTGTTTTAAGGCTAAATTACTTTCGCTGGCTAAAATCTGTTCATACAACGCTTGATTTTCTAGTTTAAGAATAACATCTCCTTTTTTAACAGTTGCTCCTTCCTCAATCAATTTTTCTGTTACTCGGCCTCCTTCGTAAGCATCCATATAAATAGTTGCTATAGGTGCTACATAACCGTTTATAGTAATATAATCATCAAACTTTCCATCTATAACCTCGCTTATAGATAGTTTATCTTTCTCTGCTCTAAACGTTGAAACCGAATTGCCAAATAGCAACTTCCATCCAACAAATAAAAGTAATATCCCAAGAGCTATGTAACCATAATGTTTGGGGCGTAATCCTTTTTTCTTTTCTAATTGTATATCCATAAATATTTTAATTGATATTAAATACAGGCAAACCTTTATAAAAATCTATAGTTTTTTTCTGCACTTTTAATTTTAATGTTACTTGTAAGTTATCATTCTGTGCTTTTGCATATAAATTTTTTGATTGGTTTAATTCTAAAAGACTTATCATGCCTCTGTTGTATTTTTTTTGTGCTATTTTAAAAGCAAGCGCTTGAGATGTAACACTTTGTTCTGTTTGCTCATACTCTGCAAGAGTAGATTGATAATTCTGAATTAACTCTTGAATAATTTTATTGAGTTCTTGTTTTTGAAGACTCAAACTATTTTCGGCCTTTAATAGTGCTATTTTTTGTTGTTTAACCTCGGAACGTCTACTCCAGCGTTGACTTATAGGTATTCTTAAAGAAAGCCCAATAAATTGCGAAGCGTTATCGCTAATTTGAGTACGAAAAGGAATTACTTTTCCTGAAGCATCTATATTAGTTTCAAAATAGCCTGTTCCATAACCTGCCGAAAACGATAACGAAGGGTATAACGCACCTCTAGCTATTGAAATCTCCTTTTTTGCAGCATGCACCCTAAATTCTTGTGATTTAATAGTTGGCATAAAACCAAGGGCATTTGTGTATATTGAGTCTGTACTCATTTGCTTTTCGTATGAGGTATCTAGTGCAACCACCTCATCTAATGTGGTAATTTCAATATCCCTTTGCTCATTAAGATTCATTTCCTGTACTAATTTCAATTTTGCAGCTTTTAAATTATTTTTATTCTGAATAAAGGCCAATTTATCACCAGATTCAACAGATTCTGCTTCATAAAGATCGGCACCTGCTTTTAAGCCTAACTCAATTTGCCGTTTAACCAAATTAACATTTGTTGAAGATATTTCTAGTTGTTCAGACGTAATTTGTAATTGTCCTTGATAAAATTTAACATCATAAAATGCTGTCATAACACGAAACGCTAGTAAATACTTTTCTTGTAGGCTTTCTTCTTGAGTCGCTTTGTATAAAAATTTAGTAGATGCAATGGTGTTTAATTTTTGAAAACCCCTGAAAATATCAATATCAGCATTTATGGAATAATTATTTGAAAAGAAGTCAGAACTTACAATTTGGTTATTGTTTGGGTCAACAGAACGCCCATAAGAGATATCATAATTTGAACCAGTAGAAATTGAAGGAAAAAGTTCTCTGTATGATTGTTGATAGCTTTCTTTAGAAGAAGCTGTATTAAATTTCAACTCGTGTATCTTCAAATTATGGTCTAAAGCATAGGTTATACATTTATTTAAAGTCCAAGTATCTTGTGCGTAAGAAACCATACAAAGAAAAAAGAATATGATAATTACAATATTTCTGAATCTATACATACCATTATTTTATGCCAAGGGCATAGCTAAGTACGTGCCAAAAACATAAGTGACTAAATATCAAAGACATAATAGTAGCTACATGAAACTTATAAAATAAGTTGTAAAAATAATTTACAATAAACGTCAAATATTTTTACACTTTCTCATTTGAATTACTTCGAATTAGTACTTTTAATTATTCAAAATAACATATACTTGAAATGAGCGAAGGTATAATCTTAATAATTGATGATAATAAAAGTGTACTAAGTGCCTTAGAAATTTTACTTCAATCGGAATATAAAGAGGTCAAAAGCATTAGTAACCCAAACCAGATTTCATCATTTCAAAATTTAAAAGATATCGATATTGTCTTATTGGACATGAACTTCTCTGCGGGTGTAAATTCAGGAAATGAAGGTCTATTTTGGTTAAAAGAAATCAAAAAAAAGGCCCCAAACACCTTGGTTATCATGATGACCGCCTACGGCGATATAGAATTGGCCGTAAAAGCATTGAAAGAAGGAGCTTCTGACTTTATTTTAAAACCTTGGAACAACGAAAAGCTATTAACAACATTAAAATCGGCATATTCTCTTCAAAAATCAAAAAAAGAAATCGATATCTTAAAGACAAAAGAAACCAACTTAAAACGGATTATAAATAAAGAAGACACTAATTATATTATTGGCACTTCAAAAGCATTAAATGATGTTTTAAAATTAACCAATAAAGTAGCAAAAACAGATGTAAACGTTTTAATAACTGGAGAAAATGGTACAGGTAAAGAATTGATAGCAAGAGAACTTCACAGATTATCTTCCAGAAAAGATGAAGTTTTTATTGCTGTGGACATGGGATCCCTTTCAGAAAATCTTTTTGAAAGCGAACTTTTTGGACATACAAAAGGATCGTTTACCGATGCCAAAGAAGATAGAATAGGGAAGTTTGAAGCTGCTAGTGGAGGCTCCCTGTTTTTAGATGAAATAGGGAATATTTCACTTCAAACGCAATCTAAATTATTATCGGTTATACAAAACAAAACAATTGTTCGGGTGGGTTCCAATAAACAGATCCCTGTTGATATTAGGTTGATATGTGCTACCAATTGTAATTTAGACCAAATGGTTGCCGACGGGCTTTTTAGAGAAGATTTATTATACCGCATTAACACCATTCTTATCGAAGTGCCACCACTACGAAATAGGGATGGTGATATTTTAATTTTAGCCGATTTCTACCTCAATAAATTCATGAATAAGTATGGAAAATTTGGACTCAAAATCAATCAAGCTGCCCAAGAAAAGTTATTGTCTTATTCTTGGCCAGGTAACATAAGAGAGCTACAACATACGCTAGAACGTACTGTGATTTTATCTGATGACAAAATATTAAAACCCACAGACTTTTTGTTGAATCAAAAAAACGATATATCAACAGAATCTTTACCCAACACATTAAATGAAATGGAGCTACTCATGATAAATAATGCTTTAGAACGAAACAAGGGCAATTATAGTGCAGCTGCAGAAGAATTAGGTATTACAAGACAAACCCTGTACAACAAAATAAAAAAAACAGATAAGTAATGGCCAGCAGGAATTTTTATATTCAACTTATTTTTAGAATCCTATTTTTTTGCGCAACTGCATTAGGATTTGCTTTTTTTGTATTAAAAGAAAGTCATGTTTTAAGTGGCTTATTTTTGATACTTATAACTCTTCAGGTTGTTTTGCTTATTCAGTTTATAAACCATACTAATAGAAAAATCGCTTACTTTTTTGAATCTGTTAAAAATGAAGATTTTACTTTGCGCTTTCCGGAACAGGTTCATGTTAAATCATTGAAGGAGTTAAATAGAAGTTTAAACATGCTGAACGAAAAAATTCAGGAAATCCATCTTAAAAATCAGGCTCAGGAAAAATACTATCAAGAAATTTTAAAACAAGCAGATATTGGAATCTTTACTTTGAATAAAAAAGGGCACATCCTTTTTGCCAATTCTAAAATGGAGAAACTGCTTAATTATAAACCACTCAATCACATAAAACAACTGAATCAAATAGACACAAAATTATATAATCTCTTTTCAAATTTAAAACCCTTTGACTGTGAATTAGTACAATTAACTAATGAAAGAGAAAAAAAACAAATCTCTCTTAAATCAACATCCTTGTTACTCAATAATGAAGAAATCTTATTAGTAGTAGCACAAGATATTCATAAAGAATTAGATGAAAAAGAAACTAGTTCCTGGATTAAATTAATTCGTGTATTAACACATGAAATCATGAATACCGTTACGCCCATCACGTCTATTTCAGACTCTATTGTTAAGTACTTTAAAACAGATTCTATCATCATAGAAGCCAATCAAATAGATGAAAATACTATAAAGAACACCGTAAAAGGTCTTGAAGTCATTAAAGAGCAAAGCGGCGATTTAATGGCGTTTGTACAATCGTATAGAAGTTTCCTTAATTTACCTACTCCAGATAAATCTATTGTTTCGGCAAAACGGTTGTTAGATAAAGTTTTGCTTTTAATGAATCCCAATGAAAAAAGTGAAGCGATTTCATTTGAAGTAAACATAAAACCGATTGATTTAGAATTATTTGTTGACGAAAAACAGATTTCACAAGTACTCATTAACGTCATTAAAAATGCATTACAATCATTAAAAGGGAACGACGAAGGCCACATAAAAATTACGGCAGGAATAAATTCGAATAAAAAGAAATTTATAGAAATATCTGATAATGGGTCAGGTATACAGCCTAATATTATTGATGAAATTTTTGTTCCCTTCTTTACTACAAAAGAAAAAGGAACCGGAATTGGTTTAAGCCTATCAAAACAAATTCTTCATTTACATGGTGGCAATTTAAATGTAATTTCTATTCCTTATCAAGAAACTTCTTTTTTATTGCTTTTCTAATTTCATTATCTGCCGACCATGAATACTTGCTAATTCTCCAAGTATAAAATTATTTATTTTCCCTTTGGTTTCATTTGAAATTATAAGTCCTTAATCCAGAATGAAATTCTCATTCTTTATAATTTAAAAAGAAAGAAAATACAGTTATAAATATTTCGACAAAGTCTCTTTTGAAAACATATTATTTCAAAAACATATAGGAGACTAACACTACAGTAACTACTATACAAACTATAAATACCACAACAGCCCAATTGGGATAGATTTTAGCTTGTTCTAATTTATAGTTAAACCGACTTTCAAAGCGTTCAATGGAATCTAAGTAGGATTTCATTTCTTTTTGATGTGAATAAATCATGGTTCTATACTCCGACAAATCCATCTTAATTTTGGTATCTTTTAATTGGTCATTGATTTTCTCTAGGTTTTCGACACTATTTTTAAAATCATTGATTTCATTGACCATTAAGGCCGTTAGTTCTTCCAGTTTTGTCATGATTGTTATGTTTAATTTAATATCCTATGTCCATCCCTTTATCAATGGCTCTTTTAATAATGAACTTGGTGATCTTTAAAGCTACGTTTGGCGTGAGATCTACCACTTTCCCTGCCAGTTTGATACTTGCATTGTTGTCTTTTAAAATACTTTTTCCTTGAATCCTGGACATCTCTTTTCCTATATTGCCCATTGACATGTTGCGATGTACTTCACTCCCTTTAAGATTATGGCCATCGAACTCAAACCGAAAGCCCTGTAATTTGTTTTGTTTGTTGATTGTTGGAATGACCTTGACCCCATTGACTTCCATCGCTTTTACATACGCATCAAAGGATTTCGGCTGGAACTGTTTCATGGTCAGATCATGCCTACGCTTAATCTCCATTCGTATTTCTATTAGATTTAATTCCTTTTCAAATTGGATTTGCTTGACCGTAGTCAATCCCATATGTTCCGCTACTTTCTCAGCTGCCTGTTGACTTCGTTTACCTATAAAGCTATCATTATAGGCCACGCCTTTAAAATCAATGCGGTTGACATATAAATGGATGTGCTTATGCTCTTTGTCCTGATGTACAAAGGCTATGGCCTGACGTTCTCCCAATTTCATTTCATGCATAAACCGTTTGGTGATGGCTTGGAGCTCTTTCTTTTGCAATCGCTTACCATCTTCTATCGTTGGGCTGATCACAAAGGACAAGGTGTTTTTTGTGCAATGATAGTTTTGGTCCTGGAGCATTTTAAATTCTTTGGTGATTTCAACTGGTGAATCTCCATGCAGAAATTCCTTGAATACAATTTCGGCATCCTTTTCCTGGTTCCATCCGTAGGACATCGAAGCCATGGTGTGTGATATGCTTTTCCCTTTACCGATCATTGTTGAAATTTTTTAAGATGTGTTTTGATCTCGTCCGCTAAATCATAGACTGTTTGCATGAGCTTGGGGTTTCGTTTTTTGAACATGTTGCCAATGGACTTGAAATTGTTATGGTATTTGATGAGCATTTTATAAAGCTCCATATGTTCTTCACTAAAACGTTCCGTGATTTCCATATCAAATAGGCTACGTCGTATATATTCGCTTAAGGTCAATCCGCTTCGTTTGGCCTTCACGTTCAGAAGCTTCTTTTCATAGATGGAACATCGAAACTTAACCAGATCTCCCTTCCCCTTAAACACTTTTTTTTCTTTGCGACCTTCGGGAGCAAACGAGAATGTGTCCACAGACACACAT
>NZ_JAAKGI010000048.1 GCF_011762485.1 Yeosuana marina
TTACTTTCAATTGGTGTATCAATATCAGCACAAGTTGAGTTATGGGCAGGAATTAGTGAGCCGCTATTATTTTGCGATACATATTCTGTAAATAATTGATGTGAGTTTATTTCGTTGTTGTTGTCAATATTTATCGGTGTGCCTTGAATTCCTGCAATTTGCCATATGTTTTGAACATAATTCCATTGTGCTACATTATCATTTTGGTTAGAAAATCCAGTAATGTCAGAATTAGCAGTTGCTCCAACATTTGAAATCCAAGAAGGAAAATTACCATTATCAAGAACAAATCCATTTGGACCACTAAATAAACCAACTTTATATAAACTTACTTGTTTGCTTATAAAGAAAGCGTGTCTGCTTCCCATAGAATGTCCAGCCAGACTAATTAAATTCCAATTTATTTCATTGTTTGACGTCAAAAATTGATTCCATTCTTCTGAAGGGTTTTGTGAGTTCAGATAAAGTATCATTTTAGTAATTCTATTTATAAATGAATTTGGAAAATTTACATTTACCTCTGTTGAATAATCTACTCCTTCAAAGTACTCTTTTAAAGCATTTTGAACACAATTTTCATCATTTGTATTATTGCAAATTCCGCTACTGCTCAATGAATTATCATAGTGTAAACCAAAAGAATAGTAACCGTATTCAGCCGCAGTCTGTATGATTTTTTTATATGCTTCAGGTGAAGCAGCTGTTCC
>NZ_JAAKGI010000049.1 GCF_011762485.1 Yeosuana marina
CATAGCACGGCATACCTTTGCAACGACCATAACCTTGAGCAATGGTGTACCCATAGAAACCGTATCAAAGCTATTGGGGCACTCAAAGATTACAACGACCCAGATTTATGCAAAAGTGATAGAAAGAAAGGTAAGTGAGGATATGGAACGATTAGAGCAACGTTTTTGATATATAATGACAAGTTTGAGTTTTTATTTAACTAGATATCATAAAAGGAATAACTAAAAAATCTTAAAATAAAATTCCCTTTTAATGCGCTTTTATTGCAGCTAGAAACGTATTAAAAGGGAATTTTTGAGATTTTAATAATTAGCAATTAATTTCTTCTATTATTATTTTTTAAGTAGCTTTTCTAAATACTCGATTTTATCTTTTTCGGCTTGTACTAATCGTTCATAGAGTTCAACAACTTTGTCTAAAGGATTGAAAGTACAATTATTAGGATGAAAAGTACCTTGGCTGTTGCTAAAACTATTATCATAAAAATTATTGAAATAATTTATAGCCAATTCCTCTGAAAAATTTTCAATGGCTTCCTTAGTTACACCCAAAGCTTTTGCAACCTGCTCCAATTTATCGCCTTCAATCTTCTCAGACTGCTCAATCTTGGACACTGCTTGTTGGCTAATTCCGAGTTCCTCTGCTAAGGTTTCTTGTTTCATGCCCCTAAGTTCTCTGATTCGGCTAATCTTTCTACCGATGTGGTTTGGTTTTGTTGCTGTTTCCATAACCCAAATATAAGATTTTTTCTAAAATTCACCATACCCGTAAAAAACAAATTCAATATAGTATTATACAACCTATTTTGGTTTGGTACACTTGATTTATGCTCTTAATTTATGTAAAGCAAAATATCATGGAAACAAAAACATCAAAAAAAACCGCATTACAAAAGGAACTTTTAGCTCATTTAAAGAAGCTATTGGCATTACATTCAGTATATGTTATCAGTACTGTTAAAGAAAGGAAGAGCCATAAGGTTCATCTGATACCACAAAGTAAAAATTCAGAAAGGTTCATCATTTATACGTTACTTATTATCACTTATAGACCCATTTCTAAAAGGCTTGGGGATTTTATGGACGAGGTGTATAATAAAATGCATCAGCGTTGTAAAATCTATCCCATCATGTATGCTTTATCAAATGTAAAAAAACGGTTAAATTATGGCGACGATTTTTTGTATAAGGCTATTTTTCATACACCTTGCATATATAGGGATAATGACTGCCTGTCTCAATTCAGCAATTACCCTATGCCTTTTCATCAAAATGTTTATGACCACATCCAAGAAACTTGGAAGAGCCGTATGGATCGTGCTGGAAATCTGCTTTCCATTATTGGTAATATTATTGAACCAGAAAAAGATACTTCTCCTATGCTGGCCGTAATGCACCATTCCTTAGAACAAATATGTTTAGGTCTTTTATATCTGTTTTGGAAATTTGAGCCACAACATTATTCACTGTCCTATATGCTACATTTATGCAGCCACTTTTGCAGATTGCCAGACACCATTTTTCCTAAAGAGACCTATGGATTACATCGTATGCGCTATATATTATGTAATGTCCATCATATCATGCGTTTCAAGGCACAAAATGAATTTTCGTATAGAGATACAGAAAAAGCCCATAATCGCTGTGAACAGTTTTATCATGAAGCTAAGAAACTTGGAGAGGCACAACTGGAATATCTAAAGGAACTACATTGTGACCCAACTATTTAATCAGCAATAATAATAATAAGGCAATGAAAAACAAACCCAAAAAACAACGCAAAAAGAAGCACGTTAAGAAACTTCAAGAGCTAAATATAATGGCAAAAGAACACTTTAGGTTGCTCAGTCCAACCCCTGAATATGTTTACAGAAAGGGAAACTACCTTAAATATGCCTATATCCGTAATTATGAAGAACTGGGTTACACATTGGAATCTCTTTTAAATGTATGTATCATGGCAATGGACGGTTATGATCCGAACAATCAGAGAAGGGACATAAAGGAGGCTCACACCCAATTGGCAGATGTATTGGAATTTACCAAGAATCTAATTCCTCATGAGGAATTAGAATTTTTGGATAAGTCCAGAAAGCTGCTGCTAATAGATAAAAAGAACAGTAGATAAAATTTAATGAAAAACTTTCCAGAACCAAAACTATTTGCCAGTCTCAAAAACTAAAAATCATGAAAAACAAAGCAGATCAAACAGAAGAACAATCCTTAGAGGAAATATTATTAAAAATGGAACAGATCAAGGAACTGAGCGCAGAAAATTTTGTATTGTTAAAACCGATAGAAGGTGTCCAAGAAGGTTACTACCTGAACCATTGTAGAATCTATGATTATTTAGAACTGTTTTGTACTTTAAAATCAACACTGAATGTGTGTATTCTAGCCCTAGAGGAACAACAAGACTTAACCCTGGATATAAAGAATAAGGAATCTGATGTAAGGACTGTTTTAGAATTTGCAAAAAACCTAATTCCATTGGAAGAAGCTATTTATTTGGATAAAATGCGAAAACTCCTGTTATCCAATGAAGAATAAAATCAAATTTTAAATTTTGAATAAAGCCCATTGGTTAGGAATTCGAGATGTGTGTCTGTGGACACATTCTCGTTTGCTCCCGAAGGTCGCAAAATAAAAAAAGTATTTATGGGCGAAAGAATAATCGCTTTGAGAATTCTTTATATTAGTTGAGTTTTAAAAGCCCCAACATCTATCGAGCTAATACTATGCAATGTTTTTGGGAAATTGAAAGGTTGGTTTTTACTTTTTTACTAAAAAGCAGTAAACAGATACCCCTTTAAACTTATTAAGCACCAATAGACTACAATACCAATCAATACAAATTAGCAAAATACTTTTTACTGTAAATTATTGCCTGTTTATGGGGCTTTCGAAAGGTTTTACTGTAAAAGTCAAATAATACGTATTTGGCAAGCACCACAATCTTTCAATATTCACTAAATCATACCAAAATCTAAGAGTTTGCCGCAAATAAAAGCCATTTTAATGGGGTTGCAAGAGGTTTTGCCGCAAATCTGAAATAAATGCAACTATTTAAAATTGGTAAATAACTGTTTTTAAGTGAAATACGAGCTAGTAACACCGCGCAGCGTGTTACCCTCTTGCTTTACAAAACACGATAGGCAGAGCCTATCAAATTTTATAAACAACTTGATTAAAAAATCAGTTGCTTTTTTTTAATGAAAAGCGTTCTAATTGCTAATCCTAGATAGTAAAAAACAATGATTGTCAGTAACGATCTAATAGGAATTATCCTTAACACACATTTATAACCACAAGTTTAATAGATACTAAAACCCTTTATTGGATAATGGTTAAAATTGATAACCTTAAGTTTCTTTTCTAATAATTAAAATCTCGTCATTCGAAAATTCCATCCAAGCAAGGTCATAAACATAATGAAAGGTTTTACCTTTACTGTTTATATGCAAATGCGTATGGTACTTAAAAGTGAATTTCTTCTTTTCGAGCACCACTCGCTCTACTGTTATCAGTCATTTTCTTTTACCTAGAACTTCCAAAAGAATACTTCTGTTCCTATATAAAATGGTATCCAACTCTTTTACCTCATTATCTGTAAACTTTCTTAAATTAACATGGTAATAATTTTTACATTTTACAGAGCAAAATAATTTATCATCTCTTCCTACTAGAATCTTACTGCATATTTTGAACTTTCCTTTATTCATTATTCTATAAAAAATTGATTTAATATGCTTATTTTAAGTATTTTACATATAGTCGTTTCTAACGGTTAATATACCATTATTTATAACAGACCAACACTACTTGTAGTCTTTTTAACTACTTTTAAGGCTGATGGATAAAATTGTAAAAACAAATATGATGCAACCGATTATATACCAATCTTTTAAAAAAGCAAAACGCATTAAGGTTCTTATACCCTATGTACAGTACATACATTGCGCCATTCGTTTGCAACACATTGTATTGAAAATAACATAAATATTAGATTAGGCATTTGCAGAATATGTTGGGGCATGGTTCGCCAAAAACAACAGACATATACCAAAACTATTGAAATTAACAATAAAACCATTATAAGCCCATTGGATACATTGTTGAAAAGTAATATATTGCATACATAAACGATATAACTACAATAGGATTGGTATTTATTGCAGTTATACAAGTGTTGTAAAACATTTGACAAAAAATTGAACATTAGAATAAAAAATAAAACTGAATGAAAAAAATTTTATTGACCTTGACTTTATGCGGACTGACATTTATTGGTAAATCTCAAAACGCAAGTGTAGAAAAATCTACTTATGGAATCCAAACTGGAGTATTAGGAATTTGGGCTCATCGAGAAGTGAAATTATCGAATCAAATAGCTTTGAGAGCTGAAATCGGAATGGATGCTGGATTTTGGGGAGGAAGTTTTTATCCAAAAAACGGATATTTAATGACACCTGTAATTACATTAGAACCAAGATGGTATTATAATTTAAACAAACGAATATCAAAATCAAGAAATATAAGTGGAAATAGTGGAAATTTTCTAACTCTTCAAACAAGTTATCATCCTAATTGGTTTGTAATATCCAATTATGACAATGTAGAAATTGCCGACCAAATTTCGATAATTCCAACTTGGGGAATAAAAAGGAATATTGGAAATCATTTTACTTACGAAACTGGAATTGGAATTGGATACAGATATATTTTCGCTAAAAGTGTTGGATATTTAGAAAATGAAGGAGAAGCCGCTTTGAATTTACACTTGCGAATTGGTTACCGATTTTAAACTGAATAAAAACGTTTTACAACACCGTGTATAATTAATGGCTAGTTCTCGCCTACTTACGAAAATCCTCGCGGATTTCCTATTCGGTTTGTATTTGCTATATTAGGTGCTTAAACACGCCACTAATCATACGTGTGCCGAGAGTAACGAACGGCTGAAAATCGTTACGCAACTGTTTATAAGATGGTGGAGCCGATCCACCGGTGTTGT
>NZ_JAAKGI010000050.1 GCF_011762485.1 Yeosuana marina
CCTCGCGGATTTTCTATTCAGTTTTTATTTGCTAAATTAGGTGCTTAAACACGCCACTAATCTTATACAATCACGTTGGCAACCATATTAGAGCGAACTCCAAAAATGAAAATAACAACAATATTAATAATTGCTTTACTTCTTTATGGTCTTAATCTAAATGGACAAACTCGAAATATCACTGGAAGAGTTATAACTGACCTTTTAGAACCATTACCAATGTTAGATATTCGAAGTTCTGATTCATTACTTCTCGGAAAAACAGATATGGACGGACATTTTAAACTTACTATTCCGCAATATATCGACAGTTTATTATTTCGTTACGTAGGTATGGAACCAACTGACATTAAACTGAAAAAAAATTGTAATACAATTGAGCTCATCATGATGTATGATGGAACTTATGATTTTATGACCTTGAAAAAAGTCGATAGACTTCGTAGAAAAAAGTTTGATAAATTGCCCCTTATTCACTTAAAAGCTGTGGAAAATGGACTTTTCAAAAGCAATAATATTTGTTATAAAAGAGTCTTCGAAGAACTTAATCCTCCTAAAGCTGTTCGCGACAGCATTAAAAGGGAATATAAATTAAAGAGAAAACAAAACCGATTAATCTTTAAAAAACTTGAAATCGACAATGTTGTAAAAGTTCCTTCAGCAACATGGTCAGTTTATACAAACGAAACTGATTTTGGTTGTCTGATAACTGGAAAAGTTATAGGCAAAAACAAGAAAAATGCTGACTATAATTTACTTATAAAAGTAACTGATAACATTTGCGACAATAAAATAGCCACATATAATGGTCAGCCAGTAAAGATTGGGGATACTATCACACACAATATGAAATATTTTAAAATAGTTAAAGAATAAAATACGGTTGCCAACACCGGCTATAATTCATTGCTTCTGACTTTCCTCTCGGAAAGTCCTCGCAAATTTGCTATCTTCGATTTACGGCGGAAAATCCTCGCGGATTTTCACGCAACGAAACCATAGCCAATCACGTTGTGCTTCATTATAACCAACCGCTAACCAATGATAAAATTCTTTAGAAAAATCCGTCAAAAACTACTCT
>NZ_JAAKGI010000051.1 GCF_011762485.1 Yeosuana marina
TATCAGTACTTTAAGATACGATTTTAAAAAGAATCATTAATGGTTTTTAAGAAGAAGTTTTTGCGCAGTCTGACGGTTTGGATATGGTGCGTATCCCGAAGGGTATGCACTATAGCCTGTGTTGTAGCCAGTTTTTATTCCTTTTTATATTCTCCAATTACTTCAATCTTTCCAATGATATTGCGATTGAACTGTTCTAATTCTTCTGCTGGAATCCAAAGTTCATTATGGATTTTTCCACCAACGTTTTCAACTTTGAACTTCTTTAAGTATTCAGAATTGACTTCAAACTTTGTCACATAGCCACAACCATAAGCTGGTACATTCCAATCCCTAGTTATTTGAATGGCATATTCTTCGTTCATTACAGGATAGAAAATAGGTTGTTCAGGTAATCTTGGTGGGAAACCTTTGAATTCCATTTCTTTAATCAACACCAATTCTTTGTCGTTTACAGGTCTGTATAATGTCGTTGTCACTTCACTCATCTTATGGCAAATCTTGTTTGAGCAAATTCAAAGTATTTTCTATTCTCTGCATCTGTGCTGTCAGTCATTTGTTTATCGACAAAATCTAAAATCTCTTTTCTCTCATCGTTTGTTAATTCGATTCTTCCACTTGCCAATGACGTGTCAAAACTCTGACTGGCTCCTTGTAAGTAATTGAGTAAGTATTTTGTCCTTCCTCTGTTCAATATTTCTTGAGCAAACAAATGATAGCTCCTATAAACTCCCCAAGTTTCTTTTGAACTTTTTGATAATTCTTGATATAAGTCTAAAATCAAATTATCAGAGGCGATTGAGAAATCCTTTATCAGATATTCACAAACTTCCATCCTAAAGTCCATATTCGGGTCTTTCAGGTCGTCGCCGTGTTTGCCATTCCAGTCGAACTTTATTTTGTCAAAGTCAGATTTTGAATATTCCTTTATGAACTTTTCGATTTCCATTTTTTAATTGGCTACAACGTGTTTGTGTCGAGTAGACAAGGGGAGTTTCACCCCGAGCCTCTCACAGAACCGTACGTGATAGTCTCCCATCATACGGCTCT
>NZ_JAAKGI010000009.1 GCF_011762485.1 Yeosuana marina
GTTGTATTTAATATCGATAACTTTTGGATTTTCCTCTAAAAAATCTGGTTTTCAAGTGTTTAATCTCGCTTTATTCTCAGTTATTTGATAACCTACGAAGATTTAGTTATCCTCCAAACTGTTCGATTGAAATCGTTGAGAGTTCACTCTCAAAACGTTGAAACGTTAGACAGTTTGAAGTTAGGGAAAAAAAATGACAAAGTCAATATTAGAAGTCCTTACAGATCGGGTTTAAATTAATCGTATGTCGTGATTATCCCAGTGGGTATTACCCTAAAAGAAATGAAAAATAAAGCGCTTTGTTGGACTTGAAAACTCCTTATTCTAAAACGTTCCATATAGGACGCATATAAAACATTTTAGAATAATTGCTTTTTAGAGCAAAGGCCAACGATGTTGCGTCATCGAGACTCCGTATTTTCACATGCTGCTATTTATTGAAGTCAGAGGTACCCCGTAAATAAGAGTCTACAACAAAAACAGTGGCTAAAATTGAAAAATACTAAATACAACAACCCATATAAAAAATAGCTGCTTTTGTATTTAATCAAAACTATTTTTCTTACATTTAACTGCATACCTAATCTGAAAAATGGCTCTTAAAATCCGCTACTTTTCATATAGGTACACGTT